>NZ_JBFZSO010000006.1:138115-168181 GCF_041099235.1 Morganella morganii | reverse complement strand
GCAAGGCGGCAAAATGAAGAGTCCGGGGAGCATACATCAGTATGTGACCCGGGCGATGAATGAAGCCAACACCGCCATGGACTGAAGGATGACTGTCTGCTTTAAACGCTAAATCATTCAGTCTGCGGCAAGGCGGCAAAATGAAGAGTCCGGGGAGCATACATCAGTATGTGACCCGGGCGATGAATGAAGCCAACACCGCCACGGGCTGAAGGATGACGCGTTTATGAGAACTCTTTAAATGCCTTTAATGTATTCGCCGCATACATTACGGACGGCCCGCCGCCCATGCCGATAGCAATACCCAGGGCTTCTGATAATTCCTGCTCTGTTACCCCCAGCTCCACCAGCGTTTTGGTATGAAAACCAATGCAGCCGTCACAGCGGTTGGCAACGGCAATCGCCACCGCAATCAATTCTTTGGTCTTTTTATCCAGTGCGCCGTCAGCAGTGCTGCTTTGCATGACGGACATAAATGCTCCCATCACGTCCGGAATATTTTTGTGTAATTCCTGCATGTTGCCGGAGATATCTTTGATCACATCTTTGTAGTAAGACATAGTCACCTCAGTTATATGTATTAATAATATATATTATTATATAATATTAAATCAGATAATATACAACCCTTTTCCGGCAAAAGGATGTCAAAAAAAATGGCCGCTGATAAAGGCGGCCATCCGGGGTAAAAAAGACGTGCTGATAATATCAGCCGGTGTTACGCATCCCGGCAGCAATACCGGCGATAGTGACCATCAGTGCCTGCTCTACCTGCGGATCAGACTGATCGCATTCGCGTGAGCGGTGCAGCAGTTCGGCCTGCAGGACGTTCAGCGGATCGGTATACACGTTACGCAGGGCAATAGATTCCGCAATCCACGGCAGATCCGCCATTAACTGCTCATCTTTGGAAATCATCAGGACACTCTTAATATCCTGTGATAACTGTTCGCGCAGTTTTGCCCCCAGCGGCCACAGGCGCGGCTCCACCAGACGCTGGTCATAGTATTCCGCCAGCCATAAATCGACTTTGGCGAACACCATTTCCAGCATGCCGATGCGGGTTCTGAAGAATGGCCACTGGTAATACATCACTTCCAGCATGGCCCGGTTGCCTTCATCCACCGCAGTTTTCAGTGCCGCACCCGCACCCAGCCAGGCCGGCAGCATCAGACGGTTTTGCGACCAGGCAAAAATCCACGGAATCGCACGAAGCGTTTCCACACCACCGGTCGGACGGCGTTTTGCCGGACGGGAGCCCAGCGGCAGTTTACCCAGCTCCTGCTCCGGGGTGGCCGCACGGAAATACGGGACAAAATCCGGCTGTTCGCGGACATAGTCGCGGTACATCTCACAGGAAACATCAGAGAGGCGATCCATAATCGCTGCCCACTCCGGTTTCGGTTCCGGCGGCGGCAGCAGATTGGCTTCCAGACTGGCGCTGGCGTACATGGCCAGGCTGCTGATAGTGACCTGCGGCAGACCAAACTTAAAGCGGATCATCTCACCCTGTTCTGTCACACGCAGGCCACCTTTCAGGCTTCCCGGCGGCTGTGAGAGCAACGCAGCGTGTGCCGGTGCACCACCACGGCCGATGGTGCCCCCGCGTCCGTGGAACAGCGTCAGTGTCACACCTTCACGGGCGCAGACTTTAATCAGAGCATCCTGGGCGCGGTATTGTGCCCAGGACGCTGCCATCACCCCGGCATCTTTGGCGGAGTCGGAATAGCCGATCATCACCATCTGACGGTCATTGATCAGATTACGGTACCAGTCGATGCTCAGCAGGCGGGTGATGACACTCTCTGCGTTATTAAGGTCATCGAGGGTTTCAAACAGCGGTGCGACCGGCAGGGTAACCGGGCTGCCGGATTCTTTGAGCAGCAGTTTGACCGCCAGAACATCCGACGGCACTTTTGCCATCGAAATCACATAGGAGGCGACAGAATTTTCCGGTGATTCGGCAATCACCCGGCAGGTATCAAAAACTTCGCGGGTTTCATTACTGCACTCCCAGTTCTGCGGCACCAGCGGACGTTTTGACTGGAGTTCACGCAGCAGGAATTCCTGTTTTTCCTCTTCCGGCCAGGCGGCGTAATCCCCGAGGCCGAGATACTGAGTCAGTTCAGACAGCGCTTCGGTATGACGGGTGCTTTCCTGGCGCACATCAATACGCACCAGCTGCAGACCGAAGCAGCGGATACGGCGCAGCGTATCCAGCAGCTGGCCGTTGGCAATAATCTTCATGCCGCACTCAACCAGTGAGCGGTAGCAAAGATACAGCGGCTCCCATAACTCTTCGTTATCGGTCAGCAGGTTATCCGGTTTGATAGCCGGTTCACCGGCCAGGCAGCGCTCCAGATAATCCAGTGTGCTTTTCAGACGGGCGCGCAGTTGTTTGGTGATGACGCGGTACGGCTCGGCGGCATCCTCACCCACACGTTCACGCAGCTCCGGTGTGCACTCGCTCATGGAGAGCTCGGAGACCAGCACCTGAATGTCATTATAGAAAAGATCAGCCGCCTTCCAGCGGCTGAGGGTCAGCACGCGCCGGGTGATATCTGCCGTGACATTCGGGTTACCGTCGCGGTCACCGCCCATCCAGGAGGTAAAGCGGATCGGTGTGGCTTCCACAGACAGGTTGTAATCCAGTGAGGCCTCGAGCTGCTCGTTAAACTCGCGCAGGAACGCCGGAACACCTTCCCACAGACTGTTTTCCACCACAGCAAAGCCCCACTTCGCTTCATCAAGCGGTGTCGGACGGTCTTTGCGGATTTCATCAGTGTGCCAGGCCTGTGCCACCAGCTGACGCAGACGGCGCATAATACGATCGTGTTCATAATCAGCCAGGTCATCGTGATCCAGCTGTGCAAGACAGGTATTCACCGCCACCAGTTTGTGGATCAGGGTACGGCGGGCAATTTCGGTCGGATGCGCGGTCAGCACCAGCTCAATGGAGAGCTCATCCACGGCCTTGCGCATCTCTTCATTAGTAAAGTTTTTGGCTTTCAGCTGATCAAACAGCGCCGCCAGGGCAACCGGATTACTGGCCGCCTCACCGTGCGGCGAAATGCTGTGATACTGCTCCGCCACGTTGGTTAAATTCAGGAACTGGTTAAATGCGCGGGCAACCGGCAGCAGTTCTTCATTGGATAGATTTTGCAGTGTCATCAGCAGCTTCTGCCGCTGAATTTCATTACCGGCCTGTGACGCTTTGGATAACTTACGGATGGATTCTACTTTCTCGAGAATATGTTCACCCTGGGCCTCTTTGATCGTGTCTCCGAGTAGTTTCCCGAGCATACTGACGTTACTGCGCATTGCGGAATATTGTTGATTCATACGACCCCTGACCCTTATTGACGGCAGAATCCTATGACCGCCGGTGAGGAACTTTCAGCCGGCAGTTCTCTGTCCTGTACATCTTAGTGATTTCATACGACGGATTAATTCTTATTTTGTGACGCCGTTCCCTTGCATTTATCTCTGCCCTATATTCATATCAAAAAAAACGCGCTTTGAAAGGACTTTATCAGATTTAATTACCGTGCTGCCATCATGTTGCGCACAGGCAGATGCCGGATTATCGGGTAAAAATCCGTCCCGCCAGCATAATGAAAGGGAAAAACAAACGTCACAGACAGATATCGCGAATTAAGGCAAAAATAGTAACGATTCAGCCTGAGGGAAAATCCTCAGTCCGGCGGGGAAAAATTCAGCGGGAAAATGTAACAGGGAACCCTCAGCATAAAAACAGCGGGAAGTGAAAATAGTAACGGGATGCAATTAAATCCGTTAATTGCATCCCGCCGGGATTGTTTCTGTCCTCAGACTGACTTCCTGTCAGAAAAAGCACATCCGGTGCATATCCTTACCATGACATCCTGTCACAGCCATCATCCATAATGGTTATATATCCACATTGAAACATCACCATGCGCTATTTATACCAACCCTGTACTATAAACGTAATAAGATAATTCCCGTTATCGTCATTTTTTGTTCTGCTCACAGGATGTTTCAGACAATTTAACCCCGTAAGTCATCGCAATCCGATGCATTACAGCAGTTGTACCAGACGGTTTAAATCCGACTGGATCGCCCCTGCTGTGACATCCCGTCCGGCACCCGGCCCGCGTATCACCAGCGGATTATCGCGATACCAGCGGCTTTCCACCGCAAAAAGGTTATCACCAGGCTGCAATGAGGCCAGCGGGTGATCAGGCCGGACAGCTTCCACCCCGACCCGTGCTTTACCGTTGGCATCAAAGCGGGCCACATAGCGCAGCACCATGCCCATTTCCCGGGCGGCTTCCAGGCGGCAGGCCATCTGTTCATTCAGCGCGGTGACATTCTCAAAGAAGTGATCCGGTGTGCCTTCCTGTGCCGCTTCCGGGACCAGGGATTCCACCCGGACGTCTTCCGGTTCGATTTCATACCCGGCTTCACGGGCAAGAATAATCAGCTTGCGCATCACATCCTGACCGGACAAATCAATACGCGGATCCGGCTCGGTCAGCCCCTGCTGCCAGGCCTGTTCCACCAGCTCGCTGAACGGTACAGTACCGTCGAATTGCAGGAACAGCCAGGAGAGTGTGCCGGAGAAGATCCCGCTGATCGCAATAATGCTGTCACCGCTTTCATGCAGATCGCGCACACAGTGGTTGATCGGCAATCCCGCCCCGACGGTGGCGTTGTACAGCCAGTGGCGTCCGGTTTTGCGGAACGCATCGCGGATCTGGCGGTAATCGCGGGTTTTTGCCGCCCCGGCAATTTTGTTGGCACTGATGACATGGAAACCGTACGCGGCAAAATCAGCGTAGCTTTCCGCCAGGGTTTTGCTGGCTGTCAGGTCGATAATCACCAGGTCATCAAACGGATGGTTGCGCATCCACAGATACAAAGTGTCCTCATCGGCGATCGGCTCGGCTTCCTCATTGAAGAAAGCCAGTGCGCGGCTCGGATCCAGCCCGTCGTAACTGAGCAGCGCTCTTTCGCTGTCCGCCACCCCGGCGAGAACAAATTCAAACCCGCTGCGGGCAGAGAGATTGCTCTGCTCACGCGCAAACAGCTCCAGCCAGCGGCTGCCGATATTGCCTTTGCCGAATACCATCAGGCCGATCTGTTTTTCCGCACGGAACAGGCTCTGGTGCAGACCCTGAATCACGTGTCCGGTCTGACGGGTACGCAGAATAGCCACCAGGCTGATGCCGTCTTCGGCCTGCCAGATAAATTCCACCGGCTGATCTTTGAGCTGCTGATAAAAACGGTGGTAATGCAGGAGGTTTTTACAGACCCCCGCCCCGACCAGCGCCACCAGCGAGAAGCCGTCACGCAGTGTCAGAGAGCCCGGCAGTCCGGCGCTTTCCAGCACGTGCAGGGCGCTGTCTGCCACTTCGGCGGTATAACTGAGCTGAATAAGATTGTCATCATTATGCAAACCGACCGCCAGCGGGCGGATCTGGCTGCGTTTAAGCAGCAAATCAATACTTTTATAACGCGCCTTCGCATCATCCCCGGCCGGCAGGCGGATATCAATCAGACAAACCTCATCGTGGTTGGTCACAATCTTCGCCCCGGTGCCGGATGCCAGCACGCGCTCAATTTTTGTCGAGCCCTGTTCCGGCTGATAACTGCAGCGCAGCTGTAAATCGATATCACTGACGGACACCGGCTGTAAGGTGCGGGTATGCAGTACCGGTGCCGCCAGACGAGCCAGTTCACTGGCTTCATCCAGACGCAGCAGCGGCAGCAGACAGGCATCTTTGACTTTGCGCGGATCCGAGCTGTAAACCCCCGCGACATCACTCCAGATAGTCACTTTTTTCACCCCGGCCAGCGCGCCGACCTGAGTGGCGGAATAGTCACTGCCGTTACGGCCGAGCAGCACGGTTTCCCCGGCAGCGTTGCGGGAGATAAACCCGGTCACCACCAGGCGCTTGCCCGGATGCAGCACCAGCAGCTCTGCCAGCAGCGGCTGAGACCGCGCGGTATCGACTTCCGGCTGCGCCGCCCGCTCCGCGCACAGGAATGTGCGCGCATCCAGCCACTGCGACGCCATGCCCTGCTCCTGAAGCACCTGCGCCATCAGACGGGCAGACCAGATCTCGCCGTGGCCGACCACTTCCGCGTAAATCACATCATTCAGCGGGTGTTTCAGCAATTCCGCCAGGCGGTGAATATCATCATTAAACTGGAAGATCAGGACATTGGCCTGAATCTCCGGCAGCAAATCACTGATAAGGGCGGTCTGATAGCGTTGCAGGGTCAGTTGTGCCTGCTCTGCGGCAGCGCGGTCACTCTGACTCAGTTTGACCCAGTTAATCAGCTGGTTGGTGGTGCTGCCGGCGGCAGACACGACCATCAGGTCATCCGGCTCACTGTAGTTCGCCATAATATTCGCCACCCGCAGATAGCATTTTGCATCTGCCAGGCTGCTGCCGCCGAATTTATGTAACTGACGCCCTTTTTCATCAATCGCCAACGCACTCATGATTACCCTTACCCCTTAGTCACTGACTGAAATGCGCGATCCAGATCAGCAATCAAATCACCGCTGTCCTCAATCCCCGCAGAAATACGTAATAAGCTGTCTGAAATTCCCGCTGCATGCCGCGCCTGCTCCGGCATTCCCGCATGTGTCATCGTCGCGGCATGAGAAATCAGCGTTTCCACCCCGCCTAATGACTCTGCTAGTGTAAAGAGAGACAGGTGAGATAAAAAGCGGGAAATTGCAGCTTCATCACCATTAATGTCAAAACTGAGCATTGCGCCGAATCCTTTCTGCTGCTTTGCGGCCAGTTCATGCCCGGGATGCGTCGCCAGTCCCGGATAATACACCTTTTTCACCAGCGGCTGGCGCACCAGATAATCCGCCAGAATTCCGGCATTTTTTTCCTGTAGGGTAATCCTCGGGATCAGAGTGCGGATACCGCGCAGCAGCAGATAGCTGTCAAACGCCCCCAGTGTCACACCGATATTATTCGCCCACCACACCAGTGTTTCGCAGTGCTCCGCATCTGCGGCGATCACCACACCGGCGACCACATCGGAATGCCCGTTCAGGTATTTGGTACAGGAATGGATAACAAAATCCGCCCCCAGCGCCAGCGGCTGCTGTAATGCCGGACTGAGAAACGTGTTATCCGCCGCCACCAGCGCCCCGGCCTGATGTGCCTTTTCACTGACGGCCGCGATATCCGTGATGCGCAGCAGCGGATTGCCCGGTGTTTCAATCAGCACCAGTTTCGGTTTTTCCGCCAGCGCGGCACTGAGTGACACCTCATCATTCATATCCGCAAAGCGGACAGTAAAATGGCCGCGCTGCTGACAACTGTCGAGCAGCCGGTAAGTGCCGCCGTAGCAGTCATGGGGGGCCACAATCACATCCCCCGGTGACAAAAACACGGTAAACAGCAGATGCAGTGCTGACATCCCGCTGCTGGTCACCACCGCCCCGGCGCCGCCTTCCAGCTCAGCCAGTGTGCGCCCGGTGATATCCCGCCCGGGGTTGCCGCGCCGTGAATAATCATGTTCGCGCGGACTGTTAAAGGCCGGAAAATTATAGGTCGATGAGAGATACACCGGCGGTATGACACAGCCGAATTGGGTCTCTTCATTGAGTCCGTTATGAATTGCCGCTGTCGCGGGTTTACGTGCCATACCTCTTTCCCTGTCAGTAACTGAACGAGTTATCAGCATATCCGCGGTTCATTTAGCCGTCAATATGTCTGGACATCCATCCTGCTTTACGGTTATATATACAAGTGGGATAATACCGATATCAGTCAGGTACTTTTCTGTGCCCGGCTCCTCCTCAAACTGACTAAGATAACAAGGTAATCCATGGCTGAATGGAACGGCGAATATATCAGCCCTTATGCTGAGCATGGCAAAAAAAGTGAGCAGGTAAAGAAGATTACAGTTTCTATCCCGTTGAAAGTACTTAAAATTTTAACGGATGAGCGCACGCGCCGCCAGGTGAATAACCTGCGTCATGCCACCAATAGCGAACTGTTATGTGAAGCATTTCTGCATGCTTTTACCGGACAGCCACTGCCCGATGATGATGATCTGCGCAAAGAGCGCAGTGATGAAATCCCGGAAGTGGCAAAAGAAATTATGCGCCAGCATGGGGTCGACCCGGATACGTGGGAATATTGAGTTTTATCCGCGTGTTATACGACTTCTCAACCCGGAAACAGACATAAAAAAACGCCCTGTGAAATATTTTCATTCAGGGCGTTTTTTATGGAACAGAGCGCGGCATGCCGCGCAGTGCCATTATTTCTTCGCAGAAGGAACGCTGAAGCGTTTGTTGAAGCGATCAACACGGCCGCCGCTTGCAACGTCACGCTGTTTACCGGTGTAGAACGGGTGGCATTCGCCGCACACGTCCAGGTTCAGGTTGTGACCTACGGTAGAGTTAATTTTCATTACGTTGCCGCAAGAGCAGGTTGCAGTGATTTCTGCGTAGTTTGGGTGAATACCTTTTTTCATGGGAAAACCTCGGTTAAGGCCGTGTCGCTATCCGGGCCTTTTTGCCGGACACCACACGTCGTGTTGATGATAAGTTATCGGTGGTATTTTAATTACCAAAGGCGGCGGATCATACAGAAATTCCCTGAACCATGCAATGAAATCCGCTGTCTTTTTGTGGTATTCTGGATCCCGTTTTGCGGATAATTTCCCTGTTTTTACCGGGGAAAAGCTGAAATCCGGTGATTATTCAGACACTTTTACGCCTTTTCCGCCGCTGTGTATTTTTTACACGCCGGCGCTCTGCCGATGATGGACATTATAATGACAGTCGTCCGGGTGATATTACCAGTACCTCTGACACAAACATTTGACTATTTACTGCCTGATGATATGCCCCGCCCGGTACCGGGGGCACGGGTGATTGTGCCGTTCGGACGGCAGAAACAGGCAGTCGGCATTGTGGCTGAACTGACGGAAACCAGCACCTTCAGCCCGGAAAAGCTCAAACCGGTCATTGCCTGTCCGGATGATGACACTCTCTTTCCCGGTGATCTGTGGCCGCTGCTGAACTGGGCTGCACAGTATTACCACTATCCGTTAGGGGAAGTGCTGTTTCATGCCATGCCGATTTTGCTGCGTCAGGGCAAAGAAGCGGCCTTTGCACCGTTGTGGTGCTGGGAAGTGACTCCGGAGGGGCGTGAAATTGATATCCATACCCTCAAACGCTCCCCGAAACAGCAGCAGGCGCTGGCCTGTCTGCGCCGTCAGCCGGTTTACCGCCATCAGACTGCGGAATATGAACTCAGCGACAGCGCATTGCAGGGACTGAAAAAGAAAAACCTGATCACCCTGAACGATGTGCAGCCGGAGAGCAAACCCTGGCAGCCGGGATTTGCCGTCACCGGCGAACGCCTGAAACTCAATACCGAGCAGGCCACCGCCGTGGGGGCGATCCGCGCAGAGCAGCATCAGTTTTCCCCCTGGCTGCTGGACGGTGTGACCGGCTCCGGGAAAACCGAGGTGTATCTCAGTGTGCTGGAAAATGTGCTGGCCGAAGGCCGCCAGGCGCTGGTACTGGTGCCGGAAATCGGCCTGACACCCCAGACCATCGCCCGCTTCCGCGCCCGTTTTCAGGCGCCGGTGGACATTCTCCATTCCGGCATGAATGACAGCGAACGGCTGGCTGTCTGGCTGCGGGCAAAACGCGGGGAGACCGCCATTGTTATCGGTACCCGCTCCGCGCTGTTCACGCCGTTTACCTCACTCGGCATCATTATTATCGATGAGGAGCACGACGGCTCCTATAAACAGCAGGACGGCTGGCGTTATCACGCCCGTGATCTGGCGGTGTTCCGCGCCAAGAAAAATGATATTCCGATTGTGATGGGCACGGCGACTCCGTCACTGGAAACCCTGTTTAATGTCCGGCAGAAAAAATACAAAGTCCTGCCGCTGACGCAGCGGGCGGGAAATGCACAGCTTGCCGACCAGCATCTGCTCGACCTGAAAGGGCTGCCGCTGACCTCCGGGCTGTCACAGCCGCTGATCAAACGTATCCGCCATCATCTGGCCGCAGATAATCAGGTTATTCTGTTCCTCAACCGGCGCGGCTTTGCCCCGGCAATGCTGTGCCATGAGTGCGGCTGGATAGCGGAATGTCCGCGCTGTGACCATTTTTACACCCTGCACCAGAACCACCGGATGCTGCGCTGCCATCAGTGCGACAGCCAGCGCCCGGTACCGAAACAGTGTCCGCAGTGCGGCTCCACACAACTGGTGCCGGTCGGGCTGGGCACTGAACAACTGGAAGAGAGCATTACCCCGCTGTTCCCGGATATTCCGGTCACACGGCTGGATCGCGATACCACCAGCCGCAAAGGCGAGCTGGAGCAGCATCTGGCGGATGTGCATCAGGGCGGCGCACGCATCCTGATCGGTACCCAGATGCTGGCCAAAGGACATCACTTCCCGGATGTCACCCTTGTCGCGCTGCTGGATGTGGACGGCGCACTATTCTCCGGTGATTTCCGCGCGGCGGAGCGCTTTGCACAGCTCTACACCCAGGTCTCCGGCCGGGCGGGACGCGCCGGGAAACGCGGCGAGGTGATTTTGCAGACTCACCATCCGGAACATCCGCTGCTGACTGTGCTGCTGGAAAAAGGCTACGCCGCCTTTGCCGCACAGGCGCTGAATGAGCGGCAGAGTGTCTGTCTGCCGCCATACACCAGCCAGGTGATGATCCGCGCCGAAGATCAGAATAACCAGCGGGCGAATGCATTTCTGCAAACGGTACGCCAGTTATTCGAATCCCATCCGCTGCGGGATGAGCATTTCTGGCTGATGGGGCCGCTGCCTGCTATTCAGGCCAAACGCGGCGGACGTTTCCGCTGGCAGTTACTGTTACAGCATCCGTCCCGCAGTCAGCTGCAGAAAATTGTCGCACAGGCTATTCCGTATATTCAGCAGATGCCGGAAAGCCGGAAAGTCCGCTGGAATGTGGATGTCGATCCGACCGACGGCTGAGACTGATGTCTCACAGAAAGTGCGTGCTATCTCAAAAAATTGAGATAACTCACAGTTTTATGCAAACCAGGTAACAGATTAATTTTACAAAGGGCTTAGAATAGCCGTTAATAGAACGATTAATAAACCGTCTGAGTTTCACTTAAGAAGCTCAGGCGGTTTTTCACAGGCATGTGAAAAGTACAGCGGACCATAATGATCACAAAAACCGCGCAATCGATACACTTACAGGGTAACCAAAGGAATTAATGATGGAACCACGCCGCAATGATACCGGCGCGACAATGAAAGATGTCGCCAGAGCCGCAGGCGTCTCGACCGCGACCGTGTCGCGGACACTGATGAATCCGGAGAAAGTGTCCGTGCAGACACGGCAGAAAGTGGAAAATGCTGTCCTGGAAGTGGGGTATTACCCGCACAATCTGTCCCGGGGGATGAAACGTAATGAATCCCGGACCATTCTGGTGATTGTGCCGGATATCGGCGATCCGTTTTTTACTGATATTATCGTCGGTATCGAAGAAATTGCCGCCAAACACGGCTATCTGGTCCTGATCGGCGACTGCCGTTATCAGCACAAGCCGGAACACACCTTTGTGAATCTGATTGTCACCAAACAAATTGACGGCATGGTGCTGCTCGGCTCCGATGTGCCGTTTGACAGCCGCCATGATGAACAGCGCCACTTCCCGCCGATGGTGATGGCCAACGAATTTGCCCCGGAGCTGGAGCTGCCGACGGTGAATATTGATAACCTGACCGCCGCCTTTAATGCAACCCATTACTTACAGTCACTCGGACACACCCGCATCGCCTGTATTTCCGGCCCGGAAGAGCTGCCGTTGTGTCAGTACCGTGTCGAAGGGTATATTCAGGCCATGCGCCGCATGGGAATGCCGGTACGGGAAGAGTATCTGATACGCGGGGATTTCACCCACGAGAGCGGCGCGGAATGTGCCGCACAGCTGCTGGCACTGCCGGAACCGCCGACCGCAATTTTCTGCCACAACGATATTATGGCGATCGGCGTTCTCTGGGCGGCCAGAAAACAGGGGCTGACACTGCCGCAGGATCTCTCGGTTGTCGGTTTCGATGATTTACCGGCTGCACAATACTGTTCGCCGACCCTGACGACTATCGCACAGCCCCGTTATGAAATCGGCCGTCAGTCTTTTTTACTGCTGCTGGAACAGTTGCAGGGACACACCGTGGCAAAAGGTTCGCGCCTGCTGGATTCTGATTTAATCATCAGAGAAAGTGCCTGCGCGCCTAAAAGCTAGGCAAAATCCATAAGGTTAAGTAACATGTAATGCTGAATAATATGTTCCCTTAACCGACTCATTAGTGAATTGAAACAGTGGCACAACGAGATTATGTGGGACGCGGACGCTCTGCGCCGCGTAAAAAAAGTAAATCACGGAAGAAAAGTCAGGCGAAAGGCCTGCCGTTCACCACATTGGTGATCGCCGTGGCACTGGTGGTCGTTTTTGTCGGCGGCCTGTTCTATCTGGTCCATAACAAAAAAAGTCAGACCGCTTCTGACAGCATCATTCCGCCTGCGCATCAGCAGAGTACCGGTAACGGGCTCCCGCCGATCCCGGAGGAGCGCTGGCGTTATATCAAAGAACTGGAAAACCGCGAAGCCGGGGTACCGGAGCAGTATTACTCTAACCCGCAGGCACCGGCCAACCGCATTGATCCGAATGCCAAACTGACCCAGGAACAGCGGCAGCTGCTGGAGCAGATGCAGTCTGATATGCAGCAGGCACCGGTTCAGTTGCAGGAAGTACCGGCGAACGGTGCCGTTCCGCGCTCTCAGGTCGTGGTTACCGGTCAGGATCCGCAGCTGCGTATGCAGCCGGAAACCCGTCCGGCACCGCAGCCGGCCGAAAAACCGGCTGAGAAACCAAAACCGGTGCAGGAAAAACCGCAGGCTGCGCCTGAGCGCTGGTTAATCCAGTGCGGATCATTCCGTGAGGGTGGTCAGGCAGAAGAAGTCCGCGCCGGTCTCGCCTTCTCCGGTATCGAAAGCCGGGTATCCCAGGGCGGCGGCTGGTATCGTGTGATGCTCGGCCCGTATGAAAAATCCGCCGCGCAGTCGGTGAAAAGCCGTGCCGCAGATGCCGGCGTAACAAATTGTATTCTTCGCTCCGCCGGGGGTTGAAATCCTTCAGCCCTCCCCCCATATCTCTAGTTAATTCTGTGCCGCCGGGAATATACCCGGCGGCCTCTCTCCATCCTTTAGCACAACCAGGGGCTGATTCATGACAACAATCGTAAGTGTTCGCCGTAATGGCCAGGTCGTAATTGGTGGTGATGGGCAGGCGACAATGGGTAATACCGTCATGAAAGGTAATGTCCGCAAAGTCCGCCGCCTCTATCACGACAAAGTCATTGCCGGTTTCGCCGGCGGCACCGCGGATGCCTTTACCCTCTTCGAACTGTTTGAACGCAAACTTGAACTCCATCAGGGACACCTGACAAAAGCCGCCGTTGAGCTCGCCAAAGACTGGCGTACCGACCGCATGCTGCGCAAACTGGAAGCCCTGCTGGCCGTTGCCGATGAAACCGCATCGCTGATTATCACCGGCCAGGGAGATGTCGTTCAGCCTGAAAATGATCTGATTGCCATTGGTTCCGGCGGCCCGTACGCCCAGGCAGCAGCCCGTGCCATGCTGGAAACCACCGATCTGAGTGCCCGTGAAATCGCGGAGCGCGCACTGACTATTGCCGGTGATATCTGTATCTACACCAACCACAATCTGAATTTTGAAGAATTACCTTCAAAAGCATAAGGATCGACGTTATGTCCGAAATGACTCCACGCGAAATTGTCAGCGAACTCGATAACCATATTATCGGCCAGGATAAAGCCAAACGTGCTGTTGCCATCGCGCTGCGTAACCGCTGGCGTCGTATGCAGCTTAATGAAGAGCTGCGTCACGAGGTCACCCCGAAAAATATTCTGATGATTGGCCCGACCGGTGTCGGTAAAACCGAAATTGCCCGTCGTCTCGCCAAACTGGCTAATGCGCCGTTTATCAAAGTCGAAGCCACCAAATTCACCGAAGTCGGTTATGTCGGTAAAGAAGTGGATTCCATTATCCGCGATCTGACGGATTCCGCCGTGAAAATGGTGCGTCTGCAGTCTATCGAAAAAAACCGTTTCCGTGCTGAGGAGATGGCCGAAGAACGCATTCTCGATGTGCTGATCCCGCCGGCAAAAAATAACTGGGGTCAGACTGACACCCAGGCAGAGCCGTCTGCGGCGCGCCAGGCATTCCGCAAAAAACTGCGCGAAGGCCAGCTGGATGACAAAGACATTGAAATTGAAGTCTCTGCCGCACCGATGGGTGTGGAAATCATGGCACCTCCGGGCATGGAAGAGATGACCAGCCAGTTACAGTCCATGTTCCAGAATCTGGCCGGACAGAAACAAAAACCACGCAAAATGAAGATCAAAGAAGCCTTCAAACTGCTGGTTGAGGAAGAAGCCGCCAAACTGGTGAATCCGGAAGAGCTGAAAGAGCAGGCTATTGAAGCGGTTGAACAGCACGGTATCGTGTTTATCGATGAGTTCGATAAAATCTGTAAGCGCGGCGGCCAGTCCTCCGGGCCGGATGTATCCCGCGAAGGGGTTCAGCGCGACCTGCTGCCGCTGATTGAAGGCTGCACTGTCTCCACCAAGCACGGCATGGTCAAAACTGACCACATCCTGTTTATCGCCTCCGGTGCGTTCCAGGTTTCCAGCCCGTCTGACCTGATCCCGGAATTACAGGGTCGTCTGCCTATCCGTGTGGAATTACAGGCGCTGACCACTGAAGATTTCGAGCGCATCCTGACCGAACCGAACGCCTCACTGACCGTTCAGTACAAAGCACTGATGGCTACCGAAGGTGTGGATATCACCTTTACTGCCGACGGCATCCGTAAAATTGCGGAATCCGCATGGCAGGTCAATGAAACCACCGAAAATATCGGTGCCCGTCGTTTACATACAGTGCTGGAACGATTAATGGAAGAAATTTCCTACGATGCCAGTGAAAAACAGGGGCAATCCATTGAGATCAATGCGGAATATGTGAAAGATCATCTGGATCAGCTCGTGGCTGATGAAGATTTAAGTCGCTTTATTCTGTAATTCGATAATAATCAGACATAATATTATTCAGACTGCACGGGTATAACCCACCCGGCAGTCTGCGTTATTATTTTTTGTCGTTATTATTACATTCTGAAAAGTAAGCGAGTTTCAATGTCAGTCACCCCTTCACCGGCCATCAGCCGTACCCAAGCCTGGCTGGAAAGCCTGCGGCCCAAAACATTACCTCTCGGGGTGATCGCGATTATTACCGGTTCCGCTCTGGCTTACTGGACCGGTCACTTTAAATTCCCTGTTGCCCTGCTCGCCCTTATCACCACCGGGATTCTGCAGATCCTGTCGAATCTGGCCAATGACTACGGCGATGCGGTAAAAGGTACCGATACCGAAGCTCGCCTCGGGCCGCTGCGCGGTATGCAGAAAGGTGTGATCACCGCCGCTCAGATGAAAAAGGCGCTGATTCTGACCGTCACCCTCGCCTGTCTGTCCGGGCTGGCACTGATTATTGTCGCCTGCGAGAAACCGGAAGATATTATCGGCTTCCTGGGGTTAGGTGTGGCGGCGATTATCGCTGCAATCACCTATACGGTCGGGAAAAAACCTTACGGCTACCTCGGGCTGGGTGATATCTCTGTTCTGATCTTTTTCGGCTGGCTGAGCGTGATAGGCACCTATTACCTGCAGGCCGGTTTTTTCAGCCCGCTGACCATTCTGCCGGCGACCGCCTGCGGACTGCTGTCTGTTGCGGTGCTGAATATCAATAATATGCGCGATATCGAAAATGATATCCTGACCGGGAAAAACACCCTGGCCGTCCGCCTCGGCCCGCTGAAATCCCGCTATTACCATGCCACCGTGATTACTGTAGCGTTCCTGTGCCTGGTGCTCTTTACCCTTCTCTATCTGCACGGCTGGTACAGCTGGCTGTTCCTGCTCTCCGCACCGGTACTGTTTATGCATATCAGACGTGTGCTGGGTGACATGACCGCCACAGGGATGCGTCCGCTGCTGGAACAGATGGTGAAAGCCGCACTGCTGGTCAATATCCTGTTTTCCGCAGGGCTTATCTGCCAGCGTCTGTAACCGGGATTTACGCCGAAATCTGCTGCTTTCTTGATTCAGATCGGAAAGCGGCCGCTGTTGATTTTGCAAACAACGGTGTGAAGGGGCTATACTGACTGTATCCGGCAGCAACCAGACGTAAAATCCTATGAAAAATGATACCTTCGACACCTCCGAGCTTTGTGACATTTACCAGGAAAATGTGAATGTCGTTGAACCCCTGTTTTCCAACTTCGGGGGCTGTTCATCGTTTGCGGGGCAAATCACCACCGTAAAATGCTTTGAAGATAACGGACTGCTCTTTGATCTCCTGGAAGAAGAGGGAGAGGGCCGTATTCTCCTCGTTGACGGGGGCGGGTCTGTCCGCCGTGCGCTGGTTGACGCGGAACTCGCGGCACTGGCAGTGCAGAACGGCTGGGAAGGTATTGTGGTATACGGCGCAGTGCGTCAGGTGGATGATCTGGCTGAAATGGATATCGGTATCCAGGCGATGGCCGCGATCCCGGCAGGCTGCGGTTCAGAAGGTATCGGCGACAGTGATATCCGCGTGAATTTCGGCGGTGTAACCTTCTTCTCCGGCGATTATCTGTATGCGGATAACACCGGGATTATCCTGTCAGATATCCCGCTGACCCTTCAGGAAGAAAATGATGACGATGAAGACGAGCTGACCGAAGCGTAATCCTCATCAGACACACAGACAGCAAAAAGGGCGGAATATCCGCCCTTTTGTCGTTATGACACAAGATAAAAACCGCATCACACTCAATTATTCGTTTTGCAGCAATACCGCGATTACGCTAAATCATTCGTTTTGCAGCAAGGCGGCGAAGTGAGGACGTCCCCGGGAGCATACACCAGTATGTGACCGGGGAGCTGAGCGAAGCCAACACAGCCACAGCATCAAAGCCGCGATTACGCTAAATCATTCGTTCTGTGGCAAGGCGGTGAAGCGAAGAGCCCCGGGAGCATACATCAGTATGTGACCGGGGAGCTGAGCGAAGCCAACACAGCCACAGGGCGAAGGATGACGCGTAATTACTGGACGTCGTCCATTTTTCCGAGCAAAGCCCGCAGACGCTCCTGCCAGCCTGCCTGTTCCTGCTTCAGCTGCTCGTTTTCACGCACCAGTGACTCACGGGCACCGGCTGCATTCTGCACTTCACGGTTCAGGTTGTTGTTCGTTTCTTTTAATTCGTCGATTTCCATCTGTAACAGGGTGATGGTGTCGATAGCCTGCTGGACTTTTGCTTCCAGCTTTTCAAATACTTCAAATGACATCTTGCGTCCTCCTTGTAAGCGATGCTCTGATTGTAAGTAGGTGTTATCAATGTGTCCAGTCACATCCCGTGTATTCCCCATAATGCAGCAGAATAAAATCCGGCTGATATTCGCCTGAATGTTGACTGCTTGTTACAAAATAAGCGAAATCGCTCAATTTGTTGACGAGATCCACAGTTTTTTATTTCGTTATTTCTCGTTTCCGCTCATTAACGATAAATTCACACTAAGACATACGTCTGATACACGAAGAACATCATTTGTTAATAATTTGCACTTATTTCACCCTAATTTTGCACTATCAGGATTGATACTATGAGTCTAATGAAATCTCCGACCCTCTTCGGACAATGTCTCTCCGAATTCCTGGGTACAGCACTGCTGGTCTTCTTTGGTTTAGGCTGTGTGGCCGCGGTTCGTATCGCCGGTGCACAACTGGGATTATGGGAAGTCAGTATCATCTGGGGTCTGGGCGTGGCACTGGCGGTGTATCTGACTGCCGGGATCTCCGGCGCGCATCTTAACCCGGCTGTCACACTCGCGCTCTGGCTGTTTGCCTGCTTTGAGCGCCGCAAAGTTATTCCGTATATTGTGGCCCAATTCCTCGGCGGGTTTGCCGCTGCGGCGCTGGTTTATGCCATGTATTACAATGTGTTCCTCGATTATGACCAGGTGCATCATATTGTGCGCGGCTCACAGGAAAGCCTCTTTACCGCCGGGGTTTTCTCCACCTATCCGGCAGCGCCGGTCAGCGTGGGTCAGGCGTTCTTTATCGAAGTGGTGATCGCCGCTATCCTCGTCTGTCTTATCCTGGCACTGACCGATGACGGCAACGGTGTGCCGCGCGGCCCGCTGGCACCGCTGCTGATTGGCCTGCTGATTGCGGTTATCGGCGGCTCCTTCGGTCCGCTGACCGGCTTCGCCCTTAACCCTGCCCGTGACTTCGGCCCGAAAGTGGTTGCATACCTTGCAGGCTGGGGAGATATTGCCTTCACCGGCGGGCGTGATATCCCGTATTTCCTGGTACCGATGTTTGCGCCGATCGTCGGCGGGTTACTCGGTGCATTCGGTTACCGCAAGCTGATCGGCCGCCATCTGCCGTGCGAAGTGTGCAATACCGGGGACGAGAAATAATACCGCAGCGAATCACGTACTCTGACGTTATCGCGTGTTTGTTCACTCAGAAATAAAACAGGTTTAATTATGACAACAGAAACAATCACCCGTGAGAAAAAGTATATCGTCGCGCTGGATCAGGGAACCACCAGTTCACGGGCGGTACTTTTTGATCGTAATGCCAATATTATCGATATCGCGCAGCGCGAATTCACCCAAATTTACCCGAAACCGGGCTGGGTGGAACATGACCCGATGGAAATCTGGGCCACACAGAGCTCAGTCTTAACCGAAGTCCTCGCCAAAACTGACGTGCATCCGGACGAAGTCGCTGCTATCGGTATCACCAACCAGCGCGAAACCACCATCGTCTGGGAAAAAGAGACCGGCAAACCGGTTTACAATGCAATTGTCTGGCAGTGCCGCCGGACGGCAGATTACTGCACCGGTCTCAAACAGAATGAAGAGATGGTCCGCTATATCCGGGAAAATACCGGCCTGGTCATCGACCCGTATTTCTCCGGTACCAAAGTGAAGTGGATCCTCGACAATGTCGAAGGCGCGCGGGAGAAGGCGGAGAAAGGGGAATTACTGTTCGGGACTGTCGATACCTGGCTGGTCTGGCGCATGACCCAGGGACGTGTGCACGTCACCGATCACACCAACGCCTCGCGTACCATGCTGTATAACATCCGTTCACTGGAGTGGGATCAGAAAATCCTCGACCTGTTCGGCATTCCGCGCGCCATGCTGCCGGAAGTGAAAGCGTCCTCGGAAATCTACGGCAAAACCAACATCGGCGGGAAAGGCGGCACCCGTATTCCTGTCGCCGGTATCGCCGGTGACCAGCAGGCGGCGCTGTTCGGCCAGATGTGTGTTCAGCCGGGTATGGCGAAAAACACCTACGGCACCGGCTGCTTCCTGCTGATGAACACCGGTAACGAAGCGGTACTGTCCGAACACGGCCTGCTGACCACCATCGCCTGCGGTCCGCGCGGTGAAGTGAATTATGCCCTTGAGGGCGCGGTATTTGTGGCCGGCGCCTCCATTCAGTGGCTGCGTGACGAGATGAAAATCATTGCCGATGCCACCGATTCAGAATATTTCGCCACCAAAGTCAAAGACAGCAACGGCGTGTATGTGGTGCCCGCCTTCACCGGCCTGGGCGCACCTTACTGGGATCCGTATGCGCGTGGTGCTATTTTCGGCCTGACCCGGGGTGTAAACAGCAATCACCTGATCCGCGCCACCCTGGAATCTATCGCCTATCAGACCCGCGACGTGCTGGAAGCCATGCAGGCCGATGCCGGCACCCGTCTGAAGGCACTGCGTGTGGATGGCGGTGCGGTGGCAAACAATTTCCTGATGCAGTTCCAGTCCGATATTCTGGGAACGCCCGTAGAGCGCCCGCTGATCCGCGAAAGTACCGCACTGGGTGCGGCACTGCTGGCCGGGTTATCCACCGGGTTCTGGCAGGACCCGGAGGAAATAAAAGCCAAATCCACCATCGAGAAAACCTTCCGCCCGGGCATTGAAACAACGGAACGGAATGTCCGCTACAGCGGCTGGAAAAAAGCTGTTGCCCGCGCACAGGACTGGGAAGAACACAACTAATCCCCCCTTTCCTTTTATTTGCTCTCTGCCGCCGGTTAATACCGGCGGTTTTTTATGCGCGAAAACAATAATCACCAACAGAACAAAAACCCGCCTCACCCGGTAAAAGTATATATCCGCAGACCAAACTCCCGGACACGCGTCAGAGATCACAAAAAACAACCAACTGTAATCAATATGTAACCGCGTGTGCTGACATTCACAGTAATAACGAATAAAAACGAATAATCTGTGAGCGCAAAGGAAAATATATGAAGAAAACCGCTGCTGTTCCGGTAAACTTCGTCACCAAATACTGACAAATACTTAGCAAGGGGGATGTCTATGCTAAGCCTGTTTAAACCTGCACCGCACATTCAGAGGCTCAGTGCTGATCGCATTGATCCGGTATACCGCCGTCTGCGCTGGCAAATTTTTATAGGTATCTTTTTTGGCTATGCTGCCTATTATCTGGTCCGGAAAAATTTCGCCCTCGCCTTCCCCAATCTGATGGAGCAGGGATTTTCCAAAGGCGAACTGGGGACGGCATTATCTGCAATCTCCATTGCTTATGGTCTTTCCAAATTTATCATGGGGTCGTTTTCTGACCGGGCTAACCCGCGCTATTTTCTCCCGACCGGACTTATCCTTGCCTCGGCTGTCATGCTTATCATGGGCTTTTGCGACTGGGCAACCTCTTCCGTCTGGGTTATGGCTATTCTGCTGTTTCTCTGCGGATGGTTCCAGGGGATGGGCTGGCCGCCATGCGGACGTACCATGGTGCACTGGTGGTCACAGAAAGAGCGCGGCGGGATTGTATCAATCTGGAACTGTGCCCATAACGTCGGCGGCGGCTTACCGCCGATGCTGATGCTGCTGGGGATGTATTGGTTCGGTGACTGGAAAGCAGCGTTTTATATGCCGGCATTTGCTGCCATTCTGGTGGCACTCATCGCATTTGCCCTGATGCGGGATACCCCGCAATCCTGTGGCTTACCGCCAATCGAAGAATACAAAAACGACTATCCTGATGATTACACAGAGAACAGCGAGGTTGAACTGACGGCAAAACAGATCTTCATGCAGTACATTCTGCCGAATAAGTTACTGTGGTATATCGCTTTTGCTAACGTCTTTGTTTATTTGCTGCGTTACGGCGTGCTCGACTGGTCACCGACCTATCTCCGGGAAGTCAAACACTTCGATATAACAGGCTATTCTGTCGCCTATTTCCTGTATGAATGGGCGGGGATCCCGGGCACGCTGCTGTGCGGCTGGATGTCAGATAAAATCTTCAAAGGAAACCGCGGTGCAACCGGGGTGTTCTTTATGACGCTGGTGACGATTGCCACCGTGGTCTTCTGGCTCAACCCGCCGGGTAACCCGACCATTGATATGGCGTGTATGATCACCATCGGCTTCCTGATTTACGGCCCGGTCATGCTGATCGGCCTGCATGCCCTGGAACTGGCACCGAAAAAAGCGGCCGGTACTGCCGCCGGATTTACCGGATTATTCGGCTATCTCGGCGGTTCTGTGGCAGCGAGTGCAATTGTCGGCTTTACCGTGGATTATTTCGGCTGGGACGGCGGTTTCGGTGTCATGATCGGCGGCAGCCTGCTTGCGGTCCTGCTGCTGTTAGTGGTGATGCGTGGTGAGAAGAAACATCACGATGAAATCGCCCGCAATAAAGCATAAGCGGAGACAGACCGATGAATATATCCCGTCAGTTTTATCTTGTCAGTGCCCTTGCGGGTGCCGTGCTCTGCGGCTCTGCCGCTTTTGCAGCAGACAATAAGATTGTGATTGCACATCGCGGTGCCAGCGGCTATCTGCCGGAGCATACCCTGCCGGCCAAAGCGATGGCATATGCGCAGGGTGCTGATTATCTGGAACAGGATCTGGTGATGACCAAAGATGATGAACTCATCGTCCTGCATGATCATTATCTCGACCGTGTTACCGATGTGGCAAAACGCTTTCCGGATCGCGCACGTAAAGATGGCCGTTACTACGCCATCGATTTTACCCTCGCGGAGATTAAATCCCTGAGATTTACTGAGGGGTTTGAAATCGAAAACGGTAAAGCGGTACAAAAATATCCGGGTCGTTTTCCGATGGAAAAATCAGATTTCCGTATTCATACCTTTCAGGAAGAACTTGAGTTCATTCAGGGTCTGAATCATTCCACCGGAAAAAACACCGGGATTTACCCGGAAATCAAAGCGCCGTGGTTCCACCGTCAGGAAGGTAAAGATATCACCCGTAAAACCCTGGAAGTGCTGAAAGCATACGGCTACCAGACTAAAGATTCCGGGGTATTTCTTCAGTGTTTCGATCCGAATGAATTAAAGCGCATCAAAAATGAGCTGATGCCGGAAATGAAGATGGATCTGATGCTGATACAGCTGATCGCTTACACCGACTGGCAGGAAACCTTTGAGCAGAATGCGGAAGGCAAATGGGTCAACTATAACTATGACTGGATGATGTCTCCCGGTGCGATGAGTAAAATCGCAGCATATGCTGATGGCATCGGGCCTGATTATCATATGCTTATCAGCAAAGAATCCAAACCGGACCACATCACTCTGACGCCGATGGCAAAAGAGGCACACGCTTCGCAACTGATGATCCATCCGTTTACTGTCCGCACGGATGCCTTGCCGCCGTATGCGGAGAACACTGAACAGTTATTTGATGCTATTTATATTCAGGCCGGAGCAGAAGGGTTATTTACTGATTTTCCGGACAAAGGCATACAGTTTCTGCAAAAACATAAACTGCATCAGTGATCACTCCGCTGCGGAACAAAACAACGGGCACAACAGTGCCCGTTTTCTTTATATCAGAAGCCTGACTCAGGATGCCATCGGCTGCTGATTCTGCAACCGGTGAGCCAGCGGCAGCCAGCACAATACCATAATCACAGAGACTGCCAGCATCAGCAGACCGACACTGCCCTGTCCGCCCTGCGGCATCAGTGCGGAAATCCAGGTGGCAACACCGGAGCCCACATTCTGCAATCCGCCCACCAGCGCACCCGCAGCCCCCGCCAGATACGGGAACGGCTCCATGGCCGCCGTGGTTGCCAGCGGAAACAGCATCCCGGCACCAAAGAAAAACAGCGCAGCCGGGATCAGTAAGGTCCAGACATTCATCACGCCCAGCAATCCCGGGATCCACATCAGCGCCCCGGCCACCAGGCAGCAGATTACCGCACACCACACCAGAAAACTGAAGGATTTACTGTCCCGCCCGGCAAACCAGGCACCGAAAAATGCTGCCGGGATCGGCAGAATAAACAGAATACTCACCGCCATACTGCCCAGTCCCAGGCCGTCGCGCATCAGCACGCCGCTGGAGGCTTCAAATACCGCCACCCCGGCCAGGCCGCAAATCAGCATCGCCAGATACGGCACAAATGTCCGGTTGGTCAGCAGCAGACGGAAAGAGGCCCACATTTTAGGTTTCTCTTTCATCGGCGGACGGGTTTCCGGCAGCTTGTGCCACATGTTGTAACCCACCGCCAGGCCGAGCAGGAGCAGAAACGCATAACAGGCACGCCAACCGAAGAAAAACGCCAGCGCACCACCGAGCATCGGGGCGATCAGCGGACTGACCAGGATCCCCATATTCAGCAGGCTGTTGGCGTAGCGCAGGGAAATCCCGGTATATAAATCACGCGGCATGGTTCGCGCCATCACCCCGGCCACCCCGGTCCCCAATCCCTGTAACCCGCTGGCAATGACCAGCATGGTCAGGTTTGGTGAAAACAGCGCGGCAGTCGTGGATAATACATAAATAAATAACCCGGTGAGGATCACCGGACGACGACCGATTTTATCTGAAATCGGCCCGTAAATAAGCTGGGATGCACCATAGGTAAATAAATACGCCGCCATCACGCTCTGCACGGCACCCGCCGGTTTACCGAAATCCAGCGCAATATCCGTTATTACAGGCACATACACTGTCTGCGTCATTTGCCCGACAGCAATCAGCGCAATCAGCATTACCAGCAGATGAAAGTTTTCCAGTTTTTTCATTTTTATTGTCAGTCTTTACATTGTTACCGGGAGGGCACAGCACAATTCCGGCAGTGATAATTACTGCCGGAATCAGTCATACTTGCGATACTGTATAAAATAGCAAATTAAAAAAATTTTGGGAGATAGTTCACACATTTATTTTTGTCACAGAACGGCCGTTTTTATGCTGTTTCCGGCAACTAAACTGTACAGTTCATCCTGATTTATCGTATTCATGCGACAGGATCCTCTGACGCATTTAATCGATACATTTTTCCCCGTTGGCTTATTACACTGGTTTACATATTAATAACGACCATTCTGCGACTGACGGAGGATATGCATGTCAAACTGGATCACAGGACGTGTCACACGAATCACACACCATACTGATACCTTATTCAGCCTGCATGTTCAGGCACCTGTCCTTCCGTTTACGGCGGGACAATTCGCCAAACTCGGCCTGGAAATTGACGGCGAACGCACACAGCGCGCTTATTCTTATGTTAATGCACCGGATGATGATGACCTCGAATTTTATCTGGTCACGGTCGGCGACGGTAAACTCAGCCCACGGCTCGCAGCCCTGACCCCGGGTGATGAACTGCTCATTACCGATGAAGCGGCCGGTTTTTTTGTGCTTGATGAAATACCGGACTGCGACACCCTCTGGATGCTCTCCACCGGCACCGCCATCGGCCCGTTTTTATCTATTCTGCAATATGGCAAAGATCTGGATCGGTTCCGTCATATTGTGCTGGTGCATGCCGTGCGTTATGCCGCCGACCTGAGCTATCTGCCGCTGATGCGGGAACTGCAGAAAAAAATCGGGAGTGACAAACTGCGGATCGTGACTGTCGTCAGCCGGGAACATGCGGAAGGCTCACTGCATGGCCGGGTACCGGCGCTGATCAGTTCCGGTGAGCTGGAAGCCGCCGCCGGATTACCGCTGACCGCCGAAAACAACCATGTGATGCTGTGCGGTAACCCGGAGATGGTAAAAGATACACAAAATCTGCTGAAGACCGAACGCGAAATGCGCAAACACCTGCGCCGCAAACCCGGGCATATCACCAGCGAGCAATACTGGTGATACCCTGACAGCGGGTTCGCCCGCTGTCTCTGCCTCAGTGGCTGTCGATTTTGTCCACCGGCTGTGTGCTTTCCCCGAAGCGGTTGCCCTCATCAAGACTTTTAAACACACCGCAGTCGAGCACCATGATCATCACGATAAAAATCGGCAGAAAACGCCCCAGCCCCCACTGCCAGAAATCACCGGCGAGGCTCCAGTCCGGCGTAGTCAGTGCCCATGCCATCACCAGCATTAACGCCCAGCCGCCGCGCTTGTTGCGGTCATGCAGGCGTTTGGTAAAAATCGCGGCTGCGGGGTACATCACCACCAATACCGGTACCATAACCACTTCAACAGGCAGCTTAAACAGCCCCTGTAATGACATCAGGAGAAACAGCACTGCGCCGCACACGCCGATCCCCGCCCAGAATGCTTTGCGGCCGATCCGCCCGTGAAACGAAAACGCCCATTGTTGTAGTGTCATTTCTCTTTCCTAATCGTGTACACTGGTTATATTGCAGACGGACCACAGGGAGTCGCTATGAACGCAGTCAAAAAAACCGCACTGGCCGCCCTGACAGCGGGATGCACACTGCTGCCCGTCACACCGGCTGTGGCTGGTGACGCGGCACTGATCCCCATCCCCAGCCCGCCGGAAACACTCTGGCTTCAGGCGGATTCACCTGCTTTCGGCATCACCATCCCCGTTATGCGCGAACAGTTTAACCGCAACAACCCGTCGCTGCCATTACGGGAATACAAAGTCGTGGCTTCAAACGATATTACCGCCAGCTATCTGCGGGCAGCAACCCGCATCAGCCCTTATATTTACTCTTCCGCCATCCTTGAGCGTGACAGTGAAAAAATCAAAAGTCTCCAGCTGACACTGCTGCCCGGCGCGGACAGCGCGGCAGAAAAAACCAACCGCGATCTGATGCTGGCCTATATTAAGGCACTGATTATTCAGTTCGAACCGACACTCAATAAAAACAATATTGATGCTGCCCTGAGCCGGGCGCTGGCAACGGATTTCAAAACCGGCACTTACGCCTCTCAATTCGGTGCATTACGCTATCTTCTGGTAGTTGATAGTAAAAATGGGGTAACTTTCGCTATTGAACCGATTAAGCTTTCACTATCTAATAGTGAAACGACACAGTAAACCGTGGCCGAAAAGCAAAGCTATTTCGCGCCGCTTTCACTATACTGTCTCTCTGTTTGCCTGTTCGCCGCTCTGCGCGGACAATGGTAATAAAGCTTAAGTCATTTAACTCATTCCGGCAGGAGGAAATACAATGCGACATCCCTTAGTCATGGGTAACTGGAAGCTGAACGGCAGCAGTAAAATGGTTCATGAGCTGATCACCGCTCTGCGTCATGAAATCGGCAATGTCACCGGATGTGATGTTGCGATCGCACCACCGGCAATTTATCTCTCTCAGGCCAAACAGGTTCTGGCGGGCTCCTCCATTGTGCTGGGTGCCCAGGATACCGGTCTGAATCTCTCCGGCGCATTCACCGGCGAAACCTCCCCTGAGATGCTGAAAGACATCGGCGCACACTACATCATTATCGGCCATTCTGAGCGCCGTACTTACCACGGTGAAAGTGATGAATTAGTGGCAGAGAAATTCGCGGTTCTGAAAAAACTGGGGCTGACCCCGGTACTGTGCATCGGTGAATCCGAAGCAGAAAATGAAGCGGGTAAAACCGAAGAAGTCTGCGCACGTCAGATTGATGCCGTTCTGAACACTCAGGGTGCAGATGCGTTCCTCGGCGCGGTTATTGCTTATGAGCCAATCTGGGCTATCGGTACCGGCAAATCCGCCACTCCTGCCCAGGCACAGGCGGTACATAAATTTATCCGCAGCCATATCGCGAAGAAAGATGCAAAAGTGGCAGAGCAGGTCATTATCCAGTACGGCGGTTCTGTAAATGATAAAAACGCCGCAGAGCTGTTCACCCAGCCGGATATCGACGGTGCATTAGTCGGCGGCGCATCACTGAAAGCGGATGCTTTCGCCGTGATCGTCAAAGCCGCAGCGGCAGCCAAAGCTGCAAAATAATTTCCGGATTCCGGACAGCAACAACGTGCGGGGTATCATTACCCCGCACTCTATACAGTTATTAATTCCCGGCTAAACGCTTTCTGATATATAACGTAAATATCACAGGCCCGGCTCTTACGCCTGAATAAAAAACCACCAATTTCGTTTGTAATTTACATTGTCGAGAAATGTAGACCCCATTGCTTTCCGATCACCCTGGCCATCTTTATTTTCTATTACTTTCAAAAATTTAGAATGATATTCTGCATTGAAGAATTTAAAATAAATACGTTCAGGGCTCATCATACAAAAAATTTCCCACTGATATGTTTTCTTAGTTGGTACATGATCGGAATTAATTAATCCAACCCATGCTTGTTGGTCACCATCCTTATCCATATCTGCTGACAGGTATAAGTAATAACTGTCATTTTTTGTTGCCTGATGTTCATTGTGGATAAAGAAATTCGTATTTTCCCGGCTTATAGTTTTTATCGTCCATTTGAATCTGTTAGCCAATTCCTTTTTACCACCATACACCTTAATATCTGCGTAACTATTCTTTGCTGATTTCAGATAAACAGAATATGCACCACCTGAGTAATAATTCCCATTTACAATATACTTATCTTTACCGTCAAACAATTCACGAATCTCTTTCGGAAATTGAAGAAATAGATCAGCATCTTTTTTATCATTAGAGAAATGAAGTACGTGAGCACATTTAATTAACCCACTGGAGAAATTGGATATTGACCAATACATTACTTTACCCAAAAACTTATAATTATCATCCTTCTCAGTATCATATAGATAACGCAAAATATCCACACCAGACATATAGTCTGTATTTATAATATCAGATACCTTTTTTAAAAAAATATCCTCCTGATAAAACGAATATACATTATAATCGCCAAATAGTTTTATTTGATCAAACGGTGACCACAGAGTATCCTTAACTAAAGAATAGAAGCCGACTTTTTTTAATGCGTCGATTGTGTTTCTTAAGCTATCGTCATCAACACCATATAATATAACCCTCCCATTGTCTTTATTTAATATTCTCCTGATATCATCAGCACACGATTTTGTAATGGGTGCTCCCATCACTGTAATATAGTCAGCAAAATCATTTTTAATATAGTTTGTGGTATCCAATGAATCATAATTTTTTACCGGAATTCTGTTCGGTATCCGTGAACCTTTATCATCACCATTACTGACAACCTGATGCTGATGGTTAACATTATAGGACTCAGTAAATCCTGTGATGATATCACTATCGTAGATCCTTCCCTCCCCCCAATAATCAACTATTTTAATTTTTACCGATGTATTATCGCCATCCAAAGGAACTGTCTTATATTTTTCAGTATAAGGAAAGTCTGAATAATAATACTTCAGATTTTTATTTACACTATAATTAGGCTGAGGCGCAGACTCCCATTCATCTTCTTTATACATAATATACTCCTGAATTGTTTTTATTCAGATAGTTAAAATAACAAAACAATAAATATTATTTAGCTAATTGACAGAAAAATGCAGCAACAATAATAATCATGAACAAAAATAAGTTGAAATAATAACAATATATATAAATTCATATCAAATAAAATATTTATATACAATATTTTTGTTTCATTCTATTCTAAACACAATCATGGCAATGTAGTGATTACCAAAAAACAGAAATCTCATAATAAAACCATATCAGCAGCAGGACGAAAACCGTAAAGTCATCTCCGGACTCCGGACAGCAAAAAGCGGCGAAATCACCGCTTTTTGCATCGTAACATCAGAACCGATACTGTCGTTGTAAATATTAGTTTTTCCAGTTTACGTTATTTTTATTTGCTCTTTTAAACACATCCCGTACCCTTTCAATAATATCGATCTGCGCTTTTGTTGGTTGTCCCTCTAATGTCGCCACATTTTCCAATAACGACAGGAATGTCACAATCATTTCAGGTGTGAATTGCTTTATACTTAATTTAAGTATATGAGGAATACTTTGATCAAAGTTCAGCTCGTTATCATGTACCAGGTGTGACGATGACGAAAACAAATCCGCAGCATCCTGGTTGTCCAGGTTAAAGTTATCCGTAAACAGCGTAATCACCGTCTGCTTTTGCTCCCGGGATATTTCACCTTCCTGCTTCAGAGCGCCGACAATAATAACCGCCGCCGCTTCCGTGGCTGTCGGCAAATTATAAATAGGTTTCACGCCGTACTGTTTTTGCCACTTTCGCCGCCGGGCCCAGGTAAACGGATTAAACGAGTTCAGGTCTACACCTGAGTTTTGTAATGAATGTAACGCCCATACAAGCGCAGCTAACGCTGAAATTGCAGCAATAATAATATGCATATTGAGGTCTGCCCCACTGTCCTTATGAATCCGGTATCCGACTTATCTTAAATTCACCATGTTACAGACAGATATGCAACAAAAAAGAACCGCACAATCCTCTAAATCATTCAGTCTGTGGCAAGGCGGCAAAGTGAAGACATCCCCGGGAGCATACATCAGTATGTGACCCGGGCGATGAATGAAGCCAACACCGCCACAGGCTGAAGGACAATTCACGCAATATTCACGGAATCCTCTAAATCATTCAGTTTGTGGCAAGGCGGCAAAATGAAGAGTCCGGGGAGCATACATCAGTATGTGACCGGGGTGGACGAACGCAGCCAACACGGCCACGGTCTCAAGGACAATTCGCGCAATCCTCTAAATCATTCAGTCTGTGGCAA
>NZ_JBFZSO010000006.1:0-138015 GCF_041099235.1 Morganella morganii | reverse complement strand
GGCGGCAAAGTGAGGGCATCCCCGGGAACATACACCAGTATGTGACCGGGGTGGACGAACGCAGCCAACGCGGCCACGGTCTCAAGGACAATTCGCGCAATCCTCTAAATCATTCAGTCTGTGGCAAGGCGGCAAAGTGAGGGCATCCCCGGGAACATACACCAGTATGTGACCGGGGTGGACGAACGCAGCCAACGCGGCCACAGGCTGAAGGATGACGAGGATTTTTTAGTAGAGTTTCTTCGCAGTCTCATACCAGTCTTTCTTAAACACCCGCTTCATATTCATCACCGCATCAATAATATCGTGATGAACCAGTTTTTCATTCTGGATACCGACACAACGGCCGCCGTAACCTTCCAGCAGTAACTGAATAGAATAAGCCCCCATGCGGGATGCGAGGATACGGTCATACGCCACCGGCGAGCCGCCGCGCTGAATATGGCCCAGCACCGTTGCTCGGGTTTCGTGATGTGTTGTCGCCTCTATCTGCCGCGCCAGCTCATACACATCGGTGACATGCTCGGTGATCGCCACAATCGCATGGCGTTTACCTTTATCAATCCCGGCTTTAATTTCTGCAATCAGTTCATCACTGCTGTATTCCACTTCATTCGGCGGCAGAACGATAAATTCACAGCCCCCGGCAATGGCAGCGGACAGCGTCAGGTCACCGCAATAGCGGCCCATCACTTCCACAATCGAGATACGTTTGTGGGAAGTCGAGGTATCACGCAGACGGTCAATAGCTTCAACCACGGTTTCCAGCGCGGTAAAATAGCCGATGGTGTAATCGGTTCCCGCCACGTCATTATCGATAGTGCCCGGAAGGCCAATACACGGGAAACCCGCTTCGGTCAGTTTTTTGGCACCGAGATAGGAACCGTCCCCGCCGATAACCACCAGCGCGTCGATACCGTTTTTGCGCATATTTTCAATCGCGGTTTCCCGCACTTTGTCATCACGGAATTCCGGGAAACGCGCCGACCCGAGGAAGGTACCGCCACGGTTGATCACATCAGAGACACTGAAGCGGTCGAGCTGTTTCATCCGGTTTTCATACAGCCCGAGATAGCCGTCATAAATCCCGATAACTTCCAGCCCTTCTGACAGCGCAGCGCGGACAACGCCGCGGATCGCGGCATTCATGCCCGGCGCATCACCGCCGCTTGTCAGCACACCGATTCGTTTGATCTTCTTGCTCATGATGACCTCTGATTTGCAGATGTAATATGTGTAAATCTGAAAAACCTGAGCGGCATGTTATCACGCTTCCCCGGTCAGGCTTCGGGAATTCACTGCTGTAACGCATTGCTGAATTGATTCACCTAATCCTATAGTAAGATAAGGTTTCGCCGGATGCACCTATCTTTGCGGATTTTTTTGTCATTTTGAGACACCGGAAACACCGGCCTGTCATAACCGCAGGATTACTCAGCATACCCGTTAAGGATACCCGAAAAACAGAAAATAATTAGCGGATATGAAACATTTTTTTCACAAATAATGCGTTACAGGGAAGAGAGGAGTAAAAAGCAGGGCCTGAAATAAAAAGCATATCCTGGAAAGAATATATATCCGGATTTACCGCACATTATGTAATTAACAAAAACAAACCGTAAACAATTATTTCATTACTCACATCGTGACATAAATAATGCAATAGAAATTTATATAATATTTTTTTGCAATTGTTGAATATTACTTATGGCATGATTTCAAAAATGAATATTTGCAATATTATGACACACTCAGTTAATATTTATCACATCATTGCTATTACTCATGTTACGGGTATATCCATTACCTCCGGTAAATCAAATATGGAATTTATATAGCAAATCAGACTCAAAAACAGACTACATCAGAATTTTATATCAGCCAAAGAAATAAAATAACCATCAGATTAGCTTCATTCATAATGTGTATTAAGATTCATTACCATCATGGAATATTAAAAAAATCACTTAAATATGCATTTTCACCCCCATTGATTAAACAAACCTTAAATAAGATACTCATCTCATAAATAAAATTCATTCCTTTTAAATTTACCATTTCCTTCTGACGAAATGGCTTTCGTTATATATACCGACACCAGGGAATAACTAATGAAAACAAAAAAGAAAATATTACACCTCGCTATTCTGTCTGTTATTTTCACCGCAGCGCCTTCATTGGTTATGGCAGAAACATTCTGTGGTGACAGAAGCAGTATCACTTACGGCGGAGGCTCAACACTGACCGGAGAACTCACCGCAGACCAGTGTTATGAGGTGGGTGCATGGGTTGTCGGCGATCCCACCGACTATGTCGGGATCGCCAAAGATCTGACCCTGCTCAGCGGCAGTAAACTCAGTGTACTCGGCCTGTTTGAGGATTCTCAGGTTCAGAACGGCGCTGAAGTCTGGATTGATAAAACAACCCATATTGCCGTAAATGGCTATGACACCGGTTTTCCGGCCACCGGCAACCGTATTGATATTCAGAGCGGCGGATTAATCCGTGTTCTGGACGGCGGTATATTAAAAAATTCCGTACTCAACGGCGGAACCGTTTATGTCAGTAATACCGGTAAAGCAGATGATCCGGGCCAGTCTGAAAATAATATCGTCAACAACGGCGGGAAGTTATTTATTTACCTGGGCGGAGAATCAACCGGAACACAGGTTAATGACGGCGGTTATGAATATGTCCAGCAGGATGGCAAATCCCTGAATACGGTCGTGAATAACGGCGGTGCCCAAATGCTGAGATCAGGGGGATTTGCTGACAGCACCATTATTAATGACGGCGGATTGCAACAACTGCACAACAGTGGGTTCGCAGATAATACGCTGGTAAATACCGGAGCCCGGCAATATGTTGTTGATAACTCCAAAGCAACCAATACAACGGTTGACGGCGGCCAGCAATATATTTTCCGTCAGGATGCAGCAGCCACTGCCGGTATTGCGGAGTTTAACCGGATAAAAAATGGCGGCGCCCAGATTATTAAAGGCGGCGGACAAGCCATTAATAACGAATTATATGACACCGCCGTACAAAGTATTTACGGCGGCTCCTCCGCGACAGATACCACACTGAATGATCGTGCCAAAAGCTGGCTGGCGGCCGGCGCACAACTCCTCGGCGTCACTACGGTTAATCAGCAGTCTCAGGTACAGCTGACTGCCGGTGCGGAAGACAGACTGGCGGCAGATGCCGGAGCTTATGCGGAAAATGTCATCTTATCCGGCCCGGACAGCACCCTGATGGTGATCACCGGTGATACCGGGAATGCCGCCTTTGCCGGTTCGCTCAGCGGGCAGGGTCAGGTCCGGTTTGTCGCACCGGTCAACGCCGGATACAGCCATCTGACCATTGATAATCTCTCCGGCAGCCAGACATTCTATATGAACACGGCCATTGCGGAGCAACAGGGTGATTACCTCACCATCCGTAACGGCAGTGGTGACCATACTCTGAATGTACAGGATTCCGGAGCTGAAATTACCCGTCCGGATGAATCACGTCTTGATTTAATTACTGACGAAAGCAGCAATGCGCAGTTCCGCCTGAGCGCTCTTGACGGTACCAATATCAATGCGGTGGACGGCGGTACTTATATGTACTCGCTCTATCAGCGTGATGAGCAGGACGGCAAAATCTGGTATCTGGCGGCTCAGAAAGATGAGCCGGGCGAGCCTGAAAAGCCGGTTCCGCCGGTTGTTCCGGACGATAAAACCACACCATCCACCGATGCGGTGTTATCCATGGCTGCCGCGCCGCAGCTGATTTTTAATCACGAACTCGACAATCTGCGGTTCCGCCGCGGCGAATTACGGGATAATCAGGGCGATGCGGGTGTCTGGGTACGTCTGACCGGCGACAGAACCCGCGCAGGCACCGGACACACACACTTTAAACTGAACCAGGCCGGTTTTGAGCTGGGTGCGGATAAATCCGTCCCGCTGGAAAACGGCAAATTATGGCTCGGCGTCTTTACCGGCTATAACGATGTCAAACTGAAGCATCAGCGCGGCGGCGAAAGCAGCATCGACAGTGTCACTGCCGGTGGTTACGCCACCTGGTTTTCAGATAACGGCTGGTATCTCGATGGTGTGCTGAAATATAACCATTTCAATAATGAGTTACGTGCGGTTTCCACCAACCGCAGCAGCATCCGCGGGGATTATTCACAGAATGCCTACGGCGCATCCGCAGAAGCCGGTTACTCCTTTGATCTGCCGGAAGCCTTCTGGGCTGAACCGTATGCCCGCCTGAGCTATATGCGTGCGGACAGCAAATCAGTTCACCTGAACAATAATATGCAGGCAAAACTGGATGCACAGCAGTCCCTGCAATCGGAACTCGGCCTGCACGCGGGTAAAGATTTCACCCTGGACAATCAGGTGATCATCACCCCTTATGCCACACTGGCCTGGCAGCATGAGTTTATCAGCAATAATGATGTGACTATTAACCAGCGCAATACGTTTGACACCGATTTCTCCGGTGACAGCCTGAAAGCAGGCGGCGGGTTAACGGTCCGTTTCACGCCGCAGATTCAGGCGTATGCGGAAATCGATTACCGCAAAGGCGACAAAACAGAATCGCCGCTGCACGGCAATATCGGCGTGCGCTACAACTTTTAATTTCCCGTTATAATTCAGTTACGGCGGCCGCAAGGCCGCTTTTTTACAGGCAAAAAAAAGCCCCTCGAGAGGGGCTGTAAAAGACAGGGATGGTGTCTATGGCAAGGAAAAACTTCTTGGGTGCTACTTAACGACTCTACTGACTTCACTACTCTGACAAATTACTACTGACAAATTCATTCCGGCATATTCTGCGCGGATGAGGCGGATGAGGTATGAATACTCTCCGGCTCAAAATTGGCATCCAGCTGCATTTTCTGCTCCGGGTTGAGTAACTGATACATCTGATGGTGAACCCGTATCATCTCAACCTGGTAATCCAGCCGCTTGCGCATCTCCTTTTCAAGCTGATTGCGTACTGCCGTTTCATCAAACTTTTCGGCCTTAACCAGCTCGTACAACGCAATATCATCTTCTGCAAGGTTACGGACATTCCGTAACTGGTCGCGGTAATTGTGCATCAGATCCCGCAACTGCATCCGTTGTTCTTCCGTTAACCGGATACCGGTCAACATAGAGGTATAACCATCTCCCCCTGATGTCGTTATACCTTTATACTGACTGTGACTCTGCACCGGGGCAACGCAGCTATCACTTTCTGAATCCTGCGCCAGTCCCGGCGCACTTTGCATCACAAACATTGACGCTAAAGTGATTGTTGCTATCTTACCCATAGTAACTCCTTAAACTTCTGAGTCTGCGTCACCTGACCCGTTGGAATTAACTATACGCACCCGGCTGCAAACATGCGTCAGAGCATGTAAAAGAACGTAAAGTCATGGAATAGAAACGTTTGTTGTCGTATTTTGCACGTGGAGGACGTGAATAATGAATAAAATACTGCTTGTTGATGATGACCGCGAATTAACCTCGCTGTTAAAAGAATTACTCGATATGGAAGGGTTCAACGTTGTCATTGCACATGACGGCGAGCAGGCACTGGCCCTCCTTGACGATTCCATAGACTTGTTATTGCTCGACATCATGATGCCGCGCAAAAACGGGATTGAAACCCTGAAAGAACTGCGCCAGAACTACCAGACGCCGGTGATTATGCTGACCGCACGCGGCAGTGACCTTGATCGTGTTCTGGGACTTGAACTGGGTGCGGATGACTATCTGCCGAAGCCGTTTAACGATCGCGAGCTGGTGGCGCGTATACGCGCGATTCTGCGCCGCTCCAACTGGAGTGAGCAACAGCAGCAGAGCGACAGCAGCAGTAACTCTTCCGTGGTGATGGTGGATAAACTCCAGCTCAACCCGGGCCGTCAGGAAGCCAGCTTCGGCGACGAAGTACTGGATCTGACCGGAACCGAGTTCACGCTGCTTTACCTGCTGGCACAGCACCTCGGCCAGGTGGTCAGCCGTGAACACCTAAGCCAGGAAGTGCTGGGTAAACGTCTGACACCGTTTGACCGCGCCATTGATATGCACATTTCCAACCTGCGCCGCAAATTACCGGAGCGCACAGACGGCCTGCCGTGGTTTAAAACCTTACGTGGCCGTGGTTACTTAATGGTATCTGCAACATGATAAGCAGCCTGACGGCACGGATTTTCGCCATCTTCTGGTTTACCCTGGCACTGGTGCTGTTACTGGTGCTGATGGTACCGAAACTCGACTCCCGGCAGCTGATGCCGCTCCAGGAGGCTGAGTACCGGCAGGGGATGATGCTGCAGCAACATATTGAATCTGATCTCGCGCAGGATCCGGCGAATGACCTGCTCTGGTGGCGGCGGCTGACCCGCGCCCTGGTAAAATGGACGCCGCCGGACAAGCGCCTGATTATTGTCACCACCGAAGGCCGGATCATCGGGCCTATCCGTAATGACTCCCAGGTCATCCGTAACTTTATGGGCCAGTCGGATAACACTGACAACCCGAAAAAGAAACGGTATGGCCGTATTGAGCTGCTCGGGCCGTTTGAAGTCCGCGACGGCGAAGACCGCTATCAGCTTTATCTGATCCGCCCGGCGAACACGGCACAGTCTGATTTTATCAACTTCCTGATTGACCGCCCGTTCCTGTTACTGGCAGCCACCATGTTGATCAGCACCCCGCTGCTGCTCTGGCTGGCGTGGAGTCTGGCAAAACCGGCACGAAAACTGAAAAACGCGGCGGATGATGTTGCCAAGGGTAACCTGCGCCAGCATCCGGAACTGGAAGCCGGCCCGCAGGAGTTCCTTGCGGCGGGTAACAGCTTTAACCAGATGATCAGCGCCCTTGAACGCATGGTGAACGCACAGCAGCGGCTGATATCCGATATCTCCCACGAACTGCGCACCCCGCTCACCCGGCTTCAGCTGGCTACAGCACTATTGCGCCGCCGCCACGGTGAAAGTAAAGAGCTGGAACGCATCGAGACAGAGACCCACCGCCTCGACGGTATGATCAATGACCTGCTTGTTCTCTCCCGCAGTCAGCACAAAAATGAGCTGCTGCGTCAGAACATCAAGGCCAATGAGCTGTGGGATGACATTCTCGACAACGCGAAGTTTGAGGCGGAACAGCGCCATAAAACGCTGGAAATCACCTCACCGCCGGGCCCGTGGACAATTTACTGCAACCCGTCCGCACTCGGCAGCGCATTTGAGAATATTGTCCGTAACGCCCTGCGTTACTCAAACCAGCATATTCAGGTCGCATTCAGTGCCGACACCAAAGGTATCAGCATTGTGGTCGATGATGATGGCCCGGGTGTCAGCCCGGAAGATCGCGAACATATCTTCCGTCCGTTCTACCGCACGGATGAAGCCCGCGACCGTGAATCCGGTGGCACCGGGTTGGGACTCGCGATTGTCAGCACCGCTATCAGCCAGCACAACGGTAAAGTCACCGCCAACGACAGCCCGCTCGGCGGACTTCGCCTGGAAATCTGGCTGCCGCTGCACCCGCGCTGATCCTCTCCATAGTTACCGGGGAATCAGCCCCGGTAACTATTCCTTCTTAAGCAGGAATTACCATTGCCATCAATATGATGCAATAAAACATTTCTGCTACGATTGTGCATGTACCGATTAGAAAAAGTAATAAACCAAAGCTCTGGCTTAAAGTAACACTTTTTCTGCTGTTAACACAAAAAAGACAGATTTAAAGAAAAAGATTGCCACATTAAACCGGATAAAGTTCGTTTAATGAAAGACTCGCGAGTGTTATCATGCTTGACCTGTTCGTGTAATCGGACTAGCCTTTGGCAGCAAATATAAACGGCGCTGATTGATTGGGTATAAATCACCTCCCAACTTATTGAAAAATCAGCCCTCTGTAACACACCACAACTCTTACTGACTCGATTCTTCAATAGAATCAGTGAGATAAACTCGCAATAGCGCACTCTGGGAGCGGTAACCCAGTGCGGTAGCTATGGCCGAAAGAATATAATCATTATATTAATCAACAAGGTTTTCTGTGAAAGGTATTATTTTAGCAGGCGGTTCAGGTACACGCTTATTTCCTATTACATTAGGAATCTCAAAACAATTATTACCTATTTATGATAAGCCGATGATTTATTATCCGCTTTCTGTACTAATGCTGGCGGGAATCCGGGAAGTATTAATTATCACAACACCGGAAGATCAATCCGGCTTTCAGCGTTTATTAGGTGACGGCAGTGATTTTGGCATCTCTCTGGAATATGCCGTACAACCAGAACCAGAAGGTCTCGCACAAGCCTTTATCATTGGTGAAGAGTTTATTGGTAACGATTCTGTATGTTTAGTACTCGGAGATAACATCTTCTGGGGACAAGGTTTCTCACCGAAACTGCTTAAAGCAGCTTCTTTAGAAGGAGGTGCGGTTGTCTTCGGTTATGAAGTACAGGACCCGGAACGGTTTGGTGTAGTCGAATTTGATGATCACTATAATGCTGTATCAATTGAAGAAAAACCGGTTAAACCGAAATCAAAATATGCTGTAACCGGTTTATACTTTTACGATAACGATGTTATTGAAATCGCTAAAAATATAAAACCGTCCGAGCGTGGTGAACTGGAAATTACAACGGTTAACCAAATTTACTTAAAAAACAATAAATTAAAAGTTGAATTGCTCGGGCGCGGGTTTGCCTGGTTAGACACCGGCACACACGACAGCCTGCTGGATGCAGCCAGTTTTGTTGAAACCATTGAAAAACGGCAGGGTTTTAAAGTTGCTTGCCTGGAAGAAATCGCTTACCGGCAGGGGTGGCTGACAGAAAAACAAGTATTAGATGCCGCTGAAAAATCAAAAAAGAATGGATACGGTCAGTATCTTTTTAAATTAATCGAGAATAAAGAATGAGCCTGATAAATTTAATCGAATTTAAAACGCTTGGAGATGATCGTGGCTCCCTGATTTCATTAGAACAGAATAAAAACATTCCTTTTGAAATAAAGCGTATCTATTATATTTTTGGCACAAAAGAGAATGTTTCCCGCGGATTTCATGCACACAGAAATCTGCAGCAAGTAGCCGTATGTCTCAGTGGCAGTTGCCGTTTTGTTTTAGATAATGGTGAAAAAAGAGAAGAGATTATTCTGAACTCACCCGATAAAGGGTTGTATATTAATAACTATATGTGGAGAGAAATGCATGATTTTTCTCCCGATTGTGTTTTGATTGTGCTGGCAAGTGATTTTTACTTAGAATCAGATTATATTCGAAATTATGATGATTTCCTCAAATCAAGTTCAATTGATAGATAATGGAAATTTAAAATATATGATACTGACATCGAAAAATACATATCTTAGGCTAGCAGAACCAAGTGATGCCGAATTTATAATTTCATTGCGAACAAATGAAAAGTATAACAAGCATTTATCACACACTGGCAGTGACATTACTGCACAAAAAAAATGGCTTGAATTATATAAACAACGAGAATATAAGAAAGAAGAGTTTTACTTTATAATAGAAAATGCCGACGGCACACCATGTGGTACAGTCAGAATATATGATATAGTAAACAATTCGTTTTGCTGGGGTAGTTGGATATTAAATGAAAATAAAAAAACTACTACAGCCATTGAAAGTGCTTTACTGATATATGATTTTGGCTTTAACAAAATGCATTATTCTCGCTCTCACTTTGACGTCAGAAAAGAAAATGAGATGGTGATTTCTTTTCATAAAAAAATGAATGCACATTTAATATCAGAGGATGAATTGAATTTTTACTTTGAAATATTTCCTGACGACATTATTTCGATAAAACAGAAATATAAAAAATTACTTCAACCTCAATAATAAAAAAGAGATATTTTATGATAAATTTCTTAGATTTAAATTCAATAAATGCACAATATGAAGATGAATTAAAAGCAGCGTGTAGCCGTGTAATTGATTCCGGATGGTATATTGCAGGTAATGAACTAACAAATTTTGAAAATAACTTTGCTAATTATTGCGGAACAAAGTATTGCCTTGGTGTAGCTAATGGCCTAGATGCATTAACTCTTACTCTGCGAGCCTGGAAAGAGCTTGGGAAAATAAAAACGGGTGATGAAGTTATTGTTCAGGCGAATACGTATATCGCATCAATATTAGCAATCACTGAAAATGATTTAGTACCAGTTTTTGTAGAACCAGATCCTGATACCTACAACTTATCAATTAAGAATGTACGTAGCGCATTAACAAAAAAAACGAAAGCTATATTGCCTGTTCATTTATATGGACAGATTTCACCTATGCCTGAAATTATGGATATTGCAGAGGAATTTAATTTACTTGTTTTAGAAGATTCTGCACAAGCTCATGGTACAGCTATTGCAAATAAAAAAGCAGGTAACTGGGGTCATGCTGCCGGCTTTAGCTTTTATCCCGGAAAAAACCTGGGAGCATTAGGTGATGCTGGTGCAATCACAACAAATGATGAGGAGTTAGCAACTACGCTATTAGCATTACGGAACTATGGGTCTCATCAAAAGTATCTTAATATTTATCAAGGGGTTAATAGTCGCTTAGATGAGATTCAGGCTGCCATGTTGAATGTAAAATTAAAATATTTACCACATGAAACACAGATCCGGCAGTCAATAGCACAACAATATCTTAATAAGATCAAGAATCCACTAATAAAGCTGCCTGCAAATCCTGAAGAGTATAAAAAAGAAATGCAAACACATGTTTGGCATCTATTTGTTATTTCTTGTCAACATCGGGAAAAATTACAGAGACATCTTTCGGATTCTGGTATTCAAACGTTAATCCATTACCCAACACCACCACATAAGCAGCAAGCTTACCCACAATATAATTCGCTATCATTACCTGTAACAGAAAAAATTCATACTGAAGTATTAAGTATTCCTATTGGACCAACTATGACAGGAAAAGATATTCAATGTGTTATTGATGCTTGCAATACATTTTTGGTTTAATTAAATGACTTTAATAAAGACCTCAATACTAAGCTTGATAGCCACATTTTTTAAAATGCTATCTGGCTTAGTCATCAACAAAGCTGTATCAGTTTATATTGGCCCGAGTGGACTGGCGCTGATTGGGCAATTTCAAAATTTTACTCAGGTTGCTCTTATAGCAGCTCAAGGCGCTATTAATAATGGTGTAATAAAATATACATCTGAATATTCTCATGATAAAAAATCACTAAGCTCTTTGTTAAGTACCGCACTAAAAATAAGCATATCCACATCTATCCTTTCATCTATTTTGATAGTTTTATTCTCTAAAAAATTATCATATTTAGTTTTATCACGCGATAACCTATACCCTGTATTTATTTTACTTGGCATAACTATTACTTTATTTGTATTAAATAGTTTATTTTTATCCATCTTGAATGGACTAAAAGAAATAGTAATATACATAAAAATAAATATAGCTCAAAGCATTTTATCATTAATATTTACAAGTATATTGATTTTTTATTATGGTTTGAATGGCGCCCTAATTTCATTAGCTACAAATCAATCAATAGTTTTTTTTATAACATTATTTATTATAAGAAAAAATAAAATAATAAAAATAAATTATTTCAAACGTGGCTATGATAGAAAAATCGCCATGAAATTATTTTCATTTTCGTTCATGGCAATAATATCAGCACTCTCTCTGCCAATTACCCAATTTATCATCCGAAATTATACAAAAAATAATTTTGGCGCTGAACAAGCCGGTTATTTACAAGGCATATGGTATATTTCATCAATATATTTAATGATAGTTACCACTGCATTAGGGACTTATTACCTCCCTAAATTATCAGAACTAAAAACAAAAAAGAAAATCATTGCCGAAATAAAGAATGGATACAAAATATTGTTACCAATTACAATATTTTGCTCGCTTATAATTTATCTATCAAAAGATATTATTATAAATATTCTTTTTTCAAAAGATTTTATAGATATGAGACATTTATTTTCATGGCAAGTAACAGGAGATGTCTTCAAAATTTCATCATGGCTAATTTCGTATACTTTACTTGCAAAAGCAAAAACATACACATTTATACTTACAGAAGTAATATTTAGCCTTACTTTAATTATACTTTCTTTAATATTTATAGCTATATATGGCGCGGAAGGGGCCACAATAGCATATTTAATAAATTATGTTATATACTTCATATGTATGATTATTATATTTAAAAATCTTAACATTAATTAATATAAACCTTAAAAATGACTCCAGACATTATTTTAAGTATAGCTTTTATTATAGCGTCATTAATACCTGCATACGCTATTGGTTGTTTTAATCTGAAAATAATTAATTATTATACGATAGTATTTTGGTTTCCTGTATTATTTTGTATTATTGGCGCCTTCATAATACGATCAGGTATAATTGATAATAGCTATTTCATATACCCGATAAAAGAACAAGACGACTCAAAAAAGCTTGCACTACTTTTAACAACAGCATCATTCAGTATTATGATATTTACAATTTGGATAATTGAAATAACCTTCAAGAAATACAAAAAAATAAATATAAGCTGGATGTTTTATACACTTGGAGATATTTCAAGCTCAAAGAAAACAGTGACATTTTCACTGTGGATTCTGACCGCTATATTTTTTTCATATTATATATATAGCATCACCCCATCACCTCTTTATCTTGCCCTCAACGGTTCTTCAGCAACTGAAATCGCAATAAGACGAATAGAAGTCACAAGGGATTATACAGGAATTGGTTATTTCAAAACTCTAGCCTTAACCCTTCCATTTATATTAACATATTATTCTATTTGCGAATTTTTTAATAAAAAAGGTCCAATTCTTCCATTAATCATATCTATAGTTATATCAATAATTACAACTCTATTAAATGGAGAAAAAGCCCCACTACTATTTTATTTTATTGGGGTTATTATAACAATATCATATTTAAAGCCTTTGAAATTAAGAAATACAATATTTCTATTAATAATAACTACAGTATGTACGCTTTCTCTATATATCGTATTTTTTGATTCTAGCAATTTTTTATATTTACTTTATATTATCGTAGAGCGGCTATTTATAGCTCAAGAAAGTGCCATGTTTTACGCAACCACATATTATGCCAATCATGATTACATAGGATTGTCATCAATGAATAATATTATTACTAAGATATTACTTATTGAGCCGAGCCCAAGAGCGTCAGAGATTTTCATGTCTGAATATTTACCAAATATGGTAGATAATGGTGGGTGGAATGTGAATGGTTACTTTGCACATGAAGCATACTCTAATTTTGGTATTTTAGGTGTTATTTTTGGTTCTATATATGCAGGGATAATAAATGCATTAACATGTATTTTCTTTAGGTATTCTAAAAAAAGTTCATTAAGTATTTCATTTTTTGCTTTCTACAGCATATCAATAACTACCGTTCTGACTAGCTTTAACTACATGCTATTCAACACTCAGCTTATTTTATTATTTTTCATATATTTAACCTTAATTACTATAAATAGAAGATTTAATTAACATGAATGAAAATAATTTAGTTTCAATTATCGTTATAGCATACAACCATGAACGTTATATCCTAGACTGTTTAAAAAGTATATCTTGCCAGACCTATAAGAATATCGAGCTCATTGTAATTGATAATAAATCTACCGACAATACATTGTCCTTAATTAACACTTATGCCAATAATAATAAAAAGGACAACATTCATATTATTGCAAGTAAAGATAATTTAGGTGTAATTGGAGGAATTAAGTTAGGAATTAAAATTTCTAGTGGCGACTTTGTAACTTTTTTTGCAAGTGATGATATCATGATTCACGATAGAATTGAAAAACAAGTTAACTTTCTTATAAATAACCCTTGTGTTACCGGATGCTTTGGTAATATGTTACGTATAAATGATAATGGTGAGATTTATAATAGTAAATTGCTTCCTGCCGTTACTAAAAAAGAATACAGCCTTGATGATATTCTTTATAAGAGAATTAATTTATATTCTCCAACACAACTTTATCGGAAAAAACTGTTACTAAGTGTGATAAATGAAATTCCATCTGACTTAAAAATAGAAGATATCTGGATGTATCATAAGCTACTAGCTAATAATTGTATACTTTATACCTTACCCTACCTATTTACATTGTACAGAATACATGGAACAAATACACACTCTAAATATAAAATGATGATGAATGAAAAAATAAAAATATTAAGTGAGTATCGTAATGAAACATATTACTCCAAAGCGTTAAATTTTATATATCTAGAACATTTTTCTGTTTTTTCATCGCACAGTAAACTTGAAGCTATAAAATTATTTCCAAAAATAATGTTTAATATCACTTCAAGATATTATTGGACCGGCCTCGCTAGATTTATTTTTGATTGGAGATCTTTATGGGGAAAATAACATTCTCAACTGATCTTTGTGATACATTGGTTCAAGGAAATACAACTTTTATTTTTTTAGATTCCTTCCTTGCTGATAATAAAAAATATAAGTTCTTTAAAAAAATAAAGAAAAACATAGTTGCTCGATTCATTCTAAAAATATTTTTCTTATTGAAGATTGATATAAATAGATATATTGCTCTAGGTTTTCTCCGAGGTACTCCAAAAAAAGAATTGGTATTACATCTTGATAAAATATTTACGAATAAATTTATTTTTAATGATAATATTTTATCTGCATTATTAAACTCAAAGGAAAAAAAACACAGTACATACATTGTATCCGCATCTTTAGACTTTATTGTTGAATATATATCGCATAAACTAGGTATTGAGTTTTTAAGTACCACATTAAAATATGATAGCAATAATATTTGCCTGGGAAAAATAGAAAAAAACTTATTATTTTCTAAAAAAAATGTATTCCTGAAAAAAATAGGCAATTACAGTGGGAAAACACTCTTTATTAGTGATAATAAAGAGGACGTTGACCTATTAAAATATGTCGACTATGGTTTTGGTTTTTTTAATAAAAAAAATGAATCATGTTTCATTAAAAATAAAATAACCCCATTTGATATAAACCAAGTAAATGAAATAATTAATAATGAATAGCATATACTACATTCCCTTTGTGTATTTTTATAAAACCAGATTAAAGTCAATTAAGAAATTCACTTCTTGGATGATCATCTACACTATCCCAGTATCTTTTTCATTTACTTTCTATACAGGTTTTAACTCAGATGTCATACCGAATTTATTTATTTCCTTGCTATCTATAACATTAATATATTCTCTATACGAAGTAGGATATATCTATAATGATACTGAGACAATAAAAACCGAGAAAAAACCAACTATAAGACTGACGGAAAATCAACTTGATTTTTATGAAAAAAATAAGACCATAATTTACTCTTCACGAATTATAGTATCTATATTAATTTCTTTCTTGTTAGTACTTATTACTCCAGAAAATACACTTCCCTTTTTATTTTCCACATGGATGTTACTTATAGTTTATTATTTTTACAATACCACACGAAGCTTATACAACCTGCCATTGCACTTTATCTTAGTGTCCATTCGGTATGCGTCAGTTTCAATTATCTTTGGTCAATCTTATTTGGTTTTATTTTACCTCATATTATTATTCCCTGTTATAAATCTACTTGAAAGAACAACAGAAAGTAGATTTAATATTAGTAACATTATTAACAAACCATTTAAGAACAAAACATTGGGACGTATTTTTTATTATGCAATATTATCATTATTCTCCATATTTTTATTCTTGACTAACCAAGGCTCTATAGACTATATCTTCATGATAATATCACTATACTATTTTATTTATAGAACATCTCTGTTTTTACTTAGAGTGAAGGCATAACTACAGAATGAAACCCGATATCACAATAAATTTCAGTATATTAATTTCATTATATAACAAAGAAAAGCCAGCTAATTTATATTCATCACTGCTTAGCATTAAAAACAACACAATACATCCGGATCAAATAGTCATTGTTTTTGATGGCCCCATTAACAATGAGCTGAGTGATATCGTTTTAAGTTTTATGAATTTATTACCTATTGACGTTGTCAAACTGCCTGATAACGTTGGGTTAGGAAATGCATTAAATATTGGGTTAACTAAATGTAGCCATGATATTATTTTCAGAATGGATACTGATGACATCTGTTTGCCAAATCGATTTGAGAAACAAATCAATTATATTAAAGAAAATCCTCATATTTCCCTTATGGGTAGCAACACAGAAGAATTCAGTGAAGATATGACCATATCAAATGGCTATCGTAATGTTGCATGTGAACATTGTGATATAATTACGCTTGCCAAAAAACGTAATCCGTTCAACCATATGACTGTTGTTTTTAAAAAGAATGCAGTTTTAGCAGTTGGTGGGTATCAGCATCATTTATATATGGAAGACTATAACCTTTGGCTACGGTTGATTGCAGCAGGTTACAAAACTCATAATTTACAGGATATACTGGTTAATGTCCGGGCAGGATCTTCAATGGTATCACGCCGTAAAGGCTTGACATATATAAAAAGTGAGTTTCAGCTTGCAAAGCTTAAAATAAAATTAAAAATTGATTCTCCGTTCTCTGCTACTGTAATATTTTTTATGCGTAGTATCCCCCGTATTTTGCCCACATCAATTCTCAATATTGTTTATAAAAAATTAAGAAAATAGAAGGTATTTATGCTCACAATTATCGGCGGTTCAGGTTTCATTGGCACTCGCCTGTCCACACAATTACAAAAAGACAATATCCCGTTCAAAATCGTTGATATTGAGAAAAGTGCTGCATTTCCTGATCATTGGGAATTTGGGGATGTAACTAAACCGGATTCTCTGGTTGAACCATTAACCGGTTCGGACGTTATTATCAATCTGGCTGCAAAACACAAAGATAACGTGCATCCTATCAGTCTTTACTATGATGTGAATGTTGATGGTGCTAAGCATGTATGTGATGTCGCTGCCCAGCTTGGAATCAAACACATCGTCTTTACATCCTCTGTTGCTGTTTACGGTTTTGTTGAAAAAGAAACCGGTGAAGATGGTCAATATGAGCCATTCAATGATTACGGTAAATCCAAATTAGCTGCCGAACATGTCTATGATGCCTGGCAGGCAGAAGAAGCCGGCCGCACACTGGTGACAATCCGCCCGACTGTGGTATTTGGTGAAAATAACCGTGGCAATGTCTATAATTTATTCCGCCAGATTGCATCCGGTCGCTTCCTGATGATTGGTGGCGGTAAAAACCAGAAATCAATGGCTTATGTTGAAAACATTGCAGCATTCTTAAAATTTGCTACTACCTTTAATTCAGGTCGCCATGTATTTAACTACGTCGATAAACCTGATTTTAATATGGAAGATCTTACAGATATTATTTGCAAAGCTATGGATAAGCATAAATCTAATATCCATGTACCATACAGTGTTGGCCTGCTTGGTGGTTACTGCTTTGATATCCTGGCAAAAGTAACTGGCAAGGAATTCCCGATAAGTAGTATTCGTATTAAAAAATTCTGCGCCCGTACTCAGTTTAAATCTGATTTTATTGCTGATACCGGATTTGTTGCCCCAATAAGTCTGGAGCAGGGAATTGCTAATACTGTTCGCCACGAATTTAAGAAATAACATAATAACACCATGTTTTATTTGATAAACAATTACCCCTTAAGAGAGGGGTGATATGCTCAACATCGTCTTATTCGAGCCTGAAATACCACCAAATACCGGTAATATTATTCGCTTATGTGCCAATACCGGCTTTCGGCTGCATCTGATTCATCCGCTGGGGTTTACCTGGGATGATAAGCGGCTGCGCCGCGCCGGGCTGGATTACAGTGAGTTTGCGGATATTAAACATCATCATGATTATTATGCCTTTCTGGAAAGTGAAGGGCTGAGTTCTGATAATGCGCAGTCTCCGACCGGTAACCGGGTGTTTGCACTGACCACTAAGGGTACACCACGGCACAGTAACGTCAGCTATCAGGCCGGAGATTATCTGTTGTTCGGCCCGGAAACTCGTGGACTACCGCCTTATGTGTTGGATAATATGCCCGTTGCTCAAAAGATCCGTGTACCGATGCTGCCAGACAGCCGCAGTATGAATTTATCTAATACGGTTGCAGTGATTGTATTTGAAGCTTGGCGTCAGCTGGATTATGCAGGGGCGTTATTGCGGGATTAATTAATTTTACATTTCTCATAAAGCCCCTGTATTTAATATAAATCCAGGGGCTTCCTCACCTAATTATAGGTCACTATCGTAATCATAAATATCACCATTCCGTACTAATCTCTTTTTCTCAGTCAGATTTTCATCAATTAATGAACATCCTTTTTTCTTATCATTTGCTATAAGAGATATATCGAGACTTGTATCAAGAAAACATTCAGTAGTGATTTTCTTAGCTTTATTATTTTTTAATCTGGAAATAATATCTGCATGCTTTTCATAATAGGTATCATTAAACCAATAAAATAATGCTAAATTATAATTCCCTTTAGTATTTCCACCATAAAGAGACTTACCATCGTCATAAATAGACGTACCATGATCTGAAACAAACGATAAATACACAAGCCCATGTTCTTCTTTAAGAACATTAATGAATTCACTCACTTGTTTGTCTATAGTATAGAGAATTGAATTTGCATAGCTATTTTCTAATTTCTCTTTATCTTTCAATTGAGGTGTTGTATATGTCTTTTCTGTGAATGATGGCTTGAATACATCATATTCATCAGGATAACGGGTGTGATATAAATAATGGCTACCAACAGTTTTATAGACAATTAACTTTTTACTACTAGCGTTATTGAGAATTTCCTTTAATGTATCAGTGTTAACATCTGATTGTATATAGTGGTCAGCTTCATTAGCTATTAAATTTATCTCATTATCACCAATGTGACTTTTTGATAAATATGATACATACCACGTCTCAAAACCCGCTTCTTTATATGCACTTATTAATGATTTTTCAGGATACAACCCATTGTCATATACATTTTTTCTGGTCAAAATCATAGGTGTAGAAATGAGGGTATATGGGCCTTGTGATATAGCATTATTGAAAGATATTATATTTTCTTTATCTAAATTTGGTGTTGTATTTTCATTATAACCATTAAAATGAAGATAATCTCCTCGATGAGTTTCTCCTAAAAATATAACTACCGTTTGCTTATCATCAGCTAATGATTTAGTTTCCCAGTAAAAATGTTTTTTATTCTCTAATATTGCAGAGTTTTCTTTTATACTATCGAAATTTTCAATTATTTTATACGCAGCCATGCTTATTGGCTTAAATATAAAAAATAACACCAATAAGAATAATGGTGTTAGCATTATAAAATATAGGAAATCATATTTTTTATGATTTCCGGGGAAAAACATAGCTATCAAATTCGCTGTGATTAGTATTGCTGCAAGTATTTCCTTTTTAGAGAAGAAAAAATTACTACTTATTTCATCTACATTGGTATCTATGATGATATTTATAATTTCATTTGGTATTTCATGAAAATAAAATGACGACATTCTATATGTCATAAATTCTGAAAATAAAAATACTAATCCAAAAATACTTATCAGTAGTGCAGTTATTCGTCTTAGTTTTGAACCATACCCTAAAATAAGTACAATCCCTAAGAATAAGCACGACAATACAAAATATAGTCTTCCCTCAAACAATTTCTTTGAAAAAAGAACGAAATATAGTAAATTTATCGATGCTAAGATTATATAAGTAAAATTATATTTTTTGAAGTGCGGATTAATCATTTCGTTATCTTAATATTATAGTAAAGAGCAACTCCTATAATATTATAACTTATGACGAGTTAAAACAATTTATACGAGTTAAAAAATTTATAACCCGCATAAATATATTGGAACTAAACTAAGTAAAATTACCCAGCTAAATCCCCTCGCACCCATTAAAGTGCTGATCCATATCCAGGGAGGGTTTATCGCAGCCCGGTTTACCGACTATCTTTGCCGGTACACCTGCGACGGTGGTGTGTGCCGGAACTGGGTGCAGTACCACAGAGCCTGCGCCGATTTTGGCACCGCGTCCGATTTCGATATTGCCGAGGATTTTGGCACCTGCACCAATCATCACGCCTTCACGGACTTTCGGGTGGCGGTCGCCGCCGGTTTTGCCGGTACCGCCGAGGGTAACGGATTGCAGGATGGAGACATCGTTTTCCACCACGGCTGTTTCGCCGATAACAATGCCGGTTGCGTGGTCAAACATAATGCCGTGGCCGATTTTTGCAGCCGGGTGGATATCCACACCAAATGTCACGGAAACCTGGTTCTGAAGGTAGGTTGCCAGCGCGCGGCGGTTCTGATTCCACAACCAGTTGGCGATGCGGTATGCCTGTAAGGCGTGAAAGCCTTTCAGGTAGAGCAGCGGCGTGGAGTATTTATCCACCGCCGGATCCCGCAGGCGGACGGCTTTGATATCCATGGCAGCGGATTTAATCATCTGCGGATCGTTGTGATACGCCTCTTCCACCACTTCACGGACAGAAATTGCCGGCATGGTCGGGGTTGCCAGTTTGTTGGCCAGCATAAAACTGAGCGCACTGCCCAGGTTTTCATGCTTGAGTAATGTCGCATGGAAAAAACTGGCCAGCATCGGCTCACAATCAGCAAAGTCCCGCGCTTCCTGCTTTATATAGCTCCAGACTTCTTCCAGTTCTTCGTAGGACATAATTACCTCACAGACTTCGGATAAAAAACGGGCTTAAAAGTGCTCACCTTCTTCTTTGGTGGCACGCCCCAACAAGGCACGGGCAGCTTCGAGCACATCTTTATTGCAGTAGAGTATTTGATAGATTTGCTCGGTGATAGGCATTTCAACGCCTGCACGCTCTGCCAGCGCACGAACTTCTTTGGTGTTACGGTATCCTTCCACCACCTGACCGATGCGCTCCTGTGCTTCATCAACACTTACGCCCTGCCCCATCATCATGCCGAAACGGCGGTTACGGGACTGGTTGTCAGTACAGGTCAGCACGAGGTCACCCAGGCCGGCCATACCCATAAAGGTAGACGGATCTGCGCCTAATGCCACACCCAGGCGGGTCATTTCTGCCAGACCACGGGTGATAAGCGCGGTTCGCGCATTGGCACCAAACCCCATTCCGTCAGAGATCCCCGCACCAATCGCAATGACGTTTTTCACGGCACCGCCGAGCTGGATCCCGATAAAATCCGGGTTTTTATAAACGCGGAAGCTTTTTCCGCAGTGGAAAAGCTGCTGAACCTCATCCGCAAAGGCAGGCTCTGTCGCCGCGACAGCAATCGCCGTCGGCAGGCCGGCAGCCAGCTCTTTGGCAAAAGAGGGACCGGAGATCATGGCCAGCGGGATGTTATCCCCGAGAACTTCACGCACCACTTCACCCAGCAGACGGCCGGTTTCCGCTTCCAGACCTTTGGTCGCCCAGATAATCCGGGCATCAGGCCGCAGCAGTGGTTTGACACGTTTGAGCACGTCCCCGAACACATGGCTCGGCACCACCAGCAGAATATTACGGCTGGCCGCGAGGGCTTTTTCAAGGGAGGCTTCAGGGATCAGGGTATCCGGGAACGGCACATCCGGCAGAAATGCCTGGTTGGCGCGATCCGCTTCAAGCTGACGGATATGTTCCGGGTCATGTCCCCACAGCACCACACGGTGCCCGTTACGGGCCAGTGTGATCGCTAAAGCGGTGCCGTATGAACCGGCACCGAGTACAGTCATAGAAGCGTCTGTCATTATGCTTCCTGTGTACCTTCCTGCGCAGCCTGCTGTTGTTCCTGCTGCTGCAGATAGTTCATGAACAGTGCATCGAAGTTAACCGGTGCCAGGTTCAGCTGAGGGAATGTACCGCGGCCTACTAAACCTGCGATGCACTCACGGGCATACGGGAACAGGATATTCGGGCAGTATGCACCCAGGCAGTGTGCCAGCTGAGTACCTTCCAGACCGCCGATGGTGAAAATACCGGCCTGCTGAACTTCACACAGGAATGCGGTTTCTTCGCCCATAGTCGCGGTCACAGTGACGCGCAGAACGATTTCATAAACGTCATCAGCCAGTTTGGTTGAGCCGGTGTCCAGATCCATCTTCACTTCCGGCTGCCACTCCTGCTGGAAAACGGCAGGTGCATTCGGCGCTTCAAAAGAAATATCTTTGGTGTAAACGCGCTGAATGTTGAAAGACATTTCTGTGTTTTGTTGTTCTGACATAGTGTTACCTTTTGATATCCATATAAAGAGTGTGTGTTACAAAGGGGATGTTCCAATCATCCTTTGCCGGATTACTTTTTGCTGCGGGAAAGCGGTAAGTTATCACCGGTCCAGCCGGAGAGGCCGTCTTTCAGCACAAATACACGTTCAAAACCCGCTTTGAGCAGACTTTCAGCCGGTTTGACCAGCTCCATACCGTTGGCGGAAACCAGGATAACAGGACGGTTTTTGTGTTTTTCCACTTCACCGAGGTTGTTGTCTTTAATTTCTGATGGCGTCAGATTGACCGCGTCAATGATATGACCACGGCGGAAATCGTCCCGGGTACGGGTATCCACAACAATCGCTTCTTCTTTATTCATCAGTGCGATAGCAGTAGAACGCGGAATTGTTTTCACTTTTGAAAACAGTCCTTTGACAGTCAGTACGATGACTGAGATCAGTAACGCGACCCATACAAGGCTGATAATAGGGTGCTTACTGACAAATGGCATAATTTCTTGCAGCATGGGGGACAATAACTCCCGTTGGTTAATAACAAAGATCAAAGGGCAGAAGTATACCTGTGTGCCGGTTCAAATACAGCCGGTCTTGCCCGGGTTATGGCTGTTTTCATCGTAATTTTGCGGCGCATGCCGCGAAAATTCATTTTTCCGACAGACAGAGGGGTTAATTTACCATTGATTCACGGCTAAGGTAAAAAACAAACGCAACAAATTCACGGTGAATCTCCGCCGCCGGATTGTCCCGAAGTGTAAATCCCGGATAACAGGACTGGTAACGCTTTAAATGGCATGGAATAATTGCAGTTTAGAATAGTTAAATACGATCGTTTCTTTGGCGTAACGGCAGGGTCAGATAAATTGGCGCATAAGCACGTTTTCCGCACGCATTCCCGCCGGGTGTCCCCCGGTGTCCGCACATTACTGGCAGCTCTGCTGTTGCCGGTCTCTTTTGCTGTTTCTGCCGCCAATACAACCACCGCTGATGCCAGCAAGAATGAGCTGAAAAATCTCCAGCTGAATATCGCGGAGAAAGAAAAGAGCGTCAAAGAGCAGCAGGGAAAACGCGCAAATCTGTTAACCCAGCTGAAAAATCAGGAAAAGGATATCGCCGCTGCCGGCCGTGAACTCTATTCCACGCAGAAAACCCTGAAACAGCTCGACAGTGAAATCACCACTCTCAGCGCAGAAATCAAACAGCTGGATGCGAAGCAGAAAGCCCAGCGGGCGCTGCTGTCAAAACAGCTGGATGCAGCATTCCGCCAGGGACGTCATCAGGGTATTGAACTGATTTTCAAGGGTGAGGAAGGCCAGCGTGATGAGCGGATCCTCGCCTATTACACCTATATCGGTGCCGCGCGGGAAAAAACCATTGCAGAGCTGGAAGAGACCACTCAGCAGCTGCACGCCCGCCGCCAGACCGAGCAGCAAAAACGCGCAGAGCATAAAAGCCTGCTCGGCAAACAGCAGACTGAAAAGAAAAAACTGGATAGTGCCCAGACCGCGCGGAAATCCACCCTGACTGAGCTGGAACGCTCGCTGAAAGCCGATCAGAAAGATTTGCTGGTGATGCGGGAGAACGAAAGCCAGCTGCGTAACAAGATAGCCAAAGCGGAGCGCGAAGCCAAAGCCCGTGCGGAACGAGAAGCCCGTGAAGCCGCCCGTATCCGCGAGAAACAGGCTCAGGCGAAGAAAAAAGGCTCCACCTATACCCCGACGCAGGACGAGCGCTCGCTGATGTCCCGCACCGGAGGGCTGGGCCGTCCGGCCGGTCAGGCTATCTGGCCGGTGCGTGGTCCGCTGCTGCACCGGTTCGGTGACAGTATCTCCGGCGAACTGCGCTGGAAAGGTATGGTGATCGGCGCGCCGGAAGGCACACAAGTAAAAGCGGTGGCGGATGGCCGTGTCCTGCTGGCAGACTGGCTGCAGGGCTATGGCCTGATGGTGGTGGTCGAGCACGGTAAAGGGGATATGAGCCTTTACGGTTATAACCAGAGCGCGCTGGTGAATGTGGGTGATCAGGTGAAAGCCGGTCAGCCGATCGCACTGGTGGGCAGCAGCGGAGGCCAGGAAAGACCGGGCCTCTATTTTGAAATCCGGCGCCAGGGACGGACGGTTAACCCGCAGCCCTGGCTGGGGAGATAGCACACAGTGACTTACCGGCAGAAAACCAAAAATATCTTACTGACTTCGTTACTTTTTATCACTTCGTCACTGATAACGTTTTCTGCCGCTGCGGCGCAGCTCGCCATTGTGATCGATGATTTCGGTTACCGCAAACAGGATGATAACCGCATCCTGGAACTGCCGCCGCAGGTCTCCATTGCTATCCTGCCGAACTCCCCGTTCGGCAAAGAAATGGCGGAGAAAGCACACCGCCAGGGCCGTGAAATTCTTATCCATATGCCGATGGCGCCGATCAGCAAACAGCCGCTGGAGCGCGATACTCTGCGCCCGTCCATGAGTGCCGCAGAAATTGATACCCTGATTAAAGCCGCGATTGCCCGGGTGCCGTATGCCACCGGGATGAATAACCATATGGGCAGCGCGATGACCTCTGATCTGACCGCTATGCAGCATGTGATGGCGTCTCTCTCCGGCTCCGGTTTTTATTTCCTCGACAGTGTGACCATCGGCAGCACCAAAGCGACGCTGGCCGCACAGGGAACACCGGTCCGCGTACTTCGCCGCCAGGTTTTTCTGGATAATGTGCAGACAGAGGAAGAGACCCGCAAACAGCTGAACCGGGCCGTTGCTCTGGCACGCAAACAGGGATCGGTGATCGCTATCGGGCATCCGCATCCGTCGACGGTCCGCGCACTGCATAAACTCATCCCGCAGCTGCCGCCGGATATTGAGCTGGTGTCGCCGGGATATATGCTGACGCATGCCGGTAAGCCATCTGCCGTGAAACCGCAGCCGGAGAAACCGGTCGTGCCGGTCAAACCGGTGGTGAAAGAAAAACCGTGGCTGACACCAATGACAGAGCAGTGTGAGGGTAAAGCAGAAATCGGCGGGGAGTTTTACACCAATTATATCAATCTGCTGACGGAAGCGCTCCTGAGAGATCAGATGAACGGCAAAGTGGCGGAAGTCCTGTTATCCATCCGTATGGCGCTGCCGGATACAGCACCGCCTGCGGCAGTCAGCACTGACCTGAAAGCTGCGGAAAAAGTACCGGCTGAACCGGCGGCAAAGACTCAGTAACAGCCCAACCGACGGTATGATCAGATTATCACCGGCGGAATATCACACCGATAACCGCGCGGCAGATCCACAGTGTCAGTGCGGCACAGACCAGCGTTACAATCCATAACTCCGTTTCCCCGAAATTCCGGAAGCTGTCACTGAGTAATATCATAAAAACAGTACCGGCCGAGATGACCGCCGTGGCGAGAAGGCCGAATACCGTACTGAGCAGAACAGATTTCACCAGCGGCCTGATCCGCAGTACCCCGCCGGTCAGCGGAAACTGGCGGCGGACAAAAATAAAAATAATCCCGCACGAAATCAGCAGGCCTGCCGCAGTGGCATACACATTTTCAGAGATCAGTTCCGGCTGTATCCCGGACTGATACCGTGACAGCACAGCCATCATAAATGACGTCGTCATCAGCATCAGATACACCATCCCGGTACTGAACAACAGGGCGTAAATATCCGGCAATGCGCCGTCCGGAATCACCGCCGGCTGGCTGGTTTTCAGATAATATTTCGCAGCCAGACGGGTCGCGACAGCGAGTAATACAAATGAGAGCAGATACAGAAAAATATCGGTGGTTTTTACCATCAGAATTAAATCGGCAAACTCAATCTTCTCAGCAATGACCTGATTCACCAGCAAACCAACCAATGCCGCCTTAAAGCCGCCGAGAATACTGTTTACCGTATACAGAAATATCGACAGGCCGATAACCGCCAGCACCGTTTTCCGGTTCAGTTGTATTATCCGGTTATGATAAAAAAGGAGTGATGTCAGGGTGAAAATACCGGTCAGCTGGATCAGCTGAAAAGAAAATACCCGCGACAAATACGCCGCTAATGTTAAATCAGGCGAGCCGGCACTGACAGACGGATAAGAAACCAATATCAGCGAACCACCCAGGATAAGCATATAAGCCAGTACAAATAATAACGGTAACCGGAAAACGGTGGTCGTGTTCATGTCTGTTCCTTTAAAGCCCGCAGACCGGGCACATCATCAATCATGTTCCGTGTATAACAGATTATCGCCGGAAAACCCTCAGATGTCACCGGCGGGAATAAAAACGGAAGATGCATTCAGCGCTGATTCAGGCTGCGGTAACTGTGCAGTTCTTTATTGCCGTCCATGACCTGAACATCCTCCGGCGGCTGATAACAATCAGACAGCGGGGAAACACAGCGCCGCTCATCATGCTGACGTAACCCCAGCCAGTCGCTGATCAGCCAGTAATCCGCACTGCCGGAATAGAGGGATTCTATTTTCCGCCCGCGCGGATACTGCCCGGCCAGTTTTTCGCTGTACCAGATATACATCGGGATGTCATAGGAGTCCCTGACCGGATCCGCAATGCCGTGAACATATTCAGTATCACCGCTGAGGTGTTTCCTGACCATACCGTGATCTGAAAAATAAAGCATCGATGAGCGGCTGTCCGCCAGCTGCGCAGTAATATCACCCAACAGAGCATCCGTATAATAGACGGAATTCAGGTAACAGTTTTCTTCCCGTCCGCCGGAGAACGGCAACAGTATTTTGTCTTCTGTCCGCTCACAGGCCGGCGGGTGACTGCCGTAGAGATGCAGAATAATCAGTTTACGCCCGGGTTGTGCGAGTGCGGCCTCCAGATCCGGCAGCAGTGTCCGATCATCAATGATAATTTCATTCCGGCGTGTTACCTCTGCCCGGAATGAAATGGCCGCAATCAGCCCGTATCCCATTCCGCCGACTCCCTGATTGCTGTACCAGTACGTTTTCAGGCCGGCGGATTGAGCCAGTGTCAGTATATTATCCGCATAATCCGCGAAGTTACCGGTTTGCCCCGGCTGTACATTCGCGATCGATGCCGGTACAGATAAAATAGTGACCGGTGCCGGAGAGACCGCATTGGTAAATACCAGCATATTTTTCTGCTGCGCAACCGCCAGCGGGGTGGTGTCCTCTGCCCTGCCATACAGGCTGAGATCATGACGGCGGGCCGATTCACCAATCACCAGCACATAGTTTTCAATTTCATCATTGACCATGTCATAGCGGAACACCGGCTGCCGGGTTCTGACTTCATTGATCAGCAACTGCATATGATGCACACGGAAAAAAGTACCGAGGGGATAAAACGGTGAGTGTTTGGTCAGAGATTCCCCCCAGACAAAATCATCCGAGCGGTATTTACCGTTAAAATAATAAAGTGAACTGCTGATCACCAGATACGCCAGGAAAACCACAACCGTATTACGCAGTGTCCGTGCGGAAAAACTGCGCCCGATATACCGGCAAAACAGGTAAAACATCACCGTTCCTGCGAAAAATACCACCAGATACGGCCAGTACATCAGTGTCATTGCCCCGGCTTCTGCCGGGGTGGTTGCCATCAGGGTTTCCGCCAGTGTTTCACTGAATCCGGACTGATAAACCTGCCATAAAAAAAACCGCATTCCCTGAATCATACAGAAAAACAGCACCAGTATACCGGCAATAATCCGCCCGGCCGGGTGGCGGGTCAGCCAGCCGCAGGTCAGCAGAAACATCACGGTAAACAACACCGTTTTTATACTGTGTGCCACACCGTGGTTATCATCGATATAAAACAGAACAACGGCCAGAAGCGCAGTTAATAACAAACTGATTTTTTTCATACTGTAATACTGACCGGAAACAGATAAAAGAAACTGAATAATACCTTAACTTTTTCGGTTGTACTGTGCGGTACTCCCGTCAGCGCTATTTTTTCATCCACGTCTGCCCTCCTTCAATGCTATGATAAAAGCAGTGATTTTTTCATTTTATTAAATGAACCGAACAGAGGAATGCGTGATGATTATTGTCACCGGCGGTGCCGGATTTATCGGCAGCAATATTGTAAAAGCACTGAATGATGAGGGTTACACTGATATTTTAGTCGTGGATAACCTGAAAGACGGCACTAAATTTGTCAATCTGGTCGATCTGAATATCGCCGATTATATGGATAAAGAAGATTTTATCGCCGGTATTGTGGCCGGGGATGATTTCGGGGATGTCGAGGCGGTATTCCATGAAGGTGCCTGCTCATCCACCACCGAGTGGGACGGCAAGTACATGATGGATAATAACTATCAGTACTCCAAAGAACTGCTGCATTATTGTCTGGATCGTCAGATCCCGTTCCTGTATGCCTCTTCTGCCGCCACCTACGGCGGGCGCAGCGATAACTTTATTGAAGATCGGCAGTACGAAAAACCATTAAATGTGTATGGTTATTCAAAGTTCCTGTTTGATCAGTATGTCCGTGAAATCCTGCCGGAAGCAGAGTCCCAGATCTGCGGTTTCCGTTATTTCAACGTCTACGGCCCGCGTGAAGGCCATAAAGGCAGCATGGCGAGTGTCGCGTTCCATCTGAATAATCAGATTTTAAACGGCGAAAACCCGAAATTATTCTCCGGCAGTGAAAACTTCCTGCGCGATTTTATCTATGTGGGTGATGTGGCGGATGTAAACCTGTGGTTCTGGAAAAATGCCAAATCCGGTATTTTCAACTGCGGCACCGGCCGCGCGGAATCTTTCCAGGCTGTCGCCGATGCCGTGACCGGTTTCCACAGTGACCGCCAGTGCGCACTGGATTACATCCCGTTCCCGGAAAAACTGAAAGGCCGCTACCAGGCATATACCCAGGCTGACCTGACTAATCTGCGTGCAGCCGGTTACCCGGGTGAGTTCAAAACGGTCGCCGAAGGTGTCCGTGAATATATGGCTTGGTTAAATCAGGGGAATTAATTAAACGCACATGAAAATTCTGGTGATCGGGCCATCGTGGGTCGGTGACATGATGATGTCACAAAGCCTTTACCGTACCCTGAAAACACGTTATCCGCAGGCAACGATTGATGTGATGGCACCCGCGTGGTGCCGTCCGCTGCTGGCAAAAATGCCGGAGGTGGATGAAGCTATCGCCATGCCGATCGGCCACGGTGCACTGGCGCTCGGTGAGCGCCGCCGGCTCGGTCATTCTCTGCGTGATAATAAGTATGATCGTGCTTATGTGCTGCCAAACTCGTTAAAATCGGCACTGGTGCCGTTTTTTGCGAAAATCCCTGTGCGCACCGGCTGGCTGGGCGAGATGCGTTACGGCCTGCTCAACGATCACCGGAAGCTCGACAAAGCCGCTTTTCCGCTGATGGTGCAGCGTTATGTTGCCCTCGCGTATGATAAAGCGGATGTCCCTGCCGCCCCGGCTCTGCCGCAGCCTCTGCTGTGGCCGAAGCTGGTGGTGCGGGATGAGGATATTGCCGAGAGCATGGCTGCGTTTAATATCAGTGATCACCGCCCGGTCGTCGGTTTTTGTCCGGGGGCCGAATTTGGCCCGGCCAAACGCTGGCCGCATTATCACTATGGTGAATTAGCGAAGAAACTGATTGATGAACGTGATTTTCAGATAGTCCTGTTCGGCTCAGAAAAAGATCACGCTGCCGGTGAGGAAATCCTTGCCATGCTCAGTGATGAGCAGCGCGAAAACTGCCTGAATCTGGCCGGAAAAACCTCGCTGGAACAGGCGGTGAATCTGATCGCCGGGTGTCATGCCATTATTACCAACGATTCCGGTCTGATGCATGTGGCCGCCGCACTGGATCGCCCGCTGGTCGCCTTATACGGCCCGAGCAGCCCGGATTTCACGCCGCCGCTGTCAGATAAAGCACGTGTAATCCGTCTGATCACCGGTTATCACAAAGTCCGCAAAGGGGATGCGCATGAAGGCTATCATCAGAGCCTGATTGATATTCAGCCGGAGCGGGTTCTGTCTGAACTGGATGATTTGCTGAAGAGTTCTCCGCCATGCGCCGTGTGTTAATCGTCAAAACCTCATCGATGGGCGATGTGCTGCATACCCTGCCTGCACTGACCGATGCCGTGCAGGCATTCCCGGAGATCACTTTTGACTGGGTGGTTGAAGAGGGTTTTGCCCAGATCCCGGGCTGGCACTCTGCTGTTGATCGCGTCATTCCGGTCGCTATCCGCCGCTGGCGGAAAAACTGGTTCCGCCGCGATATCCGTGATGAACGCCGCCGGTTCCGCGAAGCTGTTCAGTCACAGACCTATGATGCGGTGATTGATGCCCAGGGACTGATTAAAAGTGCCCTGCTGGTCACGCGGCTGGCACATGGCCGCAAACACGGCTACGACCGGCACAGTATCCGCGAGCCGCTGGCGGGTTTTTTCTATGATGAAAAACACGCTGTCAGCAAAACACAGCATGCTGTTGAACGGATCCGCCAGCTTTTTGCCCTGAGTCTCGGCTATGAGAAACCGCAGACACAGGGGGATTACGCGATTGCCGCCCATTTTCTGAATAACCGGACAATCTCACCGGATACCGTGCCGTACCTGGTCTGTCTCCACGCCACCACCCGTGATGCCAAACACTGGCCGGAGTCACACTGGCGGGCGCTGTTTGCACAACTGGCTGACACTGATCTGCATATCCGCCTGCCGTGGGGTGCACCGCATGAACAGGAACGGGCACTGCGTCTGGCGGAAGGATTTACCCATGTGCATGTATTGCCGAAATTATCACTGGCGGATGTGGCGGCAGAAATCGCCGGTGCGGAAGGGGTGATTTCAGTCGATACCGGGCTGAGCCACCTGACAGCCGCGCTGGATAAACCCAATATCACCCTGTACGGCCCGACGGATCCGGGGCTGATCGGTGGTTACGGTAAAGGGCAGTTTGCCCTGACGTCAAAGGACGGGGATTTATCCTCTGTCAGTGCGGATGATGTGCTCGCCGCCATGGCAGAGCACATGCCGCGTTAAGATTATGATGCGTGACGCTGTGCGAGTTTCCGCTGATAAAACTCCGCCAGCGTCATCCCTTCTGCCCGCTGTGCGATATACGCAAACAGCTGCTCCAGATCATCATACAGTGCATCAATCGCTGCCTCATCCCTGAATGTCGGGCTGCCACCCGGCATAAATTCAGATGAATGCAGCATAAACTCGATATGATCATTTCCCTGCGCCAGGCAGGCATCCACCACCTGCTGCATCTGTGCCAGATTCCCGCCTTTCGGTCGCAGCCAGTTCACGGACGGCGAGCGTTTTTTGCCGCGTAACTTATCATAAAACTGTTTCAGGCCGTTCATCAGCGGGGAATGACGGAACTGCACACTCATCGGCACCTGTAACAGCGATGAATCCCCGGGACGACGGATATCATTCAGATCCATAAAATAGGCTTCAGACGGAAAATTCAGGTAATTGGTGCCGCCGTTACCGATGGGTGCCGGTGCTCCCGGAGTATATGCCCAGTTCACCCGCGGTGTCACAGAGCAATCCGTCTGATAACCAAATTCTGCCAGCAAACGGGCATATTTTTCATTGAATGCCCAGCGGCCCGCGCGGTGGCTGACCATTTTGGTCTGTAATTTATCTTCCAGCAGCGATGTCATGACGTTAATTTTTTCTTTCATCACATCATCCGGGTATTCAATCAGATAAGGCTGGAAGCGATCATCATCAGCCGTCAGTGCCTTCAGCGGCGGGCTGTTCCAGGCATGCAGATGCATGCCGATCTCCCCTGTCTGCCGGGCAATCACATCCTGCGCAAATTCAATATAGGCATCATCCGTCGCCATTTCGTAGTTGGTCAGCCAGACCGGCTTAAAACTGTATTTCTCACACAATGTCTGAAAGCGCGGTAAAAACCGGGTATTCTGCGTGGTGATCACCGGACCGGATTCCCAGAGGTTATCTCCTTCCGTATCAAGGGTGATGATAAAAGCGGGTTTCGCCATAGTTGTGCTCCTCACGCGTGTGTTGACGGGACTGGCTGAATTAAATCACAGTATTGGCTGACAATCGTCTGCTGCTCAAATTTCTGATACATCTCAGGGGTGATCACCGGCGGATGTTCATAAACCAGACGAATTTTTTCCGCCAGACTCACCGGTGTCATATCAGAAAGATACGCTGCCAGTTCGCCGGTCATGATCTCTCTGACTCCACCCGGGCAATAGGTACTGACCACCGGCGTGCCGCAGATCAGCGATTCGATCAGAACAGAAGATAACCCTTCACTGTCGGAGCTTAATACCACGGCTTTCGCACCACGGATAATCGGCATCGGTTTTGACTGAAAACCGATAAATTCCACCCGGCCTTCCAGCCCCAGTTCAGTCACCTGGTTTTTCAGCGTCAGTGTGGCGTGTTCGCTGCCCTGTCCCGCCAGCAGCAGTTTGCACGGCAGATTAGCCAGCGCAAACGCGGTCAGTAACCTATCCTGCCGCTTCACCTCATGAAAACGCCCGAGGTGAATAATATAATCCTGCCCCTGATACGGGTTATCTTTCTGCGACTGGCGCTGAATATCCGCAACGTCAAACGGGTTATAAATGGTCACGCACTGCTGCGGCGTCACGCCGACGTTCTCACACAGATCCCGGCACACCGCACCGGAGACGCCGATAATATTCTGTCCGTTATATACCCGGCGTATTTTTGCCTGTTTCAGACGGCGGCGAAGGCCGGTTTTATTGCCGAGATAGCTGGCTGAAAACATCCCATGGAGGCAGAACCAGACATTCAGCCCGGTCAGTGCCTGTGATGCAGCGACAATACGGTCCGTTTTATGCAGATTGGACACCACCAGTACCGGTTTACCTTTGCGGGCAAACAGTTCAGATAAGAAAGCATCCATCTTTCCGGCACGACGCCGGATTTCGGTCTGGCGGTGGAACAAGCCACGGTACGTATCCGCAGAGACCTGATAATCCACCCCTTCCGGAATATCATAATCGCGGGTATTGCTGAGTGATAACAGAGTGACATCATAACCGGCCAGAACCAGTCCGTGGCTCAGGCTCAGCACCACCCGTTCAGCGCCGCCGCCCGGTAAACCGTCAATAATAAATAAAATATGCTGTTTCATTATGCCAGGACCCGCCCGTAGAGATCGATCAGCTGCTGTGATAACGCCGCCGGTGTATAAGGTAAAACCCGCTGCCGTGCACATTCAGACATCCGGCTGCTCAGATGATCACAAGGCAGTTGTGAGACCGCCTCTGCCAGGCCGTCAATATCCAGCGCATCACAGACAAAACCCTCTTCGCCCTGCGTGATAAATTCCGCCCCGCCGCAGGTGGTACTGGTGATCACCGGCAGTGCGCAGGCCATCGCTTCGGGTACCACATTCGGGAACGGATCATACAGCGTCGGCAGCAGCAGCCCGTCACTCATCTGATAAAACGGCAGTGTCTGTTTCTGCATACCCGTAAAACGGATGCGATCCGCACAGCCCAGGGATGCCGCCAGCTGACGATATTTTTTTTCTGCCTTATCCTGGCCGACCACCAGCAGATACGCATCATTGCGGCTGACCGCCATAATCGCTGCCGCGAGTCCTTTGCGTTCAAACCCGGAACCGACATACACCAGACATTTTGCCGCCGCCGGGATCTGATAAGTCTGCCGGAGCGCAAGACGCTCTGATTCCGGCAGCGGATGAAACTTTTCAGAATCAATTCCGTTATAGATGACGGTTATTTGCGACTCTGACAAACCAAAGTCTTCCATCACCTCTTTTTTTACCATTTCCGAATTACAAATCACCTGCTTAAAGTGCGGATCGTGGTACATCTCCTGCTCCGCCTTCATCACATAGCGGTGGTACGGCGAGGCAAACAACAGTTTCGCCCGCCAGACAGGCAGAACCCGAGCCCGCTGCAACAGCCAGCGGCGGTGCACACCGTCCCCGGCCCGGAAAATGTCACAACCGGCAATACGTTCATGGCTCTGAACAATATCAAATTTTTCATTCTGCCAGCAGGCACGGGCAGCATCCGCAAATCCCCGCTCACGGCTGATCCGTCCCCATTTCGGCGGATTCACCACATGAATATGCCAGCCGGGAGCCGCAGCGCCCTGCCAGGAGCGGGTGATAACATTCAGCTCCAGATTCCGGTTATCCAGCGCTTCCAGGGCCCGGGATACAAAACGCTCCGCGCCGCCGTCCGGACGGTATTTCTGACGGACAATCGCCAGACGCATATTTTTCATAAATATCTCCGTGCCGCTGTAATCACTGCGTCTGCCGGGATCGGGCTCAGGTAACGTTCGTCAGTCCCGGTGTCCACATCATCCGGGTCCGGCTGTTCCCCGTAATCCGATGCTTTAATGATTTCGCCGGTTGCCTGCCACGGCGACCAGAACACCAGTTTCGTCGGGCCGAACAGAGCTATCACCGGCGTTTGCAGGGCGGCAGCCATATGCATCGGCACAGAGTCCACACCGATAAACAGTTTTGCACGATCAATCAGTACCGCGAGCTGCGGCAGTGTCAGTTCTCCGGCAACGGACACAATTTTTCCGTCGGCCACCGCCTGCTGACACGGCGCAAGAATAGATGCAATCATCGATTTTTCGCGCGGATCCGGCCCGCTGCTGAGCACAATCTGATGTCCTTCATCCGCCAGTGTGCGGATAACCTCACTCATCTTGTCGTCATCCCAGCATTTATAGAACCAGCGGGATGTCGGCTGCACCACAATATAGTCACCGGTCACCTGTTTGCGCTGCAAAAGCTGTTCAGTCTTCTGCCGGTCTTCCTCTGAATACGCCATGGTGACATGGTTATCAGTCACCGGCAGATTCAGCGGGGTTAATCCGTTAAGATTCTGCTCCACCGTATGCATGACAGATTCCTGTGAGGTATCCGCCAGCAGGGTGTAACACTTTTTCCAGAAAATACTCTGCCGTTTCCATAAATCCAGCCCGATACGGATACGGGCCCCGGTGAAACGGGTCACAATTGCGCTGTACCACTGATCCGCCAGATTCACCACCATGTCATAACGGCGGCGGCGCAGTGATTTCAGTAAGCGCCACTCGTGCCCGATACGTTTGCAGGTTCCCTCTTTACGCCAGGCTCTGTCCATGGCAAAAATATGGCTGATGCCGGGATGACGGCTGAGCATCGGTGCGGTTTCCTGATACAGCAGGACATCCACCTCAGCATCCGGGTAATTCGCTTTCAGAGTATTAATCACCGGTGTTATCAGCAGCATATCGCCGTGATGACGGAGTTTTATCACTAAAATACGCTGTACCGGCGCTGATGCTGTTTGCATAAGAGTTCCATTTAGGGTCAGACAGAAATCAGGGAATAAGATGTATCAATCTCTGGGGCACAGATTACCACAAATCGTTCCCGGCAGTATTAACAGATAGCGCAGTGCGTTGTGCCGGACAGCGGGGATCCCGCCGTCAGCGACGCCGGGTTTATGCTTTTTAATGCGCTATTCGTGTTAGTTTTATGCTACTATTGCCGCAATCTTATCTGCGAAACTGATAAAATGTTACTGCGTGTATACCAGGTTCTGCTTTACCTGATCCAACCTCTTATCTGGTTACGTCTGTTATGGCGCAGCCGCCGCTCCCCGGCCTACCGCAGACGCTGGGGCGAACGTTATGGTTTCTGTAAAGGGAAAACCGGCACCGGCGGTATCATCCTGCACTCGGTTTCTGTCGGCGAAACACTCGCCGCAGTGCCGCTGGTCCGTGCATTGCGTCACCATTATCCGACGTTACCCATCACTGTCACCACCATGACACCGACCGGCTCAGAGCGGGTTTTATCCGCATTAGGTGATGATGTTTACCACGTCTATCTGCCTTACGACTTGCCGGGGTCAATGAAACGGTTTTTCAATACTGTTCAGCCGAAACTGGTGATCGTGATGGAAACCGAACTGTGGCCGAACATGATAACCGAACTGCACCGCCGGAAAATTCCGCTGGTGATTGCCAATGCCCGCCTGTCAGCGCGCTCGGCCGCCGGTTATAAAAAAGCAGGCAGTTTCGTGAAAACCATCCTGAACCGGATCACCCTGGTGGCCGCGCAGAATCAGGAAGACGGAGAACGCTTTATTGAACTCGGCCTGCGCCGCCAGCAACTGCATGTGACCGGCAGCCTGAAGTTCGATATTTCTGTCACACCGGAACTGGCCGCCAAAGCCGTTACCCTGCGCCGTCAGTGGGCGGCCCGCCGTCCGGTCTGGATCGCAACCAGCACTCATGAAGGTGAAGAGGAAATTATCCTCAGCGCCCATAAAACCCTGCTGAACCGCTTTCCGAATCTGCTGCTGATCCTGGTACCGCGCCATCCGGAGCGGTTTGCCAAAGCACGGGAACTGACCGAAAAAGCCGGTCTGACCTATGTCATGCGCAGCAGCAACACCATTCCTTCACCGGAAACACAGGTGGTGGTCGGGGATACCATGGGTGAACTGATGCTGCTGTACGGACTGGCGGATATCGCGTTTGTCGGCGGCAGCCTGGTTGAACGCGGCGGACATAATCCGCTGGAAGCTGCCGCCCATGCCCTGCCGGTACTGATGGGGCCGCACACCTTCAACTTCAAAAATATCTGCGGCAAATTACAACAAGCCGATGCTCTGCTGACTGTCACCGATGAACAAAGTCTGAGTGACGCCGTCAGTAATCTGCTTAATGATGAGGATTACCGGCTGTACTGCGGACGGCATGCCGCTGAGGTGCTTCATGAAAATCAGGGCGCACTGCACCGTCTCATGCAGCTGCTCGGGCCGTATCTTCCGCCGCGGAGCCACTGATGACAGATAAAAAACGTCTCTCTGTTGTGATGATCAGTAAAAACAATGCCGATGTTATCGGTGATTGCCTGACCTCCGTTCAGGGACTGGCGGATGAAATCATTGTGCTCGATTCCGGCAGTCAGGACGACACACTGACCATCGCCCGCCATGCCGGGGCTCAGGTGTATGAAAACCGGGAGTGGCCGGGATTCGGCCGTCAGCGGCAGATTGCCCAGCAGTATGCCACCGGGGATTATATCCTGATGCTCGATACCGACGAGCGGGTCACGCCGGAGCTGAAACAATCCATTGAGCAGATACTTGCCGCACCGCAGAAAAATACAGTGTATCGTTTTGCCCGCCGGAATCTGTTTCTCGGGCGTTTTATGAAGCACAGCGGCTGGTATCCGGATCATGTCCTGCGGTTATATCCGCGTGAGCAATATCAGTACAACAGTAATGCAGTTCATGAATCTCTGGAGACACAGGGTGCCAATGTCATCACACTGAAAGGGGATGTATTACACCTGACCTGCCGCGATTTACCGGAGTTTCAGCAAAAGCAGCTGCGCTATGCTGCGGACTGGGCAAAAGCCCGTCATCTGGCCGGTAAACGCTGCTCTTTTCTCTCTGTGCTGACTCACACCGCCGGTGCGTTTTGTAAAACCTGGCTGCTGAGAGCCGGATTCCTGGACGGCAGACAGGGGCTTATCCTTGCATTTGTGAACGCACAATATACCTTTAATAAATACGCCACTCTGTGGTCCGTCAGTAACAACGATGAGTCAGCATCATGAAAACACGCGCAATCTATCCCGGCACTTTTGATCCGATTACCTGCGGACATATTGATATTCTTGAGCGCGCCTCAAAAATGTTTGATCATATCCTGCTGGCGATCGCCAACAGCAGCCGTAAAAATCCGATGTTTACCCTCGATGAGCGGGTTGCACTGGCAAAAGACGTGTGTTCTCACATCCCGAATGTGGAAGTTCTGGGGTTTTCTGAGCTGATGGCAAATTTTGCCAAAAAGCAAAATGCCAATGTGCTGATCCGGGGTGTCCGGTCTGTTGCTGATTTTGAATATGAATGGCAGCTGGCGAATATGAACCGCCATTTTGCGCAGGATCTCGAGAGTGTTTTCCTCCTGCCGTCGCAGAATCTCTCTTTTGTTTCTTCATCCCTGATTAAAGACGTGGCCCTGCACGACGGCGATGTCTCTGCATTTCTGCCGGAGTCCGTCGCACAGGCGATGATGCAAAAACTCGGTAAGGTATAATCAGTGCTGACAGGCGGGGCAGAAAAACGTGCTCCGCTGACCGACTTTCACCACTTCAATCTTCTGTCCGCAGTTCGGGCAACATTCTCCGTGTTTTCCGTACACAAACAGTTCCTGGGCAAAATAACCGGGTTTTCCGTCCGACTGTAAAAAATCTTTCAGCGTGGTGCCGCCCTGTCTGATGGATTCAGTCAATATCTGCTTTATGGTGGTAACCAGGCGGGTAACCTCATCCATAGTCAGGTCTTTAGCGGGACGCAGCGGATGAATGCGGGATAAAAAGAGGGATTCATTGGCATAAATATTCCCCACTCCCACCACAATTTTATTATCCATCAGCCAGCTTTTAACTGGTGTGTTTCGTTTGCGGGATTTGGCGAACAGATACGCGGCGTCAAAATCATCACTCAGCGGCTCCGGCCCCAGGTTCGCCAGTACCGGACTGGTTGCCAAATCATCTGCCCACAACCAGGCACCAAAACGGCGCGGGTCGGTATAGCGCAGAATTTTGCCGTCACCGAGCACCATATCCACGTGGTCGTGTTTCTCTTCCGGCGTTTCTTCCAAAAGAATACGCAAACTGCCGGACATTCCCAGATGAATGATAATCCACCCTTCCGGCAACTCAATCAGCAGATATTTTGCACGGCGCTGCACACTGAGCACCGGCCGGTCACTCAGGCGCTCAATCTGCTCTGACACCGGCCAGCGCAGCCGCCGGTTGCGGACTTCAACATAACGCACTGTATTACCGACCAAATGCGGCTCAATGCCGCGCCGGCTGGTTTCGACCTCGGGTAATTCAGGCATAAGTGCTCCTTAACAATATATTGTGACCTGCCAAAGGAAATATGTTCTGCGTATTGTTATATAATAAAATACCTGATACTAACATTACATACATAACATTACTTTGAAAATATCAAATTTCAATAACTATCATTCCAGTATAAAAAAAAGTATGATATGCATGCATTTCTTATATCAATCATTAATATCTTAAAATGGTCATAGATTATGAGAGTTTTTTTCAAGCAGCTATACAGATATACGCATCGACGCTCATATCGGCATAATGAAAACATTTGGCCTTATTTTAAAATAACCAGATCAGAAACCGGTGAAATATCAAAATTAACTTACCGGAAAAAATCGATTGCTATCAACACATTAAGTGACCTTAAAGATTATTACTGTGGTACTGTTTTATTACTGGCTACCGGTCCTTCAATAAAAAATATAGATACCTCACTTATTCCGGAAAGTATGCATGTAATGGGCGTAAATGGCGCCTATCATCTGGCTGACAAAGTCAATTTTTCATTGTATACAATCGTTGATATGGCTTTTTTTGACAATAATATAAGCCTCGTAGAATCAATCGTTTTTGACAAAAAAATTACGTTATTCACGACTATACATGGTATGAAAAGGATTTTTGACAGATATGGAATTAATGTGTACTGTAAGCTCGCTCTTATAGAAGATGCTCTTTTTAAAACATATGAAGAAAAAACCACTCCTGAAAAATATAGGGGCATGGAAAACATCTACTTCAATGACTCATTTAAAGATATCGCTTTTTCATCAGATATCAGAAAAGGGATATTTGATGCAGGAACAGTTTCTTACTGGTCATTACAGATATTACCATTTATCGGATTTAATGAAATATTAATAGCTGGTTTAGATATGAATAATTTCGAAAAGCCACGGTTTTATGAAAATAATGATAATAAAGCACCTTCATATCTTAGTAACAAATTATTTGATATTATCATTCCAGCCATGTCACTTGCCGGGTCTATACTCGACAAAAAAAACATATCCATAATAAACTTATCATCAGTAAGTTCTATACCTGATTCTATTTTTAAAAAGTATGATTTTAATTATTATTTAAAAAGTAGAGGGTGATTTCACCACCCTCGTTTCTTCATGATTTTGACTTTATTCTTGTAGTAAATAATACTGTTAAAATACAAAACATAATAATAAATCTATCATCGATAAAAAGTGTATCAACCATACTTACTCCACTCACTGCTAAAATAAGTAATGGAAATGCACTCAACCAGGTGCCTTTATAGTAAAAAAATATATTCATCGATATAAATAAAAAGATGAGTGCCATAACACCCCAGATACCCTGTAGTGAAGCACTTTCGATAATGTCATTATGAAGATGATAGGTTAGATTCCGTATTGCTTCCGGATTTCCATTTTCATGCTGTGATATATATTCATTTACTTCCTGTAAACGGCTATCAATACTCTGCCCTGTCGGATGCATCTTTGCAGCATGCAGTCCTGACTTCCACATGGTTATCCGGGCACCAAAAGAGCTATTATTGTTTTCACTATAACCTGAAATTTCATGATACGCACTATACATTCTGTCTTCGACACTTTGAAAAACGTATCCAATGAATAGATATCCTAATGCAACTATCATCACTCCACTAAATATTAGTTTCTTAAATGAAAATTGTTTGTTTACTATAAAAAATAATAAAACTAAGATTGGATAAAGAATAATGACCGTTCTTGTTTGTGTACATAAAATAACAATAAATGAGAAAATAAAAATAATACTAATATAAAGAATATTGTTTCTGAAAGAAATTATATTTACAATGTATAATGTAAATAGGCTTTGTAGCATAAATAAGTATGCGGAAATTGTCGCAGCACTGCTAATCCTTAGTCTTCCTGTAGGATCAGAGATCATATAAAACAACCCTTTCCCTCCCATGTAAAACAATGAAACGAGCGCGATATAAATAATGATTTTACAATTTTTTTTATTATATTGAACCAGATTTAACAATGAGGGAGATAGTAATACTATAAATGACCCAATAAATAAATACAGCGCCGTTCTTGGGTAATTAGAATTAGCCATTATATATTCAGAAGATACTGGCGGATATAACTTGACCCATGTAAACTGACTAACAGAGACAGCTAAAAATGATAAAAACAATAGTATACTTTCCTTTTTAATTACTATCTTTTTATAATTTAAAATATATGAAATAATTAAAAACACAGTAGAAGTATAAAATAAATTCCTGCCTACTATTTTATCCGGTAATGCCAATGCAGACGTCAGGATAAGAAAACACAATAAAAAAAATGGTGAAAAAATCTTATTGAGCTTTAACATGTTTCATCCACATTATTTAATAATCAACTCAGGGACCCATTTTTCACCACAACTCCATGGCCGGGGCTTCCCATGAAAACAAACAATTTTTGTACCTTGTGGAATATCTCCATTTCCGGTTGCATGCTCATTTTTTTTAGATTTTTTCACAACATGTTTTTTATAGCTGACAATTTTACCCGGGTACAATTCTTGCCATGTTTTTGCATGAGGATATATTTTATTAATGAACTCCTGGTCTCCTCCCTCTTTATATCTTTTCATAAAAAGATCCGGATAACGATTAAAACTTTCCCATACTTTATATTTTTCATCATGAGGGATATACATAATTGCTGAGTTTTTAGTCTTCTCAGGGAAAAAAAAGTCACTCAACATAGTCAATTGTTTGTTAGACAGTAATTCACTAATATCTTCTAAGATAACCATATCAAGATCCAAATAAAAAATATCATCCTGTATTTTATCCGGGTCAAACATCTCTATCTTAGACCACCATCCCGGCAGGTTTTTACTTAGCTTAATCGTTTGAATACCAGGAATAGAAAGATCGGTAAGGCATACTTTTTCATAACCCTCAGGTAGCTGACTATATAGCCACCGTACATGGTTTTCATTGTAGTCCCCTCCGGATTTTAATACTGTAACAATTTTCATGCGTTCACCTGATACATCCGTTTTGATATGCTGAAGTATACCCTGCTCTTTTTCAGTAAGATAGTTTACTATATTAACCAACATTAATTGTAAATATAACTCTTTGTTCTAATTATAAATCATAACATATACTGCTGATACCTTCTTATCCGCTTTCCAATAAAAAACCCGGCCGGAGCCGGGTTTTTTCAATCAGGAAGCAGAAATTACTTAATTTTTGCTTCTTTGTACATTACATGCTTACGAACAACCGGATCGAATTTTTTCATTTCCAGTTTTTCAGGCATAGTACGTTTGTTCTTCGTAGTGGTATAGAAGTGACCTGTACCTTCAGAAGAAACCAGTTTGATCTTTTCGCGAATACCTTTAGCCATTTTTCAGCTCCTTAGTACTTCTCACCGCGGGTACGTAAATCAGCTAAAACAGCTTCGATACCCTTTTTATCAATGATACGCATACCTTTAGCAGATACACGCAGAGTCACGAAACGTTTTTCAGACTCAACCCAGAAACGGTGAGAGTGCAGGTTCGGCAGAAAACGACGTTTGGTCGCATTTAATGCGTGAGAACGGTTGTTACCGCTCATCGGACGCTTGCCAGTAACTTGGCAGACTCGGGACATGTCTATTCTCCAAAAATCTAATCAGCTCGAGCTTTGTATTGGGTGAGGCTGCCTCGTCAGGCTTAGGAGCCCATCTCAGCTTACTTTTGACTCGCCGGGAAATTGCTCTGTCAACCAGCAAAAATATGCTGAGATAGGCTCTTCTCGCCAAACCCAAGATCCTCAAAGGTGGCGTAGTATACGCTTTCCGGTGCAAACGCTCAAGACCCGAACAGTAAAGATCGTGTGTTTCTGAGAAAAAAACTGCTCAGATCAGGTCGTGTTCTGCAAACGAAAACATATTGAATTTCCCGATAATCAGGTGATCCAACACGTTAATCCCCACCAGCTCACATGCCTGAACAATTTTTTTTGTCAGCAGACGGTCAGCCCGGCTGGGGTTTTCGTTACCGGAGGGGTGATTATGCGCCAGAATCACAGAAACTGCATTCACTTTAAGCGCCAGGCGCAAAATCTCTCTGGGATGGACTTCCACACAGTTTACCGTCCCGGAAAACATCTCTTCATAACGGATAAGCTGGTTCTGATTGTTGAGAAAAAGCACAGCAAAGACTTCCCGCTCCTGCCAGGCCATCTGCTGGTTAAGATAGGCCTTTACCGTACAGGCACTGCTGAGAAATTGTGTTTCCTGAAACTGACTGCTGAAATAGCGCCGGGACAACTCAACAATCGCCTGCATCTGGCAAAACTTACTGTCCCCGATCCCGTGCAGAGGTTTAAATTCCTCATACCCTGCTGTCAGCAACCGGTGCAGTGACCCGAAAACCTCCAGCAGATACTCCGCAAACTGCCGCACCGGCCGCTCACGAGTGCCGGTACGCAAAAAAATAGCCAGCAATTCTGAATCACTCAGAACGGATGCGCCGTAAGCAATCAGTTTCTCTCTCGGCATCAGCGCCGTATTTCCGGTTATGTTATCCATTTTTCCCCCGCCGGTTTCCCTGTTTCACCGGAAAAAGTATGTCAGCTCCGGCGGTTTTTCCGCATAAAACACGCCATTTTTGCGAGGCGCGCCGAAGAAAAAATATTATTTAGCTGGATAAATACACAGCACCCTACCTATACGGCGGTGTTGTGGTAAAATCGCGTATCTCCGAAAAATAACTGGATAAAACACAATGTCCGAACTGACAGGAAAACAGATAGTTCTGGGTATCAGTGGTGGTATCGCAGCCTATAAAGCCCCTGAGATTGTCCGCCGTCTGCGTGACCGGGGGGCCATTGTCCGTGTCGCCATGACACCTGCGGCAACCGCATTTATCACCCCGCTGACACTCCAGGCCGTTTCCGGCTTCCCGGTAGCCGAAAGCGTTCTTGATCCGGCTGCGGAAGCGGCAATGGGTCATATCGAGCTGGGGAAATGGGCGGATCTCATTATTCTCGCGCCCGCCACCGCCGATCTGATTGCCCGCCTGAGCGCCGGCATGGCAAATGACCTGGTCACCACTATCTGCCTGGCATCTGATGCCACCATTGCCGTTTCACCGGCCATGAACCAGCAGATGTACCGCGCACAGACCACTCAGGAAAATCTCGCACACCTGGAACAGCTCGGTTTTACCGTCTGGGGGCCGGACAGCGGCAGCCAGGCCTGTGGTGATATTGGTCCGGGACGCATGCTGGATCCGTCAGAGATAGTCTCACGGGCAGAACAGCACTTCCGTAAAAAACAGGATATGTCCGGCATCCGTCTGGCCATTACCGCAGGGCCGACGCGTGAAGCACTCGACCCGGTGCGTTTTATCAGCAATCACAGCTCCGGTAAAATGGGTTTTGCCATTGCGGCAGCTGCCGCAGCACGCGGCGCGGATGTCACGCTGATTGCCGGGCCTGTCACATTACCGACACCACCGGGTGTTAAACGTATTGATGTCAGCAGTGCCTGTGAAATGAATGATGCCGCACAAAAAACAGCCCCGCAGCAGGATATTTTTATTGGCTGTGCCGCCGTCGCGGATTACCGCGCCAAAGCGGTTGCGCCTGAGAAAATTAAAAAACAGGGCGACGAAATCACCTTCACGATGGTAAAAAACCCGGATGTGATAGCCGGTGTCGGTGCACTGGAAAAAAACCGGCCATTTGTGATTGGATTTGCAGCTGAAACCCAAAATGTGGAAGAATACGCGCGCGGCAAGTTGGTGAAAAAGCAGCTCGATATGATTTGCGCCAACGATGTTTCTGTTGAAAACCAAGGGTTTAACAGTGATAACAATGCCCTGCATCTGTACTGGCATACCGGCGATATCAGCTTACCGAACATGAGCAAATCAGAGCTCAGCCACCATTTACTGGACGAAATACTGAAACACTATGACCAAAAAAATCGACATTAAGATTCTTGATCCGCGCATCGGCGGGGAATTTCCGTTACCGGCCTACGCCACGCCGGGCTCTGCAGGTCTGGATTTACGGGCCTGCCTGGATGAAGCCACTGAACTGAAGCCGGGCCAGACACTGTTACTGCCGACCGGCCTTGCTGTCCATATTGCAGACCCGTCCCTGGCGGCAATGGTACTGCCACGCTCCGGGCTCGGCCACAAACATGGTGTGGTTCTCGGCAACCTGGTGGGCTTAATCGACTCTGATTATCAGGGACAGCTGATGGTATCCGTCTGGAACCGTGGCGATACCACCTTCACAATTGAGCCGGGCGAGCGTATCGCACAGATGATTATCGTTCCTGTTGTTCAGGCCGAATTCAATATTGTTGAAGAATTTACCGAAAGTGAGCGCGGAGCCGGCGGATTTGGCCATTCAGGCCGTCAATAATACTAATAACGCCGTTATTTCCGTCGCTTTTCTGACAGCAGTACTGGTGTACGGCTGTCAGTCGGCAGATTTGTTTTTGCGTTAACGCAGGGGTTTTATCTGACATGGCAGAAAGTACAAAAAAGAAGAACAGGCGCGAGGAGATCCTGCAGGCGCTTGCGCTGATGCTTGAGTCCAGTGACGGCAGTCAGCGTATAACAACCGCCAAACTTGCCGCCAGTGTGGGTGTTTCAGAAGCAGCGCTCTATCGTCATTTTTCCAGCAAAACAAAAATGTTCGACAGCCTGATCGTATTTATTGAGGACTCACTGATTTCGCGGATAAACCTCATCCTTCAGGATGAAAAAGAGACTATCTCGCGGATAAAACTGATTCTGATGCTGATTCTGGGATTCTCTGAAAAGAACCCAGGTCTGACCCGTATCATGACCGGTCACGCACTGATGTTTGAGCAGGATAAATTACAGAGCAGAATTAATCAGTTGTATGAACGAATCGAAGCTCAGTTGCGTCAGGTCTTAAAAGAAAAGCGAATCCGTGACGGCAGCGGTTTTACTTATGACGAAAGCCTGTTAGCATCTCAGTTGCTCGCCTTTTGCGAAGGCATGCTGTCCCGTTTTGTACGCTCAGAATTTAAGTACCGGCCAACACAGGAATTTGAAGCCCGCTGGCCGCTGATCCTTGCACAACTTCAGTAATACCGTTTTTAGTTAAACTACTCACCCCGCCCGTTTTATTGGGCGAGGGCTTTTTTTTGCCTGCTGTCCGGCTCAGATTTCAATCCCGTACTGCTCACGATAAGCCCGTACAGCCTGTAAATGGCTATCCATCTGCGGATCTTCCGTCAGATAGCTGATTAAATCATTCAGCGTGATAATGGAAAATACCTGACAACCATAATCGCGCTCCACTTCCTGAACCGCCGATAACTCGCCTTTGCCTTTTTCCTGACGATCAAGACTCAGCATCACACCGGCAAGCGTGGCATTGTTTTGTCTGATGATTTCCATCGACTCACGGATCGCCGTTCCGGCGGTGATCACATCATCCACCACCACAATCCGTCCGTTCAGCGGGCTGCCGACCAGTGTTCCGCCTTCCCCGTGATCTTTGGCTTCCTTACGGTTAAAACAGTACGGCATATCAAGATCATGATGCTCGGCCAGTGCAACAGCTGTCGTCGTTGCAATCGGAATTCCCTTGTAGGCCGGCCCGAACAGGACATCGTACTGCACGCCGCTGTCGCATAATGCTGCCGCATAAAAGCGTCCGAGCAGTGCCAAATCCCGCCCGGTATTGAATAACCCGGCATTGAAGAAATACGGGCTTTTCCGGCCGGACTTCAGCGTAAACTCACCAAATTTCAGTACCTGTTTTTTCATCGCAAGTTCAATAAATTCGCGCTGATAAGCTTTCATCGGGATCTCCTGATTCTGATTGACGGATAACGTGCCTGAATCACAGGCATAAAAAAGGCGACTATCACGTCGCCTTCTGATTAATTTTCTAATGCCGCCTTCTGGGCGGTGAAAATGGTTTCCAGCCCGCCCCTTGCGAGGGCCAGCAGTGATAACAACTCATCATGACTGAACGGCGCGCCTTCTGCCGTGCCCTGGACTTCAATCATCCGTCCGTCATCAATCATGACCACATTCATATCGGTTTCTGCCGCAGAATCCTCGACATATTCCAGATCACAACGCGGCTCACCGTCCACAATACCGACAGAAACAGCAGCAACCATGGATTTCAGCGGACTGGCTTTCAGCTGGCCTTTTGCGACCATCTGATTCAGCGCATCAGCGAGGGCCACACAGGCACCGCTGATCGCTGCAGTACGGGTACCACCGTCAGCCTGGATAACATCACAGTCGAGGGTGATGGTGAACTCGCCCAGTTTGGTCAGATCAACCGCAGCACGCAGTGAACGCGCGATCAGGCGCTGGATTTCCATTGTGCGGCCGGTCTGTTTGCCACGGGCCGCTTCGCGGGCATTACGGGAATTGGTTGCGCGCGGCAGCATGCCGTATTCGGCCGTGATCCAGCCCTGTCCCTGACCTTTCAGGAAACGCGGCACACCTTCTTCAACGGAGGCATTACATAACACTTTAGTGTCACCGAACTCCACCAGCACAGAGCCTTCGGCATGTTTGGTATAATGACGGGTGATAGTAATAGGACGCACCTGGTCTGTTCCCCGGCCAGCGGGACGTGATGACTGACTCATAGTGATTCTCCGGTTCAGTTAACTGTTGGGGGCGCATTATACGGCTTAAACCGGTGAATGCCTATGCCTTAACACCATAACAGCGCTATAATCAGAGCAATAAATCCATCACAGGACAGATATCATGATCCGTAGTATGACCGCGTTTGCCCGTCAGGAAGTCAAACGCCCGTGGGGCACGGCCGCATGGGAACTCCGCTCTGTTAACCAGCGCTACCTTGAAACCTACATCCGCCTGCCGGAACAACTCCGCAGCCTGGAGCCGGTGATCCGCGAGCGTCTGCGCCAGCGTCTGACCCGTGGTAAAGTTGAGTGTAACCTCCGCTTTGACCTGAGCAGCAACGCGCAAAGCGGGCTGAATATGAATGAAGACCTGGCAAAACAGCTGGTTGCTGCCGCAAACTGGGTTAAAAACTACAGTCACGAAGGGGAAATCAATCCGCTGGAAATTCTGCGCTGGCCGGGTGTGATGTCCGCACAGGAACAGGATCTGGACACCATCAGTGAAGAACTGCTGGCCGCTCTCGATGACACCATCACCGCCTTTATCGATGCCCGTGAACGTGAAGGTGCGGCACTGAAGACCTTAATCGAACAGCGCCTCGACGGTGTGACCGAAGAAGTCCGCAAAGTCCGTGCACAGATGCCGGATATCCTGTTATGGCAGCGTGAACGTCTGCAGAGCAAACTGGACGATGCGCAAATCCAGGTGGATCCGAACCGTCTCGAGCAGGAACTGATCCTGCTGGCACAGCGCATTGACGTGGCGGAAGAGTTAGATCGCCTCGATGCCCATGTGAAAGAAACCCATAATATCCTGAAGAAAAAAGAGGCCGTCGGTCGCCGTCTGGACTTTATGATGCAGGAATTCAACCGCGAATCTAACACCCTCGCCTCAAAATCCATCAATGCCGATATCACCGGTTCCGCGATTGAACTAAAAGTGCTGATCGAGCAGATGCGTGAGCAGATTCAAAACATTGAGTAACGCTTCACAGTAAATCAGAGCATATCAACGAGCCAGCAGATACCCTGTATTCGCTGGCTTTTTTATTGTCAGAACAATACTCAATGGTACTCATGAGGACAAAATGAACAGTAATAAGCATTCTCCGCAATATATTGAATTAATGGACGCCATTGTTTTATACAAAAAAGAGATGTTTGACTGGTGGGATTCTTTACAGAAAACCAGAGTCGGGGAATGGACTTTATTATTAACACTGGCTTGCTGGGGTGTCCCCGATGTGCATTTCCGGCTTATCGGGTTCCTTATCGGGGCCGCATTTTTTATAGAAAAATTTGCCGTAATAGCCGGAAAAAGCAGTTATACAACAAAAACTGAAACACGCCTGCTGCAAAAAATCCGCAGTGAAAAAATGTCAGATAAAGAAAAAGAAAACTTGTATAAAGAACTCTCTGATGTTCAGAAAAACAGGAAATTTGGTAAATCAGTTACTGTCTTCAAAAAAGTATGGAAAATCATGGTAGCGTATTTTTTCTTTGCCGTTTCTCTTATCGTGATAGTTGATACTTATTGGGAAAATATCGTTAAACCGCTTTTTTAGCTCTTTCCGGGAAACCGGGGTTACCAGAGAAATACACTAATCCGGCACTTGATCCGGCTCCGTTTTTTCCCTACTGTAATGTGCTTTCGGAGCTGAAAAAATGTCCGTAACTGATGCCCTTCTTGCTTACTCTCTCGCTGCTTTACTGTTAACCCTGACTCCGGGTCTTGATACCGCACTGATATTACGCACCGCGGCGGCCGAAGGCGGAAAAAAGCCTTTCAGGCGGCTCTCGGTATTGATGCGGGTTGTTTTATCCGGGGGCTTTTCGTGGCGCTGGGTCTCGGTGCACTGCTCGCCGCGTCTGCCACGGCTTACGATATCGTTAAATGGTGCGGGGCACTTTATCTGCTCTGGCTGGGTATTCAATTAATTTTGCACCCCCGCCAGTCATTCAGCACAACACAAAGGGATGTTTCTGCTCCGCAAAGTAACTGGTTTATCCGGGGAATGCTGGGTAATGTGCTGAACCCGAAAATGGGGATATTTTATGTCTCTTTCCTGCCGCAGTTTATTCCTGCCGGACAACCACTGATAGCCTGGACATTTCTGCTCGTCACTATTCATGTGGTTATTGGTACGCTCTGGTCATTGACTCTGATTATAGTGACCGGTTACGCCTCACGCCTGCTGAAATCCCGGCGCTTTATCCGGTGGATGGATCGCCTGACCGGCGGGCTTTTTATGTTTTTTGCCGTGAAGCTGGCACTCAGTCACCGGTAAGTCCGAATACTGACAGCCCGCAAAGATAAGCGGGCTGTCAGGCCGTACTGATTAAACTTCTTCTTCCCTCACCGATTCTTCAATATCATCCGGTTCTTTTTCTTTACTGATCGGAATAATTAAATTCAGAATAATAGCTGTCACACCGCCCATACAGATCGGGTTTTCTGCCAGTGCATAAAGGGATGTCGGCAGGACATGGAAAACCGCCGGGTCATAAGAAACACCCAACCCCAGGCCCAGCGAGGTCGCCACAATCAGGGTTTCGCGGCGGCGCAGACCATTTGACAAAATAATGCGGATCCCGGCAATGGCGATCATGGAGAACATCAGTGTCATCGCTCCCCCGAGCACCGGTGCCGGAATCGTCGTAAAGAACCAGCCGATCCCCGGAAACAGCCCCAGGATTACCAGGATAACCGCAATGATTTTTCCGACATGCCGGGAAGCCACCCCGGTCATCTGAATAACCCCGTTATTCTGGGCAAAGGTGGTCAGCGGCAGAGAACTCATCGCGGAAGCCGCCACAGATACCAGACCATCCGCCATTACCCCGCCTTTCAGACGGGACTGGAATTCCGGTCCCTGAATTTTCTGCCCGGACACCAGCGCGGTTGCCGTCAGGTCACCGACTGCCTCCAGCACACTGAGCAGATAGATAATAGCGACCACCAGGAAGTGGGCGAAGTTAAACGAGAAACCATATTTGAACGGCACCGGGATCGTGATAAACGCGGCTTTGCTCATCTGACTGAAATCCACCATCCCCAGGAACAGGGCGCAGATATAACCGACAATCAGCCCGATCGCGATCCCGCCCATACGCAGCAGCGGGCTTTTACAGCAGTTAAACCCGATAACAACCAGCAGAACCAATAACCCGACACCGATGTTCTGATAATCGCCGAAGGTACCGGAGGACTTGGCAGAGAAGCCGCCGCCGAAATCGATAATCCCGACTTTTATCAGGCTCAGCCCGATCATCAGAACCACAATACCGCTGACTGTCGGGGTGATGACACGGCGCAGATAGGGCAGGATAAAAGACGATCCCACAACTAAGAATGCACCGGCAAACGAGATACCGAAGATAGTGGACAGTAACAGCTCTTCATCAACACCATCAGCCCGCATGCTGGTTCCGATGGCAATCATCACTGTCACAAATGAAAAGTTAACTGACTGAATCGATAATAACCCCGAACCGACCATGCCGTAGCGGTTTACCTGCAGCCAGGTGCCGACACCGGAGGCGATCATGGCCATGGAAACAAGATACGCATTGGTCTCAGGCGATAACTGTAAGGCTGTACCGACAATCAGTGCCGGTGTGACCATCGGAACGAAAATGGCCAGCAGATGGGTCACGGCACCAATAATCGCCTGTAAAAACGGGGGCTTATCTTCGAGCTGGTAAATAAGATCAGATGCTGTGTTTTGTTGATCAGACATCTCTTCTCTCCTGTACGTGAATTTGACTATCTGACTCTGTTAATAACTATCTGTTTTATTTAGGACTCTTGTGGAGAACAGATGGCTGTCATGCAATCTGTATTAACAGATAAAGCAATAACCACACCAAGAGGACGGATTAGCGGGAAGCAGGGTTATAAAATGTGATTGATAACGGTGTTTTTGATGACTTTGTGAAACTGTTCACTCTCCATGCGGAACATCGCGGGACGCCGGCGGTTTTCAGGGCAGATATCATTATGAGAATGGTGGTTAATAAATAATCAAATTGATAACCGCCGGGAAACGGCGGCTGAACATTAATTCTCTTCGCGGATACGGGCGCGGGTGATTTGCTTTCTGACCAGCAGACGCAGCGAATTCACCACCAGCAACAGGATAAAGGCGTTGGAAAAGATAAACAGAGTGAATGCCAGCAGGTGAATAAATTCATTATCTGAAGACATACTGATATTCAGAGAGGATTTCGCCAGTGCCGACACACCGAATGAAAAACTCCAGAATGATAAGGTAAATGCCTGCCGGGTAAACCAGGGGATGAGACGGATCATAAACACCAGTTGCAGTAACCCGTAACCGAGCAGCATTTTGGCAAAGAAATCAATGTGATTCTGATTTACCGCCAGGTAGGCGCTGCATGCCACCAGTGCCGGTGCCAGCTGAATACCAAAAGAAAGGCGCGATTTTTCATCCATCAGCCCGTCACTGCGGATCCGTTTCAGAATCGCCGGTTCCAGACTCAGCCAGGAGAAAACTCCCGCACCGAAGAAGAGAATACCGAGGTCGGTAAAACCGAGAGCGCCGCACGCCATGGCACAGATAAAATTATTGGCGACAGTCGGCAGATAGAGCACCGGGGTGGTTGCCGCTTTCGGGTATTCCCCTTTCCACTGGGAGCCGACCAGCCACGCGGCGTAAGACAGTTGTGCTACCGCGCCGAGGGCAAACAACCCGGTGGAAAACAGCGGGAAATATGGTGTCAGCCCCATCGCCACCAGCACAGTGGTTGCCGGTAACAGACTAGAGAACCCGCTGGCGACCGGATGACGGAACTCGTCGGTCATTTTTTCCGGGAAACAAAAACTGCGGATAATAAACAGAGAGATCAGCACCAGCCAGACCGTACAACCGGCACCAATAATCACCTCGCCGATGATTGCCGGATACCCCTGCTCAGCCGCTGCATAGCGCCATGCCATCCCGGTGCCGATCAGCCCCAGGACCATGCCGAAATACCCGGCCGAAAACCGGGAAGAAACGGATTTAATCTTATTTATCAGTGTAATGCTCATATCTGTTCTGCTCTGTCATCATACAATCGCCGGAGCAGCAGCCCCGGGGACTAAATAATAATACAAATTTTATAATTTATTTTGATAAGAGTCATTTTGTATACATGTTAAATCGTATCATTTTTTCCGGTGACTTCCGGAATCAGACCTGCCAGCCCCCAGTGATGGGTGATCTCACGGATAATCAGTAAAAACGCCGTGAATTGTTTGTCTGAAGGGAGTGATGTTGATGATACCGGGCTGCCGCTGATGACATTCACGATCTCATTAAACGCGCGTTCTATTTCCTCTGTGGATAAGAAATCCGCTTCATCACCGGTCAGTAAATAGTTTAGCCGCGGATCCGGGCAATGCAAAATCAGGTCTCCCGCCGGCAATGCCGCCCGTGCCGGGATAATCCGGTTTTCAATATGCTCAATCGCCACTTCCGCTTCATAAGCTGTCACCGGCGAGTGCTGAAAAACAAACCCGTCAATCACACTGTCGCCGAGCGGGAGCTGCACACCGGCCTCTGAGGAAAAAATCCGGGTTTCTGTTGCTGTTATCTGTAATGTCAGGTGCGTTACCATTATGACCTCCGTTTAAACCTTTACACTTCTCCGCATAACTATACGTTCCCCTGTATTGACCTTCCCCTAAGGTAAACCATTAATCTCATCATTATTATCCGACTCATGACAGGGAATACCGATGAAAAAATCCGTTTGGGCGTTATCTTTATTATTAACCACACTCTCTGCCGGTGCCATGGCAGCGAAAGGAACCGTCACCGTGTATAAATCCCCGACCTGCGGCTGCTGCGGCCAGTGGGCGGAAGGAGTGGAAAAAGCCGGTTATGATGTGGAAACCAATATTATTCCGCAGGCACAGCTGGAGAAAATGATGCTTGATTCCGGTGCCACCCCGAACCTGATGAGCTGCCATCTCGCCACACTGAACGGTAAATATGTGATTGGTCACGTCCCGGCGGACAGCCTGGATGCCATTGATACGCTGCCGGAAAGTGCCAAAGGGATTTCTGTCCCGGGGATGCCGGTCGGCAGCCTCGGCATGGAATACAAGGACATGAAAGAGCCGTATGATGTGATCGCCTATGATGCGGACGGAAAACAGACCGTATTCCGCAGCTACTGATTAGTATCCTGATCCCGCAGCGAACATTCAAGAAAATGCAGGAATTTGTCGACAACCGGTGAAACTTCACGGCGGCTGGCATAGACGGCTCTCAGCTCAATGAGAGCCGGTTCTTCATTCAGCCGGACAGCCTGCAATGTGCCGTCACGGAAAGCCTGCTGACACAAATGCCCGGTCAGAATCGCAAAACCCAGCCCTTCAACAGCTGCCGCCGCTGCCAGTGCCGCACCGTTAACCTGATAGCGGCTGTTAATGCGCACAGTCAGCCACCCGCCATCCGGTTTGCGGAAAACCCACGGCTGACCGTTCAGGGCACTCAGGCTGGAAATACAGGGCAGCCGTGTCAGCTCAGCAGCGGAAACCGGGATGCCGGTCCGCGCCAGTAATGCAGGTGCTGCCACCACCACACACGACCATGACTGAATCAGACGGCTGTGATAACTGCTGTCTGCCATCTCCCCGCGCTGATAGGTCAGCAGCAGATCGATATCATCGCTGATAATATCCGCCGGTGTCAGCCGGGTATCACACCGGATCTGCAAATCCGGATGCAGTGCGGCAAAACGGGCCAGTACCGGCGCCAGCATTTCCCCGCAGCCCTCACCGGGTACCGTCAGCCGGAAACAACCGGTCAGTACATCATCATTGCGGATCTGTGAAAAGGTTTCCTGCAGCATGGAGTCCGTTTTTCCGGCGCACTGATACAACTGCTGCCCCTGTGCCGTCAGGCGCATACGCCGGGTTGTCCGTTCGATCAGGCGGCATCCGGTCTGAGTTTCCAGCTGTCTGATGGCCCGGCTGACATTGGATGACGGCATACCCAGCCGGGTGGCCGCACCGGTAAAACTGCCCTGCTCCGCCACCGCCAGAAAAACCGGCAGTAAATTCAGATCAACCGCCATGACAGCGTCCCCGTTGTGAGAGATATTCATCCCTATTGTTATCACAAACAGGTTAATCTGTCCTCAGCAATAGCCGAAAGACATTAATTTCTGATAGCGCTGCGCCAGTAATTCGTCTTCCGGTAAGGCGGATAACGCCACCAGATCCTGCAACAGCTGCTCACGCAGATTATCCGCCGCCTGCTGATAGTTGCGGTGAGCACCGCCCGCCGGTTCGGGAATAATGGTATCGATAATACCGAGCGCCTTCAGGCGCGGGGCGGTCATCCCCATGGTCTCAGCAGCCTGCGGCGCTTTATCCGCACTTTTCCACAGAATGGAAGCGCACCCTTCCGGCGAAATCGCCGCATAGGTACTGTATTGCAGCATATTGATACGATCGCCGACACCAATCCCCAGCGCCCCGCCGGAACAGCCTTCACCGGTGATAGAGCAGATCACCGGCGTTTTCAGCCGCGACAGCTCAAACAGGTTACGGGCAATCGCCTCCGCCTGTCCGCGCTCTTCCGCCCCCACACCGGGATAGGCACCAGCAGAATCAATAAACATCAGCACCGGCATATGAAAACGTTCGGCCATTTTCATCAGGCGCAGCGCCTTACGGTAGCCCTCCGGTGACGGCATGCCGAAGTTTCGCAGTAACTTTTCTTTGGTATCCCGCCCTTTCTGATGACCGATAACCATCACCGGACGGCCTTCAAGGCGTGCCAGCCCGCCGACAATCGCCTTGTCATCGGCAAAGGCGCGATCACCGGCAAGCGCCTGAAAATCCGTAAAAATAAGACGGATATAATCCAGGGTATAGGGCCGCAGAGGATGACGGGCCAGCCGGACAATTTCCCATGCGCCGAGATCCGCATAAATCGATTGGGTCAGCTTTTCGCATTTTTTCCGCAGGCAGGCGATTTCATCATCCGGATCAAACCCCAAATCGCTGCTGCGCTCTTTAAATGACTGCAATGCGGCGATTTTTTCTTCCAGCTCAATGATTGATTTTTCAAATTCGAGATGATACTGAGACATAACGGACATTACCCTGACAGAAAACATCCGGTCAGTGTAAAAAAACGCCGGAACAGGATACAGTCCTCATTCCGGCATACACTATTATCAGAAACGGGATAATCAGCAGTAAGAAATAGCCGCGCAGCGACGGGCGGTGAAAATCGCAATCAGCGGGGCAATCGCCAGTAACATCATCAGCCAGTAGGCTGAAGACATCACGCCCGTCAATGTACCGTCATTGAAACCATTGATGTTAACAATCATTCCCGCCAGCGCCGCACCCAGTGCTGTGGCAAAAAGCTGCACGGTCGTGATAGAGGCGGCGGCTATCTCTTTATCCGCCGGCGCGGCCACCTGTAAAATCCGGGTCAGCAGATGCGGCCAGCCGAACCCGATCCCGAACCCGACCAGCGATAACCCCAGCAGGATCGGCGACATGATGCCCCATGTACCGGCAGACGGCACAGAAAGCGTCAGCGCCAGCAGAACCAGCCCCGCCAGCACAAAAACCGGCCCGAGCAGAATACTGGCTCGCATTTTCGCCCCTTTCCATCCGGCACTGATGATCTCACTGACAGTCCAGCCCAGCGCCATCAGAGCACTCATATAACCGGATGCCAGCGGCGACTGGCCGTGCAGGCGCTGCAGGAAGTACGGCACGAACACTTCACAGGTCATCCCGATAGCCAGCAGAGAGATAGTGATATACAGCGCGGCATGATGGCTGCCGCGCCGGAAGGTGTTTTCCGGCAGTAACCGGATGCGGCTGCGCTGCTCAATCAGCGCTAGCACAATCAGTAACAGCAGCGAGACTACCACGCCGCCCACATTCAGGAACACATCCGGACTGAGGCTCCCGGCGGAGACCACCAGCACAGCGGCAGTCAGTAATGTCAGCTGGATCAGGGGAAGACGCGGCCGGGTGCCGTCATCTTTCTGCTTTTTCGGCATAATCGTAAGCAAAAAGAGCCCATAGATAACCATCAGCGGCAACATCACACCAAAAGCAAAACGCCAGGCGTTTAACTGGGCAAAAATACCCCCGACTGCCGGACCGACTAATGTGGCAACACCCCACATCCCGGAAATCAGTGCCATGGCTCTCGGCCACAGTGCCGGAACATAAACTAAATTGATCATGGCATAAGACAGTGCGAACATAACACCGCCGCCGAAGCCCTGAATGGTGCGCCCCAGCAGCATAATTTCCATCCGGGGAGCCAGTGCACAGGCCAGGCTGCCGGCGAAAAAGGCCACCACCGAGATAAGGTAAGCGATACGGGCACCGTATACGGCAAGCAGCCGGGCGGAGAGTACAGAACCGATAATGGATGCCGCCACAAACAGTGTGGTATTCCAGGCATACAGATTCAGGCCGCCGATATCAGCAACGACGGATGGCAAAATGGTGGTCGCCATTAAGATATTAACGGCGTGAATAACAACACCGAACGAGAGAGCGATTGAAATCGCGGCGTTTTTCCCTGAGAAGAGATCACGCCAGCGGCTGTCATCGGGCAACATAGAAACCATCCTTTAGTCTTGTGATACTTTGCTGAATACGATAAATTAAACAAGAATTAACTTGGATAAATAAATACCGGGCACGAGAATATGTCAAGAACTAACCTGGAAAGCAACCTCAGTTCCGCACAATCTGTCGGAGAAAAATTGCTTATTCTTCTGAAAAAGCATGGCCCGATGCAGGCATCCGAGGCCGGGGAGCACCTGGGCACCACCGGGGAAGCCGCCCGTCAGCAGTTTACCAAACTGGCCCGGGACGGCATGGTTGAGGCACATTCCGAATGCCGGGGTGTCGGCCGTCCGGTGCAGCGCTGGCACCTGACCGCACTGGGCAATAAACGCTTTCCGGATTGTCACGCTGAGCTGACGGTCAAAATCCTGACCACCATCCGCCGCGAACTCGGTGAGGATGCTATCGGCAAAATTATTACCGCCCGTGAGAACGAAGCCCGCCGCGACTATTTTGATAAACTCCGGGGCGCAGAAACTCTGGAAGAACGCATTATCCGCCTCGTTGCCATCCGCACAGAGGAAGGCTATATGGCACAGTGGGAAAAAGAACCGGAAGGAAGCTGGCTGATTATTGAAAACCACTGCCCTATCTGCTCCGCTGCCCGCATGTGTCAGGGATTCTGCCGCGCCGAGCTGGAACTCTTTCAGACAGTTTTAAATGCAAGTGTGGAACGGGTCGAATATTTACTCACAGACTCTCGCCGCTGCGTATATCGTGTGATACAACAGGAAGATTAACCATTTCAGTTAATCACTAAAAGGAAAGAGGTCACACAATGAAAATTTCCGCACGTAACCAGCTCACCGGTAAAGTATCCCGTGTTGTTGCCGGCGCTGTTAATAATGAAGTGGAATTAACACTTGAGCATGGTGAAATTCTGACAACCGTCATCACCAAAGAGAGCTGTGACGTATTAGGGATCCGCGAAGGAAAAGAAGCGGTCGCGATTATTAAAGCGCCGTGGGTGGTACTGGCAAATCCGGATTGCGGCCTGCGTTTTTCCGCCCGCAACCAGTTCCGCGGCAAAATCAGCAAAATGGTGAATGGCGCGGTAAACAGCACGATTCATCTGAGAACCGAAAAAGGTCTGCCGCTGACAGCAGTTATTACCAATGAAAGCCGCGATGAAATGGAATTACATGAAGGTAATGAAATTGTCGCACTGATAAAAGCTTCCAGCGTCATTTTAGCCACTAAAGCCTGATTCCGGCATACAGTGCAAAACAGGCCGCAAATGCGGCCTGTCTTATTATCAGCCGGTCATTACCCCGCCTGAAGCTGTTCAGGGAAAACCGTATTATAACTGCTGACCAGATTACCGATATCCAGCGCTGTTTTACCGTTGTCTGCCAGCCTTGCAGATAGCACCGTACCTGCCGCGCCCGCCGCAATCAGAAAGAGATCAATATCTTGCTTCATCAGACACTGTTCGGTCAGCGGATCAATATCGTTATAAGCATCCGTGTCTTTTACCCGGATTACCTCTCTGTTCCCTGTATTTGAAAACAGGAAATGATCAGGATCCGGCACCACTTTTTCCACCGCCACAATGCAGATGTTTTTACCGGCCCAGATATCCATCCAGGCATCCGCCAGTTTTTTGCCGGACTGATAAAAACCGTCCTGAGTCGTGGCACGGGTATCACCGTAAACCGGTTGATCAAAATAACATTTTGTCAGAAACCAGTACTGAGACCAGAATTTAAGCCATGAATCGCTCTCAGTCTGCATCCCCGGAAAACACACCAGTGTATTGTAATTACCGGTGCTGATATTCCGTAATTCATGCATCAGCATTTTATTTGCTTTCTGATAATAAACGCCTTTTTCCTGCATCAGCAGGATTTCATCATTATCATAGCGGGTAAACCCGCACTGCTGCTCTTTTATCCGCTGTACCGTTTCCAGCGCGGATAAACGCTTTCCTTTAAAGAAATGACACATGTCATCCAGCGTTTTATTCAGCAGATCACGGTACTGATGAGATTCAATAGCACAGGTCAGCTCCGTCTGTTTGCGGGCATAAAAATCGGCAGCTATATCATTATAAAAACCGATAATCTCATTGGTAATTCCGCGGGCTATCGAGACAGTATCTGTTTCATCCAGCGGGATCCGGCTGAATTCATATTTCTTATTCCGGCCATCATAAATCAATGTTTTAAAATCAAAATCACGTTTAAGGCTCTTCTGAAAAAGAGCCAGTGATTCATAATCCCTGAATACCAGCCAGACATTTCCTCTGAAATCAATATCGAGCGCAACCTTAAATGCCCCGGTTTCAATTTCAATACAGGCTATTTCCCAGCCATACATTTGTGCATTTCTGACGTAATAACTCGGGAATTTATCTTTATTGAATTCACTGACAAAATTTTCCAAATCAATTTTCATGCCTGAAATCCCTTTTGAAGAAAATTAAAACAGTCCCTCATCCCGCAAAATATGTTTGTCTCCTCTGCGGCGGGTAAAACCGGTTCTGTCAAAAAACTCCAGAATCTGTACGGCCAGCTTACGCCCCATGCCGTATTTATCCCTGAATTGTGCCGCGCCGATACCTTCTTCATGTGATTGATTATATTCACGGATAACCTGCGCGAACTCCGTGATTTGTGACCGGTGATAATAGCGGTCAGGCACAATCGCCATAATATGACCCAGCTGTGCGGCTTTTTTCAGAAACTGACGGGCAGCAGTTTCATCAATGCCGAGTTTAACGGCCAGATCACGAACCCACCACGGCTCCTGCTGAAACAGCGGTTCCGCACTGTGCCAGAGCGCGCCCTGAGCCGGATCGAAAGCCAGACCAAATCCCGGCAGATGGAGCCAGCCACGGGTTCTGACAATCTGTTTTTCATCCAGTAATTGTGCAATAACCGGAAATACGATGGAATCAGAAAGCACCGGTAATGCCATCCGTTTCAGCCGGTCACGGCCAACGCCCATCTGGTCGCTGTGTGACTGATGATAATCCGCCAGGGTGGCCAGCAGAATGGCTTTTGCCGTTTCAACCCGTTGTGCCGAAAGGGCATAACCGTCGTTGATCAGCAGATTCAGCCCGGCGGTACATTCCGTCAGTTTTTCTGCTGTCAGCTGCCGCGCCCAGGCAAATACCGGCAGAGAAACCTCCCCGCGCGGCAGTTCGCACAGCAGAACGTCACGATCATCCTGTGCCGCTGCCCGTTCTGATAACCATGCCAGAAATTCCGGACGGCGTTTTCCGCGTCGCGGAGAGGATAAATTCAGTACCCGGGCACCCGCCAGTGTGCGTTGCGCACTGATATCACGCAGGATCAGCCGGTCTTCTTCCGCCAGCCAGAGCGGGGTATCAAGGGTGATTTCCGCCAGCAGCGGACAGGTGTTATCGTCACTCAGAAGGGAAACCCGTCCGGTGATATGGCTGGCACCATGGTGAATATGCACCGGCTGCCAGCTTTTCAGACCCTCATCTGTTTCAATTTCCGCCAGAATGCGGTGTGCGGACTGCACCGGTTTTTCGCTCAGCAGCCAGTCGCCGCGGGAAACCGTCTCTTTGCTGACATCACCGCTCAGGTTGATTGCCACACGATCGCCGGCCTGAGCCTGTTCCTGCTGACGGTTCTGAGCATGAATGCCGCGCACACGGACAGATTTGTCACTGCCGGTCACCCATAATGTGTCACCGGTGCTGACACGCCCGGCCAGCGCGGTACCGGTCACCACCAGCCCCGCACCTTTGACACTGAAAACACGGTCAATCGCCATCCGGAAACGTTTTTCTGTCCGGCTGTCAGAAGATTGCTGCTGATGGTGCAGACGCAGGTGCGCCCGCAGTGCATCCAGCCCTTCGCCGGTATGGGATGAGGTGACAAAAACCGGGCTTTCCGGCCAGCCGTCAGATAACAGCAGCTCTGTGATTTGCTGCCGGACTTCCTCAACCCGCTCCGCCGGGACGCGATCTGCTTTGGTCAGCACCACAGAGATCTGCGGACGGCCAGCCAGGCGCAAAATCGCCAGATGCTCGCGGGTCTGTGCCATCACACCATCGTCGCAGGCAATAATCAGCAGGATATGGCGGATCCCGCCAATACCCGCCAGCATATTGCCGAGAAACTTTTCATGGCCCGGCACATCCACAAAACCGATAACCGTATCGTCATCCTGCGGCCAGTAGGCATAGCCGAGATCGATGGTCATTCCGCGTTTTTTCTCTTCCGGCAGATGGGTGGTATCCACGCCGGTTACCGCCTGAATAAGGGCCGTTTTTCCGTGGTCAACATGGCCGGCTGTAGCAAAAATCATGGTAACAGTGCCTGTAAAAGTCGGTTTTCATCTTCAAGGCAACGCAGATCCCACCACAGACGCCCGTCACTCACCCGCCCGATCACCGGAATGGTCAGCTGACGGTGAGACTGCGTCAGGGTGGCTAAGGCGCTGCCTTTTCCGTTTTGCGGGGTAAACGTCACTGCCCAGCCGGGCAGGCGTTCCACCGGCAGGGATCCGCTGCCAATCTGCGAGGAGCAGGGCTCTGCGCGGATCACCCATTCATCACCGTAATATGCCTGAATTTTCGGCACAAGCCGTTGTGCCATATCATAAATATCGTCAGCAGACCGGGTCAGCAGGCGCAGTGACGGCAGCGTCTGCGCCAGTTTTTCCGGGCGGCGGTACAGACGCAGCGTGGCATCCAGCGCCGCCAGGGTCATTTTATCTGCCCGCAGGGCGCGTTTGAGCGGATGGCGCTGTATCGCCTCAATCCACGCTTTTTTGCCGAGAATAATCCCCGCCTGCGGCCCGCCGAGCAGTTTATCACCGGAGAAAGTCACAATATCAATTCCCTGCGCCAGATAGCGCTGCGGCATCGGCTCTTCCGGCAATCCCCACTGTGTCATATCAATCAGAGCACCGCTGCCGAGATCAATCACCGACGGGATAGTCAGTTCCCGGCCGAGTTCCGCCAGTTCCTGCCCGGAGACCTCTGCCGTAAAACCTTCAATATGATAATTACTGGTGTGAACTTTCATCAGCAGCGCCGTCTGCTCGCTGACGGCATTTTTATAATCATGCAGATGCGTCCGGTTTGTCGTGCCGACTTCTCTCAGGCGGCAGCCCGCCTGGCTCATCACTTCCGGCACGCGGAAGGCACCGCCGATTTCCACCAGCTCTCCGCGGGAAACAATCACCTCCCGCCCGGCCGCCATCGTCGCCAGCACCAGTAATACCGCCGCCGCATTATTATTGACAATACAGGCCGCTTCCGCGCCGGTCAGCTGACACAGGCGCTCCGCGACAATGCTGTCACGGTGACCGCGCCCGGCATCATCAAGGGAATATTCAAGCGTGACCGGCCAGCGCATGGCATTAGTCACCGCCTCAATAGCCGCTTCCGCCTGTAATGCCCGGCCGAGATTGGTGTGCAGCACGGTACCGGTCAGATTGATGACCGGCCGCAGTGCTTCCCGCTCGCCGTTCAGGCGGCGGGACAGTTCATCCGCCCAGCAATCGTGCCAATCCGGCAGTTGCTGCCGTTCACGGATCGCGTCACGTGCATCATCCTGCATCTCCCGCAGCACACTGACGATACAGGTCTGTCCGTACTGTTCTGTCAGCGCGGCAACCGGTGTTTCATGTAATAACCCGTCAATGGCAGGTATCTGGCTGTATAATGCACGTTCGTTCATAGCGGACTCACTTCACTGACTTATTCGTTCGGGAACAGGAACGGGTTGATACTGCTGCGGGCAAATCCTTCTTCTTCCATCCGGGCATCCAGGATCAGGGTTGCCAGGTCATCTGCCACGGTATCCACTTTCGCGTCTTTTTCCTGTGACAGGATTTTCAGGTAACTGCCGCAATCACCACAACTCTCTGCTTTCACCGCTGCCTGTTCACTTTCCAGAGACCAGTAATTCAGATCACGGGTCTGCTCGCAGTTGGTGCACTTAATACGGACCACATGCCATTCGGTTTCACATAATCCGCAGTGCAGATAACGCAGCCCCTGCGTGGTGCCGATCTGGATTACCCCGGAGACCGGCATTGCCGCACAGACCGGGCAGAACTGACGGTGTTCACCGTGCTCTTCGCGGCCTTTGCCCGGGATCATCGACGCCATCTGTGCCCAGTACAGGGATAATGCTGCCCAGATAAACACGGACTTATCCGGTGATACAGCAGAAAATTCCTGATTAAACAAGGCGGTTGCCATATCTTCCAGCTCATTTTCAGAGGCTTTTTCCAGGTTTTCCAGGGTCGGACGGGCATGATCCGGCGCGACCGGCAACAGCTCGGCGATAATGCTTTTCAGCAGTTTGCGCCAATGTTCAGTGCGCTGAAAGGTGCGGCAGTCGAGCAGGGCTTTGCCCGGCATATTGGCGGCCATCAGGGCATCCATATCCATTTCAAGCGGATTGTCATACAGGGCTTTCTGCTGGGCGCGGGTGATTTCAGCCGCAAATTCCAGGTAATCCGCAAACGGGTTATCTTTGGCCAGCTCATCAAAACGTTCGGCGCGGCGCTGATACAAATTCTTCAGATTAGGAAACAGTACGGCCGGGATAAAGCCAATCCCTTTTTCATTTTTCTGAGCCTGTCCCAGCTCTTCTTTGGATACAATTCGGATACTCATGATATTGCTCTTCTTCTGATATGGAGAGGATAAGCCGGTCCGGCAAATAAAACCTATTATGAACCGGCTGCCTTAAAATGTCGAAAAGGCAGGGAAATCCCTGCCTTCTGAATGGTCACACGAGAAGCTTAAAAACGGTCACTGACCTTTTTTATCCTCTTCGCGCTCTTTTGCCACAATCTGACGGTACCAGCGCGGGTGGTGTTTCTTCGCCCAGCCGCGCGTTACCCAGCCTTCCGTCATCGCACGCACTGACCCTTTCACCCAGATTGCCGCATACGCGTGAACAATAATGGTGATAATCAGCCCGATAGCGGAAATGGAGTGTACCAGCAGCGCGATACGAATCACCGGAATGGAGAAATATTCCGCAAAGTAAGGACGCCAGATAACGATACCGCTCAGCAACAGCAGGAACAGGCAGATACTGGCCGCCCAGTACACCCCTTTCTGACCGAGGTTATACTGACCGACATCACCGGCTTCTTCATTTTTCATGATCTTGCCGATCTGCTTCGCCCACTCGATATCATCACGGTTGATAAAGTTGTGTTTAAAGTAACGGAAAAACATAAACACAAACAGTAAGAACATTACCACACCGGTAAACGGATGCAGCAGACGTGATAACTGCGGGGTACCCAGAATGTTCATAAACCAGTTAAGCGACGGGAAGAAAAACCCGAGCCCGCTGATGGCCGTGAACAGAAAACAAATGACCACAGCCCAGTGATTCACACGCTCAATTGGTTTGTGGCGGATAATTTTTTCGCGATCATCCTGTTGCATTATTTCTGCTCCTCCTGACCTGCTGATTGCTCAGTCTTTGCCGGAACATCCTGAATATCTTTCAGGGCCTCTTCTTCCTCGCGTTTTGATACCCGGTTCGGGCCGATACCCACATAATGGAAGATTGCCGCCGCAAAGGTCGCCGCAAAACCGACTGCTGCCAGTGGTTTCCACGCGCCTTTCCAGAATTTCACCGCGGCACTGATTTCCGGGTTCTCCGGCAGGCCGTGATATAACTGCGGCTTATCCGCGTGGTGCAGTACATACATTACGTGCGTACCGCCGACGCCCTGCGGATCATACAGACCGGCTTTGGCGTAACCACGGCTTTGCAGCTCAGTCACACGGTCACCGGCCAGCGCTTTCATATCCTCTTTCGAGCCGAAATGAATCGCCCCGGTCGGACAGGTTTTCACACACGCCGGTTCCTGACCCACATCCACGCGGTCAACACACAGTGTGCATTTATAAGCGCGGTTATCTTCTTCGTTGATACGCGGCACATTAAACGGACAGCCCGCGATACAGTAACCGCAGCCGATGCAGTGCTCTGACTGGAAGTCGACAATCCCGTTAGCATACTGAATGATTGCGCCTTCTGCCGGACAGGCTTTCAGACAACCCGGGTCCGCACAGTGCATACAGCCGTCTTTACGGATCAGCCACTCAAATTTGCCGTTCTCTTCCACTTCGGAGAAACGCATGACAGTCCATGACTTGGCGGACAGATCCTGCGGGTTGTCATACACCCCCACGTTGGTACCGATTTTGTCACGGATGTCGTTCCACTCCGAACAGGCCACCTGGCAGGCTTTACAGCCGATACAGGTGGTCACGTCGATAAGCTTCGCCACTTCTTCCTTAAAATCCCGCACCTGAGGTGCGGGGGTCAGGGAATTGGTGGCAGAGCGACGAATAATGTCCTGTGATTGCATTGACATAATTTATCTCCTTACACCTTTTCCACATTAACCAGGAAGGCTTTAAATTCAGGCGTCTGGGTGTTCGCATCCCCGACAAACGGTGTCAGTGTGTTGGTAATAAAGCCTTTCACCGCCACACCCTCAAAGCCCCAGTGAATCGGAATACCGATGGTATCCACTTTCTGACCATTTACATCCAGGGTACGGATGCGTTTGGTGACCACTGCTTTCGCCTTGATATAACCGCGTTTGGAGCTGACTCTGACCGTATCGCCGTGGGAAATGCCTTTCTCATTCGCGAGACGCTCACCGATTTCGATAAACTGCTGCGGCTGAGTGATAGCATTTAACCGTGAATGCTTGGTCCAGTAGTGGAAGTGCTCCGTCAGACGGTAAGTTGTACCGACATACGGGAATTCCGCTGCTTTACCCATCTGCGCCCAGTCATCTTTGAAGACACGGGCTGCCGGGTTGGAAACCACATCCGGATGCAGCGGGTTAGTACCGAGCGGAGTTTCAATCGGCTCGTAGTGCTCAGGGAACGGCCCTTCCGCCATCTTATCGATAGCAAACAGGCGGCCCATCCCTTCCGGCTGCATGATAAACGGCCCGACATCCGAATCCGGTGCGGCGTTGCTGTAGTCCGGCACATCCATACCGATCCACTTGCTGCCGTTCCATTCCAGAATCTGACGCTTCGGATCCCACGGTTTACCCGCCGGGTCCGCAGATGCACGGTTATAAATCACGCGGCGGTTCAGCGGCCATGCCCACGCCCAGCCAAGGGTATTACCCAGCCCGGTCGGGTCAGCGTTATCACGGCGTGCCATCTGGTTACCCTGCGGTGTCCAGCTGCCGGCGAAAATCCAGCATCCGCTTGCCGTGGTACCGTCATCACGCAGCTGTGCGAAGGAGGTGAGCTGCTCGCCTTTCTTCACAATCACATTGCCGTCAGTATCTTTCAGATCGACCAGCGCCAGACCATTACTCTCCTGCGCGACTTCTTCCGGGGTCGGATTATCGCGATCGAAGTAGTTCCAGGTCATGTTCAGTACCTGCTCAGGGACTTTACCGCCTTCCGATTCATACAGTTTGCGGACACGGTGGAAAATACCGGAGAGGATTTCGCCGTCGCTGATAGCTTCGCCCGGGGCATCCGCGCCTTTCCAGTGCCACTGTAACCAGCGGGCAGAGTTAACGATAGAGCCGTTCTCTTCCGCGAAACAGCAGGACGGCAGACGGAACACCGTGGTCTGAATCTGAGCCGGATCCACATCGTTCATCTCGCCGTGATTCTGCCAGAAGTTCGATGTTTCGGTATTCAGCGGGTCGACGGTGATCAGGAACTTCAGTTTTGAAAGCGCCTTAACTACTTTGTTTTTGTTCGGGAATGAGGCTAACGGGTTAAAGCCCTGGCAGATATAGCCATTCACTTCCCCTTTATCCATCATGTCGAAATAACGCAGAACGTCGTAGCCTTTATCCCACTTCGGCAGCCAGTCAAAGCCCCAGTTATTCTCTTTCTGCGCTTTGTCGCCGTAGAAGGTTTTCATCAGGCTGACAAAGAACTTCGGATAGTTACCCCAGTAGTTAACCTGGCCCTGCACCGTTGGTTTCGGCGTGTTGGCAGCCAGATAACTTTCCAGTGTAGTCTGTTTGTCAGACGGCAGTGTCAGGTAGCCAGGCAGGCTCTGAGACAGCAGACCCAGGTCGGTTAAGCCCTGGATATTGGAGTGACCGCGCAGCGCGTTCACGCCGCCGCCCAGCATCCCCATGTTACCCAGCAGCAACTGGATCATGGCCATGGTACGGATGTTCTGCGCACCAACGGTGTGCTGTGTCCAGCCCAGTGCATACAGGAATGAGGCGGTTTTGTCTTTCGCGCTGGTTTCGCCGATATATTCACAGACTTTCAGGAAGTCTTCTTTCGGCGTCCCGCAGATATTGGTCACCACATCCGGGGTATAACGGCTGACGTGCTCTTTCAGTAAATTCCAGACACAACGCGGATGCTGCAATGTGGTGTCGCGTTTGGCGAAACCATTTTCATCCAGCTCGTAATTCCAGGTGGTTTTATCGTACTGACGTTTTTCCGCATCATAGCCGCTGAACAAACCGTTATCGAACGCATAATCTTCACGGACGATCAGGCTGGCGTTGGTGTACGCCTCAACATATTCACGGTTGATTTTTTCATTTTCCATCAGGTACTTAATTACACCTGACAGGAACGCAATATCGGTACCGGAACGGATAGGAGTGTAGAAATCCGCCACAGCCGCAGTACGGGTAAAGCGCGGGTCAATCACGATCAGTTTGGCATTGTTATGAATTTTGGCTTCCATCGCCCAGCGGAACCCGACAGGGTGAGCTTCCGCAGCGTTTCCGCCCATCACAACAACAAGGTTGGCATTTTTAATATCAACCCAGTGGTTGGTCATGGCACCGCGACCAAATGTCGGAGCAAGACTTGCTACCGTAGGTCCGTGTCAGACACGCGCCTGGTTATCCACGGCAAGCATGCCGAGGGCGCGGGAGAATTTCTGGGTGACAAATCCGGTTTCGTTACTGGCAGCAGATGCGCATAACATCCCGGTGGTTAACCAGCGGTTGACGGTGACACCATCGCTGTTCTTTTCAATAAAGTTACTGTCGCGGTCATCTTTGACCAGGCGGGCGATACGATCAAACGCCTCATTCCACGAGATACGTTTCCACTCGTTGGTACCCGGCTCGCGGACTTCAGGGTATTTAAGACGGCTTTCGCTGTGGATAAAATCAATCAGACCTGCGCCTTTCGGACACAGCGCGCCACGGTTTACCGGATGATCCGGATCCCCTTCAATGTGAAAAACGGATTCTTTGGCGTTTTTTGCCCCGTCACCCAGACTGTACATTAACAGCCCGCAGCCGACGGAACAGTACGTGCAGGTATTACGGGTTTCGCGCGCGCGCAACAGCTTATACTGACGCGAACCGGCAATAGCGACCGCCGGGGCAAAACCCAGAGCCGCTGCCGTTGTACCCGCCATACCGCCAGCGCAGATCTTAAAGAACTGCCTTCTGCTGACTTGCATGGAGATCTCCTTATTACATTGCTCTTATGCCGCTGCACAATACGCCGCAGCGAACTTTCTTTTTATCCGCACAGTGGTGCGTGCGATCAGGTTCATTGCCTGGTGGAATGGTGTAAACTTTTACCCATACTATTATTATGTATTATTAAGCGCAGGAATTCATCTGATGGATGACATTTATTCCATAGAATCGTTACATAATTGTCTAATTCGCGGTGCGCATCTCACAAGCGTGCAACAAAAAAGTAAACCGGGACATAATGAAAATGACTGGGTCGCGGAAGAGACGCCGGTTGCTCTGGTGTACAACGGCATATCCCATGTGGTGATGATGGCCAGCCCGAAAAACCTGGATGATTTTGCGGTCGGTTTTTCGCTTTCCGAAGGCATTATCGAATCCGCTGCCGATATCCGCGGAATTGAGATCACGGATGCCTGCCACGGCGGATTTGAAGTCCATGTGGAATTATCATCCCGCCGGTTTGCCGGACTGAAAGAGCGCCGCCGCAATATGGCCGGACGCACCGGCTGCGGTATTTGCGGCACCGAGCAAATCAGTGAGATTTTCCGCCCGATCCCGCCGCTGGATTTCACACAGACCTTTTCCCTCAGTCATCTTGATGAGGCACTCAGCCAGCTTCCGCAGGTACAGGAAATCGGAAAACTGACCGGCTGCACCCACGCCGCAGGCTGGATCTCTCCGCAGGGAGAATTACTCGGTGGTTGTGAGGATGTGGGACGTCACGTGGCGCTGGATAAACTGCTCGGTATGCGGGCAAAAGCGCAATGGACAGACGGTGTGATTCTGGTATCCAGCCGCGCCAGCTATGAGATGGTACAAAAAAGCGCACAATGCGGTGCGGAAATTCTGTTTGCCGTTTCCGCCCCGACCACGCTGGCGATTGAAACCGCCAAACGCTGCCGCCTGACACTGGCCGGGTTCTGTAAAAAAGGGCGGGCCACCATCTATACCCACCCGGAACGCCTGATCCCCTGACTACTCAGCCAGCGGGTGATACATCCACAGATTCGGTTCATGATAAATGATCCGGTCATTATCCGGATCGGCCTGAACCGGCACCAGAGCGCCCGGCACAATATACTGACCGGCATGCGGAAAGGCCATACCGGTCCATTCAGACCAGTTATCAACGGATGACGTAATATCCATCGAGCGCATCGCCGGTTTGATAATCTGTCCGCCCAGCCGGACATGTGTGCGGATCCACGGGTCAAACGGCTCGCCCTGCGGGGTCTGCCACTGACAATACTCCGCGAAATCCTGTAACGGATAACGGGCTTTGAACACCGGGCGCACCGGAACCACCACGCCTCTCAGCCCGGCCTGTGAAGCCGCTGCTTTCAGCGCGGTGATAAGCAGTGCGGGAATACCGCGTCCGCGGAAATCCGGGTCAACCGTTACCGCCAGTGCTGATACAAATGTCGGTTTCCGGGTGTCCGTTGCGCCCAGCGTCAGCACCGCATCCCAGCCCTCATCCGGCAGATCAGTCAGCGGCGCATCTTCCGGAAAATAGAACGGAACGGCACTCAGAAGCCCGATAACCTGATCCTTTCCTGCAACAGTGGCAACCGCAACCTGCTGAAAAGGCCGGTTTTCCTCCAGATACAGCGTATCCCAGTACTGATCAGCGACCGGACTGGATAACATAAATAAAGGCCACTGCTCCGCAACCAGCGCTTCTGCACTGTCCAGCAGTGATTCATGACACTGTGCAACACTGAGGACCCGGACTGACGACATAAGATTCTCCGCTTACATACCCTATTGCGTATATATTAATGGTTTTCAGCTAAAAATAATTAACGTTAGCTTTATAATTCCGCACTTAGTCCCACCGGGAAAACCGGAATCCCTTCCCTGTCCGTTTTCCGTTTTTGTCCAGAATCTCATAATACTCTTCCGTCACCACTGACTGCCCTTTATCCCAGCGTCCGGTATCTGACAGATTATCCGCGCGGTAAACATCCCCGACCACCCGGTACTGCCGTCCTTTATAGCGGATGTGTTTTGTCGCTCCCGGAGAAAACTGCCGGGTGACCTCAGTGTACTCCCCGTTACCGTCACGCCGCAGACCGATCAGCCGCAGACCTTTTGTTGCCGGGTCATTATCCGCCGCACCGGGCACCGGCATATCCGGTGTCAGGGTAATCACCTCATAACGCTCAGAAAAATCACTTCTCCCGATTTGCGGCCATGTGGCCGATGCGGATCCGCAGGCCAGCACCGTTAACAACAAAAACATCGGCATTTGTTTCATTATCAGATTATCCGTTCAGCTCAAAACACCGGACAGTATGAAACACAAATACCAAATCAAATGCGATAACAGCCGTTAATTGAAGGCATTATTATTGCGTTTAAAATCACCTTATCAATAAAAGAAAAAAATAACCCATCGCTTTTAATGATATTTATGAATTAGTAACTCTATTTACCGCATAAAAAAACTCTGAATATGCATCACATATTTTCATTCCTATATTTGAAATAAATCTGTCACAAAAAATAAAAAATAGTGATTTTTTAATTCGTTATTTAATTAGCACTCTAATCAAATTATTCTCATTGCAAACAAATGATAATAATTCTCATTTACAGAAAATTCATTCTCCTTTATCGTTTATTTGTCTTCCGGTAATCACACCGGAAAAACACTTCATTCACCCGGTCATTCATTAAATTACAAGGAATTTAGTTTATGAATACATTCAACATGAAAACCCCGCTGGCAACACTGGTTACCCTGTGTGCCGCATTCTCCGCGGTACAGGCTCAGGCTGATGCAGGCTATGGCAGTTCAGAAAAACCAGAGAGCACTTATATCACAGTTGGCGTAACCGCTGCATCAGAACGTCAGGGACATCCGTCACCGGGCGGAGAACCGGGAATCGGTTATTCCGGCATGCACAACGGAATGAAAGTCAGCTTTGCCGGACTGCAGGGACCCAACCGTGCAGCACCAAACGATAACGGTGTTTCTGTTATCACCTCCACTCCTCAGTCACACCGCAATATGGGCTCTTTTAACTTTGCCAAAATAGCCGATGCCGATATTTATTACGGTGAATGGGTTTCCGGTACTGATTTCAGCGATGATTCCCATATGGTGTATTACGCAGGGAAAGATATCACCGCAGCTATGCCATCCGAAGGGACAGCACAGTACAGCATTAAAGGACTCAGTGGCTACAGCAGCGGCGAACAGATCAGCGGTACATTCAGCACGGATTTTGATGCTAATACCTTTACCGGCTCTCTCAGCTCAACCGGCCTCAGCTATAGTCTGAGCGGCACTGTCAGTGGTTCAGCCTTTGATGGTACTGCATCTGTCAGCACCACCGGTACCGATACCACAACCGTCAGCGGTACAACCAACGGGCATTTCTTTGGTGACAATGCACAACAGGTTGCCGGTTATGCTGAGTTCAGCAGTGATAAAGCGAAGAATATCGCGTTCGGCGGAACCAAGTCCTGATTCATTATTGATACATTTCACCAGGAACAGATTATCTGTTCCTGGTGTTTAGCGGATATAAATATGTCGTCGCAGATAAAGTTAATTTACGGATTTATTCTTTTTTTATTATTACTTGTTTTTTCATTACCGGTATCTGCAACTATACAAAAAAACAATCATTCAGAAAATAACACTGCACAAAATTTATATATCTCACTAAAGAGAAATAATCTCAAAGCGATTTATCATTACTTATCCGTTTATCAGCAGGAACACCAGGCTGACCCGTTACTGATTATCTTCAGCCGGGCAAAACTGGCCTATTTAAACCAGCGCCCCGGGGTTGCTATCGGGTTATATAATACCATTCTGCAACAGAAACCCGATTTCTTTGCCGCACAACTGGAACTGGCCCGCAGCTACCGGGCCGATCGTCAGATCGGGAACGCATTGCTTTTGTTCCGGGAACTGAGTCAGCGCCTGCCGGTGACCTCTCCCCACTATCCGGAAATTACCCGCGCCATTACCGAACTCACCCGGGCACTCAGTTGGTCATTACTGCTCAGTGCCGGCAGCCATTACACGGATAATTATTATCAGACCCCGCTGCCGAAAGCACACTGCCTGCACTACAGCTCCGATGGTTCCTGTTATGCCAGCCTTATCCCGCAGATCCCCCATGCCGTCTTACAATGGCGCAGCGACTGGGATTTACGCAGGCTGACACCGCTGTCCGGCTCCCATTTTCTGACACAGCACTACCGGGTATCCACCCGGTATGATGCCGCAAATCAGGTAGCTAATACCGTAACACTAACCGCTAAAACGGGTTATCACTATCAGGATCGCCATACTTTATGGCAACTGACCCCGCTGCTGGAGCAGCATTTTTCCGCCGGACGCCGTTTTTCCTCCGTTTACGGCTTACAAACATATCTGAATCAGCAACTCAGCCCGGAGTGGTCACTGGGCGGACTGGCGGCACTGCGACAGCACCGTTATCAGCCTTATCTGCATTCACACAGCGGCACTGAATACCAGGTGATGCCGCAGATAACCTGGCGTCCGCATCCGGCAGCCACGCTGTATTTACAGGCAGAAACCACCGTTCACAAAAAAAATGATCCCTATAAACATTACCGGACGGCTGCCCTGCATACCGGCCTGACCTACCTGTGGCACCCGTTTGTGTCCCAGTCTGTTCATGCCGTTTACACCCGTAAACGTTATCGCCACACACATCCGTTACACCGCCAGGCCAGGGAGGATCTCACCCGACAGTACAGCACAACACTCGCGCTCTACCCGCCGTCATTCGCGCAGATTTCGCCTCAGCTTTCGCTGATCCACACCCGTAACCGCAGTTCTGTACCGTGGCTTTATAGCTACCGGCAGACTGAAATCATGCTGCGTTTCGAACGGCTGTTTTAACCCTTTCTGATTATTTCTTTTTTATCATCCGGGAATCGTTATGTCTTCGCATTCACCATTATCTGGTCATCCATATAAAACCATCACACTGCTTCTGCCCGTGTTATTTGTCCCGCTGCCGGGACTGGCGACAGAGGAAAAAAATCAGCACCTGGGCGACATTACGCTCCGTAATGAACAGACTGCTGCTGACAGCGCCAAAGATAAAATCTATGACAAAAATGTCTCCACCCTGATCCTTACCAAAGAAGAAATAGAGCGCTATAAAGGCGCCTCCGCCGCCGATATTCTTAAAGGCGCCAACGGGGTATTCAGCGGTGATGCCCGCAACGGTAATGCGCTGGATGTCAATATCCGCGGAATACAGGGGCCGGGCCGTGTACCGGTCACTATCGACGGCACCGAACAGGCCGTGACGGTGTACCGGGGTTATAACGGTGCCAATAACCGTAACTACCTCGACCCGATGCTGATCAGTGAAATTGAGATTGAAAAAGGCCCGTCCCTTAACCCGCTCCTGAAAACATCAGTAGGCGGCGGTGTTGCTATGAAAACACTCACCATCGATGACGTGGTGAAAAACGGTGACCAGTTTGGTGCCGCACTGATACTGGAAAACAGCAGTAACACCACCAAAGCCCGGATACCCAATCTGGGGCTCGGGGAAGATTACCGCCTTGTGGATAATATGCAGTTCGATTGGCTTATTATTGACGACCCCGGCACCCATTTAACCCCCGAAAATCGTGATAATGCCCCCGCACTGAATAAAAGCGATTATGCCTGGCGTCTGGCTGTGGGTACCCGTCAGGAAAATATGGATCTGTTACTGGCTTATGCTTACCGCGACCGGGGAAACTATTTTGCCGGTAAACGCCACAGCGAAAACTATAATAATGAAATGTCTGACAATGATATCGGTATTCTGCAAACATCTAATAAAACCTATGACCCGTATATGCCGTTTGTGTCACGTATTTACCGCAAAGGCAATGAAGTTCCCAACACATCAGCAAAAACGGAATCCTGGCTGATAAAAAATACCTGGTATCTGAATGATGACCACGCGCTGCAACTTAGCTGGCGCGATACCCGCTCGGATTTCGGCGATATTATGCCTTCCCGGCTGGGCTGGATCCGCGCTGAGGATAATATTATTCCGCAGTGGCCGCTGGCTGATCTGCATGCACAGGCCGGTTATATCCATCTGAAATCACAACCGGCACATCTTGCCTATATTGATTCTGATATCCGCCTGTGGACCACCCTGACCACCAGTAATACCAACTCCGCCGGCGGCTGGCCGCGCTACCCGAAAAATATGGACTACGGCTATAAACAGGGGGATATCAGCACCATCACCCCGGCAATCGATGGAACACTGATTAACACCGCTGCTCTGAATGTACAGAATCAGCGCTACGGGCTGGATTTCAGCAATAAGTTTGCCTTTACCCCGGAACTGTCGGTAACCCTGGCCGCCAATATGCAGTTTGAGCATCTGGACAGTAATACCAGCCTGGAAAACTATAAACTCTTTATGTTCGCTGTTCCCGCCCGTAAAGGCCGCCGCTTTGAATATCAGCAATCCGTCAGTCTGGACTGGCAGCCGGTCTCCTGGCTGTCACTCAGTGCCGGCGGCAGACAAACCGTATACTGGAGTGTCGATGATCTTTCTAATGAGTGCGCCGCCCGTAAAGACCCTTACTGTAAACAAGACTATGAGGTTACCGGTTATTACCTGAATTATTTCCGGAATATGACCGAAGCAGAATCACAGGTTTATAAAAAACGGCAGCAGGGTATGTGGCACGCACTGACTCCGGAAGAACAACAAGCAATACGAGGAAAAATTTTTCAGTCTATATACCCGAAATGGCGTCGTGATTATCTTGATAACCGAAAAGACCGGCCAATGGTACATGAACGGGCATTCTGGCCGGTAGATACCAGTGACGGACGCCTGAAACAGAAAGACCGGCCGGATATCGATACCGCATTGCGGGGTATTGATCCCTATACCGGGCAGGAAACTTATCTCTATGAATATGGCCCTCATCCTATTCAGCATGGTGACAGAGAAGAACAACCCGTCACCCACACCTGGAAAGAAAAACCCCGCCGCCAGGCCAGCGCCTGGACACCGATGCTGTCTGCCTCGGTTCACCTGACCGATGATCTGCGTCTGTATGGCCGCTATGCGGAAACCGTGCGTATGCCGAGCCTGTTTGAGGATACTGTCGGCTTTTCCGGTTTCTCTGCCCCGCATATCGGTTACCGTTATAAACCGGAACGTGCGGTAACCCGGGAATACGGTGTGGTTTTTAACGGAAAATCACTGCTCAGCGCTGACCGTCACGCAGATATCCGGTTGAATTATTTCCATACGGATATCCTCAATGTCTTTGATCGTGATAACTATTTCCGTTTTACACAGATGGATAAACAGCGCCTGAAAGGGATTGAAATCCAGGCCCGCTATGATCATGGCTGGATCTTCAGTGATCTGGGTGTGACCTATAACCTCACCAATAAAGTCTGTGATGAAACATCCCATGCCTTTATGGACCCGACAGGGCTGCAAGATATTCCGTCATGCATTGACGGCGGTTATCCGGGCGGGTTCCTGCGTACCCAAATTCAGCCGCATTATTCTGTAACCTTTAACCTCGGCGGGCGTTTATTGCAGGAGTCATTAGAAATCGGCAGCCGCTGGCTCTACCACAGTGCGGTGGAAAACAGCCAGGAGAAACACCTGATGGGTATTATTCCGGAAAAATACAGCAATTTTAATAATTACCCGATGCGCTGGAATTCGGTACTGACGGTGGATGCTTATGCCAAATATAAAATCACCCCGGATGTTGCTCTGGAGCTGACCGCCACCAACCTGACCAATGAATATTACCTCGACCCGCTCACCCGTTCGATGATGCCTGCACCGGGCCGGGCCGTAAAATTCAATGTCTCCGCGAGGTTCTGATTTATGTACGGCGCAATAGCATTACCGCATCCGTCTTTCCTGTTTTCCCGGGAAAGAACCGGAACGTGGCAGCAGATGGTGTCTGCTGCTGCGATCGGTGTGTGTTTCTCCGTCGCCGGGCTGCTCATCACGGGCAGCCCCCGGGTGACTACCCCGCAACAGCATCAGATTGATAACCGGGGACAAACCCCGGCGGCTTCCGTTATCATTCAGATGAATGCAGCACCGGCATATCAGGAAACAGAGCCGGAAGCGGAACAATTACCACCACCACAGGAATCACCGTCTCAGGCAGAACTGGCAACTGCCCGCCGGACAACACCGGAGAAAACAACCAAACCACCATCAGCAAAACCGGCAGTAAAAACCGTGAACAAAAAAACGGAGAAATCAGAACCGGTTACCACAGCAACCACCGCAGATACCGGAGAAGATAAAACCACACAGCAGCAGTCCGGCGGGCAGGCGGTATCCCCGACAAATTCTGCCACCGCAGGCGCTGATAACCGGAAAGCACAGGAGGATTACTTTAACCTGCTGCGACAAAAAATTGAGGAACAAAAATATTACCCCCGCCGGGCCCGCAGCGCCGGGCAACGGGGGATCAGCACTATCTCATTTTCACTCGACGATAACGGCAAACCTTTTGCACCACGGGTTACCCGCACTTCCGGCTATAAGCTGCTGGATGACGCCGCGGCAGACGCTGTTATGAATATTGCTCCGATAGGGCCCCCGCCACAGGGAGCCAAACGGAATATTACCTATTCCTTACGTTTTCAGCTAAATAACGGGTTTTAATATTTTTTCCGGCTGACATACATACCGTATCCGCCGCAAGCCCCTTGTTTTACACAGGAGTATTGCGGCTTATTACCACTGCGCGCTGTTTTTTAAAAAAAATATGTCACACCTTCCCGCCGGGACTATTTAAAATAACAAAATACATAATTAATTAACAAAAAAGAACACAACCATATACTTATTCATAGAAAAATAAGTCACAAATAGAAATGTATTTGTTTTTTTATAATTAATTATAACTAAAAAAACACATTAAGATCATAAGTAACGTACAGTCCCCCTCTTCTGACAAAATAAAAAAACACCTTAAAAAACAATACATAAAACGAAACCCATCACATTAAAAACACACAAAACCATCGAAGTAAAAAACGAAAAAACCATAAATATTATATTAACTGAAAGAAAATCTTACAAATTACAATAAAGCATATTATTTAATCCATTAGCGATGTAAATTCAGATTTAATAACGAGTATGATTCGATTTTTGACGAAATTATGATATTTTATATCGCACTAAGGAAAATGTAAGAATACAATACCAAGAATACATATATTGTGGGTACTTGCTGGCAAAAATTTTATCCCTATAATTTCAATCATCGAAAAGAAGAAAGAAATAATTACTTAATTAATATACCCATCATTATTTGGGTATATAAACTTAACATTAAAAACTGATGTCAATATATTAGTTACGTGAAAATAAATTATTTCAGATTCGTTGTCATTACGTTTAAGAATTACATTTTTTACCCCAAAAACCGGACAAGTATCATTATCATAATAATAGTGATCTTTGCCCGGAAAACATCAACACAATAAATAAGATTAAATTCTCTGGAAAAAATATGAAACTTAATAAATTAGCAGCTTTAACAACCGCGACCCTGTTAACCATTGCATCAGCTAACGCTATGGCTGAAAAAAACGCAACCGTAACCTTCACCGGTGCAATTGCCAATGCAACCTGTGACGTCAGCGCATCACAGAAAAACGTTGATCTCGGTACTCATGCTGCTCAGTCAGTAACTGACATCAGCAATGCGCTGTCTGCTGAGAACTTTAACTTAAACCTGACCAACTGCAGCGATGATGCGACTGATCCGGAAGGTGTTGCACTGCACCTTTCTGCAACAGGTAATACCCTGGAAGGTAACCCGAACCTGTTTGCAGACACCAAAGCGTCTCAGATCGGTGTAAAACTGTCAGCAATCGACGGTTCAAACAACCCGGTTCCTCTGAAAGCTAACGATAAAACAGCATTAGACAAAGTTAAGTTTGCAAAAGACGGCAGCTACACTGTTCCTGTAAAAGCAGAATTGTTTGCAACCGTAACCGGCACTAACCTGAACCCTCAGATGCTGAACGTACCTGTTACCTTTGGTGTTGCATATAACTAAGTTACCTGCAATACACTGATAATAATTAATTATATTAAATAGGTAATAATATCGCAGTTATTACCTATTATTTTTAAGGATCTCTATGAAATTTTTTCAAAAAATCCTGATTTCTGGTTTTGCTGTTCTGTTATCTTCTTCTGCTATTGCCGGTGTCGGATTAAATCAAACCCGTATTATTATTAACGCAGATACCAACACGTCAACTGTTACCGTCAGAAACACAGGCGATGAAACGTACCTTGTCGCAAATTATATTACAGAACAATTAGACAAAAACCCTGTCAGTAATAATATTTTTGTTATAACACCTCAGGTCTTTAAACTGGGCGGAAATTCTGCAAATAAAATAAAAGTGCAGGCTATTCCCGGAAATTTTCCGGCTGACCGTGAATCTATGTACTATTTTCACTCCAGAAACGTTCCGGCCACCAATGAGAAAACCGGTGTAAAAATAGGGTTTGAGAACATCATTAAAGTCTTTTATCGCCCGGCCGGACTGACAGCAGGTTCAAAAGAATCCTATGCAGGTCTGGAGATAAAGCCTGCCGGAAACGGCATAAAGCTGATAAATAATTCACCTTATTATATTAATCTACAGAAACTAAAGGTTAATCAGTCACTTATAAAGTTAAGCGCAGAAAACAATATCATTGCACCTTATTCAGATTCACTTTATATAACACCTCATAAGAACGGCACAGTAACATGGTTTGTGATTAATGAGCTTGGTGGCACTAATGAATATTCAAAAAATATTTAATATTTTTATATTAGCATCTGGAATATTCATTTTTCAAACGACAGGGTGGACTGCCGGAACAAAAGTTATCTTTAAAACAAAGGTCGTCGTCGGCACCTGTGAATTTGATGACAGCAATGATTTTAATAAAGTTATCGATTTAACCGGGGGTGGTTACCTGATGCCAAGCGTTGTCGAAAAAACCAGTATTAAAACACCGGTTATTACTGAAACATTTTCCTACACGGTAAAATGCAAAAATTTCGTACCGGGAAGTCAGAAAGAAATTAAAATACAGACATCTGCAACAAACGATACCGTGGTCGAAAACGGCATTTTTTACAGTAAGAATAATGAAACAAATACAGGATTTACGTTAAAGGCCTGTGACAGTGATAATAAAAACTGCCAAAACAGTGAAAATAATAATGATATCGCTGTATTTCACAGTCAGTCTGATGACCTGATCAACATAAATTATCATGTCAGTCTCGTAAAACGTAGTCATGGTGTTAAACCCGGAATATCTGCTGCATCTGTCAGTTTAATTTATTTGCAGGATTAAGTTATGAAACTAAAATTACTGTTGATAATCTTTGTTTCCTTTCTTCCGGGAATTACTGTCTCTTTGGCTGCGGATAAAATCACATACCATTTTTCTGTTCTTTTTTTAGCCAAAACCTGTGATGTATCAGTGAAAAATGAAATTATTATCGAAACGACCCCCGGAACCGGCAGTGTATCGAGCAGCGATATAAAAAATGATATGGCCGTTACCGATGTGTCACTCGGACTGACAAATTGTACCGACAGCAATATTGCCAACTCAAAAGTGTTTATTTCAGAGGGTAATACACTGACAGGAACAGATGATTTTTTTAATGATGACCCGAATAGCGAGATTGGCCTGCAAATTACAGACGGCGTCAATGTTTTCAAAAAAAATACAACGGCTATCCCTTCAAATGAATCTGTTGTGTGGGATAATATAATGAGTGACTCCGAAACTAAAATCATCAAAGCCCGGCTCCGGTGTAAGAACACCTCCTGTGAACCACGGGAAGGCAATTTTTCAGCGTCACTCTCATTCAGCTATTACATTAATTAATAAGAGATATAAAAATGAAAACATACATTACGCTGCTTACTTTGATTTCAGGTCTTTTTGCGATAAGTTTGTCTTCATTTGCCGGTGTCTCTCTGGATAAAACACGCATCGTTTTTAATGAATCTGATAAAAATCAATCAATTAATATTATTAACGATAGTGATAAATTATATCTGGTTCAAAATACTATCCTTGTTGACCATGCGAATGCTCAAAGCGAAGCTGTTACTCAGTTTGTGACGGTTCCTCCGCTGGCAAGACTGGAAAAAAACTCAAGAAATGCCATCCGGATTTTACCTAAAGATTTCAGTAAACTGCCTGCGGACAGAGAGTCCATCTTTTATTTTGTGGTTAATCTGATTCCGGAAGGAAAAAAAATAAAAAATAATGATAACGACATCGCGGCCAATTTTAATATCGCCACACGTATTATTATCAAAGTATTTTACCGGCCAGCGTCGGTTGCCGGCGATGCAGATAAGCTTGCCGGATCACTTTCCTTCAGCACAGACGGAAAACGGCTAACGATAAAAAACCCTTCCGGGTATTTTTATACTCTTGAGTATTTAAATCTGGACGGAAAAGACTATCACGCGGACAGAGCACCGATGGTTCCGCCATTTTCATCAGTCAGTCTGCCGGTTTCCGGAAAAATAAACCAGGTGGAATGGCGTGTCATTAATGATTTGGGCGGCGCCTCCGATCTGTTTAAGACGACGGCGGGAAAATAACAAAATGATTAAAAAATTACTAAAAAAATCAGTCCGTATTCTGGTGTTATCCGCGCTGTTTATTCAATGTGCCACGGCATCAGAAGGGTTTAATTTTCCGTTAAAACGTTACGTTTATCAGGAGAGCAGTAAAAATGGTATCAGTATTACGCTGTCCAATAATACAGCTATTCCTTATCTGATAGAAACCTGGGTTTCTGGCACAGAAGAAAACGCATTTTTACCTGCCGAAAATATCAAAGAGGATAAGGCTCCTTTTATTATATTACCGCCTCTGAAAAAACTGGAATCGCATCATTCATATAGCTGGGTAATCCGGAGAACCGGAAATGAGGTTAACGGCAAGACATTACCTCAGGATCGGGAATCATTATTCTGGATAGGAATGAAAGCAATTCCTGCTGAGAACAAGTCAGATTCCGACGGCATCTCTTTTAAAATATCGCCGGAATTTTACTTTAAACTGCTTTACAGACCATCGGCTATTGAAAACATTACATTAGCCGATATCGAAGATAAGCTGGTCGTTAAGCAGAATAAAAATATGCTTACCCTTGAAAATCCGACCCCGCTTTTTGTCACTTTTGATAAATTAATGGCCGGAAATACAGAACTCAAAGACGGAAATGCATTAATCACTGTCGAACCCTTTTCTTCAAAAGATATTGTGCTGCCTGCAGGAAATGAAAACGATGTTATCACATGGCAAATAAATGATGAGAATTTATTTGAACTTGAAAAGCATACCGTAACGAACAAATGACAGGGTTGATATTGTTACATCCGGGAAATTAAAATGAAGATAATTACAATAAGAAAAATAAAATCAAAGACTATTTTATGTTGTCTGATATCTGTATTTCCGTTTTATGTTTCAGCCGAAACCTATTTTGACCCGGCGTTATTAATGAATGGCACCGGATTAGACAGTTCGATGATCGACCTGAACCAATATGAGCAGGGTAACAGCATTTCTGCCGGTACTTACAACATGGCGGTTTTTATCAATAACCGTTTTCTCGGTGAGCGTGATGTGCGGTTCACTGATGGCCAGGATCAGAAAATTGATCCCGCATTTACTGTCCGTGAATTAAACGAGATGGGTGTCAATACTGACGCCATTCCTGCGTTCAGAAATCTTCCGGCTGATCAGATTATTTCTCCGGTATCTGACTATATTCCCGATGCTTTTGTGACGTTTAACCTGCAAAAATTATCCGTCAATATCTCCGTTCCTCAGATTGCCATGCAATCCTCCGGTTTTGATATTCTGAAATCCGGCGATTTGGATGAAGGTATTACGGCCCTGGTGTTAAACTATTTTATTAACTATTCCAGAACATCTGCGTCAGAAAAAAAATCACTCAGCTCATCTGATAATCAGATGTTTTTCAGCAGTGTGAACGGCGGGGTTAACCTCGGCGCCTGGCGGCTGCGTTCCAATTATGTGTATAACAATGCCCGTAATCAGTCCGGCACGTCTTCATCCTCTGATTTTTCCGGCACACATCTTTACCGGTCAATTATCTCACTGAAATCAACATTGCGGCTCGGTGAGATCAGTACTGCCAGTGATATTTTTGAAAGTATTCCGATGAAAGGTATCACGCTTACATCAAACAATCAGATGCAACCGGATAACCGCCGCGGTTTTGCTCCTGTCGTTACCGGTACAGCAAACAGTAACGCGACCGTCACTGTCCGTCAGAATGGCATGGTTGTCTATCAGACGTTTGTCTCTCCCGGTGAATTCCGGATCGACGATATTCCTTCCGGTAATATGTCGGGTGATATGGAAGTGACGATTGAAGAAGATAACGGGTCAACCCGTGTCTTTACTCAGGCTTATTCGTCACTTCCGACCATGCTCCGCCCCGGTATGTATAATTACGAAGTGAGCGCGGGGGAATATGACGGGCATCTGACAGAAGGCTCCCGGCGCCAGAAATTCATTCTCGGTACATTCAGTTACGGGCTTCCGGAAAACGTCACATTATACGGCGGCACACTGCTGGCCAATGATTACCGTGCTGTTTCCGGCGGTGCCGGCGTTTCTCTGGGTATGGCCGGTGCGGTTTCTGTCGACGGAACCCATTCACGGGCGACTATTGCGGATACCGATTACACTGGTGAATCATACAGAATCCGTTATTCCAAAAGTATGTTATCCACAGGGACTTCGTTTGACCTGACGGCAATGCGCTACAGCACAAAGGATTATTACAGTTTTTCGGATTTCAATAATGCGGGCTATGCACTGAAAGATGATCTCGCCCCGTGGCTCACTGCCAGAGCGCGCTACAGTTTCCATACTTCAATCACCCAATCCCTGAAAGAGTACGGAACAGTCAGCTTCCGTGCGACGAAAAATACATACTGGAATGAGCAAAAATCAAATACCAACCTGGCCGTTTCCTACAATACCAATATTAAAGGGGTGAATTACGACCTGAGCTACAATATTGATCGTATGAAAACCGATAATAATGAATGGCCGGAAAATCGCTGGGTTGCTCTCAATATCAGTGTTCCGTTCAGTCTGTTTACCAATAACACGGTCAGCCGCTCAATGGTGGCCACTTACGGAATGACCCGTAATAACCAAAATGAAACCACTCAGCAACTGGGTATCACCGACAGTGCGTTTGATAATAAACTGTCCTATGGCTTGTATCAGAATCTGAACAGTGCGGGAAACCAATACAATGCCAGCGCCAATGCGTCATACAATAGCGATATCGCTACCGTATCCGGCGGTTACAGCTATTCTCAGGATTCACAGAGCCTCTCGGCAAACCTGTCCGGCGGGCTGGTTGCACACAGTGACGGAATAACATTATCCCGCCAGCTCGGAAATACCATTGCCGTTATCAGTGCCGATGGTGCGGCAACGACGCAACTCAACAGTTATTCGTCATTTGACCGGTTTGGTAATGCCGTCGCAGGCCATCTTAACGGATTCAATGCCAACCATATTAACGTCAATGTCGATACATTGCCTGAAAACGTGACATTCAAAGAAACGTCCATGACGGTATATCCGACAGAAGGTGCCGTCATAAAACGCCGCTTTAATACAAAAATCGGCTATCAGGCATTACTGACAATAACAAAAGACGGGAAATTACCGCCATTCGGCGCAATTGCCCGCCTGAACAACACAGATGATGAGATTAATACCGGCATTATGGGTAATCACCAGCAGTTATACATGAGTGGTTTACCGGACAGTGGCGAGTTATTTATTCAGTGGGGTCAGGATAATCAGCAATGTACCGTGAAATTCAGCGGGATCGGGAAAATAGAGATAACACCGCAATCACCGATCAGAATGCTGAACGTACCTTGTCTGTAATCTTAAAAATAAATTCAGGAGTGATGATGAAATCACATAATTATCTTTTAACAGTACTGACCGGCATTGCATTTTTTTCATCCTCTGCGTCTGCGGCAGATTTTTATATTGCTGAGGGGGTAACCGGAAGTGTGGGCTATCATTCTCAGACAGCATCACCGGGCGGTTTAATAGGGTACCTCGAGAATATCCATAAAACGGGATTCAGCCAGATAAGAAATGACTGTTCCGATTTTTCCACTGTGGGTACAGAACAAAAGGGATTTATTGAACAGGTTCCGGGGCAAAACGGCGTTTACGGATTTAAATTTGCCAAAGCAGGCGGTTCATCGGGTAATGGTTATTTCCTTGGCGCCCCAGATGTCACCTGGAGCTATGGCATACTCAGTGATAACGGAGGACAAACATCCCCTTATAGCCATTCTGTTGTTAACTCAAAAGTAACCGGTTCACTTCCTGATAAAGTCTGGCAAAGAGGTCCCCTCTGCTTTTCAACCTATAGCGGCTGGGCTATGTATGATTATCTGAATGTGAAAATTACAGGTTTTCACCTTTATACCGTTGGTGTACCAGAAGCAGGCCGGTATGTGATGACAAGTGGCTATGCTATGAGTTCTGGTATAAACAGGATAAACATCAATCAGAAAGTTTATAATAATACAGCGGTCGGCTCCGCAACCGGCGGATCAATCTATGTCTTAAAAACCTGTGATATTATTCCGACGACGCCGACAAATATTATTTTTTCGAATCAATTAGCCGGGAGATTTACCGGACCAACCTTACTGGAAAGTTCTCTCGCCGGTATCACATTTAACTGTAATAAGAATGGATCAGGTTATATTTACCTGTCACCGCACAACAGATTAAAAGTGAATACAAAGACGGGTATGGATTTACAGCCCGCCAAAACAAACGCCGTTATCCGGCCGTATATCGTCACGTCACTGAGTACAACGCCACTTGATAATTCAATATGCAATGATAACGCCACAAATGCATTGAAATACAATGAATTAATATCTATCAATAAACGGGTTCAGGCGAATACCGGGGATTCACTCAGTTATTATTTTAATCTTTGCGGCAGGGGGCAAATCCAGGCAGATTCTTATACAGGCAGTATCGATGTCAGGATAGTCGTACAGTAACGACGAACAGGGGCTGGTTCAGGAAATGGCTATTGCAGCGGGGGATCTGATGATCCCCCGCTGCTGTTTTATTACTTACCGATACAGAAGCTGGAGAAAATACGCCCCAGCAGATCATCTGAGGTAAATTCCCCGGTGATTTCGCTCAGTGCCTGCTGGGCGAGGCGCAGTTCTTCTGCCAGTAACTCGCCGGAGCGGGCAACCACTAACTGCTCATGGCCGGAAATCAGATGCTCCGCAGCCGTATTCAGCGCCTGTAAGTGACGGCGGCGGGCGAGGAATCCGCCTTCAGTGTTGCCTTCAAACCCCATAGTGGTTTTCAGGTGATCGCGCAGCAAATCAATGCCGTGACCTTCACGGGCGGAGAGTTTAATCAGCGTATCGCCATTCCGCTCTGTGATGCCGGTGGTTTCCCCGGTGATATCGGTTTTATTGCGGATAATAGTGACCGGAATACCGGCCGGTAAGCGGGACATAAATTCCGGCCAGATTTGTTCCGGGGTCTGTTCATCCACCGTGGTACCGTCCACCATAAACAGGACGCGATCTGCCTGTGCAATTTCCTGCCAGGCGCGTTCAATACCGATCCGCTCCACTTCATCCCCGGCTTCGCGCAGCCCGGCGGTATCAATGATATGCAGCGGCATACCATCGATATGAATATGTTCGCGCAGCACATCACGGGTGGTTCCGGCAATATCGGTGACAATCGCGGCTTCGCGGCCGGCCAGCGCATTCAGCAGACTGGATTTTCCGGCATTCGGACGACCGGCAATCACCACTTTCATCCCTTCACGCAGCAGGCTGCCCTGACGCGCCTGAGAACGAACCCGTTCCAGATCAGCAATCACGGTATCGAGTTTAGCTTCAATCACGCCATCCGAGAGAAAATCAATTTCTTCATCCGGGAAGTCGATTGCTGCTTCCACATAAATCCGCAGGTTAGTGAGCGCTTCCACCATCTGATGCACTTCGCCGGAGAAAGCACCCTGTAATGAATTCATCGCAGAACGGGCCGCCTGCTCCGAACTGGCATCAATCAGGTCAGCAATAGCTTCGGCCTGTGCCAGATCCAGTTTGTCATTGAGGAATGCACGTTCTGAAAACTCACCGGGATTGGCGATACGGATATTATCGATAAGCAGAATACGTTTTAACAATAAATCGAGGATAACCGGCCCGCCGTGTCCCTGGAGTTCCAGCACATCCTCACCGGTAAAGGAGTTCGGGCCGGGGAAGAAAATCGCAATCCCCTGATCCAGCACTTTGCCGGTTTCATCACGGAAAGGCAGATAATCGGCATAACGCGCTTTCGGGAGTTTCCCCAGTACAATCTGAGCCACCTGTGCCGCCTGCGGGCCGGACACACGCAAAATACCGACTCCGCCGCGTCCCGGCGGGGTTGCCTGTGCCACAATGGTATCGGTGCTCTGAATTTCAGCGTTATTCATGACCATGTCTCTCTTTCTCACCGTGTGATAAACAATAAAGGCGGTCAATATGACCGCCTTTAAATAATACTATAAGACCGGCAGAGATTCCCCGCCGGTCACGGGCTTATTTTTTGTCGCGGCTGTGAAGACCGCGTTTTTCCAGGCCGCGATAGATAATCTGCTGCTGGAGGATAGTCACCAGGTTACTGACGATATAGTACAGAACCAGACCTGACGGGAACCACAGGAAGAAGACTGTGAAGATCACCGGCATAAAGGTGAAAATCTTCTGCTGTAACGGGTCGGTGACCGCTGTCGGAGACAGTTTCTGGATCACGAACATCGTTGCACCCATCAGAATCGGCAGGATGTAGTACGGATCCTGTGCGGATAAGTCATGGATCCAGCCGATAAACGGCGCGTGACGCAGTTCCACCGAGCCCATCAGCATGTAATACAGTGCCAGGAAGATAGGCATCTGGATAATCAGCGGTAAGCAGCCACCCAGCGGGTTCACTTTCTCTTCTTTGTACAGCGCCATCATTTCCTGACTCATGCGCTGTTTGTCATCACCGATGCGCTCACGCATTGCTTTCAGCTTCGGCTGAAGCATACGCATTTTCGCCATAGAGGTGTATTGCGCACGGGTCAGCGGATACATGATACCGCGGACGATAAAGGTGATAACGATGATGGAGAAGCCCCAGTTACCAATGAAGCTGTGGATAAACTTCAGTAACTTGAACAGCGGCTGAGAAATGAACCATAACCAGCCGTAATCAACGGTTAAGTCCAGATGTGGTGCCACGGCTTCCATTTCGTTCTGCAGTTCCGGTCCGACCCACAGTGTTGCGTTATATTTCGCTTCGCTGTTTGCCCCGATACGGATTGCATCACTCTTATAGCCGATAAATGCATCGCCGGTTTTGGCACTGTACAGTGTATAGAAGTTGTTGGTGGTGCCTTTCTCAGGAACCCACGCTGTCGCAAAATACTGCTGTAACATCGCCACCCAGCCAACATTGCTGTTGATGTTAAGTGGTTTATCTTCGATATCACTGAAGCTGTATTTTTTGTAGTTAGTGTCTTCAGACGAGTATGCCGCACCACGGTAGGTATGCAGCGCAAAGTTGCTGCTGCCGTTGTTAAGACGTTCCGGTAAATTCACAGATTGTTTTAACTGACCGAAAAACGCCATTTCCAGCGGAGCTGAGGTGTCGTTTTTGATGGTGTAATCAACACTGATGGCATAATCTTTGCGCTTCAGGGTATAGGTTTTCACATAAGTGACACCATCCAGAACGAAAGTCAGAGGAACACGGAGTTCATCCTGGCCTTTCGCCAGCACAAATGTATCGCTTTCAGTGGTATACAGCGGGCGATCTTTGTAATTATTCGGGTTATCCGGACCATTCACACCGGTTAAACCACTGATTGCCTGGTAGGCAAATTCAGGAGTTGTTTCCAGTAAGCGGAACGGATCTGCGGATTTTAAGGTTGCCGGGTAAGCCAAAAGGTCAGCTTCATCAATATCACCGCCGCGCAGATTGATGTTCAGTGACAGCACATCTGTTTTGACCGTAATATATTTGTTCTGCCCGCTGCTTTCACCACTTGGCGTTGTCGTCTGCTGCGTTGCCTGAGTAGCCGCGTTAAGTGCTTGTGTCTTATCACTTTCCCACGTCTGCCATGCAAAGAAGGATACGAGTAGCAAAGCGATGAATAGAAGATTACGTTGCGAATCCATCGTTAATGTTCTCTGTTATCATCATTTTTAGGTGGGACAGGATCATCACCACCTTCGTGTAAAGGGTGGCATTTTAATACGCGTTTCACCGTTAACCAACCGCCTTTTATCATACCAAACCTGCGCAATGCCTCAATTCCGTATTGCGAGCATGTTGGTGTGAAGCGGCAACGTGGTCCCAGCAGCGGACTTATCACCAGCTGGTAACCTCTGATTAACAGGATCAGGAAGCGTGCGCCAAGCGACTGTGACGACGCCATAACTTACCCAATGCTTCCGTAATCTCGCGATTACTCAACTCCGATACCCCTTTTCTTACCAGAAGCACGAAATCCATATCGGGCAACTCATGTTGGTGCAGACGAAAGTATTCACGCGCTAACCGTTTGATGCGGTTGCGCTCATGAGCCCGTTTAACGTTTTTTTTAGCGACGGTAAGACCAATGCGGGGATGTTCCAGCTCATTACGGCGTCCCAGAAGTGTTATTTCAGGAGTACTTGCCCGTTGTGGTTGCCGGAAAACAAAGTTGAAATGCTCGGGAGTTAACAAACGTAACTCCCTCGGAAAAGCGAGCTTAACCACGTCAGATGGTTAGCTTTATTACTTAGAAACGGTCAGACGAGCGCGGCCTTTAGCACGACGGCGAGCCAGAACCTGACGACCATTTTTAGTGGCCATACGAGCGCGGAAACCATGGGAACGGTTACGCTTCAGTACGGACGGTTGAAAAGTGCGTTTCATAGCGGTTTCTACCTAAACTTTAAATTATTACTGATTCAGTAAACGCATCGGCAAACAGTAAATTCAGCGGCGGATTCTCATCTTTCTGCTGAAAGGGCCATCACGGAAAGTGGCTGACCTCTGTGCCTTATCGCAACATCAATATGGAAAGATGCGAGATTGTAATAAAATCCGGGCCTGTCCGTCAATCAAAGATGGCGCGATAACACAGATTTCTGCACATAATTGCATTTACCCATAACCTGCCTGCACACATCACCGTATCAAGACACAGATAACGCGCACAGGGTGCAAGATTATACGGACTCCCCGGCAAAGCGCAAGGATCGATCCGCGATCCGTGAATATTCGATCACGCGCCGGATCCTGAATGCGGTTTTTCAGCCTGAGGATAATTCACCAAAACTTATCCCCAAACGGGATCTTCCCGCTGTATTCTCCTGCCCGGATTCGTTATACTCCGGCCTGAATCCCGCTCCGGACGGGCTGACAGCCCCTGTGGATAAAAACCCGGAAAACTGTGTAAAAGGATGAGGATCTTGTCCCGCTTTTGCGATATGATCCGTCGTCACGATCATTTTCACCCGTGCGGTGATCGCCGGTGCAGGGAATGATCGTCCATAACACAGCCCCACTTTTGTACACTGAAGTGTCCGTTGAAACATGCAGAGGACAATTCGTCTGTATGTGCTGTGTCTGCGTGAAAAATCTTATTCTGTTTCTTTGACTGGTCTTGTTTAGGGGAGTTCACCGTGTCTCTTTCGCTTTGGCAGCAATGTCTTGCCCGTTTGCAGGATGAATTACCTGCCACAGAATTCAGTATGTGGATACGCCCCCTTCAGGCTGAGCTGAGTGATGACACTCTGGCGCTCTATGCCCCAAACCGGTTTGTGCTCGACTGGGTACGGGAAAAGTACATTAATAACATTAATGCGCTCCTGTCCGATTTCTGCGGCAACGACATTCCGCAACTGCGCTTTGAGGTCGGTAATAAACCGGCCGGCGCTGTCAGCACACCGGAAAGAAGTATTCCCCCGTCACGGACGATGAAACAGCCGCATTCGCGGGAAAAAGCCCCCGCACTGCGCCCGAGCTGGCATGATAACAGCGCGGAGCCGGATGTGGCTTACCGTTCCAACGTTAACCCGAAGCACACCTTTGACAGCTTTGTGGAAGGTAAATCGAACCAGCTGGCGCGCGCAGCCGCCCGTCAGGTGGCAGATAACCCGGGTGGCGCATACAACCCGCTGTTCTTATACGGCGGAACCGGTCTGGGTAAGACCCACTTATTACATGCCGTCGGCAACAGCATTATGGAAAGCAAAGCCAACGCCAAAGTGGTCTATATGCACTCAGAACGTTTTGTGCAGGATATGGTCAAAGCCTTACAGAACAACGCGATTGAAGAGTTCAAACGTTACTACCGTTCTGTCGATGCCTTACTGATAGATGATATTCAGTTCTTTGCTAACAAAGAGCGTTCTCAGGAAGAATTTTTTCATACCTTCAATGCCTTACTCGAAGGTAATCAGCAGATAATCCTGACCTCCGACCGCTACCCGAAAGAAATTAACGGGGTGGAAGATCGCCTGAAATCGCGGTTCGGCTGGGGATTAACCGTTGCCATTGAACCGCCGGAACTGGAAACGCGGGTCGCCATCCTGATGAAAAAAGCCGATGAAAACAACATCCGCCTGCCGGATGAAGTGGCTTTCTTTATTGCGAAACGTCTGCGCTCCAATGTCCGTGAACTGGAAGGTGCACTGAACCGGGTGATTGCCAACGCCAACTTTACCGGGCGGGCGATTACCATCGATTTTGTGCGTGAAGCACTGCGGGATCTGTTAGCACTGCAGGAGAAACTGGTCACCATCGATAATATTCAGAAAACTGTTGCTGAGTATTATAAAATTAAAGTGGCTGATCTGCTCTCCAAACGCCGTTCGCGCTCTGTCGCCCGGCCGCGCCAGATGGCGATGGCACTGGCAAAAGAGCTGACAAACCACAGTTTGCCAGAAATCGGGGATGCTTTTGGCGGCCGTGACCACACGACCGTTCTGCACGCCTGCCGTAAGATCGAGCAGCTGCGTGAGGAAAGCCACGACATCAAAGAAGATTTTTCTAACTTAATCCGGACATTATCATCATAGCGCTATGAAATTTATCATTGAACGTGAGCAATTGTTAAAACCCTTACAACAGGTCAGCAGTCCGTTGGGCGGTCGCCCGACCCTACCGATTCTGGGTAACTTACTGCTGAAAGTCTCTGATGGCGTACTGCATCTCACAGGGACAGACCTTGAGATGGAAATGATGGCCGCCGTTCCGCTGGATCAGCCGCATGAAAACGGCGAAACCACGGTACCGGCCCGGAAGTTCCTGGATATCTGGCGGGGTCTGCCGGACGGCGCACAAATCAGTGTTGAGCTTGACGGTGATCGTCTTCTGGTCCGCTCCGGGCGCAGCCGCTTCTCGCTGTCCACTTTACCGGCCTCGGATTTCCCGAATCTGGATGACTGGCAGAGTGATGTCACTTTCTCCCTGCCGCAGGCAACATTAAAACGCCTGATTGAATCCACCCAGTTCTCCATGGCACATCAGGATGTCCGCTACTACTTAAATGGCATGCTGTTTGAAACCAGCGGCTCCGTGCTGCGTACTGTCGCCACAGACGGGCACCGCCTGGCGGTCTGCTCGCTGGATATCGGACAGGAACTGCCGGACCATTCGGTGATCGTGCCGCGTAAAGGGGTTATCGAACTGATGCGCCTGCTTGACGGCGGTGATGCCCTGCTGAAACTGGAAATAGGCAGTAACAATATCCGCGCCCATGTCGGCGGGTTCATTTTCACCTCCAAACTGGTGGATGGCCGCTTCCCGGACTACCGCCGTGTCCTGCCGAAAAACCCGGACAAAACGCTGACGGCAAATTGTGATATGCTGAAGCAGGCTTTTTCCCGTGCGGCGATTTTATCGAACGAGAAATTCCGCGGCGTGCGGATTTACCTGAGCAACAATCAGCTCAGAATTACCGCCAATAACCCGGAGCAGGAAGAAGCCGAAGAAATCGTGGATGTCACCTATGACGGAACGGACATGGAAATCGGGTTCAACGTCAGCTATGTCCTTGATGTTCTTAACACACTGAAATGCGAAGATGTCTCTGTGAAACTGACCGATGCCACCTCCAGCGTGCAGATTGAAGATGACGCCAGTGATGCAGCCGCTTACGTTGTGATGCCGATGCGCCTGTAACACGATGATCCTCTCGCGTTTACTTATCCGTGATTTTCGCAATATCGAAAATGCGGATTTACCGCTGGCCACCGGGTTTAACTTTCTGGTCGGCCCGAACGGCAGCGGTAAAACCAGTGTTCTGGAAGCCATTTACACACTCGGCCACGGCCGGGCATTCCGCTCAGTACAGGCGGGGCGTGTTATCCGCCATGATAACGATGAATTTATCCTGCACGGCAAACTCGGGCAGGAACAGACAGACCGGGCCACCAGCGTCGGCCTGAGTAAAAACCGCCAGGGTGACAGCAAGGTCCGTATTGACGGTACCGACGGCCATAAAATTGCCGAGCTGGCAAAATTACTGCCGATGCAGCTTATCACCCCGGAAGGCTTTACCCTGCTCAACGGCGGGCCGAAATTCCGCCGGGCTTATATTGACTGGGGCTGTTTCCACAATGAGCCGCAATTTTTTGCGCTGTGGAGTGATTTAAAACGTCTGGTGAAACAGCGCAATGCCGCCCTCCGCCAGGTATCGAATTACGGTCAGATCCGCCACTGGGATCAGCAGCTGATTCCGGTTGCTGAACAGGTCAGTCAGTGGCGGGAGAATTATGTGACAGCGATTGCTCCGGATATTGAGCAGACCTGTCAGCAGTTTTTACCTGAATTTTCGCTGAGTGTCTCTTTCCAGCGCGGATGGGATAAAGAGACCGATTATTCAGAGCTTCTGCAGCGCCAGTTTGAACGGGACCGCGCACTGACCTACACCGCCTCCGGCCCGCATAAAGCGGATTTACGGATCAGGGCGGACGGGGTGCCGGTGGAAGATTTACTTTCACGTGGTCAGTTAAAACTGCTGATGTGCGCGCTGCGGTTAGCACAGGGTGAATATTTCACCCGTCAGAGCGGGCAGCAATGCCTGTATCTGCTTGATGATTTTGCCTCCGAACTGGATGCCGGGCGCCGTCTTTTACTGGCTCACCGGCTGAAAGCCACACAGGCACAGGTTTTTGTCAGTGCCATCACCCCTGAACAGGTCAGTGATATGGCGGATGAAAACAGTCGCCTCTTTGTCGTGGAAAAAGGTAAAATACAGGTTCAATAATCAGGATTAGATGAGCGGGAAACGTTGATGTCGAATACCTATGACTCCTCAAGTATCAAAGTATTAAAAGGGCTGGACGCGGTGCGTAAACGCCCGGGAATGTACATTGGTGATACCGATGACGGAACCGGTTTACACCACATGGTCTTCGAGGTTGTTGACAACGCTATCGACGAAGCCCTCGCCGGTTACTGTAAAGACATCATTGTGACCATTCACAATGATAATTCAGTCTCCGTACAGGATGACGGCCGCGGGATCCCGACCGGGATCCATGAAGAAGAAGGCGTCTCCGCCGCAGAAGTTATCATGACTGTTCTGCACGCCGGCGGGAAGTTCGATGATAACTCCTATAAAGTCTCAGGCGGCCTGCACGGCGTCGGGGTCTCTGTTGTTAACGCCCTGTCTGAAAAACTGGAACTGGTTATCCGCCGTGACGGCAAAGTTCACGAGCAGATCTACCGCCACGGTGAACCGCAGGATCGTCTGACTGTTGTCGGCGAAACTGACAAAACCGGGACGCGCGTGCGTTTCTGGCCGAGCATGGACACCTTCAAAGGCGAGACTGAATTCCAGTACGACATTCTGGCAAAACGCCTGCGCGAACTCTCCTTCCTGAACTCCGGTGTATCGATCCGTCTGATCGATAAACGCGACGGCAAAGAAGATCACTTCCACTATGAAGGCGGTATCAAAGCATTCGTGGAATATTTAAGCCGCGCCAAAACCTCGATTCATAACAACGTTTTCTATTTCTCCACCGAGAAAGACGATATCGGCGTGGAAGTCTCCATGCAGTGGAATGACTCCTTCCAGGAAAACGTATACTGCTTCACCAACAACATTCCGCAGCGCGACGGCGGTACACACCTCGCCGGTTTCCGTGCTGCAATGACCCGTACACTCAACAGCTATATTGAGAAAGAAGGGCTGAATAAAAAATCCAAAGTCAGCACCACCGGGGATGATGCCCGTGAAGGGCTGGTGGCGGTTATTTCCGTCAAAGTGCCGGATCCGAAATTCTCCTCTCAGACCAAAGACAAGCTGGTCTCTTCCGAAGTGAAAACTGCGGTTGAAACCCTGATGAACGAAAAACTGTCTGAATATCTGGATGAGAACCCGAACGACACCAAAATCATTGTCGGTAAAATTATTGATGCCGCACGTGCCCGTGAAGCAGCACGCCGTGCCCGTGAAATGACCCGCCGTAAAGGCGCACTGGATTTAGCCGGTCTGCCGGGTAAACTGGCGGACTGCCAGGAACGCGACCCTGCATTCTCCGAACTGTACTTAGTGGAAGGAGACTCTGCGGGCGGCTCTGCAAAACAGGGGCGTAACCGTAAGAACCAGGCAATCTTACCGCTGAAAGGTAAAATTCTGAACGTTGAGAAGGCGCGTTTTGATAAAATGCTGGCTTCTCAGGAAGTTGCCACCCTGATCACCGCACTCGGCTGCGGTATCGGCCGCGACGAATACAACCCGGACAAACTGCGCTATCACAGCATCATCATCATGACCGATGCCGACGTCGATGGTTCACACATCCGTACCCTGTTACTGACCTTCTTCTACCGTCAGATGCCGGAAATCATTGAGCGCGGTTATGTGTATATCGCACAGCCACCGCTGTATAAAGTGAAAAAAGGCAAGCAGGAACAGTATATTAAAGATGACGAAGCGATGGAGCAGTATCAGGTCTCTATTGCGCTGGATGGCGCGGCACTGTATGTAAACGAAAATGCAGCGCCGATTCAGGGCGAACATCTGGAAAAACTGCTGCACGAATACAACGGCGCACACAAAATTATCCGCCGCCTGGAGCGTCTCTATCCGCTGGCACTGTTAAACAGCCTGGTCTACCAGCCGAAACTGGAAGAATCCGCGCTGCTGAACAAAACCGAGGTGGAAGCCTGGGCACAGAGCCTGACAGAACGCCTGACCCGTCATGAAGAACACGGCAGCACCTACAGCTACCGCATTGCGGAAAACAAAGAGCGTCAGCTGTTTGAGCCGGTACTGACTATCCGTACGCACGGTGTTGATACTGACTACAATCTGGATTTCGATTTTGTTCACGGCAGCGAATATGCCCGCATCTCTAAACTGGGTGAGCTTATCCGTGGTCTGATTGAAGAAGGTGCTTATGTTGTCCGCGGTGAGCGCCGTCAGAACGTCAGCAACTTCGAACAGGCTCTTGACTGGCTGATGAAAGAATCACGCCGTGGTCTGGCTGTACAGCGCTATAAAGGGCTGGGTGAAATGAACCCGGAACAGCTGTGGGAAACCACCATGAACCCGGAAACCCGCCGTATGTTGCAGGTTACGGTGAAAGATGCGATTGCAACGGATCAGTTATTCACCACTCTGATGGGTGATGATGTTGAACCGCGCCGTGCCTTTATCGAAGAGAACGCCCTGAAAGCGGCAAATATCGACGTATAATTTTTTCCTCTCTCTTAGACCCCATAAAGCCCGGTTTTCCGGGCTTTATTTTTTTAATTCATCCAGCAAGATGCTTCAGATTTGTGGTAATAATACCGACCATTCCCGAGACCAGTAACTGAATCGCCAGCGTGACCAGAATGATGCCGGAGATCCGCGCCAGGGTGTCCATCACCCCGGGGGATAAACGCCCGTGCAGCGGCCCGGTTGCCAGAAAAGTCAGCGCAATGGTCGGCAGCATCAGCAGGATCACAACAGAAAGCTGTATCAGCCCGGACAGGGAATCACTGTGTCCGGCCAGCGAAATTCCGACCGCTATCGTGCCGCCACCCATCGACAGCGGGAAAAGCAGCGGTACCATTGCCAGCCGCATAATATCTTTCGGCGGCGTCACACTGACCGGAATATCACTGTGCTCCTCTTTGACCCCGCGGATAAGCATCGGCCATCCCTGTGCCAGCAGTGCAATGCCACCGGTGACGGTCAGCGCATCCGCACTCAGCCCGAGAGCCGTCAGCAGCCAGTTCCCCAGCCAGATAACCACCAGCATGACCAGTGTGTATCCCGCCGCAATCTTCCAGGCGATTTGCCACAATATGTTCCGGTCAATCCGGCCAAGGATAATCGTGGCGGCAGTGATGGTTGCCGGAGGGCTGAACAGCGACACAAAAGTCACATAATTAAGAAGAATGTTATCCAGCCATTCATTCATCTTTCCGGCTCCGTTTCCGCAGATAACCCGCAGCCAGACAGAGAATAAGCGCCGCGGCAATCACACTGACAGAAATAAACCCTCCGCTCAGCAACGTCACCACAAAACCGGCCAATACCGCGGTAACGAGGACAATCCCGGTACCGGTAATAATTTTTGATGCCCGGATAACCGCGCTCTGACGCCACGCCACCACCAGCACCATCAGATAGCACAGGAGGAACGTAAAACTGGCGACATTTGCCAGATCACTGAGATTCAGGAACAGCGCCAGCAGCAGTGTCAGCAGAATAAGCAGAATATTCACCAGCGTACCCTGCCGGAATACCGTTTTTCCCCAGGCATCCGGCAGAATACCGGTGCTGCACATTCTGTCGGTGATATTAAAGGCGGAAAACAGGGTGGCATTAATGGCGGATGTTGTCGCCAGCAGCGCGGCGGCGGCCACAATCACAAAACCAGTTTTTCCCCATACGGGATAAGCCACCTGAGCCACAGCGGTATCGGCATAACGCACCAGTTGAGACGGCGAGAGATTGCCGAGTAATACCAGCGCCAGGCTGATATACAGCGCAATCGTGAATAAAATGGCGATCATAAATGCCCTCGGCATCACCCGGCCGGGGTCTGCCACTTTATCTGAGGCATTTGCCATCATGCCGAACCCGGCATAGGCGAAAAACGTCAGCCCGACGGCGGAAAAAAGGGTATCACCGGAAAACGTGCTGATATTCAGCAGTGTTGTATCCACGGTAAATACACCCGTTGCTACCAGGGCGATAATAATCACCAGTTTGGTGCCCACCAGAAGGACTTCAACTTTGCCGACAGCGTGGCTGCCGGTGATATTCATCAGACCGACCGCGATAATAATAAACGCGGTATACACTTCCGGTAATAAGGCCGATTCATTTCCCTGATGAAAAAGCTGAACAGCATAGGCTCCGAACGCCCTTGCCACCATCGCCACTGTCAGGATCAGCGTGACAAGATACAGAAAGGATAAGGCAATCGTCAGCACTGCGGGAAATGACAACCGGAAGAAATCAATAATGCCGCCCGGTGAGGGATAGCAGGCGGACAGCCGGGCATAGGCATAACCGGCAAATAACGCAACCAGACCGCCGCAGGCAAAGGCAATCCATGTTGCAGACTGCATAATCAGCGCCGTCTGCCCCAGCAGGGCAAAAATCCCGGCACCGACCATCGCGCCAATCCCCAGCGCAATAACCTGTAACAATGTTAACGGCTTTTCTGATGACACTGGCTTCATAACCCGCTCCTGAAATAAAACATATGCTGCCGCTGGTGTTTATCTATATCCGATAACGCCCGGAAATCCGGGCGTTATCGTTATCAGCGGGATCACCGGTAAAGGTTATATCCCAGTGCAGCGGCAACCGAAGCCACCATTTTCTGGCCTCTGACGCTGTTTCCATCATCATCCAGCGGCGGTGAAAATGCCGCGATACCCATTACACCCGGTACCACTGCGAGGATCCCCCCGCCGACCCCGCTTTTACCCGGTAACCCGACCGTGTATGCCCAGTCACCGGAGCGGCCATACAGCCCTTCCATAGTCATTTCTGCCAGGATAAACGGGGTATGAGCCGGGTTCAGCACCTGCTCACCGGTTACCGGGTTTTTGCCGTGTCCGGCCAGTGTCGCCCCCATTGTGGCCAGCTCTTTGGTGGTCAGCAGTGTGGAACACTGGCGGGTATACACATCACAGGCCTCCATCGGATCACAATAGAGATTCTGAGCCGAATACAGCAACCAGGATATGCCCCGGTTATGGAAATTGGTGGTCTGCTCCGACTGATTCAGTTCGTCTGACAGTGCGATATTCTCCGACCCGAGACGGCGTTGCATGGTCAGAATGCGCTGCCAGCGTTCATCGGCGGATTTTGCGGTGACCGCACTGACGGTCGCGATCGCACCGGCATTCACCAGCGGCGACAACGGCTTGTCGTTATGCAGTTCCAGCGCCATCACGGAGTTAAACGGCAGCCCGGTCGGATCGGCACCAATCTGATCCTGAACCGCCTGCGGGCCGATATCCTCCAGCGCCAGTGCCAGCGTGCAGACTTTGGAAATTGACTCGATAGCAAACCGGTAATCGGCATCACCACTGCTGATCACATCCCCCTGCACAGTGACTACCGCAACTGCCGCCAGGTCAGACGGAATATTGGCCAGGAACGGAATATAATCCGCATTCGCGCCGCCCGGCGCCTGATGAAACTGCTGCCAGGCATTGGTCACTGCCTGTTTGATAGCGGTTAAATCCGTCATGATGCTTTTCCTTTGTTTTCCCATGTAAACGGTGCGAAATCACTGTCCGGATCACGCCAGCCGGGTTTACGGATCTGATAAACAACAAACGGAAGAAGAACGAACAGAACGGTCAGTCCGATCAGCGCCCCCACATACACTTCCGGGCTGCCGACCGCAATCTGTGCCGGCGGGATAAAACTGAACAGAAACGCGGTTAATGAACCAAGCAACCCCATACCACCGAGGATAATCATCCCTGCATTACCACCGGGGATCCGGTACGGACGGGCACGCTGCGGCTGACTGAAGCGCAGGTAAATCGCAGCGCTGAACATCAGCATATACATAACCAGATAGAGAATAACCGTCAGCTGACTGAGGATCTGATAAGCCGCCTGCACGGACGGCAGCACCACAAACAGCACCGCCAGCAGAGAGACCAGCACAGCCTGTACCAGCAGGATATGTGTTGCCATCCCGTTCTTGTTGGTATGCTGGAACCAGTGCGGCAGATAGCCCGCTTTCGCCACTTCCAGAAGACCGGAAGACGGCCCGGCAACCCAGGTCACCACACTTGCCAGCACACCAATAGCCAGCATGACGGCGACAATCGGTCCCATCCACGGAATATGTGCCCATTTGAACATGTCATCGTAAGCCACCAGCAGACTCTGGGTCAGGCTGATATCGGACTGAGGAATGATAAAGGCGATCGCCAGTGTGCCCAGCACAAAGATAGCCACCGTACCCGCCGCCGCCAGAATAATGGCTTTCGGGTAGTTTTTTGTCGGGTTATCAATGTCCTTCACGTGAATGGCGTTCATTTCCATACCTGCATAAAACAGGAAAATACTGGCCGCCAGCACAATGTTATCGAAGTTTGAGAAATCCGGCAGAACCTGATCCCACGCCAGGTCAATCTGCGGTGTCTGGCCGCTGAACAGGTAGGAGAAACCGAGCACAATCAGAATGATCGCCGGAACAATCGTCCCGATAATCCCGCCCCATTTTGATACCCGGGCAAATGCGCCGACCCCTTTAAAGGCAATAAACGTCGCCAGCCAGTAGATAAACAGCACAACACCGAGCACAAAGAATTTATTGGCCGCCAGCGCTTCATCAAATGCCTGATGCGGATTGATAAAGGCGAGTGATACCGCCCCGAATGTCAGCCCGGTCGGGAACCAGACCGTCACCTCAATCCACAGCATCGCCATTGCCAGAAACGCCAGACGCGGCCCGAACGCCTCGCCGACCCAGCGGAACACCCCGCCTTTCTCCGACCAGCCGGTAGCCAGTTCAGCTGCAACCAGTGATACGGGGATCAGAAAGAACACCGCTGCAAACAGATAATAGAAAATCGCACTGAGACCGTATTCCGCTTCGGCAGGCAAACCGCGCAGGCTCACCACCGCCACAATATTCATGACGATAAGTGTGCCGACAGTCAGTTTCGCTGCACCGGAAGACGGTTTTTTGGTTGAAGTATCAGTCATAAAAGCACCCCGGAGGATAATGAGTGAGAGCCTCCGGCTGCGGATACCAGCCGGAGGTCGTTGTTAATTAACCGTGATGGAAGGTTGCTTTAGCCGTGGAATTCACCACCGGATTTTGCCTGAAGTGATCGATAGCCCGCTTGATATCATCCAGCAGCAGTGCGGCCAGATCACGGCTGACACCGTGGCGGATCATAATGCGCTGAACAACGGTTTTTTCTCTGTCCGCCGGGAGCGGATAAGAGGCTATCAGCCAGCCGCGTGTGCGGATGCGGTCGGAAAGGTCATACAGATTAAACTGTGTCACGCCCGGTTTCAGCTTGTAAGCTACTGCCGGCAGTGCGCCGCGGCCGTCATACACCAGGTCGAAAATCCCCAGCTTGTTCAGTTCATCCGCAAGCCATTGCGCAGTATCTGCACACGCCTGCTGAATTTTGGTATAACCGGCGCGTCCCAGACGCAGGAAGTTATAATACTGTGCAATGATTTGCCCGCCGGGACGGGAAAAATTCAGTGCAAATGTCGGCATATTGCCGCCGAGATAATCGACATTGAAAACCAGCTCTTCCGGCAGATCTTCTTTGCTGCGCCAGACCACCCAGCCGACACCCAGCGGTGACAGGCCGTATTTGTGTCCGGAGCTGTTAATGGATTTCACCCGTTCAATCCGGAAATCCCACACCAGTTCCGGCTGGATAAACGGCGCGATAAACCCGCCGCTGGCCCCGTCAACATGCAGCGGAATATCAAGACCGGTATCCCGTTGTATTGCATCCAGTTCTTTTGCCAGTTCCGCCACCGGCTCATAAATCCCGGTAAACGTGACCCCCAGTGTCGCCACCACGCCGATAGTATTTTCATCACAATATTTGCGCAGATCAGATGGCTGCATACCGAGAGCATCGCCTTCCAGCGGGATCTGCCGCAGTTCCACATCAAAATAACGGGCAAACTTTTCCCAGCATACCTGTACTGGGCCGGTTACCAGGTTCGGCTTACCGGTCTCTTTCCCCTGTTTTTCGCGGTTTTTACGCCAGCGCCATTTCATTGCCAGCCCGCCGAGCATCGCCGCCTCACTGGAGCCGGTGGTAGAGCAGCCGATAGTTTCCTGTGCCTGCGGGGAATTCCACAGGTCGGCAATAATATGCACACAGCGGCTTTCAATTTCAGCGGTTTGCGGATATTCGTCTTTGTCGATCATGTTTTTATCGACACTGTCCGTCATCAGCTGTTTGACTTCATCCTCAATCCAGGTTGTACAAAATGTCGCCAGGTTCTGACGGGAATTACCATCCAGCAATAATTCGTCACGGACCACACTGTAAATAATCCGCGGGTCACTGCTGTCGTCCGGCATTTTGTATTTCGGGAGTTTTGCATCCGAGTCCGTTGATGCATAAATATCAATAAATTCTGAACTATTTTTACCTTTCACTGCATGAAGAGACATAAAACCTCCTTCTCAGATCACTTATTGATAGTTAAAATTAATTAACGCTGCTTTCACTCTGAACACGGGAAATTACGGAAAAATAGGGTATACCCTGCTGAAAAATGTACATTCAGTGAAGCAACATACGTATATTAGCTTATGAAATGCGCAACTTTCAAATCCGTAAAACAGGTTAATAATTACGTTTTCTTATGTAAACTAATTTAATCACTGCGATAATAAATAAATTCTGTTAATAAAAAACCGGATTAACACAAAAGAAACATTTATTTATTTCGTTACGGTTTTGTGAAACGGGAGTATGTTTATATAAGAAACTCACAGACTAAAATTAACGAAGGAAGAATGAACAACAGGAAAAAGCGGGCGGTACAGAGGATCAGAAATCAGCGTCTTTTTTTATTACCCGAATCAAGCCATTTTTACAGCGCCGGGAACAGCAGACAAAAAAACAAGAAAGAGACAAATACAGCGGGTGATTTAAAACATACAACTAAATATAAACATTAAGTCAGTCTCAACAGCTATTAACGCAGATTTTAATTCTCAGAAAGATTAAATATCTGCTATAAAACAGCCTCCGGGAATATACAACACATTATATGTACAGTTTTAACAATAAAATAAAAACGGAACAGGAATGAAATGTTACCGGCGCATTTTGCGCAAATAACAAACAATAAACGGAATGTACCAATGATCCCGGTAATATAGACCTGACTGGTATTGTTCAGCCGCAAAAAACACATACACCCCGTTGTTTAACCGGTTCAGTCAGTAAGAAGATGCAGATACTGCAAAAGAAGCAAAGAGTAAACAAAAAAAATGACCCATGTGAAAAATTCAACACATGGGTCTACACCATAAACTATCTTTAGATGATTATCGTTATTTCAGTAAAATATTCAGCATTCTGCGTAACGGCTCTGCGGCTCCCCACAGAAGCTGGTCACCCACAGTAAACGCAGAGATATAATCCGGCCCCATATTCAGTTTACGGATGCGCCCGACCGGCGTTTTCAGTGTGCCGGTGACCGCCGCCGGGGTCAGCTCACGCACGGTAATATCGCGATCATTCGGTACCACGCGAACCCACTCATTATGGGCAGCCAGCAATGACTCAATCTCCGCAACCGGCAGATCTTTCTTCAGTTTCAGGGTAAATGCCTGGCTGTGGCAGCGCAGAGCGCCGATACGGACACACAGGCCATCCACCGGAATAATATTCTGACCGCGTGACAGGATTTTGTTGGCTTCCGCCTGCCCTTTCCATTCTTCACGGCTCTGGCCGTTATCCAGCTGCTTATCAATCCACGGGATCAGGCTCCCGGCCAGCGGCACACCGAACTGTTCCGCCGGTAATGCGCCGCTGCGGGTAAATTCAGTGACTTTGCGTTCAATATCCAGAATCGCGGAAGCCGGGTCCTGTAACTCTTTCACCACATGGGCGTTCAGTGCTCCCATCTGCACCAGCAGCTCACGCATATGACGCGCACCGGCACCGGATGCCGCCTGGTAAGTTGCCACAGAAGCCCACTCCACCAGATCCGCCTCAAACAGGCCGCCCAGTGACATCAGCATCAGACTGACCGTACAGTTACCGCCGACAAATGTTTTAATGCCGCGGTTCAGCCCTTCTTCTATATGCTTACCATTCACCGGGTCGAGAATAATGATTGCATCATCATTCATCCGCAGTGCTGATGCCGCATCAATCCAGTAGCCGTCCCAGCCGCTCTGACGCAGCTTCGGATAGACATCATTGGTGTAATCGCCGCCCTGGCAGCTGATAATAATGTCGAGCGCGCGAAGTGCATCAATATCAAATGCGTCCTGTAACGTGCTGCGGTGCCCGCCGAATGACGGCGCTTCCCCGCCGCTCTGCGAGGTTGAGAAGAATACCGGACGGATCCCGTCAAAATCCCGCTCTTCTGTCATGCGCTGCATCAGCACAGACCCCACCATCCCGCGCCAGCCGACAAATCCCACATTTTTCATCGTGATGTTTCCTTTTATTCTCATCTGAACTGCGTTTGCAATACTCTTAACCTGACAAAATATGAATAACGGTGCAAGTGAATTTATTGATGATCCCCTGCTGTTCAGAAGCGGGACTTATATCAGACGACGGGTTCTCATCCGGCCGCCGGTGCTTTATGCTGGGGATAACACAACAGTGATCAGAACAGGGCGGAATCATCATGTATTACGGTTTTGATATGGGCGGGACAAAAATTGAGCTTGCCGTTTTTAATGAAGCACTGGAACCGGTCTGGCAAAAGCGTATCGCGACACCGAAAGAGAGCTACGCCGCGCTGCTTGAAGCGTTCAGACAACTGACAGAACAGGCGGATAGCGAACTCGGATGCAAAGGAAAAATCGGTATCGGCGTTCCCGGCATTGTGAATCATGAAAAAGGAACGGTGTTTACCACCAATGTGCCTGCCGCTCAGTATCAGCCGCTGCGCCATGATCTGGAAACGATACTGCAGCGCCCGGTAAAAATTGAAAATGACGCCAACTGCTTTGCACTCTCCGAAGCCTGGGATCCGGCATTCCGCCACTACCCGACAGTACTGGGACTGATCCTCGGTACCGGTGTCGGCGGCGGCTTTGTGATTAACGGGACCGTGTTGCCGGGGAAAAATGGTATCGCCGGCGAAATCGGCCACATCAATATGACGCTGGAAGGGGATAAACTTCTCGGCCATCAGGTTCCGGAGACTCTCTGCGGCTGCGGAAAAACCGGCTGTTTTGAAACCTATCTTTCCGGCCCGGGATTTGAGCGGATTTTCACGGCATTTTACGGCGAAAAACTCAGTGCGGTTGATATTATCGCCCGTTACTACGATGGTGATCATAATGCGAAACTGCACGTTGAGCGGTATATGTCGCTGCTTGCGCACTACCTGGGAAATGTGCTGAGTGTTTTTGATCCTGATTTGCTGGTGATCGGCGGCGGATTATCACAGTTTGAGGAGATTTACCGCCTGCTGCCGGAATACCTGCCGCAGTACCTCTACGGTGTTGCCTCACTGCCCGCCATTCATAAAGCCCGTTACGGGGATTCCGGCGGAGCCCGGGGCGCAGCCTGTCTCAATTTTTCCGGCTGATAAACATTTATTTACCGCCTGCGGTGCGGGCGGTAAATAATAAAAAGAATATCGGTTAACTCTTATATTCTTTTCCCGGAAAAAGACTACATTAGCGATATTAAAAATCGGCTGAATCCGTAAAAATATCGTGTTTATACATAGGATACTATTATATCTGCCCTGTATTACATCAGCCCGAGGGAAATTACTTATTATTGTGATTTTTTATCTGTTATAAAGGCTAATGTCATGAATTTTATCAATCACACTATTTTTCCGGCACTCAATTATGACAGCGATAATCAGCAACATGATACATTTCATATCGTTGCATCACGTATTACCTATGATATCCGGATAAATAACCGTGATGGTCAGAGTCAGCTTATTATTTCCCCGGAACAATCCATGCTGAATTATACAGATGTCAGCTACGATGAAATGGTTGATACCAGTATTGAATACGAAAGTGATTTAGCCCCTTATAAACCCAAAACCGATATTGTCATTAACGCCACGGCGTTTGTGCCGGAAAATAATCCGGTTCCGGTTTTTGATGTCGGTATTCAGATCGGAAAATATCAGAAAGCCCTGCGCATATTCGGTCCCCGTTACTGGATAAAAGAGGATAACGAATGGTTTCTCACGGAATCTGAACCGGTACGTTATCTTGAGATCCGTTATGAGCATGCCTCCGGCGGTACATACAGTGCCGGTGATACCATTTTTACCTCTCCGGCAAACCCGATCGGTATGGGCTGGTACCCGGCGGAATTTCTGGCTCAGTGTGATAAAACACAGTTACCGGCGCATCAGATAGAATCCCCGGATATCCCGGCAGAACATATCAGTCAGATACTCCGCCCGGACGGTTTCGGTTTTTTCGGCCGGACCTGGCAGGGACGGACAGAGTACGCCGGTGATTACGACCCGGTGTCCTCACTCCCGCCGCAGACACCGGATAACCTCAATTACTGGTGCGGTGCCCACCCGACACTGCAAATCCCGCATCTTAAAGCCGGTAATAAACTGCCGCTGAAACTGTTCGGTCTGGTCTCCGCCACTGAAATTGAACGCCAGCATGTGCTGTTTTATGTTCCGGTGGAGAACCTGTTTGTGTTTATCGGCTCCGGTCTCGGGTTTTCCATCCCGAAAAATTTACAGCTCGACACCGTCGTTGTGGACATGAATCTGAGAAAAGTGTTCTGCACTTACCGTATCGCCCTTCCGGAATCACTGAATGTCGCCGAAATGACGCTGCGCCACATTCCGGATCACCCGGTCAGATAACCGGTACACATTTACCTTAAAAACACGGCTATTGTCTTCACTGAAAATTACGGTTAAGTAATGATTTAAAAATTCCGAAACTGAGATTTATTTAAATTTAAAATCCCTATCCAATATAAAAAACGAATAACATAAAAACTGTTGTCACATCAACAAACAAGAATAAATATAATATTAATTTAATAATTAAAGATCGCTTAAATTGTTTCATCTCTATGACAAAAAATAATTTTTAAAAATAAAAAAATCTATATTTCCCGGTCAATTACTAATATATTAGCCCAAAAATAAAACAACCATTCTGTACTGTTTTTTACAGTACGGAGGGCTATTTGTTAATTATTTTATATCACCCGGGGTTATCATGAAAAACAACATGCCAGTCACACAGCATGAATACTCGCTTAACGACAATGCAATATTAATGTCAACCACTGACACTCAGAGCCATATAACCTATGCAAACTCTGCATTTATTACCGCAAGCGGGTTTGAGGAAGGGCAATTAACCGGACAGCCTCACAATATTATCCGCCACCCGGACATGCCCCCGGCCGCCTTTGCCGATATGTGGTATACCCTGCAGCAGGGTGACAGCTGGACAGGTATTATCAAGAACCGCTGCCGTAACGGCGACCATTACTGGGTGCGGGCAAATGTCACCCCGGTCTGGCACGATAAAAAACTGACAGGCTATATTTCTGTCCGGACAGTACCAACCCGTGATGAAATAAAAAAAAGTGCCTCACTTTACAGCAGGTTAAAGAGTAATAAATTAAACGGATATCGTTTTTTTAAAGGTATTATTATCCGCAAAGGTAAACTGGCATTTTTATCATTACTGAAATGGCTGCCTGTCGGGCAGCGGATTAATTATTCCTTATTAACTGTAATGCTATTAACCCTTGCTCTGGTATTTTCACCGTTAAATCCGTTTATTCAGGCAGGTGGTGTGGCGGCTTTATTTATTCTGCTGTCGGTTTACCTTCAGTCACAAGTCTCTCAGCCGGTTAAATTACTGCTGTCACAGATGAAAAAAGTCGTTTCCGGGCGGAAACCGGATCCGGTACACATGGACAGAGTTGATGAAATCGGACTGCTGATGCGCCTGGTGAATCAGTCAGGACTTAATCTGAACTCGCTGGTGGATGATGTCAGCACCCAGGTTGCCGGGATCCGCGCTATCAACCAGCGGGTTTCACAGGAAACCACCGCGCTGCATACCCGCTCTGAAGAGGCATCCGCCCATCTGCAGCAAACTGCGGTCGCCATTGAGGAAATCAGCAGTGCGGTGCAGCAGACTGCCGAGAGTGTTTATCTGACGATGAATATCGCCGGTAATGCGAGTAACAGTGCAACTCAAAGCAACGAAACCATGCAGAAAACCATCGATATGATGCATACCATTTCTGCGGATAATAATCAGATTGTTGATATCATCGGCGTGATTGACCGTATTGCTTTTCAGACTAATATTCTGGCGCTGAATGCATCGGTGGAAGCAGCCCGTGCAGGGGATGCCGGACGGGGCTTTTCTGTTGTGGCGGCAGAGGTACGCAACCTGGCGCTGCATTCCGCCTCTGCCGCCAAAGAGATCAAAACCCTGATTGAGAAAAACGCGGCCAATGTCCGCACCGGCGTGACAATGGCAGAGCAGACTGAAACCCAGCTCGGGGAAATGGTCACCGATGTGCTGAAGATGTCATCCATGATCAATGAAATCGGTCTTGCCACCAAAGAACAGACTCAGGCACTGGAGCTTATCAATGAATCCGTCGCCCGTATCGGTACCATGACCGGCAACAATACTGAAATGGTCAATAATGTCACCGGTGCCACCACTGAACTGACAAGGCGCTCCTCGCGATTACAACAGGCAATTCAGGTTTTCGGTAATCATGCCTGAGCTGATGCGGCAAACCTCGTGACCCGTTTACCGGTATTTAATCCCGGTTTGTTATGCGGCTGAGCAGCGGCATGATCCGTCAGGCGGAAATCCCGTGTCCGTGACTGTAAATCCGCAACCTGAGCCTTAAGCGCATCAGAAGAACCGGCAAGCTCATCGGCGATCATCACACTGCCCTGAGTTGCCTGTTCCAGCTCGGAAAGGGCCGTTGCTATCTGCTCAATCCCCTGTTGCTGCTGCTGTGTGGAAACAGAGATCTGCGCCATCAGGCCGTTTACCCGCTCCGCCCCCTCAACAATCTTATTCATATTCACTTCGGCACGGTGGACAATATCCTCTCCCTGCTTAACATTATCGGTTGTCACCGCAATCAGGGATTTAATATTTTTGGCTGATTCTGAACTGCGGTGAGCCAGATTTCTGACCTCACCGGCGACCACAGTAAAGCCTCTGCCGTGCTCACCGGCACGGGCGGCCTCTACAGCAGCATTCAGCGCCAGAATGTTGGTCTGGAAGGCAATGGAATCAATCAGGGTGATTATTTCAGTCATCTTATTGGTGCACTCATTAATAGAATGCATATTGGTGGCCACTTCCTCCATCAGCTTACCGCCATGTCCGGCAAACACGGTTGCTTCCTGTGCATGCTCACTGACCAGCACCGTATTCTCCGCATTATTTTTAGTTCCGGCGGCAATCTCCTCCATATTGGCCGCTGTTTCCACCAGCATGGCCGATTGCTGCTCTGTCTTGGCAGACAGCTCAAAACTGCGCATTGCCAGCTGCTCAGACAACACAGATGCAGAATCTGATGAGCTGCGGATCTCACTGACCAGCAGAGAAAGGCTTTCTGCCAGCTGATTCACCCCGGGGATCAGGCGTCCGGCACAGTTATTACCAAATACCGGGATCCGCACCGACAAGTTACCGGCGTTGACCTCATCAATACTGTTTTTCACGGCATTAATCGGCATCACCAGATACTTTGTAATGTAAAACCATGAGCAGGCGAACGTAAAAACACTAACAATATTAAGCATTACTAATTTAATTAGTGCAGACAGGGGTAAGAGAAAGATAATATTAATTGTAGTGAAATTACAGATGAGAAAGACGACAATGACGGTTCTTATACTGATATGTTTAAGCATAACTTACTCCAGTATTGGTATTTTGCGATATTTTTAGTGCCTGAATCTTAATTTATTTTTTATTTTGGCTTTCTATATAATTGGTTATTAAAGAAATAAATTCAAATTCTATTACTGATAAGTAAGTGAACCTAATCACATTTAGTTTATAAATATGATTGTTAGTCAAATAATGATGTTATTTTTCTTAAGGATGAGAATGGCGGAATAGAAAAAGCCCGGCGAACATCACAATGATACGCGCCGGGCTTTACTAATTAATTATCTGAAACTAAATCAGGCTCAGCTTACTCAACTGTCACTGATTTCGCCAGGTTACGCGGCTGATCCACATCGGTGCCTTTAATTAAGGCGACGTGATAGGAAAGCAGTTGTAACGGGATGGTGTAGAAGATTGGGGCAATAAGCTCTTCCACATACGGCAGCGGAATAATTTTCATATTTTCGCTGTCGCTGAAACCGGCGTCTTTATCTGCGAAGACATACAGCAGACCACCACGGGCACGGACTTCTTCAATGTTGGATTTCAGTTTTTCCAGCAGTTCGTTGTTTGGTGCCACGATAATGACCGGCATATCCGCATCAATCAGCGCCAGCGGGCCGTGTTTCAATTCACCGGCGGCATACGCTTCTGCGTGGATATAGGAGATCTCTTTGAGCTTCAGTGCGCCTTCCACCGCGATCGGGAACTGATCCCCGCGGCCCAGGAACAGTGCGTGGCTCTTGTCAGAGAAATCTTCCGCCAGCTGCTCGATGACTTTGTCCTGGGACAGCATGCTCTCGATACGGCTCGGCAGCGCATGCAGTGCAGTCACAATACTGTGCTCCAGCGCTTCACCTTTGCCTTTCAGGCGGCCGAGGTAAGCCACCAGCATCAGCAGAACAGTCAGCTGAGTAGTGAATGCCTTGGTGGAGGCCACACCGATTTCAGTCCCGGCTTTGGTCATCACGGCAAAATCAGATTCACGTACCAGCGATGAACCGGCAACGTTACAGATAGCCAGTGAGGTCAGATAACCCAATTCTTTACCCAGACGCAGTGCAGCCAGAGTATCTGCGGTTTCACCGGATTGTGAAATAGTGATCAGCAGGCTGTTCTTGCGGCAGGCCGGTTTGCGGTAACGGAATTCAGAGGCGATTTCGACATCACACGGAATACCCGCCAGTGCTTCAAACCAGTAGCGGGAGACCATCCCGGCGTTGAATGAGGTACCGCAGGCGACAATCTGGATATGCTCGATACCGGACAGCACATCACGGGCTTTTTCACCCAGCTCGCTGAATTCAACCGTTTCATTGCGCAGTCGCCCTTCCATCGTGTTTTTGATGGCCAGCGGCTGCTCATAGATCTCTTTCTGCATGTAATGACGGTAAATACCTTTATCACCGGCATCATACTGAACGTTGGATTCAATCACATCACGCTCAGTTTCATCACCATTACGGTCAAAAATATGAACATGACGGCGGGTGATTTCAACTATATCCCCTTCTTCCAGGTAGATAAAGCGGCGGGTAACCGGCAGCAGCGCCAGCTGATCAGAGGCGAGGAAGTTTTCACCGACACCCAGACCGACCACCAGCGGGCTGCCTGAACGGGCAGCAACCAGCAGTTCCGGTGTGCGGGAATCCATAATTACCGTACCGTATGCACCGCGCAGCTGCGGGATAGCACGCTGTACGGCTTCACGCAGCGTACCGCCCTGTGCATGTTCCCAGTTCACCAGGTGTGCGATAACTTCAGTGTCTGTGTCGGATGTGAACTGATAGCCGCGGCCTTTCAGTAATTCCCGTAATTCACTGTAATTTTCAATAATACCGTTATGAACAACGGCGATATTTCCGGAAACATGCGGGTGTGCGTTGCGTTCCAGAGGCTCACCATGCGTTGCCCAGCGTGTGTGCGCGATACCGGTGCCGCCGGAAACCGGCGTTTTTTCTGCTTCTTCCGCCAGCATTTTTACTTTACCGACTTCACGCAGGCGGGTCAGGTGCCCTTCGCTGTCCACAACCGCCATACCGGCAGAGTCATACCCGCGGTATTCCAGACGACGAAGCCCTTCTAACAGAATTTCAGCGATATCACGTTGTGCTACTGCACCAACAATTCCACACATAGTTGTAAATTCCTGATTTAACGATGTCCTGCCTGATTGTTTTTACGGCGTTGCCGTGTCCCCGGGCTGTGTAGATATGGGGTTATTATTGTATTTACTTTTTCATTTTTACCGGGCGTTTCCAGCCGGCAATCTGGGTTTGTCTGACCCGGCTTATCACCAGTTCATTATCACCCACATCTTTTGTTACGGTTGTACCGGCACCGACGGTCGCGCCTTTCCCGATAGTGACCGGTGCCACCAGTTGGGTATCAGAGCCGACAAAAACATCATCGCCGATCACGGTTTTGAATTTGTTTGCGCCATCATAGTTACAGGTGATAGTTCCGGCACCGATATTCACATCGTTACCGATTTCCGCATCCCCCAGGTAGCTGAGATGTCCGGCTTTGGAGCCGGTGCCGAGTGTCGCTTTCTTCATTTCGACAAAGTTGCCGACATGAGCTTTATCCGCCAGCACAGAGCCGGGACGCAGACGGGCAAACGGACCGACAGTACAGTCACGGGCCATTTCGGATGATTCCACCACGGTATACGGGCTGAGCACAGAGCCGTCACCAATAACACAATCTTTCAGCACACAACCGGCGCCAATCACCACATTATTACCGAGAGTCACATTGCCTTCGATAATGACATTCACGTCGATGATGACGTCTTTACCGTGTGTCAGGGTGCCGCGCAGATCAAAACGCGCCGGATCAAGGATCATGACACCTTCGAGTAACAGGCGATCAGCCTGTTCACGCTGATAAATACGTTCCAGCGCCGCGAGCTGAAGGCGGTTATTCACCCCTTCCATTTCACTCAGTTTTTCCGGATGAGCGGTCTCAATACGATGCCCTTCCTGATGCGCAATGGCAATAATATCGGTGATATAAAATTCACCCTGCGCATTATTGTTGTTCAGTTTTGCTAACCAGCGTTTGAGATCACCGCCGTTGGCAACCAGAATACCGGTGTTGATTTCGTTGATTTTCTGCTGCTCTTCAGAGGCATCTTTCTGTTCGATTATCCCGGTCACCTGACCGTTTTCGCGGATAATACGGCCGTAGCCCGCCGGGTTATCCAGGATCACCGTCAGCAGACCAATACCGCCTTCCGGTTTGACCGCCATCAGGCGTTCCAGGGTTTCAGCCGCGATCAGCGGAACATCGCCGTACAGCATCAGAATATCTTCGTCATCGGCAAAGTGAGGTGCAGCCTGCTGCATCGCATGCCCGGTTCCCAGTTGTTCTGCCTGTAAAACCCAGTTCAGATTCTGATCCGCCAGCGTATTCTGTAATAAATCACCGCCGTGTCCGTAAACCAGATGCACGTTCTGTGCGCCCAGTGAAAGGGCAGTATCAATCACATGCTGAACCATAGGTTTGCCCGCCAGGTGATGCAATACCTTCGGCAGCGCGGAGTACATCCGGGTACCTTTACCCGCAGCGAGAATTACCACACTTTTAGCATTCGTAGACATAAGAAATCTGATCGCTCCTCTTTTAGAGTGCCAAGTAAACCTGTTTACACACGAAAATACCACATATTTCGCAACGCAAAAAAGCCAGTCAGCGGATACTGACTGGCTTTTATATTTTAACTGCCTCGGTTACATCATCTTCTTGGCTAATTCGTCAATTACACGTAATTTTGCAATTGCTTTTGCCAGTTCAGCTGATGCCTGAGCATAATCCACGTCACCATGTGCTTTCCGGATGTTTTCTTCTGCGCGGCGTTTTGATTCCATCGCCAGTGCAGCATCCAGATCGTTTGCACGGATAGCCGTGTCCGCAAGTACGATAACGCCGTTTGGCTGTACTTCGAGCATTCCGCCTGAAAGGTAGATAAGCTCTTCTTCACCAAATTGCTTAACAATCCGTACCATGCCCGGTTTTATGGCAGTCAGCAGCGGGGTATGCATCGGGTAAATACCCAGCTCACCTTCACTGCCTGTCACCTGAATCTTCTGGACTAAGCCCTTAAACAGTTGTTTTTCGGCACTTACTACCGTCAGGTGAAACGTCATTGCAGACATATCAGCCTCCTGTCAACCGGATTAAATCTTCTTCGCTTTTTCCACAGCTTCTTCGATGGTACCAACCATGTAGAACGCCTGCTCCGGCAGATGATCGTAATCACCTTCCAGGATGCCTTTAAAGCCACGGATTGTGTCTTTCAGGGAAACGAACTTACCCGGTGAACCGGTGAAGACTTCTGCCACGAAGAACGGCTGAGACAGGAAGCGCTGGATTTTACGGGCACGGGCAACAACCAGTTTATCTTCTTCTGACAGCTCATCCATCCCGAGGATTGCGATGATATCTTTCAGTTCCTGATAACGCTGGAGGATTGACTGTACGCCACGGGCAACATCGTAGTGCTCCTGACCAACAACGAGCGGGTCAAGCTGACGGCTGGTGGAATCCAGCGGGTCAACCGCAGGGTAGATACCCAGAGACGCAATCTGACGGCTCAGAACGACGGTCGCATCAAGGTGGGCGAACGTAGTTGCAGGAGACGGGTCAGTTAAGTCATCCGCAGGGACGTAAACGGCCTGTACAGACGTGATAGAGCCTGTTTTGGTCGAGGTGATACGTTCCTGAAGCACACCCATTTCTTCCGCCAGTGTCGGCTGGTAACCTACCGCTGAAGGCATACGGCCTAACAGCGCGGATACTTCAGTACCAGCCAGGGTATAACGGTAGATGTTATCAACGAACAGCAGTACGTCGCGGCCTTCATCACGGAATTTTTCCGCCATGGTCAGACCGGTCAGAGCAACGCGCAGACGGTTTCCCGGTGGCTCGTTCATCTGGCCGTACACGAGTGATACTTTGTCCAGAACGTTGGAGTCTGTCATTTCATGATAGAAGTCGTTACCTTCACGGGTACGCTCACCGACCCCTGCGAATACAGAGTAACCGGAGTGCTCGATCGCGATGTTACGGATCAGTTCCATCATGTTTACGGTTTTACCCACACCCGCACCACCGAACAGACCGACTTTACCACCCTTAGCGAACGGGCAGATCAGGTCCATTACTTTGATACCTGTTTCCAGCAGTTCCTGGGAGTTAGACAGTTCTTCGTATGTTGGTGCAGCACGGTGAATAGACCATTTTTCTTCTGCGCCGATGTCACCTTTCATATCGATCGGATCACCCAGAACGTTCATGATACGTCCTAAGGTTTTCACGCCGACAGGGACTTCGATCGGGTGGCCTAAATCGGTTACTTCCAGATTACGGCTCAGACCATCAGATGTACCCATAGCGATACAACGGACAACCCCGCCGCCTAACTGCTGCTGAACTTCCAGCACCAGTTTTTCTTTACCATTTGTTACCTCAAGCGCATCGTACACTTTCGGTACTGCATCCTGAGGAAATTCGACGTCCACAACGGCGCCGATAACCTGGATGATTTTTCCAGTAGCCATCTTGAATCCTCTACGTAATTCGTAAAACCCGGGTGTTAAACCGCGGCAGCACCGGACACAATCTCGGTGAGTTCTTGTGTAATGCTTGCCTGACGCGCTTTGTTGTAAACTAAATTCAGCTCTTTGATCATGTTACCGCCGTTATCAGTTGCAGCTTTCATTGCAACCATACGGGCGGCCTGCTCACTGGCCAGGTTTTCCACAACGCCCTGGTATACCAGCGCTTCGATGTAGCGCCGTAAAAGGGAATCCAGTAACGCTTTAGGATCAGGTTCGTATAAATAATCCCAGGTTTTCTTCTTCAGGCTTTCGTCATCGCTTGGCGGTAACGGCAGAACCTGAACAATGGTCGGAACCTGAGACATGGTATTCACAAACCGGTTAGTTACAATGTACAGCTTGTCAAGACGACCTTCGTCGTAGGCCTGAAGCATGACTTTTACCGAACCGATAAGGTCAGCCAGCGACGGGTCATCCCCCATGCCGGTTACCTGAGCAACCACATTCCCGCCCACAGAGGAGAAGAATGATGTTGCTTTGGACCCGATCAGAGCCAGATCAGTCTGAACACCTTTGTCAGACCAGTCTTTCATTTCGACAATCAGCTTCTTGAACAGGTTAATGTTCAAACCACCACACAAACCACGGTCGGTAGAAACAACCAGGTACCCGACACGCTTAACCTCGCGTTCTTCGAGGTATGGATGTTTATATTCCAGATTACCCAATGCAATGTGACCAATCACACTGCGGATGGTCTCTGCATAAGGACGGCTGGCCGCCATGCGGTCCTGCGTTTTACGCATTTTGGACGCCGCGACCATTTCCATCGCTTTAGTGATCTTCTGCGTATTTTGTACGCTGGCGATCTTAGAACGTATCTCTTTTGCGCCGGCCATTTGCTCTCCTCATGAACCAGACGGCCTGTACTGTTCACACAGGCCGTTTAGTATTACCAGGACTGAGTCGCCTTGAAGGTATCGAGCACGTTTTTCAACTTCGCTTCGATATCATCGTTATAGCTACCCGTCTGGTCGATTTCTTTCAGAAGATCAGCATGTTCACGAGTGGCGTAGCCAATCAGAGCAGCTTCAAACGGCACGACTTTCGAAATTTCGATATCTTCCAGGTAACCACGCTCAGCTGCATACAGTGACAGAGACTGTTGTGCCACTGACATTGGTGCATACTGTTTCTGTTTCAGCAACTCGGTAACTTTCTGACCGTGGTCAAGCTGTTTACGGGTTGCATCATCAAGGTCAGATGCGAACTGTGAGAACGCCGCCAGTTCACGATACTGTGCCAGAGCGGTACGGATACCACCGGACAGTTTTTTCATGATCTTGGTCTGTGCTGCACCACCCACACGGGATACGGAGATCCCCGGGTTAACCGCAGGACGGATACCGGCGTTGAACAGCGCGGATTCCAGGAAGATCTGACCATCAGTGATGGAGATAACGTTAGTCGGAACGAACGCTGATACGTCCCCTGCCTGAGTTTCGATGATTGGCAGCGCGGTCAGAGAACCGGTTTTGCCTTTCACTTCACCCTTGGTAAACGCTTCCACATATTCCGCGTTAACACGCGCAGCACGTTCCAGCAGACGGGAGTGCAGATAGAAAACGTCACCCGGATATGCTTCACGTCCAGGCGGACGACGGAGCAGCAGGGAGATCTGACGGTAAGCAACCGCTTGTTTTGACAGGTCATCATAAATGATTAACGCGTCTTCACCGCGGTCACGGAAGTATTCACCCATTGCACAACCGGAATACGGAGCCAGGTATTGCAGTGCCGCAGATTCAGACGCACTCGCGACCACAACAATCGTGTTGGCCAGCGCATTGTGCTCTTCTAATTTACGGACAACGTTAGCAATAGTGGACGCTTTCTGACCAATTGCGACGTAAATACATTTGATGCCGGAATCACGCTGGTTGATGATGGCATCGATTGCCAGTGCGGTTTTACCGGTCTGACGGTCACCGATAATCAGCTCACGCTGACCACGGCCGATTGGAATCATCGCATCGACAGACTTATAACCGGTCTGTACAGGCTGATCAACGGACTGACGTTCGATAACACCCGGTGCGATAACTTCGACAGGTGAGAAACCATCGTGCTCAACCTGGCCTTTACCATCGATAGGCTCACCCAGGGTGTTGACCACACGGCCTAACAGGCCACGGCCAACCGGCACTTCCAGAATACGACCGGTACATTTGACTTTCATGCCTTCTGCCAGGTCGGCATAAGGACCCATCACAACCGCACCAACAGAGTCGCGCTCCAGGTTCAGTGCGATAGCATAACGGTTGCCCGGCAGAGAGATCATCTCACCCTGCATAACTTCGGCTAAACCGTGGATACGAATGATACCGTCGTTGACGGAGACAATCGTACCTTCGTTGTGAGCTTCACTCACGACATTGAACTGAGCAATGCGCTGCTTGATCAGTTCGCTGATTTCGGTGGAATTCAGTTGCATATGCTCCAGTCCCCTTAAGACTGCAAGACGTCGGTTAAACGCTCGAGTCGATTGCGAATGCTGTTGTCGATGACAAGGTCACCGGCGCGCAATACAAACCCCGCGATAACTGACTTATCAATTTTGCAATTCAGCTTAACTTTGCGTGACAGACGTTTTTCCATCGCTGCAGAAATTTTCGCCAGCTGCTGTTCATTGAGTTCGCCGGCTGAAGTGACTTCAACCTCAACGGTTGACTCCAGCGCAGCCCGCAGTTTTGCGAACTGACGGCTAACTTCCGGCAGGGTCACTAAGCGACCATTCTCAGCCATGATACGAACCAGGTTCTGCACATGCTCGTCAATCTGCTCACCGCAAACAGTGATAAACGCCTGAGCCAGGGTTTCCGGAGCAAAAGAACCGGAAATCAGATCTTCGATCTGCTCATTGCGTGTCACTTCCGCGGTAAATGCCAGCATGTTCTGCCATTTTTCAACGGCCTGGTTTTCCACAGCAAAGTCAAAAGCTGCTTTGGCGTAGGGGCGAGCTACAGTAACGATTTCTGACATGCCCCATCCTCCTTACAGTTCAGCGACAAGTTTATCAACGATGTCGCTGTTAGCAGCTTCATCCACGGAACGTTCAATAATTTTCTCGGCACCCGCGACAGCTAAAATGGCGACCTGTTTACGTAACTCTTCGCGAGCACGTTTGCGTTCGGCGTCAATTTCCGCCTGTGCCTGTGCTACGATTTTGCTACGCTCAACTTCCGCTTCTGCTTTTGCCTCATCGATGATCTGAGCGCGTTGTTTATTCGCTTGTTCGATCAGAGCAGATGCTTCCGCTTTCGCTTTTTTCATTTGGTCGGTCGCATTGGCTTGCGCTAAGTCCAGGTCCTTTTTAGCACGTTCTGCGGAAGATAAACCGTCAGCAATTTCTTTCTGACGTTTTTCAATGGCCGCCATGATCGGTGGCCATACATACTTCATACAGAACAAAACAAACAGGACAAACGCGATGGCCTGGCCGAGGATTGTTGCGTTAAGATTCACAGCACAATACCTCTTTATCTAATTGAGTTGATGTAAATATCCGGGAGTGGCCGTATCACTACGCAACCGCAAACATTACATACAAGCCCAGACCTACAGCGATCATCGGGATGGCGTCAACCAGACCCATTACGATGAAGAACTGAGTACGCAGCAGAGGGATTAAATCCGGCTGGCGTGCAGCGCCTTCTAAAAATTTCCCACCGAGGATGCCGATACCGATCGCAGCACCGATAGCCGCCAGGCCCATCATTACAGCGGCAGCCATGTACAGCAGATCCATATTCAGGTTTTCCATGACAGTCTCCAGTTTGTTTCAGTTAAATCACAGTTATTGGTAATAAAATTAATGCTCTTCAGACGCCATCGACAGATAGACGATCGTCAGAACCATGAAAATAAAGGCTTGTAACGTAATAATCAGTATGTGGAAAATCGCCCACGGAAGGCTCAGTAACCATTGTGACCACCACGGTAGCAGACCTGCAATAAGAATGAAGATCAGCTCACCTGCATACATGTTCCCAAACAGTCGCAGACCGAGGGAAACAGGTTTTGACAGCAGGCTTACCCCTTCCAGAATCAGGTTGACCGGAATGAATAACGGATGATTAAAAGGCTGTAATGTCAGCTCTTTTGCAAATCCTTTCACGCCTTTCATCTTGAAGCTGTAAAAGAGGATAAGAACGAATACACCAATCGCCATCGACAGTGTGATACTTACGTCTGCGGTCGGAACGATACGCAGCGCAGGTAAACCGAGGATGTGTTCACCGATATACGGAATGAAGTCGATTGGTAATAAGTCCAGTGCGTTCATCAGCAGCACCCACACGAACACCGTTAATGCGAGAGGTGCAATAACCTTGCTCTTGCCGTGATACATATCACGGACGTTGCTGTCAACGAAGCCGATAAGCATTTCTACCGCAGTCTGAAATTTCCCGGGAACGCCACTTGTCGCTTTCTTTGCCACCCTTCTGAAAAGCCATAAAAAGAAAATACCTAATACGACTGAGAAGAAAAGGGAGTCAATGTTCAGCGTCCAAAAAGATGGAGTCGCGTTCGCATGGGGATTGACCAACTCGAAAGTATTCAGGTCCAGCTGAAGGTTATTCAGGTGGCCACCGATATACTCTTTTGTGGTTAAACTTTCTCCTGATGCAGACATGATGCCTCTTACCCTTTGTTGTTAAAACCGCTAACCGCTTAGCACGGCCGGTGCGATAATCTGCACGAAAAGCACCGCTAAATAGGTCAAGACCAGTGGTGCAACTGCCGCTTTAAACACTCCTAAAGCAATCATCAGTATCGCTATCGCGAAGATAACTTTAAACCCTTCCCCTACCACAAAAAACCATGCAATCCGGTACGACTGCGGTTCCTCATGCGCTTTCTGCCGGTTACTGATCAGCAAAAAAATCGCATTCGGTATCCATGCGGCAACTCCCCCGGCCAGCGCGGAAGCACCCCACTCGATACTTTTTATGCAAAAAAGCGCACTAAGAACAACAAACGTCATAAACTGCAAAAACAACAGTTTTTTGGTCAATTTTCCGTTGAAAAGGGAGACAGACATGACATTTAGTTTCTCCGTGTGCACCTTCCGGGGTCAGGCTTACTGAATGATGTATAAAACTGCCTTTGAGCGAGAGTGTCAAGAGACAAAAACGTGCAAATTATACGGGCAGCCAGATTGTTTTCAATCAATAAGTAGCGAAAAAGTGAATAAAAATTTAATTTCTTTGCCGCCACCACAAATCGTACAAAAAATAGAGTCTACCCTACCTCGGAATACGACGTGCAACTCATTTCTGAAACGTGACAAAAATCACATAACATAAAATACATTAGTTGAATTAACATTTTATAGCGATCAACGGTTGTAAAAATAGCAATATCTATCAACCAGTTAATCAAAAAAATAAACATTTAACTGATATTTACAGGTTAATTTTAAATAAAATAAATAATTTTGAAATAATGCGTTATCAGTAAAAACGATCCGGCATGAAATTTTTCGCAGATAAACTTACCGGAAAGTAACCAATCTGCCGTTGTCACTTTGTAACGGCCCCGTTACGCATTTTATTTTCGTCTCCGGCAAAACAAAGGGACGGTGCAGAAAATGCGCTGACTCCGTCCCCTTAAAAATATTTCTGTTTTTTGACGTACAGCAAACTCAATTTGCTTTAAGAATCACCAGATGGCGCTGCTCATCAAGTTGCGGCACGACCAGTTTTTCAACACTGACGAGAGAAATCCCCTCCGGTAACCGGGTTAATTCCTCTTCCGGCACACTGCCTTTCAGTGCAAAAAAGCGCCCGGTTTCCGGTACAGGCAGGTGATGACACCAGCTGAGCATATCATCCAGTGATGCAAATGCACGACTGATAACTCCGTCAAATGGTTCGCCCTGATACTCTTCCACGCGGCTCTGAACCGGTTCGATGTTGGTCAGCCCCAGTTCATGCTGTACCTGTTTCAGGAAGCGTACACGCTTACCCAGGCTGTCGAGCAGAACAAAGTGAGACTCAGGACGGACAATCGCCAGCGGCACACCGGGAAGCCCGGGACCGGTGCCGACATCAATAAACCGGCTGCCGGTCAGGTGAGGTTCCACCACGATACTGTCCATGATATGGCGTACCAGCATCTGTTCCGGCTGACGGACAGAGGTCAGGTTATAGGCTTTGTTCCATTTGTGAAGCATCTCCACATAGCCGGTCAGCTGCTGTTTCTGCTGATCGGTCAGCCGGATATCCGCACTGCGCAGCAGCGCGGAAAGTTGTTGCTGTAAATCACTCATCCGTTACGCACTCCGCCGCAGAAGGCCCTGCTTTTTCAGCCAGACCAGCAGGATAGAGATAGCAGCCGGTGTGATACCGGAGATCCGCGATGCCTGACCGATCGAGGTCGGTTTGTGGTCGTTGAGTTTGGCCACCACTTCATTGGAAAGCCCGCTCACCTGTTTGTAATCGAGATCAACAGGCAGTGTGGCGTTCTCATTACGCAGCTGACGCTGAATTTCATCCTGCTGGCGGGAGATATACCCTTCGTATTTCACCTGGATTTCCACTTGCTGTGCCGCTGCCGGTGAATCAACCCCCGGTGCGAAATCACTCAGGGTCATCAGGCGGTTGTAGTCCATCTCCGGACGGCGCAGAAGATCTTCTCCGGTCGCTTCTTTGGAGAGAGGCGTGTTCAGGATCGCGTTGATCTCTTTCACGCTTTCGGACTGCGGATGGACACGGATATCTCTCAGGCGCTGACGCTCTTTCTCGATCAGTTCCATTTTTTCACTGAAGTGTGCCCAGCGTGCGTCATCCACCAGCCCCAGTTCACGGCCTTTTTCCGTCAGACGGGCATCTGCGTTGTCTTCACGCAACATCAGACGGTATTCCGCCCGTGAGGTAAACATCCGGTACGGCTCTTTGGTGCCGAGTGTGCACAGGTCGTCCACCAGCACGCCGATATACGCCTGGTCACGGCGCGGGAACCAGCCTTCCTGATCGGCAGAATAGCGGGCGGCGTTCAGACCGGCCAGCAGCCCCTGGGCAGCCGCTTCTTCGTAACCGGTGGTGCCGTTGATTTGTCCGGCAAAGAACAGGCCGTGCAGGTATTTGCTTTCCAGGGTCTGTTTCAGGTCGCGCGGGTCAAAGAAATCATACTCGATAGCATATCCCGGACGCACAATACGCGCGTTTTCCATGCCTTTCATCGAGTGAACAATCTGCATCTGCACATCAAACGGTAAGCTGGTGGAGATACCGTTCGGGTAAATTTCATTGCTGGTCAGCCCTTCCGGCTCCAGGAAAATCTGATGCTGGTTACGATCCGCAAAACGCATCACTTTGTCTTCAATGGACGGGCAGTAACGCGGTCCGATCCCTTCGATCACACCGGCGTACATCGGGCTGCGATCGAGGTTATTGCGGATCACCTCATGGGTTTTTTCATTGGTGTACGTGATATGGCACGGCATCTGTTCAGGATGCTCATCCGCACTGCCCATGAAGGAGAATACCGGCATCGGGTTGTCACCGAATTGTGGTGTCAGCTGAGCAAAGTCGATGGTCCGGGCGTCAATACGCGGTGGTGTCCCTGTTTTCAGGCGACCGACACGCAGCGGCAGTTCCCGCAGGCGGTGTGACAGAGAGACTGACGGCGGATCACCGGCACGGCCGCCGCTGTAGTTTTCCAGTCCGATGTGAATTTTGCCGTCCAGGAATGTCCCGACTGTCAGTACAACCGATTTGGCTCTGAATTTCAGTCCCATCCGGGTCACTGCACCGGTAACGGTATCGTTTTCAACGATAAGATCTTCAACCGGCTGCTGGAAAATCATCAGGTTAGGCTGGTTTTCCAGTGCGGTGCGCACTGCCAGACGGTAAAGCACACGGTCAGCCTGAGCACGGGTGGCATGAACTGCCGGTCCTTTGCTGGCGTTCAGGGTTCTGAACTGAATACCGGCACGGTCAGTGGCATGTGCCATCAGCCCGCCGAGTGCATCGATCTCTTTAACCAGATGTCCCTTACCGATCCCACCGATAGCAGGGTTGCAGGACATCTGACCCAGAGTGTCGATATTGTGAGTCAGTAAAAGTGTTTGACGGCCCATACGTGCCGCTGCCATTGCAGCTTCAGTACCGGCGTGGCCACCGCCGATAACAATGACGTCAAAATGATCCGGATAAAACATGTTAAACCTTCATTACAAAATGCAGTAGCGCATCGGGGGAGAGAATATAACTCAACTCTTGCCGTCTGACCATGAGCGGTAAAGACGCAGGTAATTATATAAAGATCTTTTTATTTAAAGATCTCTTTATTAGATCTTTTATTAGGATCGCGATCCTCTGTGGATAAGTGTAAAATCCCCATAAAGATCATAAAACTGTAAAGGATCATTTCCTGTGAAGTACCGTTGATCCTGTACAGTATAAGCTGGGATCAAAAAGGGTACTTATTCACAGGGCCTGACGGAGAGTGATCTTATACAGTGAATAACTACGGGTTGATCGCAAGTTGATCCCTGAGTTATCCACAGTTGATCGCTGTTTTTATCAGCAAATCAGAGTAAATTTTTCCATTCTTCGATCCAGATCTCAGCCGGATCTTCAGGAATGTCGTGTTTCTGAATATCAATTTCGAGTGACTGACCGATTTTTCTGGCACCCAGAGAGGTGAGCAGGGCATCCAGTGTACGGACGGCACCACAGAAGGTGTCATATTCACTGCTGCCGATCCCGATGGCCCCGTAACGGACGGAACTGAGATCAGGCTGCTGCTCACGCAGGGTATCAGCAAACGGCTGTATATTTTCGGGGAGATCACCGGCACCGTGAGTGGAGGTGACAATTAACCAGATACTGTCCTGCTGCGGTACATCGTCCGCTTCCGGCCCGTGCTGCACATCCGTGGTAAAACCGGCGTTTTCCAGGATTTCGGCAACATGCTCGGCAACATATTCTGCGCTGCCCATGGTACTGCCGGTAATGAGAGTAACTGTGGTCATGGTGATCCCCTGCTGTAAAGAGCCGCTATTGTACGCTGTGAAACAGCTGGGATCTACCTGTGGATAATGTGGTTATAAGAATTTTTTCTTACGGGCGGATCGTCCGTATGATCGGGTTCTGTAAGGAGATCAGGGTTTCAGTGGACTGTATCTCATCAATACTCTGGATCTTGTTGATAAGTACGTCCTGCAGAGATTCTATCGTTTTGCACATCACCTTTATAAAGATGCTGTACTGCCCGGTGGTGTAATAGACTTCCACCACTTCATCCAGCTTATCGAGTTTCTTGAGGGCGGCCGGGTAATCTTTGGCACTTTTCAGGATGATGCCGATAAAGCAGGTCACATCAAATCCCAGCTGTTTTTCACTGATATCCACCCGGGTGCCGGTGATGATACCTGCCTGCTTCATTTTCTCGACCCGGACATGGATCGTTCCGGGACTGACGGCAAATTTTTTCGCTAATTCCGCGTAAGGTGTGCGGGCATTCGCCATTAAAGCGTGAAGTATGTCACGGTCCAGATTGTCGATCTGATAAATTTCGGCCATTTTATGTCCCTTAAATTAACGAAAATTCATTTTTATCATCATAAAAATGAATTTTATAAATAGCAAAGGGTATTTTTGCTAAAGGATATTGAATTTATACCCCATTCTGTTGCTTAATCTCTTTCACAGGCAATACATGTTCCGCATATCAAGGATTATTATCATGGAAAAATCATTCATCCGACAGCAGCAGCAAATCAGCTTCGTGAAGTCTTACTTCTCACGTCTGCTGGAAAAACAACTGGGCCTTATTGAAGTCCAGGGGCCAATCTTAAGCCGCGTGGGTGATGGTACTCAGGATAATTTATCCGGCAGCGAGAAAGCGGTTCAGGTGAAAGTTAAATCATTGCCGGGCTCAACCTTTGAAGTCGTGCATTCACTGGCTAAATGGAAACGCAAAACCTTAGGGCGTTTTGATTTTCAGCCGGGTCAGGGTCTGTACACCGACATGAAAGCGTTGCGTCCTGATGAGGATCGCTTAACCCCAATCCATTCTGTCTATGTTGATCAGTGGGACTGGGAAAAAGTGATGGCAGATGAGGAGCGTACGCTGCCTTATCTGAAGCAGACAGTGAGTAAAATATATCAGACAATAAAAGAAACAGAACTTGCAGTAAGTAAGGAATTTGGTCTGACACCGTTCCTGCCGGACCAAATTCATTTTATTCACTCTGAAGAACTGCTTGCACGCTACCCGGACCTGGATGCCAAAGGCCGTGAGCGCGCCATCGCGAAAGAACTGGGTGCCGTCTTCTTAATCGGCATCGGCGGTAAATTATCTCATGGTGAGTCCCATGATGTCCGCGCACCGGATTACGATGACTGGACCACTGAGAACAGTGACGGTTACAAAGGGCTGAACGGGGATATCCTCGTGTGGAACCCGGTTTTACAGGATGCGTTCGAGTTATCCTCAATGGGGATACGTGTCGATCCGGTTACCCTGGCGCGTCAGTTGGATCTGACCGGTCAGCAGGTGCGGATGGAGCTGGACTGGCATAAATCGCTGGCAGCCGGTGAAATGCCGCAGACTATCGGCGGCGGGATCGGCCAGTCACGTCTGGTGATGTTACTGCTCCAGCGCAGCCATATCGGCCAGGTACAATGCAGTGTGTGGGCACCGGAAGTGCGAGAAACTATCACTGATATGCTGTAATTCTCTGCCGTACGGTGAGCCCGGAGGCTCACCGCCTGAAACGGCGCAGCAGACGATTTTTTAAGCCGGTATCAAAACGCCAGATGTGATCAAAAATCCGCATGATACCGGGCTTTCCGTAATGGGACAGGGCTACCGCATGGAAGCGGTGTTTTCCCTGCTGCTGCGAACGTTTTACCTGCTTCACCACGTCATCCGGCAGCCGCTGGGCAATAAAGTCAGACATCACCACCACATCCGCATCACGCCACTGCGGCGTTTCCAGCCGTTTTGCCGCTTCTGTCAGACAGGACGCCAGGTCTGTTCCGCCTTTAAAACTCTGAAGCAGAAAGCGGGTCATCTGTTCTATGCCGTCCGGACCGAGAAAATCATAATGCACCTGTTCAGTGGAAAAGAGCATGACATGGCACTGCCGGTTATCGGCCATGGCTATTTTGACCAGTGCGAGACAAAACGCTTTGGCGCAGCGTTCATTAAAACCGCCCATAGAGCCGGAAGTATCGATGCAAATAATGAAGGGGCCGCGCGGCTGTTTTTCATCTTTATGATGAACGACCGGTCTCATCACCTGCCGTTCCTGCCAGTGATCGCCCTGTAACCGGTAGGTGTATAACTGCTTCTCGGCTAGCTTCCGGTAAAACTCCAGCTCCAGACCGCTGATACCGAGTAATGCCAGCTCGGCGGGCAGAAGACGCAGCACATCATCACTCAGCCCTACCCCGCTGACCTCTTCCGGGGTCTGATCCGGCACCAGTTCGGTAATGGTGACCGGCTCTGTCACCGCACTGTCCTGAGGAACGGATTTTGCTGTCTGACTTCGCCCCAGCAGTGAGGTCAGTTTTTCCAGTTCCGGCTGGGATTTTAAAAACTCGCTGTAACGCAGCAGGAGATCGTCCGTCGGTCCGGGGGATTTCAGTGATCCTTTGGCCAGATCCCATAATTTACCGGAAGCCTGCTCATTTTCACTGATCAGCGGATCAAGATTGCCGCTCAGCGCCAGATGCTGCTGAAGTTCGGCAAGAAGCTGTTCTTTTTCCTGCTCCAGGATCTCTTTGTGGTAGGTGGTGACCTGTAAAATCAGGCTGAGACGCCAGCGCTGATTGAATAATATCTGATGGGAGGTGGTTTCCTGCTCATCTCTGTGCAGGCGGTGTGCTTCCGGCGAGAACGGCGAGTTTATGTCCTCCAGCGCTTTGAGGATTTCCGGCAGCAGGCGGTAAAATTCTGTCCGGTCTGCGGCGGTACTTTTCTGGTAAAGACGGAATTCATCTGCCAGTGCCGCTGGTACCAGCGCCTCTTTCACCCGTTCTTCCAGCGATTTCCGCCATGACGGCATATCGGTCAGCACCGCACGGCGTAACCGCGGGTGCTTTTCAAAAAACCAGGCCAGCTGCGGAGCGGCCAGCAGTGTCAGCAGGATCTCCTCAATGAGTTCCCCTTCATTAACTGCCAGCGCCAGATCCAGTGCCGAAAGACTTAACACGGGGTGCTGCTCATTTGCTGAGCCAGTTTATCGAGGCGCTCTGCCACCGGCAGAAAGCTTTCCTCTATCTGCGCAATCCAGTCATCACTGACAAACAGGGCCGGCTGATGCTGCGCAAACAGCTGGCGCTGCTGTACCAGTGTCTGGCGTATCACCGAAAGCTTATCCAGCCAGATTTGCTTCTGCGCCTCTGTCATCCGGCTTTCGGTACCCGCAGGGAACAGGGTACTGCTGCGCAGACTGACATCACGCAGTTCCAGAAGGCCGTTATCATTCACGGCGGCAGATACAGACTGGGTAAAGCCGATGCCGTTGAGTTTTGCCGCAATGTGCTCTCCTTTATCAAAGAAAGTATCAAAAGCACTGCGCTCAATAGTCACGTGAGTGACTGTCATATCATGTAATGTCAGCGGGTTATGTAAAAAGAGGATGACCGGGCCGGGTGGCAGTGTATCCGGCAGAGCGTAACTGACTTTGCGCCCGAAACGGGCACTGCTGCGGATCACACTGAAGGCATCCCTCTGTTGCTGAGTCTGCGTTTCCAGGATCCATTCCTGATAGTATTTTTCCAGTTTCAGCAGCAGGCTGCGTTGTTGATAGGCCTGCTCACACATCAGTTGTGTCAGCAGTAGCGGAACGGATTTCAGTGAGGCGGAATCATGCCACAGGCAATCTTTCAGCAAAATCAGGTCAAGAGGTGTGATACTGCTGTGGTCGTTGAAAAACGCACTGGCCTGTAACAGCCGCAGTGCCTTTTTCCAGCGCCGGTCTGAGATATACGGTGCGTTATCCAGCCGCTCAATCTGCTGACGCAGCTGATAAATCAGTTCAAATATCTGATCGGTCAGCACAACACGGTCAATTTCTTCCTGCCACTGATGATATTCCTCATCGGTTACCTGCAGATGCGCGGGGATCTGTTCATCCGATTCCCCCGGTGTGCTGATAAGCATGGCGCGGAAGCTCTGTTTTTCCTGTAATTTATCCAGCCATAAGCGGATAAGCATCCGGTCATAGAGTGCTTCCAGGCTGCTGTCGTCGTCCGGCAGTTCGTTGGACGCGGCCACCAGCAGCCGCATCGGAATAGGGCTTTCGCTGTCGCCGTTACGGTATTTGCGTTCGTTAATCGCGGTCAGCAGGGTGTTGAGGATAGCGGGACCCGCTTTCCAGATTTCGTCGAGAAACACGATTTCCGCATCCGGCAGATATCCCTGCGTGATGCGCTGGTATTTACCTTCATCTTTCAGTGCCGCAATGGAGAGCGGACCGAAGATCTCCTCCGGGGTGGAGAAGCGGGTCATCAGATACTCAAAGGCACGGGCGTCACTGAAAATCAGTTTCATGCGCCGTGCGATCATACTTTTGGCAATTCCCGGCGGGCCGAGCAGAAAAACACTTTCCCCGCTGAGGGTGGCCAGTAAGCAGAGCCGGATGGCGTGCTGTCGTTCATACAGCCCGGATTCCAGATGTCGGCTCAGCCGGGCGATACGTTCAGAACGTTGCATGGGACTCCCGTGAATTTACTGATGCAGTTTCTGCGTTTATAAACTAAAAAAGCTACCGTGTTTACTGCGTGAAATCACGTTTCTTCTGTTTTTTGCGTAAATAACGGAAAAAAAACAGCTGTTTTATATTGAATCCATTCAGCTATAACTCATTCAATCAGTTAGCTTTTTCAGTTAACACATTCTTAAGCGAAACGTTTCGATCACCATCACATTTTTTATGGATGAACATTGAGTTTTCCCGTATTTTTCCTACCATGGTTTAAAAGCGAAACGTTTCGCTCAGGAGGATTTTATGAAGAAAGGGGCTTTACTGAACGGTGATGTCTCCGCGGTTATCGCGCGTCTGGGTCATACCGACCATATTACTGTTGCTGATGCCGGGCTGCCGATCCCGCCCGCCACACCACGTATTGATCTGGCATTGACACAGGGAGTGCCTGATTTTATGTCAGTGTTTAAGGTCATCACGCAGGAGATGCAGGTGGAAGCTGCACTGATGGCGGAAGATATCCAGACGCATAACTGTGAGCTGCATGATGCGATTGTGGCACATCTGAAAGCCCTGGAATTACAGCAGGGGAATGTGATTCAGATTCAGTATGTGACTCATGCCTCTTTCAAGTTACAGACACAAAACAGCCGTGCCGTGATCCGGACCGGTGAGTGCACTCCGTTTGCCAATGTGATGCTATTTTCCGGCGTGACATTCTGAGGTGTCTATGGAACCGTTACTTGAACTCAAAGGTATCGATAAAGCTTTCCCGGGTGTGAAAGCCTTATCCGGTGCCGCCCTGCGAGTCTACCCCGGCAGAGTGATGGCGCTGGTCGGAGAGAACGGCGCCGGTAAATCCACCATGATGAAAGTGCTGACCGGGATCTACAAAAAAGATGCCGGTCAGATTCTGTTTCTGGGGCAGGAGCGTCAGTTTACGGGGCCGAAATCGTCTCAGGAAGCCGGTATCGGGATTATCCATCAGGAACTTAACCTGATCCCGGAACTGACGATTGCAGAGAATATTTTCCTCGGCCGCGAATTCACCGGCCGTTTCGGCAATATCGACTGGAAAAAGATGTATGCCGAAGCAGATAAGTTACTGGCCCGTCTGAATCTTTCTTACAGCAGTCACCGGCTGGTGGCGGAACTGTCTATCGGCGATCAGCAGATGGTGGAAATCGCCAAGGTGCTCAGTTTTGAGTCGAAAGTCATCATTATGGATGAACCGACGGACGCACTGACGGACACCGAAACCGAATCCCTCTTCAGTGTGATCCGCGAACTGCGTGAGCAGGGCTGCGGGATTGTCTATATTTCTCACCGTCTGAAAGAGATTTTTGAGATTTGTGATGACGTGACGGTGTTTCGCGACGGTCAGTTTATCGGTGAAAAACAGGTATCTGACCTGACAGAAGATACGCTGATTGAAATGATGGTCGGGCGCAAGCTGGAAGATCAGTATCCGCGTCTGAATCTGCCGCGCGGCAAAGAGAAGCTGGTGGTGAAAAACCTGTGCGGCCGCGATGTGCATGATGTCAGTTTCACGCTGCATGAGAATGAAATTCTCGGTGTTTCCGGGCTGATGGGCGCCGGGCGTACCGAACTGATGAAAATCATTTACGGCGCGATGGCAAAAACCGGCGGAACGGTTGAAATGGACGGCAAAGCCTGTCAGATAAACTCGCCGAAAGCCGGGCTGGATAACGGTATCGTGTATATATCCGAAGACCGCAAACGCGATGGTCTGGTGCTGGGGATGTCAGTAAAAGAGAACATGTCTCTGACGGCGCTGCCGTATTTCAGCAGCAAAACCGGACGCCTTAATCATAAAGAAGAGCATCTGACTGTCAGTGATTTTATTCAGCTGTTCAATATCAAAACCCCGGGCATGGATCAGATAATCGGGTTCTTATCCGGTGGTAATCAGCAGAAAGTGGCGATCGCCCGCGGCCTGATGACCCGGCCGAAAGTCCTGATCCTCGACGAACCGACACGCGGTGTTGATGTCGGAGCGAAGAAAGAGATTTATCAGCTTATCAACAAATTTAAACAGGAAGGCCTGAGTATCATCCTTATTTCATCGGAAATGCCGGAAGTGATGGGGATGAGTGACCGGATTCTGGTCATGCACGAAGGACGGATAAGCGGGGAGTTTGCCGCGGAAAACGTCACTCAGGAAGCATTAATGGCCGCCGCAGTCGGCAAACAATATGGCGCAGGGCAGGAGTAAGATATGCGTACAGATTCAACCCCGGCGTCAAAACGCTGGTTTTCCAAAGAATGGCTGCTTGAGCAGAAATCACTGATAGCACTGCTGATCCTGATTGTGATTGTCTCCATGATCAGCCCGAATTTTTTTACCCTGAATAACCTGTTCAATATTCTCCAGCAGACCTCTGTGAACGCCATTATGGCGGTGGGGATGACGCTGGTGATCCTGACCTCCGGGATTGACCTGTCTGTCGGCTCACTGCTGGCACTGACCGGTGCGGTGGCGGCCTCCATGGTGGGCGCGGATGTTAACGCTATTGTTGCTGTCGCGGGTGCGCTGGCGCTGGGGGCGGCTATCGGTGGTGTGACCGGTGTGATTGTCGCGAAAGGGAAAGTGCAGGCCTTTATCGCCACATTAGTGATGATGCTGTTACTGCGCGGTGTGACCCGTGTGTATACCGACGGCAGCCCGATCAGCACCGGATTCAGTGATAACGCCGATGTGTTCAGCTGGTTTGGTATCGGCCGTCTGTTCGGCATTCCGGCACCGGTCTGGCTGATGATTGTCGTTTTCGCGGCAGCCTGGTATCTGCTGCACCACACCCGTCTGGGTCGTTATATCTATGCGCTGGGCGGTAATGAATCCGCCACCCGCCTGTCCGGTATTAATGTCGATAAAATCAAAATCATTGTTTATGCCCTCTGTGGTCTGCTGGCGGCATTAGCCAGCGTGATTGAAGTGGCGCGTTTATCGTCCGCACAGCCGATGGCCGGTAACGGTTATGAGCTGGATGCGATTGCGGCGGTGGTACTCGGCGGCACCAGTCTCGCCGGGGGTAAAGGCCGTATTATGGGCACCCTGATCGGGGCGCTGATTTTAGGTTTTCTGAACAACGCGCTGAATCTGCTGGGGATCTCCTCCAACTACCAGATGATTGTTAAAGCGGTTGTGATTTTGCTGGCTGTACTCGTTGATAACAAAAGCAGTAAATAATCCACTTACCCGAATCCTGCAAGGAACAGAAACATGAAACTGAAAAAGATTGCGACCCTTTTCTCCGTTGTTGCACTGAGCGCCACTATCAGCGCCAATGCACTGGCAAAAGAGTCCATTGCCCTGGTGATTTCCACACTGAACAACCCGTTCTTTGTCACCATGAAAGACAGTGCACAGAAAGAAGCGGATAAACTCGGTTACGACCTGGTGGTTCTGGACTCCATGGATAACCCGGCGAAAGAATTGGCTAACGTGCAGGATCTGACCGTGAAAGGCACCAAACTGATGCTGATTAACCCGACAGACTCTGATGCGGTCGGTAACGCCGTGATCCTGGCCAACAAAGCCAATATCCCGGTTATCACCCTTGACCGTGTTGCCAATAAAGGTGAAGTGGTCAGCCACGTTGCCTCTGATAACGTCCTCGGCGGCAAACTGGCCGGTGATTTTATCGCCCGTAAAACCGGCGCGGATGCCAAAGTTATCCAGCTGGAAGGTATCACCGGGACTTCAGCTTCCCGTGAGCGCGGTGAAGGTTTCAAACAGGCGGTTGCCGAGCATAAAATGAATGTGCTGGCCAGCCAGCCGGCAGATTTCGACCGTACCAAAGGTCTGAATGTTATGCAGAACCTGCTGACTGCACATCCGGCTGTTCAGGCGGTATTTGCCCAGAACGATGAAATGGCATTAGGTGCGCAGCGTGCATTGCAGACTGCAGGCCGTGATGATGTGCTGGTGGTCGGCTTCGACGGCACAGCTGACGGCATCAAAGCCGTGAAAGGCGGCAAACTGGGAGCAACAGTGGCACAGCGTCCTGACCAGATCGGTATCATTGGTATTCAGACAGCCGATAAAGTCCTGAAAGGCGAAAAAATCGACAAAACCATTCCGGTTGAGTTAGAACTGATTGTAAAAGACTAACGATATCAGCCTCCCCGGTACACTGTGCCGGGGAGTATTGTCAGTAATTAAGGAAATAAAGGTAATGACAACATCCCGTCTGACCGTTCTCGGCAGTATTAATGTCGATCATATTATGAATATTGCACAGTTCCCGGCACCCGGCGAAACGGTGATCGGTAAGCAATATCAGACAGCCTTCGGCGGCAAAGGCGCGAACCAGGCTGTGGCCTGCGGACGCAGCGGTGCTGATATTACCTTTATTGCCTGTGTGGGGGATGATGCCATCGGCGCGGAAATCCTGGCGCAGTTGCAGCGTGATCGTATTCACACCGCTGCAGTCAGCGTGGTACCGGAAGCGGCCACCGGCGTGGCGATGATTTTTGTGAATGAAGACGGTGAAAACGTCATCGGCATCAGTGCCGGTGCCAATGCCGCGCTGACACCGGCACATTTTGCGCCTTATAAAGGGCTTGTTGAACAATCGGATGCCCTGCTGATGCAGCTGGAGTCCCCGCTGGAAACGGTGATTGCCGCCGCACAGGCTGCAAAAAATCATCAGACGAAAGTTATCCTCAATCCGGCCCCGGCGCGGGAATTACCGGACAGCCTGCTGAAGCTGGTGGACGTTATCACCCCGAATGAAACCGAAGCGGAAAAGCTGACCGGTATTTCTGTCAGTGATGAAACCGGCGCAGCCAAAGCGGCGCAGGTACTGCACGATAAAGGGATTGAACAGGTTCTGATCACCCTGGGCAGCCGGGGGGTCTGGCTGAGCGTCAACGGTGAAGGCCGCCGGATCCCGGGCTTTAAAGTTAATGCAGTGGATACCATTGCAGCCGGTGATACCTTTAACGGCGCGTATGTCACGGCGCTGCTGGAAGGAAAACCTGCAGATGACGCGGTGCGTTTTGCCCATGCCGCCGCCGCGATTGCTGTTACCCGCCGGGGCGCACAGCCATCGGTGCCGTGGCGCCGTGAAATTGACGCTTTCCTTGCGGAGCGTGGTTAAGACTGTGGCGACGATGAAAGATGTGGCGCGGCTGGCGGGGGTATCTACCTCGACAGTCTCCCATGTCATCAATAATAACCGTTTTGTCAGTGACGGCGTGCGCAAGAAAGTAAATGATGCCATTGCCGAGCTGAACTACGCACCGTCTGCACTTGCGCGCAGCCTGAAAATGAACCGCACAAACACCATCGGGATGCTGGTGACTACCAGTAATAACCCGTTTTATGCGGAAGTCGTCCGCGGCGTGGAACGCAGTTGCTATGAGCGCGGCTACAGCCTGATCCTCTGTAATACCGAAGGGGATCACAAACGGATGAACAGCAGCCTGGAAACCCTGCTGCAAAAGCGGGTGGATGGTCTGCTGCTGATGTGTACAGAGATAAAAGGCCCGTCAGCGGAGGTGTTCAGCCGCTATCCCCGGCTGCCGATGGTGATGATGGACTGGTCGCCGTTTGCGTTCGGCGGGGATGTGATTCAGGACAACTCTTTCCTCGGCGGCGAAATTGCCACCCGTCACCTGATCGAAAACGGTTTTACCCGGATTGCCTGCATTGCCGGTCCGCTGGATAAATCACCGGCCAAGTCCCGTCTGGACGGTTTTTACCGTGCAATGGCACAGGCCGGGCTGGATGTGCCGCCGGAGTATGTGCTGGAAAGTGATTTTGAATTCAGCGGAGGTTTCAGTGCCATGAATCAACTGCTTTCCCTGCCTGTACCGCCGCAGGCGGTATTTGCCGGTAACGATGCGATGGCGGTCGGTGCTTATCAGGCTATCTGGCAGAAAGGGTTGCGTATCCCGCAGGATATTGCGGTTATCGGTTACGATGATATCGATCTGGCAGCATTTCTCACGCCGCCGCTGACCACTATTCACCAGCCGAAAGACGAGCTGGGCAAACTGGCGGTGGATAAGCTGCTGCGTCGTATGGATGACGCAGACGCACCTTCTGATTTACTGGTGCTGACCCCGGCACTGATAAACCGGGGCTCTGTTATCTGCCGTTAAGGTGAGGCTGGACTGTCTGAAGGGCGGGTTTTCTTCTTAATCATATTCCGCCCGTCAGTCCGGCTCAGGAACAGGAACACAAACGCCGACAGAATCGTCATCACCCCGACCGTCACAAAGGTCGCATGGAAATTATCAACGATCGATCCCCAATCCTGAGACTCAAAATAGCGTAATACAGACGCACTCACCGCAATCCCGAAACTGATGGAAAGCTGCTGGGTCACGGCCAGCACACTGTTGCCGGAACTGGCATTGTGCTCGGTCAGATCTGCGAGGGTAATCGTATTCATCGCGGTGAACTGGGTCGACATCGCCATGCCGAGAATAAACAGCGGCAGGACCAGCAGATAAATCGACATTCCCGGCGACTGGAAATAGAAAGAAGAAATGATTGCGCCGATCACCAGTGTGACCGCAAATAATGTCAGACGATAACCGTAGCGGCGCAGAATCTGCGTGACCGCTGATTTTGCCAGAATAGAGCCGATAGCCGTCGGTGCCATCATCATCCCTGCCACCACAGCGGGATAACCAAAACCAACCTGTAACATCAGCGGCATCAGAAACGGAATACAGCCGGTGCCCAGACGCGTGGCAACGTTACCGGCTATCCCGACACTGAATGTCCGTGTGCGGAACAGACTCAGCGGAATAATCGGTGCAGGAATACGGCGGGCGTGCAGGGCATAGAAAGTCAGCAGTGCAAAACCGCTGCCCATCACCAGGAACGGCGTTGCCGCCGCCAGGGCATTATCCCCGAACAGATCCAGACTGACAGAAACAGAGACCAGCCCGGCACCAAGCAGGGCAAAACCTAACGTATCAAAGCGGCGTTTCGGCATGGTGAAATCGGGCATATGGCGGATGGCGTAAATAATCCCCAGAATCCCGATAGGTATATTAATGATAAAAATCCAGTGCCAGGTGGCATAGGTCACCAGAATCCCGCCGAGCAGCGGCCCCAGTACCGGGCCGACCAATCCCGGAATGGTGACAAAGTTAAGAATCGGCAGCAGTTCGCTGCGCGGATAAGCCCGCAGCAGTGCCAGCCGGGCCACCGGCATCATCATTGCCCCGCCTATCCCCTGAATAATCCGTGACACCACCAGGAATGGCAGATTGGGTGAAAAGGCACATAATAAAGAACCGAGGGAAAACAGAATCACCGCGATAATAAACACCCGGCGGGTGCCGAAGCGGTCAGCCAGCCAGCCGCTGACCGGGATCAGCAGTGCCACTGTCAGGGTGTAACTGATAACAGCGGACTGCATTGCCAGAGGGGAGTGGTTCAGGCTTTTGGCAATATCCGGCAGTGCGGTGTTCAGAATGGTGGCATCGAGCGCCTGCATAAAGAACGCCATCGCGGCAATCCACGGCAGGCCCGCCATATTCCGGGCTGTTTTAAACATGTTTTCCCTTAATGCATTATCTCTGAATAGTCAGTAGTGTAACTATTACATATTCACACTTTACTCAACAACACCTGACATGCCTGGCGGGCGCGTTCTCCGTTCCCGTCGATAATGGCATCCACAATCTCCTTGTGGAGATCAATTTCAATAACCTGATTAGTGGTGATGGATTCAAAAAAGTTGTGATACACAAAATCGAATAAATTAGCGAAAGAGGAAAAGAAGGGATTTCCGCACGCCTGGTAAATAAGGTGGTGGAAGCGGTGATCAACGGCTATCCATTTATCCCTCTCAAAATGGGCGGATAATAAGGTCATCTCTTTTAACAGAAACGAAAGTGACTGTTTCTGATCTTTTCCGGCATTCATGGCGGCCAGTGCGCAGGCCTGGGGTTCAATCGCGGCGCGCAGCTCGCGGAAATACGTCAGTACCTGCCGGTGGTCTCCGCTGCTCAGCCACCACTTAATAAAGTCATGGTCGAGAAAATTCCAGCTTATTACCGGCATCACCCGGGTGCCGATGCGCGGGCGCGGTAAAACCATTCCTTTCGCCGCCAGCATTTTTACTGCCTCACGGACAGCGGTCCGGCTTACCCCGAACTGCTCCGCCAACTCAATCTCTCCCGGCAGAATAGACTCCGGCGGATACTTGCCGGATAAAATCTGCTGTCCCAGTTTTTCAGCCAGAAGATAAGACAGGTTCTTTTGTGACGCATTGAGTTGTTCTGAAAACTGCATTCTGATTCCTTGGCGTGATGCATTAACAAAGCGGGATAATGATATATAAGACGCATTATGGGCATATTAATGACAAAACAGGCGAATAAAAGCTCAAATATACATGTTTTGTCTAAAAAAAACGCGAACAAACATTTTTTTCAAATAAACACTTGCGTGATCTCAGCGAGTGTCTATAATGCGCCACCACTGACACGGAACAACACGCTGACAAGCGGTTCCGGCAGAAAGAGAAAAAGCGAAAAGTTGAAAAACAACGCTTGACTCGAAGGGGCTGGAAACGTAATATACGCAGCCTCGCAACAACGCAGAAGACCGGCAACGGCAGCGAATGT
>NZ_JBFZSO010000005.1:262135-302278 GCF_041099235.1 Morganella morganii | reverse complement strand
AGCGAATCTTACGTCAATCAGGCGATCCGCCAATTACCGATCACGCGGATTATCATTGCTCACCGCGAATCGACGATAGAGTCAGCAGATCGCATTATTTCTCTCGGCGGGAAAAAAATAAATAAAGCCACGTAAATATAACCGAAAATAATAATCTCCGGATATGTATTTTATATTACCGTTAATATTACAACTCTTATGGTATTTTCTGAATTGTATGCAGATTATCCGTAATCTGTTGTATTTATCCTGTCAGGTTATGGTAAGGATAAGCTCTGCTTCACGGAAGAAATAAAACAGAGGTGTGAATACCTATGAACAGAACAAACAGCATAATACTGAATGGCGTATTTTTATTATCATTGTCAGCCGTCAGCTTTTTTTCATCAGCAGAAAAAATGCTTAAATCAGTGCCGGAGCCTGTCAATACGGCGGTGAAAACAGCACCGGTTGCCGCATCACAACCGGGTGTGGCCGGTGATATTATCAGTGTGGTAGGAACCGAATGGGTTGATTCCGGTATCCGCGATCAGAAAAATGAATACCGTCTTTTTTTCACCAACGAAAACCCGAAAATAGACAGCACACTGAATATCACCTTTTCGTTCATGGTTCAGACTATCGGTGATAAGAAAATTGAGATGTTGGATAAAGGAAAGCCTAACGGTATGTTTTTTAACCGGGTGGTGGATACCTGGTCGCTGGACTGCCTGAATTTTTCCGGTCATCAGCTTTCCAAAGTGTATATGATGAATGACCGTATTATTTACGCCCGCAAGCTGGATACCCGTAATGAGAATATCAGTAAGGTAGAAAAGCTGTCAGTATTCCCGAATACAGATGTTTATAACGCAGCAAAACATTACTGCGGACGGTGATTACGTCATAAACATTTTCTCAGACTGATCATTATACGATGGATAATAAAATAAAAATATTATTCATCGTATAATGATATTTTTGTTGTAATAATTCGTTGGCATTATTGTTGTTTAAAATAATATGTTGTGATCTTTATGTGCGGACGCTGATGTATTAACGGTAATAAAAAATTATTGCCATATATTTATTTGCCTGCGGATTATTATACAGTTTATTTGGCCTGACGTTAACATTTAATGTTATTACTATCACCGAAAAATCCCTGCGGCTTTTTGATAAGCTAGCGCTGTTCAGCAGTTATCCCGGAACAGATTCTTTTTTCTCTGCTTATTCCGCTCAGTGCCTCTGATGCCGCTGAGCGTCCGGGCCATTCATCAGTCTGACGGCTGTTTTATCAGGCAGCCCGGATGGTGGTAATTATCATAATTCCGGCCGGAAATACCCCTGCACCGGTATAAGTCAGCATAAGGTCTGAGCAGTGAAAGTACATTGGTTTATACGCAATCTTTCTGTGGCCGTCATCATGACCGGTATTTATATACACCAGGTTCCTGCGGCAGTTTCACTGGGTGTATTTGGTTACAGAGCGGCAATGGAAGCTGAACAGGAACCCGAACTGATCGGGGACAGCGGAGAGGATGTCAGACCGGTTACCGGAAAAGGGGTGACAGCGTCTGTGCCTGCCCCTTCAGTGGCACCGCTCGTACCGCTGACCGGCGACCCGGTTGCATCTGAAACAGAAATCATCCGCCAGCGTTCGATTCAGAATAACCTGCCGAAATCACAACCGGCTGCAACCGGTACGGCAACAGCCACGGCAGCCGGACAAAATAACCTTCCCGGCGGCCTGACATTACAGGATGCGGTGATCAAATCCCTGGACTGGGATGCGGGGCTTTCCGGGCTGGTAAACCAGTACCGTGCTCAGCTGGAAGCCGTGTATCAGAAAGAAACTGAGTATTACCCGCAGCCGGGACTCGGTGTTTCCCGCAGCCTGAATAACAGTGATAAAGGCTATGTCACCACCGCCAGTGTCAGTCAGTTACTCTATTCATTCGGCCGGGTGTCATCACAGATAGATTCCCTTACGGCCCGCAGTGATCAGTCACTGCTGCGTGTTTTTGTCAATGCCGATGAAGTGGCGGAAAAAACCGCAATGCTGTATCTCGATATCAAACGTTACCAGGAATATATCGTTCTGGCAGAGGAACAGCTGGTTTCTGTGCAGCATATTACTGATCTGGCCCGTGAGCGGACTGCCGCAGGTGCGGCTTCCCGTGCCGATCTGGTACAGGCGGAAGCCCGCCTTGATACCGCGCAGTTACAGCTCAATACCCTGAAGCTCGAGCATGAAAACCAGATCCTGAATCTGAACCGGATGACCGGGGTTTCTGTCGGTCAGCTCTCCTCTCAGCCGATAGATGCCGCAATGTACAGCCGGCAGTGCTATTCGCAGAATATTGATTTTAACACTGTTCCGGTTGTGCTGGTGGCAAGGGCCGGTTTAACGGTAGCGCAAAGTGACCGTGAGGCAGCCAAACGTGAGTCTATGCCGGGTATTGCATTACAGGGATCCTATCAGCAGCGGTTTGATGCAAAAGATACCGACCGTTACGGCCGGGAAGATCACAGTGTTGAACTGACGGTGAATGTGCCGCTGTCGAATTTTTACACCAGCGGATCCAAACAGCGCATGGCCGGCTATCAGGAAAATGCGGCCAATGCGGAAATTCAGCACACGCAAAACGTGGTTGAAAATAACCGGCGCAATCAGCAAATCCGCCTGAATGAACTGGAACAGCGCATGAAGCTGCTCGATTCCCGTAACCTCTCGCTGAAAGACGTGACCCGCCTTTATCAGGAACAGTATGTGGCACTCGGCCAGCGCAGCATTATTGATCTGCTGAATGCGGATCAGGAATGGCATCAGTCACGGCGCGATTATGCGGCAGCAAAATATGACTATCTGGCAACCAGCATCAGTTGCTCCTCTCAGTTAGGACGTTTCCGCGAAAGTTTACAATTATCCAATGAATCTCTTCGGAGTCTCCGGTGATTTCAGAACAAAATAACGAACACAGTGAAAGCTGGCTGCAGGCGTTATTGCTTGCTGCCCGCCATTATCGCCTGCCGGTCTCGGAAGAGAATGTCAGAGTTAATTTTACCTACAGCAGCGGAACAGAACACCGGACTGAACTTCAGCGCCTGGCCCGCAATACCGGACTGACCCTGACGTGGGTGCCGCTGACGCGGGAGATGCTGAATCCCTGGTATTTGCCGTTTATTGTGGCTCTCCCTGACGGAAAAGCCATGTATGCGGAAAGCATCTCTGCGGACGGTCGCGTGCAGATGATCCTGCAGGGTGGCGGACAGCACAAAAACCACGTTACGATGGATGACCTGCTGAAACTGACACAGGGCGGTGACGTTATCCTGACGCGGCCGGAACGCAACGTGCCGGATGCGCGGGTGGATGACTACATCAAACCGTTTAAAAAGAGCTGGTTTTGGGACATTGTTCTGCGCGATCGCAAATATTTCACTTCGGTGCTGATCGCGGCACTGCTGGCTAATGTGCTGGCACTGAGTTCGATTCTGTTTTCAATGCAGGTTTATGACCGCGTTATTCCGGGAAAATCCATTCCGACCCTGCTGGTGCTGTTTATTGGTGTTCTGATCGCGATGGGATTTGAGTTCACCATGCGGATGATGCGGGTACGGCTGATCGACCTTATCGGTAAGCGGGCGGATCTGAAAATCACCGATACCGTTTTCGGCCACGCGCTGCGTATCCGGATGAAAGAGCGGATGCGCTCAACCGGTACTTTTGTGTCTCAGTTGCGAGAGCTGGAAAATGTCCGTGAAACCATTACATCAACCACGGTCACTGCCGCATCTGATCTGCCGTTCTTCTTTCTGTTTCTCGTGATTTTATGGCTGATCGCCGGACCGCTGGCACTGGTGCCGCTGGTGGCTCTGTTTGTCATGATCCTGCCGGGCCTGCTGCTGCAGCCGAAACTGGAAGTTCTTGCCAATGAAGCAATGCGTGAGAGCACGCTGCGTAATGCGTCATTAATTGAGGCGGTTCAGTGTGCGGAAGATATCAAATTCCATCGCGCAGAGCCGCGTTTTCAGCAGGAATGGAACTATCTGAACGAGAAGGTGGGTGATACCAACCTGAAAGTGAAATTTATCACTCAGGGGCTGATGACCTGGAGCCAGACCATCCAGACGCTGGTGTTTGCGGTCACGGTACTGTGCGGGGCATTCCTGGTGATGGACGGAGCGATTACCACCGGTGCGCTATTGGGGGCATCGATTCTGAGTTCGCGGATGATGGCGCCGATGGCGCAAATCTCCGGTCTTCTGGCACGCTGGCAGTCCACTAAAGTCTCGCTGAAAAGCCTAAATGAACTGATGGAAAAACCGGTGGATGCGCAGTACGGCACCCGGCTCGTTCACAAACCGTCACTGACCGGTCATTACGAATTTGAAAACGTGGCGATCACCTATGATTTGCAGGCCAGTCCGGTACTGACTATCGGCTCGCTGACTATCCGTCCCGGCGAAAAAATCGCGATTCTCGGCCGTAACGGCTCCGGGAAATCCACCCTGCTTTATGCACTGAGCGGCTTACTGGATCCGGTAGCCGGACAGGTACGGCTGGACGGTATCAATCTGGCGGCGATAGATCCTTATGATGTCCGCCGTGATATCGGCTATCTCGGGGCAAATTCCCGCCTGCTGCACGGTACACTGCGCGACAACATGACGCTGGGGGCACCGAAAGCAGACGATGCGCAGATTATCCGGGCACTGCAGACAGCCGGGGTGGCGGATCTGGTCAGCAGCAGCCCGCAGGGGCTGGGCCGTGTGTTGTGGGAAGGCGGGATCGGGTTATCCGGCGGCCAGCGCCAGGCAGTATTGCTGGCCCGTACTATCCTGACCAATCCGAATATCGTGCTGCTGGATGAACCGACATCCGCACTGGACGAAATCGCAGAGCAGAAGCTGATCGCCGGGCTGAAAACCTGGTCTCAGGATAAAACCCTGATTGTCACCACTCACCGCACCAGTGTTCTGCAGCTGGCCGACCGGATTATCGTGATGAACAACGGACGGATCGCGCTGGACGGTGCCCGTGATGAGGTGCTTAAAAATCTGATGTCCGGCCCGGATGCACCGGCAAAGGCGGAGAACTGAGATGAAAAAATTAAATCCTCAGGCCATGAAGCAGGAGCCGGAAACCAATCTGCGGGGCGTGCCGTTTTTCTACGGCGGTCAGCACGAACCAAGCCTGCCGCGTCTGGCACGGCTGATTGCAGTGATCCTCGGTTTCTTTATCATTCTGCTTATCTGGGCGGCACTGTCTGATGTTGATGAAATAACCAAAGGGCAGGGCAAAATTATTCCGTCATCCCGTGAACAGGTGATTCAGTCACTTGAGGGCGGGATCCTCGCCTCACTGGAAGTGCGTGAGGGGGCGATTGTTGAGAAAGGCCAGGTGATAGCCTACCTGGATGAAACCCGGTTTGAATCCTCACTGGATGAAAGCCGCAGCCGCTATAAGGCAAACCGTATCAAAGCAGCACGCCTGACGGCGGAAGTCTCTTCCGGGGCGTTTGTCATTCCGGATGATGTGAAGCAGGATACCGAACTGGTGAATGCCGAACAGCGTCTGTACAAGTCCCGCAAAGAGCGTCTGGAGCAGTCTGTCAAAGGGGTTTCTGACTCCCTCGCGCTTTACCGCCGTGAAGAGATGATATTGCAGCGCCTCGTGAAATCCGGTGCATCGGGTGAGGTGGAATTAATCCGCCTGAAGCGGACTATTTCTGAGCTGGAAAGTAAAAAGCAGGAGCTGCGTAACGAATATGTGGTGAATGCACGGGAACAGCTGGCGGAAGTCAATAAAGAGCTGGAAGAGCTGGAATCCGTTATGCGGGCGCGGGATGATGCTTTACAGCGCGCCAAAGTCGTCTCTCCGGTACGCGGGATTGTAAAAAATATCGAAGTGAATACCATCGGCGGGGTTATCGCGCCGGGCGGGAAAATCATGGATATTATTCCGCTGGATGATCAGCTGATTGTCGAGGCAAAAATATCCCCGCAGGATATCGCGCATATCCGTCTGAATGACCCTGCACTGGTCAAAATCACGGCCTATGACTATGCGATTTACGGCGGGCTGGACGGGGAAGTGATCCTGATTTCCCCGGATACGCTGAAAGATGAAATTCAGCGTGATCATGTCTATTACCGCGTGCTGATCCGCACCAGTCGTGATGTGCTGATTAATAAAGCGGGTAAAGAGTTTCAGATTTTCCCGGGGATGGTTGCGGAAGTGGATATTAAAACCGGCAGCAAATCGATTCTCCGTTATCTGGTCAAACCGCTGAACCGGGCTAATGAAGCTCTGCGCGAGCGCTGATCCTGCCAGTCTGCCCCGTATATCACAGTGTGATATACGGGGCTTTCTCTTTATTTGTCATGTGAATACTTAACAGTATACTGATACCTAAAGGCAGCCGTCCGCTTGCTGACGGTACTCTCTCACTGACAAGGCAGGTGACACCATGACAGACAGACAAGAGGTCTTACCCCAGCGTATCAGCGCGCGGATTAAAGATGTCGGCGGTGTGCCGGTATCCCGTGCATTACCGGTAAAAGAGCGCCGTCAGATAGGCGCCTGGTGTTTTCTGGATCATGCCGGTCCGGCGGTTTTCAAAGGGGATGATGGCATGAAAGTCGGGCCGCATCCGCACATCGGCTTACAAACGTTCACCTGGATGCTGGAAGGTGAGGTGCTGCACCGGGACAGCCTCGGGTCAGAACAGATTATCCGCCCGGGGCAGGTGAATCTGATGACTGCAGGACGCGGTATCACACATACCGAAGATTCCGCCGGCAGAAACGCCCGTCTGCATGCCGCCCAGCTCTGGATTGCCTTACCTCCGGCGGACAGTACTATCGCGCCACGCTTTGACCACTATCCTGATTTACCTGTCTGGCATCACGACCAGGTGAGTTTCACACTACTGACCGGCGAATATGGTGATCACCGTTCGCCGGTTCTGCATTTTTCTCCGCTGATCGGCATGGATTTGCTGGCACAGCAGGCAACACAAACCACACTGGATACCCGGCCGGATTTTGAATACGGCTTCTTTGTGCTGGAAGGACAGCTGACGTACCGCGGCGAAGTTTATACTGCTGATGAGCTGGTGTATGTCGGTGAAGGGTTGTCCTCTGTCACACTGACACTGATGAAAGGCTCGCGGTTGCTGCTGCTGGGCGGTACACCGGTGCAGGAACGGATAATGATGTGGTGGAATTTTGTCGGCTACGATGTACAGACACTGCAGCGGGCTGTCAGTGACTGGAACAATGGTGATGCCCGGTTCGGTACTGTTGAAAATGACCTCCGCGAGCCGCTGCCGGCACCACTGTATCCGGCATCCCGTCTGTAACCGGAAATGGCTGATACACTCTGAATGCAATAATTCTTATTAATGATAGTTGAAATGATTGGCATTCAGAGTGCAGTATTATTCCGTATTTCACGCTAGAATAAATCAGTTAATGGTCGTTATGTTGCTGAACTGAACATAACTTTTCTGTTGTTCCATAACTGAGGTGAACTATGAAAGCAGCTGTTGTCGCAAAAAATAAGACCGTAGAAATCAAAGAGAAAACATTACGTCCTCTGAAATATGGAGAGGCCCTGCTGAAAATGGAATGCTGTGGCGTGTGTCACACTGACCTGCATGTGAAAAATGCCGATTTTGGTGATGTTTCCGGTGTGATCCTCGGGCATGAAGGTATTGGTGTGGTGACTGAAATCGCGGAAGGCGTCACTTCACTGAAAGTCGGCGATCGTGCCAGTGTGGCATGGTTTTTCCGTGGCTGCGGCCATTGTGAATACTGTAACAGCGGCAAAGAAACCTTCTGCCGTGAAGTTAAAAATGCCGGTTATACCGTGGATGGCGGCATGGCGGAAGAGTGCATTGTCACCGCTGATTATGCGGTAAAAGTGCCGGATGGCCTGGATTCAGCCGCAGCAAGCAGTATTACCTGCGCCGGTGTCACCACTTATAAGGCGATTAAAGTTTCCGGTATCAAACCGGGCCAGTGGCTGGCGATTTACGGCCTTGGCGGATTAGGCAACCTGGCGCTGCAATATGCCAAAAACGTCTTTAATGCCAAAGTGATCGCCATTGATGTCAATGATAAACAACTGGCACTGGCAAAAGAGATGGGGGCTGATCTGACCCTGAATCCGAAAACTGATAATGTCGATGAAATCATTCAGAAAGACCTTGGCGGCGCGCATGCAGCGGTCGTTACCGCAGTAGCTAAATCCGCATTTAACTCGGCGGTCGGCAGTGTCCGTGCTGCAGGGCGTGTTGTGGCGGTCGGTCTGCCGGTTGAAACCATGGATCTGAGCATTCCGCGTCTGGTACTGGACGGTATCGAGGTTGTCGGTTCACTGGTGGGAACCCGTGAAGATCTGAAAGAAGCATTCCGCTTTGGTGCCGAAGGCAAAGTGGTACCGAAAGTGGCAATGCGTCCGCTTGAAGATATTAATGCCATCTTTGAAGAGATGGAGCAGGGCAAATTTACCGGTCGTATGGTCATTGATTTTAAAAACAAAAAATAATCTGTCCGGTTATTTGCTGTAATATCCTTTAGCCGCCCGTTTCAGGGCGGTTTTTTTACCATTCTTTTTTTACTACTTTTTTATCAACCAAATCCTGGTTGAGATCACCTCATATTTTATTGCACTCTTCCCGGGTGTAGTAATGCCAGACAAATATTTTTTCCGGATAAACAATATTATAACCACGGGTAATGATGATGAATCCCCGGAAAGGATAAATTATTATTTTGATAGTCTTAAATCAGTATCGTGGGATGCAGGGCTATTATCCGGAAAGAAGACAGAAATTATTGTTGCCCGGATGTCAGTTGGAATACGTTAATGAAAACGGATCGCTGGTATGCTATTTATCCTTGTGTTGGTTATCAGATGACAGGAGTCAGTAATATTGAACACGAAATCATGGATAGGGAATGCCATTTTAAAAGGCCACCGGAAGAGATATGGCCAACGCGTAAAGAGTAAATTTCTCCCCTATTACTGAAATAGGGGAGAAATATCAGCCCAGCAATCCAAAGGTTGAATTTGGTGTAAAACTGTTTAACACACGAACATAATGCTTACGCTGATATTCCGTAAATTCACCGGTACGGTTCAGGGTAAAGATAATCAGCCGGTTATTATTCGGGTTGGTATCTTTATGATAAGGCAGCTTAATCAGAGATTGCACCTGTTGCAGTCTCTCACCTTCTTTCAGATAACTGTTGGCAATCTGCACCACTTTCATTTTCATCGGTCCCAGTTCATGGGTGATCATTTTACCTTCTTCCTGGAAACCGGGTAAATCACGGGTAAAGTTCGTGACTTCATTTTCACAGAATTCCTCAACCGTTTCATCCTGATCCAGAAATGCCCGGTGAACAATAATATTATATTCATTCAGCGTAGGATCGCGGTAAATCAGAATGTTGATTGTATTATCAAGGTCAGGCGTTGATGTAATAAAGCTGCCTTCAGGAATAATGTACTCGTTATTCTTACTCATAAATAATCACCCTCAAAATATATAATTACTGATTTTCCTGATAAATTTTGATTTCAACACGGCGGTTCTTTTCTCTGCCATCCTGAGAATCATTCTCTGCAATCGGATTTTGGGCACCTAAGCCCCTGGTAACAAAGTGAGTGTCAGGAAATCCTGAGGATTCCTGTAACCAGTGTTTTACCTGTTCTGCACGATTCAGTGACAAATTAATATTAACTTTATCGCTGCCGGTATTGTCGGTATAACCTTCAATTAAAATTTTCATATCCGGATTTTGTTTAATAAATGTCAGTACCGGCATAAGATATTCTGTACTTTCATTCTTTAACTGTGAACTGCCGATATCAAAAACAATATTTTTATCATGTGCCACATAGAGCGGGCTACGGGAAAACTCTGTAATTGATTTATCCAGTTTACTGATAAATATCCCGGATGGTGTCAGTTCGATGATAAAGAAATACGGTTTATCATGATGTGCAATCGCATCAGATAATTTTTTCATCTGCTGAATAAGAGCAACACGCTGTTGTAATGCATTGGGCGGAGTTGCATCAAATTCAGCGACCAGATTATTGACTGTTGCGGTACGCTGAATATTAAAGTCCAGTGACCAGAGCAGACTGCCTGCGATTGCACCGGCTATCAGTACCGGAATAAACAGTAACGAGTAGCGTAATTTCTGATAAGGGACCGGTGTCATTTCAACCGATTGTTTTCTGATATGCGGTGGCGGTTCCCCGGTATTGACCGGTAATGGAGGAAGCGTGAGATAAGAGGATATCCGCGGCAGCAGCGTAAATTTTTTCTGGATCCAGCGGGACCAGGCACCGTGACGGGTCGGGCCGTTTCCGTAATCAGAAAACATCAGATTGGTAAAACTGAGCACACTCTCCGAAAACAGAGATTCTATTTCTGTCATCAGGCCGGCTTCGTCCAGCCAGTTCAGGGTGGCGAGTGCCAGTGCATTGCGGTGCTTTACTGCAACGGCATGCGGTTGCAGATAAACGGTATTCAGTTCTTTGCGCAGCACAGTTATTTCATCGCGTAACAACCGGGATTTTGTATCATAAAGATTAAATTGCCCGACCCAGTTAGCATTATCAGGATCATGAGCAAATCGCTGGTTGCTCAGGCGTGAATAAATAATTAATGTGCACGGAATTTCCTGTTCAAACTGATTACGGGAAAATGAGTTTTTCCAGCCCTGTAATTTATTCAGCAAAAGGGCATCGGAATCATTGCCGTCCGGTAATACCGGAAAGATAGCACTAATCTGATAATGGCGGTGTTTCCGGCTGATTGCCTCAACCTGTTTATGAATATCATCCGGCTTATTGATCAGCATCCAGATGATTCTGTTATCAAACCGGAGGGTATCATCCTCATTTTGCCGGCTGAACCAGGCTCTGGCATAAGGGCCGAGAATAAAAACGATTTCCGGTGCCGTTGTGGTATCCGGCTCATCATCATCATGAACAGTGACTCCGCTATGTTCTCTGAGACGGACAGCAGAAATAACGGCTATGATGAAAAGTGAAATACATAATCCGCTCAGCCAGATAAACAGATGAGCTTTATCATAAACAGCCAGCCCTGCCTGGATAAGCACAAGGAGAGTGAATAAAATTATCAGCCATTTTTTTACAGCGGCAAAATTTTTCATTTAAATCAGGGTATCCAGTGTGTCGCGAATATAGAGCCAGACAAAAATCAGAATCGATATCAGGCAAAGGATCTCTGCAGCAAAAATAAGCGGCATATTGACTGTCCGGTAACTTACCGGCGGCGGATATTCCGTGGCTTCAGGTATTTCCGGTGCCGGCGGTACAGGTTCAGCCACAGGCAGCGTTGGCAGCCGTTTTTCAAACAACGGAACCACAGGTTTCAGTACAGTTTTATATTCCGGTAATCCGGACAGCCGCAGCGCCATCTGATAAGCCGGTGAAAAAACAGCATTACGTTTTGCGGATGAAAAGAATGTCAGCTGTTCTGCAACATCAAAAGGTTCACGATCAAATCCGTAAAAATAGTTTTCCAGTAAATAAGGTGCCCAGGAAAGCTGCTGGCTGTCCGTATATTTCAGGATAATTTTATCCAGATAAACACAGAGCAGACGGCAGAAATTCTCAGAATGTTCAAAATAGGGATCTTCCAGTTCCAGACAGTCGCGGAACTGCTGAACAGCAGTGGATAAATTCATCTGCAGTTCAGATAAAGAGGGGATAATAGCCTCCAGATCAATAAGTGCATCAATACACATTATTTTATTAAAGACTTCCTGACTGTTTACCATATTTTCTCCACCGTTTCTCCCCAGCCGCAGTCGGTAAAGAAGGGGGCCAGCCTGAGTTTTTTAGGAATAAGATGGGGTTTATCTTTCAGTTTAATTTCAAGTTTATAGCTTTCTTTATTATCACCGGATTCCTGTTCAGCCATTTCTTCAGTGGTCAGTCGCTGCATCGCAATCAGCTGGTTATCTTCAGTAAATACACCTAATGACCAGTAATCAACATTGTCATCATTAGCAGCGAGTTCTGATTTATCAATAGTGACCGCATGGTAAAACGGAGAATAAAGCCGGGCCAGCCAGGCATCCCGGGATTCCGGAATTTCGCTGAATATAGCAGGTTTTGGATCTTTAATCAGTTCCGGAACAATTAACTGTTCACGAAAATAAATTCCGGTCAGATATTCAAATTGTTCCAGAGAGCGAGCATTTCCGAGGCAATATTTACCGAGATCAATATCCTCATCAATTTTTATGCCTAACAGATATCTGACTCGCTGTTTGGATACTAAATCCCACTCCCACCAGCCTTTTTTTACCAGTTTTTTTTCAACAGATTCCTGATTAAGGTCTCCCCAGATTTTATTACACTCCTCTCTGGTATAATAATGCCAGACAAAGATTTTTTCCGGATAAATAACATTATATCCCCTGGTAAAAGCCCTGGCAGACATTGATATTTCCTCACCCAGGAAAAACAGATTGGGATCATTGGGAACATCAACAGGAAAATCTCCGACCGAAAATGTAAAACCACCGGCAACAAAACAACCTATTTCATAGCGGGTCTGATCAGTGATTGCGACAGGCTTAAATGACGGGATATCACTGTCATGAAATCCGCTCAATACCATTCTGGCAGTACCGGTGCCGAGTACTTCCTCTTTATCTTCGGTTGCCGGGGTATATGAGGGCGGATAGCCGGTGACAACCAGCTTTTCAATTGTTTTACTTAATCCAAGATAATAATCAATAATTTCTTTGTCCCAGTTTAGAATAAACCGGCAATGCGAGTCTATCTGAAGAAAGTAATCCTCATGATTAAATGCCTGCTCAGCGCAGTAACGTGCCCAGCAGGCACCTCTGGCATTATAGATATGTACGTAGTGAACATGCAGTAATGCCCCCTGATAATCAAGACGAAAAATATCCGGATTATCTGACCCGGAATCAATTTCCGTAGCACCGATATCGGTAAAAACAGAGACATCCCGCACTTCCGCCTGCCAGCACACTGAAATAACAATATTCTCAGGAGCAGCAGCATGAGCTATCATATTTTTGATAGTGGGTATCAGTTCCGGATCCCGGTAACTTGCTATGCTGACAAAAATTTTATTATTCATGGTCTGCTATATTATTTTATATTTAAAGTAATTATCGCGTTCGCACGAAATGGCCCTTGTGCAGGATATGGTTGGCCGTTTGGTTTAGTAAGCTTTGCATGCCATTTGAAAGACGCTTTCTGTCCACTGTAAATGTTATTTATTTTTATTTCGGTAGAGTTATCAACCTTAATGTGGTTATTATTTTCGTCAGTGATTTTGATAACTAAGGAATCATCTTTGTTATTGCTGTCGGTTACTTTTAGATAATTGCCATCACTTGTTATATTATCAGATCTTATAGAGGCAGTAACATCATAATTACCATAGTCTGTCTTGCAGTTTATACCAAATTCAAGTGGTTTTTCTACTCCTCTCTGGACGTCATCGGCATTGATAGTATCGAAATTAACGGGTAATGGATTATCAACTGTACATACAGGAATACCTACAATATAAACACTTTCCATAGTATAATTAGCGATCAGTAAATTTTCGATATAAGCTTGTCCGATCGAACCACCTTGTGCTAATAAATTACTATCCGGATATCTGGTATTTAGTTTTACGTTACTTTCTAACTTATAAAAATAGGCAATGAAGCGTTCTGTTGGCATTGTCATATGTATTAATGATGCCCCTGGTGTTTCCCTTATAATGGCTTCTGGTCTGGGAAGCGGAAGTCCGTCATCACTTGTACCACGAGCAGTGATAAATTTTACACCAATGCCATCTATCTGTGTTTTATACATATTATCAAAACCAGGATAGGGAACGTAAATACCTATATATGGCCGGCGCATGTGAATTTTGTCACCTTCACAGGTAATTCTTAGTTCTGAACTGCCTGATACCGGAATTGCACGTCCAATAGGTGTTGTTGTACTGGGTTCGGCGTCAGCCCGTAACTGGATTGCTTCTGATGCTTTTGCATTGATTACCTCAGGTTGAAAATTAGGTATATTAATTACTTTGCATTCGAAATAAGCCAGCGCATTACCGGACATTCCCAGAGCGGCCAGAGCCGCCAGTAATTTTATTTTCATGACATATCCTTATTGATATCCAAAATTGCCAGCATGTCAGCAGGGAATAATTTACTGAGCTGGAGGAAATTTTTTCCCGCCGCTTCTTCGGCATATCTCAGCAGTAAAATAATCGGGTTACCGGGTTCGGTTTGCTGAAACCATGCGCGCGTTTCACGGATCCTTTCGAGGGCATCCTGCCGGGTGTTAATTATTTTGTCACGATAGACAACCCGTTCGGTTGTCACAGTTGTGGTGTCGCCGTCAACCACGGTTTCTGTCGTGCTGCTGACAGAATCGGCTGACTGACTGCGGGTTTCATCCGCCGGGTCATCACCGGCAAAGACTAATTCAGAGGTTAAATCGGCATCATCCGCAGGGGAGACACCCATTGCCGGTTTTTTGCCGTTAGCAGTTAAATCCTTATTGAATAAGGACAGCAGCTGAGTCAGTGCCGGGAGTGCCGGTGTTTCATTTTCCAGTGTTTCACGGGTCAGCTTTTTGATGGCATCCACAATCAGCGCTGCATTATTCAGGGAAGCCAGGGTCTTATCACCGTTCAGACGCCATTCATTCAGAATTCCGGTGACACTCTCTTCCGCGAGGGCATGCTCTTCCTTCGGAATGGCAAAGGCGCGCTCAACTTCTTTGATTGTCAGCTGCAGCCCGTTGATTTTCGGCAGTGTCATCTGACGGAAATCGAGCATAAAGCCGTCGGTATCTTCCAGTTCGGAAATGGCATTGGCCCGCATAAACGGTTCAAACTCATCCTCATCATACAGCTGAGGATGAATTTCATTCGGGAAGTCTTTTAGCAGCTGATACAGGGCGATCAGCCCTTCTTCGAGGGCGAACAGACCAATCTGGCGGCTGCGGGCACGGATTAACAGAACAATCAGACGGATATGTTTGCTTTTCTTCAGCAGTTCCAGACAGTCACTTTCAATTTCACGCCAGTTGACCGGTTCTGTTGTTTCGACAAAATCGCCGTATTCCGCACCCATTTTCGGTGCCATTTTTGACTGTAACGTGATGTATAACGGGTCATATTCGATGCTTTCGCCGCAGACGAATTTCCCTTCCAGCGGCGTCAGGATCTCTGTGTAAAAATCGGACTGAAAAGTAGAATGCAGTTCTTCGCTCACGGTTATTATTCCATTATCTGTTAAGCATGACGGTTCAGTTCAGGTGAGTTTCAGGATCAAAACTCATGCCTGATATCGGTTCGTCCTGTTTCTCCCGCGGCAGCCAGGCGGCATAACCCAGCTGATGACTGCCGTCGAGATTGGCTTTCGGCACTGCATCCGGGGCCAGCACCAGCTGTACATCCCAGGCGTATTCAAAGCCGGTGAAACTGCGGACCCACTCTTTAAGGATCGGCAGATCCTCCCCCCACAAACTGAAGCGCATATATTGTTCCAGTGTTAACGGACCCAGAACCAGACTGAATTTATGCTGTCTGTCCTGGACGGTATTACCCAGAATGGCACCTTCCGATAACAGTAATGAGGAATTCAGATCCCCCATCCGGGTCTGATCGGCGGTTTCCAGGAAAATCCACTGTTTGGTGAACTCCCGCAGCTCCACCCGGATACCAAAGTAATACTCCAGCGCGCCGGCCAGTCCTTCCGGATTCCGCGCCTCACGGATCAGGTGAGAGGCGGAGGAAAGGCGGGCGTGTGTCGGCAGCACGGAATTGCAGATCTCATCCGGCACCAGGCCGATGAGTGCGCCGATATAAAAAGAGAACCGCTCATCATCTTTGCGATCGAGCGTGGCCACATCCTGTGAAACAAACCAGTTCCGGTAAAACAGTGACAATGCGCGGTGGTGAAAGATATTCACAAAATCGCGCAGCAGCGTGTCCTGATGCTCCAGGCGGATAAAGGCCTGTTCGGTAAAATTGACCGGCATCGCACCCTGCGGCCCCCAGATCCCCAGACTGTAGAGATCGATGTGGCACAAATTACCGTCGTGAGAGATATCTGCTATCTCACGCGGAGCAAACGCCATATTCGGCGTCTGTCCCAGCCGGTAAGGTTCCTGCCGCGGACGTGACGCCGTCCCGATTGGCGGCATATCGGGATATTTCGCCGCAACTGCCCGCATCAGACTGATAAAGCCGCTGTTCCACGGCTCGTTTTCGTCGTACCAGTGCGACAGGTCGCTTAACATGTTGTGATGCAGATGGCTCATTATAAATTCCCGCGCTTGCCCGGCCGTGGTGCCCATTTGGCCACCAGACCGCGCTGCATTGAGTGCAGTTCTGTCTCGGTAAAGACGTTAACTGCCGCGTGGCGGGATAAATAGTTCTCCATCACTAATCCGAATAAATAAGGACTTAACCCGGAAAATCCGGCTTCATCCACAGTCAGAACACACTGAACGCCCCGGCCGTAGACCAGCAGTTCATTACCCGGTAACCGGCGGATAACCGGTTTGGTTTTACTGCCGACCAGGCTGTCGATTTGTGTCATGGATTCCTGATCTGCCGGGCTGACAAACAGACGCAGCAGATTACGCAGCGATTCCCCGCCCCGGCTGTGATCCATATCGTGCAGCGGCAGATAGTTAAAACTGAGCTGACGGATAAGCCGCCAGGCGGACTCTCCGCGGGCAAACGGCGGGTGCGGCGGGCTCGGCTGTGACAGGAAATTTGCGCCGTACACAGGAACGGAATCTGACAGTGTTAAATCATAGTCATTGCTCCGGTCTATCAGGCGGGGCAGATCACGGTTAGTGACGAGAGCTTCCACCGACAGATAACGGATATCATCATCAAACGGGGCTTCCTGCTGATCGACCAGGGAAATAAAGACTTCTGTGCCGATATACGGCGTCAGTGTTTCATATTTGCGGCGGGCACTGCCGCTGGCACGGGTTTCCCGGCGCAGCGAGAAATAGCGGCCGAAGTTGCCGGAATCACTGTGGCGGGTCTGATAAATCGGGTTGAACACCACCTCACTGCTGTTTTCCGCCTGCTGCCCCATCACCTTACTGACAGAAAAGACTTCATAATCCAGCGGCCGGCTGCGATCCGGCACAACATGGAAATCATTCAGCGCACGGTTAATTTCGATTTTATCGATTCGTTTCGGGAACAGGTTAATGACCGGCGTGCAGAACAGCAGAAAACGGTCTTTATCAATGTGACTGATAAGATCCTGAGGAAAACGATCCAGCAGAATAATAATTTCTGCTTCGTTGGTTTCATTCTTACGTAATGCTTCACGCAGGTGATTGAGCGTAAAGAAATAAAAACGCTGGCGGCAGGCAAAATATTCCTGAACCAGATTATGGCCGTGGAACATATTCCACTGAACCGGCAATAACGCCTGGTCAGGCTGCAAACCTTCGAAAGAAACACCGCCGTTAACAATCGTGGTATCTTTTTTCTCATCGCCGCCGGTCCGGACAATCATGGCGACATAATGGGCGTGGATCAGCTCAAAAATATGGGAAACAACACGTTCGTCACCATCGATATAAAATGGCAGTCTGTCGAGATTTTCCAGCTGAGAGAACAGGTTATCGCTGTCAAGTTTCAGTTTGATCCGCAGTGCGCCTTTCAGGCGTGAATACGGTATCCGGTATTTTTCCAGGCTGGAAATATCCGGCGGGATAGATGTCAGCCGGACATCCTCAATCTCAACCGGCCATAATGTCAGATCCTGACTGCTGCGGAACTCACAGCGTGACTGTTCGCCGGGTAATAACCGGGTAAACATCTGGCTGTTCTTCGGAACGTGATAGCCGTTCGACAGATCACCTTCTTTGGTATTGGGATGCAGCTGCACCACACCCATCGACGGGGTCTGGGCATTATAATTGGGGTAAATGACATCCAGGAAACGCTGGGTAAATTTTGGGAACTCTGCATCCAGTTTTACCTGGGAGCGTGCCGAAATAAAACAGAAAGCTTCAATCAGCCTTTCGACATAAGGGTCCGCGACCTCAATACCATTCATGCCCAGACGACCGGCAATTTTCGGATGTTTTTCCGCAAATTCACCGGACATTTCTTTCATAAACGTAAGTTCCCGATTGTAAAAATCAAGAAATTTCTGATCCACGGATATACCTCTGAAAAGAAATGAGTTATGAAGGCAACTATCAGCCTTACAAAAAATTATAAAGATCAATATATAAAAAGACGCTGAATAAACCTCTGTTCAAAATAAATGTCATGCGTTCATACCGATATCGGATAAGTCTGTATTACCGTGTTATTACCCTGTTGAAAAGCAATTGTGTGATAAGAAAAAACAAGGTAAATAAATATGAACATTAAAAGATAATAATATGAATGTAAGATGCTCGTGTTTATCCTTTATATCATAAAGTCAATGTCATCTTTGGTAAAGTCAGCTCCGGATAGATGGTTGCCTCAGAAAGGGTAAATATACGTAATTACTGGTCGATTAAATAACGCATCATTATTATTTGTTATCAGTATTCCCTTTTAAAAAGAAAGAGATTGACATGTTTTTATTGTTTTTCTTTATGGTATTTGATTGCAAAATTCACCTATTAAATGTTCATTCGCGGCATTAATGACTATTTTGTTTTTATTCAATTTATTGATTTGTAAGTATTTTTATTGGATTTTAAAATGGGTTTAAGTATATCTTGTATTATGTGATAAGAATTATCCAAAATCGTAAATTTATGTATGCTTATAGTTGTTTTTTCCTGTTCTGCGTAATAGTCTTCTTTTAAAAGACGCGAAGTGAACCTCAGGATAGTGTAGTGCATATAAAGACAGGTATTAAAGATAAAGGCTTAGCCTTAAGAATAAACTTAAGCGAAAGTCTTATTGCTAAGTAACAATATCTGTTTTTATCATGTGAAAGCGTTTCTGTATGTATAAAGGAACGGACACTCTTATGTTTATGAATATAAAGTTATCTAAAAAGTTAGTTATTTGTGCGGATTAATGAACGTCATATTCAGGACATAATGTGTTTAATAAATCGTGCACCTGCCAAGGGTGAATTATTAGTATAAACAACACTTGATTAGGTAATAATTGTGGCTTTCAGCAGACAAAGTTTATTCGGAAAACTCGATACGACTTTATTCCGGAGTATCGAAAGTGCAACGACACTATGCAAATTAAAAGGTAACCCATACGTTGAGCTTGTCCACTGGATGGTTCAGCTGTGGCAACAGGAACAAAGTGACCTGAGACAAATCGTCCGTCACTTTCAACTCGACATCCAGTTAATGGAAAAAGGAATGGAGCAGGCACTGCTGCGGTTACCGTCAGGCGCCAGTTCGATTTCTGATTTCTCCTATCATATTGAAATGGCTATTGAGCGTGCGTGGGTATGTGCGAGTCTGGAATACTCAGAAAGCGCCATCCGCAGCGGCCATTTATTACTTGCCTGCCTGACAACAACTGAGTTGCGCCGGGCGTTATCCGCTATTTCACCGGTATTTGACAAGATCCCGCTGGATATCCTGGCATCGGATCTGGCATTTATTACCAAAGATTCACCGGAAGCAGAGCAGAATGCCACGGATAACAGTGATCTCGGCGGCAAAAACAGCCTGCCGGGTGAAGCCAGCAATGCGATGGCCGGTGAGCAGGGTAAAGCAACCCTGGCTCAGTACACCACTGACCTGACCGCACTGGCCCGTGAAGGCAAAATTGACCCGGTTATCGGCCGTGAGCAGGAAATCAACACCATGATTGATATCCTGTTGCGCCGCCGCCAGAACAACCCGTTACTGACCGGTGAAGCCGGGGTGGGTAAAACGGCGCTGGTGGAAGGCATGGCGCTGGCGATTGCTGCCGGAGATGTACCGCCGCCGCTGGTGAAAGTCCGCCTGCTGAACCTCGACATTGTTGCACTCTCTGCGGGTGCCAGCATGAAGGGGGAATTTGAGTCACGCCTGAAATCGGTTCTGGAAGAAGCGGTCGCTTCGCCGAATCCGGTCATCCTGTTTGTGGATGAAGTCCATACGCTGGTCGGCGCGGGCGGTAACAGCGGAACCGGTGATGCGGCAAACTTATTAAAACCTGCTCTGGCTCGCGGCAAGCTGAGAACCATCGGTGCCACCACCTGGAGTGAGTTTAAACGTCATATCGAGAAAGATCCTGCACTGACCCGCCGTTTCCAGGTGTTACAGGTCGAAGAGCCTTCGGAAGAGAAGAGCGTGGCCATGTTACGCGGCCTGGTGCCGATGCTGGAGAAACACCACAGCGTCTGGATCATGGAAGAGGCCCTTCAGTCAGCGGTGCGGTTATCTCACCGTTATATTCCTGCGCGTCAGCTGCCGGATAAAGCAATCAGCCTGCTGGATACCGCCTGTGCCCGTGTTGCGGTTGCCCAGAATATCCCGCCGAAAGATTTGCAGGAGCTGAAATACAAAACACGGACAGCTTCTTCGGAATTGTCTCTGGCAGAAAAAGCCCTGCATTTCGGCCGCGAAGACAGCAGCACACTGAATACCTTACAGGATGATATTAAGGCTCAGGCAGCACTGGCGGAAGAAATGGAAACCCGCTGGCTGAAAGAGAAAACAACCGTTGCGGCGATTGTGGAAATCCGTGGTCAGATTCAGGCCTTAATCAGTGGTGAGAAACCGGCTGATGTTCCTGCACCGGCCGCTGAAGAACCACGCGCAGCAGCAGCGAAAGACGGCGATATCGTCGTGGCTGAAGCTGAAACTATCACTGAAACTATCACTGAAACAGTTGTACTCAGTGATAAAGAACAGCTGGCTGAGCTGCAAAAGCAACTGGCAGAGCTGGAAAAAGAACTTGAGACCATTCGTCTGAACCTGCGTGAAGACGCGGTTATTCAGGCGGAAGTCAACGCAGCGGTTGTGGCATCGATTGTCGCGGACTGGACCGGGATCCCTGTCGGCCGGATGATGAAAGATGAACTGAACGCCGTTCTGGAATTACCGAATCATCTGGCAGAGCGTGTTATCGGGCAGCAGCATGCACTGGATATTATCAGTGAATCTATCCAGACCTCACGCGCCGGGCTGGCTGATCCACGCAAACCTATCGGCGTCTTCATGCTGGCCGGGCCGTCCGGTGTCGGTAAAACCGAAACTGCGCTGGCCATTGCCGAACAGCTGTACGGCGGTGAGCAGAACGTTATCACCATCAACATGAGTGAATACCAGGAAGCTCACACGGTATCGTCCCTGAAAGGTTCACCTCCGGGCTATGTCGGTTACGGTGAGGGCGGTGTGCTGACAGAAGCTGTCCGCAGAAAACCATACAGCGTCGTGCTGCTGGATGAAGTGGAAAAAGCGCACCCGGATGTTCACGAACTGTTCTTCCAGGTCTTTGATAAAGGCCGTATGGAAGATGGTGAAGGCCGTGTCATCGACTTTAAAAACACCATCATTTTGCTGACCAGTAACACCGGCAGTGATCTGATTTCAAGCCTGAGTGCGGACCCGGATACCATCCCGGATCTGAACGGAATGCGCACCGCATTACAGCCGGAACTGCTGAAAGTGTTCCCGGCTGCGTTCCTCGGACGCCTGAGTGTGGTGCCGTACTATCCGTTACAGGATGAATCGCTGGGCCGGATTGTGCGTATCCACCTGGACAGAATTGGTCATCGTCTGTCTGCACAGCACAACGCGGTATTTGAATACGGCGACGATGTGGTGAGTTCAATTATCAGCCAATGTTCCGTGGCTGAAACCGGTGCGCGAATTCTGATTCGTTTCATCGAACAAAATATTTTACCGAAAATCGGTTTACATATTTTAAACCGGAACACGGAATCCGCAATTCAGAAGGTCATTCTGGAATGTGATAACCAAAATGGATTTACCGTAACTTCGGAGTAAGGCGCGGTAACCGTTTTATGGAAAGCAGTGAAGTATATAAATCATATATTAAGGATATAGATATGAACAAATTAAAGTTAGCATTATTAGTTGCTGGTGCTTTGGTTGCAGGTGTAAGTACCTCTGCTTCAGCGTTTGCACCGGAAGGACAGGGTCTTGTTCACTTTGAAGGCCGGTTGATTGATGAAACCTGTAAAATCACCAGTAAAAAAGAGCAGACTGTTACCCTGAAAGCGGCATCTATTAAAACGCTGACGAAGGTGGGTGATGAAGGTGGTTTTGAACCATTCCAGATTGATGTTGAATGCCCGGTACCACTTTCTGCAGCAACAGATCCTGTTAAAACTGTCGGTATTCACTTTGAACCGATCAGCGAAACAACAGACTGGGATACAAGCACCGGCAACCTGAAAAACAAGTTAACAGATGCAACCGGCGCTAAAAACGTACAGATTAAAATCTATGATACAACCGGCGGTACCCGGACTCATCAGAAAATTGGTACAACAGGTACTATGGTAGAACCAAAAGGTGACGGCAAAATGTCCTTCACTTATGTTGGTGGTTATTCCGCAGTTGGTCAGACATCTGTCGGTTTAGTTAAAGCAACAGTGATGTACACCTTACTGTATAAGTAATCGTTATGAAGGACAGAGCCATTATAGGCTCTGTCTTTTAATTATCAGAGGTTATTATGTTTTTAAACTCAGTAAAAACACTGCTGATTTTTTGCTTTTTTTCCGGCTTCGCCTACAGTGCGGTTGTTGTGGAAGGAACACGCATTATATTTGATGGCGGAAAAAAAGAGCAGGTTGCCCGGATTAATAACAAAGATGAAACTACGCCTGCACTTATTCAGGTATGGGTTGATGATGGTATTGATGTTAATAATATAAATAATCCGAAGATCCCTTTTATCATTACCCCGCCAATAACCCGTATTGAACCGGGTAAAGGCCAGAGTATCAGAATTGTTTATAATGGTATGACACTTCCACAGGATAAAGAATCGGCTTTTTATTTTAATGTTCTGGAAATTCCGCAGGAATCAGAAGCAAGTAAAAGTGCAGCACAGCGTCTGGATGTCGCATTTAAAACAAGAATTAAGCTTTTTTATCGCCCGGAATCCCTTCGTAAATCATCAGTATCAGATGAAACAGGTAAAATAAAATGGAGTGTTGTGGATGTTCCGGGGAAAGGTACCGGCCTGAAAGCAGAAAACCCGTCACCACTTTATATTTCGGTTGCTGCGGTAAACACAAAAATTAACGGAAAAGAGGTTGTTCTGGATGGTGATATGATCCCGCCGATGTCCTCAGCTGTATACACTCAAACCGGAGACTCTCAGAAATTAAGCGGAACTATATCTGAGTTTACTTTCGTCATTCTGAATGACTTTGGTGGCCAGGTTGCAACGAAAGTTGTTAAGTCAGGAGCCGGATTTGCTGTAGCAAAATAATACTGTTTAAAGGGATTTAATTCAGGCAGTTCACAGGGAATGTAACTGCCGATAACAGGAGTATTAGTATGAGACAATGTCAATGGAGATTAATGCTCTGTTCTTTTTTATTTCCGGCTGTATCATTCGGTAATACTACTCCATCGACGGATGAAGCAGATACTGACAATGATAAAGTGGAATATAATGCCAGTTTTGTTCAGGGTATTAATGTTGATGTCAGTGATTACAGTTATGGTAATCCTGTTCCTGAAGGAACGTATACCACAGATGTGATAATCAACAGCAATAACAGAGGAAAACGCAGTATCCCTTTTAAAATTACAACAAATAATAAGCAGGCGGATGCGTGTTTTACTCTGGAGCAAATTAAAGAATTAGGTATTATTCCTGATAGTGAACAGGGAGCTGGTAATAACAGCAATGTTGCTGAAACAGGAAGCTGCCATCCGTTGCCGTTTTTTGTCAGTTATGCGAAGGTTTATTATAACACAGCAGATTTGACACTGAATATTACTGTGCCTCAGGCAAGTCTGGCACAGGGATATTCGGATTATATCGACCCGTCCCGCTGGGATGCAGGAGTTACTGCACTGTTTGTTGATTACAATCTGAACAGTTATTTGACCAGTAATAAAAACGGGAACAGTAAAGATACTGATTATAATACCAATATTAACTGGATTGCGGGTTTTAACTATGGTGGCTGGCGCTTCAGAAACCGCAGTAACTCTGTATGGTCAAAAGATAAAAGTTTCAGCAATAAAAATATTCAGCTTTACGCGGAAACAGATATTACCCCCTGGCAAAGCCGGTTAACGCTGGGTGAAACCTTTACCAGTGGTCGTATTTTTGATTCCTATGGCATCAGAGGTGCAATTCTTGGCACAAATACGAAGATGCGGCCGGACTCTCTCAATAACTTTATTCCGGTTATTACCGGTATAGCCGACAGTAATGCCCGCGTTTTATTACGGCAGAATGATTACACCATTTATGAAACAACTGTTACACCAGGGCCGTTTGAGCTGCGGGATTATGGCGCTCTGGGAAATAACGGTACCTTACAGCTGGTGATTATTGAAGCTGACGGACGTGAAAAAGTTCAGGATATCGTCTTCTCTGCACCACCGATGATGTTACACCCGGACACGATTCAGTATGCGATTTCAGCAGGTGAACTGCGGGACGATTCAGCCGGTTCATCTCCTGTCGTGGTGGAAGGCGAATTCCTCCAGGGGATCAATAACTTTTTAACCTGGTATACCGGTTTTCAGCTATCGGAAAATTATCAGTCTGTTGCTATCGGTAATGCACTGAATACCCCGCTTGGTGGTATTTCTGTCGATATGACACATGCCAAAAGTGAACTGAAAGATACATCACAATCCGGTGAATCTTTCCGTATCAGTTACAGCCGTCTGTTTGAGGATACGGGCAGTAACGTAGTGGTATCCAGTTACCGCTACTCAAATAATGGTTATCTGAATTTTCGTGATGCGACAATGATCCGGGAACGCGGTGAAAATTATGATGAGCGCAGAACGGATGAAAACGGCCGGATAATTAACAGTTATCTGGCAGTCAGAGCCAAAAACCAGTATGCGCTGACATTTAATCAGCGTTTATGGGATAACAGTTCTGTCTCTGTGATGGGTAACTATTATGATTACTGGAATGCCAGAGATCCGTCGTCCCAGTGGACAATGTCCTATCAGCAATCGTTAGGTTTTCTTTCATACAGTCTGGCTTATCAGCGCGCCAAAACAAATGAAAACAGGTATGACAATACCTATGTGGTTAATGTCAGCATTCCGTTGTATCGCGGATATAACTATCAACCGGCATTTAATAATCTGTCACTGTCTGCGACCCGTAATGCGGATGGTAATACGGCGTTTCATACCTCTGCTTCAGGAACACAGGGGGAGCAGAATGAGTTCAGCTACGGTATTGGTGCGACGGCAAACTCTCATTCCGATGTCAGTGACAGCCTGAGCGGTTCGGCGAGTGTCAGAACAGCACTGGGAACCTATGGTATCACCGGCTCGATGGATAACAGATCAAGCCGCCAGGGCTCTGTTTCCGCAAACGGCAGTATTGTTGCACATGCCGGCGGAGTAACACTGGGTCCTCCAGTCGGTGATGCTCCTTTTGCCATTATTGAAGCTGAAGGGGCTGAGGGAGCCGCTGTACTGAGCGGCAGCGGCAGTAAAGTTGATGGCAGAGGATACGCTATCGCACCTTATCTGAATTCATACAGAGAAAACCGGGTGGGTCTTGATCCCGGTAAAGTCAGTCAGGACGTTGACTTAGTTGATGACCTGGCGGTGGTGGTTCCGCGTGATGGCGCCGTCCTCGCTGTGAAGGTTAAAACTAATGTCGGTAAACCGGTTGTGCTGATTGTTAAAGGCAAAAATGGCGAATTTTTACCAATCGGTACCAATATTTATAACGGCAGCGGTGAGTATCAGACTATTGTCGGTCAGGCAGGGATGGCGTATCTGCGGGGCTGGGATGGCAGCAGTGCTTTATCCGTCAAATCGGGTTCGGTGGGGGAATGTGTGATTAATCCGGAACAGAGTATTGCACAGAAAATATCTGCTGCAGCGGGCACAGTGGTTCAGGTGGAGGTTAAATGTATTTAATGAATATCATCAGAAATTGCGGAATATCATTACCTTCCTGTGTAATATCATTATTTATGTCTTTAGGAATATTTACATTCGCGAATACTAATGCCAGTGCTAATGTCATATGTCAGGACGGTTGTGATCTGAACAATATTAATGTTGAATTTAAAGGGATCTATCAGGAAGGTACCTGCGCTATTTCAATCAATGGTGCATTATCAGAAGAAACCGTAATATTACCTACTATTTCGTACCAGACATTATCATCTGCCGGAAATGAAGCAGGAGCGACAAAATTTACAGTTACCCTGAATAATTGTCCGACAAACGTTGAAGTGTTACTTTTTTTTAAAAGTTATAATAATAATTTGAGTCCGGCGACGGAAAACCTGAAGAATGATACCGGTGCCGGTTTGGCTGCAAATGTGGAACTCAGGTTACGTGACGAACAATTTAATCATATTAAAATAGATAATCAATTTTCAGGTCAGGTTTATACTATTCCCGGCGCGAATTCATCAGTTGTTAAAAGTTATTATGTTTCTTATTTTTCCGGTGCTAATGCTGTTTCTCCGGGGAATGTAAGATCAAGGTCAGTACTCGAAGTTGTCTATAAATAATCTGAAAAGTTCATTTGGGCATAATATGTTCACGATAAGCGGATTTATCTCAGTTTATATTTAGTAATAATGTTTATTATGTATAAACGCCTTTACTCATAGGTCTGGTGTTAATTTTATGGCTAATGAATGCGGCTAATTTGAGTGAAGTAATATTAGTAATTTTACTAATCAAATTAAACAAAAAAAGAGAAACACGGTATGAGAATTAATAACGGTAGTGCTCAGAAGTTCATAGCAAGAAACCGCGCTCCCCGCGTGCAGATTGAATATGATGTCGAAATTTACGGTAGCGAGAAAAAAATCGAATTGCCATTCGTGATGGGTGTATTAGCAGATTTATCCGGTAAGCCGTTAGAGCCGCTCCCGCCTGTTACTGACCGAAAATTCCTGAGCATCGATATTGATAATTTCGATGACCGCATGAAGAGCATGAAGCCGCGCGTGGCTTTTGCTGTGCCGAATACCTTAACCGGTGACGGTCAGCTGATGGTCGATATCACGTTTGAAAGCATGGATGATTTTGCGCCGGATGCGATTGCCCGCAAAATCGAGCCACTGGCTGAGCTGCTGGAAGCGCGCACTCAGTTAACTAACCTGCAAACCTACATGGATGGTAAGGCAGGGGCGGAAGGTCTGATCATGCAAATCCTGCAGGATAAAGAACTGCTGAAAACCCTGGCGTCTGCACCGAAGCGTGAAGACAAAGTTTCAGATCCGTCTCAGGACGATTAAGAATTGTAGGTGGCAGAACTATGTTAGCTCAAAATACTCAGAAAAATGCGGGCGCGAAAGCGACGCAGACGCACGAACAAAGTGATTTCAGCTCCCTGCTTGCGCAGGAGTTTAAATCAAAAACTGAACAGTCAAAAACGGCGGTTCAGAATGCAGTGAAAACGCTGGCTGAACAGGCACTGGCGAACTCTATTACGATTTCTTATGACGCGTATAAAAATATCGAGTCAATCATTGCGGAAATCGATCTGAAGATGTCAGAACAGATTAACCTGATTCTGCATCATAAAGAGTTCCAGCAGCTGGAAAGTGCATGGCGCGGCCTGCATTACCTGGTCAATAACACCGAAACCGACGAGAAACTGAAATTACGTTTCATGGATATCTCCAAGGATGAACTGCGCCGTAACATGAAACGCTACAAAGGCGTGGCATGGGATCAGAGCCCGCTGTTCAAACAGGTTTATGAAGAAGAATATGGCCAGTTAGGTGGCGAGCCGTACGGCTGCCTGGTTGCTGACTACTATTTCGATCATACTCCGCCGGATGTTGATCTGCTGGGGTCTATCGCGAAAGTGGCTGCATCTGCACACGTACCGTTTATCACCGGTGCATCTCCGTCTGTTATGCAGATGGATTCCTGGCAGGAGCTGTCCAACCCGCGTGACCTGACCAAAATCTTTACCCAGAACCTGGAATACGCAGCATGGAACTCACTGCGCCAGTCTGACGATGCCCGTTATATCGGTCTGGCCATGCCGCGCTTCCTGGCGCGTCTGCCGTACGGTATCCGTACCAACCCGGTTGACGAATTTGATTTTGAGGAAACCACTGACGGTTCTGATCACAGCAAATATTCATGGTCAAACGCGGCATATGCCATGGCTGTGAACATCAACCGCTCATTCAAACATTTTGGCTGGTGTACGCTTATCCGCGGTGTGGAAAGTGGTGGTGTGGTGGAAAACCTGCCGTGCCATACCTTCCCGAGCGATGACGGCGGCGTGGACATGAAATGTCCGACAGAAATTGCGATTTCTGACCGCCGTGAAGCGGAACTGTCCAAAAACGGTTTCATTCCGTTAATTCACCGTAAAAACACAGACTATGCAGCGTTTATCGGTGCGCAGTCTCTGCAGAAACCTGCGGAATATTATGATCCGGATGCAACGGCTAACGCCAACCTGTCAGCACGTCTGCCGTACATGTTTGCCTGCTCCCGTTTCGCGCATTATCTGAAATGTATCGTCCGTGACAAGATCGGTTCATTCAAAGAGCGTGATGACATGCAGAAATGGCTGAACGACTGGCTGATGAACTACGTTGACGGGGATCCGGCTAACTCTTCCCAGGAAACGAAAGCACGCCGTCCGCTGGCTGCCGCAGAAGTGGTGGTTGAGGATGTGGAAGGAAATCCGGGTTACTACCAGGCGAAATTCTTCCTGCGTCCGCACTTCCAGCTGGAAGGTCTGACTGTTTCTTTACGTATGGTCGCTAAATTACCGTCACTGAAAGGTGCTGCGTAATCGCGTCCTGAAATAATATTCTCTCGCTTCACAAAGGGAATAGCAGTTCATTGCCGGTGAGAACCATAAGGATAGCAGGTCCGATATCCGGCATAACAAAAGTGGTAACCACAGGGCGTGGTTACCTGTCAAAGTGATTTGATTAATGCATTAACAAGAGGAAATACAGATGGCTCAAGATATGTTTTTAAGAATCGCAGGCATCGATGGTGAAGCACAGGATCACTCACACAAGGATGAAATTGAAGTTCTGTCATGGCGCTGGGGTGTAAACCAGCAGTCTAACATGCACAGTGGTTCAGGCGGTGGTTCCGGTAAAGCAACTGTGGAAGATTTCACATTTGTTCACTATACCGACAAAGCAAGCCCGAACCTGCTGAGCTACTGCTTATCTGGTAAACACATCAAAGACATCCAGTTTACTGTCCGTAAAGCGGGTGGTACTCCGCTGGAATACCTGATCATTAAATTCACTGACGTTATCGTTACTGATGTTGCAATGCAGGGTTCTATCGAAGACGAAAGCCGTCCGCGTGAAGTGGTTAAATTCTCTTTCACTAAGATGACTCAGGAATATGTTATTCAGAATGCTGAAGGTAACAAAGCAGGTACTATCGCAGCTACCTACGATGTTAAAGCTAACCTGATCAGCTGATAACATTTTATGTCGGAATAAAACCTGCTGTTTTCAGGCAGCAGGTTTTTATCCCCGACAATTATTTTTATACATATTTAATTGTTTGCAATTTATGGTGGCGGACAATATTATTATTAATTATTCTTAGTTGTTTATACATATAAGCATTTTCATAATGCCAGGCATGGTTATATGTCCTATAATACAGAAAAAAATCATACCCTTTTTAAGGTGACGAATATCCTGTTTGCCCTGGTAATATCCTTTCTGATAACCGGGTGCAGTTTTTTCAGTACTTCAAAGTCAACCCCGTCTGAAGCTAACTCCGCATCAGAACTAAAAATTAGTTTGGTGGCCAGCGCTGAAATCAATAAAAGTAAAAACCAACTGCCATCACCACTGAACATATTTGTTTATGCTGTGAAATCAAAACAATCATTTTTAAGTACGGATTATTTAACATATTTATATAAAAACCAGCCTGACCCTGAAAATGAAATGCTTATTCTGGAATATATAATCAGGCCGGGCGAAACGAAAATAATCAATTATAAAATTAATTCAGAGTTTCCCTATATCGGGGTGATCGCAGCTTATAAAGATATCAGTAACGCCAAATGGAGTGCCGTATATCCGTTATCAAGTTTGCGCGGCGCAACATGGACTGAAAAGTACATTTTATTTACCGGGCCTGAACATGAAATTAAAGTCTTATTTTCAAATTCAGTTGTGTCAATCAAAGAGAATGGATGAGTTGTGAGAACAAATAAAGTCGTATGGAGTGAGGGATTGTTCCTGCGCCCTCAGCTATTCCAGCAGCAAGAACGTTATTTTGAATATATTGCTCATAAACGTGCAGCGACCATTAGTCCGTTCTTCTGGGGTTTTGCACAATACGAGATTGATCGTGAGGCATTGTCTTATGGCAAGCTGGTCTTACGTTCAGGGCAGGGGGTCTTCCCTGATGGTACGCCATTCGGGATCCCGGGCCATGATGAGCAGCCTGAACCTTTAACCATTACAGCCGAACATCTCGGAAAGATGATTTATCTGGCTGTACCGCTGCGTCTTGATAACAGCGATGAAACGATTTTTGATGAATTTGATACCAGTTCATTAGCCCGTTTCTCTTCGTATGAAGAAGAAATTAATGATACCAACGCCGTGCGCCAGGGACCGAAACCGATCCAGCTGGCGCGTATGCGTTTGCGCCTGATGCCGGAAACGGAAATGACAGAATCATGGATTGGTATCTCGCTGGCGAAAGTCAAAGCTATTCAGCCGGACGGCAGTGTGCTGCTGCATTTTGAGGATCATATCCCGCCGGTTACCGGTTATGCCGCCAACTATCTGCTGATGGAGTGGATCACTCACTTAAACGGACTGGTAAAAATGCGGGCGGATATGCTGGCATCCCGTCTGGCGTCCAGCGACGGCAAAGCCAGCGCCAGTGCGGAAGTGGTCGATTATCTGTTACTGCAGATCTTCAACAAATATGAGCCGATCTTAAACCATCTGCGTCATATTCCGGAAACCGCGCCGATTGTGATTTATGAGGAACTGGCGAAGTTTGCCGGTGAATTATCCACATTCCTGCGGGCGAAAACACGCAGGCCGAATGTGGCGCCGGGCTATGACCACGCAAATCTGTATGCGTCTATCAGACCGCTGGTGGATGAAGTGCACGGTCTGCTTAACCAGATGCTGGTGCGTTCCGGTCAGAGTATTCCGCTGGTGCGTCAGGAGCACGGTGTCTGGACGGCATCGGTTATTCCGAGCGAACTGCGCGGGTTCTCCAACCTGGTGCTCGCCGCATCATCGCAGTTGCCGCAGGATGTTATGCAGCATCAGTTTGTGGCACAGACCAAAATCAGCTCACCGCATAAACTTCAGGAACTGGTCCGTTCCCACCTTCCGGGTCTGATTTTACGCAATCTGCCGGTTCCGCCGAGACAAATACCTTATACCTCCGGATATCTGTACTTTGAACTGATGAAGCAGGGGCCTTACTGGGAAAATATTCTCAACAGCGGCTCGCTCGCCCTTCACGTTGCAGGGGACTTCCCGGGGATACGGCTTGAGCTTTGGGGCGTGAGGGATTAATGAACCTGTTCAATGACAATTACGGTGATGATGACGATCAGGACAAAAAAGGTCCTGATGGTGCATCGGCGGATCATCATGAAGAGCAATCCCCCCAGTCAATGGGGGCTTTTCTGCATGATGACGGTAGTTTTTTTGCGCCGCTGGACAGTGATCCGCTGGCCAAAGATGAAATCGATTACCGTGATCTTGCAATTAAGAGCGAAAGTATCCAGGCCCGGATCCAGCGTGTCAGCCGGGCGGAAGATCCGTTACTTGAGGCTGTGCAGCCGCTGCTGCGGGCACTGAGTGAACTGCCGGAACAGGTCGCTGACCTGAAACAGGTGGAGATCCTCAAAAAGAGTCTGAAAAACGAAATAGCCACTTTTACCGCTGTATGTGATGCGGTGAGTATTCCGTGGCAGAAAATGGCCATTATCCGTTATGCCATTTGTACCGCAATCGATGAATCCATCCACTCCAAAGCCTGGGGACTGGCTTCCGGCTGGTCGCAGAGCAACCTGCTGAACCACTTTGAAGGGGATAACGACGGGGGGAATAAATTCTTCCTCCTGATAGGCCGTTTGTCCATGAACCCGCAGGAATATACCGATGTGCTGGACATTCTGTCCCGTATTCTCGGTCTCGGGTTTGAAGGCCGTTACAGCATCATCGAAAACGGCGATCGCCAGCTGAATAAAATCCGCCAGCGTCTGCTGTCGTTACAACAGAGTACCCGTGACTCAGTGCCGGCAGCGTTATCGCCGAATGCAATAGTGACCCGGGAAGATCATGAAGTGCGCCGGATATATCTGCCGGTACGTATTTCCCTGATTATCTGTGCATTTATTCTCATCAGCCTGTTTTCCGTCTTTAAATACTGGCTCTCCGTTGATCTCGGGGAGTTTAACGACCGGGTTGCATCACTGAAACGTGGTGATCTGAAACATACTCAGCTGGCCATCAGTGTACCGAGGCTGCGTCTGGCTATTCTGCTTAAAGATGAAATTGCCAAAGGGCTGGTTGAGGTGGATGAAACCGGCCCGCAAAGTATTGTCACGTTCCGTGGTGATGCGATGTTCCTGTCCGGACGGAAAGAAGTCAAACCTGAAATGGACAAAATCCTCACCCGTGTGGCGGATGAAGTGAAACGTGTTGACGGTAAGGTGGTGATTACCGGACACACGGATAACGTGCCTATCGGACGGGCTAAGTTTGCCAGTAACGAGGAGCTCTCGCTGAAACGTGCTGAATCTGTGGGGGACTTCTTTGTGAAAGCGGGGATCCCGGCGCAGGGCATTGAGACGAAAGGCATGGGGGCTTCACTACCGATCAGCAGTAATAAAGATGAACAAGGGCGTGCGCTTAACCGTCGCGTTGTCGTTTATGTTACCTATCTGTGAGTTATAAAATGTCATTCTGGAATCGAACATTTGCACTGCGGTTTTTAAAAAGATTTCTGATATTTCTCTTCTTTTTATTAGCAGCCGCCATCATATGGTACCTGGGACCGACATTCGGCTATGGTGAGATCCGTCCGCTGGAAGACGCGGTACCGCGGATCATCTTCATTGTTCTGCTGGCCGTTATTTTTATCGGACTCTGGTGCCGTGTTCCCTGTTTTCTGCTCGCGGTACTGACGCTCTGCGTGACATTCTGGGTCTTCTCGCCCTATCTGCTGCTCGGGGATACCTATCCGTTTGAGGAAACCACACCACGCCTGATTGTTATCGGGGTCATTACGCTGGTGACACTGCTGTATTGTGTCTGGCTGCTGATCTCCATGCTGCGTTACAACCCGGAAAAACTGGATCGCTTTTTTAAGAAAAGCAAAATTGATCCGGTCCGCACCGCTGAGCACTACCGGGAAGTGGTCGCGGTTATCAATAATGCAGCCCGTTATGTGGCGCATACCGGCCGTAAAATTTCCCGCTGGAGTCATTTCTGGCGCCCGAAAAAGGTGGTTTACGATCTGCCGTGGTACATGATGCTGGGTCCGAAGGACTCCGGTAAAACCACCGCAGTGCTGTCATCCGGCCAGGAATTCCCGTTACCGGAACAATTGCTGCGCGTTTCCCGTGAAAGTACACCAACCGCAAACTGCGAATGCTGGTTTACCAACGAAGCTATCTTCGTTGATACTTCCGGTAAATACATTGATGAATCAGATGAAAACGCGGGTGAGTGGGAAGCGCTGGTTAAGGCGATTAAGAAAAACCGTCCGCTGAAATCACTCAACGGTGTGGTGGTCACCATTCCGGTGACTGACCTGATGGGCAAAGATAAGAAAGAGCTGTACGCCTTATCATCAAAATTCAGAACACAACTGGATATGCTGCGCCATGAATTAGGGGTGCGTTTTCCGGTGTATGTGATGATCACCAAGATGGATATGGTGTCCGGTTTTGATGAATACTTCCGCTCGCTGACTGTGGAAGAACGCGATCAGATCTGGGGCTTTACGCTGCCGTTTGGTGAGAAAAAGAAAAAATCCGATGCGATTGTCGAGATCCGCGATGTACTGCGCAATGAGTTATCCGCGCTGGAGAGCCGTCTCGATAAAGACATGACCGCACGTATGCTGGATGAATATGATGTCATCACGCGTAAACGTATGTATCAGTTGCCGCAGGATTTCCGGTTACTGGCAGACTCTATTACCGAGTTTGGTCAGAACGTTTTCTCTCCGTCCCGTTATGACGATACGCAGAAATTTACCTCTCTGCGCGGCATCTATTTTGCCAGCAGCACACAGTCAACCATGCAGTCTCTGCTCAACCCGAACACCATTGTTCAGAAATGGCGGGATATGGCAAACAGCCTGGGGGATGTGGTTACTGACAAAGCAGAGGATACGGAAGATCGCCTGGTTCAGGAAACCGTCAACGGTAAGCATTTCTTCCTGAAGCAGTTGTTTGAGAACTTTATCCGCGACCGCAACCTGGTGCGTTATAACCTGGCACTGACTGCCAGATATCGCTTCCAGACACTGGCAGGACATCTGCTGACAATCCTGCTGACGGTCTGGCTCTGTTATGCACTGGTGATCAGTTATCATAACAACCGGGACTATCTGGATGATGCGACGGTGAAAGTGGAGCAGGTATCAACGGTGCTGGATGAGTATCTGGAAAATAACAGTGACGGCCTGCTGGCGAAGATGCTCTCACTGACTCAGGATATTCCGGTGCTGGGCGTGTTTGACTTTAAAGACCCGCGTCTGTCTTACCGTTACGGCCTGTATGTCGGTTTCGATATCCGCGAGGAATCAGACAGGATTTATCAGTATTTCCTGCAGCGCTGGATGCTGTTCTCACTCGAGCGGATGGCTGAGAAATCCCTGTTTGATGCCGTGACGGCCGATGATTCAGACACCATTTACGACAAACTGAAAACCTATCTGATGCTGCACGGTGAAGGTAAATTTGATAAAGATTACCTGATTAAAACGCTGACAGAAGAAGCCCGGGCAAACCGGATGATCGAAAACTACGGTCAGACCATTGTCTTTGTGTCTCACCTGGAAGAGTTGTTTAACGATCCGCAGTGGAATCAGTACAACCCTGAGATTAATGACCGCCTTGTGGCTGCCGCACGTGTGGTTCTGCAAAAAAAGCCGTTAGCCTCTCGCCTGTACCAGAAAGTTAAAGAACAGGCGATGACGGAGGCGCCTGAAAATATAACACTGAACAAGCTGGCCGGTGACCAGCTGGGCAGTATTCTGGAAATCAGTGATGAATCACTGGCACTGAACGGTATCCCCGGCATTTTTACCAATGCCGGGTATCATCAGGTTTTTAAAAAAAAACTGACGGAGTACGTGAAGAATATCCAGAGTGAGGACAGCTGGATCACCGGACAGAAAAGTGAAACCCGTCCGGTCGATATCAAACAGCTGGACGGCTTTTATATGACGGAGACAGAAGAAGCGGTACTGAAACTCTATCTTCAGGAATATGTGTCAGTCTGGAATCAGTTCCTCACCGGTATTCAGCTGAAGAAAATCGTGCCGGATGCGGCGGTGGGAAACGATACCACATTTGATATGTATGCTTTGCAGATCCTCAGTGCGCCGGATTCACCGCTGATTGATATGGTCACACAAATCGGCCATGAAACGGCATTATCCGTCGATTTTGCCAAACAGGAATCGCAAATGCCGGATCTGTCCAAAACTCAGGCCGGGCGGAATCTGACAACCGGGCGTCTGGGGTCGGTCACCCGTAACCTGAAAGATATTCAGACAGTGAAGGACGCATTGTCACAGCGGGAAACCAAAATCCTGTATGACAATGTGGATCGCCGTTTCTCATCACTGCACCGCTTAATTAATCTGGATACCTCGCCGCAGCCCGGAAACCGGAAAATACCGGCAGGACAGGGCGGGGATAACGGGCTGAATAAAATCGTCAGTATGCTGGGGGATCAGCATAACTATCTGGTGATCACGGAATCGGCAATGGAGGACGGCAGTGCGCTGCCTTACCCGTCAGAGGCGGAAAAACGTCTGAAAGCGGAGTCCCGGCTCTGGCCGGCACCGCTTAAAGCGATCATCATGCCGCTGCTGGGCGGAATATCCGTAAAGCTCAGTCAGCAGTTCACGCTGCAAAGTAATGAAGCGGTCAAAATGGAATTAGGCGACATGTGTGTCGCCTCTTTTCAGGGTAACTATCCCTTTGCGGACAGCGAAGAGGAGGTCAGCCTCGAAGAGTTTGAGGTTTTTTTCGGCCCCAACGGCATAGTGGATGCTTATTATAAAGAGAACCTGGAAAAGCTGGTGGATACCAGTGTGTCACCATGGCGTTATAAACGGGAAGATCTGCGCGGAAATGAAGACCGGGAGGTGCTGCGTTTTTTCGAACAGGCCCGGGAGATCAAAAAAGCCTTTTTTCGTAACGGGATGAGTGAGAATGTTTCTTTCAGTTTTACCGCAAGTATCCCGGCATTATCGCCGCGGATTCTGCAGTTTGGGATTAATATTAACGGAACAGCACTGACTTACAAACACGGACCGGTCTGGCCGAAATCATTTAAATGGCCGGAGCAGGATACGGAAAATACCATCACGATGAATGCGGTTTCCGCCGATAATTCTGATAACACCGAAGAACGCGTTCTTATGGGCGAATGGGCATTGTTACACTGGATGGATATGGCGGGCGAGCAAAAAAATACATCGGCGGCCAAACAGACTCTCATTTACCGGCTGGGTGATCAAAAGGTCAGTATAAATATCAACGGATTAAACTATAAAGGAAAGCCGGTTAATAAAATCCTGAAGAACTTTAAGTGTCCGGCGAATATTTAAATAATAGGTGTTTATAATTAAGAATATTCGTTGCTTATTTAATTGTGGACTTTTCCTATTAATTACCAGAGCGATTTCCTTATATTGATAAATGGCTGCTTATTATGAAAATAAAGACAATTTTCTCAGGATTGGGAAATAGTTCAGGAAGAAACAGAATTAAGGGTAATCACGTAATTCAGCGTGTTATCCGCCAGTGCAGCCAATTAAATATCAATCAATCGCTTAATAGCAGAGTGATTACAGAACAATTTCCGTGGTGTTTTGTTGTACCGGTATCAGAAAAGAAAGACGCATTTTATCTCGGTGCTTTCAGTTTCCTCAGTGATGATAAATGCGTGGTTCTGTACACGAAGGCTGCGGATAAATGGACAATCAGACACCTGAGTACGGTATCAAATGTTATTTTCTGGTGTTCACGGATAATCGCATTTCATATTGAAAATGAAAATTGTGTGATTGATGAAAAGAAATTAAGAAACTGGGTTACGTCGCTGCAACGATATTACTCTCCGCTGTGGGAATCAGTTCTCCTGAAACCCCGGTTTCAGTTTAAGAACAATTCGGACGTTCTGATATCTGAAATGACGTATACGGATTGTAATATCAATGACAATGGAGGAGTTAGCGCGATGCCATGGATGAATTGGCCTCATTGTATTAAGTCTTTTGACTCTGCCTGGCTATGGCGTCTGAATCGGCAGGGAAACATTTTAGACTCAATTAAGACAGATATCAGAAACACGGATGTCTCCGTTTAATTATGTACTTAATACAAATTTGATTTGTATCAAACCATAGGTGTGAATATGCCTCGAACAATAACTTTGTATTGCTCGGCAATGCCGGAACTAGCCGGTGAGCCGGGCTTAGCAATATCAACACTGGAGGGCGAGGAAGCCCTGTCAGCGTTGTATCAGTATAAGGTGGTTGCGAAAACACCCGCAAACCCGGCCATTCCGTGGCAGGTTGCGGCAAACCTTGATCTGAAAAAATTTATCGGGCAGCAGATGACCGTTATTATCGAGCTGGATGGTAACGGGCTGGAAGTCGGACGTGGTTCCGGTAAGGGACACAGAGAGGTTACGGGGCTTGTTGAGCGTGCCCGTTTTGTCGGCCGGGATGAAAACCAGGCGATGTACGAATTTATCATACGTCCGTGGCTGAATCTGACCACACTGACCTCTGACTATAAAATTTTCCAGCAGAAGTCGGTCGTGGATATTCTTGATGAAGTTTTAACGGATTATCACTTCCCGATCGAAAAGCGTCTGTCTGCCATTTATCCGCCGCTTGATTATCAGGTGCAGTATGGGGAAACCGACTTTGATTTCGTCCAGCGCCTGATGGAAGAGTGGGGGATCTACTGGTTTTATGAACATTCGGATCTGAAGAATCGTCTGGTGCTTGTTGACCATGTCGGCGCGCATAAACGGACATCCAGTCCGGCGTATCATACATTGCGGTATGAGTCAGATAAGCCGAAAGATGGTCAGGAATATATCGATCAGTTTGGTGCTCAGGAAACGGTTACCTCAGGACGTTGGTTTACCTCGGATTATGACTTTAAAAAGTCCCGTGCTGATATTTCCGCGCTGGATAAAAAGCCGCGTAAAACCAACTATAACGAATATGAGCAATACCAGTGGCCGGGGGATTATGATGATCCGCAAGTGGGCGAATTCCTGGCGCGTGTCCGCAGTGAGGAGCAGGGGTGTCTGGGTTCCAGAGCTGCCGGTTCCGGTGAAATTCGCTCTGTTGTCTGTGGTACAACGTTTACACTGGAAAACTATCCTCAGTCTAAAGCAAACCGCGAATACCTGGTGATTTCAAATCAGTTGCGGGCAACTGAAATTAACCAGCAGTCTGACAGTGATGATTTCAGTATTTACACCAGCTTTGTGGTGCAGCCGACAACGAAAGTTTACCGGCCGCCACAGACCATTGCTAAGCCGTTTACCCGCGGCCCGCAAACCGCTCTGGTTGTCGGACCGGAAGGTGAAACGGTCTGGACCGATGAATATGGCCGGGTAAAAGTCCGCTTTATGTGGGATCGCTATGGTAAAAATACCGACGCGGATTCCTGCTGGATTCGTGTCGGGCAGTCATGGGCCGGAGATAATTACGGTGGTATTTATATTCCGCGTGTCGGTCAGGAAGTTATTGTGGATTTTCTGCACGGGGATCCGGATCGTCCGATGATTATCGGCAGTCTGTACAATAACGCAACACCGCCACCGTGGGATCTGCCGGCAAACCGGACACAAAGTGGTTTAATCAGCCGTACTATCGGCGGTGGTAAAACCAACTATAACGGCATTCGTTTTGATGATAAACCGGGACTGGAAGAGTATTGGGAACAGGCGGAACGAAACATGTCCCGTGTGACCAAACTGAATGAGACTCAGCTTATCGGGGTCAACCATTCCCAGACTATTGGTGTGAACTCGGATTCCACTATCGGGGTCAACCGCAGTGAAACGGTCGGGGTGAACAAGAGCAGCATGGTAGGGGCCAACAGCAGCCAGATTGTGGGTGCTAACTTCTCCCAGGATGTTGTCGGTATGGCCTCCCGTATTGTCGGTCTGTCGGACTCTATTATTATCGGCGGGGCGTTCAGCGGGATCTACGGTGCCGGACATTCAATGAATATTGCTGCAGCCAGTTCCTATAACGTAGGTGGTGCTTATGCCATCAACGTCGGCGGGGCTCATTCCACCAACGTCGGGGGGTATCACTCGATTGCGGTTGGTGGTGCGATGCAGGTTGGTGTCGGTGGTGCGTTTGCACTGACTTCCGGCGGTGAACTGGCGATTGGTTGTCTCGGTTCGCTGGTGATTACTGCGGATCATATCAAGATCAAAGCTAAAAATGGTTTGATTGTGGATGGGGCAAACACCTACCTTAACCCGGGTGTTAATGCGCACGCCCGCGGGTTTGGTACTCAGCCGGGCAGTCCGGTGGCTGTCGGTGCTCCGGCCATGCCGGGATTACCGGGATTTTTCTTCTTCCTGGTTATTCCTGTACCACCAATTACACCGCCGACATTTACCACACCGCCACCACCGACAACGTCGCCGACACCGTCGATAACGACACCGACGACACCTACGCCAACAGTGACACCGACAGTGACGCCAACAGTGACACCGACA
>NZ_JBFZSO010000005.1:217558-262035 GCF_041099235.1 Morganella morganii | reverse complement strand
GTGACACCGACAGTGACACCGACAGTGACACCGACAGTGACACCGACAGTGACACCAACAGTGACACCAACAGTGACACCGACAGTGACACCGACAGTGACACCGACAGTGACACCGACAGTGACACCGACAGTGACACCAACAGTGACACCAACAGTGACGCCGACAGTGACGCCGACAGTGACGCCGACATGGACAGACGACTTTACAGTACCACCGATGTAAATACCACAGCCCCTCCGGGGACTGTACCGGCCTGCAGATATAAGGAGACAACATGTTACCAGCGGCAAGAATGGGTGATTTAGCCTGCCATTGCGGATGTGTGGAAGTGGGATCGTGCAACGTTTTTACTAACTGTATCCCGCAGACTTTTTTGGGGGCACCGGTATGTTGCTCTATCCATGTTAAAAGTTGTATATGCAGCGCATCCTGCACTGTTTTTGTCAATAATATCCCGGCTGCGCGTGCCGGTGATTGTGGCGGATGCGGTACAGTGGTATCAACCGGATCATGTAATGTGTTTATCGGCCACTGACCATGTTACTGCACTTTAACTGGCCGACCCGTAAAGGGTCGGTCAAACTGACAGAACAAAATAGCATTGATAATCCGGTTGCTGTTAATGCGTTTACTGCGGATGTGATATCTCATTCCGGTGCAGCGCGGGATACTGATGTTCTGTTTTATTACACCAATACCGGTCCTGTTTTACAGAACAGCTGCCGGGAATTGGTCTGTGTTGTTAATAAACAACAGGTTGCGTTTGGTTCGAAAGTCCGGCTGATATACGGTTCTGCTATTCAGATTGGTCATTTTTCACTGTCATTTGTCGCAGCTGAGAATAATCAGTCAGCCTCTGTTATTGAAGCGTTAACGGAGCTGGCACCGGCAAAAGTGGATTTCACGAACCTTGAAATTAATGAAATATTACCGCAGGGTGCGGGTTTTATTTCGATGGAATATGCAGCAGAAGAGAGCCGGAAAAACGGTGATGAATTAAAAAAACTGGAAGTTGAATATAAAAAATTTCTGTTATGGGGCGAAATTGATTCCCCTCAGGTGGAAAATTACGCGGTTGCTGAAGAGGCAAAATTATCTGCCGCAGACGACGACGGCAGTTTTGATTCACTCTGTGAGCAGATAAAAGATCTGAACCTGACAGAGTGTATTTTTGAAACGTCGGCATTTATGGATCGTGTCTGGCGTGAGTTGTCCACGATGGAAGAAGTTGATTTAACACAGGATGAGCATGAGAACTATGACATTCTGAGAATGCTGGCACCGGACGGAATTATTCCGTATGCGAAGGACTCTGTTTCCTCACTTGTTTCGAAGGAACTCTATAAATTAGGCTTAGACAGCCGTTTATAATCAATTAAGGATTTTGAAATGGCCACAACACAAAAACTCTCCGATATTCTTGCCAACTCATCGCTGGATGAATTTTTTGATGAGACTCTTAATAAGGTAAAACAAAAACCGAATGACTTAGTTATTCGTGAGACTTTATTTAAATTGTGTTGCCTGAAAGGTTACTGGGAAAAAGCGATGGTTCAGCTGGAAACCTGGTCATTAATTGATGGCCATGATGATGACCGGCAGCTTGAACTGTATAAAAACCTGGTATTCAGTGAAATTCTGCGCGAAGAAATCCTGAAAGGGAAACGCGAACCGATGACATTACAGCAGGAATTACCGGAGTGGATGAAATCGGTCTGGGAAGCCAATAAATTACTGCTTGAAAATAAGCCGGATAAATCAGAAGCACTGCGTTTACAGGCATTTGAAAATGCACCGGCCGCCGGCGGCAGTGGTGAGAAAATCGGTGATTTCACCTGGATGGCTGATAATGACAGCCGGCTGGGGCCTATCTGTGAATTTATTGTCGCCGGTGGTTACCGCTGGGTGCCGTTTGCGGATATTGAAACCATTAATATTGTTAAGCCGCGCGATTTACTGGATCTGATCTGGATCCACGCTCAGGTTAAAGTAAAAAATGATATTTTCTATGGTTATATTCCGGCCCGTTATCCAGTCCGTGATACCGACAGCGATAAAATTAAGCTGGGTTTTGAAACGCAGTGGGAACAGGTATCAGAGTATTTCCTGACAGGGAAAGGCGGAAAAATGGTCATTACTGACCAGGGAGAGTATCCGTTATCTGAACTGAATAAAGTTACCATGACAATGGCCGGTGCTGAAACTGAACATGCAGGATAATAAAAAGCAATATATGCCTGCATTGCTTGACCGGCTGATTGATGATCATCCGAAAGAGCGGCGTGAGCCCGTTGATAAATTTTACTTCGATTCACGTAAAATGCGTGAGGTGATATTGCGTGATCTCCTGACGATTTTCAGTACTGAAAATACGGAAGGCGAATTGCACCGTTACAGTAAATCACCGGTTGTTGACTCCGTGATTAATTATGGTATCGCGCCGTTAACCGGCGCGTATGCCAGGCAACTGGGCTGGGAACAGGTCGAGGAAAAATTACGCCGGGCTATTCTGCGTTTTGAAAGCCGGATTATTCCGGATTCTCTGGTTATTACGCCGCTGGCGGGAAAAGATCAGTATGCGCAATATGGCATTATTGTTTTTGAAATAAGAACACTGATTTACTGGGATCCTTATCCGCTGGATCTGCGTATCAAAGGTTCTTATGATATGGAAACCCAGCAGGTCAGTCTGAGTTACCGCTGAAATAAAAAGGAAGCTGATGCTTCCTTTTTATTCTTTAATGCATATCAGAAGCTTAAAAAATCCATACCAAACTGTGATGTCTCACGTTTTACAATATAACCGTTTGGCGTCATCACCAGTTTTCCGCCTTCATTGCTTTTATGCTGAGCAACAAAGAAATTATCTATCTGAAGCAACTCATATCCCATTTCATCCTGTAATAAAGAAAAAAGTTGTTTATTTTTCTCTATGGTGGATTTCATATAGTCGCCCCATGTGGTGAAAATAATATAAGGGTAACCGGATGCCTGTATCCATTTTCTGCCGCCTTTCAGAACTTCCAGTTCCATACCCTGAACATCTATTTTCAGCAGGCTGGCATGCGGCATATTCAGTGTGTCCAGCATATTGATTGTCCCTTTTTCTGAGGGAAATTCTGAGCCGCAGCGTTGCTCCAGAAAGATGGCTTTATCCAGGGAGACGGCCCCCAGATTATTATCGGTATACGGATCCGGCACCGGAACATCAGTTTCACCATCATAATCGCCGATGGCGCTGTTAAAGGTATAACAGTTTTTCAGTTTATTCAGATAAATATTGCCGCAGAGTTGATTATAGACCTGACGCTGCGGCTCAAAAGAATAAACAATACCATTACGGTGCTGAAAATAATTTCCCACCGGGATTGTCCAGGAGCCAAGGTTAGCACCAATATCATAAATAACCGGTGCTGCCACAAATTCCAGCAGCCGCTGACTGATATTGATTGAGGTGGCATTCCAGAGCTCTCCGCCGCGTAATACACCACTGATGTAATCAGGACCGGAAGTCAGCAAAAAGCGGTGATCACCACGGGTTATACAGATATCAAATTCAGGTAATGCTTTATTTTCCATAATGTTATCGCCCGGATATTCAGAGGGTAATGGGATTTATGTTCAGAAATTTATTATTCAGAATGCTATCACTATATCAGAGAGAATAAAAATCTCTTCCGGAAGGTAGCCGGATTATAAGATAAGTCCGGATGGTATTATTTTTTTCAAAGTACAAACTGTTTTTTATCAGTGGTATTATGTTCCGGAAATATCTGTTAATGGTATAAAGTATCACTCTCTATGCTTGTGAATGTTATTTTTTATTGACGGTGAAAATATTATTTTCATTGATGATAATGTTTGTTTTTATATTTAAGAATAATCGGAATGTTCAAAGGGTAAAACATTATTCAATTCACGTTATATTACCTGTAATATTAACGTTATTATTCCAGTGAACCGTCGTCAGGTATCCGGTATTTATATCATTCTGTGTTCATTTTTTATTTGCGGATGATGATGCAGGGTAATTTCTGAATCAGGGATTAAGCAGAATTTATTGTTCTGAAATAGATTCGGTGAGCACCTGCTTCATTTTATATACAGGAGTTATGTAATATGCCTATCGTTATCGGTGTTGTTGATAAAGCAACGCGCGTGACAAAAAAAGCCTCAACCTCAGTCAAGGATGGGGTTAATGTGCTGAAAGCCGTTCCGGGAGTGGATTATGTGCTGGTCGATAAACAAACCGGTGCTGCACCTCAGAAAGTGATCATGATCCGCGACGGTAATAACCTGAAATTATTCCTGATGGGGGAAGAAGATCCGTCTGTGGTGATTGAGGATTATTATCTGGTTCCCGGTCAGATTATTGGTGAATCCGCAGATAAACAGGTGCATGACTATACACCGCAATCTGCGGTGGAGCATGACAATATCGGCAGTATGGCGGATAAACAGGCTGCGGTTCAGCAGCCAGGTGAAAAACTGCTGGCACCGATTACCTGGGAATCATCCGGCCCGGGCTGGGAGTTGCTGACTTTTCTGGGGCTGGCCGTGGCCGGAGGGACTGCTGCGGTGATCGCCAAAAATAATAATTCAGATGATGATCATAAAAACAATGATTCATCCGCTGATAATAAAGATAACGGCAATACCAATGCCGGTGAGAAAGATAACGGAAATACCGCTGCTGATGATACCGGCAACGGCAATGCCGGTACGGATGATAAAGGTAACAGTAACGCCGGAACTGAAAACAGCGGTAACGGCAACACGGGTACAGACGATAAAGGTAACGGTAATACCGGAACAGAAAACACCGGGACAGAGACCGGCGGTAACAGTCACACCGGCGCGGATGATCAGGGCAACAACAATACCGGTACGAATGATAATGATAACGGTAACACCGCTCCGGATGATCAGGAGAATACGGATGTTCCGGCTGATATTACCGCGATTGCTGCTATTGATGATGTTGCGGATTCTGCTGAATTTGATCCTGAAAACCTGTCAGCGATGACACCGGTATTAAGCGGGCATCCTGACCATGCGCTGCCGGGGTCTGAAGATGCGGCGGCACTGGCTGCCACCGGGCTGCTCTCCGGTCATGAAGGTTCCGTGAATCTGGATAAACTGCTGAGTCAGTTACCGGAGCAGGATACCCCGGCGGAAAATTATAATGCAGCGGTCAGCACACCGGATTATCTGCAACCGTCTGCGGAATTTACCGCGCATGAGATGGTGCATCCGGAGCTGGCATCATTAACGGAAACTCAGACCTCACTGTTCTGATTTACTTAACCGTCTGAAACGGGCTGCCGGTCATAATGACCCGCGGCCCGTTTTATTTTTACGACCCGCAAAAACACGGTGATACACGCTATCAATGTGATAACCGGGATTATTAAATTGAGAAGGCAATCGATTGTCACGCCATGAGTCCTGAAAAATTACATTTCACAGGGGTAATAAAAATGCGGCGGGTATCTCGTTTTCAACGGCAAAATGCGTCAAAAAACCGGAATTTGGTCACGAAACGCAGCATTTATTCTGACAGAAAATCGCACTGGTCTGAATTTTGCTCAATCGTTTAAATGATGAACAGATACCCGGGGCGGGTTCGTCATCATAGTGAGACACCCTGACGCCAGGGGTCATTTTCCGAGATCTTCGAATCGAAGCCGGGGAGTCCCGGTTGTAAGGGAGTCTGTTTCATGAGCAATCATAGTGTGGATCAAGCACAGGAACCGGTTAAGCCCGTTATTGACGAAGTTGAAGAAATATTACCTGCGGGAAAACTGATGATGCTGGGATTACAGCATGTGCTGGTGATGTATGCCGGAGCAGTGGCGGTACCGCTGGTTATCGGTGACCGGCTGGGGCTGAGCAAGGAAGTGGTGACGCTGCTTATCAGTTCGGATCTGTTTTGCTGTGGTATCGTGACACTGTTGCAGTGTATCGGTATCGGGAAATTTGCCGGTATCCGTCTGCCGGTGATTATGTCTGTGACATTCGCGGCAGTGACGCCGATGCTGGCGATCGGTGCCAACCCGGATATCGGCCTGATGGGGATTTTCGGTGCCACTATTGCGGCGGGGGTACTGACAACACTGATTGTCCCGCTGATGGGAAAACTGATGCCGCTTTTCCCCAATATGGTCACCGGTATTGTGATCACCTCTATCGGACTGAGTATCATGCAGGTGGGGATTGACTGGGCAGCCGGCGGTAAAGGCAACCCGGAATATGGTCATCCGCTCTACCTTGGTATCTCATTTGCCGTTCTGCTGTCTATCCTGTTTATCACCAAATTCTGTAAGGGGTTTCTCTGTAATATCTCGGTATTACTGGGGATTATCTTTGGTTTTGTACTATCGCTGATGTGCAATGAGGTCAGTTTTGACGGTTATGCGGATGCGCCCTGGTTTAAACTGGTTACTCCGATGGCGCTGGGAACACCAACGTTTGAGCCGATCTCTATTATCACCCTCAGTGTGGTGCTGCTGATTGTCTTTATTGAATCGATGGGGATGTTCCTGGCGCTCGGGGAAATCGTCGGCCGCCCGGTCGGAAAAGATGACATTGTGCGCGGGCTGCGGGTGGACGGGATCGGGACGATTATCGGCGGTCTGTTCAACAGTTTCCCGCATACCTCATTTTCCCAGAACGTCGGGCTGGTGGGGGTGACAAAAGTCCACAGCCGCTGGGTATGTGTGGTCTCCGGATTTATCCTGATCATCTTTGGTCTGCTGCCGAAAATGGCGGTGGTGATTGCCTCTATTCCGCAGTTTGTGCTCGGCGGCGCGGGGCTGGTGATGTTCGGCATGGTGCTGGCGACGGGGATCCGCATTTTGTCCCGTGTTGATTACAGCGGCAATAATTACAATCTCTATATTGTGGCGATAAGCCTGGGGGTCGGGCTGACACCGACACTCTCCGGTAATTTCTTTGCCAAACTGCCGATGTTCTTACAGCCGCTGCTGCACAGCGGGATCCTGCTGGCGACGGTCAGCGCGGTGATCCTGAACCTGTTTTTTAACGGTTATCATCCGAAAAAGGAAAGTCCGGCAACGTGATATGAATCACTAAGCATAACCCGAAGTGATGATTGACACCGATGCAGAAAAGCATCGGTGTTTTTTTATGGACAGGCGTATACTGAATTATTAGCAAAGGCAACTATTGTAATCTAAATCATATCAGTAAGGCCGTACTATGAGTGGAATCATCACGGAGCATGAACCTTTCGGCACATTACTGGGCTATGCGCCCGGCGGTGTGGCTATCTATTCCTCTGACTACGATACCATCACGGAAGCAGAGAAAGAGGATGATATTTCCTTCCGCAGTTATATCGGAAATGAATATATGGGATACAAATGGCAGTGTGTGGAATTTGCCCGCCGCTTCCTGTATCTCAATTACGGTGTGGTGTTTACCGATGTCGGTATGGCGTATGAGATTTTTTCCCTGCGTTTTCTGCGTCATGTGGTGGATGACAGCATTCTGCCGCTGCGGGCGTTTAAAAACGGCTGCCAGCAGGCACCGGTAGCGGGGGCATTGCTTATCTGGCAGGAAGGGGGCGAGTTTAAGCGCACCGGACATGTGGCGGTGATAACCCAGGTGTGTGCGGATAAAGTCCGGATTGTGGAGCAGAACGTCATCCACCATAAACTGCCGCGCGGTCAGCAATGGACCCGTGAGCTGCCGATGCATGTCAAAGACGGTTATTACACATTGTCGGATACATTTCCGGACACACAGATCCTCGGCTGGATGATCCAGACAATTGATGATGAATATGCGTGGACAGAACCGGCGGTGGATCCTGCGCTGATGACACTTCATGCCGCCCGTCTGGATGAGAAAGCCGACTTCACCGGAAAATGGCTGGATGAGTCGGATCCGATGGAAAAAGCCTACGTTAAAGCTAATCACGGCCACAATCTGAATGCGGATCCGCATGAGTATTTCACCATTTCGGAAACCGCCGAAAATGCCCTGATGCAGGCGACCAACGAAGTCCATCTGATGTATCTGCACGCCACCGAAAAAGTGCTGAAAGATGACAATTTGCTGAAATTATTCAATATCCCTGAAATCCTCTGGCCGAGACTGCGGCTTTCCTGGCAGAACCGGCGCCATGATATGGTGACCGGCAGACTGGATTTCTGCATGGATGAGCGCGGGCTGAAAGTGTATGAATACAATGCTGATTCTGCTTCCTGCCATGCGGAAACCGGGCGGATTATTGAAAAATGGGCGAAACAGGGCGGGCTGACAGAAGGCTGGGATCCGGGGGAACGCCTGTCAGAAATGCTGGCGGATATCTGGAAACACACCTCGGCCAAGCCGTTTATCCACATTATGCAGGATAAAGACAGCGAAGAGGATTACCACGCCCTCAATATGGCTCAGGCCATTACGGCGGCAGGGTACGGATACCGGATCATTCACGGGCTGGATGAACTGAGCTGGAACGAAAGCGGACAGGTTATCGACGGCGAAGGGCGTGTGCTCAAATGTGTCTGGAAAACCTGGGCGTGGGAAACGGCGCTGGAACAGCTGCGTCAGGAAAGTGAAAGTGACCGGACATACTCCGCGCTGCCTATCCGTACCGGTCATCCGCGCCATGAAAATGATGTGCGGCTGATTGATGTGCTGCTGCGCCCGGAAATCCGGGTATTTGAGCCACTGTGGACGGTGATCCCGGGCAACAAAGCGATTCTGCCGATCCTGTGGTCGCTGTTCCCGCATCATCCTTATCTGCTGGATACGGAATTTGAACTCAGCGACGAACTGCGCCGGACCGGTTATGCGGTTAAACCGATCGCCGGACGCTGCGGCAGCAATATCGGGCTGGTGGATCACCGCGATGAAGTGCTGGATGAAACCTGCGGCCGTTTCGGTGAGCAGGAAAACGTCTATCAGCAGCTCTGGTGTTTACCGAAAGTGGCAGGCCGCTATATCCAGATGTGCACCTTTACCGTCGGCGGCCACTACGGTGGTGTCTGTCTGCGTTCGGATCCGTCTCTGGTTATCAAAAAAGAGAGTGATATTGAGCCGCTGCGGGTACTGGAGGATAAGGACTTTCTGGCAGAAGGCTGATTTCTGACCGTTGTGTTTATCCCGGGCAGCCACCGGATTCACCGGTGGCTGCCCGTTTTTATATCCTTTTGATCTGATTTATATTTCCTTTCTTTTCGCGAACGAACTCCTTTCCCGTATAAAAATCAGGGTTAAAAAACAGTGGTCAACCGCAATAAAAATCATTATTGTTATATTATAACATAACAAAATGAGGCGACCATGAAACCCGATATTCATCCGGATTACCGGACAGTCATCTTCCACGACACCGCAGCAGACGTGTATTTCAAAGTCGGATCCACTATCAGAACGGAAAGAACCATTGAGTTTGAAGGGCAGACTTATCCTTATGTCACTCTGGATGTCTCGTCCCACTCTCACCCGTTCTATACCGGCAAACAGAAAACACACTCTCAGGAAGGGAATGTGGCCCGTTTTACCAAGCGCTTCGGGCGTTTTGTCCATTAAAAGAAGAGGAAAAACCGATGCAGGTATTAAGTTCACTGAAAAGTGCGAAACAGCGTCATCCGGACTGTAAAATTGTCCGCCGTCGCGGCCGTATTTATGTGATTTGTAAGTCCAATCCGCGTTTTAAAGCCGTACAGGGGTGATTATGACAGCTAAATCAGTTCTCCCGTTACTGTTATTGGCGGGATTATTCAGCGGTGCGGCAGCGGCACACGGACACCATCACGATAAACCGCAGACAGAAGCACAGCGCAAGGCCGCAGAAGGGATTTTTGCGGATAAGGATGTCAAAGACCGGCAGCTGAGTGACTGGGACGGGGTCTGGCAGTCGGTTGAGCCTTATCTGGCCAGCGGCGAGCTGGATCCGGTGATGCAGGCGAAGGCCGCGAAGAATGGCGATAAAACTGCAGAAGAGTATCGTGCTTATTATACAAAGGGATATAAAACCGATGTGGATATGATTGGTATTGAAAATAATATCATCGAATTCCATCGCGGGGATAAGGTGGATCAGTGTGAGTATCAGTATGCCGGTTACCGGATCCTGAATTACACCTCCGGCAAGAAAGGGGCACGTTATCTGTTTGAGTGCAAAGATAAAAACAGTCATGCACCGAAATATATCCAGTTCAGCGACCATATCATTGCGCCGGAAAAAGCAGGTCATTTCCACCTGTATATGGGCAATGAGTCCCAGGAGGCACTCCTGACTCAGCTGGATAACTGGCCGACCTATTATCCTTATACGATGAGCGGAAAAGATATCGTTCACGAAATGCTGCACCACTGACAGTAAAGCTGCACAGCAATATAAAACCGGCAGCCCGGAAATAATCTCTGTTTCCGGGCTGTTTTGTTATTTCATTAACAAATGAATATAAAACTTGATTAATCGTGTCAGTTCAAAATAAAATAAGAATAAGCGATTCAGCAAGTCAGTTTAAACAGATTTACCGTAATAAATATCGGGTCTTTTCTGTTTTCATTCCGTGCTTGTTTATTTGATATCAGTCACATTATCTATGTAACGATAAAATGCACATTTCAGTATTATCATTCTAAGATCATGAAAACAAACAGATGTTTGCTTATATAACAACCAGCACATAACAGATTGATAGATATGAAAATTATTTTTAATTAAATCCTGTTTTTTTGAAGGTTATTATTTTGTGTTTTTTATTTTATTTTTGAAGATATAAAAAATATGATCTCTCTCCTGTTTTTCTGCTGAAAATCCACTTATCTCATTTTACGATCATCCCTTAAATTCCGGCGAAATCTTTATTTCAGCGCTTTACTTTGTAGCGGACAAAAAATAAAACAAGCACATGTTTAATAACCAACAAGTGTCCGCTTATGACCAGTCGAGAAAAACAAATCCTTCAGATCCTCCGGCGTGACCCGCTCATTCCGCAGCAGGAACTGGCCGGCGTATTAGGTATCAGCCGCTCTGCGGTGGCCGGACATATCATGAATCTGATGAATAAAGGCTATATCAAGGGTAAGGGATACATTCTCTCCGAGCACCGCTATGTGGTGACTGTCGGTTCAGCCAATATGGATGTTTGTGGTTATTCTGACCTGAATCTGGTGTATGAAGATTCTAATCCCGGTCACATTAAATGTTCACCCGGCGGGGTCGGGCGCAATATCGCCCAGAATATTGCCCTGCTGGGCTGTGAGTCTCATTTTATCTCCGTTATCGGTGATGATTTCTACGGTAATACTCTGTATGAGCAGGCAAAACTGGCTGGTGTGAATGTCAGTAATCTGCACCGTCTGCACGGGGAAACCACCTCCACCTATCTGTCACTGCTGGATCCGCAGGGTGAAATGATCACCGCGATCAATGACATGCGTATCCTGGAAAAACTGACCCCGGCGCTGCTGGCGACCTCCCGCGACCTGATCCGGCATGCCGGTGTGCTGGTGGCGGACTGTAATCTGTCAGAAGGCGCGCTGGAGTGGCTGTTTACCAATGCAGGCAATGTACCGGTCTTTGTCGATACCGTTTCCGCGTTCAAAGCAAACAAAATCAAGCCGTGGCTCAGCCATATCCACACCCTGAAACCGAACCGCTTTGAGGCGGAAATTCTCACCGGTATCAAAGTAGAAAATAAACAGGATGTGGTGCGTGCCGCCAATGCTCTGCATGAGCAGGGGGTGCAGCGCATTGCTCTGAGTATGGGCGGCGAAGGCGTTTATTACAGCGAGGCAGGCGGCGAAAACGGCTGGTCGAAGCCGTTCAGTGTCCACATTGTCAATGTGACCGGTGCCGGTGATGCCATGATGGCAGGCCTTGCCCGCTGCTGGCTCGAAGGCGAGCCGCTGTCACAGAGTATCCGTTTTTCCCAGGGCTGCTCCGCCCTGACGCTCGCCAGCGAGCTGACAAATAATCCCGGTCTGTCAAAAGACAGTGTTCACAAACTAATGGAATCACAAGCATGAAAACTCAACAACTGAACGCAGAATATCTGGATATTTCCCCTGAGGTTGCACAGGCGCTCGCGGAGAAAAAGCCGGTTGTGGCACTGGAATCCACCATTATTTCTCACGGCATGCCGTATCCGGACAACGTGAAAATGGCACTGGAAGTTGAACAGCGTATCCGCGACAACGGCGCGATCCCGGCAACGATTGCTGTCATTAACGGCCGCATGAAAGCGGGTCTGTCTCATGATGAGATTGAGATGCTCGGCAAAGAAGGCCACAAGGTGATGAAAGTGAGCCGCCGCGACCTGCCGTTTGTGATCGCTCAGGGCATTCACGGTGCGACGACCGTTGCCTCCACCATGATTATCGCGGAAATGGCCGGGATTGCTGTTTTTGCCACCGGCGGGATCGGCGGTGTGCATCGCGGCGCGGAACACACCTTTGATATCTCAGCAGATTTACAGGAACTGGCACAAACCAATGTCGCGGTTGTCTGCGCGGGAGCCAAATCTATCCTGGATCTGGGGCTGACCACAGAATATCTGGAAACCTATGGCGTACCGGTCGTCGGCTATCAGACGGATAAATTACCGGCATTCTTCTGCCGTGAAAGTGAATTCCCGGTCACCATCCGCATGGAAACCCCGGAAAACGTGGCAAAAGCACTGCACGCCAAGTGGGCGACCGGTCTGAACGGCGGCATGGTCATTGCCAACCCGATTCCGCATGAGTTCGCCATGCCGGAAGAAACCATCAACAGCGCGATCGCACAGGCGGTGCGCGAAGCGGATGAGCAGGGCATTAACGGCAAAGCAAGCACACCGTTCCTGCTGGCCCGTGTGGCAGAGCTGACCGGCGGTAACAGTGTGAACTCCAACATTGAACTGGTGTTCAATAACGCGAAACTGGCTGCCCGTATCGCCTCCGCTTATCAGCAACTGTAAGCGGCTGACCGGTAACCGGTCATAACAATGAATGAAATACCTGACCCGGTAAGGTGCTGATCTCACAATCAGCCTTTACCGGGCATTGCAGCATACAACTGATGAGTATAATAACCACGGGGCCGGATTATGGATTTATTACGGAGTTTGGCGGGGATCGGCGTCTTATTACTGATAGCATTTCTCTTTTCGGTGAATAAGCGGAAAATCAGTCTGCGCACTGTCGGCGCGGCACTGCTGTTACAGGTGGCACTCGGTGCCATCATGCTGTATATCCCGGCGGGGAAATGGTTTATTCAGACCATCGCGTCGGGCGTGAACAACGTTATTGCCTACAGTGACGCGGGCAGTTCCTTTATTTTCGGCAGCCTGGTCGGCCCGAAAATGGATGTGTTATTTGACGGCGCCGGGTTTATCTTTGCATTCCGCGTCTTACCGGCCATTATCTTTATTACTTCTCTGATCGCGATTTTGTATTACCTCGGCATTATGCGCTGGGTGATCAACGTTCTGGCGTATGTCTTCCAGAAGACCATGAAAATCAGCAAGATAGAATCTTTTGCGGCAGTAACCACTATTTTCCTCGGTCAGAATGAGTTACCGGCGGTACTGAAACCCTTTGTCAGCCGGATGAATAACAATGAATTATTCACCGTGATTTGCAGCGGCATGGCTTCTATCGCCGGGTCAATGCTGGTGGGTTACGCCGGACTGGGTGTACCGATTGAATATCTGCTGGCGGCATCTCTGATGGCGATTCCGGGCGGGATTCTGTTTGCGCGGATGTTAAGCCCGGCGACACAGGAATCCACCGTGGAATTCACCGAAATCTCCTTCAGTGAAAAACGCCCGGCCAGCATTATTGAGGCGGCGGCAGGCGGTGCGATGCTCGGGCTGAAAATTGCTGTCGGCGTGGCAACGGTGGTGCTGGCGTTTGTGGCACTGATTGCCCTGATTAACGGACTGATTGGTGGCCTCGGCGGCGTTATGGGTTTTGAGGGGGTCAGCCTGCAAAGCCTGTTCGGCTATATTTTCTCACCACTGGCGTATCTGATGGGGGTGAGCAGTGAGCACATTGCGCTGGCGGGCAGCTTGATCGGCGAAAAACTGGCGATCAACGAGTTTGTGGCCTATGTGGATTTCTCCCCGCATTTACACGACGGCACGCTGGATGCCAAAACGATTGCGGTGATCTCTTTTGCCTTATGCGGTTTTGCCAACTTCGGTTCGATTGCGGTGGTGGTCGGGGCGTTTAGTGCGGTTGCACCGGAGCGGGCATCGGATATCGCCCGTGTGGGCGTCCGCGCGCTGCTGGCAGCGACCTTATCCAACCTGATGAGCGCCACTATTGCCGGATTGTTTATCGGCCTGGCTGTGGCACCGGGTGTCTGACCGGTTCAGATGAATGTCCGGTATATACAGCCGCTTCCTTATACAGGAAGCGGCTGTTACCAGCTGATACGATTCAATTTTTTTTATTCCGCTTAAGACCGCGTCAGGTCAAAAAAACAAATCCCGCTCCCCGTTAAAGTAAAAAAAATCCGGTAGCCCTGTTGCGCGTGTGTTATTGCCTTCCTGCATCCGCAGAATTTGACCCGCCCCGCAAAATGACCATAAAACCGACAAAGAAGGGCCGAATGAGCCCGGTTATTGCATGGTTACCAATACCGAAAACCCGGAAAGCGATAGGTGAACATGAACAAATGTATAGTTGCGGACAGCCAGAAATGCATCGGGTGTCACGCCTGCGAAATTGCCTGCGTTGTCGCGCATAATGATCACCACTGGCCACATGACAGCCGTGATTACGCCCCCCGTATCCGTGTCATGTTCAAAGAGAGTGACAGCCTCGCTGTCACCTGCCGCCAGTGCGAAGATGCCCCCTGTGCCGCTGCCTGCCCGGTGGATGCCCTGTATGTGGCGGACAATATAGTCAAACTGGATCAGGAAAAATGTATCGGCTGTAAAAGCTGTGTGCTGGTCTGCCCGTTCGGGGCGATGGAAATGGTGATGACGTTCGATCACTCGCACGAACTGGCGCAGAAATGCGACTTATGTGATACCACCGGCGGGTCACCCGCGTGCGTGGCTAACTGCCCGACCAATGCACTCAGCATCCTGGATGAACATAAACTGGTGATCCTGCGCAATGACCGCCTGATGCGGGCAGCCACCGGCGCATACAACCAGGCGCGTCAGTCGGAAATCCGTTTTGAGATCCTCAAACGTCCGCCGCGTGAAGGAACAAAGAAACAGAGTGCGGCTCTGCGTAAAAATCATTTCGGCGAAATTTATATCGGGCTGAATGAACAGTGTGCCGGTTATGAAAGTGAGCGCTGCCTGTACTGCTCACAAAAGGCGATGTGTAACCTGTCATGCCCGCTGCATAACTCTATTCCGGATTTCGTCCGTCTGGTGCGCGAAGGAAAAATTATTGAGGCGGCGGAGCTGAGTAACTCTACCAGCTCGCTGCCGGAAATCTGCGGCCGTGTCTGCCCGCAGGACAGATTGTGCGAAAGCCGTTGTACGCTGCGTAACCACGGCGGCGCGGTCACTGTCGGGAACATCGAACGCTATATCACGGACACGGCCTTTGAGATGGGCTGGCGTCCGTCTGTGGCGGAGGATGTGGTTCCCCGCCCGGAACGTGTCGCGATTATCGGTGCCGGCCCTGCCGGACTGGGCTGTGCGGATGTGCTGACCCGTGCCGGGGTGAAAGCTGAAGTGTTTGAGCGCCATCCTGAAATCGGCGGGCTGCTGACCTTCGGGATCCCGCCGTTCAAGCTGGACAAACAGCTGATGGCACAGCGGCGGCAGATTTTTACGGATATGGGGATCTCCTTCCATCTGAACTGTGAAGTCGGCAAAGATATCCCGTTCAGCCGCCTGATGAGTGAGTATGACGCGGTACTGCTGGGTGTCGGCACCTACGGCATGATGAAAGCCGGGCTGGAGCACGAGGATTCCCCGGGCGTGGTGCAGGCACTGCCGTTCCTGATCGCCAGTACCCGCGAAGTGATGGGGCTGCCGGTGGCGGATGAATACCCGTGGATTGATGTGGAAGGGAAAAAAGTGGTGGTGCTCGGCGGCGGCGATACCGCGATGGACTGTGTCCGTACCGCTGTCCGCCGTGGGGCTGAGAGTGTTATCTGCGCCTACCGCCGTGATGAGGCCAGTATGCCGGGCTCGAAGAAAGAGGTGATCAACGCCCGCGAAGAGGGTGTGGAATTCCTCTATAACGTGCAGCCGCAGTTTATTGACCGCACAGAGCAGGGGGCTGTCAGCGGTATCGGGCTTATCCGCACACAACTCGGTGAACCGGGGCCGGATGGCCGCCGCCGTCCGAAACCGGTGGAAGGGTCTGAATTTATCCTTGATGCGGATGTGCTGATTATGGCATTCGGCTTCCAGTCGCATCCGATGCCGTGGCTCAGCGGTTATAATGTCCAGCTGGATAAATGGGGACAGATTAAAACCGGCGGTAATGGCCGCATGAGTAACCAGACCACCAACCCGAAAATCTTTGCTTCCGGTGATGCGGTGCACGGCGCGGATCTGGTGGTCACCGCTATGGCTGCCGGTCGTCAGGCCGCCCGCGAGATGCTGAGTATGTTCGATGAACAGGCACAGTCACCACAGGCGATGGTCAGTAACGCATAATAGTGAGCAGTAAAAACAAAACCGCGATAATGATTATCGCGGTTTTTTTACGGGCAGAAATCAGAGAGGTCAGATAACGCGTTTGTTCTCCGCATTCATGGCCATATCCGGCAGGTCACGCTCTGCATCCGGGATATCCAGCATGGCTTCCAGCTCGTCTGCCAGCATATCCGGCTCTTCCTCATTGGCCGCGCCGCGTGGTTGTCCGACCGGAATCAGCAGATTCAGGATAATCGCCGTCAGACCGCCGACACAAATCGGGTTCTCGGCAAGGATATATAAAGACGGCGGCAGGATACTGAAGATCTGCGGATCATAAGAAACACCCAGCCCGAGACCCAGGGATGTTGCCACAATCAGGGTTTCGCGGCGGCGCAGACCGTTGGAGATAATAATGCGCAGCCCGGCAATGGCAATCATGGAGAACATCAGTGTCATTGCCCCGCCCAGTACCGGTGCCGGAATGGTGGTAAAGAACCAGCCGATACTCGGGAACAGGCCCAGGAACACCAGAATCACAGCAATAAAGCGCCCGATATAACTGGAGGCCACACCGGTCATCTGGATCACACCGTTGTTCTGGGCAAAGGTGGTCAGCGGCAGCGAGCCGAGAGCTGACGCGATAACGGACACCACACCATCCGCCATCACACCGCCTTTCAGCCGGTTCTGGTACACCTCACCTTTAATCGGCTGATTGGACACCATGGCTGTCGCTGTCAGGTTGCCGACTGCTTCCAGCACGCTGAGAATATAAATAATGGCGACCACCAGGAAGTGGGTAAAATTAAATGAGAAGCCGAATTTAAACGGCACCGGGACCGTAATAAACGCTGTGTTCTGATAGGTGCTGAAATCCACCAGTCCGAGGAACAGCGAAGCAATGTAGCCTGCCACCAGGGCAATGGCGATCCCGCCCATCCGCAGCAGAGGGCTTTTGCAGCAGTTAAAGCCGATCACCACCAGCAGGACCAGTAATCCCACACCGATATTTTCATAGTTGCCGTATGTGCCGGCTGATTTGGCGGAGAAACCGCCGCCGAAGTCGATAATTCCGACCTTGATAAGGCTCAGGCCGATCATCAGCACCACCACGCCGCTGACAGTCGGGGTGATTATCCGGCGCAGATAAGGCAGCACAAAAGAGGAACCGACAACCAGGAAAGCACCGGCGAAAGAGACACCGAGCAGAGAGGACAAAATCAGTTCTTCATGGATCCCGTCACTGCGCATAGCGGTGCCGATGGCAATCATGGCAGTCACGAATGAGAAGTTGACGGACTGAATGGATAACAGGCCGGAGCCCATCGGCCCATAGCGGTTAACCTGTATCCAGGTGCCGATGCCGGAGGCAATCATGACCATAGAAACCAGATAAGCTGTGGTATCGGCGGATAAATCCAGGGCTTTGCCCACAATCAGGGCAGGCATCACCATCGGAACAAACAGGGCCAATAAATGGGTTACCGCACCAAGAAGGGCCTGGAAAAACGGGGGCTTGTCGTCCAGCTGATAGATTAGATCAGAGGTTGGATGATTGAGATCTGACATCCTTCTCTCCTTTATAATAAATGGAATGAGAGGTCATACGTCGGCCTCAGCGGATCGTTTGGTACAGGGAATAAAGCAATAACTGAACCAGCGGCGCGGCAAAGAAATAAAAATGTGAGAGATCTCTTAAATCATCTGCGATTTGTGAAACGTGTCACCGGGGATTTGCGAAGGGCTTTCCGTACCGGTCAGCCGGGCGGGAGAAAAGCAGAGTGAACAGGGTTTGTACAGTATGAGAATGATATCATCTCATTTTGATAATGAAACGGCAGTGATAATGGTATGCCTCCGGAAGCTTACGCCGGAAGGGGATGCCGGTGCTCTGCGGAGTGACTATCGCGGTAATTAAATTTTATTTAAATAAGGTATTTCCATTTTTTGTTAATGGAATTATATTAGAAAATGGTTTATTAAATAATAAATGCTAATTAAGAATGTACAATTATCTTAAATAAATTGGCAAAGGTAAAAGTGGATTACGTTATTTTACTGATATTCATTATATAAATTAACATTTTCATGTTGTTTTTTTGTTATATCATCAGCATGTTATTGTTCAGTGCAAATAATCACGGCTCAGCTAATTTATTAATATAGTATTTATAATCAATATATTATGTGTATTTTGATGGGGTCACGGGTTATGCATGAGATGAGTATTATCCTAAAAATACATCAGTGTCATATAAAATGATCTGGCCTTAAATTTTATCAAAATAATCATATGACATGCTCGTCCGGATTTTTTATCTGTTTGCATCAATAATGTGGTGTTTTATTGTGTATTTATATAACTCATCGCTTTTTTATGTCATAAACAAAAGAAGAAGAAATACTAATAAAAGGAGTGAAGATGAAAAGTTAAGCTATTTACGCATAAAGCTAATCCATTTCTTATTGACGATATATTTTATGATGATAATCTTTAATCTTAATAAGGGACTGAGTTATGTTTGTTTTCTTCCGGGTAAATACGTTCCTTTTTTTAAAATGAGCATTTTCTTATTGGCCTTTGTGTTTTTTAAATGTAAATTAAAATTGTGTTCACGTCATTATTCTCAGTTTTAATTAAGTGTAGTGATGTTGTTTTATCATTCACGCCGGGCGTGAACTGTAAATTAATCTTCAGATATACCACTGAAAATATTAAAAAATGCAGTTATTACAGATGTTTCTTATAACCGGAGTGTTATAAGTTAATATACCCGCAAGGATGCGAATATAACCTGACTGAGTCGTTATTATCTTAAAAAATAAAGGAATTATTTTTTAATGATTTAGCGGGATAACGGATATATCCCACAGGGACATAAACGGATGTTACCGGACAAGGTTGCCCGGTGTAAACGGACTTACCACACGGATGTATTATCAGGGAGCCTGTGTTTTATCATCACAGGTAATAAAAGGATTTACCCCGGGAAGGGGACGGTAAAAGGAATTTACCGTTACACGGAAGTAAGAGCTGACAGGTGTCATGCCCCGATGCTCTGATGAAAACGGACTTTCACTGCAGTGCGCATGACAAATCAGAGCAGTTAAGTGTTGTCAGTACAAGGTAAAACATCGGTAATTATGGCGACCCTGTTGACGGAATACAGCAAGGTCGCCAATTTTTTTCTGTTACCGGGCGTTTTTCAGACGGTTTACCGCTTCTGCCAGCAGTGCGCGCGGCGTACCGAAGTTAATCCGCAGATACTGTTCGCCATCCGCCACATAATGACTGCCGTCCTCAACCACCACGCCGGTCTGCCGGGCATAATCCAGTGTCAGTTCCGTCGCTGTGCGTCCGGTGGCGCTGATATTAACCCAGGCGAGGTAAGAGGATTCCGGCTGCATCATCTGCCAGTCCGGGAAATGCTCTGCAACGGCCTGTGCCAGATAATCCGCATTGCCTCTCAGGTAGCGGTTCAGCTCATCCAGCCAGTCCGTGCTGTTGTTGTAAGCCTCAATAATACCCCATACCCCGAACAGATTAGGTGAGGTAATGGAGTTTTTCTCCAGCTGACGGCGGAATTGTGCCCGCAGTGCCGGGTCGGGGATGATGCTGTAAGAGGTTTTCAGCCCGCCGAGGTTAAAGGCTTTGTTCGGTGAGGTCAGGAGGATCAGATTCTCCGGCGCTGCACATCCCGGGCGCAGACAGCCGGTGAAACTGCCGTACAGCACATGCTCCGCATGCACTTCATCAATCACCAGCAGCACATCGTATTGCAGACACAAATCCGAGACCTGTTTTATCTCTGCCGCTGTCCAGATACGGCCGGACGGATTGTGCGGCGAGCAGAACAGCCAGACTTTCGGCCGGTGTTCGCGCATCTGCGCCTCAATATGGTCAAAATCAAGGTGATAGCGGTTATCCCGCGCCACCAGCGGATTGGTCAGCACGGTAACATTCTGCCGGGTCACCGCATGAGCAAACGGATCATACACCGGTGTATTCATCATCACACAGTCGCCGGGCTGACAGAATGCCTGTACCAGATAGTGCAGGGTGGAAACCGTGCCGTAACTGAGTGTCACCCACTCCCGCTGAACCGTGACCTGATGGCGCTCTGCCTGGAAGCGGACCACTGCATCGTAAAATTCATCAAAGCACCAGGTGTAGCCGAAGGTACCGTGCTGCGCCACCTGAGTGAACCGCTCAATCACCGCGGGCGGGGACTTGAAATCCATATCCGCTATCCACAGCGGAATGAAATCCTGCGGGACATCCCCGAAGCGGGAACAGACATACTGATGATCCCATTTCCGGCAGCGGTCACTTTTGCGCTCAATTATTTCATCAAAATCGTACATGCTCAGTTCCTGTTAAATTAAAGCTTCAATGCCGGATTTCACACTCTGCACCTGCGGGCCGATAATCACCTGCACACTGTGGGCATCCAGTACCACCACAGAGAGGGCACCGGCTTCCTTCAGGGTTTTCTGATCTACCTTGTCCATATCTTTCACCACCAGACGCAGACGGGTGATACAGTTATCCAGCGAATCAATATTCTCTTTACCGCCGAGTGCGGTGAGGATCAGGTTGTGATCGTATTTGGCTTTGCCGCGTGCTTTTGTATTGGCTTTCACTGCCTGTTCAGCACCGTCAGCGGCATCTTCACGGCCCGGTGTTTTGACATCATGCTTCAGAATGTACCAGCGGAAGACAAAGAAGTAGATAGCGAACCAGATAATCCCGACCGGGAACACCAGATACCATTTGGTGGCCGTTCCCTGCATGATGCCGAAGATCAGCAGATCGAGAATCCCGCCGTCGGTGTTACCGATAGTCACGCCGAGCAGTGCCATCACCAGCAGGGCAAGACCGGACATAATAATGTGGAAGATATAGAGCACCGGCGCGATAAACAGGAACAGGAACTCAATCGGCTCGGAAATCCCGGTCACGACGGAAACCAGTACCCCGGACAGCAATAATCCTTTGATCACCGGACGGTTCTCCGGTTTTGCTGTGCGGTAGATAGCGTAGGCGACAGCCGGCAGACCAAAGATAAAGGTCGGCATAAAGCCCTGGGACAGGAAAGCGGTGACATGCGGGCTGAACGGCAGACCGGCTTTCAGTTCGGCGTAGAAAATATTCAGTGCCCCGGCGATTTCATAACCGTCAACAAATTCCGTGCCGCCGGCCGGGGTAAAGCGCACCATCGCCAGCAGAATATGATGCAGCCCGAACGGCTTGAGCAGCAACACACCAACGCCGTACAGGAACGGGCCGAAAACATCTGTGCTCTGGATAATATGGCCGATCCCGGCAATGCCCATGGCGACATATTTCCACAGGAACGGGATCGCAAGGCCGACCAGTGACAGCGTCAGCGCGGTGATAATCGGCACAAAACGGATGCCGCCGAAAAACGCGAAAGCATCATGCAGAACCGTATCCTGGAAACGCTGATGCAGAAAATAGGTGATAACGCCGACCACAATACCGCCCAGCACGCCCATTTCGAGAGTCTGAATACCGAGCACCACGGATTGCCCGACCTGCTTCATCATCGCCGGGTCGGCAAGCTGGTGGGTGACGGTCAGGTAATAATTGATGCTCATGTTCATCAGCATATAGCCGACAAACCCGGCAAAGGCACCGACCGCTTTGTTACGGTTTGCCAGCCCGAACGGAATGGCCATGGCAAACATCACCGGCAGATAGGTAAAAGCAAAGCCGCCGACCATCGCCATAAAACCAAAGGTCAGCTGGACAAATTCATTGCCGAGAAACGGAAAACTGCTGATAGCGGAAGGACTGGTGACCGAACTGCCTATCCCGAGTAATAACCCCATGAATGCCAGTAATGAGACGGGAAACATAAAGGTTTTCCCGAGACTTTGAAAAAATTCCCAGAGTTTGGATTTAAACGACTTTTCCTGCGACATCGTAGAGTACTCCAATGAAAAAGGCGGCACTGCGGGGGAACACAGTGCCGCCTGACGGGTTACAGAAGCTGACCTTCCGCACCACAGACCCTGATTTTATCGCGGACAACCGCTTTCATGGCATCCATACCGACCCGCATGTAATAGCGCGGATCGTTACCTTCCGGATTTTCCGCAAACCAGGCGCGGACTGCCCCGGCAAACGCGATTTTCAGCTCGGTGGCGACATTGACTTTGCACACCCCCAGCTCAATGGTACGGCGGACATCCGCATCCGGCACATCACTCGCGCCGTGCAGCACCAGCGGGATATCCGTAATACTGCGGATTTTTTCCAGCCGGGCGAAATCGATTTTCGGACGGCTGGTATACAGGCCGTGAGCGGTACCGATGGCCACCGCCAGGCTGTCGATGCCGGTCAGTTGTGCAAAGCGGCGCGCTTCATCCGGAGAGGTCAGAAAGGCACTTTCCGCATCCACATCCATATCATCCTCGACGCCGCCGAGACGGCCGAGTTCCGCTTCCACGCTGCAATCCTGACTGTGGCAGAAATCCACCACGGATTTGACCAGCGCGACATTCTCCTCAAACGGGAAATGGCTGCCGTCGATCATGGCACTGCGCACACCCTGGCCGACTTTGGTGCGGATATCGTCAAGGGTTTCGTGATGATCCAGATGCAGCGCAACCGGCATGGAAAACGAGCGGGAATAGGCATCACACAGTGCATAGATTTCCGGGAAACTGATGTGCTTAAAGGTGCCCGGCGTGCCCGCCAGAATCACCGGTGCGCGCAGTTCCGCACAGGCTTCCAGAATGGCCTGGATAGTTTCGGCGTTATGAATATTAAACGCCGGAACCGCATAGCCGTTGGCCTGTGCGTGTGTGAGCAGATATTTGGTTGAGATGATCCCCATGATTACGCTCCTGTGTTCTGGTTATTGAAGGGGTGAATAATCACGCCCTGAACAACGCGGTTAACGGTTCCGCTGGCAGACGGGGTATCCGGTGTGATGCCGGTTCTGACAGACTGACTGAGAGCAAATAACTGTGCATACGGCAGGAAACAGAACAGCAGTTCTGTATCGCTGAGAGCGCCACCGGCAGGCAGATAGCAGTGTGTTCCGGCGCTGATGGCGTCATCCGGCCGATCGGCTATTGCGACAACCTGTTTGGCGATCCGGTCGCGGCGCAGTTCGGCCAGCAGATCCAAATCATACTGACGGGTGTAAGGCTGGTTTGAGATGTACACAACCACCAGGGTGTCACCATCGACCAGCGATTTCGGGCCGTGGCGGAAGCCGGTCGGCGTGTCATAAAAGGCGGCGATTTTCCCGGCGGTCAGTTCCAGCAGTTTGAGGGCGGATTCGCGGGCCAGTCCCTGGAAGCTGCCGCTGCCGAGGTAAACCACGCGTTTAAAAGAATCATTGCCCGGCAGAATCTGTCCGCTGCTGCCATGCGCGGCGAGAATATCCCGTGCCCGCTGTGCCACAACGGCAAAGCGTTCCGTGCTGAACGTCTGCGGGGCGAGGGCGGCGAGGCAACTGCACATCATTGATGTGATGCTGCTGGTCATGGCAAAGGCCTTGTCATTGGTCTGCGGCGGCATCAGCAGGGCAAAACCGTTATCACTGCCCTGTACACGCTGATACAGATGTCCCTCTTTATTACAGGTGATCACCAGATGCGAACAGCGGGCAACACACTGATTAACAAGGTCAAACGTGGCAACACTTTCCGGGCTGTTACCGGAACGGGCAAAGGAAACCAGCAGTACCGGTTGCTGCTCAGGCAGATAATCCGCCGGATTGGTGACGATGTCGGTTGTCGGGATTGCCGTGACGCTTTTGCCGGTCAGGCGGCGCAGTACGGGCGAAATCATCTCGCCGATAAAGGCGGAGGTTCCGGCTCCGGTCAGAATGATGCGCAGGTTGTCCTGTGCCAGCAGCGGTGCCAGAAAGGCATCCAGCTGTGCGCGTTGTGAGTCGATTGAGTGTAATGCACTCATCCAGCAATCAGGTTGCTGGCGGATCTCCGTTTCCGTCCAGGTGGAATAGCGGGGTGTGGCGGCAGAAAGAGGGTCGTGCATAGCTTCATCCTTTACATGACGTTCAGCCGAAAGTGAAATGAATCAAAAGATCACCCGATCCGTCATTGCCTTTCGGTTGGTTTCGTTTTGAGGTTTCATTTCAATTTACAGGAAGGAAAACGAAGGATCAATGCAGTAATGAAAAGAAAACGAAAAGTGTGATTTGCACCACAAGTGAAATGATTAAGCTATTATTTATTAGTTAGTTATATAAAAATACCTGACAGGTAAACATAAGGAAAAGAAAGGTGCGGAGAGAGCCGCACCTCAGAATGAAAGAAAATCAGCGTACCGGCCGCCCGTGGATCCAGGTTTGTGTTACCCGCCAGTCACTGTTCAGGTCATTGAAATGTGCCCGTTTTCCTGCAGAGATACTGCCGTGTGTCGCGGTGATCCCCAGCAGTTGTGCCGGTTGCAGAGAGGCCATGCGGATGGCGGTTTCCGGCAGTGTGCCGGTATCACTAATCATCCGGCTGACCGCGTCATCCAGTGCCAGGGTACTACCCGCAAGGCCGCCGGAGGCGGTCCGGACAATGCCTGCTTTCATCGTGACATCATGGCCGCAGATATCATAAATGCCGTCCGGCTGCCCGGCAGCCCGCATGGCATCGGTGATCAGTACCGTGCGGTGTGCGGCACACTGACAGACAATCCGCATCACTGCCGGGTGGACATGGTGCCCGTCAGCGATAAGCTCCAGCCAGGCGCGCGGGTCGGATAATCCTGCTCCCGCCATGCCCGGCTCGCGATGATGCAGGCCGGTCATGCCGTTGAAACAGTGAACCAGCCCGTCAGCCCCGGCATCAAGTGCCGCCAGAGTCTGCTCATACGTGGCGGCACTGTGGCCGAGCATCACATTCAGCCCGCGTTGTTTCAGGTGGCGGATGGCAATCAGCGCCTCTGGTTTTTCCGGTGCCAGCGCAACTACTTTCAGTGTGCCCTGTGCATCGGCAATCAGGGTGTCCAGCTCGCTGATCTGTAATTCACGGAACAGCTCCGGCGGGTGCGCACCTTTGTTCTGCGGGGTGAAATACGGCCCTTCCAGATAACTGCCGAGCACTTCCGCCACCGGCTCTGTGATGGTCTGCTGCTGACAGTAACGGGCGATCCGCCCGAGAGTACTGCGCAGATCCGGCAGCGGGGCGGTCACCGTGGTGGCGAGCCACGCAGCGACCCCCTGTTGTGCCTTGAAAGCGGCAATGGTTTTCAGCGCCTGCGGGTTATCATCCATCACATCCATACCCTGTCCGCCGTGGACATGGGTATCGATGTAGGCGGGGCAGAGCTGCTCCGCATCAAACTGTGTTTCTTTTGCTGCCAGCGGCGTGACAGACGTAATGACACCGTCTGACACCGCCACCGCCTGATTTTCCCGCCAGCCGTATTCTGTCAGCACACGGCGGGCGCGGATTTGCTGAATCATATGCCTTCATCCTCCGTTTCACAGCAGCGTTCGCGCTGTAACTCGTCTGTCAGGCTGGTTAATCCGCGGTGTCCGCAGGCCAGTGCTTCACGGCGGAACTCAGCCGGAGAGAGAGAATCCCGCTCCAGTGCCATCTCCAGCAGCAGCTGCAGATTGGTGCCGGTGATCACTTCGCGGTCTTCCCGGCCCTGTGACAGGGTGGCCGCCACGCGGAACGGGGTACCGCCGAGAATATCGGTCAGGAAAATCACACTGTCGCAGTGTGACATCAGCGCCAGTGCGGCTTCCAGTTCCTGTGTCAGGCGGGCTGTGGTGGATTCCGCCGGAAAATCAACTGCCGCGAAATCCTCCTGTTCCCCGATAATCTGTAACATGGCTTTTTCCAGTCCGGAGGCAAAGCCCCCGTGACCACATAAAATAATTCCCGGCATCAGTTGCTCCTCTTATCACAGGAAATGGGCGAATTTACCGATAATACCCAGCGCCACGGTCAGTACAATCAGGCGCAGCGGGCTCCAGCCACGGCGCACCAGCCAGAACATTGACAGGGTGTAGACCAGCGGCAGAAAAGCAGGCATCAGCTTATCAATCACATCACTCTGTAATTTCACCACTGCATCACCGGCGGTAATCTCCAGCGTGGTTGAGAGCCGTACATACGTTGCCACCAGCGCGCCGATCACGGTCATCCCGACAATCGAGGCCGCATGGCCGACTTTTTTGGTATTGGCTTTGATAAGCGGAATGGCGGCAACCCCCATCCGGTAAGCATAGTGCGCCAGGCCGAAACGCAGCCCGAAATGGACAACGTTAAACATCACCAGGAACACCACAGCACCGAGAATCGAGCCCTGCAAGGCGAGGCTGGCACCGATACCGCCGCAGATAGGCAGCAGGGTCAGCCAGAACATGGCATCGCCGATCCCGCCCAGTGGTGCACCTACAGCAATTTTTGTGCTCTGGATACTGTTTACATCCTGTTTGGAACGTTCCATGGCCAGGATAATGCCGATAACAAAGGTCACCAGGAAAGGGTGGGTATTGAAGAATCCCATATGGCCTTTCATGGAGCGCGCCAGATCACGCGGATTGGTGTGGATTTTTTTCAGTGCGGGCAGTAAACCGTACAGCCAGCCCGCCGCCTGCATCCGCTCATAGTTAAAGGAGGCCTGTAACAGCAGGGAGCGCCATGCGACCCGGTTGATATCTTTGCGGGTCAGTTCCGCACCGGTGCTCTGATCTTCATACACGTTCTGGTTACAGTCTGCCGGCAGTAAGGTTTCCGCTTCTGCGGCAGATGAATGATTTTTTTCAGATGCCATCTTCAAATTCCTCGTGTGACGGTTGTGCCGGTTCGCTTTCTGCCGGTTTGCGGACAAAATCGATCATTGCCATCGCCAGTGCGGCGGCGGCGATTGCCAGAACCGGCAACTGAAGCCAGGCGGCGCCGACAAATCCCAGAATGAAATAAGGAATGTAGGCATTTTTCATCATGATTTTCAGCAGAACGGCAAACCCGATGGCAGGCATAATGCCGCCCGCGACACCCAGGCCGTCAATTAAGCGTGCAGGGAGTACATCAATCAGGGTTTTGGCGTGATCCGCCCCGAAATAGATCGGCAGGAAGGCACAGAGAAAATAGAATGTACCGAGCGCCAGCAGTGCGAGGTAGTTTATGCGCTCAATCCCCCGGGTATCGGCATTGGCAGCCATTTTGTCACAGCGGGACATCACACCGGACATGACCGAGAACAGGAAGGTGATCCCCATCTGCACCGCCACGGCAAACGGCACCGCAACACCAACCGCCACTTCCGGTTTGACCCCGGTGGAGATAGCAAACGCCGTACCGACAATGGTACCGATAATCACGTTCGGCGGCTGGGCACCGGCCAGCGGCGCGAGTCCCATCCAGACCAGTTCCAGCGTCCCGCCGGTCAGTATCCCGGTGTTGAGATCGCCGAGGATCAGACCGACCACCGGCCCCAGCACCACCGGACGGTGAATGTGTGTGAGCCCGTTAAACAGATCCAATCCGGCAATAAAGGCTACCAGCCCGAGAGCGATAGCTTGTAACAGACTGATTTCCATACATGTATCCTCAGAGCAGTTTGAACAGATCCTGCGCCGGTTCTGTCGGTACACCCTGGATATAACAGGCGACACCGGCCTCGTTAAGCCCGCGGAATGCGGCGATATCCGCCTCATCCACAGACACTGTTTTGGCAATCTGACGCTTGCCTTCGGTATAGTGAATATTGCCGACGTTAATACGTTCCACCGGAACGCCGCCTTTCACCAGGGTCAGAAAATCTGCCGGGGTTTTGCAGACCAGCAGAATTTTCTGGCGGTCAGCGGCTTTATGAATATTGTCGATCACTTTCTGCAGCGGCCAGAAACGCACGGCAATCCCTTCCGTCAGCACCATTTCCATCAGGTTTTGCTGTAACGGATCTTCCGCCACCTCATCATTGGCGACCAGTACCAGGTTGGCACCGGCAAATCCCACCCACTGGACACCAACCTGTCCGTGGATTAACCGTTCATCAATACGACTTAACACAATATTTGGCATGGCTGTTTCTCGCTCTTATCGGCAGGCATTGTGATAGTGACGCAGCACAGTCTGAATGTGTGCGATGATTAATTCTTCCGGCGCGGCGGAGATTGTTCCGGCACGTACCAGCGGATACTGTAACGGCAGATACTGGCTGATCAGCGGCAGCGGGATCGCCGTTTCTGTCAGGTTTTCCAGCAGACGGGTTACCGCCGCGCTGATGGTCTCATCCGGCCAGTAATAGCGGATGCGATCGGAATAGCTGTAGCTGCGGGCAAGGCGGCGGGTCTGCTCATCACCGGTGTAATAACTCTGCCAGTAACCCGGTTGTTTCAGCATGACATCTTCCAGCACCTGACGCAGCCCGGAACGTACCGCCGGGGCAACCAGCTCATCTTCAAGACCGGCGAGGGCATACAGCGCTTCACGCAGGGCAAAGGTCAGGCCGGGGCCGACTTTCAGGATCGCAAAGTGGTCATCCACAAGCTGACTGAGTGCCTGCGGTGTCTGGTAATCGGTGGAGTGCGCCTCATACACCAGATGGTCATGATGCGTGACCATCTCACTCAGGTCGCGGGCTTTCTCCGGCTGATAATCAATGACATTGTTGTGATCAAACTCCACGCCCGGCTGTACCACCAGCCCGGTAATGCGCGGCCAGATATCCGTAAGCTGATGTTGTGCAAAGGCCTGCTGATGAGCGGCGATAGTGGCGGATGCGGCCTGCGGCGTGGTAACCGCCAGCTCATTCAGCTCTTCGTGAGCCCCGCCCGGCACCGGTACTTCCGTACCAATCACATACACCAGGTCGCGGACGCCGAAATGCTTCTCACAGGTTTCCTCGGCAATCACCGCCAGGCGGGCGGCGCGCTGTGCGACGATTTCATCCGTCAGCGGTACCGGATCACCGGCACAGGACATACTGCAGTCGAGGTGAATCTTTTTGAACCCGGCGGCAACATAAGTGCGGATCAGCTCATCGGCTTTTTTCATGGCTTCTTCAGCCGGTTCATTCTGCCAGCGGTTCGGTCCGAGGTGGTCGCCGCCGAGGATCAGGTTTTCGCGGGGAAAGTGATGTTCATCGGCCAGCTTCCACATAAAATCACGGAAGTCCGCTGGTGTCATGCCGGTATAACCGCCGAACTGATCGACCTGATTGGAGGTTGCTTCAACCAGTAACGGCGTTTGTTGTTCACGGGCAAAACATACCGCTGCTTTCAGAACATACGGATGGGCGGAACAGACAGCATAAATCCCTGTTTTCTCCCCCTGTTTGTGACGGGCAACGATATCAGTTAAAAGTTTCACTTTCCTCTCCTTACAGCCGGATGTGGTTTGTTTTTGTTTCGATGTCTGAATAACATACTGCTATATAGAAAAAAGAAAACAAAATGAAAGGTTGTGAAATCCGGATCTTCATCACAAAAGAAATACAATGAAAGGGTTAATTCCTGAGTCATCCGGTGTTCACCCTTTTTATGGGCTTGCATTCCGGACAAAGAAAAGCGTTAATATGCCAAACGAAATGAAACGAAAGATTTTTCAAATGAATGCTAAGGATAAAATCATGAACAGTCCGGATGCCGGGACGGATAACCGGGTGATGGGAACGAGCGGGCGGCGTGAGCATATCATCCAGCTTTTGCGCACCCACGGCAGTGTTCAGGTGAATGAGCTGTCGCAGCAGTTTCACGTTTCCACAGTGACTATCCGTAATGACCTCGCTTTCCTCGAGAAACAGGGGATCGCGGTGCGCGCTTATGGCGGCGCACTGATTTGTGAGGGGGTTTCACCGGTCAGCGAGCCGTCGCTGGAAGATAAAAGTACCCGTCACACCACTATCAAACGCAATATTGCGGCAGTGGCCGCCGACCTTATCCGGCCGGGGCTGCGTGTGATTCTGGACTCCGGTACCACGACGTATGAGATTGCCCGTCAGCTGCGCCACCATCAGGATACGATTGTGATGACCAACGGCATGAATGTGGCGAATGCCCTTCTGGAAGCACCGGGCGTGGAGTTGCTGATGACCGGTGGTCAGCTGCGTCGTCAGTCGCTCTCTTTTTACGGCGATCAGGCGGAGCAGTCATTGCAGAATTATCACTTTGATATGCTGTTTCTCGGGGTGGATGCGATTGATCTTGAGCGCGGCATCAGCACGCATAATGAAGATGAGGCACGGCTCAACCGGCGGATGTGTGAAGTGGCCGGACAAATTGTGGTGGTGACGGATTCCAGTAAATTTAACAGTTCCAGTCTGCATAAAATAATCGATACCCAGCGTATTGATACCATTATTACTGATGACGGTATTCCGGAAGCGAGCCTGACCGGGCTGCGCCGGATCGGCACAGAAGTGATTCTGGTGAAGGGATAACAAAAAAAAAGAGTGTAAAACAGTACGGATACTGCAGAAATAAAAGAGATAATAAGCTATAAGTTTATTATGTTTATTTCCCGGTATCCGTGTGAATGGTAAAAGTACTATTATCTGTCCTGTTATTGTTTTATCCGTTAATTTCATCGGCAGTATCAGATGAATGTCAGAATATTGCCCGTCATGCCGAAAGTCAGGGTGTTGAGAGTGAACGCCATATCTACCGGGTATCGTCTCCCGGCCGCGCCTATTTTTATTCCGCGCCGGACAGCCGTTGTAAAAGTAAAAACAGTTTTCTGATTAAAGGTGATTCCGTTATCGGTTATCAGACCACCGGAGATTATCTGTTTGGCGGTTATATTAACACCGGGGGTGAGCTGATTGACGGCTGGCTGGAATTATCCCAGCTGACGGAAACTAACCTCAGAATATCCCCGCTTGAGGAAGAGGTGGATTACGTAAACCGCAAGCCGAAAAAGAAAACGGATAATCCGTTGTCAGATGAGGATTATCATCTGATGACCGATAAGATGATAATCCGTCCCGGAGAGCCGTTAAGTCAGCTCCGCAGTGATATCCTGAAATATTATTCTCAGGAGCCTGAAACCGTATTTATCGGTTATAGTAAAAACGGACGGACACTCGGTGTGGACTACCCGGACACGGCGGTTTCTGTTTATATATCAGACGGTGTAAATGATAAGATTGATGAAGAGGTTATCAGCCAGATAGATATTTTATCAGCTAAGTATAAAACACATCGCGGAATTAAAATCGGTGACCCGGTATTTCTGATGTTTGAGCGTTACGGTATTCACGACAGCTTCAGTGCCACTGAGACTAACGAATCGTTTATTTATCAGCGGGAAAATATAAGTCTTACTTTTGAAACGGATAAAGCAAAAAAAATAACCCGCATCACGTATCTTCTGACTTCCCCGGAAACAGCATCCTGCCTGGTTAACCCGTCAACATGGTCAGCGGCACCCTTTACATTACCGGCCACGAAAGAAATTATAGCCGGTGGCCGTACGTGGTTTTATTCCCAGCCGGACGAACAATGTAAAACGGATCGCTTTATTATCCGTGGTGACCATGTTTTGCAGTATCGCAAACAGGGTGATTTTGCCTATGTGAATTACATTAACAGCAAAAACAGAGTGGTTGAGGGCTGGATAAAACTGTCACTGCTGGAAAAATCGGATGAACAAAATAACGACCTCAATTATCAGGATTTCATCTGGTCATCGGATGACGGCGAGGCGGATTTACTGGGAAAACCACTGAGTGATAATACGGTTTCCCGCTGGCTGGAACAGCAGAAGGAAAAAGTTTCTGTAGCGCCGCTGCATGACTTTTTCCGCGAGTTTGAATTATGGCGTTATGATACCGGTGATACGATAATTACCGTCGCCGGTACCAATGTGATTATTGAGAAACGGACCGGGGGACGGGATAAGTATATTTCTGAAATAACCTTCAAAAACAACCGTTATAAAACCAGGCGGGGAATTGCGGCAGGGGATTCATATCAGGATATGATTAAAGCCTACGGAAACCACTATCAGATATCTCCGGACGATAATTGCTACTATTACTCCTGGTTCGATCGCCGGCTCGGTTTTTGTTTTGACGGAGACCGGGAAATTAAAGAAGTTACGTACAAAAACTATCCGGAATCTGATATCCGCTGATATATCCTGAATACCGGCAACGCATTATATGAGAAGAACGGGTTTTAATATCCGGATGCCGCCGGGGCTGCATCCGGATCACCGGAGAGTTAAAACGAGTACAGTGTTGCCACGGATTCACCGAGTTTTTTTGCCAGATCGGATGCGGCATAGCGCTCTGTAATGATCTCAATATACGCGGCGCGGTCACCGGTTTCCGCTTCCCGGATTGCCTCATCCAGCTCCGTGCTGGTGGTAACGCGGCGGCAATACCAGTTATCGCATCCCAGCGCCTGCGGCAGTTGTGCGTAACGCCACTGCGGCAGATCGTTATAAACGGCTTCCGGGTCTTTGCACAGCAGGCGCTCAATGAGATAGCCGTCATTATTCAGCACGAAAATAAGCGGTTTCAGACCAAAACGGCCAAACTGGCTGATTTCCTGGGCGGTCAGCTGATGTGAGCCTTCCCCGGTGATCAGGATCAGTCTGCGATCAGGTGCGGCGATGGCTGCACCAACGGCCGCCGGTGTTGCCCAGCCGATAGACCCCCATAATGTCTGGTTATGGAACTGCGCCCCTTCCGGCAGCAGCGCAAACCCTAATCCCATCGAAACCGTACCGGTTTCGGCGATGATAATATCGTCTTTTCTGAACAATTGCTCAAAACGGGGATACAAATACTGCGGGGTAATATTACCGGAAGCATCAGCCACCGGTTTGCCCAGCCCTGTGGCTGCCGGAATATGACATTCCCGGTGCGGAAGTACGGCGGTCAGGGCAGGCAGCAGATCCCGCATATACACATTCTGCCAGGTTGCTGCGCCGACCCGGACATGATCCGCCATAATGCTGATCAGCTTTTCCGGTGCGATATCAGCGGTAAAACTGCCGGTGTTAAAGTCTGTCATCACTGCGCCGATACCCAGCACACAGTCACTGTTTTCAACAAATTTCCTGACCTGCGGATTCATCAGCTGACCATTATACATCCCGGCGTAATGCGGGTCGGATTCACTGATGATGGCTTTATCCATAAACATGGTGGCGTAAGGCAGCCCGGTCCGGCGGATAAGTGCCTGTACGTCATCAATCAGTCCGGAACGTGCGGCCAGTATGCCCGGCAGGATACAGGCAGACGGGCTGTCCGCGAGTTTTGCCCTGATCGCGGCAACCGCTTCAGTGAGCGCGGTTTTGTCACTGACCGGTTGTGCCGGTGCGGTAAGGTGTTCCGGCATCTGAACCGGCTGTGTCGCGTAATCAAACGGGAAGCCCATATAGACCGGACGGCGCTCACGCAGCGCGGCAGCAATCAGGCGTTCTGTCTCCGCCACACAGTTCTCCGGGGTCATGACGGCATGAGCACAGGAAAGGCGCTGTCCCAGCTCACAGAACAGGCTGAAATTACCGTCGCCCAGTGTGTGATGCACCAGACGGCCACTCTTCTGCACACCGCTGGCGGGCATGCCGACCAGATGAAAAACCGGCAGATTTTCCGCATACGACCCGGCAATACCGTTGATGGCACTCAGCTCCCCGACACCGAATGTGGTGGAAAGCGCCGCAGCGCCTTTGATCCGCGCATAGCCATCTGCGGCATACGCGGCGTTCAGTTCGTTACAGTTACCCATCCATTGCATAGTCCGGCTTTCACAGACGGCGTCCTCAATCGGGAAAGCAAAATCTCCCGCCACCCCAAAGACATGGCGGATACCTAAATCCTGCAGGCGGCTCAGCACATGTTCAACGACTGTTTTTGTCATGATGATCTCCGGTAATACAGTGGCTGATTTATCAGCCTTAAATGATTAGTAATATGAATGAGTTTTAGCGGTAATTACCGGGAATAGGAAATGGTTTATACTCATCAGGGCTATAACAAAAGGTAATAGGTGACGGTCATGGATATACGGACATTGCGCTATTTTACGGAAGTGGTGCAGCTTAACGGGTTCAGCCGGGCGGCAGATGCCCTGTTTGTGACACAACCGGCTATCAGCCGCAGTATTCTCCGGCTGGAAGAGGAGCTGGGATTTACCCTGCTGACACGGGAACCGGATGGTGTCAGACTGACAGACGAGGGCGCGGTTCTGTTTGATCACGCAACCCGTATTCTGGCGCAGTTTAACAGTATGAACAAAGCGTTACAGGATAAATCGGGGCCGCTGACCGGCACTCTGAATGTCGGATTACCGCCGGTTATCGCATCGACCTATTTTGCCGGCATCATTATGGCGTTCAGTACCCGCCATCCGCAGGCAGAACTGAAAATTCTTGAACTCGGTACAGAACAGATGGCGGAGGCGATGGCAGAAGGCAGTGTGGAAACCGCCGCCGTTATGTTGCCGTTTGATGATACCCGTTTTGATTTACAGCGCTTTGCAACCGATCGCCTGATGCTGCTGGTCAATACCCGGCATCCGCTGGCCACCCGGGAGCAGGTGAGTTTCCGCGAATTAACGGATGATAAGTTTGTCCTGTTTTCCGAAGATTTCCGTATCAATGAGCTTATCCGTAACGCCTGTGGTATTTACCATTACAAGCCGGTGGTGGCAGGGCGGAGCAATCATCTGGATCTGATTATGGCGATGGTCAGTGCCGGGGTCGGCGTCACGCTGCTGCCGGAGAGTATGTGGCGTATACACCGGACGGACGGGCTGGCGGCGGTCAGTGTGGCAGACCCGGTACTCTCTTATGATCTTGCGCTGGCAAATATGAAAGGGTATCAGAGCCGCAGTTGTCTGGCCTGGAATGCGCTGGCGCGGGAAATGCTGGGGATCACGCCCGGCGTTCCGTCATGACTGAAAAAAGAAAATATACAGAATAAAAACAATGATAATCACAGCGATGATATACGACGGTATGTGTTGTTTTCGTGTCAGAGCAGCGAGAAACCCGGTGATCAGCGGGCGGGAAACCGGCTCCGCAGATTCGCGGGGTTGTCCGGAGATGTGGTTTTCCGGTTGCGGCGGGGGCTGTTTGTCAGGCAGCGGAACAGGCTTCTGCGGCGGAGTTACCGGTGGTGGTGTCTGTGCTGCCTGCTGCTGAGCCCTGAGTTCTGCCTGCTGCCGTTCAAATGCCCGCAGCGCCTGCTGCTCCCGCTCTCTCTGCCGTTTTCGTTGCTGTTGTTGCTCCGCCACTTTCTGAAACTCCCGCAGCCGCTGTTCTTCCTGCTGTTTCAGTTGTGTCATTTCGCGGTGCCGCTCTTCCGGGGTCAGCGGGCGGGGCGGTGCTTTTCTGCGGGGAGAGGGTGGCGGGGGAGACGGCTCTGCGGAATAGATATCAGACAGTTCAAGGTGGTATTTTTTCATAAATACCCGCGCTTTTGAAAAGGCGTTCGCGGCTTCATTCTCATTACCGGCACTTTCGGCAAGAGACATCAGCTTTCTGACTTTTTCAACCGCCTTTTCTCTGTCATCCATTATTTCACATCGCACATTTATTATCCGGCAGATAAGCCTATCATACGGTGAATTAATCAGAGGGGAAGGATGAATGCGGCGTTGCGGGATATTCAGCGGTTTATGCCGCTTTCCGGGCATGACTTTTTTGAATGGTGCATAAAACGGCCTGAACAGGGGAAATGACGGATAAAAAAACGCCGCCTTCATAAGAAGACGGCGGAAATATGTTTATTTGCGGGCATCCAGTAACTGCTGTGCGTTTTCTTTGGTGACCTGAGTCCACGGAATCGCGTAACGTTTGTCTTTACCGTCATTCCATTTCAGCTGGTCAGCATACTGAACCCAGATTTTGGATTGCGGTTCGTATTTGTCACCTTTGACCGCTTTCATCGCCAGGTCGATAGAGCCCTGCATCTGTGCGTTAGCGTCCTGGAGGATGGAAACCATTTCGCCTTCCTGAACTGAGCGGATAGCATCAGACACGCCGTCAACACCGGCAATGGAGAAATCATTGACATTCAGACCGGCAGATTTGATTGCTTCAATCGCACCCAGTGCCATTTCGTCGTTCTGAGCGATTACACCACCGATTTTACCACGGTGTTTCTGTAACCAGTTTTCCATCAGCGGCATTGCTTCCGCGCGTGACCAGTTAGCCGTTTTGCGCTCCAGCACTTTCACTTTACCCGGACCACATTCCGCAATCGCTTTGTCATTACCTTCGCCGCGCTGAATTTCACCGCTGCCGCCTTTCGGCCCTTCGATAATAACCACGTTACCTTCGCAGTTCATTTTTTCCAGAACCGCTTTGGCTTCCATATAACCGCCGAGGACATCATCAGATACCACTTCTGCGGTCATTTTGTCGGTGTTCAGACGGGCGTTGGTGACGATAACCGGGATTTTGGCGTCATTTGCCATGGTGACCACGTCAATATTCGCTTCATAGTCCATCGGGTTGATGATGATAGCGTCGGCTTTGGTCTGGATTGCGGTTTCCGCCTGGTTGTTCTGAACCATCGGATCATAACGGCCATCATAAACTGTGATGATCGCTTCACCGTTTTTCACAGCCGGATGCTCTTTTGCGGATTTTTCCATTAACTGGACAAATTCAGCTTTCATGCCGTACATCAGAACGGCAATTTTCACCGGATTGTCCTGTGCCGCAAATGCCTGTCCGCCCATCATCAGGGCTGTCAGTGCAGCGATTTTGGTCAGTTTTTTCATGGTCATTCCTTCATTGTGTAGGGTATTGTTTTTTTGCTGTTGTAATAGTCTTCTGCACTTCATCTTTCAGTCTGTGGCAGGCTGAAAGAATCTGCGCGGTACTGCCATCAGTCACGGCGTTGCTTACGTGACGGATCCAAAAGTACGGCGATAACAATTAATGCGCCTTTGATAATCTGCTGGTAATACGACTGCACGCCCAGCAGGTCGAGACCGTTATTCATCACACCGATAATTAACACACCGAACAGGGTACCGACTAATGTCCCCACGCCACCGGCCATGCTGGTGCCGCCGATAACCACCGCGGCGATTGCATCCAGCTCGTAGGCGCTGCCGGCACTGGTCTGTGCTGACCCGGTACGGGCAGTCAGAATCAGCCCGGCAATACCGGCTAACGCGCCGCACAGGGTGTAAACCAGCACTTTAATTTTAATCACGCTGATACCGGAGGTTCTGGCGCTTTTCGGGTTGCCGCCGACGGCATACACATAGCGGCCGAAGGTGGTTTTATTGAGTAAAATCCACGCGAGAATAAAGATGACCGCCAGGATCACCACCGGTACCGGGATATCCAGGATATAGCCGTTACCCAGCCAGCGGAAATCGCTGTTGAGCTGGGAAACCGGGTTACCGTCAGTGGTCAGCAGGGTCAGACCGCGTGCCGCAGACAGCATCCCCATGGTGACGATAAACGGCTGAAGATTGAATTTCGCCAGGATAGTCCCGTTAAGCAGACCACAAATGATACCGATGCCGAGTGCGATAATCATCGGGATCATCACGGCATTCGCGGTATCACCGATAGCCAGACCGGTATTGCTGGTGGCAAACCGCGCCGCCACAATCCCGCTCAGTGCCAGCACCGAACCGACAGAGAGGTCAACACCGGCGGTGATGATGACGAAGGTCATCCCGATGGCGAGAATACCGTTGATGGAAATCTGACGCAGGATAATCAGCATGTTGTCCTGGCTCAGAAAATAGTTGTTGGTCCATTCGCCGCGGGCGACCTGAACTTCACCGACAACCGCCACAATCAGACACAGCACAAAGAACGCCAGAATGATGCCGTATTTGTGCATGTTTTTCTTGTTACGGGCGATAAATGAGCCCCCTGGTGCGGGTGCAGTATTTGTTGTAGTCATGGTCACTTCTCTTTATTCATGCATACGTTGGCGGGTAAAATCACACCGCAAGTTTCATTAAATCAGTCTGGGTGGCGGTGGCGGCGGTCAGCTCTCCGGCGATCCGTCCGTCACGGAAAACAATAATCCTGTCACTCATCCCGATAATCTCCGACAGCTCAGAAGAGACCATCACAATGCCTTTGCCCTGTAAGGCGAACTCAGACATAAACTTATAAATTTCTTTCTTGGCACCGACATCCACGCCGCGTGTCGGCTCATCGAGCAGCATCACATCCGGCTCGATCAGCGCCCAGCGCCCCAGAACCACTTTCTGCTGGTTACCGCCGCTGAGGTTCCCGACCAGCTGATCCGCATCCGGGGTTTTGACATTGAACAGTGTGATCATGTCGTCCGCGCGGGCGCGCTCTTTGCGGTCATGAATAAAGCCGCCGGTGCTGATGGCACCAAACGAGGCGATATTGATGTTTTCATTGATGGAGCGGCCCAGCATCAGCCCGGTATCTTTGCGGTCTTCGGTGACATAGGCTATCCCGGCATTAATGGAATCTTTCGGGCTGTGTTTGTCGAGGAAGCGGTCACCAATCTGAATGGTGCCTTTATCGGCGTGTTCGATGCCGAAAATCAGGTCGAGGAACTCAGAACGGCCGGAACCGACCAGCCCGTAAATCCCCAGAATTTCACCTTTTTTCAGCGTCAGGCTGATGTCCTGCACCTGGTCATCACGGGACAGATCCCGGACTTCCATAATGGTTTCATCTGTCGGCTCATTAAATTTGGCAAATTCATCTTTGATTTCACGGCCGATAATCAGCTCAATCAGCTTTTCCCGGGTGATGCCTGTCAGCGGGCCGTCAGTGATAAAGGTGCCGTCACGGAAAATGGTGAAGGTATCGGCTATCTGAAAAATTTCGGACAGGCGGTGTGAGACATAAATAATGCCTTTACCTTTTTCCGTCAGGCGGTTGATCACATCAAAAATCTTCTGCGCATCTTCCTCACCGATAGCGGAGGTCGGCTCATCCATAATGATGATATCCGCATCCGCGTGGGAGAGGGCTTTGGCGATTTCGACCAGCTGTTGTTCCGCCACACTCAGGTTGCGCATTTTTTCTGACGGGGAGATATCAAAATGCAGATCGGTCAGCAGTTCAGCGGTCTGGCGGTTGAGCTGTTTAAAATCGACAAACCCGAAACGGCGCGGCTCACGTCCCAGCCAGATATTTTCCGCCACAGTCAGGTCAGGAATGGAGCTCAGTTCCTGCTGAACGATGGCGATACCGGCGTGCAGGGCTTCGATCGGCTGATGAAACTCACAGCGTTTGCCTTTGACATAGATTTCCCCGGCATCCGGACGGATAAAGCCCATCAGGATGCTCAGGAACGTGGATTTACCGGCACCATTCCCGCCGCACAGGGCGTGAATGGAACCTCTCTTCAGTGAAAACTGCGCGTTCTTCAGTGCAACAACCTGACCAAAGGCTTTGCGCACCCCTTCAACCCGCAGTAATTCCTCAGTGTCAGCGACAGTGGCTGTCATACGGTGACCTCCGGGTATTCTGATGTCAGTAATGCAAGGTAGTTCTGATACAGGGACTCATACACCGCCACATTCGCCGGATCCGGCTGTGTGCGGCTGCTGTCATCCAGTTGCACGAAGCGGTCGCAGAGAGCGGCCAGCTGTGCTTCCGGTGCACTGTCTGCGCTGAGGGTGTCACACCAGATAGCCTGAACCGCCGCACCCAGTGCTGCCGCTTCCTGGTTGGTGACGCACACCACCGGAGCTGCCATGATATCCGCGACAATCTGCCGCCATTTCACGCTGCGGGCACCGCCGCCGGTCAGACGGATCTCACGGGTGGAAATGCCCTGCTGACGGAACAGATCGATACCGAAGCGCAGCCCGTAAGTGGCACTTTCCACCACGGCCAGGCTCAGGTTCTGCGGAGTCAGGTTGCTGCCGTCCATATTGTGAAGGCTGGCGCGGGCTTCGGGTAACTGAGGTACGCGCTCACCATTAAAGAACGGCAGCATAATAAGACCGCCCGCACCGGGTTTACTGCTGTTAAGCGCTTCATTAAAGCGCTGAATATCCATGCCTAATAATGATTGAACCGTGGTGGTGGCGGAGGTGACGTTCATGGTGCAAATCAATGGCAGCCAGCCGTTGCTGGAGGAGCAAAACCCGGCGATCATCGCGGAATCCGCCACAACCGGTTGTTCCGCAAAGGTAAACAATGTGCCGGAGGTGCCGAGACTCATGGTGGTGATGCCCGGACGGATATTACCGGTACCGATGGCGGCCATCATGTTATCGCCGCCGCCGGATGCCACGCGGGTGTCCGGGGAAATGCCGAGCTTCTCCGCGATCTCCGGACGAACAGTGCCGATGATTTGCTCTGCGCGCACCAGCGGCGGCAGCGCCTGCCATAAGCGGCCTTCCGGATCGATAAGATCGGCGGCAGCCTGATCCCACTCACGGGTACGGATATTGAGCAGCCCGGTCCCGGAGGCATCGCCGTATTCGGCACAGGTCTGTCCGGTGAGCCAGAAATTCAGGTAATCGTGCGGCAGCAGCACATAACGCAGCTGTTTCCACAGTTCCGGGTGCTGCTGTTTAAAGCGGATAATTTTTGACACGGTATAGCCGGTCTGCGGTAACACACCCAGACGGTCAAGTGCGGCCTGTTCTCCGCCCAGCGCATCAATAAACCACTGATTTTCCGCACTGGTCGAGGTATCACACCACAGTTTGGCAGGCGCAAGTACCGTACCGTCATGACTGACCGGCACGAAACCGTGCTGCTGGCCGGAAACGGCGAGGGCGCGGATATCCCGCCCGTCAATTCCGGCGTTTTTAATCGCCTGAGCAAACGCGGTTTCCAGCGCATCAGTCCACCAGACGGCTTCCTGTTCACGGCTCCCGTCTGATTCGCTGATCATCGGGTGAGGGGCTGAGCCCTCACCCAGAATACGCGCGGTCCGGTTATCGGCAATAATGACCTTGGTGCTTTGGGTTCCGCAGTCAATACCGGCATAGAGCGTCATGGTTTACTCCATTTCCAGCACAATTTTCACGTCAGTCGCACGGCCTTCGGCTGCACGCTCATAGGCTTCGACACTGTCTTTGAACTTGTAGGTTGCGGACAGCAGCGGAGCCACATTCAGTTTGCCGGAGCTCAGCAGACGAATGGTGCGCGGATACATATTGGCGTAGCGGAAAATGGTTTTGAAGGTGACTTCTTTCGCCTGTGCCGCCACGATATCCAGCGGTGCCGGGTCGATTGGCATGCCGACGAGAACCGCAGTACCGCCCGGGGCGATATGATCAGAGATGGAGGCGATAACCGGTTTCGCACCGCTGCACTCAAACAGGACGTTCACACCTTCGCCGCCGGTCAGTTCACTGACTTTATCCGCCAGTGCCTGCTGGTCTTTGCTGTTGACCGCATGCAGACCCTGATATTTCTCAGCCACTTTCAGTTTTTCATCAAACACATCACAGATGATGACATCGGAACAGCCGCCGGCCAGTGCGCACAGCGCGGTAATGATACCGATAGTCCCGGCACCGATAACCAGACCGATATCGCCCGGCTTGATCCCGGCTTTGGTCGCGGACTGCATACCGATTGCCAGCGGCTCAACCATCGCGCCCTGGGCAAAGGAAACGTTATCAGGCAGTTTAAAGGTGAAGGCGGCAGGGTGGATCACGCTTTCACGCAGGCAGCCGTCGATTGGCGGGGTTGCCCAGAAACGGACAGCAGGATCAAGGTTATAGATACCGGCACGGGATTGCGGGGATTGCAGATCCGGAATACCCGGTTCCATGCACACGCGATCGCCGACTTTCAGGTGTTTCACATTTTTACCGGCTGCAGTGATCACACCGGACGCTTCGTGACCCAGCACCATCGGCGCTTCAACCACGAACGGCCCGATACGGCCATGCTGATAATAGTGAACGTCGCTGCCGCAGATACCGACGGTGTGGATTTTAATCTCAACATCGTCGTCGCCCAGCACTTCATTACTCTGCCAATCCTGAATGGCGATTTTCCCTGCTTTCTCTAATACTAATGCCTTCATGATCATTTCCTTTCATTAAAATGATATCGATATCATTACTATGATGCGGATAATAGAGCAATGTTTATTATAATTATGTGATGATGGTTAAACTTTTATTAAATAAAGTCCGAACTACTCATGTAGTATTCAGTAAAGAGCCTTTCAGGTCACATTTTTGCTGCCCGGGACAAGGCTATAATGATAACGATATCATTCAGGAGAGAGGCAGATGAATAAACAGCCGTATATCGCGGAATCACTGGCGGTTCTGGAACAGGCACATATCGTTCTGACAGAAGCGGAAAAGCAGCATATTGAAATTGCTCACTTTAATCTGCCGGATTATCCCCGCTCGGGTCTGCAGTTGCTCACTTACTGCAACAGCCCGCTGTACTGCGCTAAAGAGCTGGTTCTCTTTGCTGATCAGACCTGTCCGGAGCACCGCCATCCGCCATACAAAGACCGGCCGGGCAAGCAGGAAACCTTCCGCTGCCGCTGGGGCGAGGTTTATCTGTTTGTCGATGACCCGGCGCTGACACTGAATCAGGATGCACAAGGGAACCCAATCTGCCGCCCGCCGCAGGGGGATGAAGAATGGTACACCTGTGATCGCTTTATTCTGCTGCGCCCGGGAGAGCAGTACACCATCATGCCGGATACCCGCCACTGGTTTAAAGCCGGGCCGCAGGGCGCGGTGGTGTCGGAGTTCTCCACAGAAAACACCGATGAATACGACATTTTTACCGATCCGCGGATAAAAAGACTCGAGTGTTAAAAAGTTGTTAGTGTCGGTTTAAGTAATAAAAAGCGTGTTTTTCACGTGACTGAATCGATTTAGATGATATTATAATGGTATAAAATGATACGTTGCTGCTAAGGAGAGAAAATTGGCGGAACCCCGGACACAGAAAGTCACACTGGAAAATGTGGCCGCTATTGCGAATGTCAGTAAGATCACCGCATCCCGCGCATTTTCGCAGCCGGATAAGGTTCACCCGGAAACTCTCAGGCGCATTCTCGATGCCGCAGATAAAATCGGTTATGTGGTGAATGCGGCGGCACGCAGCCTGCGCGCGAAATCCTCCCGTACCATCGGTATTGTCAGTCCGGACATGAGCAACCCGTTTTTCGGCGGACTGGCCAAACGCATCACGCTGGAAGCGTATAACGCCGGGTATGACACGCTGATGTTTGACTCCTATGAATCACGTGAAAATGAAGCGCGTATCATTGATAAGCTGATTGGCTACAACGTGGATGCCATCATTCTGTCTGTTGTCTCCGCCGAACGGGTGTATCGCCCGGCGTATATGAAACAGCTGGAACTGCTCAATATTCCGGTGATCCTGGTTGACCGTGAGCTGGATGCCAAGGCATGCAGCGGCGTTTACATCGATAACCTCGACTGCGGATTGCAGGCAGGGCGCTATCTGCTGTCACAAAAAGCGGATAACGTGGTGATTGTCTCCGGCCCGGAAGATTCCAACGTGGCCCAGGATCGCGTAACCGGCATGGTGGCCGGTCTGCACGGCCAGGTCAGCAGCGTCAATGTGCTGCATGCGGACTTCCTGATGGATGAAGCCTTTAAAGTCACCGATCATTACCTGAAATACCATCCCGCGCCGGATTATTTTGTCGGCTGCAATAACCAGATCTCACTGGGGATTATCAAAGCCTGTATCCGCCACAACCTGATCCCGCAAAAAGATGTCTCGCTGTTCAGCATCGATGAAGTCTCTCATGCCGATATCTACGGATTCAACTTTCCGTGCATTTCCCATGATCTGCAGGAAATTGCCTGGCAGGCCATCAATATGGCAGTGCGGCGGGCGACGGATCGCAGCGCCCCGGCGAGCAAGGTGGTTGTGCGCGGTCTCCTCAAATCCTGAATCCGCGTCATCCTTCCGCCTGTGGCTGTGTTGGTTTCGTTCGTCCACCCCGGTCACATACTGGTGTATGCTCCCGGGGAT
>NZ_JBFZSO010000005.1:2092-217458 GCF_041099235.1 Morganella morganii | reverse complement strand
GTCCTCACTTCACCGCCTTGCCACAAACGAAATGATTTAGCGAATCTGCGTCATCCTTCCGCCTGTGGCTGTGTTGGTTTCGTTCGTCCACCCCGGTCACATACTGGTGTATGCTCCCGGGGATGTCCTCACTTCACCGCCTTGCCACAAACGAAATGATTTAGCGAATCTGCGTCATCCTTCCGCCTGTGGCTGTGTTGGCTGCACTCAGAAAATCTGTTTTTATTTACGCCAGACTTTATGTACACGGCAGATGCCGTACAGAAGAGCGAAAAGCGTAGAGCGCCAGGGATGGCGCGACCCGAGCGAACAGGGATGTGACAGCGCCTTTTCGTTCTGTGCGGTATCAGCCGAAGCACTGTGGCAAAATAGGTTTCCCGAAATCCTTCCCTTGCCGCCTTACCACAAACCGGATGATTCAGCAGATTCCGCGGACAGGGACGTGTCAGCGGCTTTCCGCTTTGCCGGTTATCCCGCTGCCCGGGTTTGAAAGAAGATGGTTTAGTTGCTTACAGCCTCACGGATTTTTCAGTAACGACAACGCCAAATCCAGTACCGCAGCACTTTGCAGATCCCAAAACATATCCGGGTCGATACAGGCCAGCGGTTTTCCGGCGGCGGCTGCACTTTGCTGACACTCGCGCAGGTGATGGCGGGACTGTGGGGCGAGCAGAGCAGCATCTGCGGGGAAACCCCCGTATCACTCATCAGCAGAATGTTAATCATATCCGTATCCCTGCATTATCCGTTATTAACTGAACTGACAGCCTGTAATGCTACTGCCTCTATGCCATCGCACTGATGGTTTTGCGGAAGCGCAGCAAAGCAGCACCGAAAAACGCCCCGCCGATAATGATCAGGTAAATAAACTGCGGCCAGACGATCAGAAAATCCGCTCCCCGGTAAAGAATCGCCTGTGCCAGACTGACAAAGTGTGTCGTCGGCATCGTCTGCATCACATCCTGCACAAACTGCGGCATACTTTCCCGCGAGGTCATCCCGCCCGACAACATATTCAGCGGCAGCAGTACCATAATCATCAGCAGCCCGAACTGCGGCATCGAACGGGCAAGTGTCCCCATAAAAATCCCGATGGAGGTGGTGGCAAACAGACTCAGCGCCACTCCGCACATAAACAGCGTGATTGAACCCTCTATCGGCACCTGTAACAGAAAGCGGACAATCAGCAGCAGCGAGCCGAGTGAGGCGAGCAGTACCACCAGTCCCATCGACCAGACCTTGGACATCATGATCTCAAACGGCGTCACCGGCATCACCAGCAGATGCTCAATCGTGCCGTGCTCCCGCTCACGGATCAGTGCCGCTCCGGTCAGGACAATCGACAGCATCGTGATATTGTTGATAATCGCCATCACCGACCCGAACCACATCTGATTCAGGTTCGGGTTAAAACGGGCGCGGATATCCAAATCGACCGGCAACACACTGTTTTGCCGGTTTTTAGCCAGAAAAGTATTCACCTCCCCGGTAACAATATTCTGAATATAACTGTTGCCGAGAAACGCCTGGCTCATGCGGGTGGCATCGACGTTCAGCTGAATGGCGGGGCGGCGGCCGGCCAGTACATCACGCTGAAAATTAGGCGGAATATCCATGGTAAAAGTATAGGTGCCGCTGTCCATCAGGCCGTCCATCTGACTGATATCAATATCCGCCGGGGCCAGAAAATAGGGCTCGTAAAAGCTGTTGATAATGCGCTCACTGAGCTGGGAGCGATCCTGATCCGCGATGGCAATCGGTGCCAGATGCAGCGAACCGGAGGTCACTGTTGCTGAGGAATAGATTGATATCGTGAATGCAAACACAATCAGCGCCAGCATCGCTTTATCCCGCATCAGGCTGCGCAACTCTTTCATGCCGAGATAGATAATATTCTTCAGTGTCCGCATGTTATCCCTCCTGCTTTTTCAGGAAAAAGATGCTGCAACCGAGAACAACCGGGATAGTAATCAGCAGCGGAATAAAGGCCTGATACAGATCGATAAGCCCCAGTCCCTTGGAGAAGGTTCCCCGGGTGATGGTCAGGAAATGGGCGGTCGGATAGATGTGTCCTATCCAGTAACCCATACCTTCCAGTGATGAGACCGGGTCAATCATGCCGGAAAATTGGGTGGCCGGGATCAGGGTGATAATTGCGGTCCCGAAAATTGCGGCAATCTGGCTTTTCATAAAGCAGGAGATCAGCAGCCCCATGCTGGTGGCAATGGTGATATAGCAGAATGCAGCAAGTGTCACCGTCAGCAGACTGCCCTTGAACGGCACCCCGAATACCCAGACGGAAAGGGCGCAGAGCAGGAAAAAGTTAAACATCCCCAGCACGATATAAGGCACCTGTTTGCCGATCAGAAACTCTGTTTTGGTCACCGGGGTGACATAGAGATTGATAATCGACCCCAGCTCTTTCTCCCTCACCACACTCAGGGCGCTGAGCATTGCCGGTATCATCATCAGCAGCAGCGGGATCACCGCCGGAACGATAGCAGGCAGGCTTTTCACATCCGGGTTATAACGGTAACGGGTTTCGATATCTATCGCAGAGCGCAGCGGGTTTGCCACCGGCTGTTTTGACGCCATACGGGTCAGCCAGTTGAGATGCATAGCCTGCACATAACCGCGCACTGTTTCTGCCCGGTTCGGCATCGCGCCGTCCACCCAGACCCCCAGTTTCACATCATGGCCTTTGGCGATATCACGGGCAAAATCCGGCGGAATTTCAATCGCCACCGCGATTTCCCCGGCGCGCATCCGGCGCTCCATATCGTCATAATTTTGCAGCGGCGGCTGTTCGATAAAGTAGCGCGAACCGGAGAGATCCTGCACATAGTTCTGGCTGGTGGTGGTCTGGTCGCGGTCGAGTACGGCAAAACGCAGATTTTCCACATCCATACTGATGCCGTACCCCATAATAAACATCAGGATCACGGTGCCGAGCAGGGCCAGTGTCAGCCGCACCGGGTCGCGGCGCAGCTCCAGCCCTTCACGCAGACTGTAACTGAACAGACGGCGCAGACTGAAACGGCGTTTCAGTGCGGTGGCGGCGGCTTCACCGCTGTCGGCAGGCAGCTCCGGTGCTTCCGGCGGAGGGGCATCATCCTCAATCCCCGAGGCTTTTTTCAGATAATCAATAAAGACGGCTTCGAGGGTATCAAATTTGCTGTTGGCGACCAGATGTTCCGGGGTATCCGTCACCAGTACTTTTCCGGCATGCATCAGCGACATGCGGTCACAGCGGGCGGCTTCATTCATAAAGTGAGTGGATATAAAAATCGTCACACCGTCTTTGCGTGATAAATCCACCATCAGATCCCAGAACATATCACGGGCAATCGGGTCAACGCCGGATGTCGGTTCATCGAGGATCAGCATTTCCGGGCGGTGAATAACCGCCACGGCAAGGGAGAGGCGCTGACGGATCCCGAGGGGCAGCCCTTCCGGCATGGCATCAGCGACATCCGTCAGTTTAAAGCGTGTCATCATTTCATCAACACGCTCATCAATTTCGTTTTCCGGTACATGGAACAGCTTGGCGTGCAATACCAGGTTCTGTAAAACCGTCAGTTCACTGTAGAGGGAGAACGCCTGCGACATATAACCGACCCGCATCCGCGTATTCAAATCTTTCGGATCGACCTCCTGACCAAACAGCCACGCTTTGCCTTCCGTGGCCTGCAACAGCCCGGTGAGCATTTTCATGGTGGTGGATTTACCACAGCCGTTGGAGCCGAGGAAACCAAAGATTTCCCCTTTCGGGATACGGAAACTGACGTGGTCAACAGCGGTAAAACTGCCGAAGCGCATGGTCAGATCCTGTGCCTCGATAGCAATCTCTTCATTGTCCTGTGCTTTACGCGGCGGGATCACCACCGCTTTGTGATCTTTGCGTTTTTCTTCCGGCAGCAGGGCGATAAAGGCGGCTTCCAGCTCGTCAGTCTGTGTCTGTGCTTTCAGTTCACGGGCGTGTCCTGTCGCCAGGACTTTGCCGTCGTCCATTGCGACCAGGTGATCAAACCGTTCCGCCTCTTCCATATAGGCCGTCGCCACCAGTACACTCATATTCTGCTGGCGTTCGCGGATGCGGTCGATAAGCTCCCAGAACTGGGCGCGGGAGAGGGGGTCAACGCCGGTGGTCGGTTCGTCGAGGATCAATAGTTCCGGGTCATGGATCAGGGCGCAGCATAATCCGAGTTTCTGCTTCATCCCGCCGGAGAGTTTTCCCGCCGGGCGGTCACGGAACGGGGCGAGTCCGGTGCTGGTAAGGAGATCGTCAATCCGCAGACGGCGCTCTTCCTCAGACTGGCCGAACAGGCGTCCGAAAAAATCCACGTTTTCAAACACCGACAGGGTGTGATAGAGGTTTTTTCCCAGTCCCTGCGGCATATAGGCAATACGAGGGCACACCGCGCGGCGGTGCTCTTCTTCGCGGATATCACCGCCCAGCACAATCACATTACCCTGCTGCACTTTGCGGGCCCCGGCTATCAGGGAAATCAGGGTGGATTTCCCGACACCGTCCGGCCCGATCAGCCCCACCATCTGACGGGCGGGGATGTTCAGCGTGATATCATCAAGGGCGCACACATCACCGTAATGATGCGTAACCTGTTCCAGGGTGACGATTGCGGTGTCAGAATGCTGTTTTGATGATGTCATTGAGGTAATTTCACCTCCAGGTCAGCCGGCCAGTCCTGCTTCGGATCCAGCCGGATATAAGCGCGTCCCGGCAGACCGGTTTTCACATATTCCGGGTATTTTTCCAGCAGTTCGGGGGAAATCCGCGCACGAACGCGGAACATCAGTTTCTGGCGTTCATTATCCGTTTCCACCGTTTTCGGGGTAAACTGCGCGACACTGGCGACATACGAGGTTTTCGCCGGGATCACCAGATCCGGAGCGGCATCAAGAATAATATGCACGTCACTGCCGATGCCCGCCTGTCCGGCCTGTTCGGTCGGCAGGAAGAAAGTCATATAGACATCACTGAGATCGACCATATTCACCACGCGGCCACCGGCACCGAGCACCTCACCCGGTTCGGCAACACGGTACTGAACACGGCCGTTACGCGGTGCTTTCAGCTGACTGTCATCCAGATCCGCTTCAATCCGGTGTTGTGTTGCCAGAGCGGCATCCACTTTAGTCTGTGCCTGGATAATACCGGACTGCGCGGCATCAATCGCCGCAGAAGCCGCGGCCACCTGAGCTTTCGCCGCTTCCACGGCAGCACGGGCACCCTGGACAACGGCCAGGTCATCATCCACCTGCTGAACAGACACGGCATTGGTTCTCACCAGTGCCTGTGAACGCGTCAGACGCTTCTGTGCGGCAGTCAGTTCTGCGGTACGCTGACGTACCATCGCCTCTGCGGCGGCTTTCTCACTTTTCCGCTGAGCCAGTGCCGAGCGTGAGGAAATCACATTACTGTCCGCCTGGCGGTGCTGTGCCTGAGCTTCACTCAGTTGTGCTTCCAGTGTCCGGGTATCCATCTGCGCCAGCACATCCCCGGCGCGGACAAAATCCCCCTCTCTGACATTGATGGTGCTGATGCGCCCGGCAGTTTTGGTTGAGATATCAATTTCCGTTGCCTCGATCCGTCCATTGCTCTGAGCGAAGCCCTCAGGCAGCCCGGGGCTTTGCAGCATGCGGAACAGATAGCCGCCGCCGGCAAGGACAATGACCAGGATGAGATAAAAAATCCACGTTTTACGTTTTGATTTTTGCATAGATACCGTGATTACCCTTCTTATGGAAAATAATGAGATAAGCACAACAGCAGCATTTCAATATCAGGTTCGCAAATAATGATGCTTTTTATTTTCAGAACGATGACATTAAATGCTGACAAAGAAAGCATAACCGGATCAGCAGGATAAAGCTGCCGTGTATATCACATTCACTGTAAACGCCGGGATACAGCGCCGGGGATTGCACGAATTGCACTGGTTTTTTATCTGACACAGGGATTTTTTACGCCGGAGGCTATCAGTCAGAGGAGTTTGTTTGCTAAAATTTGTCTCTTTCCTTTCCGATAATGACTAATATCTGCGGGATGCAGCCGGAAATATCCTGCTGCATCCCGCTCTTTTGAGTAAATGAGCTTATGTCGCAAAATACCAACACAGTGCCGAAAGTCGGTTTCGTTTCTTTAGGCTGCCCGAAAAACCTGGTGGATTCCGAGCGGATCCTGACTGAACTGCGCACGGACGGCTATCAGGTTGTGCCGAGCTATGATGATGCCGATGTGGTGATCGTCAATACCTGCGGTTTCATTGACAGTGCTGTGCAGGAGTCCCTGGAAGCTATCGGCGAGGCACTGGCGGAAAACGGTAAAGTGATCGTGACCGGGTGTCTGGGTGCGAAAGAAGACCAGATCCGCGAAGTGCACCCGAAAGTACTGGAAATCACCGGTCCGCACAGCTATGAGCAGGTGCTGGCGAATGTCCGCAAATATGTGCCGAAACCGGCGCATGATCCGTTCACCAGCCTGGTGCCGGAGCAGGGCGTGAAACTGACGCCGCGCCATTACGCGTATCTGAAAATTTCTGAAGGCTGTAATCACCGCTGCACATTCTGCATTATCCCGTCTATGCGCGGCGACCTGGACAGCCGTCCGGTCGGCGAGGTGCTGAGTGAAGCGCAGCGTTTGGTTGAGGCCGGTGTGAAAGAACTGCTGGTCATTTCCCAGGATACGTCTGCTTATGGTGCGGATATCAAACACCGTACCGGTTTCCGTGACGGCCTGCCGGTGAAAACCAGCATGATCGGTCTGTGTGAGCAGTTATCCCAGCTTGGCGTGTGGGTGCGTCTGCATTATGTTTATCCGTATCCGCATGTGGATGATGTGATCCCGCTGATGGCCGAAGGCAAAATCCTGCCGTATCTGGATATCCCGTTACAGCACGCCAGTCCGCGCATTCTGAAACTGATGAAGCGCCCGGGTGCCGTTGAGCGCACACTGGAGCGCATCAAACGCTGGCGCGAAATCTGTCCGGAACTGACACTGCGTTCCACCTTTATTGTCGGCTTCCCGGGTGAAACCGAAGAAGACTTTCAGATGCTGCTGGACTTCCTGACAGAAGCCCGTCTGGATCGCGTCGGCTGCTTTAAATACAGTCCGGTGGAAGGAGCGCATGCCAACGAATTACCGGATCAGGTGCCGGAAGAGATCAAAGAAGAGCGCTATCACCGCTTTATGCAGTTACAGCAGCAGATCTCCGCAGAGCGTCTGGCTGAAAAAATCGGCCGCACACTGCCGGTGATCATTGATGAAGTTGATGAAGAAGAGGGCGCTGTCGGCCGCAGTATGGCGGATGCGCCGGAAATCGACGGTATGGTGTATCTCAACGGCGAGTTTGATGTACAGCCGGGGGATATTGTCATGGTGAATATTGAACATGCCGATGAGTATGATCTCTGGGGCAGCGTGGTGCGCGAAGCATGACAAACAGTGACAACCGCCTGACCGGACGCCTGATGTTCGGTAATGACCCGGTTCTGCAGGCCGCGTGGCTCTATTATCAGTCCGGTCTCAGTCAGACGGAAGTGGCTGATGCGATGGGAATTTCCCGCGTGACCGTGGTGAAATACCTGCAAACAGCCCGGGAAAACGGAGTGGTGCATATCAGCCTGGATATGGCGCGTTACAGCCGCATTGATATGGCGTTGTCACTGAAAAAGAAGTTTAATCTGACCAATGTGCTGGTGGTGCCGGACAGCCCGGTTGCGGAGGCGGCGGCAGATTCCGCCCGCCGCCGGGAAAACATGGCACAGGCGGCCGGGGTGTATCTCAGTCAGGTGATTGAAGACGGGGATGTGCTCGGCGTGGCCTGGGGACGGACAATTCACCATATGGCGAAGTGTCTGACACCGAAAGTCATCCGCAATATGACGGTATTACAGATGCTCGGTTCCGTGCCGTCGCAGCCGGATTTCACCACCGTGGAATCGTCCTCGCTGATTGCCGGAAAGTTCGGCGGTGAGTGTGCGTATCTGCATGTTCCCGCGATTGTCAGCTCTGCGGAGCTGGCAGACGCACTGCGCCGTGAGCCTATCATTCAGGCAAATTTTGCACAGCTGGATCGCTGTACCAAAGCGCTGTTTGTCGCCGGAAATGTCACGGAAGAGAACCCGCTGATCCGCGCCGGGGTGATTACGGCGGAGGAAATGACCGATTTCCGCCGCAAAGGGGCGGTCGGGGTTATCTGCGGGCGTTTTTATGATCAGGCGGGTGAGCCGCTGGATACCCATACGGATGCCCGCATCCTTGGCATCCGGCTGCCGCAGCTGCGTAATATCGCACGGCGGATATTTATTGCCACCGGTGAACAAAATATCGCCGCCACCCGCGGGGCACTGCGTGGCGGATATGTTTCTGATTTAATTGTTGATCCGCTGATCGCAGTACATTTGCTGTCAGATAAATAAGGACAAAAACCGCCGGAAGGCGGTTTTTTACATCAGAGCATTAATCTCGCCGGTTACTGCTTTTCCGCTGCCGCTTTTTCTTCCGGTGTGCGGGTATCTCCCTTACCGTTATTCAGCAGCTGAATAGCACAGTTCATGTATTTATCCGCACCGGCCTGAATCAGCTCATGGTTAAATGCAACAGCGGGTGCGCTGTCCTGCAATGCGGTCACATTGATATCACCGTTAAACTGCTTATTCAAATCCACTTCGCCTTCAATCGTGACATAGTAAGCAATGCCATCCGGCAGATAGCGGCCGCACTCTTCAATGCTTTTTTCGCTGAATTGCGGGGATTTTTTTGTGGCGGCACATCCTGACAGGAGCAGAACGGCAGAAGCAAACGCAGCGTAACAAATGACTTTTTTCATAAAAACCTTAAATAACAAATACATTAAGGTTTTAATTATATTGCAAATGATTATCATTTAAAATAATTAATTACGTAAGGTGACAAAAAACGACGCATTGCGCCGTTTTCTGCCGCCGGTAATCACTATTTTCCGGTTTTCAGTCCGTAGGTTTTGAATTTCCCCAGAACCCGCTGCATCTCCTCAGTGCTCAGTACCGGTACATCCGGTGTGATGGCCCGGACTTTCAGATACAGCGCGGAGAGCACTTCGATCTCATGCGCCAGCCACAGGGCTTTTTCCAGGTTGATTTCCATCGCCAGCATGCCGTGATGCTGCATAATCAGCGCTTTACTGGTTTTAATGCCTTCCGCAACAATATCAGCCAGCTCGTGTGTGCCGAAGGTGGCATACGGCACACAGGGCACATGGTCGGTGCCGGTGACGGCGACCATATAGTGGATCGCCGGAATGGATTCATTGAGAATGGAGACCGCCGCCGTATTCAGGGCGTGATTGTGTACTACCGCATTCAGCTCTGGGCGTGCCTGGTAACAGCTCAGGTGAAAATGCCATTCGCTCGATGGGATCTTATCCGCCTCTGCCTGTCCGGTGTTATCCATGAAGACAATGCTGTCCGGGGTCAGCTTTTCATAGGGCACGCCGCTCGGGGTGATAAGCATCCCGTCCTGCCAGCGGGCGCTGACATTGCCGGAAGTGCCCTGATTGAGCCCGCTTGCATTCATCTTCAGGCAGGTATCGATAATCTGTTGTGCCAGTTCAGTGCGGGTCATGATCACACCTCATACTCAGACGGCCACATCTCCGGGAACATGGCTTTCAGCCCGGCCGGGGAGGCATCACAAATGCCGCGTTCGGTGATAAGCCCGGTGACATACTCCGCCGGAGTGACATCAAAGGCATAGTTGCCGCAACGGGTACCCGCCGGTGCAGTATTCACCCAGCTGCGGGTGCCTTCCGGTGTGATACCGAAAACGTGTGACTGTTCTTCACCGGCGCGCTGTTCAATCGGGATCTCTTTTACGCCGTCCCACACAGTGAAATCAAGGGTCGGTGACGGCAGCGCCACATAGAACGGCACATTGTTCGCTTTGGCCGCCAGCGCTTTCAGGTAGGTACCGATTTTATTGCAGACATCCCCGCGAGCGGTAGTGCGGTCAGTGCCGACAATACACATATCCACTTCGCCGTGCTGCATCAGGTGTCCCCCGGCGTTATCGGCAATCAGGGTATGCGGCACGCCGTGCGAGCCCAGTTCAAAGGCAGTCAGTCCGCCCTGGTTGCGCGGACGGGTTTCATCCACCCAGACGTGAATATTAATGCCTTCATCATAAGCCTGATAAATCGGTGACAGCGCTGTGCCCCAGTCAACGGTGGCCAGCCAGCCTGCATTACAATGGGTCAGGATATTTACCGGTTCGCCCGGTTTCTTACGGGCAGCGATGTCGCGGATAACCGTCAGGCCATGTTCGCCGATGCGGTGACAGATTTCCGCATCTTCATCCGCAATTCCGGCGGCAATACGGTAAGCAGCGTCACGACGCTCAGCCGCAGGGAGTGGTGTCAGGGCACCACAGATTCTGTCCAGCGCCCATTTCAGGTTGATCGCGGTCGGGCGGGTGGCCACCAGCACGTCATACGCTTTTTTCAGGGCCGTGTCACTGCTGTCGCGGTGCATCGCCAGCGCCACACCGTAAGCGGCCACTGCACCAATCAGCGGCGCACCGCGTACCCACATATCTTTGATGGAGGTTGCGGCTTCCTCCATCGTTGTCAGTGTGATGATACTGACTTCAAAAGGCAGTTTTGTCTGATCAAAAATACAGACATGAGTGCCATTATCTGCGGGCCAGATTGAACGGTAATGTTTTCCGTTAATTTTCATTATATAACCTCGTGTGCAGGTGACGCTTAACAATAAGAAAGAAAGGCTTCGACATCGGCAAAGCTGTGATAATGGCGGGCGTTGACAATCAGCTCCCGAGCCAGTTTCAGTGCTCTGCGTTCAAGTGCCGCGCGTTTGTCCGCATCAGTAATGGTTTTGAAATCAGCAACACCGGCAAACCCGAGCAGGCGGCGGTTGATCTCCAGCCCGGCATTGACCAGGGTGTCCTGAAACAGCTCTGCGAAGAAGCTGTCCTGGGCGGCTTTCAGGAATTTGTCATCAAACATACCATCCTGATACAGCTCACGCGGCCAGGCATCGCCCTGTGATTTTTCGGTCCACAGACGGCGGAATTCAGTCTCAAACGTATTCCAGGTCTGGCTTATCTGCGATAACAGCCATTGCTGATAGCGTGCGGTCTCTTCCTCTGTCTCCCTGTGTCCGGGCTGAGAAAACCAGGCCATGTATAAGTTACCGGCATAGTTGCCGGTATCAAACGCCATCGGCCCCATAAAACTGAACTCAGGATCAATGACCTGAACCGAATCAGTGCCGATCATCACGGATCCGGAGTGTAAATCCCCGTGCAGCAGCGCCTGTGACTGTGTCATAAATTTGTACTTATAGCGCATCGCGACCTGCACCATTTCCCTGTCCAGCATCACGGCTTTTGCATCGCGATCGAGCTGCGGAGAGGTGTGATTATTGCGCGGAGCCGGGAAGTAAGGCTCGGTAAAAATCAGATCTTCGGTGATTTTGCATAATTCATGGTTGGCGGAGAACTGAGCGGTCAGGGCTTTTTTCTCCTGTGCCGCCATACCGATATCCGAGGTATGGAACAGTGTTTGTGCCATAAACCGGCCGGTTTTCTCCGCCAGCTGAGGGACATATTCTCCTGCGATCAGCGCTTTACGCAGAATGATATGGTCAGCGAGATATTCCATGGCAAACAGCGCCATGGTTTCGTCATAGAAATAGACATCCGGCACACTGTCAGGTGCGAAACGTTTCTCCTGTGACAACGCATGGTATTCGAAATAATTACGTTGCAAAGAGAGTTTCCAGGATTCACCGGCGGCACGGACATACGGCAGTGATTGCTTGACCACCAGAGTCCGCTCACTGCCTCTGACAATAAACACCAGATTGAGATTACCGTCACCGACTTCCTCTATCTGCCAGGATTCCGGCGTGCCGCCGGGTAAAATGTCATCCGGCAAATGTGAGGACAGGTAAGCGGGAAGGGTGCCACAGGTTTGCGGGGTATATCCGGCAGGGGATTGTTGCGTCATAAGATAACCTCAGAAACAGAGATAAATGGCTACATATGTAAATTATAACTATACATATGTATTTTTTCTGTGATGCAACTAACACATAGCCGGAAATAGCATTTCTTAAGCAGGTGATAAGGAATAAATGTAAATACTTCTTAAGTATTTTCACGCAATTATTTTTATGAAATACCAGGGTATATTATTAACTGATATTCAGTGATCGGTTTTTTAAGAATTATTTTTAATCTTATTAAGACCCTTTTTTGATATTAATTGTGATCGGGTAGGTATTATTACATTAAACAGACGTATTGATATTGCAAAGAATACACCTATAAGGTTAAATCCCGATTACTAAGGCTGAAGATATCGGTTATTTATAGCGTGTTATTTTTTATTTTTAAATTTCATATCGTTATGAGCTTATTGGCCACTGTCAGGTAAGCGGGTGGCAGACTCTGAAAAACGGAATTTTTTGTTATCACGTTGTCAATATAAGTGAAGGAGAATCTTATGGAGACGGAATCTATATATTCCTGTGTCGGAACCCGGATTAAAGAAAAGCGAAAGTACTTAGGATTAAGTGTCGTCCGGTTAGCGGAGGATATGGGAATAACTCAGCAGCAATTTAATCGTTATGAGCGGGGAACAAGCCGGATTAGTATACATTATCTTATGTATCTGGCAGAAATGTTCCATGTTCCGGTGGATTACTTTTTCGATCAGGAATAGTTTATCCCCGCCAAGTAGTGACACTGCACCACCTGTATGTGAGAATAGCCGGTAATTAACATCGCACTGGTTGCTAATTGCCGGTCAGTCATTTGTGGTAACAGGGTCACAGGTATAATGTCACGCGAATTCTTCCGAAAAGTTGCGGATAAGCAACATATAAAACTTACTTACATCACTCATTTCTATTGTAATCAGCAAGATATTTCTGAAGTTGTCAATCTGCTTCGTGAATATGAAAGTATGCCGGCATCCGTGCTGGACTATGTTCAGTTTGTCATTGTTGATGACTGCTCCCCGCTTGAGTATGAAATTCCTGAATTTGATTTAAATCTGACATGGCTGCGGATCACAACCGATATTCCGTGGAACCAGGGCGGTTCCCGTAATCTGGGTGTGACCTATGCGGCGTCAGATAAAATTCTGATGACCGACCTGGATCATATCCTGCCGGTTTCGACGTTCACTTATCTGATTAATGCGGCAAATCCGGGCCGGTCATTCTATAAACTCTACCGCCGGGGTGAGCAGGGGAATCTCCGCAAAGGGCACTCCAATCTGTTCTTTATGTCCCGCGCCCGATTTTTACGTTTTTACGGTTATGATGAAGAGTTTTGCGGCCATTACGGTGCAGAAGATTACCGTTTTGTGAAACTGCAGAAATATCACGGCTCCCGCCAGCGCTATCTCCCGAAATCAGTGTATGCCAGGGAGCGGATTGTGGATCGTGATAAGTCTTATCATACGCTGGACAGAAGTCTGGAATACAACACGCCGGTTGATAAACGCAAACATGAAGAAGTCTGTACGTATGGCGCGGAATCCGGTCATTCCCGGTTGTTCCTGGATTTTGAATGGAAAATTATGCGCTCAGTCTGCCGTACATCACCGGTAGTCAGAGAGAAAAATCCGGGCTGGAAAGCCCGCTGGTGGTTGCGCTGGTTATTTGCGCCGCTGGCAAAATAAAGCTGCATAAAAAAAGCGCCCATTGGGCGCTTCTTTGTATCTGTCTGATTTATCAGAATGCTTTGCTGTTTTTAGCAATAATAGCAGCAGCACGGGTCAGATAAGAAAAGAAAGTTTTGATGCTTTTCATAATAAACTCCTGCTTTTGAGTAAGTGATTAAGCCTGTTTGGCTTTGATGGCGGTACTATACCATTTTTGTGATGGGTGTCAAATTTTATATAAACTTTATTTTAAGATATTAAAATTATTTTTAATTGCGTCCGGGCTTACGATAACCGGTGATCTGCAGGCATAAAAAAAGCGCCCATCGGGCGCTTTTTCTGTATCTGTCTGATTTTAATCAGAATGCTTTGCTGTATTTTGCAATGATAGCAGCAGCACGGGTCAGATTGGAAAAGAAAGTTTTGATGCTTTTCATAATGAACTCCTGCTTTTGAATTAGGTGAGTAAGCTGTTTTGCTTCGATGGATGTATCATAGCATTTATGTGACATTAGTCAACTTTTTCATCAAAAATATTTTTAAATATTAAAATTATTTTTTGACGATATCCGCCGGCTCGCGGATTTTCCTGCACTTCGGTTATAACTCAGTCCAATTCAGTCTTACAAAATTCTGATAATCGGCGCTGCACGCGCTGGCGGCACTGAAACATCATTTTTTTGATAAAGACGCCACATTAAAACGCATGCTGGGCATGAAACCCTGAACGGGCTGCCTGTAATTTTATTATGACGGAGTGAATATGATGCTGAAGAAAGTACTGGTTGGTTTAAGCGCAGGTATGATGCTGCTGGGTTCCGGTGCGGCAATGGCCGACACCTATAAGATAGATAAAGAAGGGCAGCATGCCTTTGTGCAGTTCCGTATTCAGCACCTGGGTTACAGCTGGCTGTACGGGACATTTAAGGATTTTGACGGCACATTTACCTTTGATAAGGCCGACCCGGCAAAGGACAACGTGGATGTCACCATCAAAACCGGCAGCCTGGATACCAACCACGCGGAGCGTGATAAACATCTGCGCGGCAGTGAGTTCCTGAATACCGAAAAAAATCCGGAAGCAAAATTTGTTTCAACCAAAGTAGAAAAGAAAGGTGATGACTTTATTATCACCGGAGACCTGACCCTGAACGGCGTGACCAACCCGGTGACACTGGATGCAAAACTGACCGGTGAAGGCAAAGATCCGTGGGGTGGTTACCGCGCCGGTTTTGAAGCAACGGGCAAAGTTTCACTGAAAAGCTTTAATATCAAAGCCGACCTGGGACCGAAGTCTCAGGATGCTGAACTGATTATTTCCGTTGAAGGCGTAAAAATCTGATTATTTTTACAATCTGAACAATTATCGGGGCCTGCAATAGCAGGCCTTATTAATTTGTGTCACTATCACTTTCAGTGATAACTCAGCGTATCAGAGGAAAGTGCGTGAATAAAAAACTCAGCTTATTATTGGTTCTTATTGTTGCCGTGGTTTTTGCCGGTGCCGGTTATTATATGGGCTCGCGGGATAACGTTTTTTCTGTCACTGCCGTCAGTCAGGACAGAATGACAACGCCAAAATCACTTGAAGCAGAGATGATGTCGGAATCGATGCAGTTTATCGAAGTGGTCGGCAAAATTTCCCCGGAAAAATATAAAGATCTGAAAAGTCAGATCGGGAATTACAGCACCATGACCCGTGAACAGAAAGTGGCATGGATGAATGATATTACCGGGATGACGGCGGTGTTATTAATTGACCGGATCCCGTATGCCTCTGATGATGCACTGAATGCCTTTGCCGCAGCGGTAAAAGATCAGGCGGAAGGTTATCTGGTGAAAGATCCGTCAGGACAGCAGTGCTTTAATAACTTTTTTCCGGCGCTGAATAAATTCCCGCAGAATAAAGCGCAGTTTACCTATAATGAAGCTGATATCCGGATGCTGAAAACGGTGAATCTGATCCTGACATCATCACTGGAAGACCGGAATACCGGTAATGTTCCGGCGCAGGAAGCTTATAAGGTATTAGGGGATGTTTATGCGAAACTGTCAGAAAAATACGGTGATAAAGTGATGTTGCTGAGTGACCTGAATAAAGGGGCGGAAGATCCGGTTACCACCTGTCTGATTGTCGGCGATTTTTATGATTTATTCACGAAAGAACCGAATAAAGCGGCTACCGCTGAGGCGCTGCGTCTGATTTTGTCTCAGTAAATATCGCAGTGCACCGGACAATAACCGCAGCGTTTATGACTCTGCGGTTTTTTTATATCCGGCAGACAGAAACAAAAATGTGCAAATCGTGCTGTTTTCTGTATCCGGATAAAAAACAAACACATTTAAGGAAAACACGATACTTTGTTTAAGAATCGGGAAAGGTAAACAGAAAATACTCTTATACCCGAAAATGAACCGGGCAGACGAATAATCAGGGGAGGGCTGTCACAGAGCGTACAGAAATAAGTATCAAAATATGCAGCGGATATTACTTAAATATCCGATTATTTCCTTATATTCATTTGTCATTCGTCATAAACAGATAAATAAGTTACATATTTTGTCGTGTTCAGCAGATGTTTTGTTTCTGTTTATATTGTTTTCGGTTTTCCGCTGTAATATTTCACTTACCGTTACTTTTATAGTGATTCAGGCTATTCTGTGCGCAATATTTTGGGCTTAACTTTATTACTACCGGGGTATTTTGATGGACAACACATCAGCGCAGTCTTCTGCTGCCCAGCCTTCTGACAAAAAAACATCGTCATCCAATCCCGCCAGACGAAAAATCTGGCTTGCGGGAACGTCACTGCTCTTTATCGTGCTGCTGGCCGGCTATCTTATTTACTGGTTTATGGTACTGCGTTATCAGGAATATACCGATGACGCCTACGTGGTGGGCCTGCAGGTACCGATCGTCGCACAAACTACCGGTAATGTGACACAGGTGAATTTTGAGAATACCGATCTGGTGCATGCCGGGGATGTGCTGGTGGTGCTGGATAAAACCAATGCTGAACTGGCTTATGCGCAGGCACGCCATGATCTTGCGGCCACAGTGCGGCAGACTCAGGAGCTCTATTTTAACCGTGACCAGCTCGGTGCGGTTATCGCTCAGAAACAAGTGATGCTGAACCAGGCACAGAATGACTATGCCCGGCGCAGTGTGCTGGGACAGCGGGGGACTATCTCCAAAGAAGATTTACAGCACTCCCGCGAAGCGGTTGAAGAGGCGCAGGCATCCCTGAATGCCTCTGTGCAGCAGTTAAATGCCACCAAAGCCCTGCTGAAAACCACGGCACTGGCGGATCAGCCTGCGGTGTTGCAGGCGGCGGATAAAGTCCGCGATGCCTGGATTAACTTACAGCGCACGGAAATCCGCAGTCCGTTTACCGGGTATGTTTCCCGCAGGAATGTGCAGGTCGGGGCTCAGGTCAGCCCGAATGCCTCACTGATGGCGATTGTCCCGGTCGAGCCGGTCTGGATTGATGCCAACTTTAAGGAAACGCAGCTCAGCAGTGTGCGGATCGGGCAGCCGGTCACCATTACCAGTGATTTTTACGGCGACAAAGTGACCTTTAACGGTACGGTAGCCGGGCTGGATATGGGCACCGGCAGTGCCTTCTCTCTGCTGCCGGCGCAAAACGCCACCGGGAACTGGATCAAAGTGGTGCAGCGTCTGCCGGTACGGGTCGAGCTGGATCCGCAGCAGATTGCCAGATATCCGCTGCGTATCGGGCTGTCGATGAACGTGACTATCGAAACCAAAAATACGGATGGCCCGGTACTGGCCAATGTCCAGCGCGATACCCCGGCCTTTAAGAGTGATGTGCTGATCCCGGATCTGGCACCGGTCAATGCGGTGATTGCACAAATCATTACCGATAACGCCAGTTAATCAGCGCGGGGCTTTATTGTGGCTAATCAACCGTTAACAGGCATGAAACTGGTCTGGGCGACCATCGCGCTGTCGATGGCCACCTTTATGCAGGTGCTGGACTCCACCATTGCCAACGTGGCGATCCCGACCATTTCCGGCGATCTCGGTGCCTCTGTCTCACAGGGCACCTGGGTTATTACCTCGTTCGGGGTATCCAACGCGATTTCCATCGCGATTACCGGGTTTCTGGCCAAGCGCTTCGGGGAAGTGCGGGTGTTTATCTGGTCCACCGGGCTGTTTACCCTGACGTCACTGCTGTGCGGGTTATCAGAAAGCCTGGAAATGCTGATTTTCTTCCGCGTGTTACAGGGCGGGGTGGCCGGGCCGATAATCCCGCTCTCACAAAGCCTGCTGCTGAAAAGTTACCCGCCTGCCAAACAGAATACCGCGCTGGCACTCTGGTCGATGACCATCATTCTGGCGCCGGTGTTCGGGCCGATTATGGGTGGTTATATCAGTGATAACTTCCACTGGGGCTGGATTTTCTTTATCAACGTGCCTATCGGCATTGCGGTGGTGCTTGTCAGTCTGATGCTGCTGCGTGGTATGGAATCGAAGGTGACAAAGGTTCCGCTCAATGTGATTGGCTTGTCGCTGCTGGTGATCGGGATCGGCTGTCTGCAAATCCTGCTGGATAAAGGGAAAGATCTCGGCTGGCTGGAGTCAGATGAAATTGTCGCACTGGCGATTATTGCAGCCGTTGCGCTGGTCTTCCTGGTGATCTGGGAACTGACGGATAAAAACCCGATTGTCGAGCTGTCGCTGTTTAAGTCGCGTAACTTTACCATCGGCACACTGTCGGTCAGTCTGGCGTATATGGTCTATTTCGGCGCGATTGTACTGCTGCCGCAGCTGCTGCAGGAGGTGTACGGTTATACGGCGGAATGGGCGGGGCTGGCGCTGGCACCTATCGGGCTGGTGCCGATACTGATTTCCGCGTTTGTCGGTAAGATCTCCAATGTGGTGGATTTACGCTGGATTGTAACCTTTAGTTTCGTGGTGTATTCCGTCTGTTTCTACTGGCGCGCCTATACTTTCGAGCCGCAAATGGGGTTCTACGCTTCGGTCTGGCCGCAGCTGGTGCAGGGTTTTGCAGTGGCCTGTTTCTTTATGCCGCTCACCACCATCACGCTTTCCGGTCTGCCGCCGGAGAAACTGGCCTCCGCCTCCGCACTGGCCAACTTCTTCCGGACACTGGCGGGCTCTATCGGGACATCGATCACCACCACGCTGTGGAGCCGTCGCGAATCGTTACATCATTCTCAGCTGACGGAATCCATCACCGCGTATAATCCGGAATCGGTACAGATGTATCAGGAGATGGCGCAGCACGGGTTATCAGAAGCGCAGACCTCCGCCTATCTGGCGAAGGAAATTACCGCCCAGGGGCTGATTATCAGTGCCAATGAGATTTTCTGGCTCTCCGGCGGCGTCTTTATCGGATTGATTGTTCTTATCTGGTTTGCCCGGCCGCCGTTTGCCACAAAATCCTGATAGGGACTACAGTAATAAGGAAGTGTAACCGGTAAGCTGCCGGTTGCCGGACGCAATGAAAAGGGGTTTTTCATGACATTTAAGCGAATTATACTTGCCGGTGCGGTCGCGTCGGCCACATTACTGGCTGCTCAGATTGCTTCCGCCTGCACCCGGCTGGTGTATCTCGGGGATGATGCTCAGGTGATCACCGCCCGGTCAATGGACTGGAAAAGTGATGTCGGTACCAATTTATGGATTTTCCCGCAGGGGATGGAGCGTGATGGTGCCGCCGGGCCGAATTCCGTGAAATGGGTGTCCAAATACGGCAGCGTAGTGGCATCCGGCTATGATGTTTCCACCACCGACGGCATTAATGAAAAGGGATTGTCCGCAAACCTGCTGTGGCTGGTCGAATCCGTGTATCCGACACCGGAAAGTAACAAACCCACCCTGAGTATCTCGGCCTGGGCGCAGTATGTGCTGGATAACTACGCGACCGTTGAAGAAGCGGTTACCGCACTGGAAAAAGAGCCGTTCGCGGTGATCACCGATAAAGTCCCGGGTGAAGAGCGCCTGGCGACACTGCACCTTTCATTATCCGATGCCTCCGGTGACAGCGCCATTATTGAATATATTGATGGTAAGCAGGTAATTCATCACAGCCGTAAATATCAGGTAATGACCAACTCTCCGGTATTCAGCGAGCAGCTGGCACTGGACAGCTACTGGCAGCAAATCAACGGCACCGTTATGCTGCCGGGCACCAACCGTTCCGCTGACCGTTTTGCGCGCGGATCTTTCTATATTAATGCGATTCCGAAAGCAACCACACCGAATAAAGCAGTGGCATCAGTGTTCAGCGTTATCCGCAATGTGTCTGTGCCGTTCGGGCTGAATACCGAAGAAGAGCCGAATATCTCCTCCACCCGCTGGCGTACGGTGGTGGATCACAAACGTCAGATTTATTTCTTTGAATCGGCGCTGACACCCAATATCTTCTGGGTTGACCTGAAGAAAGTGGATTTCAGCAAAGAAAACGGCAAAGTGAAGAAACTGGATCTGGGTCCTGAACAGCAAAACATTTATTCCGGTGATGTGGCAAAGGATTTCACCGATGCTAAACCGTTTGTCTTTCAGGGGATAAACGAAGTTATCGCCCGTCAGAAATAAAAGTCATTTACGCTTCACCGGAAAGGATATAAGATGTATTTAAAATGCATCTTCAAGGTGAGGCGTAAAATGGAAAACTTAGTCTGCTATAAAACCCTGCCGGTCTGGCAAAAAACCACTATCCCGATGGCCTTTACGGATCGCCATAATACGGCGGAAGGGACGTGGGCACAGTTGACGGTTCTGGCGGGGGAGATGGATTTTGTCGTTTTCGGTGAAAATGGCGAAGAGACCCGCTACCACTTTGATACCACGCATCAGCCACCGCGTCTTGACCCGCAGGTGTGGCACAAAATTGAATCTGTCAGTGATGATATTTCCTGTCAGCTTGCCTTCTGGTGCCAGCCTGAAGATGAGTTCTATAAAATCCACGGACTGACCCGTCCGCACTCCGAAGTCCGTGAACTGGTGACAATGGCAAAACCGGGTAAAACACTCGATTTGGGCTCCGGACGCGGGCGCAACAGCTTTTTCCTGGCGCAGCTCGGTTATGATGTGACAGCCATGGATATCAATCCGCAGCACATTCAGGCGATTGAAGATGTGAAAGCCGCTGCGGGGATCAGCAATATCCGCACGCAGGTGTATGACATCAACCAGCATGCGTTACAGGATGATTACGACATCATTATCTCCACCGTCGTGCTGATGTTCCTGAAAAGAGAGAATATTGCTGCGATCATCGCCGATATGCAGGCGCATACCCGCCCGGACGGGTATAACCTGATTGTCTGCCCGGTGGAAACAGAGAATATGCCGTATGATGAACTGCCGTTTGACTGCTTCCTGAAACCGGGGGAGTTATCCGGCTATTATGCGGACTGGGAGATCCTGAAATACAACGAAAACCCGGGACATCTGCACCGCACTGATGCGGCAGGCAACCGGATCCGGCTGAATTTCGCCACTCTGATTGCCCGCAAAAAAGCCTGATTACTATTACCCTCGCGGCGCGTCACCGGTTTTTTCCGGCGGCGTGCCGTTCTGCATCAGGATCCGCTCCAGCAGTACCGAATACAGCGGACGCCCGCCCAGATACTGCGCCAGCAGTGTTGCTCCCAGACACGTGATAATCATCGGCAGGATCAGCTGATAGTTATCGGTCATCTCCAGTACCAGCACAATACCGGTCAGCGGCGCACGGACGGTGGCGGCAAAGAGCGCTCCCATGCCTGCAATGGCAAAGGTCGCCGGTTCAATCTGATACTGCGGAAACAGCAGCATGGCGGCATAGCCGAAGAAGCTGCCGAATAGTGTGCCGAGTGCGAGTGTCGGCGCGAAGATCCCGCCCGGCGCACCGGAACTGAAGCAGATAACCGTGGTGAGCACGCGGAACAGGAAGATCATCAGAATACCGGTCAGGGAATAGTGCAGCGCGGCGACATCCGGGATCACCGCGAACCCGCCTCCGGTTACCTGCGGCCAGTACAGCCCGGCAATACCGCATAATCCGCCAATCAGCCCGCCGGTGGCAACAAAACGGGATGTTTTGTCCTGATAAAAACGGCGGAACTGTGTCTGCATAGTGAGCAGAAAGCGGTTAAACATCACACCAATCACACCGAAAACCATCCCGAGCACCAGATAGAGCCAGAGAGTATTGAGCGGGGCGGCATGGTATTTGCCGATATCCAGGATCGGCGCGCCGCTGTTAAAGGTCTGAAAAACAATGCTCGACATGATCACGCCGATAAAAACGGCTTTGATGGAAATCAGGCTGTAACGGAACTGCGGACGCATTTCCTCGATGATAAACAGGATCCCCGCGAGCGGTGCGTTAAAGGCGGCGGTCAGACCGGCGGCGGCACCGGTGGCCAGCAATGTGTGGCGGGATTCTTTGTTTTTCACCCCGGCCAGGGCACTGACCAGTCCGCTGATATTTGCCCCTAACTGTACGGTCGGGCCTTCGCGTCCCAGTACCATACCGGAGCCGAGAGTACCCAGTCCGCCGATAAATTTCACCGGCAGCACCCGCCACCAGCGCACCGGGCGGACATCCTGCAATGCCCCTTCAATTTCCGGGATCCCCGACCCGCCGGATTCCGGTGAAAAACGCCGCACCAGCCAGTAGCCTGACATGGCCAGCAGGGCGGAAACAATAAACATCAGCGGGATAAGTATTTCTTTATTCTCTGTCAGTGAAGACAGAGAGCTGACCCGGTATTCGCCTACCCAATTGACCCCGCGTTCAAACAGCACACCGGTAAAACCGGCGAGTGCGCCGACGGCAGCCGCCAGCAGCAGGACAGTAACAGGGGCGAGGTTGCGTTCTTTAAGGCGTTTAAGCACACGATAACGGCGTTTAAGCGTGGCTGTCGTATGCGGTAAAGCATCTGACATGGCTGAACATGATCCATTCCAAATAAAAATTAATCACTATTTTAATTCAATTTGTGACAAGTGACACCCTTCACAGATTCAAAAATCCAACGCAAATCCGGACGTTTTTTGTTCGCATTTCCGGCGTTTTTCCGCTTTATTAATAAATGATAAATAAATGTTATTTATATGTGACGCGTAAAATAAAAAAGTAACAGGGCTGGTCAGGAGGCGTGAATGGATTTGATAACAGAGTGGCTGGGCGCGCTGAACGGCGTGGTATGGGGTGTGCCGATGCTGGTGGGAATACTGGGTGTCGGGCTGTATATGCAGATTCGGCTGGGATTTTTGCCGATCCGTAAACTGGGAACCGGGTTCAGATTATTATTTCAGCGTAATGAATCCCGCGGAGAAGGGCAGATCTCCCCGTTTAATGCCCTGATGACTGCATTGTCCGCCACTATCGGCACCGGCAATATCGCCGGTGTGGCAACGGCGGTGGTGATGGGCGGGCCGGGTGCACTGTTCTGGATGTGGATGACGGCGCTGGTCGGCATGGCGACAAAATACTCAGAAGCTGTGCTGGCAGTTCGTTACCGTGAAGTGGATAAATACGGGCAGTATGTCGGTGGCCCGATGTATTACATCAAAAATGGCCTCGGCCCGAAATGGGTCTGGCTGGGGACACTGTTTGCGGTATTCGGTGCCTGCGCCGGGTTCGGTATCGGGAACACTGTTCAGGCCAACTCAGTGGCGGATGTGCTGGAGAGTAACTTCGGCATCAACAAGTGGGTAACCAGCGTGGCGCTGGTGCTGCTGGTCGGTGCGGTACTGATTGGCGGGATCCGCCGTATCTCCGACGTGGCCGGTAAACTGGTGCCGTTTATGACCGTTGGCTACTTTGGTGCCGGTCTTGTGGTGCTGGCGCTGAATATCAGTGAAATTCCGGCGGCGTTCTCCCTCATTATCACCTCTGCCTTTACACCGGTGGCGGCACAGGGCGGGTTTGCCGGGGCGACCGTCTGGGCAGCGATACGTTTCGGGGTGGCGCGCGGCGTGTTCTCCAACGAAGCTGGTCTGGGCAGTGCGCCGATAGCGCATGCTGCCGCGAAAACCCAGAACCCGATCCGTCAGGGGCTTATTGCTATGCTCGGCACCTTTATTGACACCATTATTGTCTGTTCGGTAACCGGGCTGACCATTGTCATTATGGGTGGCTGGCTGACAGCGGAAACCGGTGCCACACTGACCGCATCTTCTTTCAAAGCGGCGATTCCGGGCGGAAACTATATTGTGGCGATTGCGCTGACGATTTTTGCGTTTACCACGATCCTCGGCTGGAGCTTCTACGGCGAGAAGTGTGTTCAGTATCTGTTCGGCGTGAAGGCGATTAAGATTTTCCGTGTGCTGTGGCTGATTGCATTACCGGTTGGTGCCACACAGTCGCTGGAGTTTGTCTGGCTGCTGGCGGATACCCTGAATGCCATGATGGCGATCCCGAACCTGATCGCACTGATCTTATTAAGCCCGGTGGTGTACCGTCTGACGCGTGACCACATCCGGGATGTTAATGCAGACAGTATTGATATGGCGAATGAGTTATATCAGAAAAAATAGCGGCGGGACGTGCAGATAACGGGCAGAAAACTGCCCGTTATTCAGATGCAGCAACTGATGTGATGATCAGGGTTGCAGCCAGAACAGGCCGCTGCCGTCCAGTGCAGTAAAGGTTTTATGCAGCATCAGGCTGTCTGCCTGCGGATCGAGCTCAGGAAACAGTGCCGGATGCAGCATTTTGGCGATAGCTTCCACTGCAATAATATTGAACGGGGTGTCATAGTATTGCTGATACAGTGCCAATACCTGCTTTTGCTGATACGCCGTGAGATGCTGCAGTTTCGGCCGTGCCATCAGTTTTTCCAGTGCCGGTACTGCACGCTCCTCAGAGCCGGTATAGCCGAGCGGTACTGAGACGCTGCCTTTGCGGGTACTTTCCCAGTCGGCAACGGTCATCAGATAAAATTGCGGATCAGCGGCAATAATCTGTTCTTCATTCACTTCACCCCCCATACCGTTTTTAAACCAGTCTGCACCGAGGTTATGGCCTCCGGCAGCGGCAACAAACTCCCCGAAGTTACCATTACCAAAGGTTTTGCAGCAGCTGTTTTCCCCGGCAAGACCCGCTGCACGTTCAATAAAGACTGTGGGCTTTTTGTCTTCCGGGATGTTTGCAACCCGGGAGCGGATAAGATCCAGGCGTTGGCGGTAAAAAGCATTAAATGCCGCTGCCTGTTTTTCCTGCCCGAAGACCTGTCCCAGCAGTGTCATACTCGGCATGGTGTTTTGCAGCGGATACTGACGGAAATCGATAAATATCACCGGAATACCACTTTTCTCCAGCAAATCCAGGGTGCCGCTTTCGGTCAGTTTACTTTGCAGTCCGGTATCAAAAATCACCAGATCCGGCTGATAAGTCAGCGCTTTTTCGACACTGAAATCCGATGTGTAGGGATTAGGAAATACCGGAATATTTTTCAGCTGCGGAAACGGCTTTTCATACGCAATGCGCAGATCCGGTGCTTTTTTGGTCAGTGCGTCATCCCATGCCGCAATACCTTTCAGCGGTTCAGACGGATGCAGAATATTCAGCGCAACTAATACCCGGCTGTCTGCCAGCATAATCCGGGATACCGGGGCATTGACGGTGACTGTCCGTCCGGCGATATCCGTCACCGTGATCGGAGCCGCTGCTGTGCTGAACGGCAACAGTGCCGCGAGTGCGGCACAGAGAGTGATGAGAAGTGCCGGAAAACGTCCGGCAGCGTGGAACATGCGTTTCATTATATGAATGACCTTTAAAACTTCACGGAAGCCTGCGCAAAGAAGGTGCGCGGCTGTCCGGCGTAAATGCCGTAGTTATTATCTGTCGAGCGGGTAAAACTGGCCTGATCAAACAGGTTTTTTACCCCGGCGGCAAGCGTCAGATCTGACCATTGCGGGCCGAAGTGATACTCGGCACGGGCATCCCACATCATATAGCCCGGAATAATGCCGTAACGCCCGTCAGCACTACCTTCGGTAATGTAGTTTTCCCCGGTTCCCGGTGACTGCTGTTTTGACTGCGCATAGGTGCTGAGATTCCACACCCAGTTTCCGGTTTCATAGCGGGCACCGGCAGTAAAAAGCTGGCGGGAGTAGAACGGCAGATCTTTATCCGCAAAATTACCGCGTTTGCTCACTGCTTTGGTGTAGGTATAAGTGCTGTAGATACTGGCGCCATCGAGCCATTTCGTTGTTTCACTCAGGTCATAATTCAGCGCCAGCTCCACCCCCTGATGGGTGGTTGCACCAAGGTTTGTCCAGCCGGTCGAGTTTTCAATGTATTGCAGCTGATCATTGAAATCGATATAGAACAGGGTCATTTCCGCAGAGAGCAGCCCGTCATCAAACCGTGTTCCGGCTTCATAGTTATGCGCTTTTTCCGCACTCAGGCCGTTTGCCGGATCATTACCCGCCCCGGCTGTATTAAGCTGGAAATATTGCAGACTGCCGAATGAACTGCCCGCGTTGGCAAACAGTTTCCACTGATCATCAATATGATAAATCACCGACAGCGCCGGTAATGGCTCGCTGTAACTTTTGCTGCGGAACTGGTTACGGAAACCGTCATCGAGATGAATTTTGATGTTTTCATAACGCAGGCCGGGAATAACCGTCCAGTTACCAACATTAATGGTGTCATCGATATAGATGGCATGAGCTTCTGTGCCGCCGGAGGTATGCTGATAGTAGCTGTCTGTCTGAGGGCGTGAACTTTGAGAACCGGTCGGATACCAGCCGGAGCGGTAGGCTTTTTCATCTGCCGTTTCATTCAGATAGCGGTAACCCAGGGTGATTTCGTGGGACTGATTATCAAAGCGGAACAGCTGTGAATAGCTGGGTTCAATGGCGTAAGCCGTGTAGTGGCGCGGGTAGGAAACGAGACGGCTCTTGCCTGCATTATCTTTTGTTCCTTCGCTTTCAATATAACTGCCCCGGTAGCTTTTACTGAACCAGGTCAGTAACTCAAACTGTTTATCATCTTCCTGATGGCGGTATTTAAAGGACATATCCTGACGGTTGCCTTCAAAGCGGTCAAACGGGCGGACTGACTGGTAAGGATCGGCTTTGTATTGTGCTTCCGACAGGCCGCCCGGCATCCCGGATTGCGCATGATAATAGTGGAAGTTTGCCAGCAGTTCATCAGTATCACTGAAGGCGTAGCGGGTTTTCAGGATGATGTCATCGATATCGGTATTATCATTGTTTTTGCGGTAGCCCTGGCCGTGCAGGCCGGAGTAGAGCAGCAGTGCCCCCGCAGAGCCATCTTCTTTTGAGCCGCCGACAGAGGCATCCGTCAGGGTTTTCAGCCCGCCGGTGCGCGCGCCTTGTGTTTTGACGGACGCGGAACCGCTGAAGGTTTCCGGAATCGGTTTGGTGACAAAGTTAATCACGCCGCCGACGTTTTGCGGCCCGTAGCGGACGGAAGTGGCACCGCGCATCACATCAATGCTGCTGATTGAACCTAATGAGAGTGGTGACATCGATAACTGCGGCTGTCCGTAAGGGGCTGCGGCCAGCGGAATGCCGTCGAGCAGAATAGTGGAACGCGGGGACAACCGTGCCGGAAGCCCGCGGATACCGACATTGAGTGAAACGTCACTGCCGCCTGTGCCGTTGCTGTCCCGCACCTGAACGCCCGGAATACCGCGCAGGGCGTCCGCTATGTTTTCCGCCCCGGACTCATCGATTTGTTTTTTGGTTTTGATGGTCCGTGCGCCGCCGTGGTTCAGCAGAGTATCACTGTTATCAGTGTTATCCAGCCAGTTGCCGACAACGACGAGCGGGGTTTCAGTATCTGCGGTGGCGGCGATACTGCCGCTGCTGATAACAGCGAGCGCCAGTGCCAGCGGAGTGAGGCGGGCAGGGCGGTAGTGTGCGTTACAGGAATCAGTCATCACTCAGTTTTCCGTGAGAATTTAAGAAGGCAAATGATAATTACAATCATTACCTGTACGCAATAATTTTTTAACGGAAAGTTACTAAGATGCTGATTTTATGGTTCGGAATTTGAGGGTTGAATGGCTGTGGTGAAAATCATTTCTAGTGTGAATGCGATCTTGCTGTTTTAGCGGGGAACGGGCGGTTTTGATGGATTAGTCCGCCCGTTATCCCGGGAGAGGGCAGAATATGTCAGCAATCGGGTTCGTCACCGCATAAATAAGAGTCAACCCATTCATTCTTTTCGCGGAACAGGTAGATATAGTTACCATCAGGAAAGCGGATATCACCGGCACCGCTTGATGATATTCGCCATTCACCTGTCTGACCATTTTCAAGTTCAAGACTGCCGTATGAAATACAGGATGAATAATAATCATGATCCCATGACATGTCTGACGATATTTCTGCTGACCGGAAGTAATTGATCAGTTGTTCTTTATTTGGTGTGAATTTTTTACAGGCATTAACTTCGCCCGCAGGGGGATTTTTTGTGACGGTAATTCCTGAATTTTCTATTTCTATATTTTTTACAGACATAGCATTCATTGCTTCAGGAGTGAGAGCTATCGTAAGTAACAGGATAGAGAATTTATTTACCATGATGCAGTACTCGCTTCAGTTGTATTTTTTCTTGCTACATCAGGATGTTTATATACTTCAGATATTGAAATATCCAATGTTTCTAAAAGTTCTGATATCAGCCATTTAAGAGATGCATTTTGTTTGCTGTTCACTGCGTCATATATGTCATTATTATCACTGTCACGTTCATAGTAACCGACAATTTCAATGCCGATACTATCAGTATTACTTGGGTAGCGATCCGGAAATGACTTTGCCTTCTCTATATCTGAGATAGCTTTAGTTCTGAATTTATTTTCCAGGTCTGCCATTTTTTTGAGTTCAGATGGTTCACATTTTTTTGTAATAACACATCTCGATTTCATTTTTCCTAAATGCCACGTTGTTTTAAACAACGAAGCTGTCTGATAAATCACGCCTTCTTTATCAATTAAGAAGTGAGCGCCATTACTGCCTGCATGACTGTAACTATTAAAGACATGTGTTTCAGCAGGCGTACCAGTCTGGTGAACAATAATACCGTTCACTTTATCCATCGGGTCGCGCTCGATTTTACTGAATCGTTTAATGGTAATGCGGTTTGATTTTACTAATCCGTTGTCATCAATATATAACATTTTATCCATCCTCTGGTCAGTTACCTTACCGGTTTATATCACGCCGCCGTATTCCAAACTATCGGACAATCCCTTAGTCAGCATGATGTTTAACACGCTGTAAATGTTAATCATTCGCGATAGTGGTGTGGCTTGCCGGTTAATTTTTGCTTTAGATCAAGCAAAGGAATGATAGTCAGGAAAACCTCTTTTCACCGGTCTGAAATGGCGTATTCTTATGTTGCATATAAAATACAACTTATAAGGAAGCAAGAGCATGTACTGTGTGCAATGTGAACAAACGATGCGTACGCCGGTGGGTAATGGCTGTGCCTATGCCCAGGGCATGTGCGGTAAAACCGCAGAAACATCTGACTTACAGGATCTGCTGGTAGCAGTGCTGGAAAGTCTTTCAGCGTGGGCGGTTGCTGCGCGTGAATCAGGTATCATCGATCACGACACAGACAGCTTTGCGCCGCGTGCGTTTTTCTCCACATTAACCAACGTTAACTTCGATTCTGAGCGCATCATCGGTTATGCGCAGGAAGCGATTGTGATGCGTGACAGCCTGATGAAACGCTGTCTGGCAAAAAATCCGGCGCTGGTTGTGAATCACCCGTTAGCAAACCTGCAACTGAAGGGCACGGATATTGCGTCACTGGTGAAACAGGCGGATGAATTTGCCCTGAATAAAGATAAGCAGGCTATCGGTGATGATATCCACGGTCTGCGTATGCTCTGCCTGTACGGCCTGAAAGGGGCGGCGGCGTATATGGAGCACGCCCATGTGCTGGGCAAATACAGCGATGAAATTTACGGCCAGTACCATGAAATCATGGCGTGGCTGGGGACTGATCCGTCTGATATGGGTGAGCTGCTCAACCAGTCTATGGCGATCGGTATGATGAACTTTAAAATCATGGAAATGCTGGATGCCGGTGAAACCGAAGCTTACGGTCATCCGACGCCGTCTTCCGTGAACGTCCGTCCGGTGGCAGGTAAAGCGATTCTGATCTCCGGTCATGACCTCAAAGATCTGCATATGCTGCTGCAACAGACAGAAGGCACCGGTGTGAACATTTACACCCACGGTGAAATGCTGCCTGCACACGGCTATCCGGAACTGAAAAAATACAAACATCTGGTCGGTAACTACGGCAGCGGCTGGCAGAACCAGCAGACTGAGTTTGCCAAATTCCCGGGCCCGATCCTGATGACCTCCAACTGTATTCTGGACCCGAATCCGGGCAGTTACACCGACCGTATCTGGACCCGCAGTATCGTCGGCTGGCCGGGTGCGAAACACCTGAACGGTGATGATTTCAGCGATATTATCGCGCAGGCTCAGGCGATGGACGGCTTCCCGTACAGCGAAATCGAACACCTGATCACCGTCGGTTTCGGCCGGGAAACCCTGCTCAATGCCGCAGATACCGTGATTGACCTGGTCGCCACCGGCAAACTGCGTCATGTGTTCCTCGTCGGCGGGTGTGACGGCAGCCGTGGTGAGCGCAGCTACTACACTGACTTTGCCCGTCAGGTGCCTCAGGACTGCCTGATTATGACGCTGGCCTGCGGTAAATACCGTTTTAACAAGCTGGATTTCGGTACGCTGGAAGGGCTGCCGCGTCTGCTTGATGTCGGTCAGTGCAACGATGCCTATTCTGCGATTATGCTGGCGGTGAAACTGGCTGAGAAACTGGGCTGCGGCGTGAATGATCTGCCGCTGACACTGGTGCTCTCCTGGTTTGAACAGAAAGCGATTGTGATTCTGCTGACCCTGCTGGCGCTGGGTGTGAAGGATATCTTCACCGGCCCGACGGCGCCGGCATTCCTGACTGACAATCTGCTGAATGTACTGAATGAAAAATTCGGTATGCGTCCGATTACCACTGTAGAAAATGATTTACGCGCTGTGTTAGGCGCGTAATTGCTGTAATTGTTAGTACCGGGGAGGGCGGTTACGCCTTCTCCGGCACGGAGTCAGGAGAGCCCGATGACAATGCCGACGTCTTTATGTCCGAACCGCATGCAGGTCCATTCTGTCATGCAGGAAACCCCGGATGTGTGGACTATCAATCTGATTAACCACGATTTTTATCAGTATCACGCAGGGCAGTATGCGCTGGTGAGTATCCGCAACAGTGATGAGACACTGCGTGCTTATACCTTATCGTCCACACCGGGACTGAGTCCGTTCCTGAGCCTGACGGTGCGACGTCTGGATGACGGACAGGGTTCCGGCTGGCTGACCGGCGAGGTGAAACCGGGTGATTACCTGTGGCTGTCTGATGCACAGGGTGAATTTACCTGTGATACCCGTCCGGCAGAGCGCTATCTGATGCTGGCCGCCGGTTGCGGCGTGACACCGGTGATGTCGATGACCCGCTGGATCCTGCACCGTCAGCCGGAAAGTCAGGTGACGGTGATTTTCAACGTGCGTGATAAACAGCAGGTGATTTTTGCTCAGGAATGGCAGCAGTTGCTGACTGCGTTCCCGGCCCGTCTGCGTCTGATCCTGATGGTGGAAAACAGTGATGAAACGGATGAATTATTATCCGGCCGCCTGTCAGAAGAAAAACTGAAAGCCCTGATCCCGGATATCGCACAGCACACGGTGATGACCTGTGGTCCGGCACCGTATATGAAGAATGTGCAGACATTCTGTCAGGCACTGAATGTGAACCCGGACTGTTTCTTTATGGAGCGTTTCGGGCCGGAGCCGGAAGCGGAAGCCGGAGAGCAGACGGTTACCATGACGATTCAGTCCCCGCTGCGTCAGGTGAAAGTGCCTGTCGGTATGACGCTGCTGGCAGCCATGGAAGCGAACAGTGTACCGGTGATGGCGGCCTGCCGCGCCGGTGTCTGCGGTAGTTGTAAAACCCGCGTCCGCAGCGGTGAATACACCACCACCAGCACCATGACGCTGACCCCGGAAGAGATTGAGCAGGGTTATGTTCTGGCGTGCAGCTGTCAGATTCAGGGCAATGTTGAATTAGCCTGATTGAGAATCATTCGGTATAATGGCAAGAAAGCGCCGTTTTCAGCGGCGCTTTTTCTGTTTCCGGCGGATAAACGCCGGGTTTCCGCTATGCTGTAAATGTGATCATAATAAAAAAGGATTTTCAGCAATGAATAAGACAGAGTTTGTAACCCGTGCCCTGACTGATGTTCTCGGTGAACATATCGGTGATGAATCCCTGGTGGAACAGTATTTTTCCCGTGATTATGTTCAGGTGGTGAATGGTCAGACAATTGAGTTTCCCGCATTTCTTGCCCATCTTAATGCCCTGAAAATGGCAACCCGCAGTATTACCATTGAGATTAAATCCATCGCAGAAGGTGAGTCCTGTGTGCACACTCAGCATATCGCTAAGGCGGAAAAAGTCAGTGGCGAGCATGCAGCCTTTGAGGTTTTTGCCTGTTTCCGTCTGGCAGACGGCAAAATTGTCCGTTGTGAGGAAGTGACACGGCAGCTGACCGGTGATGAGAGCGATAATGATCTTGGCTCCCGGACCTGATCGGTAACCTCAATGCTTTCTAAACGAAATACGAATAGTCCTCGCCATATAATTTCTGAGAGTTATAATTCGCGCCGCATTTAAGGTGCAGTATCTCGTTAGGCGAGGCTCCTATACAAACAAAGGTTGCTGATCTGACGACGTCGAGAGACGCCCAAGATTAGGACAGGTTATATCGAACAGAAGGTATAACCCGAAGTAACTTCCCGCAGTCTGCGGGATACGTTGTATAGTGCTAAAACCGAGACGTGAGATAGCCTACGCATTCTCTCATCTGGTTTCGCCCCTATTGGAGTGCTGTTTGAAGTCCATAACAGACATTAGGGTCACACATCATGAAGTTAACCAACTACGAAAAAGCGGACGCGCTGGTCATTTCCGCGCCATCCGTTAATCCGCCACACCATACCGATCGTCCGCAGCGTAATGATGAAGACGCAGTCAGTGCTTACATGAGTCAGGCGTATATCCGCGTGACCGTGTCAGACACGATTGCTGCCGTCAAACTCACACTGCGTGAGGAGCTGGAAGGTGAGCAGATCCCCACTTATTTATATGTACTGGATGAGGATAATTACCTGAATGGTATCCTGCCGGTCAAAGCCCTGCTGACCGCAGCGGAAGATACGTTTGTCGCGGATGTGATGCGCCAGACCTATTTCTCTGTGTCACCGGAGCAGTCCCGGCACGACGTGTACGAGCTTATCAACAACAGCGGGATTGATACTGTACCGGTGGTGCAGTTCGGCAAGCTGGCAGGCATCCTGCGTCCGCAGGATATCGCGGAGCTGATTGAGGATGAAAACACCCAGGATGCGGCATTACAGGGCGGTTCCCAGCCGCTGGATGAGCCTTATCTGAGCACCAGTCCGTTTACGCTGTGGCGTAAGCGCGCAGTCTGGCTGCTGATGCTGTTTGTGGCGGAAGCCTATACCGGTACGGTGCTCAAGGCATTTGAGGAACAACTGGAAGCGGCTATCTCGCTGGCTTTCTTTATTCCGCTGCTGATCGGCACCGGGGGTAACAGCGGAACACAGATCACCTCAACGCTTGTCCGTGCGATGGCACTCGGAGAAGTGAGCCTGCGCAATATCGGTGCGGTGCTGCGAAAAGAGCTGTCCACGTCACTGCTGGTCGCCTTTACCATGGGATGCGCGGGGATGATCCGCGCCTGGTTCCTGGGGGTCGGGCCGGAAGTGATGATGGTGGTCAGTCTGACACTGGTGTGTATCACAGTCTGGAGTGCGGTGGTGTCTTCTGTCATCCCGATGGTGCTCAAGCGTCTGAAAGTCGATCCGGCGGTGGTTTCCGCGCCGTTTATTGCCACACTGATTGACGGCACCGGGCTGATTATCTACTTCGAAATGGCCAAACTGATTATGACTGATCTGGTGTAAGGTCGCAGGGGGATGATATTGCAACCGCACTGTTATCCCACACCAGCGTACTTTTACAGTGACGGCACAGGTACTGACTTTCCCCGCGCAACACTTTGTTATGGCGGCGGACGGTCAGTTCATGTGCCGTTTTGCATTGGCAGCGGTAGGTGAATGTCCGGGAGCGGACAGACGTCACATCAAAGCGGTGTGTACGGACGGCCGCAACACCCAGCACCTCTGTCATCATCCACTGCCATTCCCGCCCGTGGGGTGCCACGCGTCCGAAACGGCGGTAAACCAGCAGATGCGCCAGCTCGTGGGGAACCACATCCTGTATAAATCCGGAGCCGTTTTCCGTCAGTAACACCGGATTGAGGCGGATTTCCCATGTTTGCAGGCAGGCACTGCCGGCGGTGGTGCCGCGCTGACGATAGTTCAGTTCAGGCTCCGGATAATCAGTCTTCAGCACCCGGCAGGCGCGGGCCAGATAATCACGCAGGGTCTGCATGCAGGCCTGCTGTAATGCGGCGGGGACTCGGGTCGGTTTCATAGCCGGAAGCTTAGCGATACTGACGTAAAGCTGCAACCGTTATCAGCATGTTGTATATGTTGCAAAATAATATTATATTTAATTATATAATGTCGTAAGGAATAAATTCATGACACCAACACAGCTTACCGATATGCAGGAAGCCGCCAACGGCGTTGCTGCCCTGCTGAAAACACTGGGAAATCCGGATCGTCTGCTGCTGCTCTGTCAGCTGAGTCAGGGGGAATGCAATGTCAGCGAACTGGAGGAGCGGACCGGCATCAATCAGCCGACGTTATCACAGCAACTGACGGTGTTGCGTAATGAAGGACTGGTAAATACCCGGCGTGAAGGAAAACGTATCTATTATTCCGTGGCAGATGAAAAAGTCCTGATATTGCTGACGACGCTGTATCAGCTTTATTGTCCTGAAAAACAAGGAAAATAATATGATTATTGATAGCGCGGCCTTTACGCCGGTCAGTGCGGCACTGGGCGGGCTGATGATCGGCATCGCGGTTGCTGTGCTGCTGCTGTTTAACGGGCGGATTGCCGGGATCAGCGGGATTTTCGCCAATATGTTCACAAAGCAGAGCGGCTGGCGGATAGCGTTTATTGCCGGGCTGGCAGGGGCTCCGTGGATTTATACACTGTTTGCCGGTCAGCCGGATGTGGTGATCGCGGCGGATTATCCGCTGCTGATTGCGGCCGGTCTGCTGGTCGGTTTCGGCACCCGGCTGGGTAACGGCTGTACCAGCGGGCACGGTATCTGCGGTATGGCGCGGTTATCAAAACGATCATTTGCCGCTGTGGCGGTGTTTATAGCCAGTGCTTTTCTGACTGTCTGGCTGATGAAATAAGGACGCGCTATGCCTGTTATCACTGCATTAATCAGCGGGATTTTGTTCGGCCTTGGTTTGCTGGTGGCCGGGATGGGTAACCCGCAGAAGATTCTGGCGTTTCTGGATATCACCGGCAACTGGGATCCTTCTCTGCTGATCACCATGGCGGTTGCGATGGCGATCAGTATGGTTGCTTTTATCGTGGCCAAAAAACGGAAAAAGACCGTATGCGGCACGCCGCTTGAGTTACCGGCGAACAGTAAAATTGATAAACGGTTGCTGACCGGCGCACTGCTGTTTGGTATCGGCTGGGGGCTGGCGGGGATCTGCCCGGGACCGGGTATTGTGTTATCCGGGATGCTCAGTATCAAAGGACTGGTATTTACTGCGTCAATGATTGCCGGGATGGTGATTTTTGCGCTGTATTCATCACGGCAGTGCAGTAAATCATAATGTATTTACGGATTCAGAACATAAAAAAACCGGCTGAAAAGCCGGTTTTTTGTGCCTGCTGATAACAGGAAATTACTTCAGGCCAGCTGCTTCGCGCAGTTGTTCTGCTTTGTCGGTTTTTTCCCACGGGAACTGAGGACGCCCGAAGTGACCGTATGCTGCGGTTTCCTGATAAATCGGGTGCAGCAGATCCAGCATCTGAATCAGACCATACGGACGCAGGTCGAAGAACTCGCGCACCAGCAGAGTCAGTTGCTGGTTGGAGACTTTACCGGTACCGAAGGTTTCTACCATAATGGAAGTCGGCTCTGCCACGCCAATCGCGTAGGAAACCTGGATTTCACAGCGGTCAGCCAGACCGGCAGCGACAATATTTTTTGCCACATAACGGGCCGCGTAGGCTGCGGAACGGTCAACTTTTGACGGATCCTTACCGGAGAATGCACCGCCGCCGTGACGAGCCATACCGCCGTAAGTATCGACGATGATTTTACGGCCGGTCAGACCGCAGTCACCCATTGGTCCGCCGATAACAAAACGGCCGGTCGGGTTGATGAAATATTTGGTGGTCGGATCCAGCCACTCAACCGGCAGAACCGGTTTGATGATCTCTTCCATCACCGCTTCGTGCAGATCTTTCTGTGAGATGTCTTCAGAGTGCTGGGTTGACAGCACAACCGCATCAATCCCGGCGATTTTGTTGTCATCGTAACGGAAGGTGATCTGACTTTTCGCATCCGGGCGCAGCCATGGCAGCGTGCCGCTTTTACGCACCTGAGCCTGACGCCCGACCAGACGGTGAGCATAGGTGATCGGTGCCGGCATCAGCACGTCAGTTTCGTTTGAGGCATAACCAAACATCAGACCCTGGTCACCGGCACCCTGCTCAAGCGGGTCAGCGCGGTCAACGCCCTGGTTGATGTCGGCAGATTGTTTGCCGATAGCACTGATTACCGCACAGGAATCAGCATCGAAGCCCATGGATGAGCTGGTATAGCCAATCTCACGGACAGTACGGCGCGTGATTTCCTCAATATCAACCCAGGCCTTGGTGGTGATTTCACCGCCGACCAGAACCATACCGGTTTTGACATAGGTTTCGCAGGCAACACGCGCTTTGGGATCTTGTTCTAAAATCGCATCAAGGACTGCATCCGAAATTTGGTCGGCAATTTTATCCGGGTGTCCTTCAGATACGGACTCAGAAGTGAAAAGATGTGTAGTCATTATTTTTCTCTACCTTAAGTGAAGTGAACTTTCGGCACATTGATGGATGTATTAACTTCTAGACGGCTATTCTAGTGTATAATCGGCAGCGGTTCCAGAAATTTTATAGTGTGAACTGTTTTTCATGTGGTTTTTTTCACTTTTAATAATGTGTTACCGGACTGTTTTTATTTTTTACACTTATCCGTCATTTTGATTTTGCATTTTTGTGTCATAACCGGTATAAACTGCGGCCAGTAGCTGTGAATTTTTCTTCAGTTATAAACGGCAGAAACTCAGGTTTTCTGTATGATTCAGGCGGGGGTTACGGTGTGTAATCCTGTGTGGGGGTAAATGGGTTAATGAACCATTATCTGCTGCTTGTTGACGTTCAACAGCCACGTGCTTTACAGCATGTGTCCGCGTCTTTTTCTGTTCTCTCTTCCTCTCTGACTGACACGTGCTCTGCACGGTGTTTTCCGTATCCGTTACACTCAAACAGACCGGATAACGCAAGCAGGCGGGTCACTCTGCGGTAAGCCCGTAAATCTGTGTCCGGTTTTTGCCGGATGATGTAATCCATTTTGAATTTTTACTTGTCAACAGGACAGATTTATCCCACGGTGAAGGGGGATAGGCGTATGTCAGCCATACAGGTAAGTTTCACTCCAGAATCAGGAGATGACTAATGAATGATAATATCGCGCTGAAGATGCAGCAGACCTATAACATCGCATACTGGGGCGGCAGCTATTACGGTGTGAATGACCTCGGTCATGTCACCGTCTGCCCGAATCCGGAGATGCCGCAGGCCGCCGTTGATCTGGCTGAGCTGGTCAACCGTGTGCAGAAAGAGCGGGAACACATCCGTCTGCCTGCATTATTCTGCTTTCCGCAGATTTTGCAGCATCGTCTGCGCTCAATTAATGCCGCGTTCCGCCGTGCCCGCGAATCCTATGGTTACAAAGGTGATTATTTTCTGGTTTACCCGATTAAGGTCAATCAGCAGCGGCGCGTGATTGAAACCCTGGTCAATGCCGGGGAGCCGCTGGGACTGGAAGCCGGTTCCAAAGCAGAGCTGATGGCGGTACTGGCGCACGCCGGGATGACCCGCAGTGTAATCGTCTGCAACGGCTATAAAGACCGCGAGTATATCCGTCTTGCCCTGATGGGCGAGAAACTCGGTCACAAAGTGTATCTTGTGATTGAAAAAATGTCTGAAATCGCTGTGGTGCTTGAGGAAGCGAAAAATCTGGATGTGGTACCGCGCCTCGGCGTGCGGGCGCGTCTGGCCTCTCAGGGCTCCGGTAAATGGCAGGCCAGCGGCGGCGAGAAATCCAAGTTCGGTCTGGCGGCCACTCAGGTACTGCAGCTGATTGATATGCTGCGTCAGGCAGACAGCCTGGAGAGCCTGCAGCTGCTGCACTTCCATCTCGGTTCGCAGATGGCGAATATCCGCGATATCGCCACCGGTGTCCGTGAATCCGCCCGTTTCTATGTCGAGCTGCATCAGCTGGGTGTCAATATTCAGTGCTTTGATGTCGGCGGCGGCCTCGGGGTGGATTATGAAGGTACCCGTTCGCAGTCTGACTGCTCTGTGAACTACGGGCTTAATGAGTATGCCAATAATGTGATCTGGGCTATCGGCGATGCCTGTGAAGAGCACGGCCTGCCGCACCCGACAGTCATTACCGAATCCGGCCGTGCCCTGACGGCGCACCATACCGTACTGGTTTCCAATGTGATCGGTGTGGAGCGTAACGAGTTCTCCCCGGTGGAAGCGCCTGCTGAGGATGCACCACGTCCGGTTGCCAGCCTGTGGGAAACCTGGGAAGAGATGCAGACCAAAGGCAATGCCCGCTCTCTGCGCGAATGGCTGCACGACAGCCAGCTCGATCTGCATGATATCCACACCCAGTACGCGCAGGGCATGCTGTCCCTGACCGAACGCGCCTGGGCGGAAGGGCTGTATCTGAATATCTGCCGCCGTATCCAGCAGGATCTCGATCCGGGTAACCGCGCACACCGCCCGATTATCGATGAGCTCCAGGAGCGTATGGCGGATAAATTCTATGTGAATTTCTCGCTGTTCCAGTCTTTACCGGATGCGTGGGGGATCGATCAGCTGTTCCCGGTACTGCCGATTGAGGGGCTGGATAAGCCGCTGGATCGCCGCGCGGTGCTGCTGGATATCACCTGTGACTCCGACGGTATTATCGATCATTATGTGGACGGCGACGGGGTGGCAACCACTATGCCGATGCCGTCTTATGACCCGGAAAATCCGCCGATGATGGGCTTTTTCATGATTGGGGCCTATCAGGAAATCCTCGGCAATATGCATAACCTGTTCGGCGATACCGCAGCACTCGATGTGTATGTCGGTGAAAACGGTCAGGTGCGCTATCTGGAAAGCGAAGAGGGCGATTCCGTGGCGGATATGCTTCAGTATGTGAAGCTCGACCCGAAAATTTTGCTCGAACGCTTCCGTGATCAGGTGAAAATCTCTGATCTGGATGAAGAGGAGCAAAAGGCCTTTACCGAAGAGTTCGAGAGCGGCCTGTACGGCTATACTTATTTGGAAGATGAATAATACCCGGCGGGATATTACGTCCGGCTTTGTGTCAGTAAGACATTGATAAAGGAATCATTATGATTAACAGCACATTAGGCAATCAGACCGATAACTCACTGGTCTCTAATGCGTTTGGTTTTCTCCGCCTGCCGCTGAATTTCCAGCCGTACACCAGTGACGCTGACTGGGTGATCACCGGTGTTCCGTTTGATATGGCGACCTCCGGCCGCGCAGGCTCCCGTCACGGACCGGCAGCAATCCGCCAGATTTCAACCAATCTGGCCTGGGAAGGTAACCGCTGGCCGTGGACATTTGACATGCGCGAGCGCCTGAATGTGGTGGATTGCGGTGATCTGGTGTTCGCGTTTGGTGATGCACAGGACATGAGTGATAAGTTACAGGCGCACACAGAGAAAGTGCTGGCGTCCGGTAAAAAATGTCTCTCTTTCGGGGGCGATCACTTTGTGACGCTGCCGCTGCTGCGCGCACACGCCAAACATTTCGGTAAGATGGCGCTGGTGCATTTCGATGCCCATACCGACACTTACGGCAACGGCAGCAAGTTTGACCACGGCACCATGTTCTATCACGCCCCGAATGAGGGACTGATTGATCCGGCGCATTCCGTGCAGATTGGTATCCGTACCGAACATGAAACCGATAACGGTTTCACCGTGATTGATGCCGCGCAGGTCAATGACCGCACCGTGGATGATGTGATTGCTCAGGTGAAAGCGATTGTCGGTGATATGCCGGTTTATCTGACCTTCGATATCGACTGTCTGGACCCGGCATTTGCCCCGGGCACCGGTACACCGGTTATCGGCGGGCTGACAACTGACCGCGCCCTGAAACTGCTGCGCGGCCTTCAGCCGCTCAATATCGTCGGCATGGATCTGGTGGAAGTGGCACCGGCGTATGATCAGTCCGATATCACGGCACTGGCCGGCGCAACCATCGCACTGGAAATGCTCTATCTCCAGGCCGCGAAAAAAGGCTGAAACCGGTTTTACCACCGTTAAAACAAAAGACCCGCAGCGCGGGTCTTTTTGCATTTCAGCGAGATTATTTTTTCTTCGCGTATTTCAGTGAATCCAGCGCAACGGCAAAAATAATGATGCTGCCCTTGATAATGTACTGCCAGTACGGGTTGATGCCGATATAGGTCAGGCCGTAGTTTATCAGGGTAAAAATCAGCACCCCGGTCACCACGCCCAGCACAGTCCCGACCCCGCCGGAGAAGGACACACCGCCCACCACACAGGCCGCGATGGCATCCAGCTCATACATAAAGCCGAGGTTGTTGGTCGCACTGCCGATACGTCCGGCTTCCAGCAGGCCGCCGAAGGCATAGAACACACCGGATAAGGCGTAAATCATAATCAGGTTCAGGCCGACATTCACACCGGACACTTTAGCCGCTTCCGGGTTACCGCCGATGGCAAAAATGTTTTTGCCGAAGCGGGTTTTATTCCACAGGATCCAGACAAAGAAAACGGCTATCGCGGCATAAAACGTAATATATGACAGCTTGAAATCACCGAAACGGATAAATCCCTGGGCAAATTCAGAGAATTTCGGGTCAAACCCCGCCACCGGTGAGGCACCGACAGAGTCGTAATACAGGGAGTTGATACCGTAGACGATAATCATAGTACCGAGTGTGGTAATAAACGGCGTGACGTTGAGATAGGCAATAATCAGGCCGTTAACCAGACCGATCACCGCACCGACCGCGCACACCAGCAGGATCACCATCGGGATAGACCAGGTTTCCATCTGCGGGAAAACTTTATTCACGTTTTCCATGGATTGCAGCAATGTCGCCGCAATCACCGCTGCCAGCCCGACCTGGCGCCCGGCGGATAAATCCGTGCCCTGGGTGACAATCAGCCCCGCGACACCCAGCGCGATAATAATCCGCACCGAGGATTGGGTGAGAATATTACTCAGGTTCATCAGGCTGAGGAATGTCGGATCCTGAATGATAATGATCGCCAGTAAGACCAGCAGAACCACATAAATCCCTCCGTCCTTCAGATAGGACAGGAAGCTTTTTTTATTTAATGCTGCGCTCATTGTTAATATCCTTAAAGGTGAAGGGAGGCGAGACGTAGAATCTCACTCTGCGAGGTGTCACGGGTGTTGACGATACCGGCGACCTCACCGTTGCTCATCACCAGAATCCGGTCTGTGATCCCCAGCAGTTCCGGCATTTCGGAGGAAACGATAATGATCCCTTTTCCTTTTTTGGCCAGTTCAGTAATCAGTTGGTAAATCTCAAATTTTGCCCCGACATCAATCCCCCGCGTCGGTTCATCCAGCATTAACACTTCCGGTTGTGTCAGCAGCCAGCGGCCGATAATCACCTTCTGCTGATTCCCGCCGGACAGCGAGCCTATCTGGGTGTGATGACCGGGGGTTTTCACCCGCATGGCATCAATCACCCACTGGGTATCACTTTTCATTTTGCTGTTATCCAGCAGACCCAGTTTATTTTTATATTTGCCCATGTTTGAAATCAGCGAGTTAAAGCTGATATTCAGCCAGGCATAGATTCCCGTGGCGCGGCGCTCTTCGGTGACCAGCGCGAAGCCGTGATTAATGGCTTCATTGGCGCTGTTGTTCTTAATGGTTTTTCCTCTCAGCGTGATGGTGCCGGCGGATTTCTCGCGGATCCCGAACAGGGTTTCGAGAATATCTGTCCGTTTGGCACCGACCAGACCGGCGATACCGAGGATTTCCCCCTGATGCAGGTCGAAACTGATATCGCGGATAGACGGCTGGCGCAGAGACGTGAGGTTTCTGACTTCCAGCATGACCTCCCCCGGCGTGCTCTGTTTTTCCGGGAAACGCTGGCTGAGTGTGCGTCCGACCATGGCGGCAATAATGTTATCCATCGTCAGCCCTTCAAGGGGCTGTGTGGAGATCCACTGACCGTCACGCAGAATGGTGATCTCATCACAGAGGCGGAAAATTTCTTCCATTTTGTGGGAGATATAGACGATACCGCAGCCGCGATCTTTCAGCTTGCGGATAATAGTAAACAGATGATTGACTTCTTTTTCGGTCAGGGAAGAGGTCGGCTCATCCATGATCACAATTTTTGCGTTATAGGAAAACGCCTTGGCGATTTCGATCATCTGCATTTGCGAGACGGACAGATTGCGGACTTTTTCCCGCGGATCGATATCGATATCCAGCTCATCAAAGATGGCCTGCGTGTCTTTCAGCATCTTGTTCTGATCGACAAAAAAACCTTTGGCGGGATAGCGTCCCAGCCACATATTGTCCATCACTGAGCGCTGCAGCACCAGGTTCAGCTCCTGATGCACCATGGAAACGCCGTGTTCCAGCGCCTCTTTTGAGCCTTTAAAATCGATTTCCTGTCCCTGAAACAGGATACTGCCGCTGTCTTTTTTATAAATCCCGAAAAGGCATTTTAATAATGTGGATTTACCGGCACCGTTTTCGCCCATCAGGGCATGAACGGAGTGCGGTCGTACCCGTAAATTGACATTATCGAGTGCCTTAACGCCGGGAAATGACTTATTGATATGCATCATTTCCAGCAGATATTCGCCTGAGCTGTCGGCCATACATACACCTGGCTAATGTTATCGTTCCGGACACGCCCGCAGCACGGATGCTGCGGGCGGAAAGAATCACCGCTTATTTTATAAACTGTGACAGGTTCTCTTTATCCACGCCGACATACGGCACACGGATAACATTGTTTTCAATTTTGTAGTTTGTGCCTTCCGCTGCCGGTTTACCTTCCGCCAGGTTTTTGGTGATAGCCATGGTGGCTTTCGCCTGGTTTTCTGCGTCATTCAGCACCGTACCGGCCATTGCCCCGGATTTCACCATGGAGAGGGCTTCCGGCAGGGCATCCACACCAAAGACCGGGATATTGGTTTTGTTGTGTGCTTTCAGGGCTTCAACCGCACCCATTGCCATCGCGTCATTGTTGGCAATGACCACTTCGATTTTGTCTGCATTCGGGCCGGAGAGCCATGCATCCATTTTATCTTTGGCCTGTGCGGTATCCCACATCGCGGTATCGAGCTGAAGCTGCTCTGTCGGGATGCCTTTCTCATTCAGGGTTTTGACCGAATAGGTGGTGCGGGCTTCCGCATCCGGGTGACCCGGCTCACCTTTGATCAGCACATACTGAATTTTACCGTCTTTGTTCAGATCCCACGCCGGGTTGGCTGCCCAGTGTTTGGCAATCAGTTCACCCTGGATAACCCCGGATTCTTTGGAATCGGTACCGACAAACCAGGCTTTGTCGTAGCTGTCGAGGGCTTTGCGGGAAGGTTCTTTGTTGAAGAATACGACCGGAATATCATTGGATTTTGCTTTGTCGATGATTACCGGGGCGGCGGCAGGGTCAACCAGGTTGATCGCCAGTGCTTTAACGCCCTTGGCCAGCAGCACATCAATCTGATCATTCTGTTTGGACTGGTCGTTTTGTGAATCATTCATCAGAAGAGTGATTTCCGGTGAATTTTTTGCATCTTTTTCAATGGCTTTACGGACGATAGACATAAAGTTGTCATCGTATTTATAGATAGTCACACCAATACGGGTATCAGCCTGTGCCTGTGCCGCAGCACCAAACAGCATGGCGGCGGCAACGCCTGCCAGGACAAAATGCTTCTTCATTCTCTGCCTCCGGGTCGGGGGATAGGGTACAGTTTTTATTTATGACGCCACCTGTTATTCAGAGGAAATGCAGGGGCGGCGTTTATCATTCTTCCGGCAAATGATAATAATAATTTATAAATAAAACGGCATGCCGGTAAGAAGATGGCAGAACCTGGGACATGACGATAACGTCAGGAAACGCCCGGATCATAAAATGAGAGTTGTTATCCGTCTGTGAATAGACTCACAAATTGAAAACGTTTACATGCAGAAAGATCACCGGTAGGCAGAAGAGTGACGGATAACCAGGGTCGGCATAAACACATGCGGCTCCGGCGGCGGTAAAGTGCCGGCGGCACCCGCTAAGGCGAGTTCTGTCGCCAGCATGGCCATGGAGACCACCGGATAGCGCACGGTAGTCAGCTTCGGTGTGGTGAAACGGGCGGCGGGAATATCATCAAACCCGATCAGGGAAAACTGCTGCGGTACGCGGATACCGTTTTCATTCAGCACTGACATAGCTCCGGCTGCCATGGCATCGTTATAGGCAAATACGGCGGAGAGTGCCTGATTACGGCCCAGCAGCTCAATCATCGCGGCTTCGCCGCCGTCAGAGTCCGGTGAACCGGCAGCATACCAGGCAGTACCGGCGGTCAGTCCGGCAGCTTTCATGGCGCGGGTATAGCCCTGATAACGCAGGGTATTATCTTCTATCTCATGCGTGGAACCGAGATAACCGATGCGCTGATGCCCCTGAGAGATCAGCAGGCGGGTCGCCATTTCCCCGCCGGACAGGTTATCCAGCCCGACACAGCGGTGCTCAAAACCGGGAATAACGCGGTTAATCACCGTCATACCGGGCACCTGACGGAGAAAATCACTCAGTTCCGCGTCACTGAGTGCTTTGGAATGCACTACCAGGGCGTTGCAGCGCTGACGGATCAGCACTTCAATAGCATGACGCTCCTGTTCTGCCTGATGATAGCCGTTTCCGATCAGCACATGCTTGCTGTGCTGCTGGGCGACCGTATCCACGGCTTTGACCAGCGCACCGAAAAACGGGTCTGATACATCCATCACCACCACGCCGAGAATATCACTACTCTGGCTGGCCAGTGCCTGCGCATTGGCGTTCGGCCGGTAATCCAGCTCAGCCACGGCGTTCATCACCAGTTCCCGGGTCTCTGAGCGGGTGGCCGCCGTATTATTTAATACACGGGATACGGTGGCGACGGAAACACCGGCGCGTTTTGCAACATCGCGGATAGTAACGGGGTGTATAGATGTCATCGGAAATTACAGGTCAGAGGTAATGAAACATGTTGCCATCTTAACCCGGAGCGCGTGATGACCGTGTGATTCATCTCACAGCAAAAGAAAGCGTTTACATTGATTTTTTCGGATTATCCGCCTGTAACGGGAAGCTGAATCCCTTCACCCACGTCTGTAACAGCGTTTTGGGTTACATTCACTAAAATTATTAATATATAAATGATTCTGATTGTTTTGTTTCCGGCAGGCGGGTTATGCCGGACAGGGCAAAACCCGCCGGGAACAGAGATCACTCACCGGACATCGCATCTGTCAGCAGTAAAATATACGGAGCGCACTGTGCATCAGAGCATCCCCGGTACAGGATTTTGTTTCCGCTGGTCAGTGTCATTATTCCGCCGCCGTTAAGAGAAAAGTGCCACTGTTGTCCGTCAGCAGTCAGTTCACCGGAGGCATCACAGGGAGTCTGATAAAACTGAGAATACGGTTCTTCTGCATATTCCCGGCTCAGTGTAAATACCGTTTTGATGGCATCACTGTCCGGAGCCCAGTCACGGCAGGCCGCAGAGAGGGAATTATCCGTGGTTTTCTGCATCGTTTTTTCAACCGGGCTGGTCACACGGATATCCGGTGCGTTATTTACTGCGCAGGCACTGTTAATTACCGCCAGAATAAAGATCCCCACCTTCACCGGCAGTTTTATACGAAATTTTGTCATGTATCACCGTCTCCGTTTTCCCGTTTCTGCATTATCCTCTGCCGGGAATGTTATGGAATGAGATACTGACGAATTTTGTTACAGCGATGTGTTGTCACAGGGCGGGACAGTTGCTCATTATGTGCTTAGCGGCTTGCAACCCGGGTAAAAACGCGTATGTTTTTAAATGAGTATTAATATCATAACGAAATACCTCACTCATTAAGGAGCACATCATGGCACTAACGGGTAAAGTGGTTCTGGTCACCGGCGCTGCACAGGGGATTGGTCGTGGTATTGCACTGCGCTTAGCCAAAGAAGGGGCGGATATCGCGCTGGTGGATCTGAAAGAAGAAGGGCTGGCGAAAGTCAAAAAAGAAGTGGAAGCCCTGGGCCGTAAAGCGGCGGTATTCACTGCGGATATCAGTCAGCGTGACCAGGTTTTTGCGGTTGTTGATAAAGCAGAACAGGCACTGGGTGGTTTTGATGTTATGGTCAATAACGCCGGTATTGCCCAGGTGAAAGCGATTGAGGATGTGCGTCCTGAGGATATGGATCGTATTTTCCGTATTAACGTCGATGGCACGATGTGGGGAATTCAGGCCGCAGCGGCCAAATTCAAAGCACGCGGACAGAAAGGGAAAATCATTAATGCGTCATCCATTGCCGGACATGATGGTTTTGCCTTACTCGGCGTCTATTCCGCCACGAAATTTGCCGTCCGTGCACTGACACAGGCGGCAGCCAAAGAGTTCGCCAGCAGCGGGATCACCGTGAACGCGTACTGTCCGGGGATTGTCGGCACGGATATGTGGGTGGAAATTGATGAGCGTTTCTCTGAAATCACCGGTGCGCCGAAAGGGGAAACCTACAAAAAATATGTCGATGGTATTGCGCTGGGCCGCGCTCAGACACCGGATGACGTGGCGGCACTGGTTGCCTTCCTGGCCAGCGACGATTCGGATTACATCACCGGCCAGGCGATTCTGACCGACGGTGGTATTGTTTACCGCTAAATTATTGTGTTGATACTGACAGAAATCCGCCGCATGCAGAATGTGGCGGATTTTTTTATGTATACTGGTCCGCAGGATAACGCTGCGGGTGACAGGCATGAAATACGATCTGAATGACCTCTATTATTTTGTGAAAGTGGTGGAATACGGCGGATTTTCCCCGGCGGGTGAGGCGCTGGGCATTCCGAAATCCCGGCTCAGCCGCCGTATTGCTGATCTGGAACAGAAACTGAATATTTCGCTGATCTACCGCTCCACCCGGCAATTTCATGTCACTGAGATCGGGCAGGCTTTTTACCAGCAGTGTAAAAATGTGATTGATGAGGCGGAAATTGCCGAAGAGATGATCTGCTCGGTACAGGGGCACCCGCGCGGCAGCGTGAAGTTTTCCTGTCCGGTCGCGTTGTTACAGACCTATCTTCAGGATCTGCTGACAGATTTTATGGTGAAATACCCCGATATTGATGTGCAGATTCTGGCGGTTAACCGTCCGGTGGATGTGATCAGCGAAGGGTTTGATCTCGCACTGCGGGTGCGTTCCCTCCCGCTGGATGATTCCGGGCTGACGATGAAAGTGCTGGGATATTCGCGGCGCATCCTGGTCGCCTCGCCGCGATTATTTGCCGGAAAAGCGGCTCCGCAGCATCCGGATGAACTGACAGAATTCCCGATCCTCGCCAACAGCGAACAAAAACAAAACTACACACTGACACTGACCGGTGAAGACGGCGGCAGCATCACCAAACACCTCACGGCACGCCTCGCCACGACGGATGTCATGACACTGCATCGTGCGGCATGCAAAGGGCTGGGCATTGCCCGCCTGCCGGAAGGTGTGGTTCTCAATGATTTGACTGCCGGACGGCTTGTCCGTGTTCTGCCGGGCTGGCAGTTCCCGGAAGATGTGATCCACGCAGTTTTCCCGTCCCGCAAAGGGCTGTTACCCGCCGTGCAGGCGCTGCTGAATTATCTGGCGGAACATATTCCGCAGACGGCGGCGTTTTCGGGGCAGGGGGGGTTGTGAGGCAAATAATCATTCTATTCGCCTCATTTTGTGAGGCAAATAACGGTCGTATTTGCCTCATCTGCCTTACTCAGCCGCGATATGTCCGAAACGGCCGCTGTTGAAATCCTCAATGGCTTCGCGGATTTCCTGCTCGCTGTTCATCACAAACGGGCCGTAACCGACAACCGGCTCATCAATCGGCTCGCCGCTGAGGAACAGAACAACCGCATCTTCGGTGGCCTCCAGCAGAATGGTGCTGTCAGCGCCGTCCAGAATCATCAGTTCGCCGGTGTGCATCGGTGCGCGGCTGTCGACATAAATACTGCCGTGCAGAACGATCAGTCCGGCATTGCGGTTGGCTTTTGCCGCCAGTCCGGTGACTTTCCCGGCTTTCAGGCGCAGATCCCACACATCCATTTCGGTAAAGGTCCGGGCCGGGCCGCGTGCCCCGGCATATTTCCCGGCGATCACCCGTAATGTCCCTGCGTCATTCGGCAGTGCCACCGCCGGAATGGCGTTATTTTCCAGTAACTGATAACCCGGTGCGGCGGATTTTGCAGAAGCAGGCAGATTCACCCACAACTGCACCATGTCCAGCGTGCCGCCTTCCCGCATAAAGCGGTCAGAATGGTATTCCTGATGCAGAATACCGGATGCGGCGGTCATCCACTGCACATCCCCTTTGCCGATCACACCGCCCTGACCGGTGGAATCGTGGTGTGCCACCTCGCCGTCATAGACGATAGTCACGGTTTCAAAACCACGGTGCGGGTGTTCACCGACACCCCGGTTAGCGCCCTCTGAGGCCGGGAAATCCGCCGGACCGGCGCGGTCAAGCAGGATAAACGGATTGAGATGTTTGCCGTGATTGCTGTAGGAAAACATCTGGCTGACCGGGAAGCCGTCGCCGACCCAATGGCCTTTCGGTGCGCGGTAGGTACCGATAATGTTTCTCATGATATTTCTCCTGATAATTATGTATGAATTGATAATAAGGGCGCGAAACATCAGGGAGTAGTCATGAAAACGGGTTTCACTGTTGCAGAAACAGAACAGTCAGGCCGGGGTTATCCGGTATGCAGAGATCCCCGGCACCATTGCGCCAGCCGGGCGATCGCATCCTCCACGTCCTTATCACAGCCGAACCCGGCATTGAGCCGGAAACAGCGGTCGTAGCGGCTGTCGGTGGCAAAGATATGTCCGGGCGCGATACCGATCCCCTCAGCGCGGGCATTGAGAAACAGTTCCCGTACATTCAGGCTGCCTTCCGGCATGGTGACCCACAGGACATAGCCGCCTTCCGGTTCGGTCACTGTGGTACCCGGCGGGAACTCCCGCAGCACAACACGGCGGATGTTCTGCACCTGTGCCGCCAGTTCACGGCGCAGGCGGCGCAGATGCGCATCATAGCCGCCGTTACTCAGCAGTTCGCTGATGGCCGCCTGCGGCAGTACCTGTGAGCCCATCGATGAGGTGTATTTGAGGGAGGTGATTTTGCGCATGTAATGCTGACTGTGCACCCAGCCGATACGCACGCCGGGCGCGATGGTTTTGGAAAATCCGCTGCACAGAATGACATTATGGCTGAACGCCCGCATCGGGAACGGCCGCTGTCCGCCGAACGCCGCATCACCGAAGGTATCATCCTCAATAATGATAACACCGTTTTCATCGGCCTGACGGGTGATTTCCGCTTTGACGTCATCCGGAATCGTTTTGCCCAGCGGATTATTGACGTTGGCGAGTGTCACAAAAGCTTTTACCGCTTTGCGGCGGAACAGAGCGGTGAGTTTATCGCAATCGACATAACCTTCCTCACAGGCATCCACTTCAGTCAGCCGCAGATTGAGATTACGCAGCATCTGCAACAGCACAAAGTAACAGGGAGATTCCACGGCTACTGCATCCCCGGGGCTGAGGGTGGCACGCAGCGCCAGTGATAAGGCTTCAATACAGCCGTTGGTAATAAGCAAGGTTTCCGGAGAGATATTACAGCCATAACTGACCGCCCGGCGGGCGATTTCCTCCTTTAGCGGGGCATAGCCGGTGCCTTTGACCGAATCCCCCAGCAGGAACGGCTTGCTGTAACTGAGCTGACGCATGATAAGACTCAGTTTTCTGACCGGATAAAGCTCCCGGCGGCCGTTAGCCAGATCGAGCCGGACACGGCACTCTTCGCCGACCATCGACATATGCAGTTCCGTCTGTTCATCCAGCGGGGCAAAATCAGCGGCGTGTGTCTTTGTACTGAGGCTTTCCGCCGCCGGCTGAACCGGGGCGACAAAAAAGCCGGATTTCGGCCGCGCGACTGCAACATGCTCATCTTCCAGCGTGCGCAGCACTTTCAGGGCGGTGGTCAGGCTGACATTGTACTGTGCAGCCAGAACCCGGACGGACGGCAGACGGCTGTCCGGCGGTAAAACGCCCTCGCGGACAGCCTGTTTTATCTGATCGGCCATCTGCCGGTAGCGCGGAAGCTGTACCATCTGTTCTGCCTCATTCTTACGGGTTCTGTGTGTTTCTGTAAGAGTACGTTGAGAGTAAATTATGACGCAAGGGTTTCTCCGGCTGACTGTGAGGTTTATATGACAACATTTGACAAAATCACCCGTTTACTGGATTCACGGGCGGTTTCCTTTGAGGTGATCGAACATCCGGCGGAAGGCCGTTCTGATGCGATAAGTAAAATCAGGGGGAATAAACTGAGCCAGGCGGCAAAAGCCATGGTGTTACAGGTCACCGGCAGCACACCGGATATCCGTTATGTGCTGGCGATTGTGCCGGGAGACTGCAAAGTCAATTTTAAAAACGCGGCGAAACTGGCAGGCGGAAAAAAAGCCTCATTTGCCGCGCCGGAAACGGCACAGGCGCTGACCGGTTGCCCGATGGGGGCGGTTCCGCCGTTTAGCTTTAATGAGGAACTGATGCTGTATGTTGATAAACGTCTGACCGGTGCCGGGCGGGTATTTTTTAATGCCGGGGAACTGGTGAGATCGGTGTCTCTGGCAGCGGATGACTATTTCAGTGTGATCGGTCATGATCGCATTGCGGATATTGCGGTACCTCCCGCCGCAGAATAACAATGATAACGGAGAATAACGATGGAATATTGTGTTGCTGAACTGACGGATATGGATCAGGTAAAAGCCTTATTAAAACGTTATCATCTGACCACCATCAGTGATGAAGACAAGCCGGACGGTTTTGTCACCACACAGATGAGTGATGAGCAGATGGTTAATTTGATTGAAAATGAGCAGGGATTATTTGTCGCCAAACAGGACGGTAAGGTAGTGGCGTTTGTGATGGCGGCATCCTGGCAGTACTGGTCACCGTGGCCGCTGTTTGCCCATATGATTGATAAACTGGGTGATTATGAGTTTGCCGGCCAGACGCTGACCACAGAAAACTCGTATCAGTACGGCCCGGTCTGTATTGATGCATCACTGCGCGGGAAAGGCGTGCTGGAAGGGCTGTTTGCTTTTGCGCTGGAAAAAATGTCGCAGCGGTTTGATATCCTGGTGACCTTTATCAACAAGGTTAACCCGCGCTCTTATGCTGCGCACACCCGTAAGCTCGGTCTGACCGTGCTGGATGAATTCGGATTCAATAATAACCATTATTACTGGCTGGTCTGCGAAACCCGCTGAACTGCCTGATAAAAGAAAACCCGCCGCAACCGCTGAATAGTCAGGGCTGCGGCGGGTTTTTCAGTGATGATCAGACTAATTCTTTCACGTCGAAGTTAACTTCACCGCTTAAATCAGCATCGTAATCAACGCCGTCGAGACCAAAGCCGAATAAACGGAGGAATTCCGCTTTATAGCCCTGATAGTCGGTTAAATCGTTGATGTTATCATCTGTCAGTTGCTGCCAGATTTCACGGCAGGTGTTCTGCACATCATCGCGTAATTCCCAGTCATCCAGACGCAGACGCTGTTTCTCATCGGTTTCCGGTGCAGAGCCGTTAAACAGCTTAGTAGCAAATAAGCGCTGAGTCTGTTCAATACAGCCTTCGTGAATGCCTTTCTCTTTCATGATCTTAAACACGATAGAGATATATAACGGCATAACAGGAATAGCCGAAGAGGCCTGAGTAACGACAGATTTCAGGACGGCAACATACGCCGCGCCGCCTTTGGCCTGCAGTTTCTGATTAATCGCCGCAGCTGCGCGATCCAGATCTTCTTTGGCTTTACCTAAGGTACCGTGCCAGTAAATCGGCCAGGTCAAATCGGTACCGATATAGGAGTAGGCAACAGACTGTGCATTATCCGCCAGAACACCGGCTTCCGCTAATGCATTCATCCACAGTTCCCAGTCCTGGCCGCCCATGACTTTAACAGTGTCTGCGATTTCCTGCTCATTGGCCGGTTCAACAACGGCTTCGATCAGCACGTCTTTGTTGGTATCCAGCGCGACAGATTTGTACGGTTCGCCGATAGGTTTCAGGGCGGAGCGGACAATTTCGCCGGTTTCCGGCATTTTACGGACCGGCGATGCCAGAGAGTAAACAACCAGATCGATCTGGCCCAGATCCTGTTTAATTAAATCAATAACGTTCTGACGGCATTCATCAGAGAAGGCATCACCGTTAATGCTTTTTGCATACAGGCCTTCTTCTTTGGCGGCTTTATCAAAAGCGGCTGCGTTGTACCAGCCGGCAGAACCGGTTTTGTTTTCACTGCCCGGCTTTTCAAAAAATACACCGATGGTTGCCGCACCGCTGCCGAATGCGGCATTAATACGGGAAGCCAGACCGTAACCGGTGGATGCACCAATCACCAGAACCTTTTTAGGGCCGTTTTTCAGTTCGCCGCAGGACTTCACACGGGCGATTTGCTCACGAACATGGGCTTCACAGCCCGCCGGGTGAGCGGTAGTGCAGATAAAACCACGAATTTTAGGTTTGATAATCATAGTTATTTTTTCTTGGTAGCCAACAATCAGGGGCTAATATACCTGATCTTCTTCATTTACTTAAGACAATGCGGCGATAAACCCGCAGAGCAGACCAGTTAATTCCGGCTTTGTTATCCGCAACAGGGTGTATTTTGTTATTGTGACGGACTGATCTATTTTCTGCCGGATAGCCTCCGGTATTTCCGCTATGATAGCCGTCATCATAACGGACAACCCGTCAGCGGAGTTACTGTGGTATTTGACATTTTCCGGAATATCCTGCATTACGGCTGCCATTTTCTGGTGCCGGTTCTGTTTGCCCGGCTGTTCTGGCGGCAGCACTGGAAAGCGGCGGCGATGATTATGATTGCCACTATGGTGATAGATGCGGATCACCTGCTGGCAGATCCGATCTTTGACCCGGACAGATGCAGTGTCGGTTTTCATCCGCTGCATACCGTATGGGCGGCGATTGTGTATCTTATTCTGCTGCTGATCCCGTCATGGAAAGTGCGGGCGGTGGCAGTCGGCTGCCTGTTCCATCTGTTTACCGACGGAATGGATTGTTATATGGGCAGCCTGAAACAGGGCACGGAATATGCAGCGGTTCAGGTATTAAAAAACCCGCCGGAGGCGGGTTTTTGTGCGGCTGAGATAATCAGAACGGATTTTTCAGTGCCGGGACAGAGACTTCAGCTCCGGGTAAACTGACTGCCGGGGCTTTGATATCAAGTGTTGGCGCGGAGGTTCCCGGAACGGAGACGCCCACTTCCGGAGCCGTGATTGACGGTGCGTCAATATCCACAGACGGCATGGCGGATTTTGCCGCTGACGTGACCTCTTTCTTCACGGATGACATCCGGCTGTTTTCTGCCTGTGGCCGCGCAGGAGGCACTTTTCCGTTACGATCAGAAGAAACCGGTGTGCTTTGTTGTCCCTGCGGGGCGGTTTGTCCGCTCTGTCCTCCGGCGACCGGTTGTGCATCCGGTCTGCGCATCCGGCCGTTATCCGGCCTGAACTGTTCCGCACCGGTCTCTTTATTCACCATTGTGCCGTCAGACGGCGCACCGGAAACCATCCCCGGGTCACTGTGCGGCTGCCGTTGCGCGACACTTTCGCGGCTCAGCAGGCGGCCCCGGTTTTCCGTGCTGTCTTCTTCTGTTACCAGGGTATCACTGTCTTTGATCGCGAAGGATTTGCCCCGGTAAGGGAGCAGCAGGTACGGCTTGCAGGCATCGGCATTACAGCCGCGATAACGCACCATACCGTCAATACTCAGGGTGATAATACCGCCGCCGTTGAGCAGATAATCCCAGGTTTTGCCGTCAATCGTCACCGTGCCGCTCATATTACACGGCGTCTGACTGTATTCACCGTACGGCAGCGCAATATAAGGTTTGCTCATGGCGATTAATTGCCGCACCTGTTCATCTTTCAGTGTCCATTTATCACAGGCGCCCAGTAATACACCGTCACCGGAGGGATAAATTATTTTTTCACCGGCATCGACATCGTAGTTTTTCTGACTGCAGGCTGAACTTATTAAGACAGTTGCAATAATAAATAAGGGAGCCGGTAATGATTTTAAATATTTCATCGTATTAATGATATCCGTGTATTCAGCCCGGTATAATGACCGTTAATTCCCGGACGGGTGCCGATACTGATAAATGAGAAATAAAATACTGTGATGATTTCAGACTGTTAAATAGTAGCGGCTTACGGTGCCTTAATCTATCAGTGTTATCCGAAGCGTGACAGGGATAGAAATAAAAAGCCCGGCAAAGGTGCGCCGGGCAGGAATATGAACATATAATGTTTATTCAGATAAACTGTCTTTCATTACTTTTTGGAAGGTTTCCCATCCGCAATAGCCGTTTTTATCAACCGGACAATTTTTCAGTTCCAGTGTGACTTTTTGCGGCGGAGTTTTTAAAGAAAGATAACTGTTATTCCGCAGCTGATCAGATGACTGGTAAATATAATCAATCTTCACATAGGATTTATTATCCGCTTTATTTGTCCAGCGCTGGAACACTAATTTCCCGCCGATAGGCGTATGTTCATACTGTTCCGGCAGCTGATACGGTTTAAATTCCAGGGCGGAGAGCAGGGAGGCGATATTGGAATCATGCCCGGCCAGGAAGGTAAATTTCGCCTCACTGCCCGGTGCTGCGGCGGCAAAGTGCTGATTAATATAGTTCAGCAGCGGATGAGCCACGTTTTTCGCGATAATGCGCGGGGTAAACAGAGATTCCTGATAGCCGTTTTTCAGGGTATTCAGCGCTGTCCACTGCTCCGGCGTGGTGACTTCGCCCCAGGCGACCTGGTCTGCCGGGAAACCTTCATAATATTGCAGATCGATGGCATCCACGGCGGAGTTTGCCATTTTCAGCGGACCTTTCACGCCCGGCTCTTTGCCGGCTTCAATAATAAAGCTGTTTTTACCATCGGCCAGTGAACAGAGTTTATTGGTTTTGCACTGTTCTGAGTCTTTGATATTCAGCACCTTATTCAGTGCCTGATAACCCGGTACCAGATCCAGCCCTTTATAATGGTTCTCCATTGCAGTGAGAGCGGTCTGTTTAAACTCTGCGCTGTCATTGGTGATGATCGGATTAAACACCGGATCCATAGTACCGATTTCCGGCTGGTGATTCACCGTGACGGTACAGCCCGGGAAAGCTCCGGCGGTAAAGAACTGCGCGGTGGCAATCGTGCGCTGAAGGCTGTTGGCGTACACATTCAGCTCTTTTTCGCCGGTCGGGCACAGGGTATCCGGCAGCAGTTTGTTCTCATCCAGCCATTCGCGGAAATAGTGCCCCATATAAACTTCCAGTGCGCCGCCTTTGGTGGTCAGATAACCGCTCTGCGCATCCCACGCAGGCCAGGTTTTATCGGTGATTTCGGTCAGAATACCGGTATTCACAATCGGCGTGCGCAGGTTGTGGCGGCTCATCACCAGAACCTGTTCCAGTGTCATATCAGCGGCGGAGGTATCAGCAAAAGCGGGCAGGGCGGGAGTCAGTAATGCGGCTGCAAGTGAAAGCGTCAGTAAGGTTTTTTTCATCCGGAACACTCCTGTTGTCATTATTTTCGAACCGATATTAATGACTGAAGCGATTCATATTTACCGGGAGCAAACTCCCAAAACAGTGATCAGCACCGGAAATAGCGCTTAAGTAAGGGTGCGGTGAAATTTTTCTTCAGATAAAAGCCTCTGGGCAGTGTTTGTATCGGTTGTCCGTGCGGGCCGATAGCTTCTGTGAGTGCCCGGCTGTTGGCTGCTTTCGGGCGTATCTGCATCACCTGGCCATGACGGGCGGTGATCTGTTCCACTTTCCCCAGCACAATCATATCCATCAGCTCTTCCCAGTCCGCGCGCAGCAGGCGTTCTTCCTCCTCCGACGGCGACCACAGCAGTGGTGAACCGACACGGCGCTCTGCCAGCGGGATATGACGCGCGCCTTCCACCGGCACCCACAGCACGCGGGAGAGTTTATGACGCACATGACAATCCGCCCAGGTAACGCCGCTGTTGCCGGTCAGCGGGGCGACACAGACAAAGGTGGTTTCCAGCGGCACGCCGGATTCATCCACCGGAATGGTTTTCAGTTCTACCCCGAGGTGAGCAAAATCCTGCTCTGCCTTACTGCCCGCATCCGCACCCAGCCAGTACTCCAGCAGCATGCCGACCCAGCCTTTATCGCGGCGCAGATCCGGCGGCACCGGTATACCGGCACAACCCGCCAGCTCACCGAAAGTGGCGCCGGCAAGGGACTGGGCGCGGCTGAGCAGCTCAGATTCGCTGGCCGGGGGTAATGGCGGCTGAAAAAGTTGTGTCATGTTATATGCTTAAAAGTTGAACAGTGTTATCCGGTAAAATAATACATAGGCATGAATGAAAAATAAATATTATCTAATTTATTGATATATAGCTATTAATTTTCGTCGCCGCAATAAGTTCAGAAGGTTGTGCACCAGCATCCTCAGACAATAAACAGGATCTTACACTGAGTTATCCACAGCTTTATGGGATAAGTGGAAAACCACCTCACTACTGGTTTGATTTACAGGCTTGACTTCCGCCTGTTTTCGCGTTTCAGCAGGGGTTTTGCTCACGGATAAGTCACAATCTGTGGATAACACCGGGTGTGGTTATTTTTTGTGCTGCGTAAGTCTGTGAAAAAAAATGCCGGTGATTTTTTCAGACGATTCTCTTTTTTTATTTCTGTACTGATATGATTTATCAGAGTTTATTTAACGGTCGTGATTTTATCAACAGGAGGCAGTTTAAAACTATACCCCCATTACCCTTGCGTTTTTCACAACTATATCCACAGAAAACGTGAATAAAAGCCGGTTTTTTATCAGAGGGTGTTTATAACTTTGCCTTTTTCTGTGAATTAACTTTCCGGGGGGATAAACCAGGCGGATTTAAAATCAAACCAGCCGAAGGTATTCATTTTGACTCCCCGCATACTGCGCTGCCCCTGTAATTCAAGCCAGTGATGGAACAGCGGGAACAACATCTGTTGACCAATGATCTGTTCACACCATGCCGCCAGTGACAGGGAACGCTGCCGCCACTGTTTCAGCGGTGCATGCAGTTCATCCCCCAGGCAGCGGCGCAGCAGCGGCAGTTCATATAACGTGGCGAAGACCGAAAACTCCAGCGGCTTATAAAAGTTAGCGGTCGCCAGCCAGAAATCACTGTCACAATCACCGTTAAACCAGGTGTCGTAATCTGTGATATTAATCGTCAGTTTCACGCCCTGTTCCGCCAGTAACTGCTGCAGTAATTTGCCGATAGCATGGTATTCGTGATGATCCTGATAATAGGTCAGCGTCAGCTCTGTCAGACCTGCCGGTTTTTCACAGGGCGGGATAAGCTTGCTGTGATGCCAGCGCAGCAGCAGCCCGTAAGCCGGCCACCAGTGGCGCTGATACAGGGGTTCACAGTGATACAGCAGATTGACCGGAGTCATCAGGCTGTTGAGCCAGCGGCGGATATCTTCCCGCTCTCCTTTTGCCGAACGCGTATCATGCAGCAGGAAATAGCAGCCTTCCTCCATCCGGCTGTCGAGAGAATCCCGCTCCGGCCCGTCCGCGCCGATATGCAGGGTGGTGCAGACCATTTTTTCTTCCAGCTCCGGCACCACCAGCACAGAAACTTCATCCAGCAGGGCGCGGAAGCCGTAATAATGGTCAAAGGCGCGGATTGTCAGTTTGCGGTCATTATTGCAGACCACCTGATACGGGCCGGTGCCGACAGGGCGGCGGGCGAAATCCGGCAGTTCCTGCCACTCATGGGGCAGAATGGCGGCGTGCGGGCTGCCGGTCAGTACCGGGAACCAGCTGTCGGCCTCATTCAGTGTGATATCGATAATATAAGGCATATCGGAACGGACAGTGCGGATATGGCTGAACAGAGGATGGGTGTCGCGCAGACGCTCAAAAGAGGAAATGATATCCACCATCTGCAACTCACGGCCGTGATGGAAAAATATTGCCGGACGCAGCCAGAAACGCCACTGTTTGTCGCCGGTCTGCTGCCAGTGATGCGCCAGTGCCGGGACAGCTTCCCCGTTTTCCTCATTTATTGCCGTCAGTCCGTTAAAAATCTGGCTCAGCAGATGAACTTCCGAGCGGCGCAGCGGCGAGCCGGGCAGTAAATTATAAAAAGGACGGTAATAGACAATGCGCAGCAGGCTTTTCCCCTGCCGGAAGCTGCGCTCCAGCTGGGATAATACCATCTGGCGCATCGCGTCCTTATCATTGACCATCGCCACCAGTTTTTCGATGTTATCCTGTTCGATCAGCAGTTCGGCACGGGCGTGCTGCAGGTCCCGGCCGCTTTGCAGAAAACAGAGACGTGAACGCTTACCCCGTCCGGTTTCCGCCTGCCAGCTGAGCCAGCCTGCCGTCTGCATACTGCTGAGCAGAGAGCGGACATGACGGCGCGAGCAATGCAGAATATCGGCGATCTCCTGAAGGGTGGTTTCGGTCTCCTGTCCCTGATGATGCTGCCACAGGCGGATAAACTGGTGCTGGAGGCGTGGTGTGCTCATAAAAGAGGAACTCCGGTCGGTTTTCTGTCCATTTTTATTTCCGTATATTACGTCCATACTCAATGTCATTAAAGCAGCTCATGACGTCAGTGTGATACCTGACTCACTCCCGATTCTTGAGTAATGGTGACTTTTACCGCCAGCCGAAAGGCTGGTTTTTTTCTGTCCGGTGATCCGGAAAAAGAGGCGGGGAAAACGGGGAAAAAGCTGCCATCACAAAAGGGGTGATGGCAGGGGTTCAATGGTGGAAATGGATCCGGTTATCAGTTCATAAATGCAGGCAGTTTTTCCTCAAAACGGGAAATCATGTCGTCGTGCTGTAAGGTGAGGCCGATACTGTCGAGGCCGTTCATCATGCAGTGACGACGGAAAGTATCGACACTGAACGGGTATTCCAGCTCACCGGCGATCACTTTCTGGTTTTCCAGATCCACAATAATCTGAGCGCCTTCCGTCTGTTGTACCCAATTAAAGAGCGCATCAATGGCGTCTTCGGGTAATTTCACCGGTAATAACTGGTTGTTGAATGCGTTACCGTAAAAAATATCCGCAAAGCTGGGCGCAATCACCACTCTGAAGCCGTAATCTGTTAAGGCCCACGGCGCATGCTCACGGGAGGAGCCGCAGCCGAAGTTTTCACGGGCCAGCAGAATCGATGCGCCCTGATAACGCGGGGCGTTGAGGATAAAATCCGGATTCGGCACCTGTCCGTCATCATCGAGAAAACGCCAGTCATTAAATAAATGCTGTCCGAAACCGGTGCGGGTCACTTTCTGCAAAAACTGTTTCGGGATAATGGCATCGGTATCCACATTGGCGGCATCTAATGGTGCGGCGATGCCCTGATGTACAATAAATTTTTCCATGACTCTCTCCCTCAGCGCATCTCAATGGTACGGATATCGGCGAAACTGCCGGTGACAGCGGCCGCAGCGGCCATGGCCGGGCTGACCAGGTGCGTACGTCCGCCGCGCCCCTGGCGGCCTTCAAAGTTACGGTTGCTGGTGGAGGCACAGCGCTCCCCCGGGGCCAGGCGGTCATTGTTCATCGCCAGACACATCGAGCAGCCCGGTAAACGCCACTCAAACCCGGCATCGGTAAAAATCTTATCCAGACCTTCCGCTTCCGCCTGTGATTTCACCGGCCCGGAGCCCGGAACCACTATCGCCTGCACTCCCGGCGCGACTTTGCGCCCTTTGGCGACCGCAGCAGCCGCGCGTAAGTCCTCAATCCGCGAGTTGGTGCAGGAGCCGATAAACACCTTGTCAATTTTCACATCGGTTAATTTTTTACCCGGCGTTAAATCCATGTACGCGAGGGCTTTTTCCGCCGAGGCTCTTTCCACCGGGTCGGTAAAGCTTTCCGGAGCGGGAATGGCGCGGCTGATATCAATAACCTGTCCCGGATTGGTGCCCCAGGTGACCTGCGGGGCGATATCGGCGGCATTGATAATAATTTCCGCGTCATATTTTGCATCCGGATCACTTTTCAGGGTCTGCCAGTAAGCCACAGCAGCATCCCAGTCCGCGCCCTGCGGGGAGAACTGACGGCCTTTCAGATAATCAAAGGTAGTCTGATCCGGCGCAATCATTCCGCCTTTGGCACCCATTTCGATCGCCATATTACAAACCGTCATCCGGCCCTCCATGGAGAGTGCCTCAATAGCATCCCCGCAGAATTCCGCGATATAACCGGTACCGCCTGCGCTGCCGGTGTGGCCGATAATCGCCAGCACAATATCTTTGGCGGTGATACCGGGGGCAACTTTGCCGCGCACTTCAATTTTCAGGGTTTTGGCACGCGCCTGTTTCAGTGTCTGGGTAGCTAACACATGTTCCACCTCGGAGGTACCGATACCAAAAGCCAGCGAGCCGAACGCACCGTGGGTGGCGGTATGGGAGTCACCGCAGACAATGGTCATACCCGGCAGAGTGATACCCTGTTCCGGCCCCATCACATGCACAATGCCCTGAAACGGATGGTTCAGATCATAGAGACGGACACCAAAGGCCTCACAGTTTTTGATCAGTTCCTGCATCTGGTTACGGGCCATTTCACCGCAGGCATTGATATCTTTGGTCTGCGTGGAGACGTTGTGATCCATGGTGGCGAAGGTTTTCTCCGGGCGGCGCACGGGGCGGTTTTTCGCCCGTAATCCGTCAAACGCCTGCGGCGAAGTCACTTCATGTACCAGGTGGCGGTCGATATACAGAATCGGCGTTTCGTTTGCTTCTTCACGAACCACATGGGCATCATATAATTTCTGATATAAGGTTTTTCCTGTGCTCATCTTAAGCCCCTTCTGTAATCAAACGCGCGATAATGTCGCCCATTTCGTCTGTGGTCACACTCTTGCCGTTTCCGGCCACATCCCGGGTGCGGTATCCGGCATTCAGTGCCTGATTGACGGCGTTTTCGATGCTGTCTGCCGCTGCATCCTGTCCGCAGCTGAAACGCAGCATCATGGCGGCGGATAAAATCTGAGCTACCGGGTTGGCGATGTTTTGTCCGGCGATATCCGGCGCAGAGCCGCCTGCCGGTTCATACAGACCGAATTTTTTCTCATTCAGGCTGGCGGACGGCAGCATCCCCATGGAGCCGGTGATCATGGCGCACTCGTCAGAGATAATGTCGCCGAACAGGTTGGAGCAGAGGATCACATCAAACTGCGACGGATCTTTGACCATCTGCATAGCGGCGTTGTCGATATACATGTGTGACAGCGCGACATCCGGATACTCTTTGGCGATTTCCGTCACCACTTCACGCCATAATACGGAGCTTTGCAGCACGTTGGCCTTATCAATCGAGGTCACCTGACCACGGCGTTTTTGAGCGGAGGCAAAGGCGATACGGGCAATGCGTTCGATTTCAAAGCGGTGGTACACCTCGGTATCATAAGCACGCTCATATTTACCTTCGCCTTCACGGCCTTTCGGCTGCCCGAAATAGATCCCGCCGGTCAGTTCGCGGACACACAGGATGTCAAATCCGCGCGCGGCGATATCACTGCGCAGCGGGCAGAACGCTTCCAGCGCCGGATAGAGCCGGGCCGGGCGCAGGTTACTGAATAATTTGAAATGTGCCCGCAGCGGGAGCAGGGCACCGCGCTCCGGCTGGGAATCCGGCGGCAGTTTTTCCCATTTCGGGCCGCCGACAGAGCCGAACAGCACCGCATCGGCCTGTTCGCAGCCTTTCAGCGTGGCCGGCGGCAGCGGGTGGCCGTGGTTGTCGATGGCGATGCCGCCGACATCATATTCACTGGTGGTGATGGTCAGGTTAAAGCGGGTGCGCACCGCATCCAGCACTTTAATCGCCTGCGCCATAATTTCAGGGCCGATTCCGTCGCCCGGTAAAACTGCAATATGAAATTGTTCCGACATAATTACACCGCTTCCTTTGTCTCTGTATTGTTGTTATGAGTATCGTTATGAGTATCGTTATGAGTGTCGTTGTGCATGTTGTTATCTGACTGCATACGCCGTTTTTCTTCTTTTACCTGTCCGGCGCGCCAGATGCTGTTGATGGCGTGGATCATGGCCTGGGCGGAGGATTCAACAATATCTGTCGCCAGCCCCATACCGTGGAATTTACGGCCTTCATACTCCACCACGATATTCACCTGACCCAGTGCATCCGTTCCCTGACCTTTGGCGGTCAGCTGGTAGGCGGCGAGGGTCAGCGGGTAACCCGCGATACGGCGGATTGCCTCATAAGCCGCATCCACCGGGCCGTTCCCCTGGGCGGATTCCGAGATGATTTCATCACCGGCCTGCATTCTGACGGTTGCTGATGCCTTGACACCGGTACCGGACTGGGTGTTGAGAAACGCCAGTGAAAAATGTTCCGGCTCCTGATGCTGCTGTTTCATAAACACCAGCGCTTCCAGGTCGTAATCGAAGACCTGGCCTTTTTTGTCAGCCAGTTGCAGGAAGTCGGCGTATAATTCATCCAGGTTATAATCACCTTCCTGATAACCCATTTCCGCCATCCGGTGTTTCACCGCCGCGCGGCCGGAGCGGGAGGTCAGGTTGATTAAGTTATCTTTCAGGCCGATGCTGTCCGGCGTCATGATTTCGTAGGTTTCGCGGTTTTTAATCACGCCGTCCTGGTGAATACCGGAAGAGTGGGAGAAGGCATTGCTGCCGACCACGGCCTTGTTCGGCGGTACCGGGGTATTGCATAACTGACTGACCAGCTGGCTGGTGCGGTAAATCTCTTTGTGGTTGATCCCGGTGCGCACGCCCAGCATTTTTTCCCGCACTTTAATCGCCATAATCACTTCTTCCAGGGCGCAGTTCCCGGCGCGTTCGCCTAACCCGTTGATCGTACCTTCAATCTGGCGGGCACCGGCCTGTACGGCGGTGATCGAGTTGGCAACGGACATCCCCAGGTCGTCATGACAGTGGACAGAAATGATGGTTTTGTCGATGTTCGGCACACGGTTGAATAATTCACTGATGATGCCGCCGAACTGGTACGGCGTGGTGTAACCGACAGTGTCCGGAATGTTGACCGTGGTGGCACCGGCGTTAATCGCGGCTTCCACAATGCGGCATAAATCATCGATATCGGTGCGCCCGGCATCTTCACAGGAAAACTCAACGTCATCGGTAAAGCGGCGGGCATGTTTAATCGAGCCGACCGCCATATCGATGATGTCAGCAAAGGTCTTGCGCAGTTTTGTTTTGACGTGAATACCGGAGGTGGCGAGCACCATATGTAACCGGAAGGCTTCCGCGACTTTCAGGGATTCCGCGGCGGCATCAATATCGCCTATCACACAGCGGGATAATGCCGCGATACGGCTGTTTTTGATTTCACGGGCAATAGTCTGCACCGACTGAAAATCACCGGGAGAGGAGACAGGGAAACCGGCCTCAATAATATCAACCCCCATGCGTTCGAGCTGGAAAGCAATCTGTAACTTCTCTTTGACACTGAGACTGGCCTGTAATGCCTGCTCCCCGTCACGCAGTGTGGTATCAAAAATGATGACGTTATCGCTCATGTTGTGATCCTCTCGGTTATTTCTTGTTCTGTTTTCCGGTTTGCAGGTATAAAAAAACCCGCGACATTGCGCGGGTTTTTCAGGTCTCAGAGAGAAAGTTATGAAGAACTTCCGGCCACGAGCCCGCCACGCGCAGTTAAGGCGATAATTAGCAGGCTGTTTAGGCGGAAAGTGAAAGACATAGTAATAACCTTCTCAGTAAATTCAGTGGCACGGAGCACAGGGCTTATCCGTGGCGATGTATTATTGATACTGAATATAAAATGCCCTGTCAACTCACGCGGTTCGCCGGAGATCCCGGCCCGGGGATAAAAAAAGCAGAAAAAGCAGATAAACTGACTAATTTATAAAAATTAATCAGCGTTTTCATCTATAAGCCAGCTCAATAATTGGGCTAATATTTTTACAGATTTTTTTTACGGAGAAGCAGAATCAGCTGAGTAGGCGGGTAACGGGGGATCCGGCGGTCAGGCAGCCGCCGGCAACCGGTGAGATATTCATTGAACAGTTTATTCTTTCCGTTATGTCAGTAAAAAAAATCGGATTTTTTATGCTGACAGAAGACAATTTTATTATGAATAAACACAATCTTTGTTTTATTATCTCACTGCATGGAAACTAAATGAATAAAGCGGTATTGATTTATTACTATCATGAATAATTTACTGACTTTAAATATTTAAATAGTATGCATTGTGATGATGATGCGCACCCGCGTATTCAGAACCATACAAGGAAGAGACTCAATTATTAATTGAATAATCAATTGAGATAATAGATTTCAATTTTGTATTGATCTGCCGTTTCATCGTGGCGGCAGGTGGCTTATTGAAGTCATTATAATCATTTATTGGAGTTTAAGATGACTGAATACACCTCAGTGGCAGATGTAAAAAAAGAATCCGGTGAAACACAGCTGCGCAATGTGGATCTTAATCTGCTGACCGTTTTTGATGCGGTTATGCAGATGCAGAATGTGACCCGCGCTGCTGAACTTTTAGGTATGTCGCAACCGGCTGTCAGCAATGCGGTGTCAAGACTTAAAGTTATGTTTAATGATGAATTATTTGTCCGCTTCGGACGGGGGATTCAGCCGACAGCGCGCGCCAAACAGCTGTTCGGGCCGGTCAGGCAGGCATTGCAGCTGGTGCATAATGAACTGCCGGGCGCCGGTTTTGAACCGGGCAGCAGCGAGCGGACATTTAATCTGGCCATCTCCAGTCCGCTTGATATCCGCCTGACAGACAAAATAATCGAACAGGTTAAACTTCACAGTGAAAATATCGATGTCAATATTCAGTCTTATATGAATTCACATATCGAGAATAACCTGAAATATCAGGAAACCGATTTTGCTGTCAGTTATAATCGTTTCGATAAACCGGATTACAGTCATCACTTATTATTTAATGACCAGTTGTCGCTGGTCGCCGCCCGCAATCATCCGCGTATACAATATACGGTAACAGAGAAACAAATATTTACCGAGCAACATGCCGTGGTGTCGCTGGATTTAATTGATTCATTCAGTTCACCGTATTATGAAAATAATGAATTACTCCGGGCTATTGTTTATCAGGGAACCAATTTAGTCAGTGTACTGAATATTGTTTCTAAAACAGAACTGGTGGCGATTGCGCCGAAATGGCTGATTCAGCTCTACTCGCATGTGCTGCCGATTCAGGAAGTGCAGCTGCCGTGGGATAAAGTCAGCCGTCCGGCGTTTCTGATCTGGCACGAGGCGTGTACCCGCGATAAAGGGCATCAGTGGATGAAGGCACTGCTGACGCAGTTCACACATCATATGTAATCGATCATTTAATTTATTCCCCGCCCCGTCAGGTAAATGTATCTGCCGGGGCTTTTTTGTGATCCCGTCATTGCAAAGATAACTAAATTTGCTTTTGTTCCCGGAGACAACAGGCTACACTTGCGGAAAAATTTAAGCGTACAACTGTAAGCTGAAAAATTATTACATAACGTGAAACCGTACAGTCTGACGGCTCAGTAAAGGAAACGCGTGTGACAACAACAAATTTGCATCACTATCATTTAGTGACGCGGCTGCAACAGCAAAAACAGCGCCGGGGTGACAAAATCGCACTGCGACAGTGGTGTGAACAAGGTCAGCATATCGATTTTACCTGGCAGCAGGCCGGGGCGTTCAGTGAAAATCTGGCGGAAGCCCTGCTGGCAGAAGGGGTTGAAGTGCAGGAAAATGTCGCTATTTTCTCGCACAACAGCGCCCTGTGGTCATTAACCGACCTGGCGATTCTTCAGTGCCGTGCCATTGTGGTGCCGCTCTATGCCACCAGCAGTGATGACCAGGCGGCCTATATTCTTAATGATGCGCAGGTGCGCATCCTGTTTGTGGATGGTCAGAAGCAGGCGGAAATCGCCCTGTCGCTGCTCTCTCTCTGCCCGTCGCTGCAGAAAATCATCATAATGAACCCGGAAAACACGGCAATCCCGTCGCATCCGGCGGTCTGCACACTGCGTCAGTTTATGAACGGCCACGACGGCAGTTACGCCGCAGAGCTGCGTCAGCGCATTGCGGATTGTTCCCTTGATGATCTTTTCACCCTGATTTACACCTCCGGGACCACCGGCGAGCCGAAAGGCGTGATGCTGGATTACCGCAATATGGCCGCCCAGCTTTATCTGCATGATGAGCGGCTGACACTGACCGAAGATGATGTCTCACTCTGCTTCCTGCCGCTGACGCACGTTTTTGAGCGCGCCTGGAGCTTCTATGTGATGCACACCGGCGCACTGAATGTCTATCTCAGTGATACCAACCTGGTACGCAAAGCGATGGTATCGGTGAAACCGACCGTGATGTGTGCGGTGCCGCGTTTCTATGAAAAAGTATTCAGTGGTATTTACGAAAAAGTGGCACAGGCGCCGTGGTATAAACGGGCGTTATTCCACTGGGCGGTACGGACCGGTAAAAAGACCCTTGATGCACAGCAGCGCGGTGAGAAGCAGTCGTGGCTGGCCGCGCGGTGTGATCAGTTCGCACAGAAAAAAGTGCTCGGTAAACTGCGCGGTGTGCTGGGCGGTAATGTCCGTTTCTTACCGGCGGCGGGTGCACGGCTGGATGATGGAATTATCCGCTTTTTCCTCGCCATCGGCATTAACATCAAATACGGCTACGGCATGACAGAAACCTGTGCCACGGTATCCTGCTGGGAAAACAGCGGTTATCAGCTCGGCTCTATCGGTGTGCCGCTGCCGGATGTGGAAGTGCGTATCGGTGAGGAAAATGAGATTCAGGTACGCGGGCCGGTGGTGATGCGCGGCTATTACAATAAGCCGGAAGAGACCCGTCAGGCTTTTACTGCTGATGGCTGGCTGCGGACCGGTGATGCCGGTGCGCTGGATGAGCAGGGCAATCTGTTTATCACCGAACGCCTGAAAGATCTGATGAAAACCTCGAACGGTAAATATATTGCGCCGCAGATGCTGGAAGGCACGCTGGGACAGGACCGCTTTATCGAACATATCGCGGTGGTGGCGGATGCGCGTAAGTTTGTCTCCGCACTGATTGTGCCGTGCTTTGATACCCTGGAAGAACACGCGCGGGCACTGAATCTGAAATACCATGACCGGATGGAGCTGCTGAAAAACAGCCAGATTGTGGCGCTGTTTGAAAGCCGCCTGAAAGAGCTGCAGAAAAATATCGCTGCCTTTCATCAGGTCAAACGTTTCACACTGCTGCCGCAGAATTTTTCCATGGAGCTTGGTGAACTGACACCAACCCTGAAACTGCGCCGTAAAGTGATCGCACAGCGCTATCAGCGCGAAATTGAGTCGATGTATACGGACTGATTGATTTCCATGACGGCACTGCCTGTTTCCTGTGCAGTGCCGTTTTTATATCCCGCCGGTTTTTCCCCCGCTCTCAGTGAACTCTGCTTTGTGATTTGCCGCCGCAGGTATGATCGTCTGCGGATCATGACATTTCCTTTATTCCTGTGGTTTTCCGCTTTTTGCTTCCCGAAAAACGCATTTGCCAGCACTGTCATTTTATCGTTATGTTAATCCTCAGATAACTAAAAACAGACAAACACATCACTTGCAGTTACAACCCGCAATCACGGGCAGGAGAGCATTTATGGAGAGGTTGACAGGGGCAGAAATGATCGTGCGCTCCTTAATTGATGAGGGCGTGTCACACGTATTCGGCTATCCGGGCGGCGCTGTTCTGGATATTTATGATGCACTGCATACCGTAGGCGGTGTCGGCCATATTCTGGTGCGCCACGAACAGGCCGCTGTACATATGGCGGACGGTTATGCCCGCGCGACCGGTAAAACCGGCGTGGTGCTGGTCACTTCCGGACCGGGGGCGACTAACGCCATTACCGGTATCGCCACTGCGTATATGGATTCAGTGCCGCTGGTGGTGCTGTCCGGCCAGGTGGCGAGTGCGCTGATCGGCAACGATGCCTTCCAGGAAGTGGATATGGTGGGTATTTCCCGCCCGGTCGTGAAACACAGTTACCTGGTGCACGATGTCGCGGATATTCCGGCCACCATCAAAAAAGCATTCTATCTGGCACAGAGCGGTCGTCCGGGGCCTGTGGTTATTGATTTTCCGAAAGATATTGTCCAGCAACAGCACGAATACAGCTACCCGTCACGGGTCAGCCTGCGCTCCTATAACCCGACCGGTGCCGGTCATAAAGGGCAGATCAAACGCGCCCTGATCACACTGATGCAGGCGAAACGCCCGGTCATGTATATCGGTGGCGGCGCTGTCAGTGCCGGATGCAGCCCGGAGATTTTCACCCTTGCGGATAAACTGCGTCTGCCGGTGGCGCTCTCCCTGATGGGACTGGGCGCATTTCCGGGCACTCATCCGCAGTGTGTCGGTATGCTGGGTATGCACGGGACGTATGAAGCAAACAATACCATGCATCACAGTGATGTGATTTTTGCCGTCGGTGTCCGTTTCGATGACCGGACCACCAATAATCTGGCGAAATACTGCCCGCAGGCAACGGTCATTCATATCGATGTCGATCCGGCGTCTATCTCCAAAACCGTGGCGGCGGATATTCCGATTGTCGGTGATGCGAAACTGTGTCTCGCGCAGATGCTGTTACAGCTGGAATCCCTGACCGATGAACAGGATCCGGATGCGCTGTGTGACTGGTGGCGGCGCATTGATCAGTGGAAAGCGAAACAGTGTCTGGCCATTGATGAGAGCGGGGAAAAAATCAAGCCGCAGACTGTGATCCGCACCCTGTGGGAACTGACGGAAGGGAAGGCGTATGTGACCTCCGATGTCGGTCAGCATCAGATGTTTGCCGCGCTCTATTACCCGTTTGATGAACCGCGCCGCTGGATAAACTCCGGCGGGCTGGGCACGATGGGCTTCGGGTTACCGGCGGCACTGGGTGTCCGGCTGGCGAAACCGGATGATATGGTGGTGTGTGTCACCGGGGACGGCAGCATCCAGATGAATATTCAGGAGCTTTCCACGGCATTACAGTTCGGGCTGCCGGTGCTGGTGCTTAATCTGAATAACCGCTTCCTTGGCATGGTGAAGCAGTGGCAGGATATGGTTTATCACGGCCGTCACTCGCACTCCTATATGGAATCGCTGCCTGATTTTGTCCGTCTGGCAGAGGCTTACGGGCATGTCGGCATCAGCATCAGTGATAAAGCCACGCTGCGTGAACAGCTTGCGGAGGCACTGCGCATTGTCCGCGAAGAGAAACGACTGGTGTTCGCCGATGTGATGGTGGATGAGAAAGAGCATGTTTATCCGATGCAGATCCGCAACGGCGGAATGGATGAAATGTGGTTAAGCAAAACGGAGAGGACCTGATCATGCGCCGGATTCTGTCAATTTTATTAGAAAACGAAACTGGGGCATTATCCCGTGTGGCAGGGCTTTTTTCCCAGCGCGGGTATAATATCGAAAGTATCACCGCCGCCCCGACTGATGACCCGTCACTGTTCCGCCTGACTATCCAGACCAAAGGCGATGCGCGGGTGCTGGAGCAGATTGAAAAACAGCTCAACAAGCTGGTGGATGTGTTCCGTGTCACAGAACTGACCTCTGCCACTCACATTGAGCGCGAGGTGATGCTGGTGAAATTACAGGCCAGCGGTTACGGGCGGGATGAGGTCAAACGCAGTACCGATATCTTCCGCGGGCAGATTGTGGATGTGACCGCGACGCTCTATACCGTGCAGCTGACCGGCACCAGCGAAAAGCTGGATGCCTTCCTGGATGCGGTGCGCGGCTTCGCGGAAATTGTGGAAATTGCCCGCTCCGGCATCGTGGGGATGTCGCGCGGCGATAAAATAATGCGGTGAAATATTCGCGGTGAAAGGGTAAACTGATCACTCTTCTTATTTGGCCCGTTGTTCGGGCCGTTTCCTGATTTGTAAGGGGTTAACGTGAAACTGGATGAAATCGCCCGCCTTGCCGGTGTGTCGCGCACGACGGCCAGTTATGTCATCAACGGAAAAGCAAAACAATATCGTGTGAGTGACAAAACTGTCGAAAAAGTGATGGCGGTGGTTCGTGAACATAATTACCATCCGAATGCGGTGGCTGCCGGTCTGCGTGCAGGCCGTACCCGCTCAATCGGACTGGTGATCCCGGATTTGGAGAACACCAGCTACACCCGCATCGCAAATTATCTGGAGCGCCAGGCGCGCAGCCGTGGTTATCAGCTGCTGATTGCCTGCTCCGAAGACCAGCCTGACAACGAAATCCGTTGTGTGGAACACCTGTTACAGCGTCAGGTGGATGCGATTATCGTTTCCACCGCACTGCCGCCGGAGCATCCGTTCTATCAGCGCTGGGCAAACCGCTCCCTGCCGATTGTCGCGCTCGACCGTGCACTGGAAAATGAGCACTTTATCAGTGTGGTCGGGGATGACTTTGAGGACGCCAAAATGCTGGCATCCGAATTACGTCAGTTCCCGGCAGAATCGGTGGTATATCTCGGCGCGTTACCGGAACTTTCTGTCAGTTTCCTGCGTGAACAGGGATTCCGTGAAGCCTGGGAAGGGGATGCACGTAACGTGAATTTCCTCTATGCCGACAGCTATGAGCGTGATGCCGCCGCAAAAGCGTTTGATACCTGGCTGGAAAGCAACCCGATGCCGGATGCGCTGTTTACCACCTCATTTGCCCTGTTACAGGGTGTGATGGATGCCACGCTGGCCCGCAGCGGCCGTCTGCCGGGGCAACTGGTGATCGCGACCTTCGGTGATCATGAACTGCTTGATTTCCTTGAGTGTCCGGTTCTGTCCGTGGCACAGCGTCACCGCGATATTGCTGAGCGTGTGCTGGAGCTGGTACTGGCAAGTCTGGATGAAAAACAGAAACCGGCTGCGGGTATCACCCGGATCCGCCGTGATCTGTGCCGTCGCGGAAGTCTGAGCCGCCGGTAATATTCAGACGGTAAAATCATTATTTTTTCTGATACCTGTACGGAAACGTATAGGTATTTTTATTTGTATCAGCCGAAAACAGATGAAAAACCCTTTTTGAGAGGAATCCTAAGAATTTTTTTCAATTCTGCTGATTGACAGAAATTGACAATTTTCACACCACACCTTTCACTCCCCGTAAATACACTTACTCCAATTAAGGGTATGCACCGCAGAATATCATCAGTCCGGTTTTGTGACAGTTATGCTATTGATAAACTGAATATTAAATTTTCATTTATTAAATAATCACGCTGTGTAACAGAAAGTAACAGCACAGATGACCGGAACAAAAATCCCGGGGTCTTTGTGGTAATGGTGAATTTTTATCCTGAAAGTGAGGGACACCTCGCAAAAATGCATCTTTCTTTCGCCAGATTCGGTATAATTTGCCCCGGTTAGCCGAGTGCGTATTATGTGAATTTTTTTCTGATTTGAATCAGTGTGTTACCTCACTTCTGTTCCCTGAAGCAAAAAATCCCATATTTTCTCACCCCTTTATTCCCCGACAGCGGAAACGAAACCTTGTCAGCTCTGGCTTGACAAGCTTTTCCTACCATTCGTAAACTCTGTTGGTGGGGAATTGTGGGTGAAAGTGGTAATTCAGGGCAAAACTGAGCGGAGAAACGAATGTTTCGCGGGGCAACACTGGTTAATCTTGACAGCAAAGGGCGCATAACCGTACCGGCACGGTACCGGTCGCTGCTTGCTGAAAAGTCGGAAGGTCAGATGGTCTGCACTATCGATCTCCACCAGCCGTGCCTGCTGCTTTACACCTTACCGGAGTGGGAACTGATCGAACTGAAACTGGCACAATTGTCCACCATGGATCCCACGGAGCGCCGTGTTCAGCGCCTGTTGCTGGGTCATGCCACGGAATGTCAGATGGACAGTGCGGGACGTCTTTTGTTAGCCGGTACACTGCGCACACATGCGCGGTTAACCAAAGAAGTCATGCTGGTCGGGCAGTTCAACAAGTTTGAGCTGTGGGATGAGCAGACGTGGTATCAGCAGGTACAGGATGATATTGCTGCCGGGCAGACGGCATCCGGACCTTTATCCGCCCGGTTACAGGATTTATCACTTTAAATGGCAGAGAGTCAGTTTCAGCATACCAGTGTTTTACTGGATGAAGCCGTTAACGGATTACAGATCCGCGAAGACGGCATTTATATCGACGGCACATTCGGCCGCGGCGGGCACTCCCGTCTGATTTTATCAAAACTCGGTCCGCAGGGGCGTCTGATTGCCATTGACCGGGATCCGCAGGCGATTGCTGCTGCGGCACAGATTGATGACCCGCGTTTTTCCATTATTCATGGCCCGTTTTCCGGTATCGCCGGTTATGTGAATGACCTGGAACTGGGCGGACAGATTAACGGCGTTCTGCTGGATCTGGGGGTATCTTCCCCGCAGCTGGATGACGCGGAGCGCGGATTCTCCTTTATGCGTGACGGGCCGCTGGATATGCGGATGGATCCGACACGCGGGATCTCCGCCGCACAATGGCTGACCGAAGCCAAAGAAGAAGATATTGCGTGGGTGCTGAAAAATTTCGGTGAAGAGCGTTTTTCGAAACGGATTGCCCGCGCGATTGTTGAACGTAATAAGACCGAAGAGCCGCTGACGCGGACAAAACAGCTGGCGGATTTAATTGCCGCTGTGTCTCCGGTGAAAGAAAAACACAAGCATCCGGCGACCCGCAGCTTCCAGGCTATCCGTATCTATGTCAACAGCGAGCTGGATGAGATCCGCCAGGCGCTGACCGGCGCACTGGGTATTCTGGCTCAGGGCGGCCGTTTATCGGTCATCAGCTTCCACTCGCTGGAAGACCGGATTGTGAAGCAGTTTATGCGTGATGAAAGCCGCGGACCACAGGTGCCGCACGGATTACCGCTGACGGAAGAACAACTGAAAGCGCACGGCACACCGGCACTGAAACTGGCCGGAAAAATGAAACCGTCAGAGCAGGAAATCAGTGTTAACCCGCGTGCCCGCAGTTCGGTACTGCGCTTTGCGGAGAAAGCATGACCACAGAACGGCACAATTTAGCCCGCGTTATTTGTCGTGACCTGCTGCGCCACGGATTTATCCCTGCGATTTTATTTATCGCAGTGATCGTCAGCGCGATTTTTGTGGTCATCACGGCACATAAAACACGTCTGCTGACCGCAGAGCGGGAACATCTTGTGCTGGAGCGTAACTCGCTGGATATCGAATGGCGTAACCTGATTCTGGAAGAGAACGCCCTGGGGGATCACAGCCGTGTCGAGCGCCTGTCCGTTGAGCGTCTCAGTATGCAGCATGTGGATCCGGCAAACGAAAAAATTGTCGTAACAAAATGACGAAGGCATGAAAAGCAAAAAATCAGCAGGCAAAACGCAGGGCGGTGCCCGTATCAAACGTCCGGAAGAAAAAGCCAGTTTTATCAGCTGGCGTTTTGCGTTGTTATGCGGCGGTATCGGGCTTGCCCTGGCCGCACTGCTGATCCGGGTGGCGTATTTACAGATTATCAACCCGGACATGCTGGTCAAAGAAGGTGACATGCGCTCGCTGCGCGTCCAGGAGATCCCGACCGCACGCGGCATGATCAGCGACCGTATGGGGCGTCCGCTGGCGGTCAGTGTGCCGGTCAACGCCGTCTGGGCTGATCCGAAAGAGTTAGCCGACAAAGGCGGGGTAGGAGATGACACCCGCTGGCGCGCACTGTCCGAAGCGCTGAATATCCCGCTCGAACAGGTGAAAAGCAAAGTCACGGCGAACCCGAAAGGCCGCTTTGTCTATCTGGCGCGTCAGGTGAACCCGACCATCGGCGATTATGTGAAAAAACTGAATCTGCCGGGAATTTATTTACAGGCGGAATCAAAGCGGTATTACCCGTCCGGCTCTGTGACTGCTCACATTATTGGTGTCACCAATATTGATGATGAAGGGATTGAAGGGGTTGAGAAAAGCTTTGACCGCTGGCTGACCGGGGTTCCGGGGCAGCGGACAGTCCGTAAAGATCGCGGCGGCCGCGTTATTGAAGATACTATCGCCCGCGAAAGTCAGGCCGGACACAACCTGACACTCAGTATTGATGAGCGTTTACAGGCGCTGGTATACCGCGAAATCAGCAGTGCGGTGGCACTGAACAAAGCGGAATCCGGCACGGCGATTCTGGTGGATGTGAACACAGGGGAAATTCTGGCGATGGCGAACAGCCCGTCCTATAACCCGAACAACCTCCAGGGCACACCGAAAGATGCCATGCGTAACCGCGCTATTACCGATATTTTTGAACCGGGCTCGACGGTAAAACCGTTGGTGGTGATGACAGCACTGCACAACAACATCATCAAACCGAACAGCGTGGTGAATACGTATCCGTACCGGATCAGTGGTCATGAAATCAAAGACGTGGCGCGTTATGCCGAACTGACCATCACCGGTATTTTACAGAAGTCGAGTAACGTAGGGGTTTCAAGACTTGCGTTAGCGATGCCCGCTCAGGAACTCGTGGACGTCTATTCGCGTTTCGGGCTGGGAAAACCGACCAATCTGGGGCTGGTCGGAGAAAGCAGTGGCATATATCCAAGTAAAAAAACACGGTGGTCTGAGCTTGAAAGGGCCACCTTTTCTTTCGGTTACGGGCTGATGGTAACACCGTTACAGTTAGCGCGTGCCTATGCAACAATCGGCAGTTTCGGGATTTACCGTCCGCTGTCCATTACAAAAGTGGATCCGCCGGTGCCGGGCACCCGCGTCTTCCCTGAACCGGTGATGAAAACCGTGGTTCAGATGATGGAAAGTGTTGCGTTACCGGGCGGCGGCGGAACGCGCGCTGCGATCAAAGGGTACCGCGTGGCCATTAAAACCGGGACCGCGAAAAAAGTGGGCGACGACGGGAAATACGTGAACCGTTATATCGCTTACACCGCCGGGGTTGCACCGGCAAGCCGTCCGCGTTTTGCACTGGTTGTGATTATCAATGACCCGCAGGGCGGCAAGTATTACGGGGGTGCGATCTCCGCACCGGTATTCGGTGCCATCATGGGCGGTGTTCTGCGGACAATGAACGTGGAACCCGATGCGCTGACACCGGAAGAACAATCTAATGAAGTGGTTATTAATAAACCAAAAGAGGGTACAAGTGGCAGATCGTAATTTGCGCGATTTACTCGCGCCGCTCGGTGTTGATGCACCGGCTAAGGCGTTACGTGATATGACCCTGGACAGCCGCAAAGCGGCTGCCGGTGATCTGTTCCTGGCGGTTAAAGGCCACCAGTCCGACGGACGTCACTACATTCCTCAGGCCATTGCCCAGGGTGTGGCTGCTGTGGTCGCGGAAGCGGATGGTGCGGCGGAAGACGGCAGTGTGCAGGTTCTGCATGGTGTACCGGTGGTGTATCTCAGCCACCTGAATGAAAAATTATCCCGTCTGGCCGGCGAGTTTTATCACCACCCGGCGGAACGCCTGAAACTGATCGGCGTGACCGGCACTAACGGGAAAACCACCACCACCCAGCTGCTGGCGCAGTGGACGCAGGCGATGGGCGAAACCAGCGCTGTGATGGGAACGGTCGGGAACGGGCTGCTCGGGCATGTGATCCCGACTGAAAACACCACCGGTTCAGCCGTTGATATCCAGTTCGAGCTGGACAAACTGGCGAAGAAAGGTGCCACGGTGGCAGCGATGGAAGTCTCCTCTCACGGGCTGGTTCAGAGCCGTGTGGCGGCACTGCCGTTCCGGGCTGCCGTCTTTACTAACTTAAGCCGTGATCACCTCGATTACCACGGTGATATGGCCAACTACGAAGCTGCCAAATGGCTGCTGTTCTCAACCCATCACAGCGAACAAAAAATTATTAATGCGGATGATGAGACAGGGCTGAAATGGCTGGCAAAATTACCGGAAGCGGTCGCGGTCACAATGGATGACAATCTGCCGGCCGGCTGGCAGGGGCGTTTCCTGAAAGCCGTTTCTGTGGATTATCACGACAGCGGTGCGCACATCACCTTTACCTCAAGCTGGGGCAACGGTGAGCTGGACAGCCCGCTGATGGGCGCCTTTAACGTCAGTAACCTGCTGGTGGCTGCGGCAACCCTGCTGGCACTGGGTTATGACCTGAATACATTGCTGCGCGCTGCAACCGCGTTAACACCGGTCTGCGGCCGGATGGAAGTCTTCACCGCAGATAACCGTCCGACGGTTGTTGTCGATTATGCTCACACCCCGGATGCGCTGGAAAAAGCACTGAGTGCGGCGCGTCTGCATACTAAAGGTAAACTGTGGTGTGTCTTCGGCTGCGGCGGTGATCGCGACAAAGGCAAACGTCCGCTGATGGGCGCAATTGCTGAGCAGGAATCCGATGTGGTGGTGATCACCGACGATAACCCGCGCAGCGAAGAGCCGCAGGCGATTATCAATGACATTATGGCCGGGCTGGTTGATACCTCCCGTGCACTGCCGATCCCGGGCCGTGCGGAAGCCGTCACCTTCGCAGTGATGCAGGCAACACCGGATGACGTGGTGCTGGTGGCCGGAAAAGGGCATGAGGATTATCAGCTGGTCGGCAACCGCCGTCTGGACTATTCCGACCGCCTGACGGTCGCCCGCCTGCTGGGAGTAATGGCATGATCCCGTTCTCCCTCGCTGATATCGCACAACTGACCACCGGGGAGCTTATCCTCAGCGGTCACGCGGCATCAGAACGGATTGAGAGTGTCACCACGGACAGCCGCACCATCGGCGAACGTGCGCTGTTTATCGCCCTGGCCGGTGAACGTTTTGATGCTCATGATTTTATTGCGGATGTGGCAGCGAAAGGTGTCGCCGCCGTCCTGGTGAACCGCCGGATGGACGTGAACTGTCCGCAGATTATTGTTAAAGATACCCGCCTTGCGCTGGGTGCGGTGGCGAAAGGCAACCGTGACCGCAGTCAGGCGAAAGTGGTCGCGCTGACCGGTTCGTCCGGCAAAACCTCCGTCAAAGAGATGACGGCGGCAATTTTACAGCAGGCAGGCGAAACCCTGTTTACTGCCGGTAACTTTAATAATGATATCGGCGTGCCGCTGACATTGCTGCGCCTGACAGAAAAACATCAGTTTGCGGTGATTGAGCTGGGTGCCAACCACACTGGTGAAATCGCCTATACCGCAGCCATGACACACCCGCAGACCGCACTGGTGAATAACCTGTTTGCCGCCCATATCGGCGAGTTCGGTTCCGCAGAAGCCATCGCGCAGGCAAAAGGGGAAATTTTCACCGGCCTGACTGACGAAGGCACCGCCATCATCAATCTGGAAAGTAATGACTTCACTCACTGGCAGGCACATCTGACCCCGCGTCAGACCCGCTGGAGTTTCTCCGTTGATCCGCACCCGCAGGCTGATTTTTACGCGGCTGATGTGGTGATGAACCCGCTGACCACTGACTTTACCCTGCACACACCGGCAGGCAGCACTGCTGTCACACTGCCGCTGCCGGGCCGTCACAATATTGCCAATGCCCTCGCGGCGGCGGCACTGGCACTGTCTGCCGGGGCGACACTGGCGGATATCCGCAGTGGCCTGGCACAAACCAGCGCCGTACCGGGACGCTTATATCCGGTTGAACTGGCTCCGGGCAAGCTGGTGATTGACGACACTTACAATGCCAATGACGGCTCGATGATTGCGGCAATCCGTGTGCTGGCACAATTACCGGGTTACCGCGTGCTGGTTGCCGGGGATATCGGCGAGCAGGGCGGTTACGCCGAAGAGAGTCACCGCAGAGTCGGGCAGGCTGCCCGCGATGCCGGACTGGATGCGGTGTTCACCGCAGGTCAGTTCAGTCATTTTATCAGTGATGAGTGTCAGGGACACCATTTCGCTGACAAAACAACCCTCATTGCTGCGCTGGCACCTCTGGTGGCACAGCATTCATCAATTTCAATTTTAGTTAAAGGTTCACGCAGCTCCGCAATGGAAGAAGTTGTGCACGCCTTGCAGGAGAATGTCCCATGCTGATTTGGCTGGCTGAGTATCTGGTGCAGTTTCATACCGCGTTTAACGTCTTCTCTTACCTGACGTTCCGTGCCATCGTCGGCCTGCTGACCTCGCTGATTATCGCATTATGGATGGGGCCGCATGTGATTGCGTATCTCCAGAGAATGCAGATTGGCCAGGTTGTCCGCAGCGAAGGGCCGGAATCGCACTTCAGCAAGCGCGGTACCCCGACCATGGGCGGCATGATGATCCTGTTCTCCATCGCCATTTCTGTTCTGCTGTGGGCGCGTCTGGACAACCCGTATGTCTGGTGTGTGCTGCTGGTGCTGATCGGCTACGGTATTGTCGGCTTTATTGATGACTACCGTAAAGTGGTGCGCAAAGACACCAAAGGGCTGATTGCCCGCTGGAAATATTTCTGGCAGTCCGTACTGGCGCTGACCGTGGCGTTCAGTATGTATGCCATCGGTAAAGACACCCCGGCGACCCAGCTGGTGGTGCCGTTCTTTAAAGATGTGATGCCGCAGCTGGGTGTGCTGTATATCCTGCTGGCGTATTTCGTGATTGTCGGCACCAGTAACGCCGTGAACCTCACTGACGGCCTCGACGGCCTCGCGATTATGCCGACCGTCTTTGTTGCCGCCGGGTTTGCGCTGGTGGCGTGGGCGACCGGTAACGTGAATTTCGCGCATTATCTGCATATCCCGTATCTGCCGCACGCCGGGGAACTGGTGATTGTCTGCACCGCGATTGTCGGGGCAGGGCTGGGATTCCTGTGGTTTAACACCTATCCGGCACAGGTCTTTATGGGCGATGTCGGTTCACTGGCACTCGGCGGCGCGCTGGGTACCATTGCTGTTCTGCTGCGCCAGGAATTCCTGCTGCTGATTATGGGCGGTGTGTTCGTGGTGGAAACTCTGTCGGTGATTTTACAGGTCGGATCCTTCAAATTACGCGGTCAGCGTATTTTCCGGATGGCACCTATTCATCACCATTATGAATTAAAAGGCTGGCCTGAGCCGCGGGTGATTGTCCGCTTCTGGATTATCTCCCTGATGTTAGTGCTGATCGGTCTGGCGACACTCAAGGTACGTTAATCATGACGAATTATCAGGGGAAAGACATTGTGATTGTCGGGCTCGGTTTAACCGGGCTTTCCTGTGTGGACTTTTTTCTGTCACGCGGCGTTACGCCGAAGGTGATGGATACCCGCACCTCCCCGCCCGGCATCGATAAGCTGCCGGACAGCGTTCAGTGTCATTGCGGTGGTTTTGAAGCGCAGTGGCTGCTGGATGCAGACCTGATTATCGCAAGCCCGGGAGTGGCGGTCAGTACCCCGCAACTGCAGGCAGCTGCACAGGCCGGTGCGGAAATTATCGGCGATATCGAATTATTTGCCCGCGAAGTGACGGTCCCGGTTGTGGCGATCACCGGCTCAAACGGTAAAAGCACCGTGACCTCCCTGGTGGGGGAAATGGGACGCTGTGCCGGTCTGCGTACCGGTGTCGGCGGTAATATCGGCCTGCCGGCGCTGGAACTGCTGAAAGGTGATTATGAGCTCTGTGTACTCGAGTTATCCAGTTTTCAGCTGGAAACCACGTTCAGCCTGAAACCGGCAGCGGCAACGGTTCTGAATGTCACGGAAGATCATATGGATCGCTATCCGCAGGGGCTGGAGCAGTATCGTGCGGCAAAACTGCGTGTCTATCACGACGCTGCCGTCTGTGTGTATAACGCGGAAGATGCACTGACACAGCCGGGCTGTGATTGTGACCGCGCGGAATATGTCAGCTTCGGTGTTGAAACCGGGGATTACTGGCTGGATACCGATGAGCAGGCACTCTGCTTCTGCGGTGAAAAAATTATTAATTGCAGTGAGATGATCCTGCACGGCCAGCATAACTACTGTAATGCCCTGGCCGCACTGGCGCTGGCAGATGCGGTCAATATCCCGCGTGAAGGCGCACTGAAAGCACTGCGCACTTACAGCGGTCTGCCGCACCGTTTTCAGCTGGTGCATGAATCTGCCGGGATCCGCTGGATTGATGATTCCAAAGCCACCAACGTCGGCAGTACCGAAGCGGCACTGAACGGTTTACAGGTGGACGGCTGTCTGCATCTGCTGCTCGGCGGTGACGGTAAATCAGCGGATTTCTCTCCGCTGCTGCCGTACCTGAGCGGCGAAAAAATCCGTCTTTACTGCTTCGGGCGTGACGGCGCACAGCTGGCGCAGCTGCGTCCGGATGTCTCTCTGCTGACTGACACCATGGAGCAGGCCATGCGGACGCTGGCACCGTCACTGGCCGCCGGGGATATGGTGTTGTTATCACCGGCCTGTGCGAGTCTGGATCAGTTCCGTAACTTTGAAGAGCGCGGGCGTGAGTTTGCCCGTCTGGCACGGGAGTTGGCGGCATGAAATTCCCCGGATCACAGCGTTTTAAAAACTGGATGATCGGCGAGCGTAACGGCGAGTTCAGTACGGTCGTGATGTACGACCGGACACTGCTGTGGTTTGCACTGGGACTGGCCGCGATTGGCTTTGTGATGGTGACTTCCGCCTCAATGCCTGTCGGGCAGCGTCTGGCGGAAGATCCTTTCTATTTTGCCAAGCGTGACGGTGGCTTCTTAATTTTTGCTTTTATTATCGCTGTCGTGATTATGCGTTTCCCGCTGGAAATGTGGCAGCGCTACAGCACATTACTGCTGATTGGTACGATCGGCGGGCTGATTGTGGTACTCGGCGTGGGCAGCTCGGTTAACGGGGCATCACGCTGGATAGCGATCGGGCCGATGCGTATTCAGCCTGCGGAAGTGTCAAAACTGGCACTGTTTGTTTATCTCGCGAGCTATCTGGTGCGCAAGGTGGATGAGGTCAGAAATAACTTCTGGGGATTCTGCAAGCCGATGGGCGTGATGTTTGTGCTGGCGGTGTTACTGCTGTTACAGCCTGACCTCGGTACCGTGGTGGTACTGTTTGTCACCACACTGGCGCTGCTTTTTCTCGCCGGTGCCAAAATGTGGCAGTTTATCGCGATTATCGGTGGCGGTGTCGCCGCAGTGGTACTGCTGATTATCGCCGAACCTTACCGTATGCGGCGTGTGACCTCGTTCCTTGACCCGTGGGAAGATCCGTTCGGCAGCGGTTACCAGTTAACGCAATCACTGATGGCCTTCGGGCGCGGTGATTATTTCGGTCAGGGGCTGGGCAACTCCATTCAGAAAATGGAATACCTGCCGGAAGCCCATACGGACTTTATTTTTGCCATCCTCGGCGAGGAATTAGGGTATTTCGGTGTGATCCTGGTGCTGCTGATGGTCTTTTTTGTCGCGTTCCGCGCCATGGTTATCGGCCGCCGCGCACTGATGATCGACCAGCGTTTTGCCGGTTTCCTGGCCTGTGCCATCGGCATCTGGTTCAGCTTCCAGGCCCTGGTTAACGTCGGTGCAGCCTCCGGCATGCTGCCGACCAAAGGGCTGACGCTGCCGCTGATCAGTTACGGCGGTTCGAGCTTAGTGATTATGACCGTAGCCATTGCCTTGCTGCTGCGGATTGATTTTGAAACACGCCTGGCAAAAGCCCAGGCATTCTCAAGGAGAGCGCGATGAGTAATAAAGCCCCCCGTCTGATGGTGATGGCCGGTGGTAGTGGCGGACATGTATTTCCGGGGCTTGCGGTTGCGCACTATTTACAGAGTCAGGGCTGGGAAATCCGCTGGCTGGGCACACGTGACCGGATGGAAGCTCAGCTCGTGCCGAAACACGGCATTGATATCGATTTTATTGAGATTACCGGTCTGCGCGGCAAAGGCGTAAAAGCGCTGCTCACCGCGCCGTTCCGTATCGCGAAAGCGATAAGACAGGCGAAAAAAATTATGCGTGACTACCAGCCGGATGCCGTGCTCGGCATGGGCGGGTTTGTTTCCGGTCCCGGCGGCGTGGCAGCCTGGCGCTGCGGTATTCCGGTGATCCTGCATGAGCAGAACGGTGTTGCCGGGCTGACCAACGGCTGGCTGTCGAAAATCGCCATCACGGTATTACAGGGATTCCCGGGCGCGTTCCCGCAGGCTCCGGTAGTCGGTAACCCGGTGCGTGAGGATATCCTCAATCTGCCGTCACCGGCAGAGCGCTTTGCCGGACGTGAAGGGCCGATCCGCATTCTGGTGATCGGCGGCAGTCAGGGTGCGCGTATCCTGAATCAGACCCTGCCGGAAGTGGCCGGAATTATGGGGGATGCTGTCTGTATCCGCCACCAGGCCGGCAAAGGCAGTGCGGAAAGCACACAAGCGCTGTATAACGCGCAGAATGCGTCAGACAGTGTGACTGTCACAGAATTTATTGATGACATGGTTGAAGCTTATACTTGGGCTGATGTGGTTATCTGCCGCTCCGGGGCGCTGACCGTCAGTGAGATCGCGGTGGTCGGGCTGGGCGCGATTTTTGTGCCGTTTCAGCATAAAGACCGCCAGCAATACTGGAATGCACAGCCGCTGGAACAGGCGGGCGCTGCGGTTATCATGGAACAGCCGTCCTTTAACGCACAGGCGGTGGCAGAGCAACTGCGCGAGTGGGACAGACCACGCCTGCTGACCATGGCGGAAAAAGCACGGAGTGTCGCAATTACCGATGCTACCAAACAGGTGGCGGATGCAATTATTGCGGCAGCGAAAAAACACTAACGAATTGATATAGCGAAGAAATAACGTGAATACACAGCAATTGGCGAAATTACGATCCTTCATTCCGGAAATGAAACGTGTCCGGCACATTCACTTTGTCGGTATCGGCGGTGCCGGTATGGGCGGGATAGCGGAAGTGCTGGCGAACGAAGGTTATGAGATCAGCGGGTCTGATCTGGCGCCGAATGCAGTAACAAAACAACTGAGCAGCCTGGGCGCGACGATTTACTTCAATCACCGCCCGGAAAACGTGGCAGACGCCAGCGTCGTGGTGGTATCCACTGCCATTTCAGCCGATAACCCGGAAATTGTTGCGGCGCGTGAAGCCCGTATTCCGGTGATCCGCCGCGCGGAAATGCTCGCGGAACTGATGCGCTTCCGCCACGGTGTGGCGATTGCCGGCACTCACGGTAAAACCACCACTACGGCGATGATTTCCGGTATTTACGGTCGCGGCGGCCTGGATCCGACTTTCGTCAATGGCGGGCTGGTTAAAGCTGCCGGTGTGCATGCACGCCTCGGTTCAAGCCGTTACCTGATTGCGGAAGCGGATGAAAGTGATGCCTCTTTCCTGCATTTACAGCCGATGGTGGCCGTGGTCACCAATATCGAGCCGGATCACATGGATACTTATCACGGTGATTTTGAAACCCTGAAAGACACCTTTGTGAACTTCCTGCACAACCTGCCGTTCTACGGCCTGGCTGTGGTGTGTATGGATGACGCGGTGATCCGCGAAATCGTGCCGCGTATCGGCCGTTATGTGATTACCTACGGTTTTCATGAGGATGCGGATGTCCGCATCACAGATTTTGAACAGCGCGGCTCACAGTGCTTCTTCACGGTTCACCGGGAGAATCTGCCGGATCTGACTGTGGAACTGAATGCACCGGGCCGTCACAACGTTCTGAATGCCACAGCGGCGATTGCGGTCGCGACAGAAGAGGGTATTCCGGATGAAGATATCCTGGCCTCTCTGCGTGAATTCCAGGGCACCGGGCGCCGTTTTGACTTCCTCGGTAACTTCCCGCTGGAGCATGTGAACGGGAAAGAAGGCAGCGTGATGCTGGTGGACGATTACGGCCATCACCCGACCGAAGTGGATGCGACGATTAAAGCGGCGAGAGCGGGCTGGCCGGATAAGCGGATTGTGATGGTTTTTCAGCCGCACCGCTACACCCGTACCCGTGACCTGTATGACGATTTTGCCAACACACTGGATCAGGTCGATATCCTGCTGATGCTGGATGTGTATGCCGCCGGAGAACCGGTGATCCCGGGGGCGGACAGCCGTTCCCTGTGCCGTACAATCCGTCAGCGCGGCAAACTGGATCCGATTCTGGTCACCGAACCGGGCAAAATTGCAGCGGTGCTGGCACAGGTTCTTGAAGATAATGATTTAATACTGGTTCAAGGCGCCGGAAATATCGGTAAAATAGCGCGTACATTGGCTGACACAAAATTACGGCCGGTTTTGAGTGAGGATAATTAAGAATGACTGAAAAAGTCGCGGTACTGATGGGCGGAACATCCGCTGAACGTGAGGTCTCCCTGGCTTCAGGTGCGGCGGTGCTTGCCGGTTTAAAAGAAGCCGGTATTAATGCATTCGGGGTGGATACCAAAGAATATCCGGTGACCCGTCTGAAGGAAGACGGTTTTACCAAAGTCTTTATCGCGCTGCACGGCCGCGGCGGGGAAGACGGTACACTGCAGGGCTGCCTGGAGCAGATGGGACTGCCGTACACCGGAAGTGGTGTGATGGCCTCCGCACTCTCTATGGACAAGCTGCGCACCAAACAGCTGTGGGCGGGCGCAGGTCTGCCGATTGCGCCGTATTTCGCTATCAATGCAGCCCGTTTCGCGCACATCAGCGATGAAGAATTACAGCAGGGTGTGGCACCGCTGGGTTATCCGGTGATTGTCAAACCAAGCCTGGAAGGCTCGAGTGTCGGTATGTCCAAAGTGGATAATGCGCAGGCGTTGCGTCCGGCACTGGAAGAAGCGTTTAAACACGACAAAGACGTGCTGGTGGAAAAATGGCTGAGCGGCCCGGAATTCACCGTGGGTTTCCTTGGTGAGCAGATGCTGCCGTCTATCCGCATTCAGCCTGCGGCGGTGTTCTACGACTACGAAGCCAAATACATTTCTGATGACACAAAATACTTCTGCCCGGGCCTCGAAGGGGCACGTGAGACAGAAATCCGTGAGCTGGCAAAAGCCGCTTACAAAGCCGTGGGTTGTGAAGGCTGGGGCCGTGTGGATGTGATGCTCGACAGTGACGGGCAGTTCTACCTGCTGGAAGTGAACACGTCCCCGGGTATGACCAACCACAGTCTGGTACCGCAGGCGGCGCGTCAGGCAGGCATGAGTTTCTCCGCTTTTGTGGCGGACGTTCTGGCACTGGCGGACTGATATGTCACAGGCTGCACTGAATATGCGTGAACCGGATCCGGATTATGAGGGTTCACGTCCCAGTAACGGCACATACCTTGCCGGACTGCTGTTTTTCCTGATGGTGCTGGGAACGCTGGTCTGGGGTGGTCTGATGGTGCTGAACTGGATGAAAGATGCAGACCGCCTGCCGATGTCAAAACTGGTATTAACCGGTGAGCGCCACTACACAACGAATGATGATGTGCGCAAAGCGGTGTTATCCCTCGGGACGCCCGGCACGTTTATGACACTGGATGTCAATGAAGTACAGCAGCAGCTGGAACGGATCCCGTGGTTACGTCAGGTCACTGTGCGCAAGCAGTGGCCGGACGAATTAAAAATTCATCTGGTCGAGTATGTGCCGTATGCACGCTGGAATGACTCACAGATGGTTGATGATGCCGGGCGGGTTTTCAGCCTGCCGGCGGAACTGACAGAAAAAGACTCTTTCCCGATGCTCTACGGGGCGCAGGGCAGTGAACAGGATGTACTGAACGGGTATCGCGAAATGGCGCAGCAGCTCAGCGGGGCGGGACTGAAAATCAAATCAGCCTCAATGTCACCGCGTCATGCCTGGCAGCTTGTGCTGGATAATGATGTCCGGGTTGAACTCGGACGGCTGGATACCAAAGGCCGGTTACAGCGTTTCACCGAGCTGTATCCGACCCTGACGCAGGAACAGGACAAACGGGTTGATTATGTCGATCTCCGCTATGACAGCGGTGCTGCGGTCGGCTGGGCGCCATTGCAGATCGATCCTTTCGCAAACGGACATTAAGACATAACAGGTAAAGAAGGCGGGCAGAATAACAATGATCAAAGCAACGGATAGAAAATTAGTCGTCGGCCTCGAAATAGGCACCGCCAAAGTATCTGCGCTTGTTGGTGAAATTCTGCCGGACGGTGTGGTGAACATTATCGGTGCGGGCAACTGCCCGTCACGCGGAATGGACAAAGGCGGAGTCAATGATCTGGAGTCGGTGGTAAAATGCGTTCAGCGTGCCATCGACCAGGCGGAACTGATGGCGGACTGCCAGATTTCATCAGTCTATCTGGCGTTATCCGGCAAACACATCAGCTGCCAGAATGAAATCGGTATGGTGCCGATTTCAGAAGAAGAAGTGACCCAGGAAGATGTGGAAAATGTGGTGCATACGGCGAAATCTGTCCGTGTCCGCGACGAGCACCGCGTTCTTCATGTGATCCCGCAGGAATATGCCATCGATTACCAGGAAGGCATTAAAAATCCGGTGGGATTATCCGGTGTGCGGATGCAGGCGAAAGTGCATCTGATCACCTGTCATAACGACATGGCCAAGAATATTGTCAAAGCCGTTGAGCGCTGCGGACTGAAAGTGGACCAGCTGATTTTTGCCGGTCTGGCATCAAGCTTCGCGGTACTGACGGAAGATGAGCGTGAACTGGGTGTCTGTGTCGTGGATATCGGCGGCGGTACCATGGATATGGCGATTTACACCGGCGGCGCACTGCGTCACACCCGTGTTATCCCGTATGCAGGGAATGTGGTGACCGGCGATATCGCGTACGCCTTCGGCACACCGCCGAATGATGCGGAAGCCATTAAAGTCCGTCACGGCTGCGCGCTGGGGTCTCTGGTCAGCAAAGACGAAACCCTGGAAGTGCCGAGTGTCGGCGGGCGTCCGCCGCGCAGTTTACAGCGCCAGACATTAGCCGAAGTGATTGAGCCGCGTTACACCGAATTACTCAATCTGGTTAATGACGAAATTTTGAAAGTACAGGAACAATTACGTCAGCAGGGTGTCAAACACCATTTGGCCGCTGGTATCGTGCTGACAGGTGGTGCGGCTCAGATTAACGGACTGGTTGAGTGCGCCCAGCGTGTTTTCCATACACAGGTTCGTATCGGACAACCGCTTAATATAACCGGCTTAACGGATTATGCGCAGGAACCGTATTACTCTACAGCGGTAGGGTTGCTGCATTACGGAAAAGAATCTCACCTGGTCGGCGATACCGAGACAGAAAAACGTGCCTCGGTGGGCAGTTGGTTTAAAAAATTAACTGGCTGGCTCAGAAAAGAATTTTAATTTGTATTAAGGCTGGCGATAATAGCCGCCATATAAGAAAGGCACAAAACGGAGAGAGATTATGTTTGAACCGATGGAATTGACCAACGACGCGGTGATTAAAGTCATCGGCGTCGGCGGGGGCGGCGGTAACGCTGTTGAGCATATGGTCCGTGAACGCATCGAAGGCGTTGAGTTCTTCGCTGTGAATACGGACGCTCAGGCGCTTCGTAAAACCGCCGTCGGCCAGACTATTCAGATTGGTAACGGAATCACCAAAGGCCTGGGTGCGGGTGCAAACCCGGAAGTGGGCCGTAACGCGGCGGAAGAAGATCGCGAAGCACTGCGCAATGCACTCGACGGTGCGGACATGGTCTTTATCGCAGCCGGTATGGGCGGCGGTACCGGGACCGGTGCGGCACCTGTTGTTGCTGAAGTTGCCAAAGAGCTGGGCATCCTGACTGTTGCTGTGGTGACCAAGCCGTTCAACTTTGAAGGCAAAAAGCGCATGGCATTCGCCGAGCAGGGGATTACTGAGTTATCCAAGCATGTTGACTCACTGATCACCATCCCGAATGACAAACTGCTGAAAGTATTAGGCCGCGGGATCTCACTGCTGGATGCCTTCGGTGCTGCCAACGACGTGTTACGCGGCGCAGTCCAGGGTATCGCAGAACTGATCACCCGTCCGGGCCTGATGAACGTTGACTTCGCGGACGTCCGTACCGTGATGTCAGAAATGGGTTACGCGATGATGGGTTCCGGCGTGGCGCGCGGTGAAGACCGTGCGGAAGAAGCCGCCGAAATGGCGATTTCCAGCCCGCTGCTGGAAGATATTGACCTGTCAGGTGCGCGTGGTGTGCTGGTTAACATCACGGCGGGCTTTGACCTGCGTCTGGATGAGTTCGAAACCGTGGGTAACACTATCCGTGCATTTGCATCGGATAATGCGACCGTGGTTATCGGTACTTCCTTAGACCCTGAAATGAACGATGAACTGCGTGTGACTGTGGTCGCGACCGGTATCGGCATGGACAAACGTCCAGAAATCACGCTGGTGACCAATAAAGCGGTGCAGACCAACAACATGGAACATCGTTATGCACAAATGCAAAACAGCATGACCAGCATGGATGAGAGCAAATCAGTGGCACAGGTTGTCAACGATTCATCAGCCCAGAGCAATAAAGAGCCGGATTATCTGGATATCCCGGCTTTCTTACGCAAACAGGCTGATTAAACCGAAAAGATTTGCATCTCCGCTTTTTGTGCTAAACTATCTCCCTTGTCATTAGTTTATAATGACAGGGAGACAGTTAATCAAACGAGACAGAAACGATGATCAAACAAAGAACATTAAAGCGTATTGTTCAGGCTACGGGTGTAGGTTTACACACCGGCAAAAAAGTTACGCTGACAATGCGTCCGGCACCGGCCAATACCGGGATCATCTATCGCCGTACTGATCTTAATCCGCCTGTCGATTTTCCGGCAGATGCGAAATCCGTGCGTGATACGATGTTATGTACTTGTCTGGTAAATGAAGACAACGTACGTATTTCCACGGTTGAGCATTTAAACGCAGCACTGGCCGGACTCGGCATTGATAACCTGGTTATCGAAGTCGATGCCGCTGAAATCCCGATTATGGATGGCAGCGCAAGCCCGTTCGTATTCCTGTTACTGGATGCCGGTATTGAAGAACTGAGCAGCGCGAAGAAATTTCTGCGTCTGAAAGAGACCGTCCGTGTTGAAGATGGTGATAAGTGGGCTGAACTCTCTCCGTTTAACGGTTTCAGCTTAGATTTCACTATCGATTTCAACCATCCGGCGATCGATTCCAGCACTCAGCGCTACGCAATGAACTTCTCTGCGGAAAACTTTGTCCGGGATATCAGCCGTGCACGTACCTTCGGGTTCATGCGTGATATTGAATATCTCCAGTCCAAAGGCTTATGTTTAGGCGGAAGTTTTGACTGTGCTATCGTGGTGGATGATTACCGCGTGCTGAACGAAGACGGTCTGCGTTTTGAAGACGAATTTGTTCGTCACAAAATGCTGGATGCTATCGGTGACCTGTTTATGTGCGGCCACAATATCATTGGTGCCTTTACCGCATTCAAATCCGGTCACGCACTGAATAACAAGTTACTTCAGGCTGTTCTGGCTAAAGAGAGCGCCTGGGAACTCGTGACATTCGAGAACGAAGCACAGATGCCGGTTGCATTCCGTGCACCGTCAACCGTACTGGCGTAATCAGGTCATGGCACCACAGCTTGTTGCTCTGACCCTGACACTCCTGTCACTGACGTTATTTACCAAATAACCGTTTGCTTAATCTGCTGCACTGGTACTCTCTCCGGCCAGTGCAGCCAATTTCTCCAGTTTCTTCCTTAGTTTCTCCGGGCTTCTCTGCGCCAGCGCTTTCAGTGAATTGGCACTTTCCGTACTTAATTTCCGTCCCTGCTCCGCTGTTTTTTGTCCTTTTAACGCTGAGTTGCTGCTTTTATCACCACCCGGTAACCCGGTTGCTGATGATTTCATCAATGACGGATTGATTTTGATGTCGATGGCCGATAATGATGGTAAAATCTCCCGGCGCAGTGCAGAACGCAGTGCGGGAAGTTCGTAACGCAGCCGGGTCATCTGTGCCGCATTAGAGACTTCCAGAATTAACAGTTGTTTGCGATAATTAGCCACGCGGCAGTGTGGTTTGAGCATCGCGGGCAGCAGCGCCAGAACGGCGCGGTTGAGTTTAAGTAACACGACAGCACGCTGCTGAATACTTTTAAGGGTATTATTATCCTTAGTCCCGCTTTCCAGCAGGCTTTCAAGGGAAACTGGCTGACTGTCGCGCATCACATATACTCCGGATCTCGTGAGGGAAACACTATTTTAAATCTTTGGCGGCAATTTGGCAGGCGTTATTTCTGGTGCCATCTCTTTATCGGGATTGTGGCGACCGGTTTTGGCCTGCCTGCGGTACTGAACAATGGAGATGTTACCACAGCCGGTGCCGGGACAACACAAAACCGCCAGAATCAGGCATTATCTGCCTTTGACAGCCTGTTCCTGCAAAGCAGTCAGCCGGCGAGAACCTCGCAGAACGTTAATTACTGGCAGCAGCATGCGGTCCGTAATGTTATCCGCCAGATTTCCTTCGCATTTTCCTGTCCGGAAGATGCCTCAAAAGATAATACCCCGGCAGAAGACCGGCATGATGCCTCCGCGCAAAATATGCTGGCGGCGCTGTATGCTATTCTGACCGACTCCCCGGCTCTGCCTGTTTATCATCCGGCCGTTCTGCCGCAGCGTATTGCTGCAGATAACCCATCTCCGTCTTTTTCGGTTCAGTGGATTGCCCGCACCGGCGGCATCCGTGCAGGTCCCGTACAATCAGCGTAGTTCCTCAAATAAATTATTAACACATTGATTATTAACAAGGCCTGATTGTGCCTGAACAGAGACGTTTATTATGCTGGTAAAATTACTGACCAAAATCTTCGGCAGCCGGAATGACCGTACTTTACGCCGCCTGCGCAAATCCGTGGAAGCTATCAACCGGATGGAACCTGAGTTCGAAAAACTCAGTGATGATGAATTAAAAGCCAAAACACAGGAATTCCGTGATCGCCTGGCCAAAGGTGAATCCGAGCAGGATATCTTACCGGAAGCGTTCGCCACGGTACGTGAAGCCAGTAAACGTGTATTTGGTATGCGTCACTTTGATGTCCAGCTGATCGGCGGCATGGTGCTGAACGAACGCTGCATCGCTGAGATGCGTACCGGTGAAGGTAAAACGCTGACCGCAACACTGCCTGCCTATCTCAACGCCCTGTCCGGCAAAGGGGTTCACGTGGTTACAGTGAACGACTACCTCGCCCAGCGTGACGCCGAAAACAACCGCCCTCTGTTTGAATTCCTCGGTCTGACCGTCGGTATCAACCTGCCGGGCATGCCTGCACCGGCCAAACGCGAAGCGTACGCCGCAGATATCACCTACGGTACCAACAACGAATACGGTTTTGACTATCTGCGTGACAACATGGCGTTCAGCCCGGAAGAGCGTGTTCAGCGCAAACTGCACTACGCGCTGGTGGATGAGGTTGACTCCATCTTAATCGATGAAGCCCGTACCCCGCTGATTATCTCCGGTCCGGCAGAAGACAGCTCTGAGCTGTACATGAAAGTGGATAAACTTATCCCGCGTCTGGTCCGCCAGGAAAAAGAAGATTCCGACACTTTCAAAGGTGAAGGTCACTTCTCTGTGGATGAGAAAACCCGCCAGGTCACACTGACCGAGCGCGGTCTGGTGCTGGTGGAAGAGCTGCTGTCGGAGGCTGGTCTGATGAATGAAGGTGAATCACTGTACTCACCATCAAATATCATGCTGATGCATCACGTTATGGCTGGTCTGCGTGCACACTCCCTGTTTGTCCGCGATGTGGATTATATCGTCAGTGAAGGTGAGGTTATCATCGTCGATGAACACACCGGCCGTACCATGCAGGGTCGCCGCTGGTCTGATGGTCTGCATCAGGCAGTGGAAGCCAAAGAAGGTGTGGAAATCCAGAATGAAAACCAGACACTGGCTTCCATCACATTCCAGAACTACTTCCGTTTATACACCAAACTGGCTGGTATGACCGGTACAGCGGACACGGAAGCTTTTGAATTCAGTTCAATTTATAAACTCGATACCATTGTTATCCCGACTAACCGTCCGATGATCCGTAAAGATTTACCGGATCTGGTTTATATGACAGAAGCTGATAAATTCAATGCCATCATTGAAGATATCCGCGAGCGTACCGCCGCCGGACAACCTGTTCTGGTAGGTACTATCTCTATCGAAAAATCAGAGCTTATCTCTAACGCACTGAAAAAAGCCAAAATTGAGCACAGCGTACTGAACGCCAAATTCCACGCCATGGAAGCGGATATCGTTGAACAGGCGGGTCGTTCCGGTCACGTGACTATCGCCACCAACATGGCGGGTCGTGGTACGGATATCGTGCTGGGTGGCAGCTTACAGGCGGATCTGGCCGCGCTGGATGAGCCGACAGAAGAGAATATCGCTGCAGCGAAAGCCGCATGGCAGGAGCGTCACGATGCCGTTCTGGCGGCAGGCGGTCTGCATATCATCGGTACTGAGCGTCATGAATCCCGCCGTATCGATAACCAGTTACGCGGTCGTTCAGGCCGTCAGGGTGATGCCGGTTCTTCCCGCTTCTACCTGTCTATGGAAGATGCGCTGATGCGTATTTTCGCCTCTGACCGTGTTACCGGTATGATGCGCAAACTGGGTATGAAAGAAGGTGAGGCAATTGAGCATCCGTGGGTAACCAAAGCGATTGCCAACGCACAGCGTAAAGTGGAAAGCCGCAACTTTGATATCCGTAAACAGCTGCTGGAATACGATGATGTGGCAAACGACCAGCGCCGTGCTATCTATACCCAGCGTAATGATCTGCTGGATAACGGGGATATCAGCGAAACTATCGACAGCATCCGTGGTGATGTATTCACAACGGTTATCGATGCGCACATTCCGCCGCAGTCTCTGGAAGAAATGTGGGATATCCCGGGGCTGGAAAAACGTCTGGAACAGGATTTTGATTTACATCTGCCAATCAAAGAGTGGCTGGATAAAGAGCCTGAACTGCACGAAGAAACCCTGCGTGAGCGCATCCTTGATAAAGCAGTCGAAGTTTACAAAGCCAAAGAAGAGATTGTCGGTGCTGAAATGATGCGTCACTTCGAGAAAGGCGTGATGTTGCAGACCCTGGATACCCTGTGGAAAGAGCATCTGGCGGCAATGGATTATCTGCGTCAGGGGATCCATCTGCGCGGTTATGCACAGAAAGATCCGAAGCAGGAATACAAGCGTGAATCTTTCTCCATGTTTGCTAACATGCTGGAAGGCCTGAAATATGAAGTGGTCAGCACCATTTCCAAAGTTCAGGTCCGCATGCCGGAAGAAGTGGAAGCTCTGGAGCAGCGCCGTCGTGAGGAAGCTGAACGTCTGGCACAGCGTCAGCAGCTCAGTCATGAAAATGACAATGCCGCACTGATGACCAAAACAGAAGCGGAAATGGCATCCGGTGTCCGTAAAGTCGGCCGTAACGATCCGTGCCCTTGTGGTTCCGGTAAAAAATACAAACAGTGCCACGGAGCACTGAAATAATCAGTCCTGACAGACGATTAGCATAATAAAGTAAAAAGGCGGGGGAACCCGCCTTTCTTCTGTAAATAAAACGGACAGAACATGATGGAAAAAAAACACTTACATATTGCTGCCGGCGTTATCCGTAATGCAGAAGGTGAGATATTTATTGCTCAGCGCCCGCTGAAATCTCATATGGGCGGTTACTGGGAGTTTCCCGGCGGCAAGCTGGAAGCCGGAGAGTCACCGGAACAAGCGCTGGTGCGGGAGCTGGAAGAGGAGCTGGGTATTGTGGCGGTTCCGGGCGAACTGTTACAGACGGCAGAACATGAATTTCCGGATCGCCTGATCACTATTTATTTCTTCCTGGTGGAAGAGTGGCAGAATGCGCCGTATGGCCGCGAAGGCCAGCCGTCGCGCTGGGTAAAACAGACAGCACTGATTGCTGAGGAGTTCCCGCCGGTTAACCGGGGAATTGTGGCATTGCTGACGGAATAAGATTCAGAGGTACGGCGGCGGCTGTTTTATCTCAGCCGCCGCCGGATTAATCAGTACGGTGAACTGTCTTCCGGTTCACTCCAGGCTTCACTGTCAGAAAGGTCACTCTGGCTGGCAATCCGTTTTTCTTCCGCAGCCCATTCCCCGAGATCAATCAACTGACAACGTTTACTGCAAAACGGGCGGTACGGACTTTTCGGCCCCCAGACAACCTCTTTTTTGCAATTCGGACAGTTAACGATAATAGCTTCTGACATAACATCCTCCCTGTTAGCAACAGGCAATTTCAAACGGTAAAGTAGCCGGTATTATACCGTGTTCGCTGTCAGTATGCAGGAAGCGTATGGCAAAACGTGTTTTATGGCCGGAGACCTGCGGGTAAATCTGAAAATCAACCGGCAGACGCAGGCGCAGTAAGTCCGCACCTTCCGCGTTATCCTGATAAAAACCGTTGTGGCTTTCAGCCGCGACAAACGGTGCTGACTGACGCAGCAGAGTCAGCAGGCTGCCGAGTGCATTTTGCAGCGGCTGCAAGCCTTCAATCCAGGCGGCCTGTGTGGTATCACGGACACTCTGCGGCAGATTCAGCCACAGATGAAGGTAGGGCAGGTCAAACCCGCAGCATCCGCCCGGGATACTCAGCCGCTGACGGACGATAGCGATTATTTTATCTTCTTTCAGGTGCTGGGCGATGCGGGGGGCTTTGCTCAGTTCTGCGGCCTTTTGTTTCAGTTCGTCAGAAAACCCCCGGATCAGGGCCTGGTCAGCATTGGGGGCTTCTGCCCACATAGCCAGTTTCTTTTGCTGCTTTTCCAGCTCTTTTAAAATTTCCGAGCGGACTTCACCGCGATCAATCACTTCAATAAATTCCGCGACAGCCCGGAAGAATGCCAGACTGGACGGCAGAGAATCCAGCGGGGACAGCGTACTCATTTGCTGAAGTGATGTTTCAATGCGCAGCCATGAACGGGTTCGTTCGTTTAAAGGGTGTTCAAAAATAACAGACTGACGGATTTCGCTCATGGGTGTTCCTGTTTTGGCTGACGGGCCAATGCTGTATAAAGTTCGTGCAGTGCAAGGACGCGGGGCATCAGCGGCTCATCGTTATCATGATTTGTCAGAATATCATCGGCAACGGCCAGACGTTGTTCACGGGATGCCTGCGCCCGCAGAATATTTTCGGCATGCTCTGCGGAAACGCCGTCACGGCGTATTGTCCGGGCGACCTGTTCGTGCGGATGAACATCCACAACCAGCACGCGATCCGCAAGGGAAGCAAGGTTATTTTCGACCAGAAGAGGAACCACCCAAAGGGCATAAGGGGCAGTGATATTGTTCAGCTGACGCCGGGTTTCCTGATGGATAAGCGGGTGCAGTAACTGATTGAGCCAGGTTTTTTCCGCCGGATCTGCAAAGATCTCCCGGCGCAGTGCTGCTCTGTCCAGTGTACCCTCTGCGGTCAGAATCCGGGTACCGAAGTGATCGGCAATAGCCTGCAATGCGGGTGTTCCCGGCTCAACCACCTGACGGGCAATAATATCCGCATCTGTCACAGGGACTCCGAGACGGGCAAACATATCCGCAACGGTACTTTTTCCGCTGCCGATACCCCCGGTTAACGCAACAATATAAGCCATTGTATTCCTGTCCTGATCTAAACAACGGGTAAATTGTACCTGATGAAATTAATTTCTCCTATGGCAAATAAGCGCTGAATACAGAGATATTTCACAGGTTTGAATTTTTTAATCTGTTTCTTTAAATTATGAATAGTTTTATCAGACTAAAACTTCACCGAGCCGGAATAAAGGTAAATACATTGCAATTAATAAAACAGCAACAAGAATTGCCAGCAGGATAAACAGTACCGGTTGGAGTATTTTAAAAAATGTCTGAATTTGGTTTAAGGCGAGAGATTTAAACCAGTCTGCGGTATAGAGAAAAAAGTGTCCGAATTGCCCGGTGGCTTCACCGGTGGCAATCAGCTCATGGCACAGGGATGGGAATAACCCGGATTGTTTAATTGATTGGCTGAATGTTTTTCCGTGAAGCAAGTCCTCCCGTATCACAGTTAATGCCTCTTTATATAACGGATGTGTTGTTGTCATAATAAGTGTATCAATACCCGAAATAAGCGTAATGCCTGATTGCTGTGTCATTGCCAGTATCCGGAAAATATGAGAGATACAACTGAAGATAATAATATCCCCGATAAAAGGAATACGCAGAATACAGGTTGATTCTGTTTTTTTAATATCCGGATTCCTTTGCCGAAATACATGATAAATAAATATAATTGCAGCTGTTATGCTCATTGCCGGAATTGTGTAACCGGTAATAACACCGGAAACCCGGATCAGCCATTGTGTCATAGCCGGAAGCTCAGCACCGAATGAGGTATATATTTTTGCGAATTCAGGAATAACAAACAGAAACATTAATGTGATCATCAGAAAGCTGATAATTAACAATGCAGCGGGATAGCGTATTGATTTGATCAATGCAGCCCGGTGATCCCGGTTACTCTGAATATGCTGTGCAATCGTGTGAAGACACTCCGGCAATTTGCCGGTTTCCTCCCCGACTGTGACCATCTGACAATAAAAGGAATCAAATAAACCCGGATACTGCATTATTCCCTGAGTCAATGTTTTTCCCTGCTGCAGCTGCCTGATAAGAGCACGGACTACTTCTTCCCAGAGCAGATGACTGTATTCACCCGCCAGCAGTGTGAGTGCTTTCAGCAACGGCAATCCCGACGTCAGTAATGTTGTCAGTTGCCGGGTAAAGTGCAGCAGATACAGCTTTTCTTTCTGTGAGCAGACCAGCCGTTTGCGGCAGAACAGTGATACAGGTGTGATGCTCTGCGAAATCAGCTGACTGACAGCACTATCCTCTGAAGGTGAAATCAGCGTTCCGGTCACCACCTTGTCAGCGGATGTCAGACCCGACCAGTCATACAACCGGTAAATTTGCATGGCATCACTCCTGTTGGTCAGCGGATGTTAAATATCCTGCATATGGTAAATCTCACTGAGTGTGGTTACCCCTGATTCCGCCAGCGCGATACCGGCATCAAACAGCGAACCGGGTAACTCACCGGCAGCGGGAGACAGCGTGTGTTGCGTAGTGAGGAATGCAAAGCAGGCGGTACGTCCGTAATAGCCTGAAAAGCAGTGATCACAGCCGTTTGCCTGCCACGGGGTGAACTGATGTGTTTTCCCGCTGCTCAGTATCACGGTTTCTGTCTTCTGTTTTTGCGTTTTACAGCGCGGACACAACATGCGGACCAGGCGCTGCGCAATAATCAGCTTGATGCAGGTTTTCATGAAATATTCATCAATACCCAGTTGCCTCAGCCGTGAAAACGTATCCTCCGCAGAGTTTGTATGCAGGGTGGACAGCACCAGATGACCTGTGTGAGCGGCTTTGATTGCCATCTCGGCAGTGGGTTTATCACGGATTTCACCCACCATAATGACATCCGGATCCTGACGCAGCAGGGCCCGCAGAATGGCGGCGAAGCCCAGCTCAATCTTCGGGTTTATCTGAGTCTGGGTGATCCCCCGCAGCGGAATTTCCACCGGATCCTCAACACTGCAGATATTCCGGTTATTCTGATTCAGGTACTGCAGGCAGCCGTAAAGTGTGGCGGTTTTTCCGCTGCCGGTGGGGCCGGTGAGCAAAATAATACCGGTGGCACTGCCGAGCCCTGTATGCAGGGTTTTCAGCTGTACGGCCGTCAGACCGGATTTTTCCAGCGCCAGATTCTGGGTGGTGCTCAGCAGGCGCAGTACCACTTTCTCACCATAAATTGTCGGCAGTGTGGCAACACGGACAGCATAGCGGGTGTTATTCTCCAGCCACTCAAACTGCCCGTCCTGGGGTAACCGTTTTTCGGCAATATCGAGGCCGGAAATGATTTTGATGCGGATAATTATCTCGCTACTGATTTCCGGCGGCGGTGAATTCAGTGTATGCAGTTGCCCGTCGATTCTGGCACGGATCCGGTAACCCTGTTGCGCCGGTTCAATATGAATATCGGAGGCCCGTTTGGCAATGGCTCCCGCAATCAGCTGGTTAACAAACCGGACAGCGGCGGATTGCTGTTCTGCCGGCCAGGTATCGGTATCCGGCGGACGGCGGAGATCCTGCGCCGGGGGCGGGGCAGGCGGCGGCAGTGGTGAACCGGTACCTGTACAGTTATTGCCGGTCTCCGCAGAGACCGGCGTGGTTGTCTCCGGGGTTACACCGGGGAAAAGAACCGGCTCCGGCAGCGGGGTATTGCGGCGGCAGTAGGCCAGTTTTTCACTGTGCCACAATTCAATGTCCACCCGCTTACCGGCCAGAAAACGGATAGCAGACACAACATCTCTGCGCGGCTGCTGTGCGGCAGCAACTCTGACAGCATCGGGGTTATAGTCAATCAGCATCAGCTCATTGCGCTCACAAAGTGCATGAACTTCAGCCAGTAAGAGTTGTTCCTCTCCGCCGGTACGGGTGACAGGGGTGAGTGCAGCTGTTTGCATAATGAATTCCTTTTCATGTCAGTAGTTACTTGATGACGTCAAGACAGATTTTTTTCAGTGCGTCTTCTTTGGTATTACAGTCGGTTGTCCAGGCAGTGGCACCGTTCAGCGGATTTCTTACCGGCGTTGTGCTGACCGTCAGAGCGGCCAGCGAGCTGCTCCCCTGCACAGTCACAACACCGTTTTCCGCTTTGACGGATTTGATATAGCGTCCCGGAGTATCAGCCGGAATGGTGCCCGACCCGCTGTTGCATCCTGCAAAAGAGGGATTATCAAAACTGCACAGTTCCACGCCGGTTTTAAACGCGGTAACCGTGCGCAGCACGTCAATCAGTGCTGCCTTCCGGATATAGTTCTGATAGCCGGGAACCGCGATGGCACTGAGAACGGCCACAATGGCAACCACCACCATCACCTCGATTAATGTGAATCCGCGCTGGCTCATACAGATGCTCCTTTTTGTGTCTGTGAACGGGGTACTTATTTAGCGTGATGCACTTTATTCAATGACGGATCGGCAAAAAAGAGAGGTCTCCGGATTTCTCGGCACAGATGGAAAACTGCGGTGTAACATTTGAAAAATGCAGATTTTTTTTCGGTCTGACACGCAAAAATCAGCCGTGAAAAATCAGTACTCCCCGGAAAGGGGGGAAGACACGTATACTGTGCGGCACAAAATGATATTTGTTGTGTGATTGAATAACGGTTTTTTGCTCAGGAGAACGAATGGATATTCAGGATGGCTGGCTGACCACAGCGCGCCGGGTGATTTCACCGCATCACGATACCCGGCCGGAACAGATGACTCCCCGTTTACTGGTGATCCACAATATCAGTCTGCCGCCGGGACAGTTTGGTGGTCCGTATATTGACCAGCTTTTTCAGGGCACGCTGGACCCGGATGCGCATCCGTTTTTTGCTGAAATACAGGCACTGCGGGTTTCCGCACATTGCCTGATCCGCCGGACCGGGGAAATTGTGCAATATGTGCCTTTTGATGCACGGGCCTGGCATGCGGGTGTTTCCTGTTATCAGGGCACTGAAAAGTGTAATGATTTTTCCGTCGGTATTGAGCTGGAGGGCACTGATACCCGGCCTTTTACGGATGAACAGTACCGCGCACTGACTGCACTGACACAGGTGCTTCTGGCGCACTATCCGCACATGAACGGGCATATTACCGGACACAGTGATATTGCGCCGGGACGCAAAACGGATCCCGGTCCCTGTTTCGACTGGAACCGATACAGGAATTCACTGAATCCGGCAGACGTTCCGGCTGAATAGCCCGTAAAATTACGCAGATATGACTGACGTGAAATTTTCCTGTTTACCGGTTCCCTGCTAGAATTAGCATTCCGGTAACCTGTTACTGATTAAATGTGTCTGGTGAGTATCGTTACAGCAGAAACAATCTGATTAGGCTCTGTAAAGCGGAAAACCAGCAATGTGGCGCGGTTAAAATGCACAAAAAATGATTGAGTATTCATCAATCTGGTCACTGTAACGGTTCAGTTTGCGTATTTATCTGAATTTTAAACGTTAAATCCTGTAACATTCACGATGCAGCATTTAAACGTATCAGTTATCAATTTATGCTAAAATTTAAAAAAAATTGTTAAAACTTGCTGGTTTTTATGATTTAGCTCAAGGTCTTTATAGACAGTTGGTGAATACTTTGTTACTTTAAGACCCTGTAAAAGAAATTGGTATTACCAATTGACTACAAAACCCATGAAGCAATATTTATCCATGTTGATGGTTCTGATGCAAATATGGCTTACAGCAAAATCCGCCAACCAAAATTAGCCGACGTGATCGAGCAGCGGCTGGAACACTTAATCCTCGACGGCACTCTGAGCCCGGGGGAGAAGCTGCCGCCTGAACGCGAGCTGGCCAAACAGTTCGACGTCTCACGTCCCTCACTGCGCGAAGCAATTCAAAAACTTGAAGCGAAAGGCTTTCTGCTGCGCAGACAAGGTGGCGGCACATTTGTACAGAGCAATCTCTGGCAAAGCTTCAGTGACCCTCTGGCCCAGCTGCTGGAAGGGCATCCCGAATCTCAGTTTGATCTGCTGGAAACCCGTCATGCCCTCGAGGGCATTGCTGCTTATTATGCCGCACTGCGGGGAACCGAAGCAGATTTTGTCCGTATCACCAACAGCCATCAGGCGATTGCCGATGCCCGCGATGCCGGGGATGTGGAAGCCGAATCTCAGGCTGTCCTGCAATATCAGCTGATTGTCACAGAAGCCGCACATAATGTGGTGCTGTTGCATTTGCTGCGCTGTATGGTGCCGATGCTGGAAAAAAATATCCGGCAGAACTTTGAATTCTTATACACCCGGAAAGAGATGCTGGCGATGGTCAGCGAGCACCGGGAACAGGTATTCCGGGCCATTATGAGCCGGTCGCCGGAGGTTGCGCGGGAAGCATCCCACCGCCATCTGGCATTCCTGGAAGACGTATTGCTGGATATGAGCCGTGAACACACCCGCCGGGAACGTTCACTGCGCCGCCTCCAGCAGTATACAGAATAAATCAGTAATGGTTTTGGGGCTTACAGATCCCTGAATGCTGCGTCTGTAAGCTGACCTATGCATCAGCGGCAAAATATAGCCGGGCCTATCTTCACGTCGCCCGTCACCGTTAAAGCGGGATACGTGAAGATAGGCTCCGAATATCATTAGAAACAGATAAACTATAAGGAATACACCATGTCAGACATTTTGAACAATGACGTGGATCCGATCGAAACCCGCGACTGGCTACAGGCGATCGAATCGGTCATCCGTGAAGAAGGTGTTGAGCGTGCACAGTTCCTGATTGATCAGGTTCTGAATACTGCCCGTCAGGGTGGTGTGAGTGTTGCAGCAGGTGCTGCGGCCCGTAACTACATCAACACCATTCCTGTTGAGGATGAACCTGCCTACCCGGGCAACCTGGAGCTGGAACGTCGTATCCGTTCTGCTATCCGCTGGAACGCTGTCATGATGGTTCTGCGCGCATCCAAGAAAGATCTGGATCTGGGCGGTCACATGGCATCTTACCAGTCTGCGGCTACCATGTATGAAGTGTGCTTCAACCACTTCTTCCGTGCGCAGAACGAAAAAGACGGCGGTGATGTTATTTATTTCCAGGGCCACTTAAGCCCGGGCTACTATGCACGCGCATTCATGGAAGGTCGTCTGACCGAAGAGCAGCTGAACAATTTCCGTCAGGAAATCGGCGGCAAAGGTCTGCCTTCTTATCCGCACCCTAAACTGATGCCTAACTTCTGGCAGTTCCCGACCGTTTCTATGGGTCTGGGGCCTCTGGCGGCTATCTATCAGGCTAAATTCCTGAAATATCTGGAACACCGTGGTCTGAAAGACACTTCTGAGCAAACCGTTTATGCCTTCCTGGGTGATGGCGAGATGGATGAGCCGGAATCTAAAGGTGCAATCAATATCGCTGTCCGCGAAAGCCTGGACAACCTGATCTTCGTTATCAACTGTAACCTGCAGCGTCTTGACGGCCCTGTAAACGGTAACGGTAAAATCGTTAACGAAATGGAAGGTATGTTCGCCGGTGCGGGCTGGCAGGTAATCAAAGTCATGTGGGGCGGACGCTGGGATGAACTGCTGAAGAAAGATACCAGCGGTAAACTGATCCAGCTGATGAACGAAACCGTTGACGGCGACTATCAGACATTCAAATCCAAAGATGGTGCTTACGTCCGTGAACACTTCTTCAACCGCTATCCGGAAACCGCTGCATTAGTCAAAGACTGGACTGATGAGCAGATCTTCGCACTGAACCGCGGTGGTCACGATCCGAAGAAAATGTTCGCTGCACTGAAAAAAGCGCATGACACCAAAGGCAAACCTACACTGATCCTGGCCCAGACCGTTAAAGGTTATGGTATGGGTGATACCGCTGAAGGTAAAAACATCGCTCACCAGGTTAAGAAAATGAACATGGAAGGCGTGCGCCATCTCCGTGATCGTTTCAATATCGATGTGGCTGATGATCAGCTGGAAAAACTGCCGTTCATCAAGTTTGACGAAAACTCTGAAGAGCAGAAATACATGATGGAACGCCGTGCGGCACTGCATGGTCCGGTTCCTTCACGCCGTTCTCATTTCGATGAGAAACTGGATATTCCTGCACTGAGCGATTTCAGCCAGTTACTGGAAGAGCAGAACAAAGAAATCTCCACCACTATCGCGTTTGTGCGTGCACTGAACGTGATGCTGAAAAACAAATCCATCAAAGAACGCATCGTGCCAATCATCGCGGATGAAGCGCGTACATTCGGTATGGAAGGTCTGTTCCGTCAGATCGGTATCTACAACTCCAAAGGTCAGCTGTATACCCCGCAGGACCGTGAGCAGGTTGCTTACTACCGTGAAGATGTGAAAGGTCAGATCCTGCAGGAAGGTATCAACGAACTGGGTGCAGGCGCATCCTGGCTGGCAGCTGCGACTTCTTACAGCACCAACAACCTGCCGATGATTCCGTTCTACATCTACTACTCAATGTTCGGTTTCCAGCGTATCGGTGACCTGATGTGGATGGCAGGTGACCAGCAGGCCCGCGGCTTCCTGATCGGCGGTACCTCAGGCCGTACCACCCTGAACGGTGAAGGTCTGCAGCACGAAGACGGCCACAGCCACATTCAGTCTCTGACTATCCCTAACTGCCTGTCTTATGACCCGTCATTCGCGTACGAAGTTGCGGTCATCATGCAGGATGGTCTGGAGCGTATGTATGGTGAAGCTCAGGAAAACATTTACTACTACATCACCACGCTGAACGAAAACTACCACATGCCTGCAATGCCGGAAGGTGTTGAGGAAGGTATCCGTAAAGGTATCTACAAGCTCGAAACCCTGACCGGTGATAAAGGCAAGGTACAGTTACTGGGTTCAGGTGCGATTCTGCGTCACGTGCGTGAAGCAGGTCAGATTCTGTCTTCTGAGTACGGTATCAGCTCTGATATCTACAGCGTAACCTCGTTCACCGAACTGGCCCGTGAAGGTCAGGATTGTGACCGCTGGAACATGCTGCATCCGTCAGAAACCCCGCGTGTGCCTTACATCACTCAGGTGATGAACGATGCACCTGCTGTGGCGTCCACTGACTGGATGAAACTGTTCGCAGAACAGGTTCGCGGTTATGTTCCTGCTGACCAGTACCGCGTACTGGGTACTGACGGTTACGGCCGTTCAGACAGCCGTGATAACCTGCGTCATCACTTTGAAATCGATGCCGGTTATGTTGTTGTTGCTGCTCTGGGTGAGCTGGCTAAACGTGGTGAAATTGACGTGAAAGTGGTTGAAGAAGCCATTAAGAAATTCAGCATCAACCCTGAAAAAGTTAACCCGCGTGTGGCATAAGAGGTAAAAATTAATGTCTATTGAAATCCATGTGCCCGATATCGGTTCAGATGAAGTTGATGTAACAGAAATTCTGGTCAGTGTCGGCGATAAAGTAGAAGCAGAACAATCACTCATCACCGTTGAAGGTGACAAGGCGTCGATGGAAGTTCCGTCTCCGCAGGCAGGGGTTGTTAAAGAGATTAAAGTTGCCGTGGGCGATAAAGTCAGCACCGGTTCTTTCATCATGGTATTTGAAGCAGAGGCCGCAGCAGCGGCTCCTGCTCCGGCAGCTCAGGCTGCCGCACCGGCTGCTCCGGCGGCGGCTGCAGCATCTGCCCTGAAAGAAGTTCACGTACCGGATATCGGTGGTGACGAAGTTGATGTGACTGAAATCATGGTCAGCGTCGGCGATACCGTGACTGAAGAACAGTCTCTGATCACCGTTGAAGGCGACAAAGCGTCAATGGAAGTTCCGTCTCCGATGGCGGGCGTGGTTAAAGAGATCAAAGTTGCTGTCGGCGATAAAGTCAGCACCGGTTCCCTGATCATGGTCTTTGAAGTTGCGGGCGCAGCACCGGCGGCACAGCCTGCCGCAGCCGCTCCGGCTCCTGCAGCAGCGGCACCTGCCGTGGCAGCAGACAAAGAAATCCATGTACCGGATATCGGCGGTGATGAAGTTGACGTGACTGAAATTATGGTCAGCGTCGGCGATACCGTGACTGAAGAACAGTCTCTGATCACCGTTGAAGGCGACAAAGCCTCAATGGAAGTACCGTCTCCGATGGCCGGTAAAGTTAAGGAAATCAAAGTAGCCGTTGGCGATAAAGTCAAAACCGGCTCTCTGATCATGGTATTCGAAGTGGCGGGTGCAGCACCTGCTCCGGCAGCACAGCCAGCCGCCGCCGCACCTGCGGCAGCAGCACCTGCGTCTGCACCGGCAGCGAAAGCCGCTCCGGCAGCAGCACCGGCTGCGGGTAATGATTTCGTTGAGAACGACGCTTACGTTCACGCAAGTCCGGTTATCCGCCGTCTGGCCCGTGAATTCGGTGTGAATCTGGCGAAAGTCAAAGGCACAGGCCGTAAAGGCCGTATCCTGCGCGAAGACGTTCAGGCTTATGTGAAAGATGCGGTGAAACGCGCTGAAGCGGCTCCGGCTGCAGCAGGCGGCGGTTTACCTGGCATGCTGCCATGGCCGAAAGTGGACTTCAGCAAGTTCGGTGAAGTGGAAGAAGTTGAACTGAGCCGTATTCAGAAACTGTCCGGCGCTAACCTGAGCCGTAACTGGGTGATGATCCCGCACGTTACGCTGATGGACGAAGCGGACATCACTGATGTTGAAGAATTCCGCAAACAGCAGAACAAAGAAGCTGAGAAGAAACAGCTGGGCGTGAAAATCACTCCGCTGGTCTTCGTGATGAAAGCTGCTGCCAAAGCGCTGGTCGAAATGCCGCGTTTCAACAGCTCTATCACCGAAGATGCACAGCGTCTGATTCTGAAAAAATATGTCAATATCGGTATCGCGGTAGATACCCCGAACGGCCTGGTTGTTCCTGTCATTAAAGACGTGAACAAAAAAGGTATTCTGGAACTGTCTTACGAACTGGCTGAAATCTCCAAGAAAGCCCGTAACGGTAAGCTGACTTCTTCTGATATGCAGGGCGGATGCTTCACCATCTCCAGCCTGGGCGGTATCGGGACAACCGGTTTCGCACCGATTGTTAACGCACCGGAAGTGGCTATCATGGGTCTGTCACGTTCATCCATGAAACCGGTATGGGACGGCAAACAGTTTGTTCCGCGTCTCATTCTGCCAATGTCACTCTCCTTCGACCACCGTGTGATCGATGGTGCTGACGGCGCCCGCTTCATCACGCTGATTAATCAGTACATGAGCGATTTACGCCGCCTGGCGATGTAAGCAATTACACTGAGACCGGTGCAGAGCCGGTCTCAGTGGCGCAGGCTGAAACGTGCTCATCCCGGATAACGGGAGTCAGGTCACAGAACTGCGCCTTTCCAGGTTGTTAACAATTTTGTAAACTGCTCTCAGTGTGTACGTCCCGGTGGAATATATGTCGTCTGACCCGCCGGACAAACAATTAAGAGGTCACGATGAGTACTGAAATTAAAGCCCAGGTCGTTGTACTTGGTGCGGGCCCGGCAGGGTATTCAGCGGCTTTCCGCTGTGCTGACTTAGGTCTGGAAACTGTCCTGATTGAACGCTATTCAACCTTAGGCGGTGTCTGCCTGAACGTAGGTTGTATCCCGTCAAAAGCATTACTGCATGTTGCTAAAGTGATCGAAGAAGCGAAAGCGCTGGCTTCTCACGGCATCGTGTTCGGCGAACCGCAGACTGATATCGATAAAGTCCGTCTGTGGAAAGAGAAAGTGATTTCTCAGTTAACCGGCGGTCTGGCCGGTATGGCGAAAGGCCGTAAAGTGACTGTTGTGAATGGTCTCGGCCAGTTCACCGGCGCAAATACTATCGAAGTCAACGGTGAGAAGGGTAAAACCACTATCACGTTTGACAACGCAATTATTGCTGCGGGCTCACGCCCGATCCAGCTGCCGTTTATCCCGCACGAAGATCCGCGTGTATGGGATTCCACTGATGCACTGCAGCTGAAAACTGTCCCGGGCCGTCTGCTGGTCATGGGTGGTGGTATTATCGGTCTGGAAATGGGTACCGTATACCACGCGCTGGGTTCACAGATTGATGTTGTTGAAATGTTTGACCAGGTCATTCCTGCGGCAGACAAAGACATCGTTAAACTGTTCACCAAACGTATCAGTTCTAAGTTTAACCTGATGCTGGAAACCAAAGTGACCGCCGTTGAAGCCAAAGAAGACGGTATCTATGTCACGATGGAAGGCAAGAAAGGCCCTGCAGAACCACAGCGTTACGACGCGGTTCTGGTGGCTATCGGCCGTACCCCTAACGGTAAACTGCTGGCGGCTGATAAAGCCGGTGTTGAAGTTGACGATCGCGGTTTCATCCACGTTGACAAACAAATGCGCACCAACGTGCCCCACATCTTTGCTATCGGCGATATCGTCGGTCAGCCGATGCTGGCGCACAAAGGTGTTCACGAAGGTCATGTGGCAGCCGAAGTTATCTCCGGTCTGAAACACTACTTCGATCCGAAAGTGATCCCATCTATTGCCTACACCGAACCGGAAGTGGCATGGGTTGGTCTGACCGAGAAAGAAGCGAAAGAGAAGGGTATCAGCTACGAAACAGCTACCTTCCCGTGGGCGGCTTCCGGTCGTGCAATCGCGTCTGACTGCGCTGAAGGTATGACCAAACTGATTTTCGACAAAGAATCTCACCGTGTTATCGGTGGTGCGATTGTCGGTACTAACGGCGGCGAGCTGTTAGGTGAGATCGGTCTGGCTATCGAAATGGGTTGTGATGCGGAAGATCTGGCACTGACCATTCACGCTCACCCGACGCTGTACGAATCAATCGGTATGGCGGCTGAGATTTACGAAGGCAGCATCACTGACCTTCCGAATCCGAAAGCGAAAAAGAAAAAGTAATCAGCTGACCCGGTAACCGCGCTGTTACCCGGCTGAAAATAAAAATCCGGCTGCCTCTGGCGCCGGATTTTTTTATTCCCTGCCATCAGTACCCGTCTGTGTATTCATAGACAAACCGGTATTATTCAGATATTAATAATTTCAGCGTGCTGACCGCCGTTCCCGGTGCAGCAGAACTACGCAAACGACCGTTTTTTGCATTTCCGGCGTAATCAATAATCGTGCAGATTCCTGTTTAAAACGGCATAACACTGGTGAAACGGGTAAGCAGCAAGTTTAATTCACTAATGTTATTCAGCTCACAAATTGTTTATGTTGCTTTAATGTGAATGAATTAACAATGTGTTTAAATTTTGATATGCTGAAACCCCGTTGCCGGGCACTCATAAAAAACACAAAGCAAGGAGTACGTCGTGCTGGAAAATTACCGCAAGCACGTTGCCGAACGTGCAGCACAAGGGATCGCCCCTAAGCCATTGGAAGCCGCTCAGGTTGCTGAGTTAGTCGAATTACTGAAATCTCCGCCGGCAGGCGAAGAAGCGTTTCTTGTTGATCTGATTACCAACCGTGTACCGCCGGGTGTTGATGAAGCCGCGTATGTGAAAGCCGGTTTTCTGGCCGCTCTGGCAAAAGGTGAAGCGCATTCACCGCTGATCTCCGCTGAAAAAGCCGTTGAATTACTCGGAACCATGCAGGGTGGTTATAATATTCATGCCCTGATTGAATCCCTCGATAACGAAAAACTGGCTCCGGTCGCCGCCAAAGCCCTCTCTCATACCTTACTGATGTTTGATAATTTCTATGATGTGGAAGAAAAGGCGAAAGCCGGTAATTCCTATGCACAGAAAATTATTCAGTCATGGGCTGATGCAGACTGGTTCCTGGAACGTCCGCAACTGGCAGAAAAACTGACCGTCACCGTCTTTAAAGTCTCCGGTGAAACTAATACCGATGATCTGTCACCGGCACCGGATGCCTGGTCGCGTCCGGACATCCCGCTGCATGCTCTCGCGATGCTGAAAAACCCGCGTGACGGTATTGATCCGGATGAGCCGGGCAATATCGGTCCGGTTAATCAGATCGATCTGCTCAGCAAAAAAGGCTTCCCGCTGGCCTATGTCGGTGATGTGGTCGGTACCGGTTCCTCCCGTAAATCCGCGACCAACTCCGTGCTGTGGTTTATGGGAGATGATATCCCGTATGTGCCGAACAAACGCGGTGGCGGTATCGTGCTGGGCGGCAAAATTGCCCCGATTTTCTTCAACACAATGGAAGACGCGGGTGCTCTGCCGGTGGAAGTGGATGTCAGTAATCTGAATATGGGGGATGTGATTGACGTTTACCCGTATAAGGGCGAGATCCGCAATCATGATACCAATGAACTGCTGGCGACATTTGAACTGAAAACCGATGTGCTGCTGGATGAAGTCCGCGCCGGTGGCCGTATCCCGCTGATTATCGGTCGCGGCCTGACCGCAAAAGCACGCGAGTCTCTCGGCCTGCCGCATACGGATATTTTCCGCCAGGCGAAACCGGTTGAGAAAAGCACCCGTGGTTTCTCGCTGGCTCAGAAGATGGTCGGCCGTGCCTGCGGGGTGGCGGGTGTTCGTCCTGGCGAGTACTGCGAGCCTAAGATGACCTCTGTCGGCTCTCAGGACACCACCGGGCCGATGACCCGTGATGAACTGAAAGACCTGGCCTGTCTTGGTTTCTCAGCGGATCTGGTGATGCAGTCTTTCTGCCACACAGCCGCTTATCCGAAGCCGGTGGATGTGAATACTCACCACACGCTGCCTGACTTTATTATGAACCGTGGCGGTGTGTCACTGCGTCCGGGGGACGGTATCATCCACTCCTGGCTGAACCGCATGCTGCTGCCGGATACTGTGGGTACCGGTGGTGATTCTCATACCCGTTTCCCTATCGGGATTTCCTTCCCGGCCGGTTCCGGTCTGGTTGCCTTCGCAGCGGCGACCGGCGTGATGCCGCTGGATATGCCGGAATCGGTACTGGTGCGTTTTAAAGGGAAAATGCAGCCGGGGATCACGCTGCGTGACCTGGTGCATGCCATCCCGTATTACGCTATTCAGCAGGGCCTGCTGACAGTTGAGAAAAAAGGGAAGAAAAACATTTTCTCCGGCCGTATCCTGGAAATTGAAGGTCTGCCGACACTGAAAGTGGAACAGGCGTTTGAGCTGGCGGATGCTTCAGCTGAGCGTTCTGCGGCGGGTTGTACCATCAAACTGGATAAAGAGCCGATCACCGAATACCTCAATTCCAACATTGTCCTGCTGAAGTGGATGATTGCGGAAGGTTACGGTGATCGCCGTACCATTGAGCGCCGTATTCAGAGCATGGAAAAATGGCTGGCGGATCCGCAGTTGCTGGAAGGTGATGCGGATGCGGATTATGCAGCAGTGATCGAAATCGACCTCAATGATATCAAAGAGCCGATTCTTTGTGCGCCGAATGACCCGGATGATGCACGCCTGCTGTCTGACGTGGCAGGCAGTAAAATTGATGAAGTCTTTATCGGCTCCTGCATGACCAACATCGGGCACTTCCGCGCGGCGGGTAAACTGCTCGACAGTCATAAAGGCCAGCTGCCGACCCGTCTGTGGGTGGCTCCGCCGACCAAGATGGATGCTGCTCAGCTGACAGAAGAGGGCTATTACAGCATCTTCGGTAAGAGCGGTGCCCGTGTTGAGATCCCTGGCTGTTCACTGTGCATGGGTAACCAGGCGCGTGTGGCGGACAACTCAACGGTCGTTTCCACCTCCACCCGTAACTTCCCGAACCGTCTGGGTACCGGTGCCGATGTGTATCTGGCCTCCGCGGAACTGGCGGCGGTGGCTTCCCTGCTGGGGCGTTTACCGACACCGGCGGAGTATCAGACCTTTATGGATAAAGTGGATGAGACGGCAGAAGATACCTACCGTTACCTCAACTTTGACCAGTTGAACGAGTATACCAAAGTTGCGGATGGCGTGATTTTCCAGACTCAGGTGTGATAGTCAGCAACTGAATCAGTCCGCAGTTTTATCACCGGCGGGAGACAGCAACCACTGTCTCCCGTTTTTTTATACCTGTTATCCGGTTAATTACGGTATCAATGTACCTGGAAACGGGATAACCCGCTAAAATAAGAGCAGGTGTTGCATACGTGACAGCGGCAAAGCATTAACAAGAGGTATACAGCGATGGATTATGAATTTTCCCTCGGGATCGACGGGAACGTGATAGTTAAGCTGTCAATGGATCACGAAGCGATCGGTCACTGGCTGAATGAAGAAGTGAAAGGGGATCTCTCGGTGATTGATGAGATAACCGTGGCATTTGACAGTATTAAAGGGCGGGAACAGCAGTGGCAGCGTGTGGGGCATGAATACACACTACTGATGGATGATGAGGAAATCATGATTAATGCGAATCAGATTACCTTTGAAACTGATGAGCCGGACGAAGGCATGAGTTATTACGATAATGAAAGTATTGCGTTCTGCGGAACAGCTGACTTTATGATTTTACTGGAAAATTATCGTAAATTTATTGTGACCGGCGGGCAGGGCTGAGAATTTTTATTCTGAAATTTTCATTTGTTACGGTAATATAAACCAGTGGTTCTTTACCTGAGGCGATAATCGGTCGGTTATTGCAACAATGTTGTTTTTCTTTATTTCCGGTAACTTATGAGGTGGATGAATGAATGAACAAATCCTGACGGACAGCCTGAATCAGGCAACCGGCTGGCTGGCAAATAATCAGGCATTACTGCTGGATTATGCGGTGAATATTGTGGCTGCCGTACTGACCCTGATTATCGGTCTGTTTGTGGCAAAAATGGCTGCTAAAGCGGTTTCCCGCCTGCTGTCGATGCGCGGTGTGGATGTCACCGTCTCTGATTTTCTGTCCGCGATGGTTCGCTATGCGGTTATTGCCTTCACACTGATTGCGGTGCTGGGACGTCTCGGCGTACAAACCGCATCTGTGATCGCGGTGCTCGGTGCGGCAGGTCTGGCCGTTGGTCTGGCATTGCAGGGCTCACTCTCTAACCTCGCGGCTGGTGTATTACTGGTGATTTTCCGTCCTATCCGTGCCGGAGAATATGTGGTTATCGGCGCGTCAGAAGGGACAGTTCAGAATGTGCAGATTTTTTCCACCACACTGCGCAGCGCCGATGACAAAATCATTGTGATCCCGAACGGCAAAGTAATTGCAGGCGATATTATTAACGTGACCCGTGAACCGGATCGCCGCCGTGACATTATTGTCGGTGTGGCTTACAACGCCGATATTGATCAGGTTAAAGAAATTCTGACTGAGATTGTTGCCGCTGATCCGCGCGTACAGAAAGAGAAAGGTATCGTGGTTCGCCTCAACGAAATGGCACCATCCTCCCTGAATTTTGTTGTCCGTTACTGGACAAAAAACGGCGATTTCCTGGATGTACACTGGGATCTGCTGGAAAACTTCAAGCGCGCGCTCGATAAACATAATATCGGCATTCCGTTCCCGCAGCTTGATGTGCATATGCATCAGAATAGTCAGCAAACACAGGCGTAACAGGTGTATATTATCAGCGGTACCTCTTTCGGGTGCCGCTTTTTTTTGCCGTACTGTGAGAGACTATGATGAGCGAGCATTTACTTCATTTTATTCCTGAGACACTGAGTTATATCCCGGATGCTGAACAGCAACAGGCTGCGGAGCAGTATCTGAGTGAGTGGATGGCGGCTGACGATATTATGCATCAGGCGGATCCGGACGTTATATTCTGGTCCGGCAGTGAAAATTTCCGTTATCCGCTGTGTCCTGTCTGCCGTAAGCCGGTTTCCGGCGTCTGGTGGGGCGCACAGATGAATGCGATTTTTGCGGTCACCGGACAGGCGCGAATTTCTGCGGCGCTGACACCACGCAATCCCCCCTGCTGCGGGGCGCCGGTTGTTATTCCGGATATGGATTATGATGAAACCGGTGGTCTTGCGTGTTACGGGCTGACAGTCCGTTATAACAACAGCTTTATTGTCTGCATGGATAACGCGCGTGATGAAATTATCCGCCGTGTGAGTGAATGTCTCGGTACACCGGTACGTCTGGTCTGGGAGTGGATCTGACCGCATTTTCCCGCGTGTTATTAGCCGCAGTAATGGCCCATTAAAGCTATTAATTTCACTAATACTGAAATCCCGGTAATATTCATTCCATCCGGCGTGGATTGAATAATTATCGGGATTTTTTGCATGTTATCGACTTATTTTCAGGGGTTATTACTCGGCGCGGCAATGATACTGCCGCTCGGGCCGCAAAACGTATTTGTATTACAGCAGGGGAGCCGTAAACAGTATCATCTGATGAGTGCATTTTTATGCACACTGAGTGATATTTTACTGATCACGGCCGGGGTCTTCGGCGGCAGTGCGCTGCTGAGCCAGTCAGTGTGGCTGATGGCGCTGGTCACCTGGGGTGGAGTGGCATTTTTGCTGTGGTACGGCTGGGGGGCGCTGCGGGCAGTCTTTACCGCTGATGCTGCGCTGACCATGCAGGAGCAGGTGGTCCGCAGCCGCTGGCGGGTGATTATGACGCTGGTGGCTGTTACCTGGCTGAATCCGCATGTTTATCTGGACACCTTTGTGGTGCTGGGCAGCATCGGCGGGCAACTCGGTTCCGATATGCGGATCTGGTTTACGGCCGGGGCAGTCTGTGCATCAATATTGTGGTTCTTCGGCCTGGCACTGCTGGCGGCATGGTTCTCTCCGGTGCTGCAAAAACCGGTATCACAGCGGATTATCAATCTGTTTGTCGGTTCGGTGATGTGGTATATCGCGATACAATTAGCCTTAAAAGGATTGAATATTTCTTATTAATCCGAAATATTGTTTCGTCAGAGTGTGGTAGTGTTATGAATTCCGGCATAACATCCTGTTATGTGACCGGTTTAAAACAGAAGGAGGATATGTGAAACTGAAATCTCTTGCTCTTGCCGCTATGGTTGCCCTCGGTGGTTACGCGGCGGCTGCTCAGGCAGCAGAAACCCCGGCAGGCCCGCATATTTCAACCTCCGGCAGCGCTGTGATCCAGGCTGAGCCTGATATGGCGACACTGTCCATCAATGTGACAGTAAAGGAAAAAGATGCGTCAGCTGCCAAAGCACAGGCAGATAAACGTGTGGCGCAGTATTTTGATTTTCTGAAAGCACAGGGAATTGAAAAGAAAGACATTAATGCGGCCAATATCAGCACCAGTCCGGACTATGTCTATGACAAAGAGAAAGAAGAGTCCGTTATCCGTGGTTATAACGCCTCACGCTCCGTGACAGTGAAAGTGCATGATCTGAACAAACTGAACACGCTGCTCGACGGTGCGCTGAAAAGCGGCCTGAATGATATCAGTGCAGTGGAGTTCGGGGTGAATAATCCGGAGAAATTCCGTGCCGAAGTGCGTCAGAAAGCCATTGATGACGCTGTTTCACAGGCGAAAGCCGTGGCAAAAGGCTTTGGTACTGAGCTGGGTGCCGTTTACAGCATCGGGTATAACGCACCACAGCCGGTTCCGGTGATGGCGCGCGGTAAAATGATGCTGGCTGCCAATGCACCGGCAGCGGTATCTGCGGATGAAACCTATGAACAGCAGACTATTGATTTCCGCGATCAGGTGGATGTCGTGTTTGAACTGAAACGTTAATCCGTTTCAGGCGGTTCCTGCCGTAAGGTCTGACGCCCGTGTTTCAGCAGGGCGTCAGTCACCCGGCGCATGGTGGCACTTTCCGGTGCAAACCGGTGCCAGTACAGCATCCGGCGCTGAAACAGCCCCGGTGTCAGATCCAGCAACTCTCCCCGTTCCAGCTCATCCGCAATCTGCAAATGCGGGATCATACAACAGGCTGAACTCTGTTTTGCCAGCTGCACAAACGCTTCCGAAGAATTGAGCACGTGGCTCGGTACACTGCCGGGGGCAAGGTCAAAATTGGTCTGCAAAAAGGCCATATGCATATCATCGAGATAATCAAACGCCACAGCCGGTGCTTTCAGCAGGGCACTGCGGCTGACACCGTCAGGAAAATAACGGGCGGCAAATTCCGGTGAGGCGACAAAGAGGTAATCCAGCGCACCAAGCTGATCCGCCAGACAGCCGGGCAGCGGACGCGGCTGAATACTGACCGCACCGACCACTTCCCCGCGCCGCAGGCGTTCATGTGTCCGTGATTCATCTTCTACCTGAATATTCAGCCGGATAGACAGATCTGCCAGAACATGGCGCAGTGCCGGGAGCAGCCAGGTCGCGAGGCTGTCGGCGTTGACCGCCAGAGAGATCAGCGGCGGCTCAATATTCCCTGCATCATCCCCCAGCCATTCCGCTTCCAGTAATTCCACCTGATGCAGCAGACCGAGCAGCTTCTGGCCTTCTTCTGTCGGACGCGGCGGTACGGTACGCACCAGCAGCGGCTGTCCGAACAGATTTTCCAGCTGTTTGATGCGCTGCGAAACGGCAGACTGGGTAATACAGAGTTTCTGTGCAGCCCGCTCAAAACCACGTTCACGGATAACAGCGTCCAGCGCCTGCAGGGCACGATAATCCGGTCGTCTCATGGCGGTTTTCTCCTCTTTTTTATAAGTCATTCACAATATGCCACAATTCGCATTCCGGGGGAGAAATAATTGCTATAATTATCGCGGGCTATGCCGGTGGCATAGGATGACGACGAAAAGGCAATAACATGACTCAGGATGAATTAAAAAAAGCGGTTGGCTGGGCGGCATTAGAATTCGTGAAGCCGGGCACCATTGTTGGTGTGGGCACCGGGTCCACCGCATCTCACTTTATTGATGCACTGGCAACCATGAAAGGCCAGATTGACGGCGCGGTATCCAGCTCTGTGGTCTCAACCGAAAAACTGAAAAGCTACGGCATTCCGGTGCTGGACTGCAATGATGTGGACAGCCTGGACGTGTATGTCGACGGTGCGGATGAAATTGACCACCACATGAATATGATCAAAGGTGGTGGCGCGGCACTGACCCGCGAGAAAATCGTGGCGGCTATCGCGAAGAAATTCATTTGTATCGTGGATGAAAGTAAGCGTGTTGATATTCTGGGTAAATTCCCGCTGCCGGTGGAAGTGATCCCGATGGCGCGTTCTTATGTGGCGCGTGAACTGGTCAAACTCGGCGGTCAGCCGGAATACCGTCAGAATGTGGTAACGGATAACGGTAACGTGATTCTGGATGTCTACAATCTGGAAATCCTGAATCCGGTTGAGCTGGAAAATAAAATTAACGGTATTGCCGGTGTGGTGACTGTTGGTTTATTTGCCAACCGTGGTGCCGACGTGGTGCTGATGGGTACTCAGGATGGCGTAAAAACCATTAAATAAATCAGTACTATATCTGTCATATTCAGATGCTGAATAAGGAACCGGAAACGGTTCCTTTTTTTATTTTTTTAAAATCATAAATTTCGGTGATATATATCACAATTTTGTCTTTGATATGGCCAAAATATCAGCGCTCAGCGGCATTTTTTCATTTTCTCCTGTAAACCGGCCTTTTCCCTGTGACTTGTTCTGTGACTTGTACAGGAGCGTGTATTGCGGAGACGTTATTTTTTGTTATTTTGATGTGAGGACAGGACATTTCGGGAACTTAACAAAAGGCAGGGTCATGGTAAAAGTATCACTGGAAAAAGAGAAAATTAAATTTCTGCTATTGGAAGGCGTACACCAGAGTGCGGTAGACAGTCTGAAAGCAGCGGGTTATTCAAATATTGAATATCATAAAGGCGCATTATCCACGGAAGAATTAAAAGAAGCGATCCGTGATGCACGTTTTATCGGTATCCGATCCCGTACCCAACTGACGGAAGAGATTTTTGCCTGTGCGGAAAAACTGGTCGCCGTTGGTTGTTTCTGTATCGGGACTAACCAGGTTGATCTCGATGCCGCGGCAAAACGCGGTATTCCGGTCTTTAACGCGCCATTCTCAAACACCCGTTCCGTGGCTGAGATGGTGCTGGGTCAGTTATTACTGCTGCTGCGCCGTATTCCTGAAGCCAATGCCAAAGCCCATCGCGGTATCTGGGATAAACAGGCAAAAGGCTGCTATGAGGCGCGTGGTAAAAAACTGGGGATTATCGGTTACGGCCATATCGGGACACAGCTGGGGATCCTGGCGGAATCCATCGGGATGGATGTCTATTTTTACGATATCGAAAACAAACTGCCGCTCGGCAATGCCACTCAGGTGCGCCATCTGTCTGAGCTGCTGAATATGAGTGATGTGGTCAGCCTGCATGTGCCGGAAACGGAATCCACCAAAAATATGATTGGTAAACATGAGTTTGAGCTGATGAAACCGGGGGCAATTTTTATTAACGCCTCACGCGGCACAGTAGTGGATATCCCGGCACTGAGTCAGGCGCTGGCATCAAAACACCTGTCCGGCGCGGCAGTGGATGTGTTCCCGTCTGAACCGGCGGCCAACAATGACCCGGCGGATCCGTTTATTTCTGAGCTGATTGGGTTTGATAATGTCATTCTTACCCCGCATATCGGTGGTTCCACTCAGGAAGCACAGGAAAATATCGGTTTTGAGGTCGGCGGTAAGCTGGCGAAATATTCTGATAACGGTTCGACGCTTTCTGCGGTCAACTTCCCGGAAGTATCTCTGCCGGTGCACGGCCAGAATGCCAACCGTCTGCTGCATATCCACGAAAACCGCCCGGGACTGCTGACCAGCATCAACCAGGTCTTTACTGATCGCGGTATTAATATCGCGGCGCAGTATCTGCGGACGGCGGGTGATCTGGGTTATGTGGTTATCGATATTGTGGCGAATAACAAAGATGAAGCTGACGACGTTCTGCTGCAGCTGAAAGCGCTGCCGGGAACTGTCAGAGCGCGTCTGTTGTTCTGAGAACAGTGATTGCTCTGCGGATAACGGGCAAAAACGAAAAGTCGCGGTAAACACATCCGTGTGCGCTCAGGCGCGTCATCCATGACGCGCATGCTTTTCGTTTCATTTGCCCGTTAACCGCTATCGCTGTCAGCAGCAGATGAATTATTGATTTTATCTGATTGTTTATACTGATTTATTTATGTTCCGGCCACAGCCAGCGGCGTGACGGTGTGATCACTTCCGGCAGCGGGACATCCCACTGTGCGGCGGGAAGTTCATCAACCAGCTGACAATCATGTGCCAGCCCCACCGGGTAAAATCCTTTCTTCTGCCAGCCCGCCAGTGTGCGGTCATAAAAACCGCCGCCCATCCCGAGACGCTCTCCTTTTTCATCAAACGCAACCAGCGGAATAAACATCATATCCAGTTCCTGCGGCGGCAATACCTGTGTGACATCCAACGCCGGTTCTGAAATTGAAAACTTGTTTTTAATCAGCGGGGTATCAGGGCGATAAGCAAGGAATAACAGATGATGGCGGCTGAACGGGTGAAGAACAGGCAAAAATACCTGTTTTCCCTGTGACCACAGCCACTCTGTCAGCGGACGGGTATCAATCTCACCATCAAAAGAGAGAAACAGGGCAATATTATTGGCGCGGTGTATATCGGGGTGATGAATGATTTGCTGAACAAGGTTTTGCGCGGCAGTGCTTTGTTGCTGAGGTGTCAGCGCACGGCGCTTGTTGCGGATTAACTGACGCAGATGATGCCGCGCTTGTAACAACGGGTCATGAGTCATAGTGAAATCAGCGAAATATCAGGAGATAAAGAAGAGAGAGGTCTCCAAGATGCCGTCGCAGGCTGTAACCCTTGAACCCTTGGTTCAAGGTGAACGCGGTGTTGCTTCCATTAGGCTGCCTGAACGAATCAGGTATGCTCACCGGTGACAAATCACCACATTCTGTCTGTATCAATATCGGCTCAGGGGACTGACCCGCAGACAAACATCTCAGAGAATTTTGTGAACTTCGTGTAACGTTGTTCTTAAACTCATTGTATGAAATCGGGCAGATATTGCAACCTAATTTCGAAATTTTTTTTGTCTAGTGACTGATTTCTAAACAATTTTATTCAATAGGTGTTACCTGGCGCTCAGTGATTCGGGTTTGGTCATGCAGCGCCTGCTCGATAGTCTGCTGTAACAGTTTTATCTTTTGTTCCATGTTATAGGCATAATCGCGCGTTTTCAATTTTTCTTGTGCCAGTTCGTGACAGATGTTTAACGCGACGATAAAAACGAGCTGTTCGGTGTTGGACACCCGGCTGCGTTCTTTCAGGTCCTGTAACCGTTGTTCAAGCTCCGCAGCAGAAGCGAGCAGAGCTTCTCTTTGTTCCGGTGGACAATTAACGCGCATGGAACGCCCGAATATCTGGATATCAACGGGTTGTGCAGACATGAAATCTTCCTTTGGTTCTGCAACAGGATATTATCCTGTGTGACGTGAATTGTGTACGTTATAGCAGCAGGCCGCAGCCCTTATCTGGTACAGCGGCGCCTCTTGATGGTAGCATATCATGAACTGAAACCCGACTGGTGAGCAAAATAATGACCCCGGATAAAACACTGCCCGATTTTAAAACACTTGATGAACTTTTGCGTCAGCAGGCCGTCGCCATGACCGCGTCAGAGATGCACGGCCTGATCACGGGTCTGCTCTGCGGCGGTAACACAGATGACAGCTGGCTGGCACTGATCCACGACCTGACCAACGAAGGCATGGCGTTTTCACAGGTTCTGGCACAGCCGCTGCGTGCTCTCTTTAATACCACATTTGAACTGCTTGATGATACCGAATGTCAGTTTAATTTACTGCTGCCGGATGATGAAGCGGGTGTGTTTGCCCGGGCCGATGAGCTGGCCGGCTGGGTCAATCACTTCTTATTAGGTCTGGGTGTGGCGGATCCGAAATTCAGTGATCGCAAGGAAGTCAAAGAAATTGTGACTGATCTGCGGGAAATCGGCATGCTGGGCTATGATGAGGCAGAAGATGCCGAAGAGCTGGATGACGCGCTGGAAGAAGTGATCGAGTATGTCCGCGTTGCGGTACAGCTGTGCTATATCTCGCTGGCGAAGCCGCGCAGCGCACAAAAGGCTGATGCGCCGGAACAGAAACCGACATTACACTGATATATCTGAATCTGTCCGCAGCAGATAATCTGCGGCACACTGAACCATCAGATTCCTGAATCATCACACAGTACAAGGAAAGAGGGTATGAATAAACAAGAATTTATCTCACGCCGTCAGGCATTGCTGGAAAAAATGGCACCGGCCAGCGCGGCGGTTTTCTTTGCGGCACCTCCGGCGCAGCGTAATGCGGACAGCGACTATCCCTACCGCCAGCACAGTGATTTTCTCTACCTGACCGGTTTCAGTGAGCCGGAAGCCGTACTGGTACTGATTAAAAGTGATGAAACCCATAACCACAGTGTCCTGTTTAACCGGGTACGTGATCTGACGGCGGAAATCTGGTTCGGCCGCCGTCTCGGCCAGGATGCTGCGCCGGAAAAACTGGGTGTTGACCGTGCACTGCCGTTTGATGAAATCAACGAACAGCTCTGCCAGCTGCTGAACGGCCTCGACACCCTCTATTTCGCGCAGGGCGAAATGGCGTATGCCGATACCATTGTCTTTAATGCACTCGACACACTGCGCCGCGGCAGCCGCCGCAATCTTTCCGCGCCGGGCATGATTATTGACTGGCGGCCTGTTGTCCACGAAATGCGTCTGTTTAAATCCCCGGCGGAGCTGGACATCATGCGCCGTGCAGGGAAAATCAGCGCACTGGCACACACCCGCGCGATGGAAAAATGCCGTCCGGGCATGTACGAATATCAGTTACAGGGCGAAATTGAACACGAGTTTGTCAGTAACGGTGCTCGTTTTCCATCCTATAACACGATTGTCGGCAGTGGCGAGAACGGCTGTATTCTGCATTACACCGAAAACGAATGCCGGATGAAAGACGGCGATTTGGTGCTGATCGATGCCGGATGTGAAATTGAAGGCTATGCCGGGGATATTACCCGCACTTTCCCGGTGAACGGCAAATTCAGCAAAGAACAGCGTGAAATCTATGATCTGGTGCTGGAAACCCTGGATGTCTCCCTGGAACTTTACCGTCCCGGTACTTCTATTGCAGCAGTGACGGATCGCGTGGTGGAAATCATGACCGAAGGGCTGGTGAAACTCGGCTTACTGACCGGGGATGTACCGCATTTGATCGAGACCAAAGCATACCGTGCATTTTTCATGCATAGTCTCAGCCACTGGTTAGGACTGGATGTGCATGATGTCGGCCATTACGGCACAGAACGTGATCGCATCCTGGAGCCGGGCATGGTGCTGACCATCGAACCGGGGCTGTATATCGCGCCGGATGCGGATGTGCCGGAGGCATATCGCGGCATTGGTGTCCGTATTGAGGACGACATTGTGATCACGGCGGACGGCAACGAAAACCTGACCGCGTCCGTGGTCAAAACCGCAGATGATATTGAAGCGCTGATGGCGCAGGCAAAACAGGCTGAATAATTAATGAGTGTGATAATCACCGGGGGCGGAATGACCGGCGCAACACTGGCGCTGGCGCTTTCCCGCCTCAGTCACGGCAGGCTGCCCGTCGCACTGGCGGAAGCCAGATTACCGGATGACCATCATCCGGGGTTTGATGCGCGGGCGATTGCCCTGGCGTACGGTACCTGTCAGCGGCTGGAGAAAATCGGGCTGTGGTCCGCACTGAAAGCGCATGCGGCGCCGATTACCCGGGTGCATGTGTCAGATCAGGGGCATACCGGCTGTGTGAATATTACCGCCGGTGATTATGATATTGATGCGCTCGGACAGGTGATTGAGCTGTATGATGCCGGGCAAACCTTGTTTGCCGAACTGGCAAAAGCAGAAAATGTCACATTGTATTGTCCTGACAGCGTGAAAAGCATTACCCGCACGATGGACTCGGTCAGTGTTCAGCTGGACAGCGGCAAAACACTGAACGGGCAGATTCTTATCGCGGCGGATGGCAGTCACTCTGCGGTTGCACAGCAATGTGGTATGCAGTGGACTGACATTCCGTATGAGCAGGTGGCGGTGATCGCCAATGTGATGACGGAACTGGATCCGCAGGGGCGGGCGTTTGAACGTTTCACCCCGCAGGGGCCGCTGGCCATGCTGCCGATGACAGAAGGGCGCAGTTCGCTGGTCTGGTGTCACCGTGCAGAGCATGCGGAAGCCGTGCGTGAATGGGATGATGAGACCTTCTGCCGCGAATTGCAGAAAGCCTTTGGCTGGCAGCTGGGTAAAATCGTCACTGCCGGTGCCCGTCACTGTTATCCGCTGACCCTGAGTGCCGCGCACGCTCAGATTTCCCACCGCCTGGCGCTGGTGGGTAACGCTTCGCAGACACTCCATCCTATCGCCGGCCAGGGTTTTAACCTGGGAATGCGTGATGTGATGGCACTGGCGGAGGTTATCAGTCAGGCGTTTTTATCACAGGAAGATATTGGTCAGTACCGTGTGCTGATGCAGTATCAGGCCGCCCGTGAGGCTGACCGGCAGGCGACAATGACTCTGACCGACAGCCTGGTGCGCCTTTTCTCCAACTGTTGTTTCCCGCTGGCCGCCGGACGGAATGCCGGCCTGATGGCAATGGAAATGCTGCCGTTTCTGCGCAACCGGCTGGCAAAACAGACGCTCGGCTGGGTCGCGCAGCCGCTTAATACCGCCACGGAAAGAGGATAAACAATGCAGTCATATGATGTGGTAATTGCCGGTGGCGGCATGGTCGGGCTGGCACTGGCCTGTGGTCTGCACGGCTGCGGGCTGCGCATTGCCGTGATTGAAAAACAGGCTCCGGATACCCGTTTTGATCCGCAGGCACCGTTTGCTGTCCGGGTCTCCGCCATCAACAGTGCCAGTGAGCGCTTACTGGGGCGGTTGGGTGTCTGGCAGGATATTCTGGCAAAACGCGCGGCACCGTATCAGGGCATGGAAGTGTGGGATAACGACAGCTTTGGCCGTATCGCGTTCAGCGCGGCGGAAGCCCATTGTGAACACCTCGGCCATATCATTGAGAATGATGTGATCCGCAACGCGCTCTGGGAGCGGGTACAGACACTGTCTGATGTGACGCTGCTCACCGGTACGCAAATCCGTCAGGTGGTGTGGGGCGAAAACGATGCCTTTATCACCCTGGAAAATGACGACATGCTGACGACCCGCTTAGTGGCGGGGGCAGACGGGGCAAATTCCTGGCTGCGCCAGCATGCGGATATCCCGGTTTCGTTTTGGGATTATGAGCATCACGCGCTGGTCGCCACCATCCGCACAGAGTTGCCGCATGAGAATGTGGCGCGTCAGGTTTTCCACGGCGACGGCATTCTGGCATTTCTGCCGCTGCCGGATGCACATCACTGCTCAATTGTCTGGTCTCTGCCCGGACTGACAGCACAACACTGTCTGGATCTGGATGAGGCTGCGTTTAACCGTAAACTGGCAGCGGCGTTTGATCTGCGTCTCGGGCTGTGTGAAGTGGTCAGTGAGCGGCGGGCGATCCCGCTGACCGGGCGCTATGCCCGTCAGTTTGCGGCACCGCGTCTGGCGCTGTTGGGCGATGCCGCTCATACCATTCATCCGCTGGCCGGACAGGGGGTTAACCTCGGTTTTATGGATGTGGCGGAACTGATTGGCGAAATCCGCCGTCTGACCGCGGAAGGCAAAGATATCGGCAACTATTTCTGGCTGCGCCGTTTTGAGCGCCGCCGCAAGCAGAGTGCCGCAATGATGCTGGCCGGGATGCAGGGCTTCCGTGAACTGTTCGACGGCAACAATCCGGTGAAAAAACTGGTCCGTGATGTCGGTCTGGTGCTGGCGGACACACTACCGGGCGTAAAACCGGCTCTGCTGCGCCATGCCCGCGGACTGAGTGATATGCCGGACTGGCTGCGTGAACCGAAGCCGGCATCAGCTGAAAAAATCTAATTTAAGGCCTTTTTTCACATTAGTTTTATTCATAATGCACTAAAATTTAATTGGTCGATCCGGCCGGTGTTTTAGTGCATTCCCGCCGCTTAATTCAAAACTATCACCTGTTAATGCTTTTTTGCGCCTCAGGGCTCAGAATGGCAGATGAAAAATCTGCATACTGACGGCTCGTATTTTTCCGTCCGCGTACACGGTCACAATTTTTTCTTATGGTTACGTTTGTGATTCGGTGATAACGTCAGGAAAAGGGTATCGTTTGCGCGGTACACGCTGCGCACTATGTCTGACTGAAAGGGGATAGAATGGCACAACACACACTACTGTCCGGTGAGCACGTTGCCTGCGGGGCAAAAATGGTGGATTTCCACGGCTGGATGATGCCGCTGCACTACGGCTCCCAGATCGAAGAGCACCACAATGTCCGCAATGACGCCGGTATGTTCGATGTTTCCCATATGACAATCGTGGACTTTCATGGTCCGGAATGTCAGCAGTTCCTCCGTTATCTTCTCGCCAATGATGTGGCAAAACTCACCGAAAAAGGCAAAGCACTGTACACCGGGATGCTCAATGCGTCCGGCGGTGTGATCGACGATCTTATCGTCTATTACTTTGCGGATGACTTTTACCGGCTGGTGGTGAACTCCGCCACCCGTGAAAAAGATCTGGCGTGGATTGACGAACATCGCAAAAACTTTGCGGCTGAGATGACAGTCCGCGATGATTTGGCGATGATTGCTGTTCAGGGGCCGCATGCCAAAGAAAAAGTCGCGACACTGCTGACTGCGGAACAAAAAGCCGCCGTCGCGGGGATGAAACCGTTTTACGGTGTACAGAGCGGCGATTATTTCATTGCCACCACCGGGTACACCGGCGAGGAAGGTTATGAAATTGCGCTGCCCGCAGAGCAGGCCGCTGACTTATGGAAAAAACTGCTGGCCGCCGGGGTGAAACCGGCAGGGTTAGGGGCGCGGGATACTTTACGCCTCGAAGCCGGCATGAATCTTTACAGCCAGGAGATGGATGAAACCGTCAATCCGCTGGCGGCGAATATGAGCTGGACCATTGCCTGGCAGCCGGAAGACCGGAAATTTATCGGCCGTGAGGCTCTGGAAAAATTCCGCCGCGACGGCACTGAAAAACAGGTCGGACTGGTGATGCGCGAAAAAGGCGTACTGCGGGCCGGAATGGAAGTCCGCTTTACTGATGAGCTCGGCAAATTACAGACCGGCGTTATCACCAGCGGAACTTTCTCCCCGTCATTGGGGTTCAGTATCGCGCTGGCCCGTGTCCCGCAGGGGATCGGCAATACCGCTATTGTACAGGTGCGCAACCGCGAAGTACCTGTTGAGGTCGTGAAACCGGGATTTGTCCGTAACGGCAAAGCACTGGTCTGAACATCCGTATTTTATTGTTAAATTTTGAGAAACCCGATAACAGGAGCCGTTGGCGATGAGTAATATACCTGAGAATCTGAAATATACAGAAGATCACGAGTGGGTTCGCCATGAGAGTGGTGATGAGTATGTGGCAGGGATCACTGATTACGCGCAGGAACTGCTGGGCGATGTGGTTTTTGTTGAATTACCGGAAGTGGGTGATGAAATCACGTTTGGTGAAGCATTCGGTACCGTTGAGTCGGTAAAAGCGGCATCTGACCTGTATGCGCCGGTCACCGGCACCGTTATCGCCGTGAATGAAGCACTGGAAGACAGCCCGGAACTGGTAAACAGCGAGCCGTATGAAGGCGGCTGGATGATCCGCATTAAAATCACGGATCCGGATGAGTTTGCCGGTCTGATGGACGCAGCCAAATACGCAGAACTGCAGGCTGAAGAAGAGGACTGACGGATTGCGGAACCCTGTTTGTGAGCAAACAGGGTTTTTTTTCGGGTTTTTATTGAATCAGACAATGTCAGGAACCGGAGAACAATGACTCAAACTTTAACGCAGCTTGAAAACCGGGGTGAATTTGTCCGCCGTCATATCGGCGCCTCCCCTGAACAACAGCAGCATATGCTGAAAACGGTCGGTGCGGCATCACTTGAAGATCTCACCCGCCATATTGTCCCGGATGATATTCAGCTGGATATCCCGCCGGCCGTGGGCGAAGGGGAAACAGAACAGGATGCGCTGGCAGAACTGAAAACCATTGCCGGGCTGAATCAGCAATTTACGTCTTACATCGGCCAGGGCTATACACCGACCATCCTGCCGCCGGTGATTTTGCGCAATCTGCTGGAAAATCCGGGCTGGTATACTGCGTATACGCCGTATCAGCCGGAAATATCCCAGGGCCGCCTGGAAGCACTGCTGAATTTCCAGCAGGTGACAATTGATCTGACCGGTCTGGAGCTGGCATCTGCTTCGCTGCTGGATGAAGCAACCGCTGCGGCGGAAGCGATGGCGATGGCAAAACGTGTCAGTAAAAAGAAAAATGCCAACCGCTTTTTCATTGCGGATGATGTGCATCCGCAAACCCTGGATGTGATCCGCACCCGCGCTGAATATTTCGGTTTTGAACTGACTATCGATAGTGCGGAAAAAGCCCTTGATTACGATGATGTGTTTGGTGTGCTGTTGCAGCAGACCGGCACAGGCGGGCAGATCCATGATTACCGTGACTTACTGGCTCAATTACATCAGCGTCAGGTGATCACCAGCGTGGCAGCCGATATTATGGCGCTGGTCCTGCTGGAAGCACCGGGTAAACTGGGCGCGGATATCGTCTTCGGCTCTGCCCAGCGTTTTGGTGTGCCGATGGGTTACGGCGGCCCGCATGCTGCCTTCTTTGCCTGTCGCGATGCTTACAAACGTGCGATGCCGGGCCGCCTTATCGGGGTATCCATTGATGCCGCCGGTAACCGCGCACTGCGCCTGGCACTGCAAACCCGCGAACAGCATATCCGCCGTGAAAAAGCGAACTCCAATATCTGTACCTCTCAGGTTCTGCTGGCGAATATTGCCGGGATGTATGCGGTCTACCACGGGCCGGAAGGTCTGAAACGGATTGCCGGTCGCATTCACCGCCTGACCGATATTCTGGCGAAAGCGCTGACAGACGCAGGTCTGCGTCTGCGTAACACCACCTGGTTTGATACCCTGACGATTGAAGTGCAGGACAAACCGGCGGTGCTGGCCCGGGCCAAAGCCGCGCGCATCAACCTGCGTACCGATCTGCCGGGTGCCGTTGCGGTCACCCTGAGTGAAACCACGCAGCGTGAATGTCTGGAAAATCTGTACGCGGTACTGACCGGACAGGAAGCACAGTGGGATATTGATGCGCTGGATGCACAGGTTGCCGCCTCTTCTGAATCCATTCCTGCCGCGCTGCGCCGTGAAGGGGAAATTCTGAAGCATCCGAACTTCCGCAGCTATCACAGCGAAACGGATATGATGCGCTATCTGCACAGCCTGGCCCGCAAAGATCTGGCGCTGGATCAGGCGATGATCCCGCTCGGCTCCTGCACCATGAAACTGAATGCGGCAGCGGAGATGATCCCGATCACCTGGCCGGAATTCGGTAATATGCACCCGTTCTGCCCGCCGGAGCAGGCGCAGGGCTATCATGTGATGATAGAACAGCTCTCCCGCTGGCTGGTGCTGCTGACCGGTTATGATGCCATGTGCATGCAGCCGAACTCCGGCGCACAGGGTGAATATGCCGGGCTGGTGACTATCCGCCGCTATCAGGAAAGCAAAGGTGAAGGGCACCGCACTATCTGTCTGATCCCGCAGTCTGCTCACGGTACTAATCCGGCCTCAGCCAATATGGCGGGGATGGAAGTCGTGGTGGTGGCCTGTGATGAAGACGGTAACATTGACCTGGCAGATTTACGGGCGAAAGCAGAACAGCACAGCGACAATCTGTCCTGTGTGATGATCACCTATCCGTCCACCCACGGGGTGTATGAAGAGGGAGTGCGCGAAGTCTGTGATATCATTCATGAATTCGGCGGCCAGGTCTATCTGGACGGCGCGAACATGAACGCACAGGTTGGTGTGACCACACCGGGCTTTATCGGCGCGGATGTATCTCACCTTAACCTGCACAAAACCTTCAGTATTCCGCACGGCGGCGGCGGACCGGGCATGGGGCCGATTGGTGTAAAAAAACATCTCGCGCCGTTTGTGCCGGGGCACACCATTGTCACCTCTGAACTGCTGACCTCTCAGGGCGCGGTATCCGCCGCACCGTTCGGCAGTGCCTCCATTTTGCCGATCAGCTGGATGTATATCCGCATGATGGGTGCTCAGGGGCTGCGTCAGGCCAGTCAGGTTGCGATCCTTAATGCCAACTATATCGCAGCACGGCTGAAATCCGCTTACGATGTGCTTTATACCGGTCGTAACGGCTATGTGGCGCATGAATGTATTCTGGATATCCGTCCGCTGAAAGCGAAGTTTGGTATCACCGAGATGGATATTGCCAAGCGTCTGATTGACTATGGCTTCCATGCACCGACCATGTCGTTCCCGGTCGCCGGCACACTGATGGTGGAACCGACAGAATCCGAAAGTCAGACGGAACTGGATCGCTTTATTGATGCGATGCTGGGCATTCGTGCGGAGATGGAGCGGGTCGGCAGCGGCGAGTGGACAGCGGAAGATAACCCGCTGGTGAATGCCCCGCATATCCAGACTGAACTGGCAGCGGAGTGGTCACACCCGTACAGCCGTGAAGTGGCGGTATTCCCGACACAGGCAACGCGTGATAACAAATACTGGCCGACGGTTAAACGGCTGGATGATGTTTACGGTGACCGTCACCTTCAGTGCTCCTGCGCACCGATGAGTGATTACGAGTGACCGGTAAACGATAAAGAAAAGGCCGGTTGTGTTACCACAACCGGCCTTTTTTATCAGTGCAGCCAGCCTTTTTGCTTCGCGGTATCCAGTTCGGCGCGTAACCACGCCCAGAATTCAGGATGCACATCGGCAATAAACTTCGTGCGGTCAATCACCTGTTCCAGTGAAATATTGTTTTCCACCCAGCTCTGACCGTTGTTGTGCAGATTCATCAGCACCGGCATCACGCGGTCGATCATATTGGCGATACGGGCCTCGCGGGTTTCTGCAGCATCATACTCATTCCACAGCGCCTGAAACTCATCCGCCTGCGGCTGCGGCAGAAGACCGAAAATCCGTTTTGCGGCAGCCACTTCTTTTTCCGCAATCGCTTCGCGGGCGGCCAGATCAAAGACCAGCACGTCTCCGGCATCAATTTCCACCACATCATGCAGCAGTGCCATTTTCAGGATCCGCAGCATATCCGCATCCCCGGTATACGGTGCAAACGCCATTGCTGTCACAGCAAAATGCCAGCTGTGTTCAGCGGAGTTTTCCTGACGTTCATTGTTCAGCAGGCGGGTTTTACGGTAAACGCTTTTGAGCTTATCCAGCTCCATAACAAAGGTGATTAACTGAGAAAAAGGAATGACTTCCTGTGCGGGAACAGCTGATGACATAACAACCTCAATACGGATTTATACAGAATACCCCGGACGCAGAGACAGGGTATCTCTGCGTCCGGGTATGACGGGGAATCAGGCTTCTTCAGTAAAGGAGTACGGCAGCGGGAAAAGACTCAGGCGGCTTTCTTCATCTTCACGGATACGGAAGACAGCATCTTCCTCCGTATCATTGTTCATGACAATCTGCACCAGAACACGCTCATCACTCAGGCGGACAGCGGCCAGGATAGTCCCGGTACGGCGCCAGTTTTCACCCAGCTGACGCTCAGCATCATCACCGGCGACCGGCACATGGCGGCTGTGACCAATAAGTGTGAACATAGCGCGTTTGTTGGCGCCGCGGAATTTGGCGCGGGCCACCATTTCCTGCCCGGTATAACAGCCTTTTTTAAAGCAGATACCCCGGGGGAGGGATTGCAGGTTTGTTGCCTGCGGCAGAAATTCACTGACGGTTGCCGTATCAATCACGGCGTAACCGGCTTCAATATCCAGCGCCGTCCACTGAGTGTCAGACGCATCCGGCAGAGACAGGGCATCAGATAAAGCACCGGCCTGCTCGGCGCTCTGAATCAGAATAAAACGCCCCTGCGGCAGCGGCAGGTACAGCAGTGTGGTGTCATTGCTGCTGACAACCTGAGTGTCCGCATCCGGAACTGTGCTGAAATGCGCCTGTAAGGCTTCTGCCGCTCTGTGACCGGCGACCCCGGTCAGGACAGCACTCTCGTCAGCGGCAATCGTCACTTTGGAAAATACCGCGTATTTTTTCAGTTCCGCGAGCTGGGTATCCAGTGCACTGCGGCGGATAAGGTAGGCGTAACCGTCTTTATAATGAAACAGACGCAGATCACTCCACATCTTTCCTTTGGCATCACAATGGGCACACAGCACATGCTGATCATCAGCCATAGCGTCGATATCAGCGGTGACCTGTCCCTGAAGATACTTCTGACTGTCCGGGCCGGTGATGGTCACCAGTGCCAGATCACTGAGAGAAACACGTGTCAGGGGGAGAGAATCACTCAGCTGCGGGAGTAATGCGGTTGTTTCTGTGTTCATGATGTTTTACCTGTCCGGAGAGCTATGCAATGTATGGTAAAAGAGATAACAGACATTGCAAGAGAATATTATTGACCCTTTGTGTGATGCGGCACATGCGGAGTGACAATGAAATCTTCAGTTGCGGATTTCATTTATTTTTCCGCCTGAGACGCATTTTTCTCCGGCATGTGCGGCAGACGATTTTCTTTATTGTCAGGGCTTGGTAGGCTACGCTGATATCATCAGTTATGTTTACCGGTCTGATAAACCGCTTCTTATAAAAAGGATATACCGGTGTTAGATATTGAAAATAAAGCCCGCATCCACTGGGCCTGCCGTCGCGGCATGCGGGAGCTGGATATTGCGATTATGCCGTTCTTTCAGCATGAATATGACACGCTGACCGATGCTCAGAAACAGGACTTTGTGCAGTTGCTGAACTGCCCGGATCCGGATCTGTTTAACTGGCTGATGAATAAAGGCCGTCCGGATGATGAAGCACTGTATCAGATCATCCGGCTGATTCAGGAACGTAATCAGGCACGGATGGCGGCACAGAACGCAGCGTATTATCCGGACTGACCGGCAGAGAAAGTCATAACCGGTCACAGTTATTTCATAGGAAACCGGGAAGGAATGCCGTATATTTTCCGGCTGACGGACACGGGATAACCGGGTTCTCAGCCGGACGGCGGGTGCTGTCATTGTGTCAGGATACAGGGGGCAGGCCGTGGTTTTGTGGAAATCAGTATTACGTGTCTCATTTAAGACTCAGGTCTTCTCAACACTGATTTATGGTGCGCTGGCGCTGAGTGTGTTATTTGCGCCATGGCCCGGCAGAACCTCATTTATCTGGCTGCCGCTCACATTGCTGCTGATCGCAGGCTGGGGGCGGACACAACATAAAATCAGCAAACGCTCCGGTCCGGCCAGTCTGCAGAATCAGAACCGGATTTTATGGCGCAAAAGCGAGTGGGAAATCACTAAACCGCCGTATATCACCCGGCTGGGCATCCGTCTGCATCTGCGCTCACTGACTTCCGGGCGGCAGAAATACCTGTGGATAGCCTCTGACAGTGTCCCGAAAGAGGCATGGAACAGCCTTAATCAGCTGCTTTTACAGTACCCGGATATCTGATTCGTTTACAGCAGTGCCTGCACTTCCTCAAGCACCTGCATGCACCATGTGGCGATACGTTCTTCGCTCTCGTCATACTGGTTGACATCATCAAGTGCCAGGCCGACAAAATGTTTGCCGTCCGGGGTCAGGGCTTTCGGGCTGGTGAAGGTATAACCGTCCACCGGCCAGTAACCGGCAAATTTCACCCCGGATGATTGCAGCTGCTGATGCAGATAACCCAGAGCGTCCAGGAACCAGTCGCTGTAATCCACCTGATCACCCATGCCGTACATGGCGACAATTTTTCCCGATAAATCAAGCTGCGGCAGTTGCTCCCACACCGCCAGCCAGTCTTCCTGGATTTCACCGAAATCCCAGGTCGGAATGCCGAGGATCAGCACCGGGTAGCTTTCCATCAGTTGCAGATCTGTCTCTTTCACATCATGGAGTTCAACGAGATCATCACCTAAAATATCACGGATTTTTTCAGCTGCCATTTCGGTATAGCAGGTGCTGGAACCATAAAAAAGACCAATTTTCATCTGTTTATTCTGCTGTGTATCGGGTAAAAAATGAAAGCCCGCCGCCTCTGTGCGCTGCTTTCATCACAGGATTACGGTATTGTAACAGAAGATAAGTTAATTCTGACACGGGAATTCAAACGGGAGGTCAGCGGTGAAGGACGCCGTACAACACAGCGAAAGTGATGCACTGACAGAGCAGTTTCTTGATACTATCTGGCTGGAACAGAATTTATCGGAAAATACCCTGGCATCCTACCGCCTGGATTTACAGGCACTGGCGGACTGGCTGGTACCGCAGGATCTGGACTGGTTATCACTGACCACCCTTGATTTGCAGGCGTTCCTGGCCGGCAGATTGGATCGCGGTTACAAAGCTACCAGTTCGGCCCGGATGCTCAGTTCGCTGCGCCGGTTTTTCCAGTATTGCTACCGCGAAAAACTGCGGACGGATGATCCGACCATTCAGCTGGCGGCACCTAAACTGCCCGCCCGGCTGCCGAAAGATTTAAGCGAAAGCCAGGTGGATGACCTGCTGGCGGCTCCGGATGTGACCGACCCGCTTGAACTGCGTGATAAAGCCATGCTGGAAGTGCTTTATGCCTGCGGACTGCGCGTGACAGAACTGGTGTCACTGTCATTGCCGGATGTCAGTCTGCGCCAGGGCGTGATCCGCGTAATCGGTAAAGGTAATAAAGAGCGTCTGGTGCCGATGGGGGAAGAGGCGGTGTACTGGCTGGAGGTCTATCTGGCACAGGCCAGACCGGCGCTGCTGAACGGACAGGCCGCAGATGTGCTGTTTCCGAGCAAACTCGGGCGGCAGATGACACGGCAGACATTCTGGCACCGTATCAAACACTATGCGGTGGTGGCGGGAATTGCGACAGAAAAACTCTCGCCTCATGTGCTGCGCCACGCTTTTGCCACGCATCTGCTCAATCACGGGGCGGATCTGCGGGTGGTGCAGATGCTGCTGGGGCACAGTGATTTATCCACCACACAAATTTATACCCATGTCGCGACGGAGCGGTTACGTACGCTGCACCAGCAGCACCATCCGCGCGGCTGATAAGGAAACAGTATGCTGAAAATTGTATCATCCGCACTGGCGCTTCTGCTGGTGTTCAGCCACGGCGCAGTCGCCGGGGAAAGCGAAATCAAAGCGGCACTCGGTAAAATGGATATGACCGCCACTATGATCCGCCCGTCACCGGTACCGGGTGTCTCCGCGGTTGCCACGCCGCAGGGCGTTTTTTATATCAGCGATGACGGCCGTTATCTGTTACAGGGGCCGATGTTTGATATGAGCGGCAAAACCCCGAAAAATATCACCAATAATGTGCTGCTGGATGAGCTGAACAGCCTGGAAAATGAGATGATCATTTATAAATCTCAGCGCGGTAACCACATTATTACTGTCTTTACGGATATCACCTGTCCGTACTGCCTGAAATTACATAATGAAAATAAGGCGCTGAATGATAAAGGCATTACGGTCCGTTATCTGGCGTTTCCGCGTAAAGGACCCGAGTCTGCGGTCGGCCGGGAAATGCAGTCTGTCTGGTGTAACGGGTTCAAAACCAAAGCGCTGGATAATGCGTTCCGTAATGAACCGATCCCGCAGATAGACAGCTGCAACATTGATATCAGTAAACACTATAATCTCGGCCTGAAATTCGGCATCACCGGCACCCCGGCGATTGTCCTTGAGGACGGAACGCTGATTGCCGGTTACTTATCAGCGGATAAAATTGCTGAATTAGTAAATAAATAATTAATAGTATAATCAGGTTGTTATGATAAAAACAGAACTCCGCCGCCGTGATGCGGCGGATTACACAGCACTGCTTTCTCCCGAACGCCCGGAACTGTTATGCCGTCTGTATGCCGCCAGAGGGATCACCTCTGCGGAACAACTGGAGCGCGGCGCACGAGGACTGCTTAATTATGGTCAGCTCAACGGGATTGACCAGGCGGTTGTACTGCTGAAAGAAGCACTGCACCAGAATCAGCGGATTGTGATTGTCGGCGATTTTGATGCTGACGGCGCAACCAGCACCGCACTGTCGGTGCGCGCACTGCGCCGGATGGGGTTCCGGCAGGTGGATTTTCTTGTCCCCAACCGTTTTGAGGACGGCTACGGGCTCAGCGCACAGGTGACAGAGCAGGCCCGCCGCAAAGGGGCGGAGCTGATTATGACAGTGGATAACGGCATTTCCTCCCATGACGGCGTGGCCGCCGCTCATGCTGCCGGGATCCGCGTGATTGTGACTGACCACCATCTGCCGGGTGAGATTTTGCCGCCGGCGGAAGCGATTATTAACCCGAACCTGGCAGACTGCGGATTTCTCTCCAAATCCCTGGCCGGTGTCGGTGTGACATTTTATCTGATGTCCGCGCTGCGGGCATCACTGCGGGCGGATGACTGGTTCGCGCAACAGAATATTGCCGAGCCGAACCTGGCTGAAATGCTGGATCTGGTCGCACTGGGTACGGTGGCGGACGTGGTGCCGCTTGATCAGAACAACCGCATCCTGGTGCATCAGGGGCTGAACCGCATCCGTGCCGGGCGCTGCTGTGCCGGGATCACCGCACTGCTGGAAATCTCCAAACGACAGGCATCCGGGCTGGTGGCGAGTGACCTGGGGTTTGCCCTCGGTCCGCGTCTGAATGCGGCGGGCAGACTGGATGATATGTCAGTCGGTGTTGAACTGCTGCTGACCGATGATATGGCGAAAGCCCGCATGCTGGCGCATGAACTGGACGGCCTGAATCAGACCCGGCGCGAAATCGAGCAGGGGATGCAGCAGGAAGCCCTGACGTTGTTCAGCAAAATTGAGCACAGCACCACGGAAATGCCGTCAGGGATTGCCCTGTATCACCCGGAATGGCATCAGGGCGTGGTCGGTATTCTCGCCTCGCGCATCAAAGAGCGCTATCACCGTCCGGTGATTGCCTTTGCCCCTTGCGGTGACGGTCTGCTGAAAGGCTCCGGACGCTCGGTGAGCGGCCTGCATCTGCGGGATGTGCTCGAGCGGCTCGATACGCTTAATCCGGGAATGATGGCCGCATTCGGCGGGCATGCCATGGCGGCCGGGCTTTCTCTGCCGGAATCGTATTTTCCTGATTTTCAGCATAAATTTGCCGCGCTGGTGGACGATATGATCGATCCCGGCCTGCTGCACGGCGTTATCTGGAGTGACGGTATGCTGTCACCGCAGGATATGACACTGGAAACCGCCGGACTGCTGCGCGAAGGCGGGCCGTGGGGGCAGGGGTTCCCGGAGCCGTTATTTGACGGCACATTCCGGCTGCTGCAACAGCGTATCGTCGGTGAGAAACACCTGAAAGTGATGATTGAGCCGGAGGGCGGTGGTCCGCTGCTTGATGGTATCGCCTTTAACGTTGATGTAAATTACTGGCCGGACAACAGTGTGCAGCGGGTTCGTCTTGCCTACAAACTGGACGTGAACGAGTTCCGCGGACAGCGCAGCGTACAGTTACTGATAGAACATATCTGGCCGGATTAATTTTAGCCCGAAAGGGGTTTGCAGTGCTGTCATGATGAGCGGATTTTCGCTACAATATGCAGTTCTCACATTATTACCTGACAATCAACAAAAGATAAAAAGACATGTTTGAAATTAACCCGGTAAAAAATCAGATCCAGGATTTGACTGAGCGTACTTCGGTGCTTCGGGGGTATCTTTGACTACGATGCCAAGAAAGAGCGCTTAGAAGAAGTTAACGCCGAGCTGGAACAGCCTGACGTCTGGAACGAACCTGAACGTGCCCAGGCACTCGGTAAAGAACGCGCCTCTCTGGAAGCCATCGTGGAAACCATCGATGACCTTGACCAGGGGCTTGAGGATGTCAGCGGTCTGCTGGAACTCGCCGTCGAAGCGGATGACGAAGAGACCTTTAACGAAGCGGTTGAAGAGCTGAAGGGACTGGAAGACAAACTCGGTCAGCTGGAATTCCGCCGGATGTTCTCCGGTGAATATGACAGCGCTGACTGCTACCTTGATCTCCAGGCCGGTTCCGGTGGTACAGAAGCTCAGGACTGGGCAAGCATGCTGCTGCGTATGTATCTGCGCTGGGCAGAAAGCCGCGGCTTTAAAACTGAAATTATTGAAGAATCTGACGGTGATGTGGCCGGTCTGAAATCGGCGACGGTTAAGATCATGGGCGAATATGCTTACGGCTGGCTGCGCACAGAAACCGGCGTTCACCGCCTGGTGCGCAAGAGCCCGTTTGACTCCGGCGGCCGCCGCCATACTTCGTTCAGTTCCGCGTTTATCTATCCGGAAGTGGACGATGATATTGATATTGAAATCAATCCGGCGGATATCCGTATTGACGTTTACCGCGCCTCCGGTGCCGGTGGTCAGCACGTGAACAAAACGGAATCTGCGGTGCGTCTGACCCATATTCCGACCGGTATTGTCACACAGTGCCAGAATGACCGCTCGCAGCATAAGAATAAAGATCAGGCTTTCCGTCAGATGAAAGCAAAACTTTATGAATATGAAATGCAGAAGAAAAACGCCGATAAACAAGAAATGGAAGATAACAAATCCGACATCGGCTGGGGCAGTCAGATCCGTTCTTATGTGCTTGATGATTCCCGTATTAAAGATCTCCGTACCGGTGTGGAAACCCGCAATACGCAGGCTGTATTAGACGGCGATCTGGATAAATTTATTGAGGCCAGCTTAAAAGCGGGTTTATAAGGATTAAAAATGTCACAAGACCAACACAGTGCTGAGCAGGCACCTGATTTAAATAACGAATTAAAAACACGCCGTGAAAAACTGGCACTGCTGCGTGAAAAAGAAGCCGTTGCATTCCCGAATGATTTCCGCCGTGACGCGGTATCCGGTGAGCTGCATGAGAAATATGGCGAAAAAAGCGCGGAAGAGCTGGAAGCCCTGAATATCGAAGTCGCGATTGCCGGCCGTATGATGACCCGCCGTATCATGGGTAAAGCCTCTTTTGCCACCTTACAGGACACGGCGGGCCGTATTCAGATTTACGTTTCCCGTGATGATCTGGCGGAAGGTGTGTACAACGAATCCTTTAAAAAATGGGATCTGGGCGATATCCTCGCGGCGCGCGGTAAGTTATTTAAAACCAAAACCGGTGAGCTGACTGTTCACTGTACCGAAGTCCGTCTGCTGACCAAAGCACTGCGTCCGTTACCGGATAAATTCCACGGTCTGAATGACCAGGAAACCCGCTACCGCCAGCGTTATCTGGATCTGATTGCCAACGATGAATCCCGTCATACCTTTGCGGTGCGTTCACGTATTCTGGCTGAAATCCGTAAATTCATGGTGAACAAAGGGTTTATGGAAGTGGAAACCCCGATGATGCAGGTCATTCCGGGCGGGGCAAGTGCGCGTCCGTTTGTTACCCATCACAATGCGCTGGATATCGATATGTATCTGCGTATTGCGCCGGAACTGTATCTGAAGCGTCTGGTGGTCGGTGGTTTTGAGCGTGTGTTTGAAATCAACCGTAACTTCCGTAACGAAGGGGTTTCTCCGCGTCACAACCCTGAATTCACCATGATGGAACTTTATATGGCGTATGCCGATTATAAAGACCTGATTGCGCTGACCGAAGAGCTGTTCCGCACCATCGCGCAGGATGTGCTGGGTAACCCGGTTGTGAAATACGGTGACCAGGAATTCGATTTCGGCAAACCGTTTGCTAAACTCACCATGAAAGAAGCAATCTGCAAATATCGTCCGGAAACCAACATGGCAGATCTGGATGATATGGATAAAGCGGTTGCTATCGCAAAATCCCTGAATATCAAAATTGAAAAATCATGGGGTCTGGGCCGTGTACAGTGTGAAATCTTCGAGGAAGTGGCAGAAAGCCATCTGATCCAGCCGACATTCATCATTGAATATCCGGCAGAAGTCTCTCCGCTGGCGCGTCGTAATGACGACAATCCGTTTATTACTGACCGCTTTGAATTCTTTATCGGTGGCCGTGAAATTGGTAACGGTTTCTCCGAGCTGAACGATGCGGAAGATCAGGCAGAACGTTTTGCCGAGCAGGTCCGCCAGAAAGACGCCGGTGATGATGAAGCGATGTTCTACGACGAAGACTATGTTGTCGCGCTGGAGCACGGTCTGCCGCCGACAGCGGGTCTGGGTATCGGAATCGACCGTATGGTTATGCTGTTTACTGACAGCCACACCATCCGCGACGTAATCCTGTTCCCTGCAATGCGTCCGGGCAAATAATTACCGCAGTAAATGAATTCGGAGCCTCACAAGTTTGTGGGGCTTTTTTTTTACTATCCTCTTGATAAACAAGATGACCGGCGTATAATCTCACACATCCCGACGCGGGCGTAGTTCAATGGCAGAACGAGAGCTTCCCAAGCTCTATACGAGGGTTCGATTCCCTTCGCCCGCTCCATTCAAATCCTTCTGAATATCTTCTTACGTTTTCAACTCCCTGTAAAAACCAAGCCTTGCAGCAAAATTGCTGTTTTCTGAGGTCTGCCGTCGTCTTTTGGAATCTATACATCTTTATGTATAGTAATGCGTATAGGATGAAATCGTTTCTCCGGCGCTACCGTTTCACTCACCGGGTATTCCGTGACGTTATGCCGTCGGGATAAAACAGATGAACAGGCAGAATATGAAAATTTTCACAGGGTTATTTCTTTATTTTATTGTGTTTGAATCTTTCGCTAATATAGATTATGACGCTATGTTATCGGAAATCAGGAGTAAGCCTGAATACGTCCTGTTGCTTCCGGAAGCTCAAAAAGGAGACCCGATTGCTCAACAAAAAATAGGTGATATATATTATGAAGGTAATGGCGCTTTTGCGTTTCCGGCTCAGGCACTTTTCTGGTATAAAAAAGCAGGAATGCAGGGAAATTTAACCGCACAGATACAGGCGGGAGATTTCTATTATTCAGGAACGGGTGTTCAGAAAAATTATTTTCTTGCAAAAAAATGGTACGAAAAAGCGGCTGAACAGGGAAATGTAAGGGCACAAATAAGCCTTGGGGATTTATATTCCACAGGTGGTTCTTTTTTCCCGAAAAATAAACTAAAAGCGAAAGAGTGGTATGGCAAGGCGTGTGAATCCGGGTCTTTTGTGGGATGTAATTTAAAAAAACAAATTCAGGATAAATGAATGTCGTGTTCTATGTTTGCGGAGTCTGATGTACTGTGCCGCTGCTGCCTCAGTCAGTGATGAAGCCGTCACAGAACACCGCCGGGCGTGTTCTGAAATCGCCGGATTCTATAATTTAATTCAATTTCCCGGCAATATCCTTGTCCCGCACTTTACCGGCTTTGGTCTGATAGCCAGCCTCGTGAATCCGTTCAGTAATGACACGCCCGTTATCCGCTCTCTCAGATAACATCTGATTTACCACAGCGACGATTGTCGGTTCAATGAATAATTATTCAAAAATAACACCTTGTTAATTTTACGGGTTTCCCTGTCATAAAATAATATTATCTATAATTTACTGTTATTACACCTTAATTTAAAATTAAACTATTAGTGCGATTTGACTAAATATATATACAGGGGTTATTTTTATTATCTTTCAAATAATGATTATAGACCGACTCACTATATTATCAGAGGGTTGGTTATTATCTATAATATAGACGTAGTAACTATATTAAATATGTATTTGTTTTTTTAATTTACGCCAATAATATACACAACACAGTATTAACAAAATGTATTTTTATACTAAGTAATATTGGTAAAATCTATTTTTAGGATTATTATTTTGATGTGTGTCACGGTATGGTATTTATACTTGGTTATATTAATAATTGTTCGTCAGATAGTCTTAATTTTAAACAGGTGCAAAAATGGAAAACAATAACCGATTTTGGCCGCATATAAGACGTGTCACACACCTTATGATGTTCTCACATCGTTCGTGTTTTGATTTTAATCGTTTTAATGCACAAAGGTAGTCCCTCTACTGACATCCATGACGTTGTCTGCATATTGCCATCGTATGGATCGTCGACCTCTTTCTCATTATATCCCGCATTTATGTGTGGATATACTGAATTCTGATTGATAATTCATACTCTGGCTTTCATGCATATCAATGTGCAGGTAAACCGTTTTCGTCATTCCCGGCTGCGGCAAAAAAGCCCTTGCTGAGATAGTGAAAATCGTCAGTCCTGAATATTGTTTTGGCATACGTAATGGCATAAAGAGAAATGTGATTTTTTAACTCAATATTATATTGAGGGAACAAACTCGCATTTATGAAAATAAATAACTGAAATATTTTTTCTGAATATTTCAGCGGGAATTTTTTGCCAAAAATAAAAGGTATGAAAATGAAAAGTTATAAAGTAGCTGTCAGCTATGATATGTCCGGCTATATTTCAACACACCGGGAATGTGTGGATATCCTGAATACAGATTTTACTGATGTTGCTGTCATCGTTATTTCACTTGATGATATCCGCGACGGAAAGCTGGATTTTATTGAGCAGCACAGTTTTGAACAACCGGTTTTCGCTGTAATCAGTGATCATGAAGTCATTCCGGCAGATGTCATTACACGGTTAACCGGCGTGATTGATTTAAATAAAAAGAACGGTGAGTTATACAGTAAACAACTGGAAACAGCGGCGCTGAAATATGAAGAAAGTCTGTTGCCGCCATTTTTCGGCAGTCTGAAAAAGTATGTTGAGCAGGGTAATTCCGCTTTTGATTGTCCCGGTCATCAGGGCGGGGAGTTTTTCCGCCGTCACCCGCTGGGTAACCAGTTTGCTGAATATTTCGGCGAAAATTTATTCCGTTCTGATTTATGTAATGCGGATGTCTCCATGGGGGATCTGCTGATTCATGAAGGGGCGCCGTGCGCGGCACAACAGCATGCGGCGAAAGTCTTTAACGCGGATAAAACCTATTTCGTCCTTAATGGTACGTCGTCTTCAAATAAAGTGGTGCTTAATGCCTTACTCGCTCCGGGTGACCTGGTATTATTCGATCGTAACAACCACAAATCAAATCATCATGGCGCATTAATACAGGCGGGGGCAACACCGGTTTATCTGGAAGCGGCCCGCAACCCGTTCGGATTTATCGGCGGGATTGATGCCCACTGTTTTGAGGAAAATTATCTTCGCGGCTTAATTAAAGAAGTCGCACCTGAACGAACCGGTGAAAAACGTCCGTTCCGCCTGGCCGTAATTCAGCTGGGTACATATGACGGCACAATTTATAACGCACGTCAGGTTGTCGATAAAATCGGTCATTTATGTGACTACATTTTATTTGATTCCGCCTGGGTTGGTTATGAACAGTTTATTCCGATGATGAAAGATTGTTCTCCGCTTTTGCTGGAGCTGAATGAAAATGATCCCGGAATTCTGGTCACACAATCTGTCCATAAACAACAGGCCGGCTTTTCTCAGACATCTCAGATCCATAAAAAAGACAGTCATATTAAAGGTCAGAGCCGTTATGTGAATCATAAGCGTCTGAACAATGCCTTTATGATGCATGCCTCCACCAGCCCGTTCTATCCGCTGTTTGCCGCTCTGGATGTGAACGCCAAAATGCATGAAGGGAAATCGGGTAAGCGTTTATGGATGGATTGCGTGAAAACCGGGATTGAAACCCGTAAGTTGCTGCTCAAATCCTGTCAGCATATCCGTCCGTTCATTCCGGAAACTATTGACGGCCGTTCATGGGGCGATTTTGAGACTGATGTGATTGCCAATGATCTCCGGTTCTTCAATTTTGTGCCGGGTGAGCGCTGGCATGCCTTTGAAGGATATGAAGAAAATCAGTATTTTGTTGATCCGTGCAAATTACTGCTGACAACGCCGGGTATTGATGCCAAAACCGGTAATTATGAAGCGTTCGGTGTGCCGGCAACGATTCTGGCTAACTATCTGCGTGAAAATAATATCATTCCTGAAAAATGCGATCTCAACTCCATTTTGTTCCTGCTGACACCTGCTGAAAGCATGGCAAAAATGCAGCATCTGGTGGCTCAGATTGCCCGTTTTGAGCAATTGCTGGAACAGGATGCGCCTCTGAAAGAGGTACTGCCGTCTGTATATCATGCACATGAAGCCCGTTATCAGGGGTATACCATCCGTCAGTTATGTCAGGAAATGCATGATATGTATGTGAAGTTTAATGTGAAACAACTCCAGAAAGAGATGTTCCGCAAATCACACTTCCCGCAGGTCAGCATGTTACCGCAGGCAGCGAATATTGCGTTTGTACGCGGTAATGCGGAACTGGTTGCGGTGGATCAGATTGAAGGTCGTATTGCGGCTGAAGGTGCTCTGCCTTATCCGCCGGGGGTTCTGTGTGTGGTTCCGGGGGAAATCTGGGGCGGCTCCGTGCAGCAATATTTTCTGGCGCTCGAGGAGGGGATTAACCTCTTCCCGGGATTCTCACCGGAATTACAGGGTGTGTATATCCGCTGTGATGAAGATGGCCGTCAGCGGGCATACGGCTATGTAATTAAACACTGAGTTCGTTAATTCGTGCATGACGGAGTGCGGATGAGCGTGCTCCGTCAGCCGGGGAGAAATATGATGAGTGCTTCAAAGAATAAAATGAGCGTATTACAGCTCACTATATTAACCGCAGTGAATATGATGGGATCCGGCATCATTATGCTGCCGACAAAACTGGCGGAAGTGGGGACGGTTTCTATTCTGTCATGGCTTGTGACCGCTGTCGGCTCTATGGCACTGGCTTATGCATTTGCCAAGTGTGGTATGTACAGCCGCCGCAGCGGAGGGATGGGGGGTTACGCGGAATACGCATTCGGTAAATCCGGTAACTTTATGGCGAATTATACCTATGGTGTTTCTCTGCTGATTGCAAACGTTGCGATCGCGATTTCAGCTGTCGGTTATGGCGCTGAACTGATGGATGCGGCGATGACGCCGCTGGGTATCTGTATTGCCACAATTGTTGTGTTGTGGATTTGTACGGTGGCAAACTTCGGCGGCGCACGGATCACCGGACGGATCAGCAGTGTGACTGTCTGGGGGGTTATTATTCCGGTTGTTGGTATTTCGGTTATCGGCTGGTGGTGGTTCAGCCCTGAACTGTATGTTAATTCCTGGAACCCGCATAATTTTCCGCTTTTTGAGGCGGTCGGTTCCTCTATTGCGATGACATTATGGGCATTTTTAGGAATGGAGTCAGCATGTGCTAACAGTGAGGCGGTTGATAATCCTGAGAAAAATGTGCCGATAGCGGTATTGGGCGGAACATTAGGTGCAGCGGTTATTTATATCGTATCAACAAACGTCATCGCCGGTATTGTACCGAATATGGATCTGGCAAACTCTACTGCGCCGTTTGGCCTGGCATTCTCACAAATGTTTACGCCGGGGGTAGGTAAGGTTGTTATGGCGCTGATGATTATGTCCTGCTGCGGTTCATTATTAGGCTGGCAGTTCACCATTGCGCAGGTATTTAAATCATCATCCGATTCCGGTTATTTCCCGAAAATCTTTTCTGCTGTTACCAAAGCGGATGCCCCGGTAAAAGGTATGCTGGTTATTGTTATTATTCAGTCTGCACTGTCGCTGATGACCATCAGCCCGTCACTGAATAAACAGTTCAATGTGCTGGTTAACCTGGCGGTTGTTACCAACATTATCCCTTATATCCTTTCCATGGCTGCCATGATTATTCTGCAGAAAGTCGCCAATGTGGATCCTAAGAAAGCACGGACAGGCAATGTGATTGCATTTATCGGTGCTGCTTATAGTTTCTATGCGCTGTATTCATCCGGTGAAGATGCTGTGATGTGGGGGGCGCTTGCCACCTTCCTCGGCTGGACACTGTATGGTTTTGTTTCCCCGCGGTTTGAAATGAAACAAAACCAGGACGTAATGATGAAATAACGAACACTCTCCGGTGGGGTCCTCCCGTGAAGTAACGGCGGGAGGATTTTTTCCTGCAGCGAAACAGCCGGAATGTATACGAACAGCAACCTGTATATTCCGCATAACAGAGATAAAACGTAATGACAGCAATAATGACAAAGCCGAAACGGGGACGACCGCCAAAAAACCATGATGCAGGTACCGATGTAAAAGAAATATTGGTCCGCAGCGGTACGGAAGTGTTTACCGAAACAGGATATATGACGTCGGATATCAGCAGAATATTAACAAAAGCAGGTATTCCGAAGGGATCTTTTTATTATTACTTTGGCAGTAAAGAAAATTTTGGTGTGAAAGTAATACGTCATTATGACCGCTGTTTTTCTCATCTGCTGGATAAATGTTTGTCTGATACCACATTGCCGCCACCGGAAAGATTACTGACATTTTGCAGGATTGCCAAATCCGGAATGGAAAAATACCACTGGCAGCGCGGGTGCCTGATCGGTAATCTCGGGCAGGAAGTTGTCAGTCTGCCGGCGGGGTATTGCGAATTACTTAATGACATTATTACCGGCTGGCAAAAGAAAGTGGAAGATTGCCTTCTGGAAGCACAGGCACAAAGTCTTATTTCCGGAAATATTGATTGCAGGCAGATGGCGGTCTTTTTCTGGGCCGGCTGGGAAGGGGCGGTAATGCGTGCGAAACTGACCCGCAATAGTGAACCTCTGGATCTGTTTATTACTATTTTCATAAACCAGATACTGGCATAACAGCCGGAAAAGATGATAACTCCGGGCTGAAAAATGGTTTTCTCTGATAGCAGACGGCAATGCTTTCGGATACTATCTCCATCCTATGAAAGCCCGTAAACGCCTTGTTTTTATCATTATGTCCGGCATTATGCTGGTCTCTGTCCTGTTTATATCCGGGGTCATTCTGGCCATGGATAAAACACCGTATTACGATATTGACCGGAACGGGAAACCATTCGGGCACTCCGTTTTCACATTGTATGACGGCCGGGTTTATGCCGCTGTTCCGTCTGACGGGTATTTTTTAATCCCCGGTGCGGATCCGGACAGTTTCAGATTATTGCCTGACAATAACAACCATAATGGCCGGCAATTTGCAGCCGATAAATATCACGCCTGGTGCGGTAATCTTCCCGTTGCGGATTTTAATCCTCAGACGGCGGTCACCATCGGGAATGGCTATTTTACCGATGGTAAAAATACGGTTTTCTGTGCCCCGTATACCCGGATAAATAATGAACTGTCCGGTCTGCAGGAACTGTATCAGGAATGGCGTTACGGCTGGGGGCTGAGTGATAAGCCGCAGACTTACTATTATCCGCAGCAACCGTTGCCACCGTCAGTCACGCCTTACCGGATATTACCGGATTCCGGTCTTATCAGTAACGGAGAACAGGTTTTCTTTGACGGTAAATTAATGCCGGGGGCAAACCCGGCGATATTACGCCCTGTGTCTGTCCGGCAGGATGATAAATCAGTGCGTGAGAGCAGGGTATTTTATCACGACGGGGAACATGTTTATTATCAGCACCATTTATTGCCGCTGAAAGATACAGAATCACTGTATGGTTTTTACCTCGGTAATTTATTTCAGGAAGCCTATTTATTTGATCCGCAAACCGGTCAGGCAGCCATGAATAATATCGTATTCCCGCCGGAATATGCGCCTTACCGCGTGATCAGTTACTATGGTCAGCATGTTAATCAGGGGCTGTTTTTATCCCGGCAGGGCGTTTACTTTTATGACCGGAAAAAAGAAAAAATCCGCCGCGCCGGTGATAACCCGCCGTTGCAGGATCGCTGTCAGGAAATATCACCGCTGATTTTCACCTGCGGTAATGAAACCCGGTATTTGCGGGGGGCGGAATCATGGGGCGGCCGGAAATCACCGGGGCTGATTTCCCGCAGTACGATACTTTATCGTCTTGATGATAATACAGCGGATAACTGGGTGAAAGTCGGCGATATTACCTCTCACCATTACGGGGAAGTCTGGCAGAAAGGCGGGCAATATTATTATTTTGACCGGCTGGGAGCATCACAACTTATGCGCGGGCCAATCTATTTGATTCCGGATGATATAACCCTGCGCGCGTTACTGAGTGATGACCTCCGGGTGGATGATCTCCGGAAAATGGCACATGACGGGCGTTTGCAGGATATTTCCGGTACAGAAATTCTGAAAGCCACCACCCGTTATAAAGAGAGTATGTTCAGTTTCCTGAATTTTTCCGGAGATGATTAATCCGCAATTATGTATTTCCGGGTAATCTGTATAGTTGAGTAAATACAGCCGGATAATATTGACTCTGGAGCTTACTCCATACTTATACTTTAATCAGATACAAAAAGTACCCGTTAAAATTAACCACCAAAAGTAACTTTATCCATCTAATACGATATCCCGGAGGGATTATGAAAAAGTTATTATTAGCAGGATTGCTTGGCGGCGCGGTATTTGGTTTATCAGCTAACGTGTTGGCAAACGTGAATCATAACAATCAGTCGGCAGGCGGCGGGTTTGCTTCACAGACGGCACAGGTTGTCAGTGTTTCATATGCAAATAATCAGCCGGATGACAGCAGAGTAATTATCGAAGGTTTTATTATCAGGAATATCAGCCACAATCTGTATGAATTTAAAGATGACTCCGGTATTACCCGTGTAAAAATTGATAAAGATAAATGGAACGGACTCATTGTATCTCCCGATACTAAAATTCGTATTGAAGGCCGGATTGATAACCATTTGATTGATCATGAAATTAATGCAGAAAAAATCTATCCGGCTGAGTGATGCCCCCGGTTAAGGCTGCGGAATATGCAGCCTTAATCATCAGGAGAAAATATTAAAAAAGGAAAAAACATGAAAATCCTGATTAATCTTTTCCGATATTCATTCTTTTTAGCTCTGATTATTGTTGCTGTTATTTATCGTGATGTTCTTTTTCAGTTTTATAACCGGATTGTTTCCCAATCCGGTACAGTCTCTCAGATAGCGGACAGCATCAGCAGTATTATGGCCTTTTTTTAAATAACTGTGCTCATTCAGGCTTCTCCTGTTCCATTTGGAAGGTGATGTTATCAATATTAAATTTACTGTGAATACTATCCGTTAGTAATTTGCGGATAGTATTATGGTCAGCATCTTTTTTATAGATAAGGTGAGCAGTCAGTACATAGTTGCTTTGTGTTAATGCCCATAAATGAACATTATGGGCACTGACAATCTCGTCATATTTATTTATTTCATCAGTAATATCGCTGATGCGAATATTTTCAGGTGTGCCCTGTAACAGAATATTGATGCAGGATTTTAATAAAATCCAGGTTCTCGGGAAAACCATAAAACCGATAAGGACTGCAATAACTGAATCGACAATTAACCAGCCTGTCAGCCAGATAATTACCGCACCGATAATAACACCGACGGAACCCAGCATATCGGCCCAGACTTCAAGATACGCACCTTTTACATTCAGGCTGTCATCTTTACTGTTTTTCAGTAGCTGCATAGCAATCAGATTAACGGCAAGGCCGGCCGACGCAACAATAAGCATACCGGCAGACTGAATATCCGGTGTTGCTGAAATCCGGCGGTAAGCCTCGTATAACACATAGAAAGCAACCGCCAGCAAAATAACGGCGTTCAGCATGGCAGCAAGAATTTCGAAACGAACATAACCATAAGTTTTAAGATAATCGGCGGCTTTTTTTCCTGCACGGATAGCAATGAGTGCCAGCAATAATGCAAAAGCATCTGTCATCATATGCATGGCATCAGAAATAAGAGCCAGGCTGCCCGTAAGGTAACCGCCGATGAACTCCACCAGCATAAAAGAAAATGTTAATGCAAACGCAATACGTAACCGTGATTCCGGTAGTGATTTTATATCACCGTGCTCATGTTTATCACTCATGGGGTTTCTCCTGCTGTTTTCCGGTCTTCCGATCTGACTGGTCACAGAATAATAGTAAAATCTGATCGGTTCAGGGCGGTAAATCACAATGCTCTTATGCTGATTATTTTTGATTTTTCGGTACGTACAAGGATATTAGGTTATTGAGAATGAATTGCATTTGACAAATGCACTCAGATTCATAGAATAGCGCCATCAAAGGTCAATTCTCTGACCCGTAAGCGTTTACGTTAATCAACGCATGTAACTTTGTGCATTACAACGGTTATGTGTTGTTGTGTCGTCACTATACGGAGTCGTTTATGTCTTTTCAGAACAAAAACTATATTTCAGGTTTTCCGAAGCTGCCTCAGCGCGCGTTAATCTTCCTGGTTCCTTTTTTCTTATCACTGGTCATGAGTGGTATTGTTTCGTTTATCAGTACCGTCAAGGCGCTGGGGTTCTCGTGGCTGCTGGTTTCCCCGTGGCTGACATCATGGGGAATATCGTGGGCTATTGCATTTCCGACCGTCTTATTTGTTCTGCCATTCGCCCGCAAATTATCGTTATTACTGGTCAGAAGTTCATAATCACGGGATCTGAATCCCTAACCATTGCCGGAAGTGTTTTTTCCCTTTTCCGGTAATTGTCACTTCCCGGTATCCGGGTGTGCGGATCAGCCAGCCCTGTTGCTCATAATGGGCGAACAGGGCGGCGCCCAGATAGCCGCCGAGATGAAACCGGCGTTCGCTCCAGTCCAGACAGCCGCAGCAGAAAACCCGTTTTACGGTGCGGGCGGCAGGTAGTCCGAGGGCGGTCAGTGCAGATTCGCCTGATACCGTCAGCGCTGAACCATCAGCGGTTATCCAGCCTTTTTCCTGCATCGCATCATACACCGCGACTGCTGTTTCCCCGGCCAGATGGTCATAACAGGTTCTGGCCTGCCGTAAATGCGGCGGGGCGGAGGATTTGCGGATGGCAGCCGTCACCGGGATACCGGTAAGATTCATCATTTTTTCGATGATTTCGGCCACGTTTAATCCGGCCAGCTGATAATAGCGGTGACGCCCCTGCGGAATACAGATGATCAGCTTTCCGGCGACCAGTTTTGCCAGATGCGCACTGGTGGTGGAGGCACTGATATCAGCGGCAATGCTCAGTTCAGTTGCTGTCCAGGCTCTGCCGTCCATCAGGGCGCAGAGCATGCGGATGCGGGACGGATCAGCCAGTGCGGCAGCCACACCGGCGAGCGCGGTTTCTAACTCAGGTGTGTGTTCTTCTGACATATCAGCTCCGCCGATTATTCCTGCCCGAAATCATATTCACGGGTGATTTCAGCAATACGGATGCGGTAAAAAGAGAAAATATCCGCTTTACCTTCTTCCTGAGCCTGCCGGTGCTGCAGGTTTTGTTTCCATTTCAGCAGAGAGGCTTCGTCTTCCCATAATGAGAGCGATAATAATTTGCCGGGCGTGCTCAGGCTGGCAAAACGTTCAATGGAGATAAAGCCCTCAGCCTCACTGAGCAACGGGCGCAGCCCGGCGGCGATATCCAGGTAGCGGGATTGCTTGTCTTCCGGCATAGTCACTTCAAAAATTACAGCAAACATGGGGTTCTCCTTATGCAGTCCGGCTAATCATAACGGAAGCACAGAGAAAACACTTCGCTGAGTAACGAAATAAGAAAAATTACGTCCGGTAGCGAACCGCAATTGCCAGCAGGATTAAGACCACGCCGGTTATCTGCATCACCGGATGTGACGGCATGCCGTGTTGTAGGATATCGATAATAAAGCCGGATAATACCTGGCCGCAGATAGCCAGAATGGTGGTCAGTGTGGCGCCGAGCAGCGGCAGAATATAACTGTTTATCACCACGAAACAGGCACCGATAATCCCGCCGGTGAATGCGATCAGCGGAATATTACTCAGTGTGACGGGGAACTGCGGCAGGTAAAACAAAACAACCACACTCAGAAAGATAAAACCGGCAATATGATTAACCAGTGAGGCATAAAACGCATTACTGCTCTGAGATAATCTTCCGTTGATGCTGCGGCTGAAAATAATACAAATGCCATTTGTCAGCGCGATAGTAATATAAAACAGTAACATCATTATTTTCCTGCAATGATCAACATACAGCCGCTGAATAACAGCAGCAGCGTCAGCCCGTCACGGCCTGTTGCTTTGCGCCGTGTCAGTCCCATCAGACCAAAATGGTCGATAATCAGCCCTGTCGCTATCTGCCCCGCAAGCATCAGCACAATCGAGCCGGAGAGTGATAGCGGACTGTTAACGGTGATCGCCGCCAGCAGTACGGTAAACGCACCGGGTATCCCGCCGAGATAGCACCACAGCGGTATTCTTGTGCCGGCGCGGCGTGACGGCAGGTGTTTTTTCACTGTCAGCCAGATAATCAGGGCAACCACAGCGCCGATACCGTGTGTCAGCCAGGAGGCGTGCAGCGGGGAAGTAAAGGTGGATAAATAGCTGTTGCTCATAATCATCAGGGTGAGTAATACCCCGGAAAGTAAAGCAACCAGTGGTAACAGGATCTCTTTTTTCATTGTCATTTTTCACGTTATTGCGGACGGAGAGAGTATAGAGATTGCCGGTGCCCGGAATAAACGCTATAAACAGAAAAACAGAGTTTCCTGTGAGTTGACAATGAAGAGGGTGCTATGGATTTTTCGCTGTTACCGGTGTTTATTGCGATCACCGAGCAGGGGAGCCTGACAAAAGCGGCAGAGTATCTGCACATGACCAAGTCGGCGGTCAGTAAAAAACTGGCGGCGCTGGAAACACAAACCGGCATCCGGCTGGTCACCCGTACCACGCGCCATTTGCAGCTGACTGAAGCCGGGCAGCTTTATTACGCCTATCTGAAGAAAGCCCATCAGGCCGTGCTGGACGGGCAGGATGCATTGTCACATTACAGCCGTGAGGTTGACGGCACACTGAAAATCAGTGCCCCGGCGGTGTTCGGCAGTCTGCATCTGGCCAACATAATGCCTGAATTTTTACAGCGCTGGCCGTCATTACAGGCGGAACTGGTGTTTGATGACAAACTGACAGATTTGGTCGGTGAAGGGTTTGATCTGGCTGTCCGCATCGGTGAATTACAGGATTCCTCGCTGATTGCCCGTGTGTTATCTCCCTGCCGCAGTGTGTTGTGCGCGTCTCCCGCCTATCTGGCACGACACGGTACACCTCAGGATCTGACTGACCTGAAATCTCATAACTGCCTGTTTTACAGCTATTTTCAGGCCGGTCAGTCGTGGGCGTTTCTGCACCGGGGAGATGTCGTGCGTTTTACCCCGCAGGGGACATTGCGCGCCAACAACAGTCTGGCGCTGCATCAGGCTGTTTTACAGGGAACGGGGATCTGCCAGCTGCCGCAGTTTATCGCCGCACCGGATATCCGTGCCGGGCGGTTGATCCCGCTGCTGCCGGAATACCCGCTGCCGCTGCATCATATCTATGCGGTTTATCCGGATCGGGAATATCTGCCGAAAAAAGTCTCCGCATTCTTACATTTTTTGCAGGATACGCTGGGTACGGAAGGGCACTATCAGAAAGAATATGAACAGGATTTATCCTTTTTTAAGGCAGCGGAATAAAAACCGGCTACATTGGGTAAGGTAATCAGCCTGCTGTTTATATCATTTATTTTAATCTCACTGAGAGGGGTTATATGTCTCTGCAATTGTGGATCGCCAATAAAAATTACTCTTCCTGGTCGCTGAGACCCTGGTTTTTACTGAAAGCCCTGAATATCCCGTTTGATGAACAGCTGGCCACCTTTGTGCCGGGCGGAAGCAGTTATGAGAAATTTCTTCGTTTTTCCCCGTCCGGACTGGTGCCGTGCCTGGTGACAGCGGAGACCACGGTCTGGGATTCTCTGGCAATCTGCGAGTATATTGCAGAGGAGCACCCGCAGACCTGGCCGGCGGAAAAAACCGCCCGTGCATGGGCGCGCTCTGCCGCGGCAGAAATGCATTCCGGGTTTACCACGCTGCGCCGTGAGTGCCCGCTGAACTGCACAGAAAGCCGCCCGGCCGCAGAGATGACGCCGGAATTACAGAAAGAGTGTCAGCGTCTTGATCAGATCTGGTGTGAGGGATTAACCCGGTTCGGCGGCCCCTGGCTGGCAGGGGAAAATATCAGCGTGGCGGATGCTTTTTATGTGCCGGTGGCCCTGCGCGCACGGACTTATCAGCTGCCGTTTTCAGCGGCGGCACAGGCGTGGATTGATCGGATCCTGGCGCATCCTGCCATCATTGAGTGGTGTGAAGCGGCAGCGAAAGAAGCGAAAATCGACCACGACTGAATCAGGAAGGGCGGGGGATACGCGCCCTGATTGTTACTTAACGGCGCTGTCCATCAGGATAAAACGCGGTTCGGCGCGCTGATATTGATTAATGGCGGGTACCAGGCGGCGGAAGTGCTCACTGGCACAATGGGCATCCAGCGCGGCCTGATCCGGCCAGGTTTCGATAAAAATAAAGTGCCCCGGGTCTTTCTGATCGACAAACAGATCATAACTGATACACAGCGGCTCACGGCGGGTAGCGGCAACCAGTTCTTCATACATCGGCATCAGGATCTCAACGGCATCCGGCTGCATAAAATCTTCAGCAATCACTTTTAACATCGCGTTCCCCTTGTCCGGTGCGGACAACAACATGAAATATCTGCAAATGACTTCCCCGGCAAGCCGTGTAAATTCTGACTGATAACCAGAGCATAAATCACAACAACTACCGGTATAACATTGAGGGGGCAGAATGTCATTATCATTAATTGCAGCAATTAATCTGTTGAAATCCAAAAAATGGATCGACCTGACACACGCATTTAACGCGGATTCACCGCATTTTTTTATGTTTGAACCGGCGGAGTTTAAAACCCTGTTTGATTACCGCGACGGCTTTTTTGCCCAGCAGTTTACGTTTCCCGGCCAGTACGGCACTCATATTGATGCGCCGTGCCATTTTGTGCAGGGACGGCGCTTTGTGCATGAGCTGGAACTGAAAGAGCTGGTGCTGCCGCTGGTGGTAATTGATCAGTCCGCCAGGGCACAGCAGGATGCGGATTTTGCGTTATCCGCAGACGATGTGCTGGCTTTTGAACAGGTTCACGGGCGTATTGACAGCGGCAGTTTTGTGGCACTGCGCACGGACTGGAGCAAACGCTGGCCGTCACAGGCACTGATGGATAATAAAGATGCGGAAGGCAACAACCATATTCCGGGCTGGGGAATGGATGCACTGGAGTTTCTGTTTCGTGAGCGCGGGATCAGTGCCGTGGGGCATGAAACCTTTGATACCGATTCGGCGCAGGATTTCCGCAAAAACAGTGCGTTGCTGGCAGAATACTTTGTGCTGGATCAGGATGCGTATCAGATAGAGCTGCTGACTAATCTTGATAAAGTCCCGGCCAAAGGCGCGGTGATTTTTAATATCGTGGCAAAGCCGGACAATGCGGGCGGATTCCCGGTCCGGTCATTTGCGATTTTACCGGATTAACGCAGGGTGTCAGCGGAGATTAAACTGAGAAAAAGTCAGCTGGTTATTAACATAGAGCAGCTGATTGAGCTCGGCGGCAATCAGCGATTTCAGGTTACTGTCAGATAATGATTCCGGCAGTGACTGCCAAAGACGGGACAAAATAAATTCCTGTTGTTCGCCGTATTCATCATAGTGGGACAGGATCTGTAAGAGTGAGTCTCTGGTTATCTGTCCGGTATGTTTTGTTTTTTTCAGATCACAAATCACCGGAGTCAGTAAACTTACACAGATATCCCGGTATTCCTGACTTTCGGCAGGGAATGCCTCCAGTGTCTGCCATAACAACCGGCGTTCATCGGTAAACACAGGTGTAACAGCAGTTGTTTCAGTGTGACGGTACATAAATATCAATCCTCATGCGGTTATCAGGCAAATGCCGTTTGTGCGTTATTTCCCGTCGTGGTCACTATTTTATTTTTATTGGCATGTGTAATCAGATAAAAGGGATATTGCTATCCCTTTATCCGGTGTATTGACCGGTACTGTCAGCACCAGTGTATTTTATCTGCCGTCAGACAGATATTGCGGTTGTTCAGCCACAGATACAGCTGATTATCATCATTGTTATTTTTCAGCTGCAAAATCAGCTGCACGGCTGTGCGGAAATAGTCCGGAATGCCGTTATCCGGTAAGGGTTTATGATGATAAATAACATCACGGAATACATTAATAAAATGACGCAATGTGAACGGAATTTCCCGGCGGAGAGCATAAATATCCTGCTGTGTCCGGGAAAGATCCTGTGCGGATTCAGTGAGGCAGTTTTTAATATCTGACAGCTCTGTCTGTTCCGGTTGCGGATAATATGTACTGTACAGTGTATACAGGGCCGACAGCTGGCTGTTTATTATCCGGCTCCGGCTGTATTCTTCTTCCAGATCCCACAGCTTACGGTGTGCGTCTTTTATCCAGTGTTCATAAGTTTCATTTAATAACCAGCTCACCCAGTAACGGGATCCGGATAATATAATGGTGTCAGACAAACAGGTATCCCATTTATCAGGATAAGCCTGTATTGTTTGTCTGATCATGGTCAGGTCACGATACTGAAAAGGAATATTCCATTTCTTTCTGCGGCGGAACCAATCCGTTTTTTTTAAATAGTCTGTCTGCTGACGTGTCAGATATTTAGATAATAAATCATTCTCTTTACAAGCGTCTTCTGAGTTATATATTTCGTCACCTGACAGATAAAGATGACAGGTCGTTTTATTAAGCATAAATCCCTCTGGCTGAATAAAAGTGAAGCAAAGGAACGCAGCTTAACAGACCCGTTTTTTTCCGGTGTTATTTTTGTTTTCTGTTTTTATCACTATTCGTCAGTTTATATGATTACTCCGGGCTTTGCTGGGTGTAAATCCGAAACGCTTGCGGTAGCTCTGGGTAAAATACGACTGACTTGAGAACCCGGCTTCCATTGAGACATCAACAATACTCATCTGGGTATTGAGCAGAAGCTGGTGGGAAAATAATAACCGCCGTTCGCTGATCCATGCCCGTGGTGATGTGCCGTATACCGCACCGAACAACTCTTTGAATGTTGTCAGGCCCATACCGAATTCCCTGGAAAATTCATTTAATTTCCAGTCTTTCAGATAATGTTTTTCCATAAAGGTCTGTAAACGTTCCGCCTGGCGGTTACTCAGCTGGCGCAGTACCGACATCAGACGTGTGCCTTCCTCACTGAGGGCGATTATTAATAGTAATTCCTCCAGCTTCAGCTTTATCAGCGGTGACGGTGCATTATTACAGTAAGCATCATAAAATCCGCTGATACTGTTTTTCAGCATGGCGGACTGCGGGAAGTAAATGAGCCCGGATGTCGGGTCCGCAACGCGGTGAAGGTGGCTGAGAGTATCGGAAAAACGGTGAAGAAAATCACGCAAAAAATGGTTGTTCAGCGGAACCCATAATAAGTTAATTTCACCGGAAATATGCTGGTATGCATAGCTTCCCTGATTGGAGAAAATAACTTCATTGTCATTAAGGGTGTATGAGTTTATGCAATCCTGCCATTTCATTTTTCCGGACATCAGAAGGTAAAGACCTTTTTCCTGTTGTTCGGTAATATTGAAAATATCGGGCTCAACAATAACAGACTGTATCTCTTTATTATTGTCAGATGTCAAAGTACATGAGTTCATGGGCATCTCAGAGTAAACAATATGGCGTAATATTCGGAAATTAAATAACAGGGACAGTGTCAATCCATCCGATATAAATAATTATATAACTAATGTCGGACTTTTCTACTTGATACGTGGTTTTTATGACATTAACGGCTTTATTTATTGGTTTGGATGCTATTTTATTTACATGATGAATAACTTCACTGAATAACAAGTAGTGTCATTATGAATTATGTTTCTTAAATGGTATTATTTTGTTGTTATTATGTTTTCGATGGTGGGGTATATATACAATTCGTTATCATTGTATCTGTTTTATTGATGGGTATATTGAGCGTGAATTAAATAATACTGCTGTTACCGGCGAATGACAGAATATTACTCTGCACAAAATGTAATGATTGTTTCTGTTATGAAAATTTATGTTATCACCTTTAATTTTATGTTTTTATTATGCTGCATATAGCTGATTTAAATTTTTTGGGTGAATGTCAATCGCTATATTATTTATATGATGGATTATTCACGCGGGGTAACGCCACCTGACATGACAGATGATACGCCGTTTCGTGATGACTGTCCCTTGCACCACTCACCGTTTTTAATCATTATATAAAAAAATATATAGCGAGTGAGGTTACTATGTCGTCCCGTCGTCTGATGCTCTCTGCATTACTGTTCTGTTGTTCCGTCCCGGCCGCGATGGCCGCTGAGTTACATATGTATGCCGGTGCCGGTCTGCGCCCGCCGATCGAAAAGGTGATCAGTCAGTTTGAAAAAGAGACCGGTAATACGGTAACGGTGGAATATGGCGGTTCCGGACAGATCCTGACCCGGTTTGAACTGACAAAGCAGGGTGATCTGTTTTTCCCGGGATCGGCGGATTATGTGGAAAAACTGCAGAAAGAAAAACAGGTGACGGACAGTTATCCTATCGTCCGGCATATTCCGGTGATTGCTGTACGCAAAGATAAAGCAGACGGAATTAACAGCATTGCGGATCTTGCCGCAAGTAATCTGCGTATCGGCATGGGGGACCCGAAAGCCATTGCACTGGGCCGCAGCGGTGAGGTTTTACTGGATGCCAGCGGTTACGGTGATGCACTGCGGGAAAAAGTCATTGTCCGGGCGGCCACAATTAAACACCTGTCAATGTATCTGCTTAACGGTGAGGTGGATGCTGCGGTTATCGGCCGCGCCGACGCTATGAAAAACCGCGATAAACTGATGATTCTGCCGTCACCGGAAGGCAGCCCTGAAGAGGTGGCTACGCTGGCGGTGCTCAGCACCAGTGCATCTCCGGCAGAAGCAAAACAACTGGCGGAATATTTTTTCTCTCCGGAAGGGATCAAAGCCTTTACCGATTATGGTTTTCTGCCGGTCAGACCGGCTGATGCGCACTGATCCCGGTATTACTGATGTATCCGGTGATGAAATGGGCGCTGGTGCCTTTGTTACTGTTGTTGTGTCTGATTACCGGGTCTCTGCTGGCGTTACTGTTTCAGGTAACGCCGGCACTGCTGACTCAGCTGATTACCGACCCTGAATTTCATTTTGCGGTGCTGATGTCACTGGCGACCTCACTGACATCGCTGGTGCTGGCATTTCTGATCGCTGTACCGGCCGCCTGGGTGATGGTGCGGGGGGATTTCCCCGGCAAGCGGGTGGCGGATGCACTGTTTGATATCCCGCTGGTCACGCCGCCGCTGGTGATTGGTATCGGGCTGTTACTGCTGCTGGGCAGTCAGGGCCCGCTGGCCGGGGTTTTTCCGCAATTGGGGCGCTGGCTGTTTTCTCCGCTGGGTGTGATTATCGCCCAGACCTATGTCGCGTCAGCGGTGCTGTACCGTTCGGCGCAGGGAGCGTTTGCCTCGGTGGATCCGGCTTATGTCCGCACAGCAATGAATCTCGGGCTGACCCCCGGAAAAACCCTGCTGCTGGCGGAAATTCCGCTGTGTCTGCAGGGATTGCTGAGCGGCGGGATCCTCGCCTATTCCAGGGCGCTGGGGGAGTTCGGTGCCACACTGATGCTGGCCGGGGCCACCCGCTTTAAAACCGAAACCCTGCCGATGGCTATTTATCTTAATATTGCCAGCGGTGATTTTTCCCTCGCGCTCGGCTGCGCACTGATCCTGATGGCACTGGCGATTGTTCTGCTGGTCGCATTGCACCGGCTGAAAAGGCAACCTTCACATGCTGCACGTTGAACATCTGAGTGCAGGGATCCTGCAGGATCTCTCGCTGACACTGCCGCGCGGACAATGTACCGCGATCTGCGGTCCTTCCGGCAGCGGAAAAACCACATTACTGAACTGCATTGCCGGTTATCTGCCTTATCAGGGCACCATACGGCTCGGGGATGTTCCCCTGAATCCGCTGCCGGTCTGGAAACGTCCCTGCCGTTATCTTAATCAGCGGCTGTGGTTGTTTCCGTGGCTGACGGTTATGGGTAATTTACGGCTTGCACAATATGCCGCCGGGTTAAAGCGGGATAAATCACAGGCTCTGGCACTGCTGGATAAAATGCAGGTGGCACATCTGGCGGCGCGTTTTCCGCATCAGATTTCCGGCGGGGAACAGCAGCGGGTGGCACTTGCCCGCGCACTGATCTCACCGCCGGCACTGTTGTTGCTGGATGAACCGTTCTCCGGGCTGGATTGGGCGACCCGCAGACAGTTATGGCCGCAGATTAATCTGCTGAAAGAAGAAGGGATCACCACGATTCTGGTCACGCATGAACCTGAAGAGGCAGAGGCGCTGGCACAATACCGCTTAGCAGCAGAAGGCGGAAAAATCCGGGGGACGACAGGGGCTTGAGAGGGATAAAATCCTGACGTAATTGTGATATTTTTATTCTGCCCTCTTCAGTTAAGGTAAACACCTGAGAGGGCGGTGACGGATTGTAATGAAGGGATGCTGTCTCAGGGTACACGGAGTGTATCCGGCTATAGTCACCGCTTTCTCTATTTCCCTGATTACATACTGATACTGCTCTTAATCCGCCCTTTACCGGCGCGGCGGCTGCGTACAATATGCAAAAGTATCTTCCGTAACGTAAAAATACCATCACAAAGGTCTGCCATGCTTAATATTATGCTGACATCCCTTTGGTTTTTATGGGGATTGTTACTGTATGCAGTGATAGCCGGACACGCATCGTGGCCTGTTTATTTAACGGGTATCGCCGCCGTTATCTGTGCTATTACGATTCTCCCGGAAAGGAAAAGGAAAAACGTCATGTTCGGTAAGAAAAAACAAGCAGATATCCCTGAAGCGGAGCCGGTTGCGGCACCGTTGCAAAAAACCAGAGAAGAAAAAGAAGAAGAGGAACGAAAAGCAGCTGAACTCAGTGCTCAGGCAAATGAGATTACCCAACTGCTGTCAGCACGCGGTGAAGAAAAACAGCGCCCGCTGGCATCTCTTGAATCCCGCCAGCCGACGGTTATCAGCAAAGAAACCCGTCTGACCGGTGATATTGAAATCAGCGGTAACCTGCAAATCTGGGGTAAAATCAAGGGACAAATCAAAGCCCGTTCCGGCTCGGTCAGCATTATGCAGTCCGGTATGGTGGAGGGGGATATTTTTGCTGAAACCCTGCTGATTGACGGCGTGCTGACCGGAACCTGTACCGCCGAACAGCTGGAGATTCTTGATCACGGTGAACTGAACGGCGTCTGCCGGGCCTCGAATTTCTCTATCCGCAAAGGCGGTACCTTTATCGGCCAGTCAGAGCCGTATGCCCCTGCCGGTAAAGCAGGTGCCGCACAGGCACCGCAGTCCCGCCCGGAAAATAATAAACCGGCAGCGGTGACTGAGCTGAAGCAGTCTGAAAAAGCAGACACAGCGGCGGAGAAATCACAGGAATCCGCGCCGAAATCGTCGTCACAGAACGGCAACGGTAAAAACAAAGAGCCGCAGAAAGTCCCGTCTGTCTTTAAACGCGTGTAACCGCGCCGTCCCCGCGTAAATCCGTTATACTCCTCCGGTATATTTTATGACTGAATGAACCGGAGGATTATATGCTTACTCTTGAAACCCCGCGTCTGCATTTGCGTCCCTGGATGCCGGAAGATTATGCACCGTTCCGCGCGCTGAATGCGGATCCGGACGTTATGCGTTTTTTTCCGGACTGCCTGAGCGCGGCAGAAAGTGATGCGATGGCGGATGAAATTATCCGCCGTTTTAAACGGCAGAAAGCATTCGGATTGTGGGTGGCGGAAGAAAAAAGCAGCGGGGAATTTACCGGGTTTGTTGGTCTTAATATCCCGTCCGCGCCGTTTGATTTCAGTCCGTGTACTGAAATCGGCTGGCGTCTGGCGAAACGCTTCCACGGTAAAGGTTATGCAACCGAAGCGGCAAACATCGTGCTGCACCATGCCTTTATAACGCTGAATATGCCGGAGATTGTCGCGTTTACCGCGAAAGTGAATCTGCCTTCTGAGCGGGTGATGGTGAAGGCGGGGATGCGGTATCAGCGGGAGTTTCTGCATCCGTCACTGGAACAGGGGCATCCGTTACAGACGCATGTACTTTATAAGATCACACAGGCGGATTACCGCGCGCGTCAGTCCTGATTATTGCGGGGCGTGCGGCGGCGCTGCGGCAGTGGCGGTACCGGTTTTTTGTCATCGATAAGATGACGGACAGCCAGGATCGGATGATGCCACAGCATACGCGGCCCGGCCCAGCGCATAATCACTTTCATTTCTTCCCGCGGTTTTGGCTGATAACAGTGCACCGGGCACTGTTTACAGGCCGGTTTGTCTTCGCCGTAACGGCATTTTTCCAGCCGTTTCACTGCATACGCCAGCAGATCACGGTAATGTTCCGGAGCATCTGCCGGTGCCGGATGGCGCTGTTCATACAGTTCCACCATACGGGTAACGGTTTTAATTTCCCGCAAAATACGTTTGCCGGCCATCGGAAACTCCTCTTTCGTGCAGTAAAGCCCGTAAATTTAAATACTGTGCTAAAAATTTGCTTTCTTTTTATTTAAAAATAAAATACTGTATATGTATACAGTTCACGGAGAGCAACATCATGCGTATTGAAATTCTGTTAGATAAACGAAATGCAGTGCCTGCGCATCTTATCCAGTCCCTTGAAGTCCAGTTAAAACGCCGGATCCTGCCGTTATATCCGGATATGCAGTTCCGTATTGCGCAAAGCAGCCAGACCACGATTAATATTTCCGGCGTGAAATCCCCCGACGATAAACAGTCGCTGATGGATACCATTCAGACCATCTGGGAAGATGACAGCTGGATGGATGATGACAACGTGCAATCATGATTTTCTTCCTGTTACAGGAAACGCTATCTCCCGGTTTTTGTGCCTTCAGGGGAGATAGCGGTTTTTTTACGCCATTCAGTGATTGCAGATTTTCTCAGCTGATGTGCTGAATCCCTCTTCAGTACCGATAAACTTTCCGCGTGCCGCCAGAAAACTGACCAGTGCTTTTGCATCCATATTCTCTGCCGAGCAGGTATGGAAGCGGGTATTTTCGCCGAACGTGGCATGAATAGCCGCGATAAGTGATTCTGTGGTGTAATGTTTCCCGCTTTCAATAATCATATTCATGACCTCGTGGCCATGGACAGACGCTTTCTCAGACATAATAACTCCGGTCGGATAGTAAAGATGTAATTATTATGCATCTTTTGATGCGCAATAGATTGCGTCAGGTCAGATTATGGTGCGAAAGGGAAGGAGGCATAAGATAACGCCCGCGAAAAAGGGCGTTATCTGACAGGGGGAGAAACTACTGACACTCCGCTAAAATGCGCTGCATCTCATCTTTAACGTGCAGTTTTTCTTTTTTCAGCCGGACGACATTGTCGTTATAGCCTGCGCCGTTCGGGCCTTCAAGCTCGGCGATTTCATTATTTAACTGGTGATGTTTCAGATACAGTGCGGCAAAACGAGGATTTGAGTCTTTAAGCTGTGCTATAAGGGCTTGCTGATCAAATGGCATAGAACCTCCTGTTTGACGGGGAATACAGCCTTTTCAGTATAACAAACACACACCGGAATGCATGGGTCGTATCGTTATATCCGTGATCAGAATGGCATAAATATATCGTGATTTATTGGTGGTGCTGATGGTATCAGGCAGATTTATTAGTTTAACACACTGGCAGTGATGATTTATCTGAGATTATCTGCCAATTTATAAGAATATTCTGTGTTTTACTCTGGCAGTGAACTAAAGATTATTATAATGTTCTTAATAGTCAGCATGAAGATTATGAGACGATTTCATAATCAAATGTACTTATAAAACAAGGTAATTATTTGATGAAAAAATTGATCCTTCCTGTTATGGCCATGTTCGCCGCCGCAGGCGCTTATGCTGAAGAAGCAAAAATCGCTGATATGGAGCCGCTGAAGATTGTGAAAACCGACAATGGCATGAGTGAGCTGAAACATTTCCCGCAGGCTGCGTCAGGTCAGGTTCGCCATGTGATTGCCGTAGAGCCGAAATCTGATGAAGGGCAGTACAAAATCGAGCTGGTTGTCGGTAAAAAACAGATGGTGGACTGCAACCGTCAGTGGTTCGGCGGTACGCTGACACAGAAAACCGTTGAGGGTTTCGGTTATGACTATTATGAGACCGGCGACTTAGCCGGGCCGATGTCCACCATGATGGGCTGCCTCAATAATGAAAAACATGAAGCGTTTGTCAGCGCTAACCTGGGTGACGAAGCCTTTGTCCGTTACAACAGCCGCCTGCCGGTTGTGGTGTATGCCCCTAAAGATGTGGAAGTAAAATACCGTATCTGGAGCACGGATAACCAACTGCTGGATGCACCGGCAAAATAATCCGTTAATATCTGACATATAAAACACGGCATCCGCCGTGTTTTTTTATTCGGTTCTGTCATCATTTCGTCGTACACTTAAACCCATACTGTTTACGGGCGTAATTGTCGTCTATTACTGAGGCTATTGATTATGGAATTTCAGCCATCCCGCCAGATAGCAACCGCGCTGCAATGGGTTCTGAATATTGCACTGCTGATTTTAGGTGTGCTGCTGATTGTATTTATGGGAAAGGAAACACTGACGCTGATTAATCTGCTGTTTTCCGCGCAGGAGAAAACAACCTATCTGTTATTAGACAGTATCGTGACTTATTTCCTCTATTTTGAATTTATTGCCTTAATTGTGAAATACTTTTCGTCGGGCTACCATTTTCCGCTGCGCTATTTTATCTATATCGGCATTACGGCGATGGTGCGCTTAATTATTGTCGATCATTCAGATGCCAATGCGACATTCCTCCATACCTTGTCAATACTGGCGCTGACCGTGGCGTTATATCTGGCAAATACCGATAAGCTTAAACGCAGCTGAAATAACATGCCCCGCAGTGACGCGGGGCAGAATAAACAGATAAACGGGTTCAGCGGATAACCATCACCGATGTTTTGGCATGACGGACAATCGTTGCTGCGGTAGAGCCGAGCAGGAATGTTGCCGCCCCCGGGCGGTGAGAGCCCATCAGGATCAGGTCGGCGTTAATATCTTTGGCATAAGAGAGAATTTCGTTTTTGGCTGATCCGATAGCCGCGTGCAGGGTGTACTGACTTTCCGGCACGGCAATTCCTTTAATAATTTCTTTCAGTGCGGCAAGCGCCAGCTCAATGCGCTCTCCGGATTCCCGCATACTGACCGGCATTGAGGCGTATTCCACCCCGAAGAACATTTCCACGTTAGGGATAACGGTAAAGAAATGGATCTTAGGATTGTCAATTTTCGCCAGTGCTTCCACATGGGGCAGCATTTTGTCTGTCAGGTCATCTTCAAGAATATCAATCGGAACCAGAATCGTGTTGTACATACAGCCTCCTGTTAACTGAAATCAGTGACAGTATGACAAAAAATGACAGCGTGTGCTGTGATCATGACGGCAGCTTATTTAATTTGTGAAATGAAAATAACTATCGTTTATTTTTATTATTAACAATAATAAAAAGGAGAGAATGAATTAAAAAATATAATGATAACGTCATCAGTGACGGGAAATGAAAGAAGGCGTTTTAAAAGCGATAAGAATAATGATTCTCAGTTATAAAAATCAAATAAAATCATAAAATTGGAGACGTGAAAAAAATATTGTGGCATACTGCGGACGCTGAATTAATATTCTGATTTAACCTTGTTAATTGTAATTCTTTATTTCCTGTTCAGAAAGAACGGCATTAATCCGTTTGCTGAACTATAATGATCACGATTCACAGCAAGTATTTGCTTTGTATTAACCACAAAAATAATGTGGAATTAAATTATGTCCAATATACCGGCACAGGCGGATGAAACCGCCGAAAACAGCGCGGATATCAGCCGTGAGATAAAATTTGCGGCCGCGAAAAAAAGTACCTGGGTCAGCGTCTGGGTGAATACCCTGTTGTCTGCATGGCAGATTGTGGCGGGTATTTTCTCGCACTCACAGGGGCTGATTGCTGACGGGGTTCATACTCTGTCTGACCTTATCGCTGATTTTGTGGTACTGATTGCCAACCGCGGCAGCTGTAAAGCACCGGATGAGGAACACCCTTACGGCCATTTCCGTTACGAGAATGTGGCATCACTGGTTCTGGGCGTACTGCTGCTGGTCGTCAGCGGCGGGATGCTGTGGACCGCCGGTTCACGGATTATGTCGCCGGAAACTATTCCGGAAGTACACTCGCTGGCGCTGTATGTCGCGCTGCTGGCACTGCTGGCGAAAGAGGGCCTGTTCCGCTATATGCTGCATGTGGCGCGCAAAGTGAAATCCAATATGCTGGAGGCCAATGCCTGGCATGCCCGTTCGGATGCGGCATCATCGCTGGTGGTGGCCATCGGTATCACCGGCAGTCTGCTGGGTTATAAAATTCTGGATCCGATTGCGGCATTGGTGGTCGGGCTGTTTATTTTGCGCATGGGAGTGAAATTCACCCTGCAGTCTCTCCAGGATTTAATGGATCGCGGTGCGGATGAAGAAACCGTTGCCAAAATCACGCAGTCTGTGATGGAAACCCCGGGGGTGGAAGGGGTGCATGATCTGAAAACCCGTAAGTCCGGCGATTATCTGCTGGTGGATGTCCATATTGAAATTGATGAAAACCTGACGGTCAAAGAAGGTCATGATATCGCTATTGCAGCGGAAATGAATATCCGCCGTGATCCGCAGGTGCTGAGTGTGATGACGCATATTGATCCCGCCCAGTCCGTCCGGGCCGGGCTGACAACCTGATTATTATCTTCTGACAGAATCACCGTTGCGGGGATGAACCCGCAACGGTGATTCTGTTATTAGTTGCACCTGTACCCGGTTTAATTAGAATAGCGGGCATAATGACATTAATGATCAGAGTGCTGCGGGTATGATGAAATTTCCGGGATGGGAAAAATGCAGTTTCAGTGACTATGAAGCCTGCTGTGAAAAGTTCGGTTATAATGCGGAAACCTCACCGCACTATATTAAGTTCGCCATGGAGCAGGGCGTTGAACCGGATTTCTACGCTTACACAAAAAAAGGCGTTATTGAAGGTGCTGTCTGTACAGATAACGGCTGGCTGGCAAACGACAATAATAACCCCGCAAACCGCCTGAAGTGGATGTATTTCCCCCGCTACTCCATCCTGCTGCCTTTTAATAAAAACGTTAAATGTTTTCTGCCATTTAAAACCAAATCCCTGAGTACAGAATGCCGTCAGTTCTATAACAGCTCATTTTCACTGTTTTCCCGGCGTCATGTGGCCGTTTCAAAAGATCTGTCTGCTTTTTCTTCCAAAACCAAAGCCACCCGGAAAAAAGAGATCCGTAAATTTATGGCCGATGGCGGGACATTTGAAAATGTCAGCACCGTCGGGCCGGATTTTTTATTTGAAACCTACTTCCGGTTATATGCAGACCGGCGGGGGCATGAGGTGGAAAATAATCCGGTTATCCGCGCACTTTTTCATCATTGCTATAATAACTTTTTCGGGGAAATTGCGTTTCTTGACGGTAAAGCGGTGGGTATTCAGTTATTGCTTTCCACACCGTCAAAGCGGGGATCATTTATTGATTTTCTGAACATCGGCTACGATATGAATTTACGCAAATATTCTATCGGCACAATGCTGATGTGGCGCAATCTCTGTCTGACAGCAGAACTGCCCGCACCGGTAATTTATTCTTACGGCATGATGTCCGGGGAGTATAAAACCCGCTGGTGTGACCCGGTCAGTATCGGCCGTTCCATCACCTTCTGACGGAAAATACAGACAGATGCCTGTATTTTTATAAAGAACTGCGGGAAAGGCGGATAAACCGGCCCTGTTTATCCCGGTGCAGAGAATAGAGCACTTTTTTATCCCGTGCGGATAACCAGATTTCATCCTGTCCCTGCTCCTGCGTCCGGTAAAGATAATAACCGGCATTATTCAGGTAATTTTTCAGTGGTGCACAATCCCGTGCATCATGAAAAACAACACTGCTCATTTCAGAAACCGACCCTTCTGTCGGGATATATTCAAACTGATAATTCTCTGAGATCCGCGGCGCATTCCGTATCCCGCTGTCCGTGTACATATAGTAACGGTAAATATCGGATTCATGATAAATAATGCGTCCTGTTTCATGAAAAAACAGAAATAAGCCAAACAGCAAAACAGGAATACAAAGAAGTGATAATCTGATTTTTTTCATGCGCTGACCTTCAATACGTTGTCTGTATTTTTCCTGAATATCCGTATTCCGGAATAGTGTGCTACAGATCAAACGATATCAGCGAACGATGCTATCGTATTTATCTGATAATTATGGAAATTAATAATTATCTGAAAGGGTTGGAAATAGCAGAAACAGCAGATTATCCGGCAAAAATAACCTGCTGTGTACAGACGGGATAATTACTGTTGTCGTGCCTGCGGATTGACGCAATTCTGACTGACATCGCCTTTCAGGGCACGCAGCACATTATCCGCAGCGCAGGCAGCCATGGCATAGCGGGTTTCATGAGTGGCGGAGCCGATGTGCGGCATCAGCACGACATTATCCAGCGACAGCAGCGGTGAATCCGGCGGCAGCGGTTCCTGTTCAAAAACATCCAGACCGGCGGCGAGGATCGTTTTATCTTTCAGCGCTTGTGCCAGCGCGGCTTCGTCGATCACGGCACCGCGCCCGATATTGACCAGAATGGCACTGCGTTTCATTTTCTCAAACTGTTCGCGGCCAAATAAATGGCGGGTTTCCGCCGTCAGCGGCAGGGTGATACAGACAAAATCCGACTCTGCCAGCAGGGCATCGAGCGAACGATACTCCGCCTGATACGCTTTTTCGGTTTTTTCATGGCGGGAGCGGGCATTGTAGAGCACTTTCATGCCGAATCCGCAGTGCGCCCGGCGCGCCAGTGCATCACCGATACGGCCCATTCCGGCGATCCCCATCGTTTTATGGTGGACGTCACAACCGTACCAGTCCGGCGTGATACTTTCTGTCCATTCGCCGCGTTTCACCCGCTCTGAGCTGATGATCATTTTCCGTGCGGTCGCCAGCACCAGTGCCATCGTGGCATCGGCAACGGTTTCTGTCAGGACATCCGGGGTATGCATCAGCACCACGTTCCGCGCATTGAGAGCAGAGACATCAAAATTGTCATAACCGACAGTGATGGTGGAAGCCACCCGCAGTTTCGGGGCCATAGCCAGAAAACGGGCGTCAATTTTCCCGCCGGAGCCGAGGATAGCATCCGCCCCGGCCAGCAGCGGTTTTACTGACGGGTCAATGTCCGGATCTATTTCCGCCACGCAGTGAACATCGCATTCAGCGGACAGGCGGGTGAGGATGTCGTCAGGAATATCGCGGTAAACAAGAACGGATGGTTTCATCATGACCTCTCTGAGTGAAAAACTCACAAAATAATCTCTCTTTGATAGTATGATCATTATCACTATATTAAAAATAAATCTGACACTGCATCCAAAAGGCGTTACCCCATGATAAAAATGCAAAAAAGCCACTGGCTGTCCGGCTTTCAGTGGTATTTCTTTATTTTCTGCAATACGGTGCTGATCCCGCCGACACTGCAATCTGCGTTTCATCTTTCTGACGCCGCCACGCTGACTATCACACAATACAGTTTTATCGCCACCGCGCTCGGCAGCCTGGTGCAGGTGTTTACCGGCCACCAGCGCGCGATTATGGAAGGGCCGACCGGTCTGTGGTGGGCCACGATTCTGGGGATCGCTGTGGCGGAAGCCTCTTTCGGGACTTCTGCGGGGGTGACCGGCGCAAACCTTGCGATCGGGATTGCCTGTGCGGGGCTTATCACGCTGGTGATTGGTTTTACCGGCGCAGGAGCCCGTATTGCCCGGATTTTTAACCCTGCGGTGATGGCGGTGTTTATGTTTATGATAGGCGCGCAGCTGGTCTCTATTTTCCTGAAGGGAATGCTGGGACTGCCGTTCGGTATTATGCCGCCGGATGCCACCGTGAATTACCCGGTCTTTTTCCTCGCGCTGGCAACGCTGATCCTGGTGCTGGGTGTGATTGTGTATGCCCCGGTATCCGTGGCCAAATATGCGCTGCTGATTGGTGTCCTGCTGGGCTGGGGTGCGTATGTGCTGCTGTTTTCCCCGCCGGCGCGGGATGTGGCATCCGCATCATGGGAATTTCTGCCGCTCGGCAGCACTGACGGGTTTGAATTCCGCTGGGGTGTGATTATCACCTGTATCCTGACCGGGCTTCTGAATATCAGTAATACCTTCGGTGCCATCCGTTCGACGGATGTGTTTTACATGGATAAACTGCAGGAAAATAATGTCCTGTTCCGGCGCAGTTTTATTGTCACCGGCTCGGTGACGCTGCTGACCGCACCGCTGGCGGTGGTGCCGTTTGCACCGTTTGTCTCCTCGGTGGGATTAATCACCCAGACCAATGACAGCAGCCGGACATCTCTGGTGGTCGGCAGTGTGCTGTTTCTGCTGATGGGGCTGATCCCGCCGGTGACACTTTTCTTCAGCGGGTTACCGCTCGCCATCGGCAGTGCCGTGATGCTGGCGACCTATCTGCCGCTGATGTTTTCCTCACTGGCCTTCGTGGATAAAATTTCCCTGAATGCGCGCAATATTTACCGGCTGGCGATCCCGCTGTTCGTCGGTATTTTTCTGATCAATCCGCCCGCGGTCTTTATCAGCGACCTGCCGGTACTGCTGCGCCCGATGCTGGGGAACGGCATGCTGGTGGCGATCCTGCTGGCGGTATTATCAGAAAGTCTGGTGCGCTGGGATAAGGTAAAGTAGGGCAATTCTGCGGCATTTTTCCGGATGCACGGGAAACTGTGATAGACTTTGTGTCTGTTCCGGCTCCGGAAAATGCACTGACAAAAGGATATTTATGACGCACAAACTCTGGCTGGCAACCGCACTGCTCCCGATTTTGCTCAGCGGTTGTGCCGCGCCTCTGCCACCGGCGCAGACGCAGGAAAACTGCCCGGATTTCACCGGTGTTTATCAGCTGCCGCTGCAGGGGGAATCACAGAGTATTGCCCTGACGCTGCTGGATAAATCCACCAATCAGTATGGTGTGGGCGTGAAGGACAAAAACGGTGTTGATCATTTCACCTCACGTCCGTATCAGGGCGATATGGTGCGGATGGATAAAAAAGAGATGAACGGCCAGCTGGCATGCAGTGTGATGATTGACCAGGTGGGGCTGATTAAGCAGGTTGAAAAAGGCGGACCGATGCCGGGCTTCCCGGGGATTGCCCGCAACGATGATATTAAAATGGCCACCGGTTATGCGTTGTTTATTTTCAGTCCGCAGGGGATTGATTTTATTAACCTGATTAAAACATCAGACGCAGTGCCGGCGGAGTTGCAGCCACCGCGCTGATAGCATGAAGGTGGATGGTGACGCCTGTGATTCCGGCGATAACCGGTAAAAATGAAAAGTCGCTGTGAATACGTCCCTGTAAGCTCAGGCTCGCCATCCATGGCTCGCATGCTTTTCATTTTTTTACCGGTCATCACCCTGTTACATAAAGTCAGAAGTTCATAAATGCAAAAAGCCACCGGACGGTGGCTTTTCAGTATCTTCAGAATAATCAGATATTCTCAACGGACTGCTCGCCGCGGGCCAGCGCGGTTTGTGCGGTCGGGGCATCGGCGATTTTCCGCTCCTCTGCAGTCAGGGTTTTCTCATAACGGCTGTATTTCCACCAGGCGTAGCCGAGGAAAATCAGGATCCCGCTGACGTTATAGAACAGAATGGTTGCAATGTTGGCACCGGTCGGGAAGGTGGAGGCCAGGAAGCCGATAGTGAAAATCACAATCAGCAGGGAAACCACTGCAATCCCTGTGGTGCGTGAACCCATACGGAAGTCACGCGGGATATGATCCAGTTTACGGCGCAGATTCAGATACGCCAGCATGATAAACAGCGGCGGCAGCATTGAAGCAGCGGCGGTCATGTTAATGACAGTGTTCATCAGATCCTGAACGGTATCGGAACCGAGGGTCGGGATAAACATCAGCGGGATCACAATCAGGAACTGGATCCAGGCGGCACGTGCCGGCACGCCGTGTTTGTTCAGTTCCACGGTTTTGGCACCAAAGACACCTTTCGGGATCTCCGCGAAGAAGATTTTAACCGGTGCAGCGGTCCACATCAGCAGGGAGCCGAACATGGCGGTGAAAGAGACCACGCCGACAAAGCGGTTCATCAGGATCTCCGGCAGACCGAAATAGGTGGATAACCCTTCAAAGACCTGTACAGAGCCGCCGGTAAACTTCAGTGCTTCACGCGGTACAAACACGTTGATCACCACGGAGGAGACGGAATAGAGCAGGCCGATGAATAATCCGGCAATAATAATTACCTTCACGAATGCTTTACTGCCGCCTTTTACGTCATTCACATACACGGCAACAGATTCCGCACCTCCGGCCGCCATAAAGATCCACGCGGTGATCCCGAGGAATGCCCAGTTAAAGTTCGGCGTCATGGCTTCCACGGTGATCGGATCAGCAGGCTGAATTCCCCCCACCAGCGCAATACCGGCCAGTGCGATATACGAGAAGGTCAGCAGCAGCATCATTGAGGAAGTGACAGAGGTCATCGGCCCCAGCAGTTTTGCCCCGTTGGTGGACACATAGGTGGAGAACGCAAACAGCACAGTACTGAGCAGTGCGGTGGTGACCGGCGTGAAGATATACTCATAGCCGAGGAAGGCGTAAGAGGCATAGGCGATAACGCGCGGCAGCAGCGAGGTGAAGAAAAACAGGTTCACAAACCAGTAGGTATAGGCGGCGAGGAAAGCCCAGCGGCCGCCGAGAGCACTGCGCACCCAGGCGTACACACCGGCTTCGGAGTTTTTATTCAGGGAGACGAACTCCGCGATAATCAGACAGAACGGAATAAAGTAGAAAATAGTGGCGATAAAGAACATCGGTGCGGAGGCCAGTCCGAGCTCGATATTATTATTAATGACGTTGTTAAAACTGTATACAGCGGCAAAGGTCATGGACAGCAGTCCGAACTTGCCGATGGTATTACGCGCGGATGTGGACATAGCGTTCTCCGTGGATCTCGACGCGGGCGGGTACAGAGCCCTGTTTTGTCGGGTGAAGGCGGGGTGGTTCCCCGCACATTTATTTATTCAGGAAATAACCGTCTTCAATGGTCACGGTAAGCACCACTTTGCGGACATCACCGGTGCAGGTGAACCGGTATGCCTCGTGATTTTCACACACCAGCACATTGCCGGGTTTGCAGAGCAGGATTTCCCCTTTGCCGCGCAGGGTTTCGCGGTCCGTTTCATCACAGTAGGCATTTACCGTGGTCAGCGCGGATTTGGCGGCATACTCCACGTTTTCCTCTCCTTCCAGCCAGTAATGCACCTGAAAATAGCGGCGTTTACCGAGGAAATCCGGCTGCGGCGCTGCTTTAGTCTGAAGGCGGTATATCAGTGAATCACCGACAGAATAGGTCACATCAGGATGAATGGATGGCAGGTTATTGATGGCCTCAATACAACGCTGCCACTTTTTGCCCTGACGGAAAAAACGCTGAAAATCCGTTAAATCAGTAAACAGGATCATGCCCGGCCTCCTGAGTGTGTTTCGCCTGAAAAATGCAGTGTTGCCAGTGTTTCCGCACGGCAGTCGCCTTCGGTAAACGGCAGCAGTGTGAATCCGAAACGGAACGGCCGGAAATAGACACGGTAGCTGTCGAGAACTTCACTGCCCCAGGAGTTAGAGCCCAGCCCGGTCAGGGCGTGGTCAAGGTTCAGCGTGATATGACCGTCCGGCTGCCATTCATGCTGATGTTGGGCGCGGTGGAGTTCTTCCCCGCGGCACGGCCAGCAACTGAAATTGATTGGCTGATCAGGACGCACAAACAGGCCGCTGCCATGATTGTCTGTCAGCGCCAGCCAGCGGGTATCCTGATGGTTGCCGTTGTTCTGCGGGAACGGATAATTGACAAACAGGTCACTGACCGGTGACTGATAGCGGCCGATAAGATTGGCTTTGCAGCTGTCGGCGTAGTTCTCACCCGGCCCGCGCCCGTAGTATTCCGCGTGGTCAAAACGGGCGTCGATGCCCATATCCAGGCCGATGCACGGGATCACATGCGGATAATCACCGTAGGGCTCACCGCTGAGAGTCACCGCAACATGGCCGTCCGGCGCAATGGTGTAGCGGTAAGTGCAGCGCATACCGAAATCAAACACCGGCGGGGCAACCACGGAGTTCACCGTGACAATTACATGGCCGTTTTCCTGTACTGTTTCCATACCCCGGAAATGTTCCTGCATGATTTGCAGGTGTGCCGGATGCCATAAACCTTCATATTCCTGTTTATGGTTATCAATCATCGGTTTAAAGAAACGCATCCGTGGTGCGGCGGCGAGCAGGGATTGCCCGTGGTTTTCCCAGTGAATTAATTTTCCGTCGGTTTTTGAGAAGGTGAGGCTGAAATCACAACCGCGAATATGCATTTCCAACCGTTCGTCACAGACGGTCAGTGGTGTCGCATCATGGCGGATAAACGGCAGCACCGGTGCAGACGCGGCTGCCAGCGGGAACTGATAAACCGCGATTTCATGTCCGGCAGCACTGTAACGGGTGGCATTCAGACGGGTGACGATGATATTGACAAACATTTCGCGACCATCAGCAGCCGGTAAGTGCAGGGCAACGCGGGCGCTTTCGCGGGAGGCGAGTTCAGGCAGTGATAAAATTTCACTGTGAATAATATCGCCGTCAGCACTATATTCAGCGCGGATCTGACATTCTGCCAGCGTACTGAACCAGAAACGGTTTTCAATGGTGATTTCGCCGCTGTTCGCATCAAAATCGCGCACTTTCACCGGTGCAATCACCTGTTTGTACTCTTTCAGCCCGGCGGACGGGGTTTGATCCGGGAAAATCAGGCCATCCATGCAGAAGTTATAGTTGTTCGGGTAATCACCGTAGTCACCGCCGTATTTATAGAACGGACGACCCTGTTCATCCTGCGCCAGAATACCGTGATCACACCATTCCCAGACAAAATGTCCCTGAATGGCATCATGACGGTCAAACACCGCCTGGTATTCACTCAGTCCGCCCGGCCCGTTACCCATGGCGTGAGCATATTCACAGATAATGCGTGGTTTCGGGTGCGGATATTCACCAAACTCATTCATCATCGGTACGCGGGAATACATGGTGCTGATGATATCCACGACATCGGCATCACGGTCTTCTTCATAGTGAATAAGACGGGTGTCATCAATGGCTTTTGCGGCATCATACATGCCACGGATATTACAGCCGTAGCCGGATTCATTACCGAGCGACCACATAATCACGGACGGATGGTTTTTCTGTGCATGCACCTGGCGGCGGATGCGATCGACATACACCGGCTCCCAGGACGGATCATCGGTGATCTGACTGAGATTGCCGACGTTGGCAAAACCGTGGGTTTCCACATCGGTTTCCGCCATCACAAACAAGCCGTAAATATCGCACAGCTCGTAAAAACGCGGATCATTCGGGTAGTGCGCAGTACGGACGGCATTGATATTGTGCTGTTTCATCAGCCGCAGGTCCTGCTCCATCCGGCGGATACCGACAGCACGGCCTTTGTGTTCATCATTATCGTGACGGTTAACGCCGTGTAATTTCACATAATGATTATTGATATAAAACAGGCCGTTGCGGACGTTAATATCGCGGAATCCCACGCGCTGCGGGATCACACTGAGCAGATTGCCGTTGCTGTCCGACAGGCGGATCAGCAGATGATACAGATACGGATCTTCCGCACTCCAGCAGTGCGGGGAATCGATATCTGCGGTGAATATGATGGTATGATCGTCAGCAGTCAGGGTTTTTTTCTGCGAAAAACAGACGGTACTGCCGTCATATAAAACGGCCTCAATCTGCATCCCTTCTGCAGAACCGGCAATTTCCGCAGAGGCGGTCAGCCGGGCGCTGCGGTAATCCGGGGCAAAATCGGTGCGGACAGTCAGATCACGGACATGTACCGGCGGTTGTGCAATCAGATACACATCGCGGAAAATCCCCGCCATCCACCACATATCCTGGTCTTCAATATAGGTACTGTCTGCCCACTGCATGACGCGGACTGATAACAGGTTTTCCCCTGTGCTGACAAATGCGGTGATATCAAATTCAGCAGTCAGGCGGCTGCCTTTACTGAACCCGGCATAGTGGCCGTTCACATAGACTTCAAAGTAGGTTTCAACGCCGTCAAATTTAATAATAACGTGTTGTTGAGACCAGCTTTCATCCAGCGTAAACGTGCGCTGATAGGCACCGGTCGGGTTATCTGACGGGACAAACGGCACATCAATCGGGAACGGCCAGCCCTCATCGGTATACTGAAGCTGTCCGTGGCCTTCCATCTGCCACATATTCGGGACAGTGATGGATGACCATTCTGTCATCGGCGTGTGATAAAACGCCTCCGGTACGCGCAGCGGATGATCAAAATAGCGGAACTGCCATTGCCCGCTGAGCAGTTTAAAGCCCTGACTCAGCTCACGCTGATAAGTGCGGGCAGCGGTGTCGTTATCATAGGCAAAGAAATAGGCACGCGGCGGCAGGCGGTTTTCATGCAGCAGGGTGTAGTTTTCCCAGTTATTCACAGAAGCTCCTTCTTTATAGTCAGCAATCACTGCGGGCTATCGGATGAGATCAATCATTAACGGGATATTAGTAAAAGTTTTACTAAAAACTACACGGTAAAACTAAGATGTTTAACCTGATCACATAATCCGCACAACAGCGGCACAATCTTGTGAGCTGAAACGCTAAATTGTGTAAAAGGCAGTCATCTTTGCAGAAGGTAAATTTTACTGAAAGAAAAACGGCTGCCGGGAAAGGCTGCCGTCTGTTCAGTACAGGGAAGGGGTTACTTCGTGGTGCCGCGCAGAATAAGGCGGGAGGCGGCAAAGACCTGAAGCGGCTCCTGCCGCTCGTCACGCAGACGTTCAAACAGCAGATTCACGCCCTGACTGCCCATTACTTCGGAGTGGATGCGGACGGTCGACAGTGACGGAATGGTAAATTTGGCGGTCGGGATATCATTGACACTGATAAGGGCGATATCCTCCGGGATAGCAATATGCTGTTCATGCAGGGCGCGCAGCACGCCGATAGCAATGGAGTCAGAAGCGACAAACAGGGCCTTCGGGTAGCTCTCTTTGGCCAGCATCTGTTTTGCCAGAGCATAACCGGACGCGCTGGAGAAATCCCCGCGATAGATATCTTCCCCGCGCACCACACCGCGCAGCGAGCCGTATTCAGTAAATGCGACTTCGCGGATATCCGCCGCCGCCGGGGAATCCTGTCCGCCGATAAAACCTATCCGGTCATACCCCTGTGCAATAAAGAAATCGGTCACGGATTGCGCAATATACGCGAGGTCAATATCCACCGCGTCATAATCACTCTGACGATCGCTGAAATCGACAAAACAGACGGCAGAGCAGAGCGCCTGCACATCTGTCAGTACCGCGCGGGCACCATGTCCGATCAGCAGTACGCCGTCCGGGCGGGAAACCGTCTCCGGCAGGTTGTTTTCATAAGCGTGTGTCAGCTCAATACCCAGCCGTTCACTCTGTAATTCAATGCCGTGGCGGATGGAGAGATAGTAAGGATCATTAATTTCCGCTGTTTTCGGATAGCTGTAAACCGCCAGAAAATGCAGCCGCTGTGCCTGACGTTTGCCCGGGGTGTGACGGCGCTGAGCGGAAACGGTGTATTCCAGTTTCTCGGCGATTTCCAGAATACGCAGCTTGGTTTCTTCTTTTACACTGAGTGTCGGGTCGTCATTCAGCACCCGCGACACGGTCGCGAGTGAGACACCGGCTTGCCGGGCGATATCTTTTAGCGTGGCCATTTTTTTGTTCTTTCTCCTCCGGCCGGGAACTGCGGCAGGGCAACAGGCATCATTCAGGCAGTAACAGCTGCTTATAGTAGCACAGAAACTTTTAGTAAAAACCATTCAGCGCATTGGTGTAAACGTTTACACAAATCAGATCAGTATCACAGACTCAAAAACTATTCATGGTTAGAATCTTCCCCGTCCTCACGTTATACTTTGGTTTTCTCTGAATACATTACAAAGCCTGAGAGGTATATGTGGAAATTCTTGTCACCGGCGGTATGGGCTATATCGGCAGCCATACCTGCGTACAGCTGATGAATGCAGGCATGATACCGGTTATTGTGGATAATCTGTGTAACGCCAATGCCAAAGTTCTGGCGCGGATCACCGCAATTACCGGAAAAGAACCTGTTTTTTATCAGGGGGATATCCGTGATGAAGCCTTTCTTGACAGCGTGTTTGCCAAACACCGCATCGATGCGGTGATTCACTTTGCGGGCCTGAAAGCCGTGGGTGAATCCGTGGAAAAACCGGTTGAATATTATGATAACAATATCAACGGCACGCTGGTTCTGCTGCGCAGCATGAAGCGGGCACAGGTAAAACGGATTATTTTCAGCTCTTCCGCCACTGTTTACGGCGACCCGGCCAGTGTGCCGATCACCGAAGAATCCGCTATCGGTAACACCACAAACCCTTACGGCACCAGTAAATACATGGTTGAGCGCATTCTGAATGATGTGCTGATCGCAGATAATGACTGGTCTGTGTCACTGCTGCGTTATTTCAACCCGGTCGGTGCGCATCCGACAGGCACGATGGGTGAAGATCCGAAAGGTATCCCGAATAACCTGACGCCATATATCACTCAGGTTGCTATCGGCCGCCGTGAAAAAGTCAGTATCTATGGAAACGATTACCCTACACCAGACGGTACCGGGGTGCGTGATTATATCCATGTGATGGATCTGGCAGACGGCCATGTTGCGGCACTGAAAACCGTGGCACAGTCTTCCGGGCTGCATATCTATAACCTGGGCACCGGCAAAGGCACCAGTGTGCTGGAAATGATCGCGGCGTTCAGTAAAGCGGCCGGTAAACCGATCCCGTATGCTATCTGCGACCGCCGTCCGGGGGATATCGCCGAGTGCTGGTCCAGCCCGGATAAAGCGGCCCGTGATATGCAGTGGCGCGCCGTCCGTACTGTTGATGATATGGCGCAGGATGCCTGGCGCTGGCAGCAGCAGAACCCGGAAGGTTACGCAGACTGACGAAAGACGAAAACCGGTAACGCCTGAGGACAATCATCGCTAACCCGTTTCATCGTCAGAGAGAATTGTGTCTATGATGACTTTTGATCCGTCTGATTGCCCTCACCGCCGCTATAACCCGTTAACGGGACAGTGGATTTTAGTCTCTCCTCACCGGGCAAAGCGCCCGTGGCAGGGGAGAGATGAAGTCGCTGATGTGGCGGACTTACCGGCTTATGATCCGGACTGCTTTTTGTGTCCGGGAAATACCCGGGTAAGCGGCGATATTAATCCTGCTTACACCGGCACCTATGTTTTTCAGAATGATTTCTCCGCGCTGAGACCGCAGCCCTGCACACAGCCGGAAAATACCAGTCCGTTATTTCAGACTCAGGCCGTCAGCGGGCTGAGCCGCGTGCTCTGTTTTTCCCCCGATCACAGCAAAACCCTGCCGGAACTGCCGGTGGCACAAATCCGTGCCGTCATTGATACCTGGCAGGCGCAGGCACAGGAGCTCGGGGAGAAATACCTCTGGGTTCAGTTGTTTGAGAATAAAGGGGAACTGATGGGCTGCTCGCAGCCGCACCCGCACGGTCAGATCTGGGCAAGTGATTTTCTGCCTGATGCACTGAGCCGCAAGGACGGATTGCTGCGTGACTATTCCCGGCAGCACGGCAGCAACCTGCTGCTGGATTACGCCCGGGCGGAACTGAAAGACGGCAGCCGGATTGTGACAGAAACGGAACACTGGCTGGCAGTCGTGCCGTACTGGGCGGCGTGGCCGTTTGAAACCATGCTGCTGCCGAAACACCGCGTTATTACCCGGATGGACGCCATGACAGAGGCGGAGCGGGATGATCTTGCCGTTGCACTGAAAAAACTCACCAGCCGCTACGATAACCTGTTCCGCTGCGCTTTTCCGTACTCGATGGGCTGGCATTTTGCCCCGTATTTCCAGCAGGGCGAACCGCTGGATCACTGGCAGTTACATGCGCTCTATTATCCGCCGCTGCTGCGTTCCGCAACCGTGCGCAAATTTATGGTCGGCTATGAAATGCTGGCGGAAAGCCAGCGTGACCTGACACCGGAGCAGGCCGCAGAGCGGCTGCGTGCGGTCAGCGACCACCATTTTAAAACCCCTTTATAATCTGAGGTTTCCGATGAAAACAGTTATCAGCAAGGCACAGAATGCCTTTGAGCAATGCTTCGGCGCATCCCCTGACATGCTGATTCAGGCACCGGGCCGCGTGAATCTGATTGGCGAACATACAGATTATAACGACGGTTTTGTTCTGCCGTGTGCCATTGATTTCGGCACCGTGGCGGCGGCCTCGCGGCGTGAGGATCAGAAGGTCTGTGTGGTGGCGGCGGACTATGATAATGATCGTGATGAGTTTGATCTCTCACAACCGATCGAATACCGCGACAATAAATTGTGGGCGAATTATATCCGCGGCGTCATCAAATATCTGGCGGAGCGCGGTTTTGTGTTCGGCGGGATGAATATTGCGGTCAGCGGCAATGTGCCGCAGGGCGCGGGTCTGAGCAGTTCCGCCTCGCTGGAGGTGGTGATCGGTCAGACCGTTAAAGCCCTGTATGACTTACCCGTCAGCCGCGAAGTCATTGCCCTGAACGGGCAGCAGGCGGAGAACCGGTTTGTCGGCTGTAACTGCGGCATTATGGATCAGCTGATTTCGGCCTGTGGTGAAGCCGGACACGCACTGCTGATCGACTGCCGCAGCCTGGAGACCCGTGCGGTTGCCATGCCGGAAAACAGTGTGGTGATGATTATTAACTCCAACAAAAAACGCGGGCTGGTGGACAGCGAATACAACACCCGGCGGCATCAGTGTGAGGCGGCAGCGGCATTCTTCGGTGTGCCGGCGCTGCGGGATGTGACAATGGCACAGTTCGCCGCGCATGCTCATGAGCTGGATGCGGTGACCGCGAAACGGGCCCGTCATGTGATCAGCGAAAATATCCGTACCCTGGCAGCGGCGGAAGCGCTGAAAGACGGGGACTTACCGCGCCTCAGCCAGCTGATGGCGGAATCCCATCACTCCATGCGTGATGATTTTGAAATCACTGTCCCTGAAATTGATGCGCTGGTCGCGATCATTGGTGATGTGATTGGTCTCGAAGGCGGTGTCCGCATGACCGGCGGCGGCTTCGGCGGTTGTGTGGTGGCACTGGTGAAACCGGAACATGTCGCACAGGTTACAGAGGCGATTAACGCACATTACACCTCAATCACCGGCCTGACGGCGGATATTTATGTCTGCCGTGCCAGTGACGGTGCCGGTGTGATCCGCTGACCGGAGGCAATATGACACATATGCAGCAGCGTCCGTATGAACGGGCGCTGGCAACGGAACCGGCCACAGACGGCAGACCGGCGGAGATCGTGGTGCTGACCAACCGCAACGGTATGCGCATCAGTATTGCCGATACCGGCGCGACCTGGCTCAGCTGTGAGTTGCCGCTGGCGGACGGCATACGGGATGTGGTATGCGGTGTAGCGGACAGTGTCGGATTTGCCCGTCAGACCGCCTATTTCGGCGCGACGGTCGGGCGCTTTGCCAACCGGATTGCGGGCGGCGGTTTCACCCTGAACGGGCAGTTTTATCCGCTCGCCTGCAATGAAGGTCGCACCTGTCTGCACGGAGGAACCGATAACTTCAGTCACCGGCGCTGGCAGATCCGCCGCCGCTCAGGAGATTCCGTGACATTTTCTCTGCAGTCACCGGACGGTGATCAGGGTTTTCCGGGCAATCTCAGCGCCGAAGTCACTTATCAGCTGACCCCGGAAAACGAGGTCCGGCTGACTTACCGGACACAAACAGACAAAGCCTGTCCGGTCAGCCTGACCAATCACGCTTACTTTAACCTTGCCGGCGAAAGCAGCGGCGTGAAGGTGACAGAAGGGGATATGCAGATCCGGGCGGACAAACGGCTCGGGCTGAATGCAGATAACTTACCGGATGGCTCGCTCTGCCCGGTGGCCGGCACTGTGTTTGATTTGCGCACCCGCAGGGCGCTGTCACAGGGTTTTATGTCTGAGGCGGCACAACAGCAGACAAAAGGCTTTGATCACGCCTTTGTGCCGGATCCGGCATTGTGTGATGGTAAACAGACTGTTGCGGCGTACTGGTCACCGGCGGGGGATGTGTGTCTGGAAGTGGCTACCACCATGCCCTGCATACAGCTTTATACCGGTAATTATCTCGGCGGTCAGCCGGGAAAACACGGCGATTATCAGGATTATGCCGGGCTGGCGCTGGAAACCCAGTATTTTCCGGACGGGCCGAATCACCCGCACTGGCCGGATGCGGCCAGGGGAATTTCAGCGCCGGGAGAACAGCGGGAGAGTGTGACGGTATACCGGTTTGTGTTTTAAATCAGTGGCTCACAACGATGAGCCACTGTTGCTTTATCAGACAATACGGACACCGGCAGGCATTACGCGTTCCGGAGCCAGCAGGACGCTTTCTGAGCCGTCATCGGTTTCGGCGCACAGCAGCATACATTCAGAGGTTTCGCCGCGCATTTTGGCTTTTTGCAGATTGCACAGCACCACGACCTGCTTATGCAGTAACTCTTCCTCTGTATAATACGGCACGAGACTGGTGACGGTCTGAAGTGAGCGGTCACCGATATTTATCTGAACAATATAGAGTTTATCGGCATTTTCGTGACGTTTGACATCGGTGATCCGGCCGGTGCGGATCTCCAGTTTAGCGAAATCAGGGTAAGCGACAGTGTCCATAGTAAAATCCGGTAAAATTTTAGTAAAAGATAATAAAAATTAGCAGAGTTACACCGGATGGCAAGTACCGGGATCACAAAACAATAACGGAGCGGTAAATGGCAACCATTAAAGATGTTGCGAAACTGGCGGGAGTATCAGTGGCAACGGTCTCGCGGGTTATCAATCAGTCACCAAAAGCGGGGGCGGAATCCATCCGTGCGGTTCAGGCAGCCATGAAGGAGCTGGCTTACCGCCCGAATGCGGCGGCGCGGGCGCTGGTCAGCCAGAGCAGTGATATTGTCGGTGTGCTGGTGGGGGATGTATCCGATCCGTTTTTCGGCTCGCTGGTCAAAGCTGCAGATGACGTGGCGCATCAGCACGGGAAACACCTGCTAATCGGCAATGGCTATCACCGGCAGGAGGATGAACGGCGCGGTATTGAACTGCTGATGAACAGCCGCTGTGATGCCTGTGTGATCCATGCCAAGGCACTGAGTGATGAAGAACTGCGCGGCTATGCGGCGGAAATGCCGTCGATGGTGTTTATCAACCGTATGATCCCGGGACTGGAAAACCGCTGCGTCGCCCTGGATAACCGGCGCGGAACTCAGCTTGCCACACAATATCTGCTGAAACAGGGACACCGCCATATTGCCTGCTTATCATCATCACACACCATTGAAGACAGTGCGCAACGGCTGGCGGGATACAGAGATGCGCTGGCAGAAGCCGGTTGTGAGCTGCCGGAGGCCTACATTGCCGTTGGTGAACCGGTGGCAGAGGGCGGGGAAGCGGCAATGAGTGCGGTGTTATCCCTTTCACTGCCGGTGACGGCGGTGGTGGCATACAATGATTTTATGGCGGCGGGGGCGTTGTCGGTGATTGAGGCAAACGGGCTGCGCGCACCGGAAGATATTTCTGTTATTGGTTTTGATGACAGCATGATCGCACGATATATCCAACCCCGTCTGACCACAATACGTTATCCTGTTGACTTGATGGCTCAGACAGCAACACAGCTGGCACTGGCATTAGCGTCCTCACAGGCGCTGCCGTTTTGTCCGCCGTGTTACACACCGACTCTGGTTCTCCGCCACTCGGTGATGAGCAGATTTTCCTGACGAGAATGTGTTAATTTTATTTATTAGTTATCCCTCACTATTTACTTTGGTACTTTGTTAGAAGGCTGCAAATTCACCTGAATTTGCAGCATTTTTTTTGTCCTGCGACTTTCATTCCTGCTGTTTACTCTCCAGCTGTACTTTCCGGTTTAACGATGTTACAGCAATTTATCATCATGATGATAATAATTTTCATTTGTGATCATATTCTCAATAGCACATATCAATGATAGGATTAATCATTCTCATTTAATATTTCAAATAAAAAATATCAATCCAGTCAGGGAATAATATGAACGCCTCATTCAAACGCTCACTGCTTGCTGTTGCTGTTATGTCAGCGGCCACCACCGCTTATGCTGAAAATAAAGATGATACCATCGTGGTTACCGCTTCCGGTTTTGCGCAGGAAATGCGCGATGCACCGGCGAGTATCACCGTTATCACCAAGGAGCAGTTACAAAATAAACCGGCTGCCAACCTGATTGACATGGTGAAAGATGTGGAAGGTGTCAGTGTGATCGGCGGTAGTCTGAAGCCGGATATCAGTATCCGTGGCCTGTCCGGGGATTACACCTTGATTATGGTGGATGGTCGTCGTCAGAACAGCCGTGAATCCCGCCCGAACGGCAGCGGCGGTTACGAAGCCGGGTTTATCCCGCCGGTGGAAGCTATTGAACGTATTGAAGTGATCCGCGGACCGATGTCCTCGCTGTATGGTTCTGATGCGATGGGTGGTGTGATTAACATCATCACCAAAGCAGTGGCAGACGAATGGCACGGTTCAATGGGTATGGGCGGTATTATTCAGGAAAGTAAAGATTACGGTAACTCCGCAAATACGGATTTCTATGTCTCCGGGCCGCTGATTAAAGATAAACTGGGGTTACAGGTTTACGGCGGGATGAACTATCGCCGTGAAGACCATCTTCAGGAAGGTACGCCGCGTAAAGACGATAAAAATATCACCGCCAAACTGGCCTTTACGCCGATCGAAGGGCAGAAATTCCTTGCGGAAGTTGGCCGCAGTACACAGGAGCATACATCTACCCCGGGGAAATCGATTGCTGATTCTGCCAACTTCGGGACTATTACCAATCAGGCTAAAGATAAGCTGGAAACTAATAATAACCGCAACCACTGGGCATTAACCTGGAAAGGTGACTGGGATGAGATCAACAGCGAACTCAGTGTCTACCAGGAAAATACTATCCGGAAAACCCGTACCGGCACACGTGAGATGGGTAATGAAACATGGAATATGGCTTATGACCATCGTCAGCCGGAAATTACGAACACGGTTGTTGATGGAAAAGTCACTGCATTCCTGCCGTCTAATATCCTGACTCTGGGCGGACAATACCAGTACGCCAAACTGAAAGATGATTCCGTCACAGATTCTATCAGCGTTCCTGACGGGAAAGGCGGCACAAAATTACAACCTGTTTACGCCAGCGAATCGGTATCAGTGGATCAAAAAGCTCTGTTTGTAGAAGATGAATTCAGTGTAACTGATGACCTGACGCTGACCGGTGGTCTGCGTATGAACGACCACGAGTTCTACGGTAAGCACTGGAACCCGCGTGCCTATGCCGTCTATAAACTGACGGATGAAATCACCATCAAAGGTGGTGTGGCAAAAGCCTTCCGTGCCCCGACACTGCGTGAACTCAGTCCGAACTTCGGGACGTCCACTCAGGGCGGTAACGCGGTCATGTACGGTAACCGGGATCTGAAACCGGAAACCAGCGTGACGGAAGAATTGGGTATTGCTTATGACCATGAATCCGGATTTTCCGTCAGCGCGACACTGTTTAACACCGAATTTAAAAACAAACTCACCAGCTATCAGGACGGCACAGAGAAAGATCCGATCACCGGCCTGAACAAATTTGTTTACGACAACGTGGGTAAAGCAAATATCCGTGGCGTGGAAATGGCTTCCCGTATTCCGGTGGCAGAAAAATGGAATCTGAACCTGAACTACACTTTCACCGATTCAGAACGTAAGAGTGACGACGAAAAACTCAACGGCAAATCCCTGAAAGGACAACCGCTGGAAATGACACCGCGTCATATGGCAAATGCCAGACTTGACTGGCAGTACCGCCCTGATATGAACTTCTACACTCAGGCAAGCTACACCGGTAAACAAGTCTGGGCAGCACAGCGTAACGGGGCAAAACAGCCGCGTGAACGCAGCGGGATCACCACCCTCGACCTCGGGATGACCTACCAGGTCATGCCAAATGCGCTGCTGAACCTTGCCGTACTGAACATCGCCAATGAGAAAGGGGATGATATCGATACTAACGGGAACTGGCAGATCGATGAAGGGCGCCGGTATTGGGCTAATCTGAAACTGAATTTCTGATTACGCGTCATCCTTCGCCCTGTGGCGGCGTTGGCTTCGTTCGGCTACCCCGGTCACATACTAATGTATGCTCCCGGGGATATCCTCACTTTGCCGCATGCCACAAACCGGATGATTCAGCAGATTTCGCGAACAAGGATGTGTCAGCGTCTTTCCGCTTTGCCGGTTATCCCGCCGCCCGGGTTTGAAAGAAGATGGTCTTATTCTTTCCGGAGATGACGCAGATTTTGCGGGCAGGGACGTGTCAGCGCCTTTTCGTTCTGCGTGGTATCAGCCGGAGCACTGTAGTAAAACGAGTTTTCACGGAGTCAGGATGTGGAAAAAAATAATGGTGATTTGTTGCATGATGGCGGTATCCCCCCTGATGGCACGGCCCTCGCAGGAAATCACACCGCTCACTGAAGCGGCACAACAACAGTTCACGGTAACGCACCATGAGATGCAGCAGGGTGAGCGTCACTACCGCCTCTTTATCGCGCAGCCTAAACAGCCGCAAACGGCGTACACCGTACTTTATATGCTCGATGGTAACGGTCAGTTTCCGATGATGATTAACCGGCTCAGCGCCGGTAAAAAACGGCCGCTGCCGCTGGTGGTGGGGATCGGTTATCCCTCAGATCAGGCTTACCCGAAAACCCGCACCTTTGATTACACACCGCCCGCAACCGGTGAACAATTTGCCGCAGGCGGCGGCGAACTGCCTTTCCGGCAATTTATCCGTGAACAGGTGATTCCGTGGGTGAGCAGTCACTATTCTGTTAACGACCGCCGCTACTTCTTCGGCCACAGCCTCGGCGGGCTGTTTGTGCTGCGGACAGCCACGGATGAACCCGGTTTATTTACCGATTACATCAGTGCCAGCCCGTCCCTCTGGTGGGGGAATGGCACTTATATGACAGCGGAACGATTTGATCGCCTCCCGGCGGATATCCGGCTGACTATCACTCAGGGCGGACTGGAAGAAAAACCCGAACTGAGCAAAATGAGTGAAGAACAAAAACACAATCTGTCCGTCCGCTACAGTGACATTACCGCGCGGGAAGTTTGTGAGCAGTTACAACTGCGGGACAAACAGTGTCAGTTCCGGATCTTCCCCGGAAAGTCACACGGCAGCGTTATCCCCGATGCGCTGGAAACGGTGATTTCATTATTACCGGTGGATAAGGAAAAATAAGTTATTTTTTTGTTAATCTGCATGTAAAAATACCGCAAATAACAGGGGAACCCCCATATTCCTCTGTTATTTCCTTCCATAACAAAAACTACTCGCAGCCATTAGTTTTTTTGATTTCATTTTTCCCTCACAAGGGGCTATATTCCGCTCCGTTTCAGACATAAATTCACAATCCACTGCTTCTATCGATGACCCGTCATCAACCATTTTGGCGATGAAACAGCCTGAGAAAAAAAGCAGCGTCATGTTTTTTTGATTTTTTTGTTTTAGGTGGAGAAAAGCAGTGAGTCACAGCATCCGCACGCCGCGTCCTGACAGTGTGTTAATCCCTGTCGCAGGTCTGACGTTATTTGCGATTGCATCCGGTTATCTGATGAGCCTGATCCCGTTATCGCTGGGGCATTTTGCCATCGGTACCGATTACGCAGGCTGGTTAGCCAGTGCTTACTATATTGGTTTATTACTCGGTTCGATGCTGATTGAGCCGGTGATTGCCCGTATCGGTCACCGCCGTTCCTTTATTCTCTTTGTGCTGGCACTGGCGGCAACGGTGGCGGTTCTGCCGTTTTATACTGATCTCAGTGCGTGGCTGGCCTCCCGGATGCTGGCCGGGGTAGCGGTTGCCGGTATTTTTGTGGTGATTGAATCGTGGCTGCTGATTGGCGATAACCCGGCGGTCCGCGCCAAACGCCTGAGTTTCTACATGACGGCACTGTACGGCGGCACCACGCTGGGTCAGCTGGCGATCGGCGTATTCGGAACGGCGGGTGTCGTACCGTTTGCGGTGGTGATGGTGCTGCTGTTTGCCGCCGTGCTGCCGCCGCTGTTCTCTAAAGCACAGCCGGTGTGTCACGGCGGACATAAAAGCTTATCCCTGAAACAGATCCTGCGTCTGAGTAAACCGGCGATGGTCGGCTGTATGACCTCCGGTATTGTGATGGGCACCATTTACGGGCTGATGCCGCTGGCATTGCAGGAAAAACATTACAATACCGAACAGGTCGGCGGCCTGATGGCGGCCATTATCCTCGGCGGGATGATTATTCAGCCGGTGATCAGCAAATTATCTTCCCGCATGAGCAAAGTATTATTGCTGGCGATGGTCTCTCTCGCCGGGGTATTTGCGATGGGAATGATTTATCTCTCCGGCCACTATCTGGTGATGGTGGTGGCGCTGACACTGCTGGGGATGTCTTCCTTTGCCCTGTATCCGGTGGCAATCACACTGGCATGTGACACACTCACCGCGAATGTGATTGTGGCGGCTACTCAGGTGATGCTGTTCTGCTACAGCGTGGGGTCGGCGGTGGGCCCGCTGGTGGCCGGACAGTTTATGAAACAGCCGGACGGCATTATGAATTTCTTCTTTATTGTGCTGCTCTCCACCGCGATTTATATGCTGCTTTCTGCGGTACGCCGCAAATCCCGGATTCTGGCAAGCTGATACCGCCGGAAAGAAAAATGCCCTCACTGAGGGCATTTTTGTACATCGGTATTTATTCTGCGGATTTTGGTTTGTGGACAATATCTGCATAATGACTTTTATCATCCGGTTTCGGATAGACGCGGTAAATATATTCATCCGGCGTCACTTTGATATTTTCCACCACGCGGGTAAACAGCACTTCCCCTTTATCATTCTTACCGGTCAGCGTCCGGGTTTTACCGTCTGCGCTGAAGGACCAGTCACCCTGTAATTTCAGCTTTCCTTCCGGGGTGTACATCTTAACGGAACCGTCTTTTTCATAGTTAGCCAGACCAAAGAAGCCCGCCACACTTTCATCGGTGGCCGGAATGGCTTTACCGTCCTGATCCAGTGCCTCTGTCGTTACCCAGGTTTTGCCAATCAGATAATCAGCAGTATTTGCGGCTTTTTGTGCCGTGGCTGTCAGGGGTTTTACCTGAGCATCCGCGGTGGCCGCCAGTGCTGAAAAGGAATACGCCGCTGCGATGATACCGGCAATCATTGTTGTTTTTTTCATGTCAGTTCCTCAGGTTGTTCTGTTTACTGTCTTTTTTAGTGATAACAATACCTGTTATCAATAATACGGAGATTAATCTTGTCAGCTCATTTTTTATGTAAGGAAGTATAAAGCTGATTAAATTTTATCGTCATTTCTGACACATCTTTCGTCGTGCAAAAAGGTTGAAATGTGGAGGAAAAATGAAGAACTGTGCAGAAATTATGATGAATTGTGCAGGGATTATGATTTCACCGTCAGAAAGGGTAAAACGGATTGTCTTATATACCGGCATCAGCAATGATAGCGCCAACAGCAAAACAGTGCTTCAGAAAATTAACTCAAAAGGAATATTAATATGAAAAAGATCATTGCAGGTGTTATCGGACTGAGTTTATTAGGTGCGGGTATGACCGCTTTCGCAGCACCGGCTCCGGTTAATCAGCCGCAGCAGAATGGTCAGTATATGAATGGCTACGGCAACTGCGACGGTAACGGCGGTCGTCATATGATGCGCGGCAACCATGACGGACGCGGTTATCATAATAACCGCGGATATCATAATGGTGGTTACAACCGTGCACCGGTCTTTCAGTCAGCACTGACCACTGCCACTCCGGGTGAAGCCCTGAAAAAAATGAGCGCGGATGCCCCGGCAGTCAGTAAAGACGGCAAACAGTATTTTGTCCGCGCCAGTGTCCGTGATATGAACGGCAACACGCTGTATCAGTCTTCATTATCCACTGCAACGCCAAAAGAAGCGCTGGCGAAAATGGCGGGTGATGCACCGGCGGCCGCATCCGGCCAGCAGTATTATGTCCGCGCAGGCATTATGGAAATTCTGCCGGTTAACAACGCCGCACAGTAACCACTGTCATGAACAAACAAAAATGCCCTCTGATGAGGGCGTTTTTGCTTTGCGGATAAAAAATTGCTGCTGTCAGAGTGTCAGCGCGGTTTCCAGTGCCAGCTCAATCATATTATGCATCGCATTCTGGCGCTGATCGATAGTCAGTTTACCGCCGTTTTTAATATGATCAGAGGTAGTGAGGATCGCCAGTGCCCGTGCCCCCAGCTCCGCCGCGACGGTGTACAGCCCTGCGACTTCCATATCCACCCCGAGAATCCCGTACTGCTCCATCACGGTAAACAGTTCCGGGCGGGTGGTGTAAAACAGATCTGCCGTAAACACATTACCGGTTTTGACCGGTAACTGCAGACGCTCAGCGGTTTTCACCGCAGATGCCAGCAGGTGCCAGTCTGCCAGTGCCGCCAGATCGTTGCCGTAAAAACGGTCACGGTTCACTTTGGAATCGGTACTTGCGCCCATGGCGATCACCACATCCATCAGTGACACATCATCCCGCACTGCGCCGCAGGTGCCGATACGGATGAGGTTTTTCACACCGAAATCCTGAATCAGCTCATACGCATACATTGAGATTGAGGGGATACCCATGCCGTGAGCCATCACCGAAATTCGTTTGCCTTTGTATTCTCCGGTATAACCCAGCATATTGCGGACGCTGTTTACTTCCCGCGCCTGCGATAAATAATGTTCAGCAATAAACTTGGCGCGCAGGGGATCTCCGGGCATAATGATGGTTTCTGCGAAATCGTTTGCGCTTGCCTGAATTGCAACTGCCATAAAAGCACTCTCCTCTCAATCAAACCGTGTGAAGGGTCGGTATTTGTTGGTCAGCATGTTAACACGGTTTGGTTTTTATGCCGCCGCTGCCGGCGGATTTTTCACTCAGGGTTTTTACCGGATTACACATATGAATACAGCAATCGGCATTCTCGGGATCGTGGTACTGCTGGGAATAGGTTATTTACTGTCTGAAAACCGCCGCGCTATTAATCTGCGCACGGTAGTACTGGCTTTTACCATTGAACTGGCGCTGGGCGGATTAATTCTCTATTCCCCGGCCGGGCAGCACGTTTTATTTGTGATGGCGGAAGCGGTCACCACGGTGATCAACTTCAATAATGCCGGGACCTCTTTTATTTTCGGCGGCCTGGTCTCTGACAAAATGTTTGAGATCTTCGGCAGCGGCGGGTTTGTTATCGCGCTGCGGGTATTGCCGATTATTGTCTTTTTCTCTGCCTTGTCAGCGGTACTTTATTATCTGGGGATTATGCAGATCCTCGTACGCTGGGTAGGCGGGGCGTTACAGCGTCTGCTGAAAACCAGCCGTGCGGAATCGATGAACTCAGCGGCCAATATTTTCCTCGGCGTGACGGAAGCCCCATTGCTGGTTAAACCGTATCTCGGCAGTATGACCCGCTCTGAACTGTTTGCCGTGCTGTGCGGCGGGCTGGCATCTATCGCCGGTACTATGCTGGTGAGCTATGCTTCGCTGGGGGTGAAAATGGAATATCTGCTGGCTGCTTCCTTTATGGCGGCACCGGGCGGGTTACTGTTTGCCAAACTGATGATCCCGGAAACACAGCAGACTGCCGATGAATCCAACGCCAAACCGGTGCAGGAAAACCGTCCGGCGAATATTATTGATGCGGCGGCGGAAGGGGCGATTAACGGCCTGAATATGGCCCTGGCAGTCGGCGCAATGCTGCTGGCGTTTGTCAGCCTGGTGGCACTGTTAAACGGATTGCTCGGTGGTGTCGGCGGCTGGTTCGGCCTGCCGGATCTGAGCATGGAACTGATCCTCGGCTATCTGCTGTCACCACTGGCGTGGCTGATGGGTATTCCGTGGAATGAAGCGCTGACATCCGGTGCCATTATCGGGCAGAAAATTGTTATCAATGAATTTTTTGCTTATGCCAATCTGGCGGAATACCTGAAAGGCAATGAAGTCGTGGCTGCCACCGGTCTGCCGATGACTGAGCGGACACAAATCATCCTCTCGTTCGCCCTGTGCGGGTTTGCCAACTTCGGTACGGTGGCGATTGCTATCGGCGGTATCGGCAGTCTGATCCCGAACCGGCGCAAAGAAATTGCCACCCTCGGGATGAAAGCACTGGTCGCCGGGGTGTTATCCAACCTGATGGCGGCCACGATTGCCGGGCTGTTTATCGGTGGATAAAGAGTTTGTTATCTGATTTTCCGAAACAATCTGAATGTCAGGTTCATGATAACGGGCAGGCGAACGAAAAGCATGCGAGCCATGGATGGCGAGCCTGAGCGTACAGGGAGGTATTTACAGCGACTTTTCGTTTTGCCCGTTATCATCAGAACCGGAAAGACGGCGCCGTGCTTAACACCACGCCGTCCTGTCCGGGAGATGATTACTTATAATCCCCCTGCAGATAACGGTAAAAAGAGGGATTTACCCACACTTTTTCGCTCGTTACCTGCATCCCGCTTTTCGTTTTACGGATATTTTCCGCCTGTTTTTCCGCATTCTCCGGAAGTGCCATCAAATCAGCCTGATAATGACCGCCGGTCACACGGGTTTCGGCCACCACATCATAACCGTCCACCGGCACATAACTGCGGTAAAACGGCTGCCACCAGGCGGCGCGGATCAGCCCTTTCTGGTCTGCCGTATTTTTCTTGGCATACTGGTCAATCAGGCTCTGAAAGCGGTTACGCTCTTCAGCTGACGAAAATTCCAGGTCGAGATTATATTCACTGGCGATCGCCACTTTTTTGCCGCTTTTCAGCGTGGTAACCGGATAATCCGCTTCACCCCATTCATCCAGATAGAGAAATGCGGATGATTTCGGCGTCAGCTGCACTTTCGGATCAAACCCTTCGCGGCGCAGCAGATAAATCAGCTGAGCGGCGTGATCGATATCATTATGGCCGTAGCGGATCATCCGTGTTTTATCAAAGCCGGATTCTTCGCGGGTATCTACCAGGTTATAGCCGCTGGTATAGCCTTTATCAATAAAGTTATTCAGAGTTTTCAGTGTCTTCGTGTCATTCGGGAACACCGCGGTTTTCCAGGCGGTATGCAGGCGCGGCACAATATTTTTATCCGACACATTGCCGAGATAGCGGGCGTGATCCTGCTGTTGTGCATCAACAAAAGCCTGAAGCTTATCACTCTCTGCTGCCGGATTTTTCAGGTCATCCGCCGTCAGGGCACCGATGGTGATCATCAGAGCGTCGAACCGGTTTGCTTCCGGCTGTTGTGTCAGCGCAGCAATCTGTGCCGGGCTGTAGGTCTCCGCCAGTTCGGTCAGCGCGAGTTTTTCGGCGGCCTGTTGTGAGGTCAGCGCCAGAGCGGGGTGTAAACCACTGAAAAAGAATGCAGACAACAACGTGCCGATAAATAACGATTTTTGCATGTTTTATCCTGTAAATGCAGCGAACAAACGATTGCATCACCATATCACAGAGTTGCAATCTGAGTGATAAAGTGTCGTGATTTTTTTACACCGGACAGAGATGAAAAAATGCGCGTTAGCCCTTGCAGGACGGAGCGGGATGAGTAAGATACGCGGTACGTGATAGTCATCACGGTTTTGGAGAGATTATGAAAGCGCTTTACCGTAAGTTTATAAAAAAAATCGATCAGTTTTCCGCTCTTATTCCGATGCGTTTTTTCTGATCCGGCGTTCCCGTCTCTCCCTGCGTGTCATATGAACAGCCCTCTGTAACTGAATAAGTAACCGCAACGCCTGACGGCGGGTAAACAGCGGGTGTTGCCAGTGTAACAGGGTGAAATACATGATTTGCCTCCCGGCAGATCAGAGAGAACCGCTGCACAAGCGGCCGGAGCATGATTTGCCTCCGGCCGTCTGTAACCGCTTATTTAAATGCCGGCAGCCAGCCGAACACATCCAGAATGACCGTCAGATACACAATCGCACCGCAGACAATCACCAGATTCAGTACCGCGCTGTTACACGGCGAACGGTAAATGGTATCGCTGTCGCTGTAGCGTTTGCGGGAGGCTTTTACCAGGAACGGCGGTAAAATCACACTCCAGATAGTAAAGGCCAGACCGGCATAACCGATGGCATAAACGAATCCGTTCGGGAAGAAGAAACATACCACCGCCGGTGGCAGATACGTCACTACCGCTGTTTTGAAACGACCGGCGCTGTCATTTTTAAAATTCAGCAGATCGGCAATATAGTCAAACAGGCCGAGTGTTGCTGCCAGCAGGGAACTGGCCACCGCAAAGTTACCGAAGAATGTCAGGATAAGATCCATCGTTTTCCCTGCCATCACCCCGCCGATAGCCTCAACGAACACATCAATGTTTCCGCCTTTGGCAATAATCGGGGAGAAGTTGGCGCGGCTGATGTTACCCATTGTGACACCCAGCCAGAAGATATACAGCAGTACCGCAAATATTGTCCCGATAATGATTGAGCGGGTAATAAAGCGGAATTTTGTTTTGCCGTACAACTTCACCAGGCTCGGCACGTTACCGTGGAACCCGAACGAAATAATACAGAACGGCAGCGTCATCAGAACATACGGCAGATATTTCGTTCCGGGTATTGCCACTGATGCGGAATCCAGCAGATTGGCAATTTCCACGTGTGCAACCAGTCCGGAGAAGGTGGCAAAGAACGCGATAAACTTACCGAAAATTAAAATGGTGGTAATGCGTCCGACCCATAATGAGCTGTACCAGACAATCGCAGCCACCAGACAGGCGACAATCACGACCGCTGCTTTTATCGGCAGGGCGACACCGGTATATTTTAATATCGTCTGAGCCAGAACTGCGGATGACCCGGAGATATAGGCATACGTCAGAATATAGAGTACAAACCCGAAGGCGATACCCACGACAATATTCCATTTTTTGCCCAGTAATTCGGTTGTGAAGGTATTAAAGCTGGCGCCCGGTTCAAAATGCAGGTTAACTTCAACTAACATCAGACCGGTCAGTAACATCATAATTGAAACTAAAATCAAAATAACGGTGGCACCGGAAAACCAGACACCGGCCATCGCAATCGGTAAAGAAAACATACCGCCGCCAACGACAGTTGCTATAACAAGCATGGTTCCGCTGGTCAGTCCGGGTGATTTATTTGTATCGGCACTATGAATACTCATAATAAAAGTTTCCTATTAATGATAAATATCACCAACAGCATTCATATTTATCGATTTTATTTGTTCTTTATTGTTATAGGGATGCAGAGACAAAAAGGCCCCATTAAAATAATGAGGCCTCTGTCATCAGATAATTACACGTAATCAAAGCGTGCAGTGAAGAAACGTAACTGCTTCGGCTCGTATACGAACTTCAGCCCTTTAATGTCTTCTTTGTGTTTGAACAGTTTGATAATACCGTCAGCAACCAGATCCATGTGTGCATAGGTGTATACACGGCGCGGAATAGTCAGACGAACGGTTTCCAGCTTCGGACGGTGATGGTCGCCGGTTTCTTTATTACGGCCTGCGGAGATAATACCGCGCTCCATAGAACGTACACCGGTTTCCATGTAGATGCTGGCTGCCAGGCTCTGTGCCGGGAACTCATCCTGGGTCAGATGCGGGCAGAAACGGCGTGCATCGAGGAATACTGCGTGGCCGCCGACCGGCTCAACAATCGGTACACCGGCTGCTTTCAGTTTTTCGCCCAGGTAACGAACCTGCTTGACGCGGTGCTCGATATATTCGAACTGCATCGCTTCGCGTAAACCGATAGCCATCGCTTCCATATCACGACCGGCCAGACCACCGTAAGAAGGCATCCCCTCATAAACCACAACCAGTTCACGTGCGGCAGAGAACATGTCGTCGTCGTTCATACACAGGAAACCACCGATGTTCACCAGACAGTCTTTCTTACCACTCATGGTACAACCGTCAGCGTAGCTGAACATTTCGTGAACGATGTCTTTAATGGAGACATCCGCGAAACCTTCTTCCTGCTCTTTGATGAAATAGGCGTTTTCCACACAGCGGGTCGCATCGTAGAACACTTTGATGCCGTGCTTATCACATAACTGGCGGACTTCACGCATGTTTGCCATAGAGACCGGCTGACCACCTGCCAGGTTTACAGTTACCGCCAGACAGATGTAAGCGATATTTTCCGCGCCTTTCTCAGCAATCAGTTTTTCCAGTTTCTTAACGTCGATGTTGCCTTTGAATTTCACATCCAGACCCGCATCGTGTGCTTCATCGCGGACGATATCGATGAATGTCGCACCATTTTTTTCCTGGTGATAACGGGTGGTGGTGAAGTACATGTTACCTGCAACATACTGACCCGGTTTGATAGCTAATGAAGAGAGTAAGTTCTCTGCACCGCGGCCCTGGTGAGTAGGAACGATGTGTTTAAAGCCGAATAATTCCTGAACAGTTCTTTCCAGATGGAAGAAGTTTTCGCTGCCTGCGTATGCTTCGTCACCCATCATCATGCCGGCCCATTGTTTATCGGACATGGCGTTGGTGCCGCTATCGGTCAGTAAATCCACATAAACGTCTTTGGAATTCAACAAGAAAGTGTTGTACCCGGCCTCTTTCATTCTTTTGATACGCTCTTCGCGAGGGATCATGGATACGGTTTCAACACTTTTAATACGATACGGTTCTGCTGGATACATCATGGTAAAATCTCCAATTATTTATAATAATAACTCGATAATTTACACAGGCATTTATCTGTTTATAAGTATCATGCCTTGTGAATGATATAGCATTTGTAAATCCGGTAGTGTTCTTGTCTTAATTCAAATTCAGTTTTTTTATTTCTGTTATTTCTTTCTGTGCCATCCTTCTCGTTTGGCGTGAAATCATCATGCGTGAAAAAAAATGAAAAGGGAATGGGGGAGGGGAAAATAAACAAAGTGGGTATTAATTTCGGGTGTAAACCGGGTGATCTGTATCACTTAAACCTAAATGATTCAGTATATTCAATGAGTTGAATTTGTTAATACCTTGTTGTGTTTTTATGTGAAATATACATAATTCTCTTTCTTAAATTCCGTATTTAATATGAATAATTCAATGCTGTCGGGCAGTTATGCCGCAATGAAAAGCCATTTTATTCTGTGAGAATTTATATAGGTTAAGGAAAAGTAAATAAGGACAAAACGTACAAATTTAAATCTATCTTTACAGGAAGAATAAAAAAACGGATGAGAAGTCTTGTTCTTTTTTAACAAGAACTATGCATCAAATGCATTGATATGGTAATTTAAATTAAAATATCTTATAAGTCACGGGTGTTATAATCATCTTTGTTTTTATTGATCATACGGAAAAATGTTATGATTTATTGAATCCTTCAACTGAAACCTGGGATAAAAATAAAAATGTGACACAGTCAGGATAAATTTGATGATAAAGATCACATTGATAATGTTACGTTACATGAATGAAAAGTAAGCGACGACAGGGAATAACAAAGATATTTAATTAAAGCAGTGAATTGTTATGCATTACGGTATGTGGTTGTTTAGTGATCATGTTCACGGTTTAGCATTTACAGTCATGTTAGTAAAGCAAAACCCTGTACTTAAATGTTTACATTATCAGCGGGGGAATAGTAACAGGATGTGTGTGATGTACATATTTCCCGGGGTTTTGTTATTGAAGTTAAATTCTGTAATTTTAAATAAATTAGTAATTTAAAACCAGATTGTATATCTATGATAGTGCGATATTTATTTAAATAACTAAGTTGCAGGTTATTCATCCATGGTAATATCCGGTGTGATTTACAGGAACAGACATGATTTCATGAAGAATCGGCAACTGCCTGCTGAAAACGGAAAATACCGGATTTGTGCTTCAGATCACGCAAGGAAGGTATGAATAACGAAGAAAAATCAGGCAAACCAGCAGGGATTTCCGGATTTCAGCTTGAAAACCCTGCCGGGCAGGAGTGTAATAATGCTGTGCCGGATTAGCTCAGTTGGCAGAGCAGTTCATTCGTAATGAAAATGTCACCAGTTCGAATCCGGTATCCGGCACCATTACTTATCAAAGAGTTAGCGATTATCTCCCGATGCCAGTTTTTCACCTTGGGACGTATTTGGGATGTAACTGTCAAAAATGGCATCTATTTGCTTCGCATGTTCGGTAAGATGATTTGGTGCCAGATGGGCATATCTGCATACCATTTCTATCGACTCCCACCCGCCCATTTCCTGTAATAGAGAAAACAAAAATCATCAACACCAGTTCTTCCGGAGCGGATTATCAGTCACTGCGGTATCACTGTGTATTTATACACATACCGAGTGGCGGTACTTAAAAAGGACAGTGTGTATGAATTATGGTACTGAAATACATGGCGATAACGAAACAATCTACTTGCCAAAAGACAAGCAGTCCGCAGATATCTATGGTCAAAATATGACGGTTATTGCCAGCGGAGATGGTGTTGGTCTCTCCACTGATGCCGGAAGCGGAACCGATGCGCTTATTATTGCAACGGGTAAAGATGCTCAGTTCTATGTAAGTACTAAAGCTGTCGTGCATTCTTCCGGAAATTCATCAAATGCTTATGTTCAGTCTGATGAGGAATCAGAACCGGTTATTGATGGTGCTGCTTTCCATTTTTCAGGGACTGGTGCTGAAATCACGACAAACAACGGTGTAAAGAATGCCACTGTCATTTTAAGCGGGGATGGATCTCATATTAATGATGTCTCTCCGTTTGACAGCCGTAATACGCTGGTTCTAACCGGAGATGAATCGTTCGCATACTCCTATTATGTATCAGGCACAATTATGGCAACGGGTAATGATACCAATATTATCATGGGACAGATTCATGAAGAGCACCCGGATGTCAAAGGTGGTGTTGCTATGCTCAGTGGCACGGATTGTTCTCTGGTTGTGGCTCCTGAAACAGTGGGCTTTTGTGCGCACAACCCGGCATCGGTTACCCTCCGTGAGGGCGGGGCAGTGGCTATTGGCTGGAATGACGGTATCCGTGAGCGTGTATCCGTTTTCTACGAGGGTGAAAACGGCATTGAAGCAGATGTCGCATATACCATGAACGTACAGGGTCAGCTCGTAAAGGTCTGATACGGTCAGACGGTTATAATATCAGGCCTCACCCCGGGTGGGTGGGGCTTTTCTGCGTCATCGCCGGGCGTCTGTTTACAGCTTTTTATTAAGATTGCGGATATTGATGCCTTTTTTCGTCATTTCGGCATTTTTCTCATCAATTTTTTTGTTGCGGTAGTCATTCAGGGCACGCTGATAAGCCTGCTTTATACTGTCATCAGGCAGACTTGCCGCGCTGAAAAAGAGGATGCGATCGACTATCCACAGAAATACTATTCTGATTAATATCGTTGTCTTTCCCTGTTGTTTTTTCATGCTGCTCTCCCTGAGCAAATTGCATATTATTTAATCATATATCAATATCCGGCGGGGTCAATGACACCCTCTTCAGGTATTTTTGTTCCCGGCAGGGGAGCTATCGTTGGTTTCTCAGCCTTCCGGAGACGATTACCAGTCATCATATTCCTGATGTATCGTTAACCTGCAGTACAAAAAAAGAGCATTATTTTAATCTGAGGAATATAAAATGACGAATAAAGTAAGACAAACAGAGAACGGGAAGAACGTGGCCGGAAAGGAAAATCTGAACAAGATGCCTGCACTGACAATCAAGCCACCGCCACTCACTCCCCGGCCGACAACGACAGTAACACCACCACCGATAACCACACCGAATATCACCACGCCCGGACTGAAATAACAGTATGGTCAGCTATATATCCGAAGCCCCGCGAAACCCCGGGGCTTTTTGGTATCAGGCGCGGATAACGCTTATCGGGAGCTTTATTTTTTTACTGACACTTTTATCCGGGATTGATATTGTCTGTTGCCGGAAAATGACCGGACAGCGTAATAAGTCAAATATGGCACGATAAGGCCATCATGAAATCAGCGGGTATATTTAATAATGAAAAAAATAACAATAATTTCTGCTTTGATTGCGGCATCTGTATTATTGGGTGCCTGTGATAAATCAGCGGCAGATAATGCAGCACAAAATGAGCATTCTGCTGCACGCTATTCTGCACCATTCGGCCTGACCTGGGGAATGACAGAAGAGGCATTAACACCACGCCTCGGTGGTCAGTCTGAGCGTGATAACAGCGAATATGTCTGCCCGCTGACCAAAGTGACGTCCAAAACATTTTCCGGCGGATTAAATGAAGCGGGTGAGTACGAATTCCGCTTTTTGCCACGGTACGGGCAGCCGGATTTCAGCGGGCTGGTTGGCATTGGTTATTTTTATTCCACAGATGATGAAACGGCATATCAGACGCTGCTGAAAACATTGCAGCATACTCTTGAGGCAGAATATGGTAAGCCGTCAATACTGGAAAGTAAAAAAGCAGATGAAGAACATTTCATTTATAAATCCGAAGAAAAAGAAGTTAGTTTATTTGTCATGATGCGGAACGAACGCTTTTATATTTCTCTGGATTACAGTTATTTTCCCAAAGAACATCAGGTCTCTCTGAAGAATAATATACAAAAAATAAAAGAGGCCTGCATTAAGCAGCGGGAAGAGTAAGATATCGCGAAGTACAGAAAACCACCGGTCATCCGGTGGTTTTCTGTTTGCGGAATAAAACAGATTAGTGACAGTTTTCTCAGAATAGCGTGTTCCGGTGACATATACTGGTCATCAGGGAAAATAGTTACCGGGAGGGAATACCGGATGAATAAACAGATTTACGATGGCTTATAACACGGCGGTGCTCTATACCGTGATTGATACGCTGCTGATGTGGCGGACGGACTATCTTATCGTCGATCTGCTGAGTTTTGCGGTCACTATTCTGATTATCCTGGTTCCTTCCGGATATCTGACTAAAAAAGAATTATCTTCCTGAATGGTCCCACTGTACCGGAGAAATAAATGTCCGTTTATTTTGTAATTTCTGTTCTGATTATTTTTCTGATTATCCTGCTGATTGTGTTAACCATTACTAATAAAATTGTGATCAGCCGGAAGAAAACGGTTTATCTGTCACTGATTGCGTTATTTTTTGCATTTTTTATTAAAAGTGCGGCGGTGGAAAAAAGTGAACAGATAAAAACTCAGGTTCTTGAGATGGTACCGACACTGAAAGCCATTAATCAGGTTGATCCCGGTATGTTCGAGGCCTTTTTTACCGACTTCAAAAATGCCGGCAATGATTCGAAAAAAAGAGAAGTCCATTATATGAGGCTGCAACAGTGGGCCACCGAAAATATTAAAAAACTGCTTTATCTCGCGGGGGATGACGCGGTGATTAATTACGGGAAAATGCGGCTGGAATTTTTGCAGAAAGCACTGGCGCAGGATACCTCCGGTGACTTCTGCTTTCGTGTGCTGCATCCGGAGGTGTCAGGCCCGCCGGATATGAAAAAGGCTTCCGGCGAGTACCGTGACTTTATTATCAGCAACAGAGCGTTGCTGGATCTGGTGAATTCAGCCGGTGAAGGTGCTCCGGTTGCACATTATTCTGCGGATGAAATTCAGTCATTATTTTCGGCACAAATACAGGGATCAGCGGATAAATACGGTGACCGTTTTCTGACTGATGATCCGTATGTACTGGCGGAAGACAAACTGCAAACCTGTCAGATGGAAATTGACTTAATGACTGATGTGCTGAAAGCACCGCCCCGTGAATCCGCAGAACTGATCCGCTATGTGTTTGCGGATGATTGGCCGGAATAAATAAAAAAACAAAGTTTCAGCAGGAAGGTGACCGCGTATTATTACCTGTTTCTGTACAGGTGCATCATGCCGTTTGTGATGGGTTTCATGCAGCGCGGTTTATTAATACACTTCAGCTGATGTGTGATAACATACTGAAATAAATTAATTAATCATGTATCTAAGTCACCGTATCCGGCAGGAATGGTGGCTTTTTTTTATCTTTTCGCCGTTATCCGTAATCTCGTTTCAGAATGGTTCAGGATCACTGTACGATAATGCTCCCGCAGTTTGGTAATACCCTTAACAAAAAAGAAACAGCAAAGACTAACAGCAATAATAATAAAGTAAGCAGTAACGATAATATTAACAACACCGAAATGCCGTAAAGGTAGTAGTAACAACACCAGTGAAAACATCACGATAGCATAGTGATATGCCTGAGTGTGTTTAATTAAACAATAAATAAACCGCCATGTATAACAGAAGATAGTATTCTGAATGGCATGCTTTTCTGTTCAGTATAAACATATCATTCTGGTTAGCATAAGGATGATATATAATAAGTTAAGCTGAGCACGTATTTATTTTTGTTTTATTTTATAAATAAAGTAAGACGATCCGTTAAGTCAAAGCGGGGTATATTTATTATACCCCGATTTTTATTTGTCCGCCGGACGCGGATAATGGATCAGATTATGCAGTGTCACAATGGTCTTACCGGGATTGGCGTAAGCGTGCGGGATATCCGCATGGAAGCGCAGGGATTCCCCGGCAGAAACGGTGTGCCACTCATCCCCCAGCCGCAGTTGCAGTGCTCCCTCCATCACAATGACATGTTCGATAACGCCGGGTTCATGCGGACCGGATTCGCTGAGCGCCCCGGGCAGCAGATCAATTTTCAGCAAGTCTGTTTTTAGTTCATCATCGAACGGGATCAGCGGTGTGACGCGCATTCCGGAACGGGTCTGTTCAAAGACCGGCAGTTTTGCAAAAGCGTGGAGTGCGGATTGCTGCTGCGGTTGCGCACCTTCCAGAAAAACAGAGAAAGCGACGTTGAAGCCGGTGGCGATTTTCCACAGTGTGGATACCGTCGGACTGGACTGCCCGCGCTCAATCTGGCCGAGCATAGCTTTGCTGACACCGGTCAGTTGTGCTGCCTGGCTGAGACTCAGCCCGCGTTCCGCACGCAGTTGTTTAAAAGTCTCTGCAACAGCGGGTGTGATATCGTGCATAAATTGTCATTATTCCGGGTAAATGTCATTGTCCGTTATAGCATCCGGTGATAGAGTCCGATCGTCTGCTATAACATCCTATGGTGTGTTCCTATGAGTAAGTTAACATTTTTTCGTGCCTTTTCTCCAGCAATGATGATGACTGGGCTGGTTGCGGTGCTGGTCGGCTATGCCAGTTCAGTGGCGATTATTCTGCAGGCGCTGGATGTGGCGGGGCTTGATGCTGCACAAACCGGCGGCTGGCTGATGATGCTGGGGATCGGGATGGGGGTGACAACGATCGGTTTGTCGCTCTGGTATAAAATGCCGGTGCTGACCGCCTGGTCCACACCGGGGATCGCGCTGCTGGTGACCAGTTTGTCCGGCGTGACCATCAATGAAGCCGTCGGCGTGTTTATTTTTGCCTCCGGGCTGATGTTTCTGTGCGGCGTGACCGGTATTTTTGCCCGGCTGATGAATTATATTCCGCGCGCACTGGCCTCGGCGATGCTGGCCGGTATTCTGCTGCGTTTCGGGCTGACGGCGTTCGGTGCGCTGAATACCAGCTTTGTGCTGTGTGCCGCGATGATAGCCGCGTATGTGGTGATGCGGCGGATTTTCCCGCTGTACGCCATTATTGCTGCACTGATCACCGGTATCACAGTGACCGGGCTGAGCGGCGATCTGCATTTTGTCCGGGCCGGCAATGTGTTTGCGCTGCCGGAATTTGTGATGCCGTCATTTACCCTGACGTCCCTGATCAGTGTCGGCATTCCGTTTTTTATTGTGTCGCTGGCCTCGCAGAATGCGCCGGGGATTGCAATTTTACAGGCTAACGGTTATCCGCCGCACACCTCTGTGCTGCTGAGCTGCTCGTCGCTGGCAGCCATTCTGCTGGCACCGTGGGGTGGATTCAGTATCTGTATTGCGGCGATCACCGCCGCGATTTGCATGGCACCGGATGTGCATCCGGATCCGGCACGGCGTTATACCGCTGCTGTCTGGGCGGGGATATTTTATCTGCTGGCGGGGGTTTTCGGCGGAGCGGTCTTTATGCTGTTCAATGCCTTTCCGGCAGTTCTGATACAGATCCTGGCCGGGCTTGCTCTGCTGACCACGCTGATGAACAGTCTGCATCAGTCGCTGGCTGATGAAAAAGGGCGGGATGCGGCGATTATCTGTTTTCTGCTGACGGCATCCGGTATTACGCTGCTGGGTATCAGTTCGGCTTTCTGGGGGTTACTGGCGGGTATTGTGGTGCATCAGATTATGGCAATACGCAGGGGCTGAGCGTCAGACTCCGGAATAACTTAACATTCCGATAAGGTATATAACGGCTTATATTATAGAGTGGAGATAACAAATCCCGCCGATAGTTATACCATTCCGGAGACACCATGAGTTTACAGAATTACCGCGCGGCAGAGCGTCATTTCTGGCGCAGCATCGCGCAGGATGCCATCACCGTCAGTGATCGTGCAGAATGTTATCTGACACCGCTGCCGGTGCCGGTCTTTAACTATATATATCTGCAGGCCGGTGCGGATAACGATGAATTCTCACAGGCGCAGCAGCACTTCATGTCGCATCACAAACCTCATTGCCTGGTGGCGGAGAAATCCGCTGCAGAAGCACTGCATCCGCAGATTATGGCCGCCGGTTATGAGGCTGACGGTGAAACCAGTGCTATGCATTTGAATATTGATGAGTGGCAGCCGTCTTCTGTTCTCCCGGCCGGATGTGAGATCCGTGAGGTGAATGATCAGCTTTCGTTGTGGGCGGAGCCGCTGGACGCCGCTTTTCCGGCAGGCGATGATGATGGCGGGGAGACCGTACCGTTTAGTATCATCAGTGATTATATCAGCTATCATCAGCGGGCAATGGCAAACGGTACTGAACTGCATCATGCTGTTCTGTTATGTCAGGGGAAACCGGTCAGCTGCATCACGCTGTCGCTGTCAGAATACGGCGCGCGGATTGATGACCTCGGAACTGTTCCCGCATATCAGGGCAACGGCTACGCCACACTGTTGCTGGATTATGCACTGACACTATGCCGGAAGCGGGGTATCCGGGATTGTTATCTGGAAGCGTCGTCCGAAGGATTGAGCCTGTATCAGAAGCTTGGTTTCCGCACGCTGTTTAATTATCTGTTTTATGTAAAGGGATGAAGAATGCGTAAGGCCGCCGTCTGTGCACTGCTGAGCTGTTTATTTATGGCTCCTGCAATGGCATCAGAAACACAAAATAGCGGAAAAGAGACTGTCCGGACAGAAAACCTTGCCCGTCAGGATGGCAGTGCTGTTCATTACTACCTGTTGCACCGGCAGGCGGAACCTACCCGAAAATTACTGGTGCTGATTCAGGGTTCCGATTGTAACAGTGCCAAAAACAACCGTTTTATGGTGGATACTTTCGGCGGTGCGTTCCCGGATCATGACATTCTGCTGGTGGAGAAATACGGCATTACCGATGCGCTGCCGTATGATATCCGTGATGGTGAGCGGGCAGACTGCCCGGCGGAAACCATGCTCAATGATTCTCTGTCGGTGCGGGTCAGTGATTATGCTGCGGTGCTCGATCGCCTGAAAGGGGAGTATGACACCGTGCTGCTGCTGGGCGGCAGCGAAGGGGCGACTGTCGCGGAACATACTGCGCTGGCATCACCGGCGGTTGACGCGGTGGTAGCTATCAACGGCGGCGGGCGCTTTTTCCTGGATGATGTCACGGACAGCTTCCGTAATAGTCCTCAGCCACTTGAGGAGTCACAGTTAGCCGGTTTTCTGGCATTTACCGATGCGGTAAAACGTAATGAAGTACCGGACGATATGCTGGTCAGCCAGCACGGGCCGCGCTGGTGGCGTGAGTTTCTGGAAGCCGATACGCAGCAGACACTGAACGGGCAGACAAACCCGGTGCTGGTTATTCAGACGCTGAATGATACCAATGTCAGTGTCACATCGTTTAAGCAGATGCAGAAAGCGGTGGAGAATCCGGTGGTGACATTCAGAACCTTTGATAATCTGGATCACTATTTTAAAGATACAGACGGAAACCGGCATACTGAACACGTTCTGTCAGCTATTCGTGACTGGTATGCCCGGCAGTGATTATCTGCGGATTGCAGGAAAATAAAAAAACAAACGCCCGTTAAAACGGGCGTTCAGTCAGGCGCTGCCGCGTATCAGCGGACAACCAGAACCGAGGTATGGGCGTAACGCACAACCGCTGCGGCGTTGGAGCCGAGCAGATAGGTGGACATATCCGGGCGGCGTGAGCTGATGACAATCAGGTCGCTTTCCAGGGTATCCGCCAGTTTCAGAATCTGATCTTTCGGTGAGCCGGAAACCACATGCAGTTCAAACTGCTCTGCAGGCAGATTAAAATCACTGACCATTTTCGCCAGCTGCTCTTTGGCGCTGTCGAGAATCTCATCTTTTTCCGGCAGGGTGGCGGCGTAGGCAATACCGAAAGAGGCAAAGTGAGAGAATGACGGGATCACAGCGACAAAGTGAATTTTGGCATTTTCAAATTTGGCTAATGTCTGAATAGTCGGGATCACCTCGCGGGTCAGCCCGGTTTCGGAAATATCGATTGGAACTATAATCGTTTTATACATACACACCTCGCAATCTGAAAGCCGGCAAATAAGTTATCAGTCATAGTAACCTGCGTAATGAGCACTATACGTGAAAACGATCAAAATTCACAAATAAACCCCTTAACGGGGCTTAATTGTGTGATGTGGTGACTAACTGAAAATAAAACGGTCGGATTTATCATCCAGAACCTGTTTCAGCAGTGCACTCAGCGTGCCGGCAGGGCAGTCCGGATAAGGCTGCCATTTGTTGTTATCCACATAAAAAAGCTGCCAGTTATCATCAGCTTCTGACCAGGTCAGTCTGGCAATTTGTTTTTCGATGGTTTGCGGGGTGCCGCACGGGCAGACGAGTTGTTTCTGATAAATCAGTATGTTGTTATTGTCCGTACGGTACTGAACATCGAACTCATCGGGGATATGACCATTCGGATACAGGCGCTCAGTGAACAGGCGCATGTTCTGCTTTATTTGCTGTGTCTGAACTGAATTAAATTCCATAGCATTACCATTTTGTGACGAACGAAAATGAAAACTTCCCGTTTATCCCGCCCGTGGTTCCGGCGGATCCGGCCGTATCAGGCAGTGCGTAATCTGCGTAAATTGCGGACCGTCACGGGAGATCATGTTAGCGCATTTCACTGAGGTGAGAAATACTTTTCCGGTGATTTCCGGACAACAGGCAGGGGATAATACAACAGAATTAATCAATCAAAGGAAAACAGACGAAAAAAACGGCTTCCGCAGAAACCGTTTTTCAGTGTACAGACTGTGGTGAAAAAGCCGTTATTTTTTGATTTTGATGACAACGGTTTCGCCGACAGTGACCGGGCCGGTCATTTTGGTCATCTCTTTGATTTCGTCCATGTTAGAGATAACCACCGGAGTCAGGGTGGATTTGGCTTTCTCTTCGAGAAGCGCCAGATCGAATTCAAGTACCAGGTCGCCTTTTTGTACGCGCTGGCCTTCTTCCGCAATACGTTTGAAGCCTTCACCTTTCAGTTCGACAGTGTCGATACCGAAGTGAACAAACAGTTCAATCCCGCTGTCCGATTCAATGGAGAACGCGTGATTAGTTTCAAAAATTTTACCGATTGTACCGTCAACAGGGGCAACGATTTTATTCCCTGCCGGTTTGATGGCAATACCATCGCCGACAATTTTCTCTGCGAAAACAACGTCAGGCACATCTTCGATATTCACAATCTCACCGGACAGCGGCGCCACGATGTCAATCGTGCCGCTGTCTTTTTTATCATCCGAAACCAGCGACTTCAGTTTGTCAAACAGACCCATGAATACTCTCCTAAATGTTGATACGGGACCGGGCGTGAATTTGGCTTTCTCAGCACAGGGTTTTTTCTTTGGTGAAGGTTTCCACCAGTGCCATCAGTTCTGTTGCCGTCGGCTGAGCGAGTGCCTGTTCAGCCAGTGCTTTCGCATCTTCATAATGCGTATTGCGGATCAGTTTTTTGATACGCGGGATAGCAATAGAACTCATACTAAATTCATCTAAACCCATGCCCAGCAACAATAAAGTTGCACGTTCATCACCCGCCAGCTCACCACACATTCCGGTCCATTTCCCTTCCGCGTGGGAAGCGTCAATGACTTGTTTGATAAGGTTCAGCACCGCAGGAGACATCGGGTTGTAGAGATGGGAAATCAGCTCATTTCCGCGATCCACAGCCAGAGTATACTGCGTCAGGTCGTTGGTTCCAATACTGAAAAAATCGACTTCTTTTGCAATGTGACGTGCATTAACTGCTGCCGCCGGGGTTTCCACCATGATACCAACTTCAATAGTTTCATCAAAAGGTTTCTGTTCATCCCGCAGCTGTTGTTTCATTTCGTCCACTATCTTATTGAGTTCGCGGACTTCTTCGACGGAAATCACCATCGGGAACATGATGCGCAGCTTTCCGAAAACCGAGGCACGTAAAATTGCGCGCAGCTGGGTATCGAGAATTTCACGGCGATCCAGACAGATACGGATGGCGCGCCAGCCGAGGAACGGGTTTTCCTCTTTCGGCAGATTCATATACGGCAGATCTTTGTCACCGCCAATGTCCATGGTACGGACAATAATGGCTTCATCCGGCATTGCCTGAGCGACTTCTTTGTAAGCGCGGAACTGTTCTTCTTCCGTCGGCAGCGAGTCGCGATCCATAAACAGGAATTCGGTGCGGTATAAACCGACACCTTCCGCGCCGTTGCGTTCGGCACCCGGCATATCGCGCACGGTACCGATGTTGGCACAGACTTCCACCTGATGACCGTCGAGGGTAATCGCAGGCAGGTCTTTAAGTTTTGCCAGTTCGGCTTTTTCCGCCAGATAGTCATCGCGCACTTCTTTCATGCGCTCAATGTCTTCTTCTGACGGATTGAGATAAATGGTGTTGTTGACCGCGTCCAGGATCAGATAATCATCACTTTTGATATTTTCAGTGGCATTCCCGGTACCGACCACAGCAGGAATTTCCAGAGAGCGGGCCATGATGGAGGTGTGGGAAGTCCGGCCGCCGATATCGGTGATAAAGCCCAGCACTTTTTTCAGGTTCAGCTGTGCGGTTTCGGATGGTGTCAGGTCTTTGGAGACCAGGATTACTTCATCAGCGATGGCGCTGAGGTCGATAATCGCCATGCCGAGAATATTTTTCAGCAGACGGTTACCGATATCGCGGACATCGGCCGCGCGTTCTTTCAGATACTCATCATCCAGGTTTTCCAGGGCGGTGGCCTGTTCTTCAATCACCTGGTGCACTGCGTAATCGGCAGTTTTTTTGCTTTTGATGATGTCAGTGATTTCGTTTTCAAGCTCCTCGTCTTCGAGCAGCATGATATGACCTTCAAAAATTTCGGCTTTTTCGGCACCGAGATTTTTTTCAGCGGTTTCTTTGATGGCATTCAGCTGTGCGGACGCTTTGGCGCGGCCTTCAGTGAAACGCCGGATTTCAGCATCAATCTGCTCAGCAGAAATCGACTTCTGGCTGATAATGATAGGTTCTTCTTTGAGTAACAACGCTTTACCAAAAGCGATACCCGGTGAAACAGAGATTCCTGAAACCATAATAATACCTTTGAGTTTACTGGGGGACGTACAGCAGCGGGCTGCGTGAGCGTACCCGGAAACGGACTATCCCCGGCATGAGACGGCGGCCGGGGATCCTGACAGGTGAGGGCGGAAGGAGATTACTCCAGCTCACCCATCAGTTTGACGAGGTGCTCTACTGCTTTCTGCTCATCTTCACCTTCTGCGGCGATAGTCACCACGGTGCCCTGTGTCAGACCCAGGGTCTGTAATTTGAACAGGCTTTTGGCGCTGGCGCTTTTGCCGCCGGAAGTCAGGGTGATGTCAGAAGCGAAGGTTTTGGCTTCTTTGACAAACTGAGCCGCAGGACGGGTGTGCAGGCCGTTAGGAGCAGTAATGGTGACTTCTTGCTGATACATAGCGTTACCTCATGTTTGAAATTTTTTATCGGCGGTTAATATTAAGACATATAACAGTAATCATAGCCGGAGCAAGTAAAATAGCACAACCCGAAGATTCGACATACGTATTTGGTGTCATTATTTTGAGCTGTGAAATAATTACATTTTTAATACTAAACAACCGCACAAAAATCACCCCGCAGAGTGTCAAACTTTGATCCGTTGCACAAAAAAAGCACCCTTTGCGGGTGCTTTCGAGGTCAGGCAGGGCGGGAACTGAATCCGTTCAGTTGATCAGTTTTCACTGATATCAGCGAACAGCGCAGTACTCAGATAACGTTCACCGGAAGACGGCAGGATCACCACGATATTTTTGCCCTTGAATTTATCTTCTTTCGCGAGACGTTCCGCCGCAATTACCGCTGCTCCGGATGAAATACCGGCCAGAATACCTTCGCGCTCCATCAGTTTACGGGCGGTGGCGAAAGCATCTTCATTACTGACCAGTTCGACGCGGTCAATCAGGCTCAGATCCAGGTTACCCGGGATAAAACCGGCACCGATACCCTGAATTTTGTGCGGGCCCGGTTTGATCTCTTCCCCGGCCAGCGCCTGGGTGATGACCGGGGAGCCTTCCGGCTCGACAGCCACGATAGTGACGTCTTTTTTCCCTTTGATGTTTTTCAGGTAACGGGCAATGCCGGTGATGGTGCCGCCGGTGCCGACACCGGCAACCACAACATCCACATTGCCGTCAGTGTCTTCCCAGATTTCCGGACCGGTGGTTTTTTCATGGATCGCCGGGTTGGCCGGGTTGCTGAACTGCTGTAACACGATATAGCGGGACGGATCAGACGCGCTGATTTCATCGGCTTTTTCAATCGCGCCTTTCATGCCTTTCGCGCCTTCGGTCAGTACCAGGTTGGCACCCAGGGCTTTCAGCAGTTTGCGGCGTTCGATACTCATGGTATCCGGCATGGTCAGGGTGAGTTTGTAACCACGGGCGGCGGCAACATACGCCAGTGCAATCCCGGTGTTACCGCTGGTCGGCTCGACCAGTTCCACACCCGGTTTCAGGATGCCGCGTTTTTCCGCGTCCCAGATCATATTGGCACCGATACGGCACTTGACGCTGAAACTCGGGTTGCGGGATTCCACTTTCGCCAGGATATTGCCGTGACCAAAATGTTTGAGGCGCACCAGCGGTGTGTGACCAATGGTTAGCGAATTATCTTCATATATCTTACTCATCGGTTTTCCTTATAGGGTTATTCATAATCAGACTAAATATAAAACCACATTACCCGCTGACCGGCGGAAAGGAAATACATAATCGGCATATCCTTATAACCGGACAGACGATCAATAGCGAAAAGGTATAAGGCGCAGGAAAACGGCAGGGCGGTGTGATAACCGCCCTGCACGGAAGGGCGTTGCGGATCAGTCGCGGACAAACTGTGCGCGGTAGCGATCCACCCACAGCGCGGTGGCACCGCAGACCGCCGCCGGCATAATAAACAGGTTCACAAACGGGATCATGGTCAGCACACTGACCAGCGAACCGAACTGGAGATTGGTCATATTATCGCGGCGCAGTGTGCTTTTCATTTCCGGAAAACTGACCTTGTGGTTATCAAACGGGAAATCCCCGTACTGCACGGACATCATCCATGCACCGAAAATAAACCAGAGCACCGGCGCAAGTGTCTGCCCGATCCCCGGAATGAAAAACAGGATCAGCAGGATAACGGCACGCGGGATGTAATAGAGCAGTTTGACCATCTCCCGTTTCAGAATGCGGGGGATATCTTTTATCAGATCTGCCCAGCCCTGATCCGGTGCGGGACGCCCGGTGAGTTCCGCTTCCAGTTTCTCCGACAGCCAGCCGTTAAACGGTGAGGCGATGATATTGGCAATCGTGCTGAAAAAATAGCTGAAAATCAGCAGTACAGAAATCACCGCCACCGGCCAGATAAGATAATCCAGCCACTGCAGCCAGCCCGGTACTTTATCCATCAGCCAGGCAATCCACCCGCCGAACCGACTGAACAACCACCAGAGTGCACCGCCCATAACCACGATATTGGCCAGCAACGGCAGAATCACGAAGGCCCGGAGACCCGGACGCATCATCAGCCGCCATCCCTGTGCAACATATGCAAAGCCGCTGAGCGGCCTGACAGGATTTGTCATACTTCCTATTCACTCCTATGATTGGAAAACGTTATACTATCAGACTGAACTATTGATTTGTCCGGCCACAAATGAAATGTCAGGATGAAAAATCAGTCAAAAAGAGCAATTAAATGAACTTTATTGCAAGAAATTCGTGCAGGGACTTGAACTTAACATCATTGACAAATACTCTTGTAATCAAACGATAGTATTTTGCCATGGTGGCCTTTAATTTAAACAACAGAGATAGCACTGATGCAAGATCTGCGTCTGATATTAATCGTTGTGGGTGCGGTAGCAATCATCGCATTGTTACTTCACGGACTGTGGACGAGCCGTAAAGAGCGTTCTTCCCTGTTTCGCGCGCGCCCCATGAAGCGTCGTAAGTACGAGTCGCAGGATGAAGCCGCTGATGATATGTCAGAGGCACACGGCTCCCGTCACTCTGCTGTATTACCGGAAGATCCGGCTCCGCAGGTCTCCCCGTATTCAGAAGCGCAGAATGAGCAGGATCCGTTATTATCTGCCGGCAGAATGTATCCGTCATCAGAGCCGGAAGAACCGCCTGTGATGCCGAAAGCCCAGAGCCCGCGCCGTCAGCCGGTAAAAGCACCTGAAACAGAGCCGCAAATCGGATTATTTGATGCACTTGAGCAGGAAGCACAGGCACCGGCTGCTCCGGCTCCGGAGGTTATGACAACAGCCGCGGTGATTACTGCTGCTGAAACCGACCTGCCTCACGCGGAAGAGCCGGTAACTGAACCTGAACCGGTGCAGGAAGCGCCACGCAGCAGTGCAGAGAACAATGAGATTGTGCTGGCGCTGTTTGTGTCCGCCCATCCGGGACAGATGGTCGCTGGTGACATTCTGCGTACCGCTATCGAGCAGGCCGGGTTCCGTTTCGGGGCGATGAACATCTATCACCGCCATGTCGATCCGGCAGGCAGTGGTCCGGTGTTATTCAGTCTGGCCAATATGGTGAATCCGGGCACGTTTGTACCGGAGCAGATGGAAGAGATCGAAACCCCGGGCGTGGCCATGTTTATGATGGTGCCGTCTTACGGTGATGCAAGCCAGAACTTCAAGCTGATGTTACAGGCCGCTCAGCGTATCGCCTCTGATGTCGGGGGTGTGGTACTGGATGAGGAACGCAAAATGCTGACACCGCAGAAAATCGAGGTGTACAAGGCGCGCATCCGCAAAGTTCTCGTCGCCAAACAGAGCTGAGACACTCAAATCGCACAAAAACCCCCGCAATGACGGGGGTTTTTTTCAGGTATAAACAGATTGCAGATCACTATGATGCCAAAAAATAACGAAAACGACATTGAACAGCTGCGCGCCACACTGCGCCATCATGAATACTGTTATCACGTGCTGGATAACCCGGAAGTGCCGGATGCGGAATATGACCGCCTGATGCAGCGTCTGAAAGCGCTGGAAGCGGAGCATCCGGAACTTATCACACCGGACTCCCCGACACAGCGCGTCGGGGCATCACCGCTGAGTGCGTTTGAACAGGTGCGCCATGAGATTCCGATGCTGTCACTCGATAACGTGTTTGATGAGGAGAGCTATCTTGCCTTTGACAAACGTGTACGGGACCGCCTGAAAGACACGCAGGATCTGACATTCTGCTGTGAGTTAAAACTCGATGGTCTGGCGGTCAGTTTGCTGTATGAAAACGGCAGTCTGGTGCAGGCGGCGACCCGGGGTGACGGCACCACCGGGGAAAACATTACCGCCAATGTGCGGACCATCCGTGCTATTCCGCTGAAACTGCGCGGGGAAAACATCCCGCAGCGTATTGAGATCCGCGGCGAAGTCTTTATGCCGCAGAAAGGCTTTGAGGCGATGAATGAGGAAGCGCGCCGTACCGGGGGCAAAGTGTTTGCCAACCCGCGCAACGCCGCAGCCGGTTCATTGCGTCAGCTGGATCCGTCGGTGACAGCCAAACGCCCGCTGACCTTCTTTTGTTACGGTGTGGGCGTGCTGGAAGGCGGTACACTGCCGGGCAGTCACTATGATCGCCTGCAGCAATTTAAAGCGTGGGGCTTACCGGTCAGTGACCGTGTAATGCGCTGCACCGGCAGTCAGGCGGTGCTGGATTTTTATCACAATGTGGAAGAGAGCCGTCCGGTACTGGGCTTTGATATTGACGGCGTGGTGATCAAAGTGGATTCCATTGCACAGCAGGAGGCGCTGGGTTTTGTGTCCCGTGCCCCGCGCTGGGCGACAGCCTTTAAATTCCCTGCTCAGGAACAGATGACCGTTGTCCGTGATGTGGAATTCCAGGTCGGCCGTACCGGTGCGATTACCCCGGTTGCCCGTCTGGAGCCGGTGCTGGTGGCCGGTGTGACGGTCAGTAATGCCACACTGCATAATGCGGATGAAATCAGCCGTCTAGGCCTGAAAATCGGTGATACTGTGGTTATCCGCCGTGCCGGGGATGTGATCCCGCAGGTGGTGGGCGTGGTGGAATCAGAGCGTCCGGCAGATGCGCGGGACATTGAATTTCCGCTCAGTTGTCCGGTGTGCGGGTCAGATATCGAACGGGTGGAAGGCGAGGCCGTCGCCCGCTGTACCGGTGGCCTGATTTGCGGGGCGCAGCGCAAAGAAGCACTTAAACACTTTGTCTCCCGCCGTGCCATGGATGTGGACGGGCTGGGGGATAAAATTATCGACCAGCTGGTGGATGCGGAGTATGTGAAGACCCCGGCGGACCTGTGGCGTCTGACCCCCGGTAAGCTGACCGGGCTTGATCGCATGGGACCGAAATCCGCACAGAAACTGACTGACGCGCTGGCTGCATCAAAACAGACCACTTTTGCCCGTTTTCTTTATGCCCTGGGGATCCGCGAAGTCGGCGAAGCCACAGCAGCCAATCTGGCAGAGCACTTCGGCACCCTGGATGCCTTACAGCAGGCCGATACAGAAGCACTGAAAGCTGTTCCTGATGTCGGGGAGGTTGTCGCGAAGCATGTGGTCAATTTCTTCCGCGAGCAGCACAACCGGGAGGTTATCACTGATCTGACCGGAGATATCGGTATCAGCTGGCCGGATGTGGTGGCGGTGGATGCATCGGCACTGGATAATCCGTTTGCCGGCAAAGTGGTTGTACTGACCGGCTCACTGCAGATCCTGACCCGTGATGAGGCGAAAGATCGTCTGACGGCTCTGGGAGCGAAAGTTACCGGCAGTGTCTCGAAGAAAACCGATCTGGTGGTTGCCGGGGAAGCAGCAGGCTCCAAGCTGGCCAAAGCGGAAGAGCTGGGCATTAAAGTGATCAATGAAGATGAATTTATTGCGCTGCTGAACTGACAGACAAGCTGAAAAACGGTCTTCCGCAGAAGACCGTTTCAGTCACATCAGGAGAGATGATGGAGAAAGAAGATTTAGTGGCTATCGCTAACACTGCTATGCCATTTGGTAAGTACAAAGGTTGCTGTTTAATTGACCTTCCCGGGGAATATCTGCTCTGGTTTGCCCGTAAAGACAGTTTCCCGGAAGGGCGCCTGGGGCAGCTGATGCAACTCACCCTTGCGATTAAAATCGAAGGTTTAAGTGGTCTGATAAAACCGCTTAAACGTCCTGCTCACTGATCCCGGGTCAGTGCATCGATGACTTTCCGGCTCAGTATACGAAACTGGCGCTGTTCATCGTCATTCAGACTTGCAAATACTTTTTCTGCATTGCGGGTGCGTCCTGTCGCCGCGCGGGACAGAAACTCTTCACCTTCCGGTGTCAGCTGGGTAACCAGTTCCCGTTTATCGGTCTCCGACTGATACTGGGAAACAAACTGGTGTTTTTTCAGCGCCCGTAATGATTTCGAGACATTCTGGCGCGAAATCCCGAGTTTCTGGCTTAAATCCGACGGGGTTAAATCCCCCTGAAGGCGCAACATTTCCATTACGTCATACTGTGCCCACGTCACCTTTTCAGGTGAGCTGATGGTCCGTTGCGCTACCAATGTGCACTGTAACAATGACAGTGTATTTTCCAGTTCCTTGAATGACATATCACCTCCCTTTTATCCTCACCCTTAGTTTAGCCGAAAGGCAAAATCAGGAAAAGAAAATTGATTAACAAAAGTTAATCAATTAAGCTTTTAGTTAACCAAAGTTAATTAAAAGGTGATGGTATGACAGACTTTCAACAGAAGATTATCCTGGTTACCGGGGCATCAACCGGAGTAGGCGAAGGAATTGCCCGTGAATTACTGAAAAAAGGGGCTAAAGTTGCGATTACCGGGCGGAATCCGGAACATCTGCAAAAGGCCATAAATGAGTGGGATCCTACGGGAGATAGCGTGCTGGCAATTGAAGCAGATGTACGTAAATTGAGCGATTGTGAGCGGATGGTGAGCACGGTGTCAGATAAATTCGGAGCTTTACACGGGCTGGTAAACAATGCCGGGATCACCGGACCGCATGGTGTGAAGATTGAGGATTACGATTTTGAGGCCTGGCAGGATGTGATGGATACGGATGTAACCGGTACATTTCTCGGGATGAAATTCGGCATTCCTGCCATTATTAAAAGCGGCGGCGGGGCGGTGGTGAATCTATCAGCCTGTAACGGCGTCACCGGTATTGCGGGGATTGCACCTTATACCGCCGCCAAGCACGCAGTACTCGGGCTGACCCGCGCGGCGGCACTGGAATATGCAGAGCAGGGCGTGCGGATTAATGCGGTCGGCCCGGGTTATGTGGCGACACCAGCTATTCTGGCGTTACCGCAGGATGTGCAGGCAATGATGGCGGAGAGTCATCCGATGAAACGGATGGCAACACGGGAGGAGGTGGCAAAAATGGTGGCGTTTCTGTTATCAGATGACAGTCTTTTTTGTACCGGCGGATTTTATCCGGTGGATGGCGGGTATACTGCGCAATGACAGGAAGGCAGAAACGAAAAACCCCGGTCAGAGACCGGGGTTTGAATTTGGTGGAGCTAAGGGGGATCGAACCCCTGACCTCTTGCATGCCATGCAAGCGCTCTCCCAGCTGAGCTATAGCCCCGGAAAACCGGGTGTCGCGGTATTTATCAGTCACCAAAGATTTGGTGGAGCTAAGGGGGATCGAACCCCTGACCTCTTGCATGCCATGCAAGCGCTCTCCCAGCTGAGCTATAGCC
>NZ_JBFZSO010000005.1:0-1992 GCF_041099235.1 Morganella morganii | reverse complement strand
CCGATAAAATCGACCGGACGCGCAGCATAATAGGCAAGGTTCCCTGAGCTGTCAACGGCTTAATATGAAATTCGTGTGCGACCGATGAAAAAGCCGTCAATTCAGTAAAATGACAAAAAAATACCCGGCATTAAGCCGGGTATCAGGTCGCTGAACAATGATTACTGTGCTTCGCGCTCAGCAATAAAGGCCAGCGCCATATCGATACGCGCCAGAGAGCGGGACTGACCAATTGCATGTACGGTCACATCCAGACCCGGAGACTGACCGGCACCGGTCACAGCAACACGTAACGGCATACCGACTTTACCCATCCCGATTTCCAGCTCATCAGCCGTTGCCTGAATGGCTTCGTGTACGGCTTCCGGTGTCCAGGTGGTCAGGGCGGCCAGTTTGGCTTTAACCACTTCCAGCGGCTGACGGGCAACCGGGCGCAGATGTTTTTTCGCGGCATCGGCATCGAAGCTGTCAAAGTCTTCATAGAAGTAACGGCAGGTTTCTGCCATTTCTTTCAGTGTTTTGCAGCGTTCGCCCAGCAGGCGGACCAGGTCTGCCAGTTCCGGGCCGTTGCGGGTATCAATCCCGGTGTTCTCAATATGCCATTGCAGGTAAACTGCCACTTCTTCCGCCGGCATACTGTTAATGTAGTGGTGGTTGAGCCACTGTAATTTCTCAGTATTGAATGCACTGGCGGATTTGCTGACGGCTTCCAGGGTGAACAGCTCAGTCATTTCTTCAATGCTGAAGATTTCCTGATCACCGTGAGACCAGCCCAGACGCACCAGGTAGTTCAGCAGCGCCTGCGGCAGATAGCCGTCATCGCGGTACTGCATCACACCCACTGCACCATGGCGTTTGGATAATTTCTTGCCGTCGTCGCCGTTGATCATGGAGACGTGGGCATATTCCGGCACCGGCGCACCGAGGGCTTTCAGGATGTTGATCTGGCGTGGTGTGTTGTTGATATGGTCTTCACCACGGATAACATGAGTGATTTCCATATCCCAGTCATCGACAACCACACAGAAGTTATAGGTCGGGGATCCATCAGTACGGCGGATGATTAAGTCATCCAGTTCCTGGTTGCTGAATTCAATCGGCCCGCGGATTTTGTCGTCAAAAATAACAGATCCTTCCTGCGGGTTACGGAAACGCACCACATGCGGCTCATCCGCAGTATGGTTATGGGCGTGATCGCGGCAGCAGCCGTCGTAACGCGGCTTCTCATTATTCGCCATCTGTTTTTCACGCAGGGCTTCCAGGCGCTCTTTGGAGCAATAGCAGCGGTAAGCGGTACCGTTTTCAATCATGGTGTCGATCACCTGATTGTAGCGGTCAAAGCGTTTGGTCTGGTAATACGGACCTTCATCCCAGCCGAGATTCAGCCAGTTCATCCCGTCCATAATGGCGTCGATAGCTTCCTGAGTTGAGCGTTCAAGATCGGTATCTTCTATACGCAGGACAAATTCACCGTGGTTGTGACGGCTGTACAGCCAGGAGTACAGAGCGGTACGTGCGCCGCCCACATGCAGGTAGCCGGTAGGGCTGGGTGCGAAACGGGTTTTTACTTTACTCATTGGAATGCCTTTCATAACGTCTGTGCCAGACGTAGTGGATGAAGAAATACGATGCGGGATATTTTAGCACTGAGACACAATTCCTCAATGAAAAGGGGGAAAGAAGGCCGAAAAAGTCATTTTTCTCGTGTTAAATGGAAAAACACATGACAAAACAGGATGTTTTTGCAGCAATGAATCTGACGGCGATCACGATTTATCCGATTTCTGCTTACATACTGCGCGCGGATGGCGATAATCAGAACAGGGTGACTAAAATTACAACGAACGATCATTTTCTTTCGAAAAAGCGTTGACTCAAACGCGCAGATCCCTATAATGCACCTCCATCACGACGGGCGATTAGCTCAGTTGGTAGAGCATCTCCCTTACAAGGAGGGGGTCACTGGTTCGAGCCCGGTATCGCCCACCATTC
>NZ_JBFZSO010000004.1:0-307385 GCF_041099235.1 Morganella morganii | reverse complement strand
GGTCGTTAGCTCAGTTGGTAGAGCAGTTGACTTTTAATCAATTGGTCACAGGTTCGAATCCTGTACGACCCACCATCGTAACATTTTCCCTCTGATTTTTTGTTCTCACCGGCATCACACCGGCGATCACCTGTTTGTTATTATTCATTCTCCGGCGCAAGTAAATCATCGGCATTCAGCCGGTCAGTGACCAGTGCAATAATTTTATCTGCCAGCGTTATATCGATATCAAATTTCTGTGTTTCAATCACGCGGAGTGCCACATCGCGGTAGAGTGTCAGCATCGCCATATGCGCCCGTGCGGCACGGACACGATCACGGTTATCCAGTGTCGCCATAAAACGCCCGTACAGGCCCGGAGGCAGCCAGGTGCTCAGATGACGGCCCGCGTACCAGACATCCTGTGTACCGTCGCTGCGCAGCAGCATATGCCACTCCAGCAGGGTGATCAGCCACTGTTTCATCGTCACATCCCGCAACCGGGCAGTCCAGAGTTCATTGCGCAGATAATAAACCGGCACCTGTGAGGCTTCCAGCCAGAAATTCTGCCAGTTTTCCAGGAATGTCTGCTGATCCGGCGGGGTGAGCACGGCCGCCGGATCGGCATACTCAGGCAACCCGGCAGTGAGACCGGTTTTATCCAGCAGAACGGCATAACCGCGCTGATAGATACTGTCCAGCCCGTGTGCGGCCATCTGTGTGATACGTTCGCGCCCGGCCAGCACAAAATCAACTTTACGGCCTTTCTCATACAGAACCTGACAAGACGGCCAGCAGAGGCTGTCGTTTTCGCGTGAAGCCTCTTTGCGGATAATCAGTGGCACACCAAACCGGCTCAGCCAGCGGCTGTCCTGAAATAAATCATCATGACTGCTGCCGATCAGTTCGGCATTAATATCCGAAAAACGGTCTGCCTGGTTCTGGCGTGCCACAGAGCCGGTGATAATGACCGCATCGATACGGGGATCTAATAGGGCAAAAGAAATTATATTGTTTATAATTTGCTCAATTGATTCCATCTTACATCTCATTCATATAATTAATAGCTGGGCTGATAGTACGTCATAATCAAAAATAGCGGGAGAGTTCAGGTTAAAAAAACGTTATCATGTTTAGCATATTAAACAAATGCTGTTACGATGGGATGATTTTACTGAAAACAGCAGGGCAGAATACAGTTAACTAAACCTGTCATCAGCGGTTGGCCGCCGGTAACAGGAAATATACTTAACACAGGTGACGGAATGGAATTTTTTGATATTCATAATATTCTCGTGGTGATCCCTTACTGGGAAGAAGGGTCTTATGCGCTGTCCTGGATTGAAGCGGTGGGAGCAACCGCCGGGTTGTTATGTATCTGGCTGGCAAGTCTGGAAAAAACAATCAATTATCTTTTTGGCCTGATTAACGTCACGCTGTTTGCGGTGATTTTCTTTCAGATCCAGCTCTATGCCAATCTGCTGTTACAGATTTTCTTTTTCGCCGCCAATATTTACGGCTGGTATGCCTGGAGCCGGCAAAATGAGAAAGCAGAAGTGGAGCTGAAAATCCGCTGGATGCCGCTGCGGCAGACTGCTGTGATTGCTGCGGTCTCACTGGCGGCGATTTTACTGCTGGCGCGTTATATCGACCCGGTCTTTACGTGGCTGGCGCAGAGCATGGTCAGCGTGCTGAATGTCGCAGGGGCTGATTTGGCAATGCCGGTCCTGCTGCCTGATGCTTTCCCGTTCTGGGATGCGGCAATGACCGTGCTGTCCGTTGTGGCGATGATCCTGATGACCCGGAAACTGGTGGAAAACTGGCTGCTGTGGGTGGTCATCAATATCATCAGTATTGTGATTTATGCCCTCCAGGGAGTATACGCGCTGTCACTGGAATATATCATCCTGCTGGGAGTGGCACTTAACGGCTCGCGGATGTGGATAAAAGCGGCGAAACCTGTCTGATAAGATCCGGATTAGTACAAATAAATGTACTAATCCGGAAATAGATTTCATGGCAAATATTATTTTAAATAAAAAGTGTCATTCAGATTTATTGTATCACGCTGATATTTGTTCCTTTACTGATTCGGAAAACAGAAATGCCTGCTTAACACAAAATTCTATATAGTTAACTAATGGGTAATAATTACTCAGTAATGAACCTGATAACCAGATTCCGTTTTTATTTAATACGGAAATATCATCCGGAGTTATCTCTTTATCATGCTCATCGCCGGATGATGTGATAGTGTAGAGGTTTTTATCTTTCTTCAGAAATGAATTTGTCAGGCCCGATGATAATATGATTCCGTCATATTCTCTCTGGTCAGTCTTACAGGCTATTTTGTCTTCATTAAGAAAGAAATCGTCTTTTTTACCTTTTTTTATCTCCAGTTTTTTTCCTTTCATCATGGCTAATATTTTTTTCGCATTGGAAAGCGGAAATGATGATACATATCGTGAAATAAATCGTTTTATTTCCTCTGTGTTTTTATAGGACTTATTATCCGGAAGAGTAACATTATTAGCAATTTCAGCAAAATCTTTGATATATTTTTCCCATGAGAGATTATGTTTTTCACAAGTGCTGATCTCCTCATGCAATAATATCTCCGGTATTTTACTGTAGTCGCTGATGGGAATATTATTTTTTTCAATGATATAATTGGCCATTAATATCAGGTCATCTCTGTTTTTTGGCTCCGGAAATGCATGCAGCTCCATTGCGGCTTCGGGGTTATTAAAAAAATAATTTCTGACTGACGGGAGTTCTCCTGATGAGGAGTACATCGTGATTTTGGTGTCCGGAGATTCATCTGCAATGAACAGCGCAGCATCTATCGCACTGAGTTTACTGCCCAGTATAGCAATACTTTTTTTATCCGGGATAAAAGCAGAAAGTTTATCCGGTTCTGTATTTGCAACAACTGTTTTCCCGGCCGGCTGAATATATTGTGCAATATCCTCCAGGCCGGGACCAGTGCTGACAAAAACAAAATGATATTGTTCTTTTTCGCCATCCTCATCAAAAATATAACAACTATTCTTATCTTCTGCTGTTAGTGATGTTGCTTTTTTATTTATTATACGGATGTGTGATCCTGCCCGGGTTGCTTTTTTTACTGACTGTTCAAAAGTATTATATACATAGTCAATAAATATTCCGCGTGGAACGAATGTATTATCATCGGTCACTTTTTTATTTAGAGTAAGATACTCGGCGAAATCATCAGGTTTGTTATTATACAGTGAGTTTGCCAGTGAGCTGGTATTGCAGATGTGTGATGAATATTTTGATAACATTGAGCTTGAATAAGCTATTTCCGCCTTTTCATAAATTGTAAAGTTAGCTTTTATATTCTTCTCGGTTAACTGAGCAAGAGCAGAGATACCGCCGACACCACCACCAATAATAGCAATGTTAATCATATTGTATCCTTATAGGGGTTATTCATATTGTAGTTGCGTAATATTATTATAAATAATTGGCTTGCTTAAATTTATCCGAAATATAACTCAGGTGAACCTTTAATTAAGCATAATTTGCAGATTTATTATTTTCAAATGTTTTTTATAGTGATTATATTTAATGCTATAGCCACATTATCTGATTTGTTTTACAGACCGCCGTTATCACCGGATACTATGGTTCCGGGAGGGCGGGGATAAATAAGATCAGGCAACAGTAGTGAGACCAATAGTGAAATCAATAGTGAAACTATTTTCAGTATAATCGTAGTATGTCTATAATGTGAGTTTGGTAATAATCAAATTCTCATTAATCAGCAATAAAAGGAAATACCTGTGGCCGGTGGCAGCTTACTCGCACTACTCGATGATATCGCAACCGTATTGGATGATGTCTCTGTGATGACCAAAATGGCTGCCAAAAAGACATCCGGTGTGCTGGGGGATGACCTGGCGCTGAATGCACAGCAGGTCGCAGGTGTCCGCGCGGAGCGGGAGATCCCGGTGGTCTGGGCAGTGGCGAAAGGTTCTTTTCTCAATAAGCTGATTCTGGTGCCGCTGGCGCTGCTGATCAACGCCTTTGCCCCCTGGGCGGTCACGCCGCTCCTGATGGTCGGCGGGGCGTTTCTCTGTTTCGAGGGCGCGGAAAAGCTGGCGCATAAGTTTCTGCATAAAGCAGAGAGCGAGCCCGGTGAAACGGCACCGGCGCAAGATATTCAGACACCGGAAGAATTGGCCGCATTCGAAAAACGCAAAGTCAAAGGCGCTATCCGCACCGATTTTGTGTTATCGGCGGAGATTATTGCTATCACCCTCGGTATTGTGGCCACCTCTCCTTTTATTAATCAGCTCGTGGTGTTGTCAGTGATTGCGGTCATTATGACTATCGGGGTATACGGCCTGGTGGCGGGGATTGTCAAACTCGATGATCTGGGATTTTATCTGCAAAAGAAATCAGCCGCGCTGCTGAAAAAACTGGGTGACGGACTGATCCATGCCACGCCGTATTTAATGAAAACCTTATCAGTCGTCGGGACTGCGGCCATGTTTATGGTCGGCGGCGGTATTCTGACCCACGGCATTCCGTTTATTCATAACCTGATTGAAAATCTGGCTCAGCAGAGTGCACAACTCCCGGCGCTCGGCAGCATATTGCACTTTATGACCCCGCCGGTTGCCAATTTATTGTTCGGGCTTGTCGCCGGTCTGGTGATTGTTGCGCTGATTACCGCTGTTAAGCGTATTAAAACGGGATTAGCGGCATAAATACCCTTCTCACGGGCAGCGGCTGATGAAGCCGCTGTTTTCCTTCTGATTCATAATAATTTGTCCTGCTGATCTGAATATTTTCGGGGTGAAAAATTAATTTCAATTCCGGCGACAGCTAATTGTTTACAGCTTGTTGACAAGCAGTTAGATTAAAATAACGACAATAATGAAACAGGACACCGGAAGAGACGGGTTATGAATTATCAGAACGATGATGTAAAAATAAAAGAAATTCGGGAATTATTACCGCCAGTGGCGTTATTAGAGTCATTTCCCGCGACTGAGACTGCCGCAGACACCGTTCGCCGCACCCGTCATGCAATCCACGACATTCTGGAAGGCCGGGATGATCGCCTGCTGGTCGTTATCGGGCCATGTTCAATTCACGACCCGAAAGCGGCGGTTGAATATGCGGATCGCCTGCTGACATTACGCAACGCACTGAAAGGTGAGCTGGAAATCGTTATGCGCGTCTATTTTGAAAAACCGCGCACCACGGTCGGCTGGAAAGGGCTGATCAACGATCCGCACCTCGACCACTCTTTTGCCATCAATGATGGTCTGCGTATTGCCCGCAAACTGCTGCTGGATATCAATGACAAAGGCTTACCGGCAGCTGGTGAGTTTCTGGATATGATCACACCGCAGTATCTGGCGGATCTGATGAGCTGGGGTGCTATCGGCGCCCGCACCACGGAATCTCAGGTACACCGTGAGCTGGCCTCCGGGTTGTCCTGCCCGGTCGGGTTTAAAAACGGCACAGACGGCACCATCAAAGTCGCCATTGATGCCATTAACGCCGCCGGGTCGCCGCACTGTTTTCTGTCCGTGACCAAGTGGGGACATTCGGCCATCGTGAACACCACCGGTAACGGTGACTGCCATATTATTCTGCGCGGCGGTAAAAAACCGAACTACAGCGCGGAAGATGTCAGTGCGGTAAAAGAAGGGCTGGCACAGGCCGGTCTGGCACCGCGTATCATGATCGATTTCAGCCACGCTAACAGCAGCAAACAGTATAAGCGTCAGATGGATGTGAGCACTGATGTGGCACAGCAGGTAGCCGGTGGTGAGAAAGCCATTATGGGCGTGATGGTGGAAAGCCACCTTGAGGAAGGAAACCAAAACCTGGAAGGTGATGCGCCGCTCGTGTACGGCAAGAGTGTGACAGATGCCTGCATCGGCTGGGAAGATACCGAAGCCTTGTTGCGTCAGCTGGCAGATGCGGTAAAAGCCCGCCGCGGCTGATAATGCCGGAAACCCTGACCACAGAAAATAAAAAACCCTGACACAGTCAGGGTTTTTTTTCACCACAGAAAGCGGATTACTTCGCTTTACCCTGGTTAGCAACAGCGGCGGCTTTGGCAGCAATCGCATCCTGGTCACCCAGGTAATAGCGGCGCAGCGGCTTCATGTTTTCATCAAACTCATACACCAGCGGCACAGCGGTCGGGATGTTCAGCTCGAGGATCTCATCTTCGCTCATGTTATCCAGGTATTTCACCAGCGCACGCAGGGAGTTACCGTGTGCAGCGATGATCACTTTCTCACCGGAAGCAACGCGTGGTTTGATAACATCAGTCCAGTAAGGCACAACGCGGTCGATGGTGATCGCCAGGCTTTCAGTGGCCGGTAATTCGCTTTCTGCCAGTTTCGCATAACGCGGATCGTGGCCCGGGAAGCGCTCATCACTTTTTTCCAGTGCCGGCGGGGTGATGGCAAAACCACGACGCCACAGTTTGACCTGCTCGTCACCGTATTTTGCAGCGGTTTCCGCTTTATCCAGACCCTGGAGTGCGCCGTAATGACGTTCGTTCAGTTTCCAGCTTTTCTCAACCGGCAGCCACTGCTGGTTTACCTGATCCAGGATATTCCACAGTGTGTGAATAGCGCGTTTCAGTACAGAGGTATAGGCGAAATCAAAAGAGAAGCCTTCTTTTTTGAGTAACTGACCAGCCTCTTGTGCTTCAGCACGGCCTTTTTCAGATAACTCAACATCAGTCCAGCCGGTAAAGCGGTTCTCTTTGTTCCACTCACTTTCACCGTGACGTACAAGCACCAGTTTAGTTACTGCCATAGCGTAAACTCCTATTGTGTTTCAGATAGGGGGTTTCAGAATTGAAACAGACCCGGCACATTGCCCATTATATTGGTCAGCGGCGCCTTTCGGCAAACTTTCCGCACAGGTATTTCTGCCGGGGTCTGTGCGGAAGCAAGCAATTCCGTCCTGTTTACCGGATAGTGTATACCAAAACTGAATCGATTCCGCTATAAATGTTTACGCAAAGTGTGATACACAGGAAAAAACGGTTTTTTACGCCACCTTAAACGGCCAGGTAAAAAACAGCAGATGGCAGAGGTTCAGCGCGAAGTGAAACCCTGTTGCCACCCACAACCGCCCGCTCCACATCCAGGCCAGCCCGTAGATAACCCCTGCCAGACCGGCAAAGACAACCAGCAGCGCTCCTCCAGCAATATGTGCCAGCCCGAACACTGCTGCGGCAATAAACAGCGCGGCATACGGCGGCAGATACCGGGAAAGCGCCTGCTGAATTGCCCCCCGGAACAGCGCTTCCTCCGCCAGGGAGACAAAAAACAGATTCGTCAGCATAAAGACCGGTAACCAGTCCGGCAGATGAGGTTCAAATCCCAGTCCGCCAAGGGCGGTGGCCAGTAACAGCAATGCAGGCACCGACAGTACCAGTAACAGCCAGTGCAGACGGGTGGCCCGGCGCAGTGGTGCGGTGACAAACAACTGCGGAATAATGATGATCAGCACAAACGGAAGCAGTGCTTTATCGGCATTAAGCCAGAATGAATAGGGCGGACTGTGCGGCCCTGCGGCTTCCGGCGGCATCCAGCGCAGGTTATGAAACCCCGGCAGCAGGTGAAATGCCAGCCCCAGTGCGGCGGCAATCACCATGAGTGTCACCAGTGCACGCGGCCATGAGCGCGGTGCGGTATAAGGCCGTGCAACCGCCAGCAGAATGACAAACCACAGGGTGAGCAGGGCGTGCCAGTCCATCACACCACTGAACAGCGCGCTGATGGTGGCGGTGAGAAGTGCTGTCAGTGACAGCGTCCGGTTAAATTGTAATAACAGCAGAGATAGTGCAAGTAAAAGCCAGGTCATGGGATCGTGTCAGAAAATCAGAAAAGGAGTGCGCAGGGTAAAAGAGAAGCGGGTGATGTGCCAGTAAAAAAAGCAAATTGATAATGATTATTAATCAGAATATTCTTAATAACGGACTGAATACATTCAGAAAATAACGGCTGTTTCCGGTGCAGTAAAAAAGTAAAACAGCCGTTTGATAAAAAGATTACAACGTATTGATTTCGTAACGATAACTACCTTTATCAGGAATAAACGCCAGCCGCCGGTTAATACAGGCCGGGGTATCTTCGCTGTGATGACTGACAAACAGCAGCTGGGTATCACCACGGCTTATCATTATATCGATAAAACGCAGCACCAGCAGACGGTTGAGTGTATCCAGCCCCTGTAACGGCTCATCGAGGATCAGCATTGCAGGGTGTTTTACCAGTGCCCTGGCAATCAGTATCAGCCGCTGCTGCCCCCACGACAGGCTGTGGAACGGGGCGTCACGATACGCTTTCAGACCGAGCAGCGCCAGCCACTCATCCGCCAGTTTTATCTGCCGGTCTGACGGTTTCTGATAGAGCCCGACAGAATCAAAATAGCCGGAAATCAGCGTGTTACGCACACTGATATTGACGCGGTAACTGAGGTGGATGCTGTTGCTGACATACCCGATATGGCGTTTGATATCCCACACCGTTTCACCGCTGCCCCGGCGGCGGCCGAACAGCGTCAGGTCATTGCTGTAGCCCTGCGGATGGTCACCGGTGATCAGACTGAGCAGTGTGGATTTACCCGCGCCGTTCTCGCCGGTGATTTGCCAGTGCTCGCCGGGCAGCACCTGCCAGGTCAGATCATTGAGAATGGGCTTATCGTTATAGCTGACACAGCCGTGATTAAGGATCACCCGCGGAATATCCGGCGCAAGGCGCTCTGCGGACGGGTCGTCCCGCTCCGGCAGCGTCAGGTGCTCTGTTTGCTCACTGCGGGCAAGCTGTGCCTGTAACAGCGCGGATAAGGTATCCGCCGGTGCCAGCACACAGTCTGTCAGCAATCCGGCGCGGGTAATAAAGTCCGGAATATCACTGAAACGGTTGAGGATCAGAACAACCGTCAGTCCGCCCTCTGCAAGCTCTGCCAGCATCTCACTGAGCATACGGCGGGAATCGGTATCCAGCCCGTCATAAGGCTCATCCAGTACCAGCAAATCCGGCTCTGTCATCAGCGCCTGACACAGCAGGGTTTTGCGGGTTTCACCGGTGGAAAGGTATTTAAAACGGCGTGACAGGCGATCGGAAATCCCGAATTGCGCCGCCAGTTGCAGGCAGCGTTCATTATCGCGGTGCTCCGCCTGAATGATATCGGCGGTGGTACGGCCGTTATCGGTGTCATCGCCGTCCATCAGGTCGGTATTATTGCGGTTCCACTCTTCATCAATCAGCGCCTGTAATTTCTCAAACGCGACCAGAACCGGGCGTCGGAAAGTATTGCTCATCTCCCCGGAAAGCAGCGGAAGTTCCTGTATCAGCGCACGGGCAAGGGTGGATTTCCCGCTGCCGTTGGCACCGATAAAGGCATGATGCTGACCGCTTTCCAGCTGTAATGACGGAACAGAAAGCTGTTTATCCGTACCTGACCGGAAGATCCCTTGTGTGATGTGCAGATGTGCCATAGTGAACAGCCTTATTATTAGTTTAATTATTCCCCAGAAATAAGCGGAACCGGCGGGGATGTCAAGGTATGGCACCGGTGTTACATCCCGTATCATGAAAAGAAGATCTGCTTCACAGAAACGTCATCATTCAGTCTGCTGTTTTTGTTATACTTTTTGGTACGAAATTACGGCATCACGGAAATTAACCGGAAGAGAGGGTCAGGGTGAGAACAGGATTAAAATATTCGGTGCTGGCATTGCTGGTCAGCGGAACGGTCAATGCCGCAACGGTGGATCTGCGGGTGATGGAAACCTCAGATATTCACAGTAACTTAATTGACTTTGATTATTTCAAAGACAAACCGACAGAGCAGTTTGGTTTGGTCCGCACCGCCGGTTTAATCAAAGCGGCAAAAGGTGAAGTCACCAACGCAGTATTAGTGGATAACGGGGATTTAATTCAGGGCAGCCCGCTGGCGGATTATATGGTCAGCAAAGGGTTAAATGACGGTGAAGCCCATCCGGCACATAAGCTGATGAATACCATGGGGTATACCGTCGGGAACTTCGGTAACCATGAATTTAACTTTGGCCTGGATTATCTGAAAAAAGCCATTGCCGGTGCGGATTTTCCGTACGTGAATGCCAATATTATTGATGAGAAAACCGGCAAGAATCTGTTTACCCCTTATATTATCGTTGATACCCCGGTCAAAGATCGCGACGGCAAAGAGCATGTGATTAAAATCGGTTATATCGGTTTTGTACCACCGCAGATCCTTATCTGGGATAAAGCCAATCTGGAAGGAAAAGTCCGCGTCAATGATATTACGGAAACCGCGAAAAAATTTGTGCCGCAAATGAAAGCAGAAGGTGCAGATTTAATTGTCGCTATTCCGCACTCCGGTTTTTCTCAGGAGCCTTATAAAGCCATGGCTGAGAACTCGGTTTATTATCTCAGTGAAGTACCGGGTATTAATGCCATTATGTTCGGTCACTCGCACGGCGTATTTCCGGGCAAAGATTTTGCAGATATTAAAGGCGTTAATATTGAGCAGGGAACCGTTAACGGTATTCCGGCAGTGATGCCCGGCCAGTGGGGGGATCACCTCGGCGTGGTGGATCTGGTGCTGAATAATGATGGCGGCGCGTGGAAAGTGGCGGATGCCAAAGCACAGGCACGTCCGATTTATGACAAAGTCAACAAAAAGCCGCTGGTGGCACGGGATGACAAGCTGGCCGCCGTCATTGATGAGCAGCACAATGCGACCCGGACCTTTGTCGGCAAGCTGATTGGCAAATCACCGGATAATATGTACAGCTACCTCGCGCTGTTGCAGAGCGACCCGACGGTTCAGATTGTGAATAATGCGCAGACGGATTATACCCGCCGCTTTATCCAGGGCGATCCGGATCTGGCGGATTTACCGGTGTTGTCAGCCGCCGCGCCGTTTAAAGTAGGCGGACGGAAAAATGCCCCGGCGGATTTCGTTGAGGTGGAAAAAGGGGATATGACGTTCCGCAACGCGGCGGATCTCTATCTTTACCCGAATACACTGGTGGTGGTGAAAGCGACCGGGGCGGAAGTGACCGAATGGCTGGAATGTTCCGCCGGGATGTTCAATCAGATTAACCCGCAGTCAGAGGCACCGCAGAGCCTGGTTAACTGGGATGGTTTCAGAACCTATAATTTCGATACCATTTCCGGGATCAATTATCAGATAGACCTGACCCAACCGGCAAAATATGATGTGGACTGCCAGGCGGTTAATCCGCAGGCTAACCGCATCAAAAATGTGACTTATCAGGGTAAACCGATTGATCCGAAAGCTGTTTTCCTGGTGGCCACCAATAACTACCGCGCTTACGGCGGAAAATTTGCCGGGACCGGTGACAAACATATCGCGTTTGCCTCGCCGGATGAAAACCGCAGTGTACTGGCCGGTTATATCGCGGCAGAAACCAAAGCGAAAGGTGCGGTATCAGCACAGGCTGAGCAAAACTGGACGTTTGTGCCGGTGAAAACGGATAAGAAATTAGATATCCGTTTTGAAACCTCGCCGGGCGACAAAGCCACGCAGTTTATTAAAGAAAATGCGCATTATCCGATGACCCGGGGCGGGACGGATGATGTGGGGTTTGCGGTTTATCAGGTTGATTTAACAGCGAAGTAAGCAGTTACTCACGAAAAGCCGCCGTCAGCGGCGGCTTTTATCATCATTTTTATCAGCACAATGTGGCAATAATCACCTGGTCGGCATTAAACAGCGCGGTGATTTCATCACCTTCTTTCAGCTGCTGGCTGTCGGCATCCTGATTATCCAGGGTGGAGCATAACTGTGCGCCGCCGGTCAGTGTCACCATCACCTCACTGTTTTCCGCACCTCTGGCTACGGAGCAGATGCGTCCGCTCAGGCGGTTGTCATAATCCGCGCTGTTTTCTGCGGATTTGCTGATTTTCACCCACGGCGCTTTAATCAGAGTAAGTACTTCTTTACCGACCGACAGACCCAGCCGGTTGGCACTCTGTTCCGTCAGTGCAACGGCAAGTTTGGTCTTTTTATCCGCCAGCAGGACATTCACATGCTGCTGCACATGAGAATAGTTGCGCGACATAATTGTGCCGAAGAACTGGTTGCGGGCACTGGTCTGCAATGAGAAGCGGGAGATGGCCGCCAGCAGGCTGTCGAGGGGCAGCGAATCATCCTTGAGAACATCAAAGGCTTTCTGCTGGATTTGTGCCAGCAGATCATAAAGCTGAAGTAAGCGCTCACCATAGCGTGTCAGTGTCGCGCCGCCGCCGCCTTTGCCGCCGGTAGCCCGGTCAACAATGGTTTCCTCGGCAAGCTGGTTCATCTCATTGATGGCATCCCAGGCGCTTTTGTAACTGATCCCGGCCAGTTTTGCCCCCTGACTGATGGAGCCGGTCGCTCTGACCTGCTTGAGTAAGGAAATCCGCCGCGGATCGGCAAATAAATGACCTTCTGATTTCAGTGTTAATAAAATATCCAACGGAAAATACCCCGTATATTAATCAGACAGAATCACCGGTGCAGTTTCTCCGCCCGGTGCGGCGTTGCTTTCCGGTTAGTGTAGCAAATTACGGTTTTTTTTCATCTGCCAATATAGCGGTTACATTTCACTTAATAATTTGTGGGCCGGATAAAAACAGGTATGGTATAGCTATTAATTATCAGCCAGAGATTATTTCATGCAGAATGTATTATTCCGTCTTCATCAGGCAGTCAAGGATTCCCCGGAACCGGAAGGGGAAGGTACTGAAACAGAAGCATTTGCCCGCATGCTGGCAGAGCAGGCATTCTGGGCTGAATCTCAGGATCAGGAAAGTGGCGGACAAATTGGTCTGGCATTTACGCAGGGCGAAGATGATGAAGAGCCGTTACTGCTTGTTTATATGCGTGACGACGGTGGTCATGAGGCTCCTGCAAAAATCGCTGAAGAAATTGCTTCCGGTGAACGGGAGTATACCTGGCTGCCGGGCGCTTTTTTACTGGGACTGAGCAGAAAAATCGATTTTACACTGTGCATCATTGGTGAGGATGGTCAGACCCTGCCACTGAACAGTCAGTTTATGAAAATGATGTTTCTCTATATTCAGGAGCTTTACCGCGAAGATGGTGAGGGTGAAACACCGGTACAATCCCCCGCAGCTCCTGTCTCACCCCACAGTGGTAATATTGTCGAAACACCGGGCAGTGCCGGAAAAGTGATGGGTTTTCTGATTCTGGCGGCGGTTATTGTGGCGGTTGTTTATTTTACGCAAACCTGACAGCAGACTGACCGCACGAATCGCTATGCTTCCCGGGGTGTGATTTATATAGAATAGCGGCCATTATGACGCTATTATAGTCATGCTGAATATTCTTTCGCCTGATATAAAGAGATTAAGTGCTATGTTTGAGTTAGTTAAAAGTTTAGGTTTCGCACTGTTAATGGTTCCTGTTGTTATGACAGGCCTGGCGGCTCTGATCTGGGGATTAGGTGAAATTTTCAACCTGATTTCAAAAGGCGATCGCCACGAAAAACAGCACTGATTATCCTGTATTCAGGATCACCTGCCTGTGCAGGTGATCCGTCTTTACCTTTGTTTCCCCGCTCATTATCTGCGTAATTTCCCTCATTTTATATTGTTTTCCGCTTAACTGCCGATAGTGGGATAAACCTCCTTTCATTTTTCGCTGTATCTTGTTATATACAACGGGTTAATCCTAATCTATCCTGGTGGAAAAAATGAAAAAACAGTTCAGTAAATTATTGGCCGGTGTTGTTATCTCTGCTGCTGTCATGGGTCAGGCGTGGGCCGCTGAAAAAGTGACCGTATTTGCTGCGGCATCACTGACAAATGCGGTTGATGAAATCTCGGCAAAATATAAGCAGGAGAAAAAAGGTGAAGTGATCGCGTCTTATGCGTCTTCTTCCACCCTGGCCCGTCAGATTGAAAATGGTGCTCCGGCAGATATCTTTATCTCTGCTGACCAGAAATGGATGGATTATGCTCAGGAGAAAAACCTGATCATCAATGACACCCGTAAAACCCTGCTGGGTAATGAGCTGGTGCTGATTGCCGCGAAAGACAGCAAAATTGATAAAGTTGATATTAATAAGCAGACCGACTGGGTTAAATTACTGGATGGCGGCCGTCTGGCTGTCGGCGATCCTGATCATGTGCCGGTCGGTATCTATGCACAGGAAGCCCTGGAAAACCTGGGTGCCTGGAAAGTCGTTGATCCGATGCTGGCCCGCACCAATAATGTGCGCAGCGGCATGGCGCTGGTGGAACGCGGTGAAGCACCGCTGGGTATCGTGTACGGCTCTGATGCGGTTGCCAGTGATAAAGTGAAAGTGGTCGGTATTTTCCCGGCAGATACCCATAAACCGGTTGAATATCCGATTGCTATCCTGAAAGATCGCAATAATGCCGATGTTAAAGGTTTCTATGATTACCTGCAGACACCGGAAGCAAAAGAGATCTTCAAACGTTACGGTTTCAGCCCTCTGTAATAAGTAAGGATTAACAGACAGCGATGTTGAATGAGTATGAATGGCAGGCGGTCATCCTCAGCCTGAAAGTATCAACGGTCGCCGTGGCAGCCAGTCTGCCGTTCGGCATACTGATGGCATGGGTACTGGTGCGCTGCCGTTTTCCGGGCAAGTCGCTGCTGGACAGTCTTATCCACTTGCCACTGGTGTTACCGCCGGTGGTAGTGGGTTATCTTCTTCTGATCAGTATGGGCCGCAAAGGTTTTATCGGTGAGTGGCTCTATAACTGGTTCGGCTTCAGTTTTACCTTCAGCTGGCGCGGTGCCGCGCTGGCTGCGGCTGTGGTGGCTTTTCCGCTGATGGTGCGGGCTATCCGCCTGGCGCTGGAAGCGGTGGATATGCGCCTGGAGCAGGCGGCCCGGACACTCGGGGCTTCCCCGCTGCGGGTCTTTTTCACCATCACACTGCCGTTGTCACTGCCGGGTATTATTGTCGGTACCGTGCTGGCATTTGCCCGTTCGCTGGGCGAATTCGGCGCGACAATCACCTTTGTTTCCAATATCCCGGGGGAAACCCGGACTATCCCGCTGGCCATGTACTCTCTGCTTGAAACGCCGGGAGCCGAAATGGATGCAGCGCGGCTCTGTATTATCGCCATTGTTCTGGCGCTGGCTTCGCTGCTGGCCTCGGAATGGCTGACCCGCTGGGGACGCAAACGCCTGGGGGTTGCCGTATGTTAGTGCTTGATTTTGAACAACAGCTCGGTGATTTATCCATGGTGATCAACACCGAACTGGCCAGTGACCGTATTACCGCTGTCTTCGGGCTCTCCGGGGCAGGGAAAACCTCCTTTATCAATGTGATCGGCGGGCTGACAAAACCGCAGAAAGGGCGGATTGAGCTTAATGGTCACACACTCGTCAATATTGAAAAGCGTATCTGCCTGCCGCCGGAAAAACGTAAAATCGGCTATGTCTTCCAGGATGCGCGCCTGTTTCCCCATTACCGGATAAGAGGCAATCTGCGCTACGGCATGGCGCCGGAAATGGAGGATCAGTTTGACAGTATTGTGGAGCTGCTGGGTATCGGCCATCTGCTGAACCGCCTGCCGATGACCCTCTCCGGCGGGGAAAAACAGCGGGTGGCGATTGGCCGCGCACTGCTGACCGCCCCGGATATCCTGCTGATGGATGAACCGCTGGCATCGCTGGATCTGCCGCGCAAACGCGAACTGCTGCCGTATCTGGAAAAGATGGCGCAGGATATCAGTATTCCGATCCTGTATGTCAGCCACAGCCTGGATGAGATCCTGCGGCTGGCGGAAGATGTGGTGATCCTGGAAAAAGGCCGCATTCTGGCCCAGGGGCCGCTGGAGGAGGTGTGGGCCGGAGCGGCATTGCGCCCGTGGCTGACACAGGAAAGTTTATCGAGTGTACTGAGTGTCACCGTGCTTGAGCACCACGACCGCTACGCCATGACAGCCACCGCTATCGGCGACCAGGTGCTGTGGGTACCGCGTATTGCCGGTGAACGGGACACGCCGGTACGTGTGCGTGTCAGTGCGGATGATGTGTCAATTGCACTGGAAAAACCGAAAAGCAGCAGTATCCGCAATATATTACGGGCAAAAATCACGGAAATGTATGATGACGACAACGGGCAGACTGATGTGCGCCTGGCGGTCGGCAATCATTTTCTCTGGGCGCGTATTACCGGCTGGGCGCGGGATGATTTGCAGCTGAAACCCGGACAATGGGTGTATGCGCAGGTAAAAAGTGTGTCGCTGAGCCGCGAATTATAACTTATCTGAATATACGTATTTTTCATTAATAAAAGGGGCATTCATATTATTCCGATTGCCCTTATGAATAACCGGCGATATATATTAACGCCGGTGCATCACTGACCCTGCCGAATTATCACCGAATATTCTCCGCACACGGAAACAAGTGTAAGACGTGCGTTATTGCATAAAAAACCACTGAGTCAGAGGGATAAAATGAAAAAAGCACTTCTCTTTTTATTACTGGGTATTTTCTCCGGCAGCCAGGCGCTGGCGGCAAATCAGGTGATGTGTTACACCTATCTGAAAAAAGTCAAAGATGTTGAAATAGAAAACTTAAAAGTCTGGTGTATCGGCACCACGGATGGTTCGCAGGGCGGAATACGTATCCCGGAACTGCTCAGTATGGGGTATAAGGTGGTGGCAACGGAAAGCTTTCCGTATCAGTATTCTGAGGGTGGCTATACCTATGACGGATCGAAATTACTGCTGATCGTCGAAAATGCAAAATTCCCGAATCAGAACCCGGCAGAAAAACCAAAAAATAACTGGAGTTTTGATAAGTATAAGTAACAGGTTTTATTCTCTGATCAGCGGGAAACAAATAAAAACGCCTTTATTAAAAGGCGTTTTTTTATGGTCTATTACACTGTATTTATCAGCTGAGAATATGACGGCGTATCGCCTGCGCAATACCCGGCTGTGTATTATCCGGGATAATCAGGTCAGCGTGTGCTTTGACTTCGTCTGCCGCATTACCCATTGCCACACCCAGGCCGGCGGCTGAAAGCATACTGATGTCATTATGGTTATCACCAAATGCCATTACATCTTTCATTGTCATTCCCTGAGATTCCACCCATTCCTGTAAACGGCGGCCTTTGCTGTTACCTTTGCGGGCAATATCTACCTGGTTTATCCACGACCACTCGCAGGACAGTCCCATATCCGCTTCAACGGCATCGGTGAATTCACGCAGTTTATTCAGATCATCTGAGCAGGTGGCGAATTTCCAGATAGTGTCAGCGCGATCAACCTCATCAAGAAAATTATTCACTTTGCGCATCACCGGGCGCTGGTGCTCCGGCAGAGAAGCTGACCAGTTCAGTGTCCGCTCAATAGTGCTGCTGTCAGTGTGATACAGCATGGCATCCGAGATATACATCAGATGCTCGATATCCGTCTGTGCCAGGCGTTCGAGCAGCTGACGGGATTCACTGACACTCATCGGATCGGCGGAAAGTACTTTTTTCCCCGGATAATCGTACAGATAGGTACCGTTACAGCAGATAGCCGGTGTATCCAGCTGCAATGTCTGATAAAACGGATGAATAGCAACGTGATGACGGCCGGTGACAATCAGCACCTGCACCCCGGCACGGCGGGCTTCGCGGATGGCATCCAGCGACTCCTGTAATATATGTTTATCCGGATCGAGAAGTGTACCATCGAGATCAAATGCGAGGACGCGGTAAGACATAACAGGGAGCCCCTTGTATGAGTGTCAGAACCGGAATAACGGCGGGCATCAGGGAATATTATTGTATCCTGACGGCATCCTGAATGATTCCGGGCGGAGATAACTGATAATATAGCATGTTAATTGTTTCGCGATAAACGCTAAGTGCGGTATTATTATACAGAAATGCTTACATTACCTGTTAAAAATCAAACGGGTAAGTGATGATATTAAGGAGCGCGAATGAAGCAGGTGGTTTATGTTGCCAGTACGGAAAGTCATCAGATTCATGTCTGGCAGATGAATGAACACGGTGAGATGTCACTGTTACAGACAGTATCAACGCCTGATCAGGTGCAGCCGCTGATCACCGCGCCGGATGGCCGTCATCTTTATGCTGCGGTAAAACCGGGCAATGCGGTGGCGACTTATAAAATCGCAGAAGACGGCAAACTCACACAAACCGGCCTGACGCCGCTCCCGGGCACTGCCGCCTATATCACGCTTGATAAAGCGGGGCGCACACTGTACGCCGCGTCTTATCATCAGGGAAATCTGGCGGTACTGCCGATCCGCGATAATGGTATTCCCGCCCGTGCAGTGCAGGTGATTGAGGGATTAAAAAATCCGCATTCCGCCAATGTTGCGCAGGATGGGCACACACTGTTTGTGCCGTGCCTCGGGGAAGATCATATCCGCGCTTACACGATTGAGGAAGACGGACGCTTAACTGAACGTCACGCCGATATGCTGACGGTTGCTGCCGGTGCCGGGCCGCGCCATATGGCGTTTCATCCGGCAAAGCATGTGGCGTATTGCCTGAATGAATTAAATGCGACCATTAATGTTTACCGTGAATGGGTGAAAGTCCGTGAAATTCAGTCTGTCGATATGATGGCGGATGATTATTCAGGACGCCGCTGGGCAGCCGATATTCATATCACGCCGGACGGGCATCATCTCTATGCCTGTGAGCGGGCATCAAGTGTGATTAATCACTACCGCGTGTCGGATGACGGCGGTCATCTGCAACTGGCGGGGCGTTATCCGACTGAAACTCAGCCGCGCGGTTTTGCGGTGGATAACAGCGGGCGTTTCCTGATCTCAACCGGACAGCTTTCTCACCATGTGGCGGTTTCCCGGATTGATGCGATTACCGGCGAATTGCACCTGATAAACCGCTATCCGGCAGGAAAAGGGCCGATGTGGGTGACGGTGCTGACGCTGAAATAATAGTGCTCAGGTAGTTTTCTGTTACTCCGGAGCCCGGCGGGTAACGGGCAAAAACGAAAAGTCGCTGTAAACACATCCGTGTGCGCTCAGGCGCGTCATCCATGACGCGCATGCTTTTCGTTTCCTTCGCCCGTTACCCGCTGTTAACCTGAACGGCGGAGTGATCAAATATGCCGGGATTTATGCCGTCACCTTATCTATCGCCTGCGTCAGTTTTTCCAGTTGTGCCGCTGTAATAATGTATGGCGGCATAATATAAATCAGCCGTCCGAACGGCCGTATCCACACACCGGCGTCAACAAAGCGGCGCTGTAATTCCGCCATATTGACCGGCTCTTCCGTTTCAATCACACCAATGGTGCCGAGTACCCGTGCATCGCGGACTCCGCTGCGGGATTTCAGTGGCAGCAGGGCACTTTTCAACTGTGTTTCGATCGCCTTCACACGTGCCGCCCAGTCTCCGGACAACAACAGATCAATACTCGCCACTGCCGTGGCACAGGCCAGCGGATTGCCCATAAAGGTCGGGCCGTGCATAAAGCAGCCTGCGTCCCCCTGACTGATGGTATCTGCAATATGGCGGGTGGTGAGGGTGGCGGAGAGCGTCATATAACCACCGGTAATCGCTTTGCCGAGACACATAATATCCGGTGATATACCGGCGTGTTCACAGGCAAACATCTTTCCGGTGCGTCCGAATCCGGTTGCGATCTCGTCACAAATCAGCAGGACATTGTAGTGATCGCACAGCGATCTTACTCCTTTCAGGTATTCAGGATGATAGAAACGCATTCCGCCCGCACCCTGGACAACCGGCTCAAGGATCACCGCCGCGACTTCATGATGATGCTGTGCCAGCAGGTTTTCCACAGAATGAAGATCCTCCGGCCGCCATTCCTCATCAAATCCGCACCGCGGCGCATCGGCAAACAGGTGATCCGGCAGATAGCCCTGCCAGAGTGAGTGCATGGAGTTTTGCGGATCACACACTGACATTGCGCCGAATGTATCGCCGTGGTAGCCGTGACGCGGTGTGATAATCCGGTGGCGTTTTTCGCCGCGTGCCTGCCAGTATTGCAGCGCCATTTTCAGGGCTACTTCCACCGCCACAGAGCCGGAGTCGGCAGGAAACACGCATTCCAGCGGCTCAGGCGTGATAGCCACCAGACGGCGGCACAGTGCAACGGCAGACGGATGGGTGATCCCGCCGAACATCACATGTGACATCTGTGACAACTGTTCAGTCACCGCCGCATTCAGTACCGGGTGATTATAGCCGTGGATAGCCGCCCACCAGGAGGACATACCGTCAACCAGTTCGCGGCCGTCTGCGAGTGTCAGTACCGCACCGTGTGCCGATACTACCGGGTAGACCGGAAGCGGCTGAGTCATTGATGTATAAGGATGCCAGATGTGGCGGCGGTCAAAATCCGCATCATCAGCCGAAAAGGCGTGACCTGAAATATTCCCTGAAAAAGTCATTATGTAAACCATGTTAATGCAAATAAAGTTGACATGATAATGCTGATATTTAAACTGGCAACACTTTTTTATCGGGAGTTACAGTTATGAGTCAAGGTCGTCAGTGGACATTAAAAGAAGCCAATGCATTGTTTGAAAAACCTTTTTTTGAACTGTTGTATGAAGCTCAGACCATACATCGCCAGCATTTTGACCCGCAGCAGGTGCAGATCAGTACACTGCTTTCCATCAAAACCGGGGCGTGTCCGGAAGATTGTAAATACTGTGCGCAGAGTGCGCGATACAAGACCGGGCTGGAAAAAGAGCGGCTGATGGAAGTACAGCAGGTGGTGGAAACGGCGCGTAAGGCGCGGGCAGCCGGTTCGACCCGGTTTTGCATGGGCGCGGCGTGGAAGAATCCCCATGAGCGCGATATGCCGTATCTGGAAACCATGGTGAAAGAAGTACGGGCGCTGGGTATGGAAACCTGCATGACTCTCGGCATGCTGAACAGCTCACAGGCGGAGCGACTTGCCAAAGCGGGTCTGGATTACTATAACCACAACCTCGATACCTCGCCGGAATTTTACGGCTCGATTGTCACCACCCGGACCTATCAGGACAGACTCGATACCCTCGACAATGTACGGGATGCGGGGATCAAAGTGTGTTCCGGCGGGATCTTGGGGCTGGGTGAAGCGGTGCGTGACCGTGCGGCCATGCTGGTGCAGCTGGCGAATCTGCCGAAAGCACCGGAAAGTGTGCCGATCAACATGCTGGCAAAAATCAAAGGCACACCGTTTGAAGATAATGAGGAAGTCGATCCGTTTGATTTTGTCCGCACCATCGCGGTTGCCCGCATTATGATGCCAACGTCTCACGTGCGCCTCTCCGCCGGTCGCGAAATGATGAATGAACAGACCCAGGCGCTTTGCTTTATGGCGGGTGCGAACTCCATTTTCTACGGCTGCAAACTGCTCACCACCACCAACCCGGAAGAAAATACCGATATCGCCCTGTTTAAAAAGCTGGGGATCAAACGCGAAGCCATTCATGTTACCCGGGGTGACAATGAGGAGACGGATTCTTTACTGGATGCCATCAGCCACAGCGATGACGAAAAATTCTATAACGCAGCCCTGTGAGCCGTACCATGTGGCAGACTTTTCTTTCTGAGCGCCTGCAGCAGGCGCAGGAACAGGATGCGGTACGCCGCCGTGAGGCCAATGACGGCGCGGACGGGCGTACCCTCCTGATTAACGGCAAACGCGCCGTGAATTTCTCCGGCAATGATTATCTCGGCCTCAGCCGCCACCCGGCGGTGATCCGCGCCTGGTGTGACGGCACCCGGCAATACGGCGTGGGCAGCGGCGGATCCGGTCATGTTACCGGTTACACCACGGCACACCGGGATCTGGAACAGATGCTGGCGGAGTGGCTCGGGTTTGAGCGGGCGATTCTGTTTGTGTCCGGTTTCAGTGCTAATCAGGCGGTGATCACGGCACTGATGCAGCGCGGTGATCACTTAATCTGCGACAAACTCGCTCACGCGTCCATTATGGAAGCGGCAATGCATTCACCTGCTGAATTCAGTCGTTTTCACCATAACGATACTGCCCATCTCAGCACCCGGCTGAGCCGGACTGAAAATAGTACCGGTAAAACCCTGGTGGTCACGGAAGGGATCTTCAGTATGGACGGGGATGCCGCGCCCCTGGCGGCGATTCTGCCGCTCACCCGGCAGCATAACGCCCGGCTGATGGCGGATGATGCGCACGGTATCGGTGTCTGCGGCCGTGAAGGGCGGGGCAGTTGTGATGCGGCGGGAATACGCCCGGATATTCAGATTGTCACCTTCGGCAAAGCGGTCGGAGTCAGCGGCGCGGCGGTGCTGTGTGATGCACAGACGGCAGATTATCTGACGCAATACGCCCGTCATCTTATCTACAGCACCACCTTCCCGGCGGCGCAGGCGTGCGCCATTCAGGCGGCGGTGCAGGAAATTCGTCACGGTGACGGGTTACGGGACACACTGGCGGAAAACATCCGCTTCTTCCGTGAGCGGGTGGCGCATCTGCCGCTGCCATTACTGCCGTCCGCCTCGGCGATCCAGCCGCTGATCGTGGGGGATAACCACGCTGCTCTGGCTCTGTCGCATTATTTACAGGAACGCGGCCTGTGGGTGAAAGCGATCCGCCCGCCGACCGTGCCGCCGAATACCGCCCGTCTGCGTATCACACTGACCAGCGCTCATCACCGCGACGATATCACACAGCTTACGGAGGCGCTGGATGCATTCTGCCGTCACTACCGCCCCGGTGAATAAAGCCGCGGTTGCCGCTGCTTTCGGGCGTGCCGCAGGGCAATATGACTCAGTTGCACATCTTCAGCAGAAAACCGGCCATCATCTGCGTCAGCTGACCACTCAGGCACTCTCCGGACAAATCGTGTCTGAACTGCACGGGCTGGATGCAGGATGCGGTACCGGGTTTTTCAGTGAACAGTGGAAAGCGGATTGCCGTAATGTGACCGCGTTTGATCTCTCACCTGACATGCTGGCGCACGCCCGGCAGCAGCAGCGGGCGACCCGTTATGTATTGGGGGATATCGAACAGCTGCCTTTTGCAGATAGTCAGTTTGATTTCTGTTTCAGCAACCTGGCGGTGCAGTGGTGTGATTCACTGACGGCTGCTCTGGCCGGACTGGTGCGGGTGACCCGGCCCGGTGGTGTGGTGGCGTTTTCCACTCTGCTCAGCGGGTCGCTGGATGAACTGAATCAGGCGTTTGCCCGGGTGGACAGCAACCGTCACGCCAACGGTTTTCTCAGCCGTGAGGCGGTTTCCGCCGCCTGTCAGCCTTACCGGCATACCTTGTCAGAAGTCTGTTACCGGCTCTCCTTTGATTCTCTGCCCGCGCTGCTGCACTCCCTCAAGGGGATTGGTGCCACCCATGTCCATCAGGGACGTGCTGCCGGGTTGATGACACGCAATAAACTCATACAGCTGGCGAATCATTATCCCGCTGAAGACGGCCTATTTCCGCTCAGCTATCTTATTCAGTACGGAGTCATACATGTTGAAAAATAACTGGTTTTTAACCGGCACCGATACGGATGCCGGTAAAACCGTGGTCAGTTGCGCCCTGTTGCAGACCGCCCGCAACGCCGGTTTCCGCTGCGCCGGTTATAAGCCGGTGGCCTCGGGCAGTGAGATGACGGAGGAGGGGCTGCGCAACAGTGATGCGCTGGCATTGTGGAGGCATACGGTACCGGCGGTCAGTTACGCGCAGATTAACCCGTATACCTTTGCCGAGCCGACATCGCCGCACATTGTCAGCGAGCTGACACAAACCCCGCTGGAATTTGCGGTGATGACTGACGGGCTGCATGCCTTAAATCAGCAGGCGGACTGGGTGCTGACAGAAGGGGCGGGCGGATGGTTTACGCCGCTGTCGGCCACACAAAGCTATGCGGACTGGGCGGAACAAATGCGAATGCCGGTGATCCTGGTGGTCGGGGTGAAGCTCGGCTGTATTAATCACGCGTTACTGACCGTGCTGGCGATACAGCAGGCCGGACTGACCCTGGCAGGCTGGGTGGCTAATGAGGTCACACCGCCGGGCCTGCGTCAGCCGGAGTATCTGGCAACACTGAACAACCTGATCCCGGCGCCGTGTCTGGGTGTGTTACCGCATCTGCCGGATCCGCTGAATCAGGACTTATCCGGCTATCTTTCACTGCCGGTTTCCGCGCACTGATCCTGCATCCGGACGGATCGTGCCGGGATCACGGCAAATCTTCCGGCCGGGTGTTTTTTATCAGGAAAAAATCCTGAATTATTTTTTCTCTTTGTGCTGAAAGTGACAATTTTATGACTGCACAATGTCACGCAACCATGCACCGGCAAACGACTTTATTAAGTTATCCACTATTCCTGTGGATAACCCTGTGTATTAACTTTAGAAAACTCACGCCATCCTTGCAGGAACGGGGCTTTCACTGACATTGTTGTAAAATCGGGCTTTTATGATTTATTTATAAATAACAAGTAGATAAATAAAATCAAGGGTCCTCCGGCGTGAAAAATAGCAATTGGTCAGAGGGGCATCAGATTTCAGCATAATTTAAAATTGCAAGTGCTTTTTTTTGGGGATAACTGTGGATAGCCAATAAAATTTTCCCCGGTTTTGCAAGCAAAAAATCACAAAATAACGGATTTTTTCTGCCGGGGGTTGAAGCTGGTTTTTTATCCAGTATCATAGTGACCCTATTCGCGCAGGGGGGCTCATGAGCAAACTATTTAAACTGCATTCTGACTTTAAACCGGCCGGTGACCAGCCGCAGGCTATTGCAAAACTGGTTGAGGGCCTGGAAGACGGGCTGGCGCATCAGACGCTGCTGGGGGTAACGGGCTCGGGGAAAACCTTCACCATTGCCAACGTTATCGCCACACTGAACCGCCCGACCATGATCATGGCACCCAATAAAACCCTTGCCGCGCAGCTTTACAGTGAGATTAAAGATTTCTTCCCGGAAAACGCGGTGGAATATTTTGTCTCTTACTACGACTATTATCAGCCGGAAGCCTATGTGCCGAGCTCTGACACCTTTATCGAAAAAGATGCCTCGGTAAACGAACATATTGAGCAGATGCGGCTTTCTGCCACCAAAGCCCTGCTGGAGCGGCGGGATGTGGTGGTGGTGGCCTCCGTTTCCGCTATCTACGGGTTGGGTGATCCGGACAGCTACCTGAAAATGATGCTGCACCTCACCGAGGGGATGATCATCGATCAGCGCTCGATCCTGCACCGGCTTTCCGATCTCCAGTACACCCGTAACGACCAGGCCTTTCAGCGCGGCACATTCCGTGTGCGCGGCGAAGTGGTGGATATTTTCCCTGCGGAATCAGATGATTACGCACTGCGCGTGGAACTGTTTGATGATGAGGTCGAGCGCCTGTCGCTGTTTGATCCGCTGACCGGCCATATCCATTATCAGGTACCGCGTTTTACTGTTTACCCGAAAACCCACTATGTGACACCGCGTGAGCGCATTATTGAGGCGATGGAAGGGATCAAAACCGAGCTGGCGGAGCGGCGTAAATTTCTGATCGACAACAACAAACTGGTGGAAGAGCAGCGCCTCGCCCAGCGTACTCAGTTTGATCTGGAAATGATGAATGAACTGGGTTACTGCTCGGGTATCGAAAACTATTCACGCTATCTCTCCGGACGCAAATCCGGCGAGTCCCCGCCGACCCTGTTTGATTATCTGCCGGCGGACGGCCTGCTGGTAATTGATGAATCCCACGTCACCATTCCGCAAATCGGCGGGATGTACAAAGGCGACCGTTCGCGCAAAGAAACGCTGGTGGAATATGGTTTCCGTCTGCCGTCCGCGCTGGATAACCGTCCGCTGCGCTTTGAGGAGTTTGAATCTCTCGCGCCGCAGAGCATTTATGTGTCCGCCACGCCGGGAAAATATGAAATGGAAAAATCCGGCTCTGATGTGGTTGAACAGGTTGTGCGTCCGACCGGGCTGCTCGATCCGGAAGTGGAAGTGCGTCCGGTGACCACCCAGGTGGATGATCTGCTGTCTGAAATCCGCATCCGTGCACAGAAAAATGAGCGCGTGCTGGTCACCACACTGACCAAACGGATGGCGGAAGACCTCACTGAATATCTGGAAGAGCACGGCGGGCGGGTGCGTTATCTGCACTCGGATATTGATACCGTGGAGCGGGTGGAAATTATCCGCGACCTGCGTCTCGGGGAGTTTGATGTGCTGGTGGGGATCAACCTGTTGCGTGAGGGGCTGGATATGCCGGAAGTGTCGCTGGTGGCGATTCTGGATGCGGATAAAGAAGGCTTCCTGCGTTCCGAACGTTCCCTGATCCAGACCATCGGTCGTGCTGCCCGTAACCTGCACGGTAAAGCGATTCTCTACGGCGATAAAATTACGGATTCGATGGCGAGGGCTATTGAGGAAACTGAACGCCGCAGAGAGAAGCAGATGGCGTTTAACGAAGCAAACGGTATTGTGCCGAAAGGGCTGAATAAAAAGATTGGTGATATTCTTAAGATCGGTCAGCCGTCAGCCGGGGCGAAAAATAAAGGCAAAGGAAAAGCAGCCGCGAAAAGCAGCGATTATCAGCGTATGTCGCCGAAAGAGCTGGAAGTTAAAATTCAGGAACTGGAAGCACAGATGTACCGCCACGCTCAGGATCTGGAATTTGAACAGGCGGCAGCGGTACGGGATGAATTACAGGGGCTGCGTGAGCAGTTTATTGCCAACTCCTGACGGGATCAGGGCAGCAGGCCGATGGTTTTATCCAGCGCACTCAGCAGCAGGCGGCGGTCATGGCGGTACGGGACATCCTGTGCTTCCAGGACCTCTCTGACAATCAGGCGGTCACCGAGGTCGCCGGTATTGATATGCGGTGCGCACACCACCGCATCTATCCGTTTGCGGCCGATACGTTTTTCAATCACGGCGATTTTTTCACTCAGGCTGAGCGATGCCGCCGCCGGGCTCAGTTCTTTGCCGAGATTCTCAATATAGATCATCGGCGCCTGATTAAAATTAATCGCTTTGGTGAAATCGGGCAGCAGCATCAGTGGCATCAGGCTGGTAAAGAAACTGCCCGGCCCGATAATAATCAGTTCTGCGCGGCAGATGGCGTCCAGCGCCTCTTTGGTGGTTTTCACCGGCGGGGAGAGCTGTAACTCCTGCGGCGGGCAGGTCAGCTGATCGACATTCACTTCGCCGTACACTTCATGGCCTTCGCTGTCGATAGCCATCAGGTCAACCGGGGTTTCCGACATCGGGATCAATTTGGCTTTGACTTTCAGCATATTACGGATCAGATTGATGGCATCCAGCGGGCGCACACTCATATGATCCAGCGCCTTGAGCATCAGGTTGCCGAGGTTATGTCCCGCCAGTTCGCCGTTACCGCTGAAACGGTATTCAAACATGGTGGAGGCAATCGACGGCTCCGTGATCATCTGATTGAGGCAGTTGCGCATATCCCCCCAGGCAATGCCACCCTCCGCCCGGCGGATCCGGCCGGTGGAGCCGCCGTTATCCGTGGTGGTGACCACGCCGGTCAGCCGCGATCCCAGACCGTTCAGGCAGGACATCACCCGTCCCAGCCCGTGGCCTCCGCCTAAAGCAACAACATGTTCCAGCGACGTGAGTGTGCGGTTTCCCATAGTGTTTATGCATTCCCTGAGTTTTCATATTTATTTGCGCGGTAATCTATCATAAAAACCAATTTTTCGCGTCACGATACTGAGATTTATCAAACTCCGGTCAATCATAAAGATAAATTATCTTTTTGCTGCGTACTTTCACGTGTGATTGAGAGGTGGCAGCGGCAGGGAAGTCATGATATGAGTGAATGCGGTGACTGAAAGCATCACAAATAAACATCAATAACAAAAATCAATAAATGACAGGAAGAACATCATGAATGACCTGACGTGCACGATTCCGGTGCTGGAAACCGACCGCCTGATCCTGAGTGCCCACCGCAGAGAAGATCATGCAGCAGTGGCTGAAATGTGGTCGGATACGGCGGTTACGCATCATATTATGGCGGGACAGATTTCCACACCGCGCGACAGCTGGATGCGGATGCTGGCGTATCTCGGATTGTGGCCGCTGCTGGGCTATGGTTACTGGGCGGTCAGGGAAAAAAGCACCGGAGAGTATATCGGGGATATCGGTTTTGCGGATTTTTACCGTGAAATGGAAAAAGACATCAGCCACTATCCGGAAGCCGGTTGGGTGTTTGCAAAGCGGGCACACGGTAAGGGTTATGCCGGTGAAGCATTAGGAGCCATACTGAAGTGGCTGAAAGAGGTGCGCGGTATTAATGAATGCGTGTGTATTATTGCTCCTGAGAATAAACGCTCTGCCCGGCTGGCAGAGCGTTACGGATTCCGTCCGCAGGAGACACTGAGAATGAATCATAAATCCGTTATTTTCTATCACGTTACACTGGACTGACCGGGCCTGCTATACCTGTGTCAGATCAAAAAAGCGGTAAATAATTTTCCTGTCAAACCGCCGTATTTCCGGCGGTTTTCTGTTTATTATTTATTCAGTTACCTATAATTGATTTGCTAATTAATTGAAAAACTGTGTGAAATTTTCGTTATCCGGTGTATCCGTTCCTTTTACCGGAGGCCCGGTAACTCGTTGTATAATAAGATATATAGCGTATTTGTCATGGTAATTCCCGCAGGGCAACGCTAGAATCAATTCACTTAGCGTGGTTATTAACAGCATTAATGACAACGATTAACTCCTAGCCTTCACACCTACGTTTCAGGTCAGAACCGGAAATAGGGTGAGCTGGCCGTGACACTCACGAGTGCCACCAGGGTGCAGGATAGAAATGTCCGCATCTCCCGTATTTGGAAAGGTGTTATGACTGAACAACTGACAGATCCCTTTGCGCGCAAATTTTACTATCTGCGCCTCTCCGTGACAGACGTTTGCAATTTTCGTTGCAACTATTGTCTGCCTGATGGTTATAAACCAAACGGACACAAATCCTTTCTTTCTCTCGGCGAAATCCGCCGGGTGACCCGCGCGTTTGCTCAGCTGGGCACGGAAAAAATCCGTCTGACCGGCGGAGAGCCGACGATGCGCCGCGATTTTACCGATATTGTTGCCGCTATCCGCGAAAATGAGAATATCCGCACCATTGCCGTGACCACCAATGGTTACCGCATGGCACGGGATATCCGCGACTGGCGTGCTGCCGGGCTGAGCGCCGTGAATGTCAGCGTTGACAGTCTCGACCCGCGCCAGTTTCACGCTATCACCGGGCAGGATAAATTCATGCAGGTGATGAGTGGTATCGATGCCGCGTTTGAGGCCGGTTTTGAGAAGGTGAAAGTGAATGTGGTGCTGATGAAGAATGTTAATGACATCCATCTGCCTGCCTTTCTGAACTGGATCAAAGACCGCCCGATCCAGCTGCGCTTTATCGAACTGATGGAAACCGGTGACGGCAGTGATGTGTTCCGCCGTTTTCATATCTCCGGCAATGTTATCCGCGCCCGTCTGTTACAGGCAGGCTGGCAGCAGGTGGCGCGTGCCCGCAGTGACGGCCCGGCACAGGTGTTCAGTCATCCGGATTATCAGGGCGAAATCGGCCTGATCATGCCGTATGAAAAAGACTTCTGCCAGAGCTGTAACCGTCTGCGGGTGTCTGCGGTCGGTAATCTGCATCTGTGCCTGTTCGGCGAGCAGGGGATCACGCTGCGTGATCTGCTGGCGGAAGACGGACACGACGCAGAGCTGAAAGCACGGCTTCAGTGCGCATTGCAGCACAAACGCGAAACCCATTTTCTCCATCAGGGGGACAGCGGTATTACCCCGAATTTATCCGTTATCGGCGGCTGATCCGCCGGTCATATCAGGAGTTTACATGTCTCAACTCACCCATATTAATGCGGCGGGCGAAGCCAACATGGTGGATGTGTCCGGAAAACAGGAAACGGTCCGCGAAGCGCGCGCCGAAGCCTTTATCACCATGGATGCCAAAACCTTACAGATGATTATTGACGGCAACCATCACAAAGGGGATGTCTTTGCGACAGCCCGTATCGCCGGTATTCAGGCCGCCAAACGGACCTGGGATCTGATCCCGCTGTGTCATCCGCTGATGCTGAGCAAAGTGGAGGTTCAGCTGAGTGCGGAGCCGGACACATCCCGTGTGCGTATTGAATCCTGCTGCCGCCTGACCGGTAAAACCGGGGTGGAGATGGAAGCTCTGACAGCGGCTTCTGTGGCTGCACTGACGATTTATGATATGTGCAAAGCGGTGCAGAAGGATATGGTTATCGGCCCTGTGCGTTTACTGGAAAAAAGCGGCGGGAAATCAGGACATTTTAAGGCGGATGCATGATTAAGGTACTGTTTTTCGCGCAGGTGCGCGAGCTGGTGAATACCGATGAGCTTTCTCTGTCGTGTGATTACGCCACAGCGGAAGATTTACGGGCTGCGTTATGTGAGCGCGGTGAGCGCTGGGCGCTGGCGCTGGAATCCGGCAAACTGCTGTGTGCGGTGAATCAGTCTTTTGTGCCGTTATCGCAGCCGCTCACAGACGGTGACGAGGTCGCATTCTTCCCGCCGGTCACCGGAGGCTGAGCTATGAATAATACCCGGATTGCTGTTCAGACAGATAATTTCAGTGTCGGCGAGGAATATCAGTGGCTGGCCGGTTGTGCGGACGACGGCGCGGTGGTCACGTTTACCGGTAAAGTCCGTAATCATAACCTGGGTGATAATGTGGCTGCTCTGACGCTGGAACATTACCCGGGCATGACTGAAAAGGCGCTGGCGGATATTGTCACACAGGCGCGTGAGCGCTGGGAATTGCAGCGGGTGACGCTGATCCACCGGGTCGGCAGCTTATACCCGAATGATGAAATTGTGTTTGTCGGTGTCAGCGCTGCGCATCGCGGTATGGCATTTGAAGCGGCTGAATTTCTGATGGATTACTTAAAAACCCGCGCGCCGTTCTGGAAAAAAGAGACACTGCCGGAAGGCGGCACCCGATGGGTGGATGCCAGAGAAAGCGACCAAAAAGCCGCAGAACGCTGGTAATTTACCGCCAATCCCCGCCGGATCGCCGGATTTTTTCCGGCGGTTTCACATCAGGTTAAAAATATTTCCTGTTTGTAAAGAAAAGGGGAGAATTCCTGACAGTTTGCCTGCTGGCAACACCCTTTTTATGTGATAATCTATAGGCCTTGGTCGTTTATCATCCGATAAACAATTTGATACAGATGAAAGGGTTATCCATCATGGACCGATTTCCTCGTTCTAACGGCTCGATAGTTTCACAGGCGGGCTCCGGTATTCAGGCTTATATGGCCCAGGTTTACGGCTGGATGGCTGTGGGTCTGTTACTGACCGCGTTTGTTGCTTTTTATGCATCAAACGACGCCAACATAATGAATTTTATTTATTCCAGCAAGATTGTCTTTTTTGGTCTGATTATTGCCCAACTGGGATTAGTCTGGGTCATTTCCGGCATGATTGAGCGCCTGAGTGGTGCCGCAGCTACCGGGCTGTTTATGCTTTACTCCGTTCTGACCGGACTGACATTATCCAGCATCTTTATTATTTATACGTCATCGTCTATTGCCAGCACTTTCTTTATCACGGCAGGGATGTTCGGTGCGCTGAGTATCTACGGTTACACCACCAAGCGCAGCCTGTCCGGGATGGGTAACTTCCTGTTTATGGGGCTGATTGGTATTATCATCGCGTCGCTGGTTAATATCTGGCTGAAAAGCGAAGGTATGACACTGATCATCACCTATATCGGTGTGATTGTGTTTGCCGGTCTGACCGCGTATGACACCCAAAAACTGCGTGAGCTGGGTGAGCAGATTGACAGCAACAACAAAGACACCATGCGCCGCTATGCGATCGTGGGTGCGCTGTCGCTGTACCTGGACTTCATCAACCTGTTCCTGATGCTGCTGCGCCTGCTGGGCGACCGCCGCTAATCACTGACAGAACAGGATGTAACAATGAAAGGCCGGTGAAAACCGGCCTTTTTACGTTTACTGTTCTGCATCTGCAATAATCTGTTCCAGTGTCCGGATCTCGTGGTATTTTTATTTTTCATACTTTACATTATATTTTTTCATCTTATTATTTCCTGACTTTATGCACTCAGCGGTATTTCCCCCGGATTCTATACAATTATTCACTTCCTTTTCTGTATTTATTCTGAATAGGATGTAATCCCAGTTATCAATATATTTCTGATATTTTTTATTTCCGTAGCCAGCGACGGTGGCAACATGTTCTCTTGCTTTATCGATATCTTTATCTATGTTTTCCTCACCATTTAAAAATGCTGAAAATACAAAATCACAGGCGGAAATCAATCTATTTCTGCCAATGTGACACGCTTTTTCATAGTAAGTTATAGCGTTCTTCATATCTTTTTCTTTCCCGTAATCATGGGATAAAATAAAACCATAGTGGAATAAAGCAAGTGGGTTTTCAGGATCTGAAGAGAGTAACGCTTCCAGATGGTAAACAGCGGTATTACAATGTTCTGAAATGCCCGTGTTACCTCTTAATTGCTGCAGGTGGTAGCAGTTATTATAATAAAAAGAGAATAATGTATAACGACTTGTTAAATTACCCCTTTCTGCTCTATTAATCAGAGAGGCAAGCTCATTTTTATTTTTTGGATAGGGGGCATATTCTGGTAATGCCGGATCATAGCGTAGTTCAATTGGATTGTATTCATACACAGTAATGTTGTTATTCCACTGACTTTCTGAGTAAGCACAGAGACTGAAACCGGGTAATAACATCAGAAATATTAATTTTTTATACATTTTTTTATCCGAATAAATAGGGTGTGATTGTTGTGTCATGATATATATCAGAGGGGAGTGCTGTAATATAAATATCGTCAGATAACGGAGCTGTTTCTCTGTTGTGTATATGAAATAAAACATCGGTAATCTCTGATTTTTCGCCGTCATGCCAGTTAATATCAGAGGTTAATTTATGAAAATTACCGCTGTCATCATAAAAACAGGAAGGCCGTGTAGCTAATTCAACAGATACTATGCCTATACTTTCAAGAGAAAGCAGTTCATCTGACTGACTGATTCCATCTGAATTTACATCCTGCCAGACTAACAATGCTGACCATGCAATATCATCCTGATTTATCAGATGATCATTATTACTATCTAAAACGAAAAGCGATGAGAATCCATCTTTGTTATTGATATAATTCGTGTATTCACCAAATAACTCGGTACCATTATTTATAATACCATCATTATTACGATCTAATACCAGTAAGCCATCACCGGGATGAACCCAGCCTGTTTGTACAGATTCGCCATTACCATTTAAATCGAAATATATTCCGGTATTATCAGCTAGTGTTGTAACACCATTTCTGTCCAGATCAATAATGAGTGGAGTACAGTAACTGTCAGCCGCATTTTCCAGGTTGTCATACAAGTTATCAGGAAAAAAAGAAACATTGATTCCATCTATATTACTGTCAGTTAATAAGTCATCTACAAATTGACCACAGTTATTAGTGAGTAAGTTATAGTTCGGCGGTTTACTTTTTCCTGTCTTATAATTATGCAATACAGTAAAAAGTTTATTGAAGTCATTATGGAATTTAAAATTATCAGACGTTATAGATAGCGTGGACGCATTACGATAATAAATGTGATCATTGAATGATAAGTTATCACTGGCTGTTTTGAGGCTTTCTCCGGTACTTAAACCAACGGTGATAATATCATACTGTTTTGTAACGGGATTAATTCCCTTTATACCAATGAAGGTGTGACCAAATGCAGAGTTGCTGACAAATTCTCCATTAATATCATGGATTTCACTGCCCTGAGGAGCGACGAATAATGTTATTTCAGGTCGGCTTATTGCATTGTAATTAAATGGTTCTTGTATCTCACGGTGAATGTTCATATCTTCTGTTTTGTAGACCTGATAGTGTTTGGTTTTTTTCATTTTCCATCCTGAATTAATTATATTAATTTAAATTATTTTTCATTAATGTTTATTGAATGGGGTTAAATTCAATTCACCCATCATTAATGTAAATTAAAGAATTTTAAATGTTAATTTTAAAAGGATGGTTTTTATTTTTTATAATAATTGTTATATCGGACCGGACTAATATTGACCTTTTTTATAAAGATGTCAAAATAATAAATTATATTAATTTCAAGTTTTATTATTATTTACGCAATCTTCCGCCGGAACAACGCATAGGCGGCGGTTCCTGTGGTCACGGCGATCACCAGTAATGGCCAGAGGCTTTGGCGGATAACACTGAAATCCGCATCTTTGAGGTAAATCTGTTTGGTGATTTCATTGAAATGGCGGATAGGATTGACCCAGGTGATATGTTGCAGCCAGACCGGCATATTCTCCACCGGAGCAATATAACCGGACAGCAGCACGGCAGGCATCATAAAAACAAACACGCCGATAAAGGCCTGCTGCTGGGTGGAGGAAAGGGCGGAGATTAACAGGCCGAACCCGACCAGCGACAGCCCGTATATCACCATGGTGAAATAAAACAGAAGCAGTGAGCCGGAGAAGGGGATACGGTAAGCAAAAATGCCGATCACCAGCACAATGCTGGCCTGGACTGTGGCCACAATCAGTGCCGGAACGGCCTTGCCGACAAAGATTTCACCGGTGGTCAGCGGGGAAACCAGTAACTGATCCAGCGTGCCCTGTTCCCGTTCGCGGGCAACCGACAGTGAGGTGACAATCATCACGCCGATAGTGGTGATCAGCGCCACCAGCGACGGCACGATAAACCATTTATAATCCAGATTCGGGTTATACCAGTTGCGCACCACCAGCTCACTGGTGACCGCCTGCGGTATCCGCTCCTGCTGGTAATGCGCAGTGATTTGCTGAACGTAATTGGCGGCAATCTGCGCACTGTTGGAGTTTCGTCCGTCGAGCAGGATTTGCAGTTGTGCCGGTTTCTGTGCGGTGAGCTGCGCACTGAAATTCTGCGGAAAATGCACCAGCAGCAGGGCTTTGCGGTTATCAATCACATCCTGTACGTCATGCCGGTTTTGGATCAGCAGCACATCGGAGAAGGCACTGGCTTTGGCAAACTGCTGGGTCAGTTCAATGGATGCGGGGCCTTTGTCCTCATCGTAAATCGCGATAGTCGCGTTGGTGACTTCCAGCGTTGCCGCCAGCGGGAACAAAATCATCTGAAAAATTACCGGTACGATCAGGATCGTCCGGGTCTGCCGCTCACGGAGAAGTAATTGCAGTTCTTTGATAATTAAGGTGAATATCCGGTGAAACATGGTGATCTCCTTAATCAAGCCGGCGGCGGGTTTTCAGGGCGGTCAGGCCGATAAACACAATCGCTGACAGGATCAGCAACACCAGGTTACTGATAATCACCGGCATAATATTACCCGCCAGGAACAGTGTCTGCAGGCTTTCCACAAAGTAGCGCGCCGGGATCACATAAGTCACCACCTGTATCGCCACCGGCATACTGTCGATTTCAAATACAAATCCGGACAGCATAATCGCGGGCAGAAACGCGGCGTTCAGTGAAATCATGGCGGCGTTAAACTGATTGCGGGTCACGGTGGAAATCAGGAGCCCCATACCGAGCGCGGTGGCGAGATAGAGTGAGGTCACCAGTGCCAGCAGCCACAGCGAGCCGTGATACGGCACATCCAGCACATACACTGTTACCACCATACACAACACCATGACAAAGCTGCCGAGTACCTGATACGGCAGCAGCTTGGAGAGCAGCAGTTCCGTTTTGGTCACCTGAGTGGAAAGCAGGGCTTCCATGGTGCCGCGTTCCCATTCCCGCGCCACCACCAGTGAGGTCAGGATCGCGCCGACCACGGTAATAATGATGCTGATAGCCCCCGGGATAATAAAATGCTGGCTGATGGCGGCCGGGTTAAACCAGTAGCGCAGCCGGACATCAATGGGCGGTTCACTGCTGAGCCCCCGATCCTGCGCCCGCTGCTGCTGCCAGATCTGCCAGATACCATTAGCGTAACCCTGCACAAAATTGGCGGTATTGGGTTCGCTGCCATCAGTAATCACCTGAATCTGTGCGATATCGCCCTGACGGGCCAGACGTTTGTCAAAATCCGCCGGGATCACCACAATACCGCGGATATGTCCCGCCTGGAGTTTATCGATTAATTCACGGCGGTTATCACTGAGGGTGGCATCAATAAACGGAGAGCCGGTAAAGGTGTGGATCAGCTCCCGCGCCGGTTCACTTTGCTGATTCACCAGAATCCCGAGGCGCAGTTTTGATGAATCCAGATTGATACCATAACCGAAAATAAATAGCAGAATCAGCGGGATCACAATGGCGATCAGGGCACTCGACGGGTCGCGGACAATCTGTTTGCTCTCTTTGATGCACAGCGCCCGCAGACGGCGCCATGAAAAACCGGAAGGTGTGCTCATGATGCGGCCTCCTGTGCGCTTTCTTTGTCATACTCTTCGACCAGCCCGATAAAGGCATCTTCCATTGACGGATCCGGATGGGTACCATCCGCCACCGAGGCTTTCAGCTCATCGGGGGTGCCGGCGGCAATGATTTTGCCGTGATAAACCAGCCCGATACGGTCACAATATTCCGCCTCATCCATAAAGTGAGTGGTTACCATCACGGTCACGCCTTTATCCACCATGCCGTTAATATGCAGCCAGAACTCGCGGCGGGTGAGCGGGTCAACCCCGGAGGTGGGTTCGTCGAGAAAGAGAATATCCGGCTCATGCATCAGAGCGCAGGCCAGCGCCAGCCGCTGTTTGAAGCCGAGGGGCAAATCTTCGGTGGTCTGGCGCAGGATCGGGGTGAAATTAAAGGCATTCACCATATCATCGATTTTCTGCTGCTGCGCTTTACCGCGCAGGCCGTAAACGCCGGAGAAAAATGTCAGGTTCTGGGCGACCGTCAGATTGCCATAGAGGGAAAACTTCTGCGCCATATAGCCCAGGCGGCTGCGGGCTTTGGCTGAGCTGGTTTTCAGATCCAGCCCCAGCACCAGGGCACGGCCGCTGCTGGGGATCATCAGGCCGCACATCATTTTGAAGGTGGTGGATTTGCCTGCGCCGTTCGGGCCGAGCAGGCCGAAAATCTCCCCGCGTTTGACCTGAAAATTCACATGATCGGTTGCGGCGAAATCGCCGAATTTTTTCGTCAGGCTGACGGCTTCAATCACGGTTTCATCGGGTGCCGCCGGGATCTGCGGCATAATCTGCGCCAGTTGTGAGCGGTGAGAAGGGCCGCCGCCGAGCAGATCAATAAACGCATCCTCAAAACGGGGCTTAGCGGGCAGCAGTTCTGCATCATGACATTTCAGTGCGCTGAGCAGGGCGCGGGTATCGGCCTGTGGTTTCACAATCAGCAGGACATAACGTCCCTGAATAACACCGTCAGATACCTGTGGCTGAATCAATGCTTCCTGTAAGATGCGGCGGCGTTCACCGGGTGCTGCGGAGAGCAGAAAAGAGCGGCCCTCCATCGTTTCTGTCAGCTGTGCCGGTTTGCCTTCATAAATGACTTTTCCCTGGTTGAGCAGCAGCACATCACGGCACTGTTCTGCTTCATCCAGATAAGAGGTGCTCCAGAGGATCAGCATGCCGTCATCGGCGAGAGAGTGCACCATCCGCCACAGTTCGCGGCGGGCGATAGGATCGACCCCCACACCCGGCTCATCAAGCAACAGCACCTGTGGCTGCCCGAGCAGTGTGCAGGCCAGTCCGAGCTTCTGTTTCATACCGCCGGAGAGTTTGCCTGCCATGCGGGTGGTAAAACGGGTCAGATCGGTAAAGGTCAGCAGGCGGTCAAAAACCGCCTGTTGTTCATGGTGCGGCAGGCCGCGCAGTTCAGCATATAAACGGAGGTTTTCCATGACGGACAGATCTTCATACAGCCCGAATTTCTGCGGCATATAACCGAGCTGTGCGCGCAAAGCCACACTGTCTTCAATCGGATCAAACCCGGCTACGCGGATCTCCCCGCTGTCTGGTTTCAGTAATCCGGCCAGCATGCGGATGAGGGTAGTTTTCCCGGCACCGTCCGGCCCGGCAAGCCCGGTCACACCGCCGCCCCGGATGGTGGTAGTCAGCCGGTCAACTGCCGGATTATCAAGGCCGGGAAAGCATTTTTCGACGGCACTGAGGGAGATAGTGATGTCTGACATCGTCTCTCCTTATGGCTGCGGCTCTTCATCAAAGCGGACGGTGACAGGCATTCCCTGACGCAGCAGCGGATCGGCATCTGTCACCACAATGCGCAGACGGTAGACCAGATCTGTCCGCAGTGCCGGGGTTTCAACGGATTTCGGGGTAAACTCGGCGGTCGGGGAGACAAAGCCGACATGCCCGTGATACGGTTTGCCCGGGCGGCTGTCGGTTTCCAGTAATACTTTACGGCCCGGCTGAGCCTGTCCCAGCTCACTTTCACTGACATATGCCCGCACCCATACCGGATTGGTCAGTGTCAGGGTGAATACAGTGCTGCCAGCCGGTAAAATCGTGCCGGGCTCGATGGCCCGGGTCAGAATAGTGCCTTCTGCCGGTGCGGTCAGCCGGGTGTCCGCCAGGTCAAGCTGCGCCTGCTCCACGGCGGCTTCGGCCTGTTTCAGCTGTCCGCGCGCTTCGGCAATCTCTTCTTTGCGGTAACCGTTTTCCAGCTGGTTCAGTTTGTCCTGTGAGGCTTTCAGTGCCGCATCGGCCTGATTGCGCTGATTGCGGGCATTTTCCAGATCATTGGCGGAGATGGCACGGCTTTTCATCAGTCCGGCCTGGCGCTGATAAAACTGACGGGCAAATTCCGCCGCTGCCGTATTACGGGCAACATCGGCTTTTGCCTGCGCGATTTCTTCCGGCCGGTAGCCGGTTTCCATCAGCAGTAATGCGGCCTGTGCGCTGTCCCGTACCCCTTCTGCTTTCAGCAGGGCGTGACGGTACGGTGTATCATCCAGCATACTGAGCAGCTCACCGGGCTGAACCACCGCCCCTTCATCCGCATTCAGGGATTGCAGTTTACCGCCGACACGAAAACCAAGATTCACCGTCCGGATATCCACATTACCGTACAGCAGAGCAGGCCCCGACGGGCGTGACTCCCACCAGTACCATCCGCCGGCACCGGCCAGCAGGATCAGAATAATGATAAATATCCCGGTTTTTTTCATTGGCTTCATGAATTGATTCCTGGTGAGTTATCAGAGACAGTGGTGCATCAGTTCCGGTAATGCTGCTTTAATCCGCTGAGCAGCAGCCGGATATGTTCCCGCAGCACATCGTTGATCATGTCATACTCTTTCGGGCCGATATTGTCCCAGCCGGTCTGGCGCAGCAGGTTTTCCCTGGCCAGACGGAAAGATAATATTTCGCCCATCAGAGCGTGTGTGTGGATCAGGGTATTGATATGCCCGTCCGGCAGTCCGGTATAACGGGCAACTAATCTGGCCTGGCGGGTAAAAATTGCAGACAGCGCCTGTTCGTGGATAAGCGTGTAAGCTTTGGTCGGAATTAACTGCTCGCGCGACATAATCCGGCTGATATTAATATTACTTTTCTTCAGCACCAGTTCATTATAGGCGAGAAAACTGAGCTCAATCAGTTGCAGACAGCGGCTTTCATCCCGTTCGTCAGTTCCGTTTTCCAGAAACAGATCAATTTCTTCAATGACAGGACGGAATTCATCACGGATAATGTCGGCAATATGCTGTGCAACGGCCAGATACAACCCGTCTTTTGAGCCGAAATAATAAGCAATAGCTGCGATATTTTGATCCGCACGTTGTGCAATCTGGCGAGTAGTGGCACTATTTGGGCCGTTCAGTCCGAAAATCTCAATAGCGGCTTCCAGTAAAGCGAGTTTGGCTTGTTCGCCTCGCGGCGTATTAGTCGTATTGACTGACATGGCGTATATCCTTATAGGTGTGTCGGCATAAACGAGAGATCAATCATATGATTAACTGTATGCTCATCAGTATCTGTTGTAAATGAGCAGTAAGCAACGGATTGATCACAGACGTATTTTATCGATATTTCTTCCGGAGTGACGGATTAATTTTCGACATTCAATTATCAGCAGGCCCCGCAGACAACAGACCGGGGCGGAGTCTTAACAATTCATGAGTTTTTCATCATTACCATTATGCCCGGAAATTCAGAAGGCCGTCGCAGAGATGGGCTACGAACAGCCGACCCCGATTCAGATGCAGGCCATTCCGCAGGTTCTTGCCGGACATGACTTATTAGCCAGCGCACAAACCGGTACCGGAAAAACCGCCGGTTTTACCTTACCTATCCTGCAATATTTACAGGATAATCCGCGCAAAGGCGGCGGGCGTCCGGTACGCGCGCTGATCCTCTCCCCGACCCGCGAACTGGCCGCTCAGATCGGCGAAAACGTCCGCGAGTACAGCCGCCATCTGCGCACCCGTTCGCTGGTGGTCTTCGGCGGGGTGAGTATCAACCCGCAGATGATGAAACTGCGCGGCGGGGTGGATATCCTGATCGCCACCCCGGGCCGTCTGCTGGATCTGGAACATCAGAATGCCGTGGATTTATCCAAAGTCGAAATTCTGGTGCTGGATGAAGCTGACCGCATGCTGGATATGGGCTTTATCCATGATATCCGCCGTGTTATCAAAAAATTACCGGTAAAACGTCAGAATTTACTGTTTTCCGCAACATTCTCCAATGGTATCAAATCTCTGGCGAATACCATTCTGAATAATCCGGTGACGGTGGAAGTCTCCCCGCGCAACAGCGCCTCACAGCAGGTCACGCAGTTTGTTCACCTGGTGGATAAAAAGCGCAAAGCAGAACTGCTGGCGCACCTGATTGGCCGTGATAACTGGGAGCAGGTGCTGATTTTCACCCGCACCAAACACGGTGCCAACCGTCTGGCGGAATTCCTTAACGACAGCGGCATCAAAGCGGCGGCTATCCACGGTAATAAATCCCAGGGCGCACGTACCCGTGCACTGGCGGATTTCAAAAGCGGCGCTATCCGCGCACTGGTCGCGACTGATATTGCGGCACGCGGTCTGGATATCGAGCAGCTGCCGTATGTGGTGAACTATGAACTGCCGAATGTGGCGGAAGATTATGTCCACCGTATCGGCCGTACCGGACGTGCTGAGGCTACCGGCCTGGCATTATCACTGGTATGTGTCGATGAGCATGATTTATTACGTGACATTGAAAAACTGCTGAAAAAGCAAATCGAACGGATGGCTGAACCGGGCTACGATCCGGATCCGTCCATCAAAGCCGAACCTATCCAGAAAGCGAAGCAGGGTCGCGGCGGCAATGGCCGTTCCGGCGGCGGACGTCAGGGCGGACAAGGGCGCAGCGCCGAAGGCCGCGGTAACAGCGGTGGCGGCGACAAACGCCCGCCGCGTCCGCGTCAGCACAAACCGCGTTCCGGCAACAGCGACTCCGGCAGCCCGTGGGGTAACCGGGGTAAATAACGGAACCGGCTCATGCGTGTTCTTTTAGCACCAATGCAGGGGGTCCTTGACCCCCTTGTCCGTCATCTGCTGACGGCGGTGAATGACTATGATCTCTGTATCACCGAGTTTGTCCGTGTGGTGGATATGCTGCTGCCGGAGAAACTGTTTTTCCGTCTCTGTCCGGAGCTGGAAAACGGCGGTCTGACCGAATCCGGTACGCCGGTGCGGATCCAGCTGCTGGGGCAGTTCCCGCAATGGCTGGCGGAAAATGCCGCACGGGCGGCGGAACTCGGCTCGCACGGGGTGGATCTCAACTGCGGCTGCCCGTCCAAAACAGTGAACGGCAGCGGTGGCGGGGCGACGCTTCTTAAAGACCCGGAGCTGATCTATCAGGGCACCAAAGCTATCCGTGAAGCAGTACCGGCGCACCTGCCGGTATCGGTGAAAGTGCGGCTCGGCTGGAGCAGCAATGCGCACCAGTTTGAAATCGCCGATGCGGTGGCACAGGGCGGGGCAACAGAGATCACGGTGCACGGGCGCACCAAAGAAGCAGGCTATCGCGCGGATCTGATTGACTGGCCGGCGATCGCGGCTATCCGTCAGCGGCTCTCCATTCCGGTGATTGCCAACGGCGAGGTCCGGGACTGGCAGAGTGCGCAGCAATGTCTGGCCGTGACCGGCTGTGATGCGGTGATGCTCGGGCGCGGAGCGCTCAATGTGCCGAACCTGAGCCGGGTGGTTAAATATAATGCACCCTTTATGCCGTGGCCGGAAGTGGTGGCTTTGCTGCACCGCTACACGCAGCTGGAAAAACAGGGGGATACCGGGCTTTATCATGTGGCGCGTATCAAACAGTGGTTCAGCTATCTGCATAAAGCCTATCCGCAGGAAGCGGATGAACTTTTTGCCGTGATCCGCCCGCTGAAAGATTCTGCCTCGATTGCACAGGCGATTGCCCGGGCTCAGGGCGCATAAAATTTGCTTTTTTTACCATATCGCACTTTAATTGACAGGTGAGCCGGATTTTTTCTTAACCCGTTAATACAGCAGGAGGTACTGATGAATTTTCTGTCCTGGATTATTTTTGGCCTGATCGCCGGTGTGCTGGCGAAATGGATTATGCCCGGAACCTATAGTATCGGCATTATTATGACGATTGTGCTGGGTATTGTTGGTGCTGTTGTCGGGGGATATATCAGTGTTTTCTTCGGCAAGGGGCGTGTCGACGGGTTCAATTTCGGCAGCTTTGTGGTAGCGGTGATCGGTGCGATGGTGGTGCTGTTTCTCGCCGGGAAGTTTGCGGGCTGACAGCCGCATAACAGATTAAAAAAATGCCGGAGCAGCTGACGCGCTCCGGCATTTTTTTATGGTTCAATCGGCAGGGTGTCTGAACCGCCCCATTCCGCCCAGGAACCGTCATACAGACGGACATTCTGATGGCCGGTGAGCGTCAGCGCCAGCAGCAGTATGGCGGCTGTCATACCGGAGCCGCAGGACACCACGAGGTATTTACTTAAATCCACGCCTGCATCACGGAATATCTGCTGAATCTGCGTCGGGGATTTGAAGATCCCGTTTTCCACCAGGGTATTCCACGGTACATTGCAACTGCCGGGAATATGGCCGGAACGTACGCCGGGACGCGGATCCGGTGCCAGCGCCTGAAAACGGTCGGCAGAACGGGCATCGACAATCTGAATTTCCGGGTCCGTAATTGCCAGCAGCACATCATCTTTATTCACCGCATTATGACGCTGAAATTCCGGCACAAAGGTTTTCGCCTGCGGCAGCGGCAGCTCACCGCTTTCGGTGGTATAACCGGCACCGGCCCAGGCATTCAGCCCGCCCTGTAAAATACGCAGATTTTTCACACCGAAGGTTTTCAGTGTCCACCAGGCGCGCGGGGCGGAGAACAGGTTACCCTGATCATAAATAATCACCATGGTGTCATTATCGATCCCGGATTCACCGGCAGCCTGTGCGAACACCTCCGGTGACGGCAGCATATGCGGCAGCGGGGAGGAGAGATCAGCGACTTTATCCAGATCAAAATAGTGTGCGCCCGGAATATGGCGCTCAAGCCATAACTGATGGCAATCAGCGGGCTGACCGGGCGGCGCTTTGCTGACATCGAGCACAACAAGATTGTCGTCATTCAGGTGCGTGTGCAGCCAGTCTGCGGTCACAAAATAGTCTCGGTACATCGCAATTAACCTCGTTAGCAGGACGCAGAGAGCTACCGGGTTTCGCCGGTGGTCGTTTCCTGCGCCGTGGATGGAGTCTCAGGGGCAACCGAACGATTATACATATTCATTCCGGCAAGAAAAACGCCGCCGAGGGAGCCGAAGGCAAAAATAAAAATGAAAATAATCAATAATTTCTTCATAGATATATTCTGGTCTTATCTGATGGAGCCTGTCTTCCGGACAAATCCGGGGCTATGTTGATTAATTGTAACAAACTATTGAAGCAACCGTATGCAGAAAATGAGCGGTAACGGCCCGGACATGCTGATTTTTTTTCTGTAGTGTGAAACAATAGCGCCCTGTTTATTTATCCATAGGTTTTTCAGATGCCCCTGTCCGCCACCGTCAAACAACAAATCAGCGCCTGGTACAAAGCCCTGCCGGAGCAGATTGACGGCTTTGTTCCGCGCGCGCCGCAGCGGGAAATGATTGCGGAAGTCGCCCGGACGATGGCGGGTGATGAAGGGCGGCATCTGGTGATTGAAGCCCCGACCGGGGTGGGAAAAACCCTCTCTTATCTGATCCCGGGCATTGCAGTGGCCCGGGAACAGCAAAAGCTGCTGGTGATCAGTACCGCCAATGTCGCGTTGCAGGATCAGATCTACAGCAAAGATCTGCCGCTGCTGGCAAAAATTATCCCTGATCTGCGTTTTACCGGCGCGTTCGGGCGCGGGCGCTATGTGTGTCCGCGCAATATGGCGGTGATTGGCGCGGCTGAAGGGGAACAAATCGACCTGATGCTGTTGCTCGAAGATAAAGCGGATGTGGCAACGGCCTCTGAACGCGATACGGTGCGCAAGCTGCAGAATGATTTTACCTCTTTCGGCTGGGACGGCCTGCGCGATCACCACAAAACCTCTATTCCGGACAGCCTGTGGCGCAAAATCAGCACTGACAAACTCAGTTGTCTCGGCCGCAATTGCCAGTATTACTCGCGCTGCCCGTTTTTCCTGGCGCGGCGTGAAATTGAAAGTGTGGATGTGGTGGTTGCCAACCATGCGCTGGTGATGGCGGCAATGGAGAATGAATCCGTTCTGCCGGAAAGCAAAAAACTGCTGCTGGTGCTGGATGAAGGGCACCATATCGCTGATGTGGCCCGTGATTCTCTCGAAGTGGAAGGGGATATCACCCTGGTATCCCTTCAGGCGCAGCTGGATAACCTTTCCCGCTTTGTCACGCAGTATCTGCAACAGTTCCGCCCGGTAAAACCACCAAAACTGGCGGACAGTGCCCGTCTGCAGAAACATCTGGACGCGATGTCAGATGTGTACCGTGATGTGGCGATGTACACACAGACGCTGCTGCCGGAGCAGGCGGCGGATCCGCACTATCTGTTTCCGCTCGGGGAACTGCCGGAGCCGCTGACAGCGGCGGCTCAGCAACTGTCAAAACAGACGGATGCCCTGCACAGCATGGTGGAAGGGATACTCAGTGATCTGAACGAACAGACGGCAAAACAGGATATTGTCCGTCTGCACCGCGCCATCCTCACCGCCGGAAAGTTCCTCGGCGCACTGGAAAACAGCGCCAAACTGTGGCGTCTGGCGGCGCTTTCGGAAATCTCACATGCGCCGGTCTCAAAGTGGCTCAGCCGCCGCTATGAAAAAAATCAGTCTCACCTCTGGTTCCACTGTGCGGGGATCCGTGTCAGTGAACAGCTCGGTCACCTGTTATGGCGCAACGTGCCGAATATTGTGGTGACCTCGGCAACTCTGCGTTCACTCAACAGTTTCAGCCGGTTGCAGGAAATGACCGGGCTGAGTGAAAAGGCCGATGACCGCTTTGTGGCACTCGATTCCCCGTTTGACCACTGCCGCCAGGGGCGGCTGGTGATCCCGAAAATGCATTATGAACCGACACCGGCTGATGAAGCCGCGCATATCGGGGAAATGGCGCGTTATTTCCGCTCACAACTGGCATCCGGTGAGCACCGCGGTATGCTGGTACTGTTTAACAGCCAGCGGGCAATGGATCTGTTTCTCACCCATGTGACGGATTTGCGTCTGCAACTGCTGGTGCAGGGGGATCAGCCCCGTTACCGTCTGGTGGAAACTCATTGTCAGCGGATCCGGGACGGGCAGAACAGTGTACTTATCGGCCTGCATTCTTTTGCCGAGGGGCTTGATCTGAAAGGGGATTACCTGACTCAGGTGCATATTCACAAAATCGCCTTTCCGCCGGTCACCAACCCGGTGATCATCACGGAAAACGACTGGCTCAAATCTCTGAACCGCTACCCGTTTGAAATCCAGAGCCTGCCGGGCGCGTCATTTACGCTGATCCAGCAGGTCGGGCGGCTGATCCGCAGCCATCAGTGTCACGGGGATGTGGTGATTTATGACCAGCGCCTGCTGACCAAACGGTACGGCAGCAGGCTGCTTAATGCATTACCGGTCTTTCCGATTGTGCGGCCGGATATTGAACCGGAAAAATAATATAAACGGGTGAGCGTTATTCTGCCATGGCGGTAAAAGTCACGTTACCGCCGTAATCATTGATATTACTGACAGTCAGATGGTCACCGCGTTTAACCGCTCTTTTTACCGCTATTTCCGAACTGCTTTTCGGTTGCAGCATAAAGGATTTATGCAGTATTTGTTTTCTATCTGCCAGGGTTATTTCCGTAATGGTAATGTGGTACGGCGATGTATTATTGACCCGTATTGAATGACTGCCGGACTGAAATGTAACCTGCTGTGTGGCCGTGTCTCTGTCGCTTAATCCGGCAGGGCGGTAAAAGACTTTAAACCGGGAACGGACGGCCAGTTGCCCTGAATTTTTCTCTTTCAGTGATGATGTTTTACTGACCGTCGGAATATCAAGAACATTCAGCCACCACAGGCTTTCTCTGTCTGACGGCATACTGTTTTTATCCATCAGCCGTATACGTAAGATCTGCTCTGCCCCGGGATTGATGTGTGAAACCGGCGGGGTCAGCTCAAACGGCGTGACCGGCAGTTTTGCGGGCAGTGTTTCTGAATTCCCTGAATCAAGCCAGTATTGTACAAATACCGGTGAGGCGGATTCATTATTAACCCTGACAGTAATATCTTTTGCATCTTCCGGATAAATATACCGTGTGCTGTTCGTACTGATACCATCTGCGAATGCAAAGGCACTGATAAAACACCCGATAAATAACAGATATGATTTCATTTTATTTCCCCGCTGTGCACGAAGGAACACACGGACAGGTATTATTACTGAGATAATGACCTGTCATGATTACGTATTAACGTACTCCCTTTCTTTCATTTAATTTTATGCATTTTTTTTGTTTTTGAAATACGTATATTTTCCCGGTTTTTTTATTATGAAATACCGTTAACACCGCAAAGTAATAAGCAAAAAAAACCGCCCGGAGGCGGTATAAAGGGTAGGATTGACTCACAAGGTCTTACTGTTTTTATTGTTGCGACACATACTCACACACGAGATGTTAATTTCAGACCGCAACCCGCCGGTTACGGTTCTGTATTTCTGATATTTATTCGATATTGGCTTCAATAAACCACAGGTACTGGTCGAGGTCGCGGGAGGCGGCAGTAAACATATCTGCGGTATTTTCATCCTCAACGCGGCTGACGGCACGGCGGATATCGTTGGCAACAATCGCATAACGGTCGGCCAGTGCTTTCAGGTGATCCTGCACAGTGTGGATATCGGTCGGATAAGCCGGTAAAGCGGAGGCTTTACTGATCGCCTGTGAAGTACCGAGTGCCACACCGCCGAGCTGAACAGCGCGTTCGGCAAAAGTATCCAGGTGGGTGTTCAGACTGTCGCGGAAGCCGTCCAGCATTTCATGTACAGCAATGAAATTGCGGCCGCGCAGATTCCAGTGTGCTTGTTTGGTCATCAGCGACAGGTCGATAAACTGCAGAACCTGATGATTCAGTTCATCAATGGTTTCCTGCTTAATATCATCAGTGACATCGTTACGGGTGTACACTAAGTGAGAAGCTGTGGTTTTCACTAATTTCGCGGTGCTCATTATTGTTCCCCTTATTTATTCCGTTAAACATCTTTGTTTCGATGGGGTTACTATAGGACAGCGCAGATGATAGTTAAATTCGATTAAATCTATAGAATCGATAGGTAAACCGGCACGAGGCCGGTTTCAGTACGGCGGGGGATTACTCAACAGCTTTGATTTTTGACTTTGGTTTGATAGTCAGTGCCGCGCCCATGGAGGCGATGACAATGCAGCTCAGTGCCAGCCATTGTGTGAATAACAGATGCTCGCTCAGGAAGATAATACCCACCATGGCCCCAATCACCGGTTCAAGGCTCATCAGTATACCGAATGTCCGGGTCGGCAGGCGGGTCAGTGCCACCATCTCCAGCGAGTACGGAAAGGCCGTTGATAAGATAGCCACTGCCACCCCGACCGGCAGTACCGCCCAGCTGAACATCACACTGAGATCACTGTGATAGGCCCCTATCGGGAAAAAAATCAGTGCGGCGATAAGCGAGCCGACGGAAACCGTGGCCGCGCCGTAAAAGCGTCCGGCCCGCTGGCCGAAGATAATATAGAGTGCCCAGCCCGCCCCGGCACCCAGGGCATACAGCATCCCCACCGGATCCAGCTGATTAATCTGTCCGATCTGCTCACCGAGCGGCAGCAGAAAGGCGAGACCGGCGATCACCAGAATAATCCAGAGATAATCCGTTATTTTACGTGCCCCGAACATGGCGACCGCCAGCGGCCCTGTAAACTCCAGAGCGACTGCAATCCCGAGCGGAATGGTGGACAGCGCCAGATAGAACAGATAGTTCATTGCCCCGAGTGAGAGGCCGTATCCCAGCATCGGCAGCAGTGATTCCCGGGTAAAACGCAGCCGCCAGGGTTTAAAAATCACCAGCAGAATTGCCGTACCCAGCAGTAAACGCAGGGCGGTCACACCCGGGGCACCGATAACCGGAAACAGGGTTTTCGCCAGTGAGGCACCGCTCTGAATAGAGATCATCGACAACAGCAATAAGCCGATCGGTAACCACGGAGAACCACTTTGCTGGCGGGGAGACGCAGACATGAAGAACCTCGGGAGCAATAAAAATGCGGTGAGACAATTAGTTATGCTGAATTGCATGCAAAAGGCAGCACTCGTCCTGCAATCTTAGCGGGGCGGCTGACGGATAGCAATTACTGATTTAAGAGGATATTAATCTGCGGACAGATATTGCCGGGTAACATAGCAAAATCTGACGAGTGCTATCTTCGGACCGCTTGCGTATACTGACTGCCGGATTTTCATTTCATCACGATAAGGACAGGGCAGATATGCGGGATATTAAACGAATTGCGGTCTATTGCGGATCTGCAGCGGGTGCATCAGAGATTTACCGCCTTGAGGCCGTGAAATTTGCCCGGATTCTGGTTGAGCAGGGAATTACCCTGGTTTACGGCGGTGCCAGTGTGGGGATCATGGGGACGGTGGCGGATACAGTACTCCGCGAAGGCGGCAAGGCCATCGGCGTGATCCCGGCATTGCTGGAAGGGCGGGAGATTGCCCATAAAAACCTGACGGAGCTTCACCGCGTCAGCACCATGCACGAACGCAAAAGCAAAATGATTGAACTGGCGGACGGCTTTGTCGCGCTGCCGGGTGGCTTCGGTACCCTGGAAGAGTTTGCCGAGGTCTTTACCTGGAGCCAGATCGGGCTGCATCAGAAGCCGGTCGGGCTGATGAATATCAATAATTATTATGACCCGCTGCTGTCGCTGATCAGCAAAATGACCGATGAACAGTTTATGCAGGAAAAATACCGCCATATGGCCATCGTCGAAACGGACGGTAACGCGCTTATCCGCCGCTTCCGTAACTATGAGGCACCTGCGGTCAAAACTTACGATTAACCGGAGAACACCATGATAATCCGCCCTGCCACACGGAATGACACAGATCGCATTGCTGAGCTTTATCAGCAGTTATTTACTCTGATGGCAGAATATCAGCCGGATCGCTGGCGTCCGGCAGAGCAGGATCGCGGATTTATCGAAAACGCCATGACAGATGAAAAATTTTGTCTGCGGGTGGCTGAAACGGAAGGGCATATTGCCGGGTTCGCCTTTGCACAGACGCAGGATACCTCGCCTTACACCTGTGTGGTGCCGCGCCGTTTCGGTTATATCTTTGATATTGTGGTTGATCCGGCGATACGCGGGCAGGGCACGGGGAAAAAATTACTGGATGCCGTTAAAGACTGGTCAAAGGCACAGGGCCATACGCATCTGGAGTTGTCAGTGCTGCCGGAAAACACCGGTGCAATGCGTTTATATGAACGCGAAGGTTATCAGCCGGTGATCCACACCCTGGCGATTAAGCACTGAGATAAAAAAACCTCATCCGGTGATGAGGTTTCTGTTTTTCAGACTGCCGGTTACGGTCAGCTGGTCAGATGAACGGTTTTTCCGCCGACAATGGTGCGCAGCACTTTCACATTGGCAATATCATCCGCAGGTATCTGAAACACATTGCGATCCAGCACGATCATATCCGCCAGTTTGCCCGGTTCCAGGGAGCCGAGAATATCTTCCCGGTGCTGGGCATACGCCGAGTCAATCGTGGCGGCACGCAGTACTTCCGTGATGGTCAGGTCACGGTCAGTATCCAGACGCTGTGCAGGCTGCCCGTTAACCGGATGACCACGGCGGGTGGCAGCCACTTTCAGATCATACCATTCATCAAAATCATCAATCGGCCAGTCACTGCCGAACGCGACCACCGCCCCGGCATCGATAAACTTGCCGATAGGTTCCAGTTGCTGATAACGGGTTTCGCCGATCATATGACGGGTGAATTCCGCCAGTTCTGCGGTCGGTGCCGCCCACTGGAACGAGAGACAGGCGATGGTGCCGAGCCGGGCGAAACGTGCATAGTCTTTGGCGTCCACCAGCTCGTTGTGAGCCAGTCCCGGACGGATATCTTTGCCCGGATGTGCGGCACGCATTTTTTCGATGCCGTTGAGCACCATATCAATCGCACCTTCACCGACGGTGTGCAGATGCGGATCATACCCGGCCGCCGCAATGCGTTCGAGCAGGGCATCAATGACATCGGAGGTGAAATAGAGATCGCCGTAATTTTCCGTTTCACGCCAGTCCGGTTGTGCCGGGGTGCCGTGATTGATGCGGTACGGTTTCAGCAGGGAGGCGGTCATGGTCGGGAACTGAAGCACACCATCGACAAACATTTTGATGTTTTTTACCGCGATGCCCGGTTCCGGGCCCCATTGCGGCTGATGATAACGCTCCGCAAAGGCAACGGCGTTTTGCACGGCCTGCGGCACGGATGCCACATCCGGCGCATCATCCGGGGTGATTTCACGGGCAGCCTGCACACGCAGTGTCAGTTCACCCTGTTCCTGTAATGCACGGAACGCATCCAGCTGTAATTCCGCCACACGGGCATCCATGACCATGGTGACGCCCTGTTCATTAAGGACTTTCTGCACCAGACGGGCTACATCCACCGCACGGTCGGCCTGAATGGAGGGAATACTGTCCGCAGCACGCATGGCCGGGGCATCCTCAAGGATACCGTTCAGCTCACCATTGGCGTGTTTGCCGATTTTACCGTCACTCGGTGCCGGGGTTTCTCTGGTGATGCCGAACAGTTCCAGCGCACGGCTGTTGGCGAGCAGCGTGTGGCAGTCATTGGAGAACAGCACGACAGGGCGGCGGGTATTGAGTTTGTCCATATCTTCACGGTACATATCAATACCGGCCGGTAACATGCCCTGACGCAGCCAGGCGGTCACTTTCAGCCAGTCGTTTTCGCCGGTGCGCGGATCATTATCCAGATGCGCCTGCACGCGGGCGAGGATCTCATCAATGGTCAGGGATTCATAATTCAGATGGCAGCCGAACAGCTGAATACCGCCCCAGAACGGGTGCATATGACCATCAATAATCCCCGGCATCATCATTTTGCCGTCGAGATCGATAAACTGTGTATGCTCACCACGGAATGCTGCCATGTCATCATTATCACCACAGGCAAGAATACGGCCATCAGCAATCGCGATGGCCCCGGCGACGCGGTTTTCCGCATCCGCAGTATAGATATAACCGTTGTGATAAATAATATCAGCGGCAGTCATTTTCATTATGCTCTCCAGTCCTCATCAACAGAGTTAATTGATAATTAAGTGAGTTTCTTCTTCCGTGATTGACGGCGGACGGCGGGTAAAGAAGCGGGTGATCACACCGAGGTATACCACACCGATCCCCAGCCAGATCAGGCCGACAGTCAGTGCCTGTGCATCCAGGCTGGTCCACAGCCACAGGGTCAGCAGTACTCCGATTGCCGGTACCACCAGACAGCGCAGGATCACGGCAGCCGTCAGCGGTTCTTTCCGGTCAATAATAAAGTGTTTGATAACACACAGATTTACAAAGGTAAATGCGATCAGTGCGCCGAAGCTTATCATGGATGCCACCAGGCTCAGGGAGAGCACCAGCGCCATCAGTGAGGCGAGGGCGACAAACAGAATCGACAGCACCGGCGTGTTGAATCTGGCATGCAGACGGGCAAACACAGCGCGCGGCAGCACCCCTTCACGGCCCATGGCATAGAAAATCCGCACAATACTGGCCTGGGATGTCATTGCGGAGGCAAACACGCCGATCACATAGGCAGTAATAAAGGAGGACGCCATCAGTGCGCCGCCGACTTTTTCCATCACCTGAATACTGGCGATATCGGTGTTCGGCAGGAAATCACGCCACGCCGGATAGCTCAGATGTGCGCCGTAAGAGATAATGATAAATAATGTCCCGGCAATAAACACGGTATAGAGAATCGCTTTCGGCAGCGCGCGTTTGGCATCTTTGGTCTCTTCCGCCATGGTGGAGATGGCATCAAACCCGAGGAATGCGAGACACAGAACCGCCGCACCGGCGAACAGCCCGGATACCTGATCGGACATCACCGTCAGCGGGGCGAGCAATGCGTCTTTATCGAGCGTGAACGCGGAACTGAAGCTGAGATACAGGAACAGCGCGATAAATATAAGCTGCATCACAATAATCAGCATATTCATCGAGGTGACCAGTTTTATCCCGAGGATGTTCAGCAGAGAGACAATCACAATCGTGGAGACAATAATCAGCTCCATCGGCACCGACGGCAGGGCTTCATGCACAAAAATACCGATGGCGATATAGTTGATAATCGGCAGAAACAGATAATCCAGCAATTGAGCCCAGCCGACCAGAAACCCGGTATTCCCGCCGAAGATTTTCTGGACATAGGAATACGCAGAGCCGGCCAGCGGCAGTGTGCTGGTCATTTTACAATAGCTGAGAGCGGTAAACAGGACGGCTGTCAGTGTAATAATATAAGCAACCGGTAAATGACCTTCACTGAGGACGGTAACCTGTCCGTAAGTTGTGAAGATACCAAGGGGCACCATATAGGCGAGCCCGAAGAAAACTAACGCGGGGGTATTTAATACGCGTTTCATCTGCACAGTATTCTGTTGCATTTTTACAGCCCTTCCCAATAGCCTGAAACATGCCGCGGATATCGCATCCGGGCACAATATATATCTCCGGCCGTCAGCGGATGACGGTCAGTCTGCATTTATTTTCAATAAACCTCGCACCTTGCGTCTGCATCGTGCGCACTTTACTGAAACGTCAGTGATAAACGGGCCATCACCACACGCTGGGGTAAATGCAGGCGGCGTACAATATATGAGTTATCTGTATTTGGCAACAGAAGTTGAACAGGATAATAACAAGGATAAACCATCCTTACCGGTCGTGCTTTTCCGGTTTATTGTCAGGCATACCGAAAACAACATAACCTGATATATTTTTCAGTAAATTCATTGTGATACCTGTTTTAATTAATAAGCCGGTGTTACCGGCAATACATTACGTGACATAACGTAATTCTTTATCCGGCCACAAAAGAGAATAACCCGGGTATTTTGAACCGGCAGGGTGACGGATAAGTCTCAGGCTGCTGCTTTTCATCACCGTAAAATGGCGGATAACCGATAAATAAAGATAAAGTAATAGCGGTTCAAAAAGAGAATATAAAAATTAACAGCATCCCCGGCGGAATATCCGGGGAAATAAAGGGGAGCCCGGGAGAAGAATATTATTTTCTGAGGTCAGGTGTTATTTCCCGGCAGGCATGCAATGTTTATCGTCACTTACTGCGACAGTAAATAATTAAAATATTAATAATTTGATTTTTATGTGATTTTTTGAGTCTTTTGCCGGGCGGAAGCGTATTTCAAGCACTTCATGTTCATATCATGATAACAGGTGTGGCCTCTCCGTCTGACAATAACGGGTACAGCAATCAGGAACGATTTCTCCGCATTTTTGTCCTGTTCGTTTGGTCAAAATGCTTTTTTACCGGGATATTAACGATGCGTTAATTCTCTTAAAGTGTGAACGAAATCGTTTGCTTTTGTTTTTTGCGGCTATAGAATTCGTCAGATTTTTTTGGCCTGAGAAAAGCAACAGGAGGTAATTGTGTCCGGGGATAAAAATTACAGTCATGGGCCTGTGCCCATATCCGCGCGGAAAGGCGGGCTGGCATTAACCTTTGTAATGCTGGGTTTGACCTTCTTTTCCGCCAGTATGTGGACCGGAGGTGCTCTCGGTACCGGTCTCAGTTTTAATGATTTCTTCCTCGCAGTTCTTATCGGTAATCTTCTTCTTGGTGTCTACACCGCTTTTCTTGGTTTCATTGGTTCCAAAACCGGCTTAACAACCCATCTTCTCGCGCGTTACTCCTTCGGTATTAAAGGCTCCTGGCTCCCTTCATTCTTACTCGGCGGCACACAGGTCGGCTGGTTCGGTGTCGGCGTGGCCATGTTTGCCATTCCGGTCGGCAAAGCGACAGGCTGGGATATCAACTGGCTGATCGGCATCTCCGGGGTGCTGATGACTATTACCGTTTTCTTCGGCATCTCTGCGCTGACCGTACTGTCGGTGATTGCGGTCCCGGCGATTGCCATTCTCGGCAGTTACTCGGTTTACCTCGCGGTAACCGGGATGGGTGGCATGAGCGCACTGCGCGATGTTATCCCCGCACAGCCGATTGATTTTAATCTGGCGCTCGCCATGGTGGTCGGTTCGTTTATCAGTGCCGGTACGCTGACAGCAGATTTTGTCCGCTTCGGCCGCAAACCGAAAATTGCGGTGCTGGTGGCGATTATCGCGTTCTTCCTCGGTAACTCACTGATGTTTATCTTCGGTGCCGCCGGAGCTGCGTCTCTCGGTATGGCGGATATCTCTGACGTGATGATTGCTCAGGGGCTGTTATTACCGGCGATTATCGTTCTCGGTCTGAATATCTGGACCACCAATGATAACGCGCTTTATGCATCCGGTCTGGGGTTTGCCAATATCACCGGGCTTTCCAGCAAAACCTTATCTATCGTCAACGGGCTTATCGGCACACTGTGCGCCCTGTGGCTCTACAATAATTTTGTCGGCTGGCTGACCTTCTTATCCGCCGCTATCCCGCCAATCGGGGGCATTATTATTGCCGATTACCTGATGTACCGTCACCGTTATGAAACCTTTGACCGCAGCAAAATGCGTGATGTGAATGTCAGCGCACTGCTGGCCGTGGCGGCAGGCGTGATTGCCGGGCACTGGCTGCCGGGGATTGTGCCGGTGAACGCAGTTCTCGGCGGGGCATTAAGCTATGCTGTCCTCAATCCGTTACTTAACCGTCGTCGTACAACCAACCCGGAGATGACCCGTGCTTAATCAAACCGTAAAACATATTTTTAATGCCCGTCTGCCGGATCGTGATGGCCTGTGGCGTATCGACATGGATAATCAGCGCATTACCGCGATTATGCCGCAGCCGGAGGGGGAAGTACTGCCGGAGAGTCTGAACGCAGAAGGCGGCCTGGTCACCGCGCCGTTCGTTGAGCCGCATATTCACCTCGATACCACCCAGACCGCAGGGGAACCGGCGTGGAACCAGTCCGGTACCTTATTTGAAGGTATTGAACGCTGGGCGGAACGCAAAGCGCTGCTGACGCACGATGATGTGAAAACCCGTGCCTGGCAGACCCTGAAATGGCAGATTGCCAATGGCATCCAGCATGTTCGTACCCATGTTGATGTCTCTGATGCCACCCTGACCGCGCTGAAAGCGATGCTGGAAGTGAAGCAGGAAGTTGCGCCGTGGGTGGATTTACAGATTGTTGCGTTCCCGCAGGAAGGGATCATGTCCTATCCAAACGGTGAGGCACTGCTGGAAGAGGCGCTGCGTCTGGGCGCGGATGTGGCGGGGGCTATCCCGCACTTTGAATTTACCCGCGAATACGGCGTGGAATCTCTGCACAAAACCTTTGCGCTGGCACAGAAATATGACCGCCTGATCGACGTGCATTGTGATGAAATCGATGATGAACAGTCCCGTTTCGTGGAAACCGTTGCCGCGCTGGCATACCGCGAGGGAATGGGGGCGCGTGTTACCGCCAGCCACACCACAGCGATGCACTCTTATAACGGGGCTTATACCTCCCGCCTGTTCCGTCTGCTGAAAATGTCCGGCATTAACTTTGTGGCGAACCCGCTGGTGAATATTCACTTACAGGGGCGTTTCGATACGTATCCGAAGCGCCGCGGGATCACCCGTGTCAAAGAGATGCTGGCGGCGGATATTAATGTCTGCTTCGGTCACGATGATGTGTTTGACCCGTGGTATCCGCTGGGAACGGCTAATATGCTCCAGGTACTGCATATGGGGCTGCATGTCTGTCAGCTGATGGGGTACGGTCAGATTAATGACGGGCTGAAGCTGATCACGGAATACAGTGCGCGCACCCTGAACTTACAGGATTACGGCGTGGCGGAAGGCAAACGTGCCAGCCTGCTGATCCTGCCGGCGGAAAACGGGTTTGATGCCGTCCGCCGTCAGGTGCCGGTACGTTACTCTGTCCGTGACGGCCGTGTGATAGCTGAAACACAGCCTGCTGTCACACAGATCCATCTGGATAAACCGGAGACTATCCGTTACAGCCGCACACCTCGCACTGAGGATCAGGCTTAAGGTTAATGGTGCGGAACTGCATGCGCATCGCATCAAAAAGCACCACTTTTCCGCTGCTCACCTGCCCGTAGCCGGTGAGCAGTTTGATGCACTCCATCGCCTCCAGGGTGCCGATGGTGCCGACCAGCGGTGCCATCACACCCGCTTCCACACAGGTCAGACTGTTCTCCCCGAATAACCGGCTCAGGCAGCGGTAACAGGGTTCCTCCTCCTGCCAGGTAAAGACGGCAACCTGTCCTTCCATACGGATAGCGGCACCGGACACCAGCGGGATCTTCAGCTGATGACACGCGCGGTTCAGCTGTTCGCGGACGGCGACATTATCGGTGCAGTCCAGAACCACATGGTGAGACTGAATCAGAGCGGCAAGCTCATCATCATTCAGTTGTTTTGTGACAGTTTCAGTCCGGCAATGCGGATTGACCGCTTTCAGTGCAATCGCGGCGGATTCTGTTTTTGCCATACCGATGCGGGCATCGGTGTGCAGGATCTGACGCTGCAAATTGGAGAGCGACACGGTATCAAAATCCAGCAGGGTGAGATGCCCCACGCCTGCAGCTGCCAGATACTGTGCCGCCGCACAGCCCAACCCGCCGAGGCCGGTGATCAGCACCCGTCCGGCTTTCAGGGCTTCCTGACCATCAAAATCAAAGCCGCGCAGTACTATCTGACGGTTATAACGCAGCGTTTCTTCATCACTGAGCTCAATATGTCCGGGTTCAGTCGCCATCAGTCATTCTTCAGTAAATGATTAAAAAATTCGATTTCAACGGTTTCACCGGCGGCAACTGCGCCGCGCTCACGCTCGAGTACAATAAAGCAGTTGGCGAGGCTGAATGAACTGAAAATATGCGAGCCCTGATCGCCGGTGGTTTTCACCACCATCTGACCGGACTCATTCACCCCGGCAATTCCGCGCTGGAAATCCAGACGACCGGCGGATTTTTTCAGCGGCGTGGTGGTCACGGCTTTAAACCGCATCGGCGGCTGCCACTGACTGAAACCGGACAGGCGGGCGATCAGCGGCTGCACCAGCTCATAAAAGGTAACGGTGGTGGAGACCGGGTTACCCGGCAGACCGCAGAACCAGGCGTTATTCAGCTTACCGAAAGCAAACGGCTTGCCCGGTTTGATCGCCAGTTTCCAGAAATTAATTTTGCCGATCTCATCAAGAATTTGTTTGGTGTAATCCGCTTCGCCGACAGACACGCCGCCGCTGCTGATCACCAGATCAGCCTGAGCATCGGCCTTCTCAAAGGTGGCGCGCAGAATATCCGGATTATCCGGGATAACGCCGAGATCAATCACATCACAACCGAGCTTTTCCAGCATCAGACGAACCGCAAAGCGGTTGGTATCATAAATCTGTCCGTCACCCAGCGGCTGGCCGACAGCCTGCAATTCATCACCGGTGGAGAACACCGCCACTTTCAGTTTTCGCACCACGGACAGCTCCGCCAGACCCAGAGAGGCGATCAGCGGTAGTTGAGCGGCGGCCAATTTGGTACCTGCCGGTAAAACCTCACTGTGCTGCGCGATATCCTCACCAACTCGGCGGATATTCTGCCCGGCGGTAATCCCGGCGGTAAAGGTGATCCCCGCATCCGACACTTCCGCTTCTTCCTGCATCACCACGGTATCCACACCCTTGGGTACCGGTGCGCCGGTCATAATACGGACACACTGTCCGGCCGGTAATTCACCTTTAAACGGCACGCCCGCCAGAGCACGACCGGCAACCGGCAGCGGGGTTTTTCCGTCCCAATCGGACAGGCGCAGGCCGTAACCATCCATTGCGGAATTATCAAATGGCGGTACATTGATAGGCGAAATAACCGGGGTGGCAGTGATCCGCCCGGCGGCATCTGTCAGCGCGATAGTTTCAGTACCGGTGATCGCGGCCGGGGTCGCGAGCAGCTTATCCAGTGCTTCCTGTAAAGAGATTAACGAAGAGGTGTGACTTTCTGTCGGATTAGCCATGATGCTGTTTCACTCCCGGTGCCCGCAGGGCGCAGATAAAACGGATAATAAAGAGGAGAGCATTATGGCAGACTTACAGCCCGAGTTGAATGATGTGGCACAAAAGCGTGAGCAACAGATCTGATTCCGGAAGTCATTATTGCATTTTAAAGGCTTCTTTTGGTATAACGAAGTTACAAATTATTAACATATTGCATTTCATATGACGACATCTCACTCCGCCCGTCAGACAACGGCGCTTCATATTGCAGTCAGTGGTTTTCTTGCGCTGGTGGTGGCCATGGGAATAGGGCGCTTTGCTTTTACCCCGCAGGTGCCGCTGATGATTGACGAGCACCAGCTTGACCTGACAACCGCCGGTATTGTGGCTGCCTGGAATTACCTTGGTTATCTTGCCGGATCCTTTGATGCCATGCGGGCAAAACGCGGTATTGAACTGCGGCTGTGGACCGGTTTATGGGGCGCGGTGATTATCACACTGTTGTCAGCGATGATTTCCGGCGCGGTACTGCACAGTATCGCACGCTTTTTTATCGGTTGGGCAAGCGGCTGGACGCTGGTGTTAGCGGCCGCCTGGACCAATGACGCACTGGCAAAACTCAACCGTCCGGCACTGAGTGTCGCGGTTTACGGCGGCACCGGCACCGGCATTCTGTTGTGCGGACTGGCGGCCATCGGTATTCAGGGCTTATCACTGACCGCCTCACAGGGCTGGTGGATCTACGGTGCGGCAGCACTGGTATTCAGTCTGTATGTCAGCCGCTATCTGCCGCGCCCGGGGGAGCTGAGCAGCAGCAATTCCCCGCACAGTAAACCTCTGATGACCCCGAAAATCCGCCGTTTATTATGGAGCTATGCGCTGGCCGGATTCGGCTATATTCTACCTGCCACGTTTTTATCGCAAATGGCGGCAGCACGTTTCCCCGGCAGCCTGTTTGCTCAGTTTGTCTGGCCGGTATTCGGGATAGCGGCGGTCACCGGTATCGTTGCTGCGATTGCCGCGCGACGTTTTTTCACGCCACAGCGGCGGCTGGCAATCACCCTCTGGGCACAGGCTGCGGGTATTCTGGCGGCAGAAATCATGCCCGGGATCAGCGGCCTGGCGGTCAGTGCTTTTCTGGTCGGCGGCGGCCTGATGGCTGCGGTGCAACTGGCATTTCAGTGCGGGCGTGAACTGGCTCCGGAGCACGGCCGCTATATGGCCGGGCTGCTGACCACCTGGTATGCTGTCGGGCAGCTTGGCGGCCCGCTGGTATCCTCGGTCTCCGCGTATTTTACCGGCAAACTGGAACCGGCGCTGTGGGTCGCCTTTGCGGCACTGATTATCGCTGGTTTGCTGATTTTTCGTGATCGCAGTAGTTAATAATTTGAATAATATATTATAAATAAATCAGCAAGAGGATTATTCTCTCTGCTGATCTATTTGTGTGTGATTTTAAAATAAAATCCATTATTGTTTTTTAGTATTTACGCTTCACGAGAATAATGTTTTTTTTAATGCGTTGCTATGGTAAGAATATATTCTTAATCATACTAAAGAGTATATAATGAAAGACTTAATTGATTATGTTAAAAGAGCGTCTCGTAAGGTTTTTGAGATTAAATTTATCGCGATGATGAGTAGTTTAATGCTGACGCCGATAATGATATCTCATTCATCTCTGCGGATAGTTTATCCTGATAATTCAATGTGTGATGTATTTCTTGCATTTATTATTTACATTGGTTTTTTTTCATTTACCAAAACAGCATTAACTCTTCTTTTTAAATAAATAATAGGTGACTTTATGATCAAACTAAATAATTTACAGATAGCTCAAGTATCAGGTGGCGGAACAGAGCGCATGCCTGATAAAACACAGGCTAATGATGCCGGTATTGGTATGATTGCCGGTACGCTCGGAGGGCTGGCGCTTGGTGGCGGACCTGTAGGGGTAGCAGTTGGTGTAATTGGTGGTGGTTTAGCATACGCTATGTCATCTGAAAGTAACAGTCCGTACCGGCCTGAGCCTCAGATGCCAGAATATATTGATTTTAATGATATGTACTGCCCTAATCCTAATTACAATTATTATTAATATAAAGGTGTTCGTATTTTCAATGGGGATTGTTTTTATATACGCGAGTACAATGTATTACATTGTACTTTAAATTTTAATAATTGAGAGGTTAATTATGAAGGAATTAAATCAGGAACAATTAATATCTGTTTCAGGTGCCGGGATTATCGCTGCCGGAACCATTTTTGCCGGTATTGCATTTGATATCACTGCGGTGATTATGTCTGATATTACCGGCGGCCGCGAAGAGATTGTTTTTGCTGATCACCGGGATGTCTCCCGCACCCGTTATGAGATTGTATAGCGTTTTCGTCGTCCGGCGCTTTTCCGGTCATGGTGTCAGTGACTTTCGTTCCGGCTGATATCCGTAGTATTAACAGGGATTTCCGGTGCAAACTTTTCATCACCAAAACCACAAAATGAATTAACAAAACGACGTATTGCTCTAAAATAGCAGGGCGGCGGGTAGTGACCCGCCGGCGGGTGCAATACAGCACCGGGAGTCACCTGAAAAATAGTCGGAGAAGGTATGTCATCATTAAGCCGGGAAGCAGAACTTGTCCACGCCGCGCTCATCGCACGCGGGCTGGAGACACCATTGCGGGAGCAGACACTGCCGCCGGAAACCCGTAAGGTTCAGATTGAAGCGCATATGACAGAAATTATGAAGCTGCTCAATCTCGATCTGAGCGACGACAGTCTGGCAGATACCCCGAAACGTATCGCGAAGATGTATGTGGATGAAATTTTTTCAGGGCTGGATTATCACAATTTCCCGAAAATCACCCTGATTGAAAATAAAATGAAAGTGGATGAAATGGTAACAGTCCGCGATATCACGCTGACCAGCACCTGTGAACACCACTTTGTCACTATCGACGGCAAAGCCACTGTCGCGTATATCCCGAAAGATACCGTTATCGGACTGTCGAAAATTAACCGGATTGTGCAATTCTTTGCTCAGCGCCCGCAGGTGCAGGAGCGGCTGACACAACAAATTCTGCTGGCACTGCAAACACTGCTCGGCACCACCAATGTGGCGGTATCCATTGACGCGGTGCATTACTGTGTCAAAGCGCGCGGTATCCGTGATGCAACCAGTACCACGACCACCACCTCTCTGGGCGGATTATTTAAATCCAGCCAGAATACCCGCCAGGAATTCCTGCGCGCAGCTCGTCATATTTAACGGATGAATACTTCAGTCACATCTGCCTCTGCCCGTATTGATGTCCTCGATATGGTGCGGGGGCTGGCCATCCTCGGTATTTTTATTCTGAACATCGGCGGATTCGCGCTGCCGTCTGCGGCCTATCTGAACCCGCTGTACACCCCGGCAGCGTCCGCAACAGATATCGCCACCTGGGCGGTACTGAGTGTTCTGGTTCAGGGGAAATTTCTCGGCATGTTTGCACTGCTGTTCGGTGCCACTCTGATGATGCTCAGCCGTTACAGCCAGCCCTGGAATATGGCGCGGTTACTGATACTGGGAGTGATCGGGCTGCTGCATACCGCTCTGCTCTGGAGCGGGGATATCCTGCTGATGTACAGCCTGACCGGCGTGGCCGCCTGCTGGATCATCCATAATGTCTCCTCCCGCTGGTGGCTGAAGCTGGTACCGGTGCTGATCCTGACCGGATTGTTTTTACTGTTTTTCCTGTTATCGGAAGACGGTGAGCTGAAACTGCTGTACTGGCAGCCGTCGCAGGAAATGCTGGATTATGAAGTCCTGATCGCTAACACCGGTGGTATTGCCGGTATGCTGGACAGAATCAGCACCATCAGCGGCATGCTGATGATGATGGTGGTTCAGTATGGCTGGCAGTTACTGGCAATGATGCTGCTGGGCGCAACACTGATGAAAAACGGCTGGCTGAAAGGGACATATCCTCTGTCTCATTACCGGCGGCTGGCGGCGTGTCTGCTGATCCCGTCACTGCTGCTGCAGGCTGTTGTGATGTGGCTGGAATACCTGAACGGCTGGAGTATCTTCTGGATGGGCACTATCGGTTACCCGCTGGCAGATATTTTGCAGCCGGTACAGACCACCGGGCTTATCGCACTATTCTATGGTTTACAGCCACAGCTGAAGCCGGTTGCCGCCTGTTTACAGCGGGTCGGACGCACAGCACTGAGCAGCTATCTGCTGCAATCGGTGTGCGGGGTGATACTGTTTGAGTACCTCGGTTATTTCTGTCAGTTTGATCGCCTGACGCTGCTGGGCATTGTGCCGTTGATGTGGCTGATTAACATCCTGTTCTCAACCCTGTGGCTGCGTTATTTTTCTCAGGGGCCGGTGGAGTGGTTGTGGCGGCAGGCAGCCAATAAGCTGGCGGCCCGCTGAATCCGGATTATTGCGCGGCGGGTGCCGGTTGTGTGGTATCCGCCGGTTTTTCCGGTGTCACGGGTGGCTCCGGATAAAGCACATTCAGCTCTTCCGGTGTCACTGCCGGATATGACGGCACATTCTCAGGTAAGGTCTGCGGTGCCGGAATAGATTCCTGCGGGCCGAGGAAACGCGGCTCACGGTTGAGAATATATAAATCAGCCAGCGCACCCAGACGGGCAATCACTTCCCGCGCCCGGACAGTAAACATATTCTTAGGAGAGGAAACCGCGTAACAGCGTGCCTCAATGCCTTTTTCCATTGCGATATACAGCGCCCGTTCACAATGGAAGCGCTGGGTAATAATCGTAAAGCCATTGGTATCAAAGACTTTACGGGTCCGTACCACGGAGTCCAGCGTACGGAACCCGGCAAAATCGAGCACTATTTTACTGGCCGGGACCCCGGCATTCACCAGATCCTTGCGCATCGTACTCGGCTCATTGTAGCTGTGCTGGGCATTATCGCCGCTCAGCAGCAGATACTTCACCTTGCCGCTGTTGTATGCATTTACGGCACCCTGAATACGATACCGGTAATATTGGTTAATTGTCCCGTTTTTATAGTACTTAGCCGTACCGAGTACCATGCCGACTTCGCTCGGCGGCAGGTCATTGATATTTTCATAGATATAAGGCGCGGTTTTCCAGCTAATCCAGCGATCTGCCGCAATAGCCGCTGCTGCCGCCAGAATAATACCTGCCAGCATCCACAGAATGATCCGTTTCCATATCCGCGCTTTTCCCATTATTCCTGAGACCTTTATCACTATATCGTTACCATAAGGCTAAGATTACTTGAGCGGGGAAAGGCTGGCAAGGGTGAAAAAAAGAATAAAACCCGCACGGAGGCGGGTTTTCAGCGGCAGAATAGCGGTTATTCGTCAGAAAGATGTCCGGCGGTAAACACGATATTCCGGATGCCAGAAGTTACGTTCGATAGCTTCATCGAGTGCACCGTCAGAGGTCACAGTTGCGACACCCTGGATCTGTGCTTCTTTGGCAACCTGTTTGGCGATGATACGGGAGACTTTTTTGATGTCTTCGATATCCGGCAGCAGTGAGCCTTCGCCGTTAACAACCATCGGTGAACATTCCGCCAGCGCGCGGCTTGCTGCCATCATCATGCCGTCAGTGACGCGTCTGGCACCGGCGGCCAGCACACCCAGCCCAATCCCCGGGAAAATAAAGGAGTTGTTGCACTGGGAGATAGGATAGGTTTTATCCTTATAAATCACCGGATTAAACGGACTTCCGGTCGCAACCAGTGCATGACCGTCTGTCCAGGCGATAATATCTTCCGGACGGGCTTCCACACGGGAGGTCGGGTTGGACAGCGGCATGACGACCGGACGCGCACAGTTTTTGTGCATTTCTCGGATAATCTCTTCCGTAAACAGCCCCGGCTGACCGGAAACCCCGATAAGCACAGTCGGCTTCGCGTTACGGACCACATCTTCCAGTGAAATCGCATCATTCTGCACATCCCAGTCCGCAATAATGTCACTTTTGGTGATCAGTTTGCTCTGGAAATTCAACAGATTCGGCAGTTTATCGGTCAGCAGACCGAATCTGTCCACCATAAAGATACGGGCACGTGCCTGCTCTTCACTCAGACCTTCGGACTTCATCTGCGCGATAATCTGCTCGGCGATACCACACCCGGCTGAACCGGCACCCAGGAAGGCAACGGTCTGGTCTTTCAGCTGTCCGCCTGCAGCACGACTGGCGGCAATAAGGCTGCCGAGGGTGACTGACGCGGTACCCTGGATATCATCATTGAAGCAGCAGAGCTGATCGCGGTAGCGTTCCAGCAGCGGCATCGCATTTTTCTGGGCGAAATCTTCAAACTGCAACAGCACATCCGGCCAGCGGCGTTTAACGGCATTGATAAATTCATCAACAAATTCATCATACTCTTCGCCGGTAATACGCGGGTGACGCCAGCCCATATAAAGCGGGTCATTCAGGCGCTGTTGGTTATTAGTGCCGACATCCAGCACGATAGGCAGTGTATATGCCGGGCTGATGCCGCCGCAGGCGGTATACAGAGAAAGTTTACCAATCGGGATCCCCATCCCGCCGATCCCCTGGTCACCCAGACCGAGGATCCGCTCACCGTCAGTGACCACGATGACTTTTACATTCTGCTTGGTGGCATTCTGCAGCATGTCATCAATGTAAGCACGGTTCGGATAAGAGATAAACAGCCCGCGCGCGCGGCGGTAGCTGTCCGAGAAATGCTCACAGGCTGCCCCGACGGTCGGGGTGTAAATGATAGGCATCATTTCTTTGAGGTGAGCATTAAGCAGGCGGTAGAACAGCGTTTCATTCGTATCCTGAATGTTTCGCAGATAGATATGTTTGTCAGTATCGTTTTTAAAATCAGAATACTGACGATAAGCGCGTTCAGTCTGCTCTTCGATGGTCTCCACTGCTTCAGGCAGCAGGCCGTGGAGGTTGAAATTACTGCGCTCTTCTTCGGTGAAGGCGCTTCCCTTATTCAGCAGCGGAAATTCTAACAGGATAGGGCCCGCATACGGGATATATAATGCACGTTTGCTTTCGTATTCCAGTTCCATGTATGACTACTCTTTGCCAATTGACATTTTTAAGACAGGACGCACTGATCCTAAGTTATCTGAAAAATATGTACAGTAATTGTTACGAAATTAGTGATACCGATGTGTGAAAGTGAGAGGCGGGATAGATTTATATTGAGTAATCACGTAAAGGCTGATACCCGGAACCTGCGGGTATCAGCCTCAGCAAAGCAGAATCAATAGCTGAACAGAGAGATATCCTGACACCCCAGGGCGCTCAGTGTGGCAGAGGTACTTTCCCACTGTGACAGCATGGCGTTACTGCCTTCTACCAGCACGGCGCGGTGGATATCATGCAGGTCGCCGCCTGCCATATTCATAAAGATCAGCGCAGCCTGCAACGGCGGCAGTCCCGGGTTAAAGGCGGCATTTTCAATATAAGCACCGCTGTAGATGCGTCCGCGGCTGTCCTGTAATGCTACACCACTGTGGGAATGAGAATACGGTGCATGGCTGCGGTTAGCCGCCTCGAGCGCTTTTCCGACCACCGCATTGGTGGCGAGGAAATGATAACCATGATGCACCTGGTCAAATAACCGGGTTTCAATTCCCAGATCCACCGGACCGAAAGCATGCGGCAGCAGGGTTTTCAGCGGCATAGCGGCCAGTTCCGGTAACTGGATCAGCAGTTCTGTACCGCTGTTGAGTTCATTCATAAACTGACGGCAGTGGCCGCACGGCGTGTAATTGACCGTGACTTTGCGCAAACCTTTCTCGCCGCGCAGCCAGGCGTGTGTGATCGCGCTCTGTTCCGCATGTACTGTCTGTTGTAACGGCACATGGCAGAATTCCATATTGGCACCGAAATAGAGGTTACCGCTCAGTCCGTGTGCAATCGCACCCACATTAAACCGGGACACCGGAGTCACGGCACAGGCTGCGGCCAGCGGCAGCATGGCCAGCGCGAGTGCATCTTCATCAGTACCTGCGGCATTACAGAGTGCACTGACCTGTTTGGCAGATAAATATCCGGGGAAAGTATCAGCGCAAACAATGTCTGTCAGCAGGGTCTGTAGCGGGGAAGGGAGTGTGTTCAGGGCTGCATGAAAGCGGTTTTGCATAAATGACCTCCATTATCAATGAGATCATTCTAGCGGGTAGTTATACATAATGAACGTGATTTTTATCACGTTCATTATGAAACAAATGAAACGAATGTTGAATTTGCGAGATGGTGCTCAAATTTTAAGGTCAACCGAATAATGTCAGCAGCACCGGGAAGATAAACGGTGCCATCAGGGAAGTAATAATCCCGCAGGTCATTAATGCCAGTGAGCTGTATGCACCTTCCACATAATCCTCTTCCGCGCAGCGGGCGGTACCGAGGGCGTGAGAGGCTGTACCCATTGCCAGGCCGCGTGAGGCTTTGGTGGTGACCCGCAGGCGTTTGAACAGGGTATGGCCGAAAATCGCACCGAGGATCCCGACGAAAATCACACACACAGCGCTGATTGCCGCCACGCCGCCGATGGAATTGGAAACTGCAATCGCTATCGGGGTGGTGACTGACTTCGGCAGGATAGAGGCGGCTATTTCCGGTGTCGCGCCCATCATAAAGGCAACAGCAGTGCCGGTAACCATCGCAATCACACTCCCTGCAAAGCAGATGGTGATGATGGATTTCCACTGTGCGCGGATCTGATGCAGCTGTTCATACAGCGGGAATGCCAGTGCCACTACGGCAGGTTGCAGCAGATCGTTGAGGATGCGGCTGCCCTCAAAATAGTGGTTGTATGAGGTTCCGGTGAATACCAGCAGCGGAATGATAATCACGATGGAGATCAGCAGCGGGTTTAATACCGGCAGCTTAAATTTGATATAGATAGCTCTGGCGAGAAAATAGACGCCGATGGTAAGCGGGAGCGACCACCAGATATGCGTTAACATTTGCGTTTCTCTTGTTGTTCAGTGTGTTCTGCGGCGGCAACCGCGTCGGCCTCCTGTTGTTCCGGAACCGGAACATGGCGGCGGTGAATAAATTCAGAACTCAGCGCCACAGTACACATGGCGATAAAGGTACTGACGACACAGGCAACGAGGATTGGCAGCAACTGGGCGCTGAGGGTATCGTAATAGTTCATCACACCGATACCGATCGGCAGAAATAACATTGTCATGTTTTTCATTAATAAGGTGCAGCCGGGCTGGGCCCAGTGCGCCGGAATGATCTGCAGTGCGAGCAGCACAAAAAGCAGCAGCATGCCAACAATGCTGCCCGGGACGGAAAACGGCAGTAACACCGCGATAATATTGCCGGCAAACAGGCACAGATACAGGATCAGAAATGCCCGTAGATAGCGCCAGCCGGTTTCCGCTATCTGTTTTGGTTTCATGATAATGTTCCTTCTTGGATGAACCTATTCATCATACAATTAACTTTTTATTTGTGCCATAGATCACATAAAAAAACCTGCACCGGAGCGCAGGTTTTTTTCAGTTTATTGTACAGAGAAGAACTTACTTCACCTGCTGACCCGGCTGTGCACCGGAATCCGGACTGAGCAGGAAAATCTCTTTTCCGCCCGGGCCTGCGGCCATGACCATGCCTTCAGAGATCCCGAAACGCATTTTGCGTGGTGCGAGGTTGGCGACCATCACTGTCAGGCGGCCTTCCAGCGCTTTCGGATCCGGATACGCCTGGCGGATGCCGGAGAATACCTGACGGGTTTCGCCGCCGAGATCCAGTACCAGTTTCAGTAGTTTGTCAGAGCCGTCCACGAAATCGGCAGACATGATCTGTGCGATACGCATATCGACTTTGGCAAAATCATCAAAGCTGATGGTATCCGCAATCGGGTCATCTGCCAGCGGACCGCTGACCGGTTTGGCGGACATCGCTTTGATATCCTCTTTGGAAGCTTCAATCATCTCTTCCACTTTCGCCATTTCAATACGGCTGAACAGGGCTTTGAAATCCGCAATCTGATGATCCAGCAGCGGTTTGGTAATGCCGTCCAGTGTCAGTTCCTGATTCAGGAACGCTTCGCTGCGTGCCGCCAGTTCCGGCATCACCGGTTTCAGGTAGGTCATCAGCGCGCGGAACAGGTTGATACCCACGGTGCAGATGGCGTGAAGCTCATCATCTTTACCTTCCTGTTTCGCCACCACCCACGGTGCTTTCTCATCAATATAACGGTTGGCAACATCGGCCAGCGCCATGATTTCGCGGATAGCTTTGCCGAATTCACGGCTGGTGTACTCTTCGCTGATGGTTTTTTCAGCATCAACAAACTGCTGATATAACTCAGGTTCAGCCAGGGTTGCACTCAGACGGCCGTTAAAGCGTTTTTTGATAAACCCGGCGGTACGGGATGCCAGGTTGACCACTTTGTTAACGATGTCACTGTTAACACGCTGAACGAAGTCTTCCAGGTTGAGGTCGATATCATCAATACGTGAAGAGAGTTTCGCCGCGTAGTAATAGCGCAGGCTGTCTGCATTCAGGTGATTCAGATAGGTACGGGCCTGGATAAAGGTGCCGCGTGATTTGGACATCTTCGCACCGTTGACCGTCACATAGCCGTGGACAAACAGGTTGGTCGGCTTGCGGTAACCGCTGCCTTCCAGCATGGCAGGCCAGAACAGGCTGTGGAAGTACACAATATCTTTACCGATAAAGTGGTACAGATCCGCGTCAGAATCTTTCTTCCAGAACTCGTTAAAGTCGAGATCGCCGCGTTTATCACACAGGTTTTTGAATGACCCCATGTAGCCGATAGGTGCATCCAGCCAGACATAGAAGTATTTGCCCGGTGCATCCGGGATCTCAAACCCGAAATACGGTGCATCACGGCTGATATCCCACTGCTGCAGGCCGGAATCAAACCACTCCTGCATTTTGTTGGCGACCTGCTCCTGGAGTGCGCCGCTGCGGGTCCATGCCTGTAACATGTCAGCGAAGGCCGGCAGATCAAAGAAGTAGTGCTCACTTTCGCGCAGCACCGGTGTGGCACCGGAGACCACAGAGCGCGGGTTAATCAGCTCGGTCGGGCTGTAAGTCGCGCTGCACACTTCGCAGTTGTCGCCGTACTGGTCTTCCGCTTTACATTTCGGGCAGGTGCCTTTCACAAAGCGGTCCGGCAGGAACATGCCTTTTTCCGGATCATACAGCTGGGAAATGGTCCGGGTTTCAATATGGCCGTTCTTTTTCAGTGCCAGATAGATGTTCCCGGATAACACCCGGTTCTCCTCGCTGTGCGTGGAGTGGTAGTTATCAAAGCTGATGGCGAAATCAGCAAAATCTTTCTGATGCTCAACGCTCATGTTGGCGATCATCTCTTCAGGGGAGATCCCCTGCTGTTGTGCCTTGAGCATAATCGGAGTGCCGTGAGCATCGTCGGCGCAGATGAAGTGAACCTCTTTGCCGCGCATTCGCTGAAAACGGACCCAAATATCAGCCTGGATATGTTCCAGCATATGACCGAGATGGATTGAACCGTTTGCATATGGTAACGCACAGGTTACCAAAATTTTATTAGCGATCTGAGACATAGAGTATTTCACTTCCTCAAATAATAAAGGGTCTTTGATGTTAACCGATCCCGTCCACCCCTGCCAGCAGTAATCCGGCTTTGTGTGTGGTTTTCCGGACTTTTTTCTGCCGTGAACATCCGGCGATAACCCTGCTGATTGCAGGGGATTTGTTTTGTGCGGGTTTGCGCGGAATGACTAAATTAATCAGTTGGCTTCTGCTATCATTGAAGCCGATAGTTACAGGCAATAAAAACGATAAATCTAAGGAGCCGGGATGAATGCGAAATCCCCCGGGGAGATGAACCCTGAATTGCTGAACGACCAGGTCGCGCAGGTACTGGCGACATTTGAGCATCCGACACTCAAACGCAACCTGATTGCCATCAAAGCGCTGAATCACTGCGCGATGCTGGATGATGTGCTGCATGTTGAGCTGGTGATGCCGTTTGTCTGGAAGCGCCCGTTTGAAGCACTGATTGAAGCAAAAACCAAAGAATTACGCAAAGTGACCGGTGCGGCGGCGGTGGACTGGAAACTGCGTCATGATATCGCAACACTGCGCCGGGCCAATGATCTGCCGGGCATTAACGGTGTCCGCAATATTCTGGCGGTCAGCTCCGGCAAAGGCGGTGTGGGTAAATCCAGCACTGCGGTTAACCTCGCGCTGGCACTGGCGGCGGAAGGGGCGAAAGTCGGTATCCTTGATGCGGATATTTACGGCCCGTCCATCCCGAACATGCTGGGCACCACCAAAGAGCGTCCGACCTCACCGGACGGCCAGCATATGGCCCCGATTATGGCTTACGGTCTGGCCTCCAACTCTATCGGTTATCTGGTCACCGATGATAATGCTATGGTCTGGCGCGGCCCGATGGCCAGTAAAGCCCTGATGCAGATGTTACAGGATACCCTGTGGCCGGATCTGGACTATCTGGTCATCGATATGCCGCCGGGTACCGGTGATATCCAGCTGACTCTCTCACAGAACATTCCTGTCACCGGTGCGGTGGTGGTAACCACTCCGCAGGATATCGCGCTGGTGGATGCCATGAAAGGTATCGTCATGTTCAAGAAAGTGAACGTGCCGGTTCTGGGGATTGTGGAGAACATGAGTGCGCACATCTGCAGTAACTGCGGCCATGTCGAGCCGATTTTCGGCACCGGCGGGGCGGAGAAACTGGCGGAGCGCTATCACACCAAACTGCTGGGACAGGTGCCGCTGCATATTTCGCTGCGTGAAGACCTCGACCGCGGCCAGCCGACGGTGATGCGTGACCCGGACGGCGAGTTTGCGGATATCTACCGTGAGATCGCCGTAAATGTGACGGCAGAAATGTTCTGGGAAGGGGATAAAATCCCGACAGAGATCGCTTTCCGCGCTGTATAAGCGGGATTTATTTCTGCTCCGGCGTGTCCGGAAAGTCAAAAAGACCTGCACAGTGATGTGCGGGTCTTTTTTTCAGGGTGCCATAAGAGCGGTTACCCTGAAATAATGAGGCCGGATGCCCGATTCTGCTGGAATCTCGCGCCGTTACTCCCTATAATTCAGCGCCGGGCGGACACGTTTTGTTACTCACGGCCGGATAAGCACCAAAAGAGGCCGCAGCAGACCGTTTCGGTTTTTTTCTCTCCTATTTTCAAACCGGGTTATTTCAATTATGGCTGACACAGCACAGCAGCAGTGCACTATCATCGGCATCACCGGCGCATCCGCGTCAGGAAAAAGTCTGATTGCCAACACGCTTTATCACGAATTACGTGCTCAGGTGGGCGATCACAATATCGGTGTGATTCCGGAAGACTGCTACTACAAAGATCAGAGCGATGTGCCGATGGAAGAACGCATCAAGGTCAACTATGACCATCCCGGCTCTATGGATCACGAACTGCTGTTACAGCATCTGAAAACACTGAAATCCGGTAAGGCGATTCAGTTACCGCAATATGATTACGCCGAGCATACCCGCAAGCCGGAATCGGTTCTGTTCAGCCCGAAACGGGTGATTATTCTTGAGGGCATCCTGCTGCTGACAGACAAACGTCTGCGCGAGCAGATGGACTTCTCCATTTTCGTCGACACCCCGCTGGATATCTGCCTGATGCGCCGCATCCGCCGCGATGTGAATGAGCGCGGACGCACACTGGATTCGGTGATTGCACAGTACAATAAAACCGTTCGTCCGATGTACCTGCAATTTATTGAACCAACAAAACAATATGCTGATATCATAGTGCCGCGGGGCGGTAAAAACCGCGTGGCGATTGATATTCTGAAAGCCAAAATCAGTCAGTTCTGCGAGTAAGCCGCCGACAACGATTAATCCGCGTTTATCCGCCGGTGATAAACGCTGAGTTTTATAAGGATGATACCATGCGACTTTGTGACCGTGACATTATTCAGTGGCTTGATGACGGCAGACTGACTATCTCCCCGCGTCCGCCGGTTGAGCGGATCAACGGGGCGACCGCGGATGTCCGCCTCGGGCATCAGTTCCGGGTTTTCCGGGGCCATACCGCTGCGTATATTGATCTCAGCGGCCCGAAAGAAGAAGTGAATGCGGCGCTGGAAAATGTCATGAGTGATGAAATCACCCTGACTGAAGATGAAGTGTTCTACCTGCATCCGGGGGAACTGGCACTGGCAGTGACACTGGAATCGCTCACACTGCCGGACAACATGGTCGGCTGGCTGGACGGGCGTTCATCACTGGCACGCCTCGGGCTGATGGTCCACGTGACCGCGCACCGGATCGATCCGGGCTGGCACGGGCAAATCGTACTGGAATTTTACAACTCAGGTAAGTTACCCTTGGCACTGAGGCCGGGAATGGTGATCGGTGCCCTGAGTTTTGAGCCGTTATCCGGCTCCGCTGACCGGCCGTATAACCGCCGCAGCGATGCAAAATACAAAAATCAGCAGGGAGCTGTGGGCAGCCGTATCAGCGAAGATTAAACGGCGGACAGCACTGTCCGCCAGCGGGTTCAACAGAGAATGGGAAAGGAACAGGGATTATGAAACGATTTTTCACCACGCTGATTATTCTGCTTGTCGTGATAGCGGCGGGCCTCGCGGCCTTAATCCTGCTGGTGAACCCGAATGATTTCCGCGACTATATCGTTAACAAGGTGAAGGAAGACACCGGTTACGAGCTGGTGATGAAAGATGATATGCGCTGGCATGTCTGGCCGAAACTGAGCATCATCACCGGTAAAATGACCCTGACTGCCCCCGATGCCGCCGAACCGGTGGTAACCGCCGAAAACATGCGTCTGGATGTTGAACTCTGGCCGCTGCTGTCCCATCAGTTGTCGGTCCGTGAAGTGATGCTTGACGGCGCACTGCTGAAAATCCTGCCTGAAACCGAATCAAAAGAGAAGAAAAGCGCCCCTGTTGCCCCGGGTAATCAGAAAGCCCGTCCGGTGCCGGTTGAGCAGGAAAACAAATGGTCGTTTGATGTTGATCGCATCCGTATTGCCAACAGCCTGCTGGTCTGGCAGACAGAAGATGGTTCGCAGATCAACATGCGCGATATTAACTTCTCTCTCGAGCGCAATACCCCTGAACGCTATGTGATAGCGCTGAACAGTAATATTCTGCGCAATCAGCAGGAACTCTCTTTCAGTCTGAGTTCTGATATTGACCTCTCCCAGTACCCGGTGCAGGTCAGCGGCAATATTAACCGCCTGAATTACCGCCTGTCCGGTGCCGGTTTGTATGCCAACGGCATCAACGGTAACGGTACAACCACCTATACCTGGCACGAAGCGGTCGGCCAGGCACCGCAGTCCCTGATCCTGGAAAATCTGAAACTGAGCGCTAACGAAAGCCAGCTCAGCGGTACAGTGGAAGCGGCACTCGGTGAAACCCCGCGTTATGATATTCAGCTGACCTCTTCAAAACTGAATCTGGATAATCTGCTCGGTTATGAGCGTGCCGTGCATTCAGAAAACGGGGAAAAAACCCCGGTTGCCACCAAACCGGCAGTGGTCACCACCGGCAGTGATGCGGATAAATATGATCTGACCTTTATGAATCACTTCAATGCCACCCTGGCGCTGAATGTGGATTCTCTGATTTACCAGGGAATGGAAATCGGCCAGCTGACGGTAAAAGCAGAGAACCGGGGCAGCATCACTGAAATTTCCAAAATGACCGGCAACGTGTTCGGCGGCCGTTTCTCTCTGCCGATGACGATTTATTCTGAAAAAGTCCCGGCACAGCTGCGCATTAAACCGCTGCTGCAGAATATTGATGTGAAACCGTTGCTGACGGCGTTTAAAATGCCGGAAAAATTCACCGGACGTCTGAGTTTTGACGGCGATCTGCGCGGTACCGGTTATGACCAGGACGCGGTATTAAACAACTGGCGCGGCGATGTGGCGCTGACCATCACCGATGTTAAGTTGCTCGGCCTGAATATTCCGTATCTTATCCAGCAGTCGCTCTCCCAGGCGACAGATAAAGTGGCGCAGCCGGAATCGATGGATGCCATGACCGAAGCGAAAAAACTGGAAGCTATCGGTACCCTGAATAACGGTGAAGTGAAAATCAGTAAAATTCTGGCGGTATCCGATGCCTTTAATATCACCGGCAGCGGCCGGACAAATCTGGTGAAACAGAATCTGGATGTGAACCTGGGCGTTCAGATCCTGAAAGGCTGGGGAAAAACCAATGATCTGGTGACCTGGCTGCAGTCTGTCCGTATTCCGGTGGTGCTGTTCGGTAACTGGGATAATATTCAGTATAAGTTCGAAGTGGAAACCCTGTTGCGTAATCAGATACAGCAACGGGTAAAACAGGCAGCCGGAGAGCTGCTGAATGAAAAAACCGGGAAGGATCTCAAAGCTGTGGAATCCTTGCTTAACCGGTTATAAATTCGCGGACGATTTATACAAACAGAGCAGTGACGATAATTTATATTGTCACTGCTTTTTTAATGCCGGAGGCCGGAATACTTAAATGATACGGGTAATAACCCTGGTTCATTGACGCATATCATTTAATCTGTTCCCGGTTTTCGGCAGAGTGCATTAATCATTTTTATAAATAAAAATACCAGACAGGAGCAGAAATGTTAGATCTTCTTATTGGTGCTGTCGTTGCCGTCGGCGTCGGGCGCTATATTATTAAAGGGTATTCAGCCACAGGGGTGCTGATGGTCGGGGGCTTACTGCTTCTGATCATCAGTGTCATCATGGGGAAAAACATCCTGCCGTCCGCCGCCACCTCCACCGGCTGGGGACCGACAAACATTATTGAGTATGTGAAGTACCTGCTGATGAACCGCGGCGGCGACCTCGGTATGATGATCATGGTACTGTGCGGCTTTGCGGCTTATATGACCCACATCGGTGCCAACGACGTGGTCATCAAAATGGTCTCCAAACCGTTACAGGTCGTGAACTCTCCGTATCTGCTGATGATCGTGGCTTACTTTATTGCCTGTCTGATGTCTCTGGCGGTTTCCTCCGCCACCGGTCTCGGTGTGTTACTGATGGCAACCCTGTTCCCGGTGATGGTGAACGTGGGGATCAGCCGTGGTGCGGCAGCGGCTATCTGCGCCTCTCCGGCGGCGATTATCCTGGCACCGACCTCCGGTGACGTGGTGATTGCGGCTGAAGCCTCGATGATCCCGCTGAAAGAGTTTGCGTTCAGCCTGACTCTGCCGATTTCTATCGTGGCGATTGTATCTATGGCGATTGCTCACTATTTCTGGCAGCGTTTCCTCGATCGCAAAGAAGATATCAAATCTGAGATCCTGGATGTCAAAGAAATCACCACCAATGCACCGAAATTCTATGCCATTCTGCCGTTTATGCCGATCATCGGCGTACTGCTGTTTGATGGTAAGCCATTCAGTATCGGTTTCCTGAGCCATATCGTACTGCCTGAATTACACATCATCACGATTATTGTCGGCTGTATTATTCTGTCTGCCATCATTGAATTCCTCCGTGGTTTTGACGGCAAAAAAGTCTATGCCGGGCTGGATGTCTGCTACCGTGGTATGGCGGATGCCTTCGCCACCGTGGTTATGCTGCTGGTTGCGGCCGGTGTGTTTGCTCAGGGTCTGAGTACCGTCGGCTTTATCTCCGGTCTGATCAGCCTGGCGCAGTCTTTTGGTTCCGGTGCGATCGTGATGATGATTGCTCTGGTGATTATTACCATGCTGGCGGCGATGACCACCGGTTCCGGTAATGCGCCATTCTATGCGTTTGTGGAGCTGATCCCGCGCCTGGCACAGCAGATGGGTATCAACCCGGCGTACCTGGTGATCCCGATGTTACAGGCATCCAACCTGGGCCGTACCATGTCACCGGTTTCCGGTGTGGTGGTGGCGGTTGCCGGTATGGCGAAAATTTCACCGTTTGAAGTGGTGAAACGGACATCCGTTCCGGTGCTTGTCGGCCTGCTGGTGGTGATTGTCGCCACTGAGTTCCTGGTGCCGGTAACACTGTAAAACGACACGGCCGCACCGGTTATCCGCTGCGGCTTTTTTGTATCAATACGGAAAGTGTGAGGTTGGCTTTGGATAAGATTTTTACCGGTGTGGTGCAGGGCACGGCGCTGATTTTAAAAATTGAAGAAAACAATGATCATCTGATTCATATTGTGCAGTTTCCGGAGGCATTATTAACGGGGCTGGCGATTGGTGATTCCGTGTCGTATAACGGCTGCTGCCTGACTGTCGCAGCGATTGATAACAGTCATGTCGGTTTTTATCTTTTCACCGATACCCTGCTGAAAACCGCGCTCGGGCGGCTGGCTGCGGGTGATAAAGTGAATATCGAAAGAGTGGCGGTCTGATGATATAAAAAAACCCCGTATCTGACGGGGTTTTTGCTCTGTGAGGGGCGTTAATTACACACGGTTAAAGGCAAGAATACGGACTGAACGCAGGTCAGCCTGAGACTCGTCAGCAATTTTCTGAGTAGCTTGTTCTAATGCATCCCGGGGTGACACACCGGCTTCGGTTTCTGTGATCTGATGTCCCTGTAAAGTGTCTCCGTTACGGGCACGCACTTTGTACGATACAAACCAATAATCCATATCATCACCTGCTTCTGTCATTAATCGTTTAATCACCATAGCGGTTTACGTAACTGATTAATGTGACCGGAATCAATCATTTAATTGTTTTTCTGTCCGGACGGCAGTGCATCAGCCTGAGCCGCGATATCTTCCAGAATCCTTTCCCGTTCAAAGAGCAATTGTTGTTCACGGCTTGAGGAGCAGGTGAACAGCAGAAGGATAAGCAAACCGGTTGCGGCGGCGGAAATCAGCCATGAACGGCGATCCATTTTGCGGTTACGGACACCGGAAACAGCGGAATAGAGCCATCCCAGAACGGCACCGCAAATCAGCCCGCTGAAATGAGCCACATTATCCGTCACCGGCTCTTCATCATCCGGCACTGCACTGAGTACCGACAGTACGATCAGGACTATCATGGTGATCAGCAGATTTTTATAACGCAGACTGTCTGCCACAGACACGGACGGATCTTTCCGGGCCCGGATAAGATATATCACGGTGGCACCGGCAAGCCCCATAATGGCGCCGGATGCTCCGACACCGACAATAACAGGAATGCCGGACAGCGGAGACATATCATTCTGAGCGGACTGACAGAGCGCGCTGGTAAAGGACGCAGCGATACCGGTGAACAGATAGATAAACAGCATTCTCATCTTACCGGTCAGTGCTTCACAGTTAATGCCGAACACCAGGAGGGCAATGACATTGATGCCCAGATGCAGCGGATCGGAATGAAGCAGAGTGCTGGTTGCATAGCGCCACCAGTCACCGGTCAGTGAGAACTGATACACACTGCCGCCTGCCAGCAGCATATTGTAGACCGGGTCTGCCAGCGGGGAGGCATAATTCACCTGCCAGATATAAACGCCGGTATTGAGCAGGGCGAGGAAAAAGGTGAGCAGCGTGGCTGAGAGCCGGTATTCCGGCCGTGAGGGCAGAACCACATCACCCCAGGGATTTATGTTATTCATTATTATTTTGCGGATAATTTGATTTGATTAAGTCTATTTGAGCGTCAGGCGGGCTGTAAACAGGAAAAAGCCGGGATAATTATCCCGGCTCTGACTGGTGCGGATAGCGGCAGGAATTAATTATTTTCCAGCCATTCGGTGTGGAACACCCCGTCTTTATCAGTACGTTTATAAGTATGTGCACCGAAATAGTCACGCTGTGCCTGGATCAGGTTCGCCGGCAGTACCGCGCTGCGGTAGCTGTCATAATAAGCGATAGCGGCAGAGAAGGTCGGTGTCGGGATACCGTGCTGAACACCGTAGCAGACCACATCACGCAGCGCCTGCTGATACTCATCGGCAATCTGTGTGAAGTAAGGGGCCAGCAGCAGGTTAGCCAGTGCCGGGTTTTCCGCATATGCGTCAGTGATTTTCTGCAGGAACTGGGCGCGAATGATGCAACCGGCGCGGAAGATTTTCGCGATTTCGCCGTAGTTCAGATCCCAGTTATACTCATCAGAGGCAACGCGCAGCTGTGAGAAGCCCTGTGCATAAGAGACAATTTTACCCAGATACAGGGCGCGGCGGACTTTCTCGATAAATTCCGCTTTATCGCCGCTGAATGCAGCCGCTTTCGGCCCTTTCAGTACTTTGGAAGCCGCAACGCGCTGATCTTTCAGGAACGAGATATAACGGGCAAATACGGATTCGGTGATCAGTGTCAGCGGTACGCCGAGGTCGAGGGCGCTCTGGCTGGTCCATTTACCGGTACCTTTGTTGGCGGCTTCATCAAGGATCACATCCACCAGATAGTTGCCGTCTTCATCTTTCTTACGGAAGATATCTTTTGTGATGTCAATCAGGTAGCTGCTCAGTTCGCCGTTGTTCCACTCGCTGAAGACTGAAGCCAGTTCATCATTGCTGATGCCGAGGGCATTTTTCATCACGGAGTACGCTTCCGCAATCAGCTGCATATCACCGTATTCGATACCGTTGTGAACCATTTTGACATAATGACCGGCACCGTCAGCACCGATGTAGGTCACACACGGCTCGCCTTCGGCCTGTGCTGCGATCTGTTTCAGGATCGGGGCAACCAGTTCGTAAGCTTCTTTTTGTCCGCCCGGCATAATGGACGGTCCTTTCAGTGCGCCTTCCTCACCACCGGAAACGCCGGTGCCGATAAAGTTAAAGCCCTGTGCGGACAGCTCTTTGTTACGGCGGATGGTGTCCTGAAAGAAGGTGTTGCCGCCGTCGATCAGAATGTCGCCTTTATCGAGATGCGGGGTGAGGGATGCGATGGTTTTATCGGTGGCTTCACCGGCTTTGACCATCAGCAGGATACGGCGGGGTTTTTCCAGGGAGTCAACAAACTCTTCAATGCTGTAGCTCGGAACCAGTTTTTTCCCCGGGTTTTCAGCAATCACTTCATCGGTTTTATCTGAAGAGCGGTTAAAAACAGAAACAGAATAACCGCGGCTTTCGATATTCAGTGCGAGGTTACGGCCCATAACGGCCATACCGACAACACCAATTTGTTGTTTGGACATGAAGACTCCTTCAGGAATTGACCCGTGACTAACGACGATTTCGTTAGCTGACTGTTAATTTCGTCACAGTTTAACGCATGTAAAGGCTGCGTGGTAGCGATTGATGCAAACGGTATCGTCATAGCGCACAACAGGAACAGCGGCAAAGTGCGGAATTTTTTATTGCTATTTGGCCGCACAATCCGCATTATTCCGGATGCAGCATAAGCTGTGTAAATAAAAGGTAAAACTAGCCGTATGGAATGGATCGCTGATCCGTCGATTTGGGCCGGCCTGGCCACATTAATCGTACTCGAAATTGTTCTTGGTATTGATAACCTTGTTTTCATTGCCATTCTTGCCGATAAACTTCCTCCTGCACTGCGTGACAAAGCCCGTATAACCGGTCTGCTGTGTGCGCTGGTCATGCGTATTATTCTGTTGTTCAGCCTCTCCTGGCTTATCACGCTGACTAAACCGATGTTTACGATGTTCGGCCATCCGTTCAGTGCGCGTGACTTAATTATGCTGATCGGGGGTCTGTTCCTGCTGTTCAAAGCCACGATGGAGCTCAACGAACGGCTGGAAGGCGGTGAGCATCACGACGGGCAGCAGCGGAAAACCTCAAAATTCTGGGCGGTGGTGGCACAGATTATTGTGCTGGACGCCGTCTTCTCGCTGGACTCCGTGATCACGGCTGTCGGGATGGTGGATCATATCGGTGTGATGGTCACCGCAGTGATTATCGCGATGCTGCTGATGATCTGGGGCAGCCGTCCGCTGACCCGCTTTGTCAATGAGCACCCGACCATTGTTATCCTGTGTCTCAGCTTCCTGCTGATGATCGGTTTCAGTCTGGTGGCGGAAGGGTTCGGTTATCACATTCCGAAAGGTTACCTCTACGCGGCGATCGGTTTCTCCATCATGATTGAGATGCTCAATCAGGTGGCGATGTTTAACCGCCGTAAGTTTCTGCGCGGCCGGAACTCTCTGCGTCAGCGTACCGCCGAAGCAGTATTGCGTATTCTGAGCGGCAAGCATGAATCCTCAGAGCTGGATAACCGCACGGCGGATCTGATTTCGGATAATCAGGAAATCTTTGACCCGGAAGAGCGGCAGATGATTGTCCGTGTACTGGGGCTGTCACAGCGTAACGTCAACAGCATTATGACCTCGCGTCATGATGTGGAGATGCTGCGGATTGATGCGACCAGTGATGAAATCGCGGCGCTGCTGATTAAAAATCCGCACACCCGCGTGGTGATCAAAGGCTCGGCGGATGATGATGAACTGCTGGGCGTGGTGCATGTGATCGACCTGCTGCATCAGCGTTTACAGCAGGATACGCTGGATCTGCATGCGCTGATCAAACAGCCGCTGGTCTTCCCTGAACAGCTGTCATTACTGAAAGCGCTGGAGCAGTTCCGTCAGGCGCAGACTCACTTTGCCTTTGTGGCCGATGAATTCGGGTACGTTGAAGGTGTGGTGACACTGACAGATGTGATGGAAACCATTGCCGGTAATCTGCCGGTCAGCGGTGTTGAGAATGATGCCCGTCATGACATTCAGTTCACGGATGATAACAGCTGGATCACCAACGGCTTTATGCCGCTGGAGGATTTAATCAACTATATTCCGCTGACACTCGATGAAAAACGTGAGTATGAAACGGTGGCCGGTCTGCTGATGGAGCATTTGCAGCGACTGCCTAAAGTCGGTGAGCAGATTAACATTGACGGCTGCCTGTTTGAGCCTCTGGAAATTCAGAATCACCGGATTAACCGTGTGAAAATCACACTGCCGGAGAATCCGGAAGACAGTGACGATTAACTGTTAAATAATAACGCCGCCGGAAACGGCGGCGTTACCATCATATCGTGCAGGTTATTCAACCGGGGCACATTCAAAATCACTGAAGATTTTCTGGCTGTTTTTGGCGCGGGGTTTAAACTTCCCGGCCGGTTTGTTATTCACATACACTTCAAATTCAGATGCCCGGGTAATGGCTGAGGTGAAACTAACCCAGGCATCAGCACCACTGCGGGTCGTGGTGTTTTCAGGAATATAATAGGCTTCATCATCAATCAGGAAAGAGATGTCACCGTCAAGGCTCTGGTCATTACTGTAAACAGACACGCTGTTGTCGTAGCCTTCCCCCGCACCTTCGTTACAGGCGATAATGACGGCATTGCCGGCTCCGTTACTGATACTGTATTCAGTAAATCCCTGAGCAGCCCCCATTGACCAGGTATCAGGAACAGCATAGGCAGAGGCAGAGCAGACTGCAATCATACCGGCCAGTAGTATTTTTTTCATTTAAGATATCCGTTATGGTTAAAGATGATGATTAATATCGGCAGCTTGTTCATATTTCCGGAGCAGTATTAATGATCTGCTGTCTCCCCGCTTTTCTGATCCTTGCGGCTGACAGCGGGATATTCAGATTTTGATACACAATAATTTTACAAATACTGATTTATCTGCTTTATTTTTACCTTTAATTATATACCCTGCAAATCCTGAATTATGGTTATGTATCAGATTTCTGTAAGGATAAAAAACCACCTATGTCTGTTGTGACACTGATCCTTGTTTTTCTGCTGGCCGTGATTGCCAGTGTGTTTATCTCCCGTCTGCTGGGGGACAAAATTCCGCTGCCTTTTATTCAGATTGCTATTGGAGCAGGATTATCCGTTTTTGGTTTTGATGTGGCATTTGAGCCGCACCTGTTCCTGTTCCTTTTTATCCCGCCGCTGCTGTTTCTGGATGGCTGGCGTATTCCGAAAGAAGCGTTGTTCAGTGATATCAAACCGATTTTCTCGCTGGCCATCGGCCTGGTGTTTTTCACCGTCGTCGGTATGGGATTGTTTATCCACTGGCTGATCCCGGCGGTTTCCCTGGCGGTTGCTTTTGCATTAGCGGCGATCCTGTCACCGACTGACCCGGTGTCTGTGGCGGCAATGACCGTCAATGCACCGCTGCCGTCCCGTATGGCCCATATTCTGGAAGGAGAATCGCTCTTTAATGATGCCAGCGGCCTGGTGTGCTTCAGTTTTGCGGTAGGTGCGGCACTGACCGGAACATTCTCTCTGCCGTCGGCTGCCGGGAAGTTTATGGTGGTGGCGCTGGGCGGAATTATGGTCGGTTTACTGATTGCCATGTTTATCGGGAAAGTGAACCAGTTCCTGGTGCAGCGTACCGGGGAAGACCCGGCGATTCAGATTATGATCAGCCTGCTGATCCCGTTTGTCTCTTATCTGGCGGCAGAGCACCTGGGGGTGTCCGGGATCCTGGCCGCAGTGGCGGCCGGTATCGCCATGCACTATGAGCGCATTGTCGGCCGTATGCAGTCTGCCACCCGCATGCAGAGCAAGGCGGTCTGGGACACCGTGCAGGTCGCGCTGAACGGGATGATCTTTATTCTGCTGGGCGAGCAGTTACCGGGAATGTGGCGCTCGGTGCCGCAGGTGGCGGCAGATGCCGGTGCGTCCGCACCGTGGGTGCTGCTGCTCTATGTGGTGATTATTACCTTTGGTCTGGCGGTACTGCGTTTTGCCTGGGTATGGATTGCCATGACACTGACGGTTTTCCGCCAGCGCCGCAAAGGTAAACAGTCCGATATGCCGCATCTGCGTCTGATGGCGATTATGGCGACGGCCGGTGTGCGCGGGGCCATTACCCTCGCCGGTATTCTGACCCTGCCGCTGCTGATGAATGACGGTTCACCGTTCCCGCACCGTGATCTGGCCATTTTCCTTGCGATGGGGGTTATTCTGTTCTCACTGGTGATTGCCGCCGTTGCATTGCCGGTGCTGACGAAAGGACTGACAACCGACTTACCGCATGATAATGAAGAGCTGAATGCCCGTTTCACCCTGAATGAAGCCGCAATGAACAATCTGCGGGTGCAGATGGCAGAGCCGCTGGAAGACATCGTCGAAATGACGCTGCGTACAGAAGTGGGGACACACTTACTGGAGATCTACGGTCGCCATCTTGACAGTAACAGTGATGACCAGACCGCCGGGTTTGACTGGCAGAATGTGATCCGCATGGAGCGGCGGATGTCTCTGACCGCGCTTCAGGCGGAGCGGGATGCCCTCAAACAGCTGCGTAAGAGTAAAAATATTAATGAGCACACTTACACGTTGCTGGTGCAGGAGCTGGATCTGAAAGAAGAAGCGCTGAAACTGGCGCTGCGCTGACAGTAACAAAGCAAAAATCAAAAGACCCGCACTGTACAGTGCGGGTCTTTTTTTACATCACAACACTGCTGCGGGTGTGTGTCTGTAAAACCCGCGAGGCGGTTTGGGTCATGGTGTCATTGATTTCATCGAGCCAGTGATGAACCTGCTCAGCGGATAACTGCAGTGACGGGCAATCCCGGTCCTTCTGGTTGTTCTCTTCCAGCAGCAGCACCAGTTCGGTATCCAGCAGGGACTGGATCATATCAATCCACAGGCCGATTTGCTGATTCAGCGGTTTTCCGGCCGGAGAGGTGATGCAGTAGCGGTTGAGCCGTTCAGCAGCGGTATACTGAAAATCATCCCGCAGTGCCATCCGTTCTGCCAGCGTGGCGGTTTCAGGTGCGGGCAGCGGGGTACCGAGACAGGTAAACTCATAACTGTCTTCGCGGGTAAACAGACTGTCATTCAGCCGGATCTGCGTTTCCTCATAATGCATCAGGACTTCGCGCAGCAGGGCGCTGACCGCAAAAAAGTGGTCGGTTTTATGAAACTGGCTGCCGTTGAGATACGGTGCACTCAGTTGCTGCCGCAGGGATTGTTCATCTTCTTCCGGTGAGGAGACAAAACGCCTGCGGGATTTCTGTGTTTTGAACCAGCGGCGCCAGCGGTGGCGCGACAGATACAGCAGCAGGCTGAGTAACAGCAGATAATAAAGCGAGTCTAAAAGTTCGTCCTGCATAAGCGCCTTCCCAAGCAAAAATCAGAGTTCACGGCGGACAAACGATACTGTTTCAGGATCGGCAATCCGCTGATAGTCCTTTGTATTCAGAATAATGGAGCACTCCAGGCTGCCGGCATTAAAAGCCAGCTCACTGAAACGTTCAAATAACATCGGATCGGCAACGAGACGGAGATCAGTGTGAAAGCTGAACGGCGGGATAGCACCGAACACACACTGTGTCAGTTCAGCTGTCTCTGCCGGACTGGCGAGTGAGGCGCGGGTGCCGCCGGTTTTTTTTGCCAGCGCCTGTAAATCTGCCTGCTGATCAGAAGGCAGAATCGCAAGGACATACTGACGGACACCGTTTCCCTTGATATGACAAACCAGTGCTTTGGCACCCTGACCGTGGTGTGTGCCGCGCACTCTGGCGACCTCTTCTGTCTTCCCCGCGCTGGCGTGATGTACCACGCGGTAGCGGGCATTATGTTCATCCAGCCGGGCGGTCAGTTTCTCAAATATCGGGTTCATTTCACTCACAGTCTCTGCATTTGTTGCCAATATCCTGCCTATTATAGAAGGTTACGGCAACAAAAACAGCGGACAAAAAAGGATTTCCCCCGCTTTCGGATTAACGGTGACGGGAGCGAAGTTTTTCAATAACAGCGGCCAGATCCAGATCTGCATCCTGGAGCAGTACCAGCAGATGATAGAGCAGATCCGCAGATTCCGAGGTCAGCTCCGCTTTATCGCGGACAGTCGCTGCCAGTGCGGTTTCCACCCCTTCTTCGCCTACTTTCTGCGCGATACGTTTGGTCCCGGCGGCATAAAGTTGTGCCGTGTAAGAGCTGTCCGGATCTGCGGTTTTGCGGGATTTGATCACGGACTCCAGTTCATACAGGAAACCCTGTGCAGTTTGCGCGGGAGCAAAACAGCTGTTGGTTCCCTGATGACAGGTCGGACCGATTGGGGTGACCAGCGCCAGCAGCGTGTCGTTGTCGCAATCTTTAAACAGGTCTTCCAGGTTAAGGAAATGCCCGGAGGATTCCCCTTTGGTCCACAGCCGCTGTTTGGTGCGGGAATAAAACGTCACGCGTTTTTCGCTGATCGTTTTGTCCAGTGCGTCGCGGTTCATGTAGCCCAGCATCAGCACATCACCGGAGACAGCGTGCTGAACAATAACCGGCAGCAGGCCGCCGGTTTTCTGCCAGTCCAGTTGTGCGATTTCCTGTTCCGTGAGCATAGTGTATTACTCCTGTATTCTGACAACGATCCCGTCGCGGGCAAGTCCGCGTTTCAGTTCGCCGATATTAATAATCTGTTTGTGGAAGACGGAAGCGGCAAGCGCACCATCCACACCGGCCTGTAAAAAGGCATCACGGAAGTGATCCGGATGACCGGCACCGCCTGAGGCAATCAGCGGCACCTGACATACGGCACGGACTTTTTTCAGTTGCTCCAGGTCATAACCGTTACGCACGCCATCCTGGTTCATCATATTGAGGACGATTTCCCCGGCTCCGCGCTGCTGTACTTCCTGCACCCAGTCGAGGGTGTTACGGGAGGTGGCAATGGTACGTTTTTCATCACCGGTAAATTGATAGACCTGATAGTTTCCGCTTTCCGCATCGTGCCAGGTATCGATCCCGATGACAATGCACTGCACGCCGAAGCGGTCAGCCAGCCGGGTGATAAGGGTCGGGTCACTCAGCGCCGGGGAGTTTACGGAGATTTTATCCGCCCCGAAACTGAGGATCGCGGCAGCGTCTTCGGTACTGCGGATACCGCCTGCCACGCAGAACGGAATATCAATCACCTCCGCCACTTTGGCGACCCAGCTTTTATCCACCACCCGGCCGTCAGAGGACGCGGTGATATCATAAAATACCAGTTCATCTGCACCTTCCTCTGCATAACGGCGGGCGAGGGGAACAATATCACCGATAATTTCGTGATTACGGAACTGAACCCCTTTGACCACTTGTCCGTCACGGACGTCCAGGCAGGGAATTATGCGTTTTGCCAGCATGCGATAGCCTCCGGTAATGTCATTTTGCCGTCGAGCAGCGCCCGGCCGACGATCACGCCCGCCACGCCGGTGGCCGGCAGCGGGGCAATATCACCCAGCCCGCCGATACCGCCGGATGCCTGAAAGGCAATCTCAGGGAACGCAGTACAGATTTCCTGATAGAGCGCCACATTGGAGCCTGCCAGGGTGCCGTCTTTCGAGATATCGGTACATAACACATGGCGCAGCCCGGCAGAGGCGAAATCGCGGATCACGTCTTCGATAGTCTGCTCTGACTCTTCCTGCCAGCCACTGACCGCAACCCGTTTTTTACCGTCAGCGCCGATGCGCACATCCAGCGCCAGCACGATGCGTTCTGCTCCCCAACGGGCAAACCAGCGTTTTACTTCTTCAGGGGATGTGATCGCCGTGGAGCCGACCACTACACGGGCGGCACCGGCATCCAGCAGGGCGGCAACATCCTCTTCTGTGCGGATACCGCCGCCGATCTGTACCGGCACACTCACACCTGCCAGTAGTGTTTTCAGCAACGGGATCTGGCGTTTCGCCGGGTCTTTGGCACCGGTTAAATCCACGAGGTGCAGCAGTTGCGCCCCTTCGCGCTCATAAGCCTGTAAACGGCTGAGCGGATCCGCGCCGTAATCGCGCTGTTTTGCATAATCGCCCTGGTGAAGGCGCACTACCTGTCCGTCAATTAAATCCAGTGCGGGAATGATCATGACGATTTCATCTCCAGAAAATTTTTAATCAGTGTGATACCGGTTTTGCCTGAACGCTCCGGGTGGAACTGAACGCCGTAAAAATTATCGCGGCAGAGAACACTGCTGAAAGCCTCACCGTACGTGGTGGTGGCCGCTGTGGCTTTACTGACGGGGCAGGCATAACTGTGAACAAAGTAAAAATAGCTCTGCGGCGCGATATCACGGAACAGCGGCAGATCGGCAGTGAATTCAACAGTATTCCAGCCCATATGTGGTACCGGCAGGCCGTCCGGTGTCATTTTCTGTACCGGGGTATCGATCAGGCCGAGCAGATCAATATTTCCCTCTTCGCTGGTGGTGCCCAGTAACTGCATACCGAGACAAATCCCCAGCACCGGTTGTGTCAGGGAACGGATGGTGCTCACCAGCCCGCGCGCTGTCAGATTTTCCATTGCCGCACCCGCCGTCCCGACGCCCGGCAGAAAGACTTTATCTGCCTGACGGATAAGGTCAGGGGCGGCGGTGACCAGCGGCTGATAACCCAGACGCTCCACCGCGTAGCGGACGGAGGCGATATTGGCACAGCCGGTATCAGTGATTACGATGCGCATCACAGCACCCCTTTTGAACTCGGCAGAACATTACCTTCCACGCGGATGGCCTGGCGCAGTGTCCGTCCGAACACTTTAAACAGGCTTTCGGCTCTGTGGTGATCGTTCTTCCCTTTGGTTTTCAGGTGTAACGTGCAGCCCATGGTATAGGAGAGTGAGCGGAAGAAGTGCTCAATCATCTCGGTGCTCAGGTCGCCGACACGCTGATATTTGAAATCGGCTTTGTATTCCAGGTGCGGACGGCCGGAGATATCCAGGGCGCAGCGGGCAAGACACTCATCCATCGGCAGGGTAAAACCGAAGCGGGTGATGCCGCGTTTGTCACCGAGTGCCAGTTTCAGGGCTTCGCCCAGCGCCAGACCGGTATCTTCCACCGTGTGGTGATCATCTATCACCAGGTCACCGCTGACCTGAATATTGAGGCGGAAACCGCCGTGAGTGGCAATCTGATCCAGCATGTGGTCGAAAAAGCCGACACCGGTACGGATGGTGCTGCCGCCTTCGCGGTCGAGCCACACTTCGGTGAGAATATCGGTTTCTTTGGTTTTACGTTCCACACGGCTGTAACGGTCACGACGGGTCAGTTGTTCCGCGATGCTGTTCCAGTCAGTGCCCGGCTGTCCGTAACGCAGGCCGGTAATGCCCATGTTTTGTGCGAGCTGAATATCGGTTTCGCGATCGCCGATCACATAGCTGTTTTGCGCGTCGATCACGCCCGGCAGCAAGTATTTTTCCACCAGGGTGATTTTCGGTTTGCGGCAGTTGCAGTTATCCGCCGGTTTGTGCGGACAAATCAGCACCTCGTCAAAGGTAATGCCCTGAGAGGTGAAAATCTGCATCATCAGCTGGTGCGGCGCTTCGAAATCCGCCTGCGGGAAGCTGTCAGTGCCCAGTCCGTCCTGGTTGGTGACCATTACAAAGCGGTATCCGGCCTCTTTCAGCTTCAGCAGCGCGGGGATCACATCCGGCTCAAAGGCCAGTTTGTCTAATCTGTCCACCTGAAAATCCACCGGTGGTTCGGTGATCAGAGTGCCGTCGCGGTCAATAAATAAAACGTTCTGTGTCATGGTATCCGTTGTCCTCAGATTATGGCATTTCAAGCGCGGCGATAGCGGCGATCACCCGCAGGCATTCCGCCCGGGTGCCGACAGTAATGCGCAGACAGTTTTCCAGCCCGCGTTGTTTGCGCTGGTCACGCAAAATAATTCCCTCATCCCACAGACTGCGGAAAACCCGTTCCGCATCACGGAAACGTACCAGAATGTAGTTGGTTTTGCTCGGAAAAACCGTTTCCGTCAGCGGCAGTTCTTTCAGCTCATCACACAGCATCTGCCGGTTGCGGCAGATTTCGGTGACGCGCTCCTGCATTACGGCAATGCCTTCCGGCAGCAGGGCTTCGGCAGCAATGGCTGCTACCGGGGATGACAGCGGATACGGCGCGATCACTTTCATCAGCACGTTAATAATATCCGCAGAGGCCAGTGTGAAGCCGCAGCGCAGTCCGGCGAGCGCAAAGGCTTTGGAGAGCGTGCGCAGGATCACCAGGTTCGGGTATTCTTTCAGCCACGATGACACGCTGAATTCCGGGCAGAACTCGATATAGGCCTCATCGACCACAATCAGCGCCCGGTTATCCACGATATCAAACAGATAACGAAGATCCTGTTCGCGGATCGGGTTACCGGTCGGGTTGTTCGGGTGGCAGACATAAATCACTTTCACGCCGCTGAGACTGGCGGCAATACTGTCGAGATCCAACTGCCAGCCATCCAGTGACGGAACCACTTTCTGTGCGACACCAAAGGTTTCCGCACTGACACTGTACATGCCGTAGGTCGGCGGGCAGAACAGCACCGCATCTTTCCCCGGCTCGCAGAAAGCGCGGATCAGTAATTCAATGCTTTCATCCGCGCCGCGCCCCGCGATAACCTGCTCCGGACTGACACCGGCGTAAGCTGCATAGCGGTTGATCACATTCGCAGGCTGGCACTCCGGATAGCGGTTCAGATTGCGATCCGTAAAGGTAAAATCCGGTGCCTGCGGATATTCGTTGGCGTTCAGCCAGACATCCCCGTTACCGCCAAGGCGGCGTGCCGACTGATACGGCGTCAGTAACTGCACATTTTCGCGGGCCAGTGCCATCGCGCTGAATGGTTTGTTCATCCGTTGTTCTCCTCCGCTTTCAGGGCATTCATCCGCAGTGTCACGGCATTTTTGTGCGCGGTAAGCAGTTCCGCCGCCGCCAGGGTTTCAATCGCGTCTGCCAGACCGGATAATCCGGCCGGGGTCAGTTTCTGTACGGTCATCCGTTTCATAAAATCCGCCAGTCCGAGGCTGGAGTATGTTGAGGTGTAGCCGTAAGTCGGCAGGACGTGGTTAGTCCCTGAAGCATAATCTCCGGCGGATTCCGGCGACCAGTCACCGAGGAACACGGAACCGGCGCTGTTGATGGCGGGCAGCAGGGCATCCGGGTCGCGGGTCTGGATAATTAAGTGCTCCGGGCCGTACTGGTTGCTGATCGCCACACAGGTGTCCAGATCGCGGGCAATAATAATGCGGCTGGCGGACAGGGCCTGACGGGCAATCTCTTTGCGTGATAATAATTCAAGCTGTGAATTGGTTTCCGCCACCACGCGCTGCGCCATTGCCTCATCCGGAGTGACCAGCACCACCTGAGAATCCGGGCCGTGTTCGGCCTGGGAGAGCAGGTCGGCAGCAACAAAGGCCGGGTTGGCACCACTGTCAGCGATCACCAGCACTTCGGAAGGTCCGGCAGGCATGTCGATTGCCGCACCGCCGATAGTCTGGCTGACCTGACGTTTTGCTTCGGTCACATAGGCGTTGCCCGGCCCGAAAATTTTGTCGGTGGCGGGAATGGTTTCTGTACCGAATGCCATCGCGGCAATTGCCTGGGCACCACCGACCTGATAAATGGTTTCCACACCGCAAAGTTGTGCGGCATATAAAATTTCATCTGCCACCGGCGGCGGTGAGCAGAGGATGATCCGGCGGCAACCGGCGATTTTTGCCGGAACAGCCAGCATCAGGACAGTGGAAATCAGCGGTGCGCTGCCGCCCGGGATATACAGCCCGACACTGTCCACCGGACGGGTGACCAGCTGGCAGCTGACGCCGGGCTGGGTTTCCACATCAATCACATCCGGGATCTGCGCCTCGTGAAAGCGGGTGATATTGGCTTTTGCGGTTGCCATGGCGGATTTCAGCGAATCCGGCAGACGGTCAGCGGCAGCGGCAATTTCCGCAGCACTGATTTGCAGTTCTGTCACCTGTGTTTTGTCAAAGCGGGCACTCAGCGCGCGCAGGGCATCATCGCCGTTTTCCCGCACATCGCGGATGATGTCACTGACCACGCGGCTGATATCACCGGATGCTGCCATCGCCGGGCGCATCAGGGAATCCGCCTGCTGTTGTGTATCAAGATTTTCCCAGCGGATTAAAGTATTAAAAGTCATTGCGGTCATTGTCATCACTCCATCATTTTTTCAATCGGCAGAACCAGAATGGAGCTGCAACCCAGGGCTTTCAGTTTTTCCATGGTTTCCCAGAACAGGGTTTCGCTGCTGACCATGTGCATTGCCACCAAATCCGGCTCACCGGCCAGCGGCAGCAGGGTCGGACGCTCTGCGCCCGGCAGCAGGGCGATCACTTCGTCCAGACGTTCTGACGGTGCGTGCATCATGATGTATTTGGATTCACGCGCCTGGATCACGCCCTGGATACGGGTCATCATTCTGTCGATAAGCTGCTGTTTGGCCGGCGGCATTTCACCATCGCGCTGAATAAGGCAGGCTTTGGAGCGGTAAATCACTTCCACTTCGCGCAAACCGTTGGCTTCCAGTGTGGCACCGGTGGAGACCAGGTCACAGATGGCGTCAGCCAGCCCGGCGCGCGGTGCCACTTCCACCGAACCGTTGAGCAGACAGGATTTAAAGCGGATACCTTTCTGATCCAGATAACGTTTGAGCAGGAACGGGTAAGAGGTTGCGATACGGCTGTCCTGAAGACACTCCGCGCCGTTGTAGCTGAAATCCACCGGGGCGGCCAGTGAAAGGCGGCAGGAGCCGAAATCCAGGCGGCGCAGCGTGAAGTAACGCGGGTTTTGTCCCTGTGCCTGACGGCTTAATAACTCTTCTTCCAGCACGTTTTCGCCGATGATACCGAGGTCAACCACGCCATCCATCACCAGGCCGGGAATATCGTCATCACGGACCCGCAGAATATCAATCGGCATGTTTTCTGCGTAGGCAATCAGGCGCTGCTGTTGTAAGTTGATTTTTATGCCGCAGCGCGCGAGCAACTCGCGGGAATCTTCACTTAAACGACCTGACTTCTGAATGGCTATCCGTAAGCGCGTTTTATCTAACATTTTGATTATCCTTTAATTTTATAATTATTTAGGTATAAAAAAACCCCCGGAAAAAAGATTCTTCCGGGGGTTCTCTTTTAGCACGCATGCCACCGGAAGCTCTGAACGTCTTCCGGCACCAATCGCCTGAAAGACTAGTCAGGGTGATGGTGGTGGTGATGGCTGAACTGGATGCGTGTCATGATAATCTCTCGTCGTTTATCTGCTTGTTGCTATCACGGATAATGTTGTCATTATGGTGATAACGATGTTTATAAATTGCTTGTCTTTCAACCTATAGAACTCACCCGGACTTTGCAACCCCTTTTTTGCAAAGAAAACAGAAATTAAGATAATTTACTGAAATTAAAGAGAAATAAGCCACAGAGAGGTCATGCACGATGAAAACAGTTTCCATCGCGGGGCTGGGCTGGCTGGGAATGCCGCTGGCACTGCATCTTGCGGATATCGGTATCCGTGTCAAAGGCACCAAAACCACGCCGGACGGCACAGAGGCGGCGAGGATGTGCGGTATCGAGTGTTATATGCTGAATCTGACACCAGAACCGGAATGTAACGCTGATGATCTGGATGCTTTTTTGCAGACAGATATTCTGGTGATCACCCTGCCGGCATCAAGAACGGCGGGCGGCGGTTATCTGTATGTGAAGGCGGTGCAGAACCTGGTGGATCTGGCGGCGGCGCGCGGTGTGTCGCGGGTGATTTTTACCGGTTCAACAGCCGTTTACGGTAATCAGGCCGGTAAGCTGACAGAAAACTCGCCGGTCGATCCGGTGACTGAATCGGCCAAAGCGATTGTTGAGATTGAGCACTGGCTGAATGAGCTGCCGGGTGTGTCTGCGGATATTCTGCGTCTGGCCGGACTGGTGGGGGAATCCCGTCATGCAGGGCGCTTCCTGGCGGGTAAAACAGCGGTTAAAGGCGCGAATCAGCCGGTCAATCTGGTGCATCAGGATGATGTGATTGCAGCGATCCGCCTGCTGATCCAGCGTCCGCACGGTGGCCACCTGTACAACCTGTGTGCACCGCAGCATCCGTCACGGGCTGAATTTTATCCGGATATGTCCCGTCAGATTAATTTGCTGCCGCCGGTATTCAGAGAAGAAGATATCACTGAAGGGAAAGAGATTGACGGCAGCCGCATCTGCCGGGAACTGGGCTTTGAGTATCAGTACCCTGATCCCGGCCGGATGCCGATGACGGAGTAAGTATTAACTGACCGGCAGTGCCACGATATCGCTGTACGCCGGGCGGGTTTCAATCCGTGCAAACCAGCGCTCGATATGCGGGAAGTCCGGTCGGTCGTGACACACTTCCCGCCACGGATAGAGCAGCGGCGCCAGTGCCATATCTGCGATACTGAATGTATCACCGGCGATATAATCACGCTGTGCAAGGTCGTCGTTGAGCATGGCAATCAGCCGGTTCAGCGCCTGTTTCAGCTCTTCCACCCGCGCCGGATCGCGCTGCTCTGCCGGGGTTCTGACCAGCAGTCCCATCATCGCTTTGATATACGGGAACAGACTGCCGTCTGACCAGTACATCCATTGTGCCGCCCGGGCGCGGAATTCCGCGTTGTGCGGCAGCAGTGTGCCGTCATCATATTTATCCGCCAGATAGCTGAGAATGGCATTGGATTCCCAGAGAATAAATTCACCGTCCTGATAGGTCGGGATGGTTTTATTCGGGTTCATGGTGAGGTATTCGGGGGTATCGAGGCCGCCGAACGGCCCGCCCGCATCTTTCTGCTGATAAGTCAGCCCCAGCTCAGTCAGACACCATAAGACTTTCTTGACGTTAGACGAGTTTTTTCTGCCCCAGACGGTTATCATAGTGACTCCTGTTGATAGACATGCGATGACGTGTGCGTATTGTCGGTTTTTTTATGTCATGAAGTGTAAATTTTGACACGAAATTCCCGTAACAGGAAGAATCGCGTTAAAGTGTCATTGGCTTACCATTTATGAAATGAATATAGTATTCATTATCACAGAGTTATCACTCTTATTTTTGTCACGATGTACCGGGTTTAAAGAGGGAAGAGTAATGCAGACAGTAATCAGTTCACGGGTAACCGGTTTAATCGGCGGGCTTGCTTTCGGATTTTTAAGCATCGGCCACGCGTTTGCGGAGGAAACACCGGTTGCACCGCAGGTGGATGCAAAAGCGTATGTACTGATGGACTACAACAGCGGGAAAATACTGGCCTCTGCGAATGCAGATGAGCGTCTTGACCCGGCATCACTGACAAAAATCATGAGCAGTTATGTGGTCGGCCAGGCGATTAAAGCCGGGAAAGTGACACCGGACGATATCGTGACTGTCGGCATCAATGCCTGGGCAACCGGCAATCCGGTGCTGAAAGGCTCCTCCCTGATGTTCCTCAAACCCGATGACCGCGTAAAATTAATCGATCTGAACAAAGGAATGGTCATTCAGTCCGGTAATGATGCCAGTATTGCGCTGGCGGAATATGTGGCGGGCAGCCAGGAAACCTTTGTTTCCCAGATGAACAGTTACGCCAAACAGATTGGCCTGACAAATACCCATTTTAAAACCGTTCACGGACTGGATTCCGAAGGGCAGTACAGTACCGCCAAAGACATGGCACTGCTGACCCAGGCGCTGATCACCGATGTGCCGGATGAATATGTTATCCATAAAGAGAAAGAATTTACCTTCAATAAAATCCGTCAGCCGAACCGCAACCGCCTGCTGTGGAGTACTAATCTCAATGTGGACGGTGTGAAAACCGGTCACACCAGCGGCGCGGGGCATAACCTGGTGGCTTCCGCGACAGACGGCCCGATGCGTCTGATTTCTGTGGTGCTGGGTGCACCGAGTGATCGCGTCCGTTTTGCGGAAAGCGAAAAAATCCTCTCCTGGGGCTTCCGTTTCTTTGAAACTGTGGCACCGGTGAAAGCGGATACGCCGCTGACCACCGAGCGCGTCTGGTTCGGGGATATTTCAGAAGTGCCGCTGGGCGCGGAAAAAGACATTTATGTCACTATCCCGAAAGGCAAACTTAAAGATCTGAAAGCCACTTTTGAGCTGGACAGCACCACGCTGGAAGCGCCGCTGGCGAAAAACCAGGTGGTCGGGAAAATCAACTTTATCCTTGATGATAAAGTCGTTGAACAGCGTCCGCTGGTGGTTCAGCAGCAGGTTGAGGAAGCCGGTTTCTTCGGTCGTATCTGGGATTATATTGTCCGCTTCTTTGCCGGACTGTGGCATTCTGTCTTCGGCTAAGCGGGCTGTATTTATAAGGTTATTCCCCCTTCAGGCGGCAATTTATCATGCTGTCTGCTGAATTACCCTGTTGAAATCCGTATAAGATCCGATATTACATCCTGATATCGGATTTTTTTATAAAAAAGGACCGGTATTTTTACACACCGGTCAATAAAGGATTAAAGATATGGGGACAATTGTGTTTATCGCGCTGGTCATTGCCGTGGCCGGAATTGTGTGGATCCGGCGGGTATATCTCCGGATAAACCGCCTTCAGGCTCCGATCACTGAAGCTTATGCGGCGATTGACGGCATGCTGCATCAGAGGGCGGAGAGGATCGGTCAGCTGGTGGATATGACGGAAAAAGCCGGGATCCGGGATGCAACGTTGTTTTATTCCTGGCAGGATGCGTATCCGCGCTATACAGAGGCGGCGACACTGGATGAGAGTGTCAGTGCCGCAAATGATATCAGCAGTGCTTTTTATCATATTATGACGCTGACAGAGACATTCCCGGTGCTGATTGCGGATCCGCAGTTTGTCCGTATTCAGCTGGGGATCTGTGATGTTGAGGATGCACTGAATCCGGGCATCCGCGCCTTTAATGAGGCGGTACTTCAGTACAATATTGCGGTTCAGCATTATCCGGACACTCTGGTGGCCGGGCTGTTCGGGTTCGGACCCAAAACACTGCTGCTGATGTCCTGATACAAAAAACCCCGCAATATGCGGGGTTTTTTGACTTTCCGGGGACCGGGGTTAATCAGTCACACGGGATCACTTTGATTGCCAGGCCGCCCTGTGAGGTTTCGCGGTATTTGGCATTCATATCTTTACCGGTTTCATACATGGTTTCGATAACTTTATCGAGACAAACGCGCGGCTCGCTGACGCGGCGCAGCGCCATACGGGCGGCGTTGACAGACTGAACAGCGGCAATGGCATTACGCTCGATACACGGTACCTGTACCTGTCCGGCGACCGGGTCACAGGTCAGGCCGAGGTTGTGTTCCATTGCGATTTCGGCTGCGATAAAGACCTGCATCGGGCTGCCGCCCAGCAGTTCGGTCAGACCGGCTGCCGCCATGGAACAGGCAACACCGACTTCACCCTGGCAACCCACTTCCGCACCGGAAATAGAAGCGTTCATTTTGTACAGTGAACCAATCACGCTGGACACCAGGAAATAGCGGGTATAGGCGTTTTCATTCACCGGACGGATGAATTTATCGTAATACGACAGCACTGCCGGGATGATCCCGCAGGCACCGTTGGTTGGTGCGGTAACGACACGGCCGCCGGCAGCGTTTTCTTCGTTAACGGCGAGGGCAAACATGTTGATCCAGTCAACAACCTGCATCGGGTCTGTGGAGGTGTTATCACTGGTAACCAACTGACGGCGCAGTGCAGCGGCACGGCGTGGTACACGCAGCGGCCCCGGCAGCAGACCTTCAGTATTCACACCACGCTCGATACCGGCTTTCATCACGTCCCAGACTGCCGCCAGGTGAGCAGAAAGCTCTTCTTTATTGCGCAGTGCCAGTTCGTTCTGCATCACCAGCGCTGACAGGGACAGGCCGGTTTCGTTGCAGTGTTTCTGCAGATCAGCAGCATACTGGTACGGATAAGGCACTTTGGTTTCGCTGTCCGCAGCCTGGCCAAAATGCTCTTCATCGACGATAAAGCCGCCGCCGATGGAGTAATAGGTTTTCTTGTACAGTAATTCATCACCGGCGAATGCGCTGATGGACATGCCGTTTTCATGCAGCGGCAGGTTTTCTTTATGGAAGTTCATCCCGTTATCGCGCGGGAAATCCACTTCATGGCGTTGGTTTGCCAGCAAAAGGCGTTCACGTTCTTCAACATCCCTGATAAAGCCCGGTATCGCGTCAATATCAACAGAATCAGGCAGGTTACCCGCAAGACCCATAATGATTGCGATATCTGTCGCGTGACCTTTCCCTGTCAGAGACAGAGAGCCGTACACATCAACCTGAATGCGGGTGGTTTTTTCCAGCAGTCCGGCCGCGATAAGATCATCAGCGAACTGTTTACCTGCTTTCATCGGACCGACCGTGTGAGAACTCGACGGACCAATACCAATTTTGAAGATGTCAAATACACTGACCATATTGCTCGCCCCCTATGTTAAGGCGTGGATTAATAGTGTCGTGAAAATTCACGAAGCCGTTACTTTTCAGTTCCGGCTGATTATTGTTGTTGCTGTTGCCCGCCGGAGAGGGCAACAGTCATTTATTTTTTAACCAAAAAACAGCTGATACAGATTGTAAAACACCGCTGAAATTGCAATGAGACCCATCACAACCACAAACAGATTACTCAGGTGACCGGCATATTTACGCATCGCAGGGACTTTGCGGATGGCATACATCGGCATGATAAACAGCAGCATAGCGATGATCGGGCCGCCCAGGGTTTCAATCATACCCAGAATGCTAGGGTCTAATGTGGCAACAATCCAGGTGGTTACCAGCATAAACAGTGCAGTCAGTTTATTCAGTTTAGACGGTGCAATGCTTTTGCCCTTGGCGCGTAATGCTTTGTTAACCAGACCGTTAAAGCCTTCACGGGCACCCAGGTAGTGACCCAGGAATGATTTGGTGATAGCAATAAACGCGATGAATGGTGCGATATAGGCAATCATCGGGTTCTGGAAGTGGTTAGCCAGGTAAGACAGAATAGAGATGTTCTGATCTTTCGCTTCCTGCAGGTTCTGCGGGGAGAGGCTCAGCACACAGCTGAACACAAAGAACATCACGGTCAGTACCATCATAATGTGAGCGTATGCCAGAATGCGGGAGCATTTTTTCTCCGCATTTTCGCCGTACTCTTCACGCTTGGCGACAGCAAAGGCAGAGATAATCGGGGAATGGTTAAAGGAGAACACCATTACCGGAATCGCCAGCCACAGCGTTACCAGCAGACCATGACCGGTGACACTGGCCGTATTGCTGTCGAAAGTGAGGGTTTTGAATACATCAGTGCTCCAGTGCGGGATAAGATACAGTGCCAGCACCATCAGAACCGCCACAAACGGGAATACCAGCACACTCATTGCCTTGACAATCGCGGCTTCACCGAAGCGGATAATACACATAATCCCGATAATCAGTACCAGTGACAGAATAATGCGCGGCGGAGCCGTCATATGCATCTGGTTAACGATAAAGCTTTCCACGGTGTTGGTGATAGCCACACTGTAGACCAGCAGGATCGGATAGATAGCGAAGAAATAGAGCAGGGTGATCAGACCGCCGGCTTTGGAACCGAAATGCTCTTCCACCACTTCAGTAATATCTTCGCCCGGATTTTTACCGGACAGCACGAAGCGGCACATGCCGCGGTGTGCGAAAAAGGTCATCGGGAAGGCCAGCACAGCCATGATGATAAGCGGGATCAGCCCGCCGATACCGGCGTTAATCGGCAGAAACAGTACGCCTGCGCCGATAGCGGTACCGTACAGTCCGAGCATCCAGACGGTATCGGACTTACGCCATTTGCGATAATCATTGCTGGTGTCAGTCTTGCTGACCACAACCTGCGGTTGTGTTGTATCCATAGAAGTCTCCAAAATGTACAACAATAACAACAATTAAAATTTTGCACGCTGACCTGTGCATTTATTCGTCTCTGAAATAGGGTCTATGTACGTAACCAGATAAAAAATAAGTAAAGCTAAAAAGTCACCGGCAATTGCTTACCGGTAAAAATAATAAACAGCAGCGACCTGATATCTGTAATGGATAAATAAAGGTCTCTGCATTAATTCATATTCAAAAGTACCTGAAATTGATAACTCTCTTTCTGATGGTGAAAATATACTGTTTTTCAGTGGAAAACACCGTGATCACAGTCTCAAATGCTATAAATCACAGTAAAACAGGCTCTGTTGCAAGATTTGATAAAATTGTTAATCCGGGTTTGCGGAATGGAGTATGCCGAAACGGCATAGAGGGATTGCGGGTTCTGTAATAACGAGGTTTTTGTCTGTATTCTATTTAATTAAATTAATTTATTCATATGTTAATAAATATATCATCCGCACAAATTGCACTATTTAAAAATAGTGGCAGGCCTGATTTTCACAGGGTTAAAAACCCTTTTTAAATTGTGGATTATTTATATTACTCATTGTTTTTAATGTGAAAAATATTTTTTCACCAGGCGTGTGGTCGTAGCGGATACGTGCTGAGAGACAGGCAGTATAAAATATGGCTTTATATAATGATCACATCGTATATCCAGGATGATTAAAATAATTATTTTAATCACGAATTAAGTCACCTGAGTGATACTGGTGACATATAAAACAGAAATGTTAAATAAATACCAGAATAATATTCTGCGAACAAAAATAATACTGCCGGCAGTGAAAAATATGGTTAAAAAAAGATCGCCGGCGGCAATTAAACAGCGGTAAAAAAATACCGGCGTGCGGGCCGGTATCGCGCCGGTATCAGCAGAACCCGGCAGGTTGCCCGCCGGAGAGGGCAACAGTCATGTATTTATCAGCCAAAAAACAGCTGATACAGATTGTAAAACACAGCTGAGATGGCAATGAGACCAATCACAACCACAAACAGGTTACTCAGGTGACCGGCATATTTGCGCATCGCAGGGACTTTGCGGATAGCGTACATCGGCATGATAAACAGCAGCATAGCGATGATCGGGCCGCCCAGGGTTTCAATCATCCCCAGAATGCTCGGGTCCAGTGTGGCAACAATCCAGGAGGTGACCAGCATAAACAGTGCAGTCAGTTTATTCAGCTTAGACGGTGCAATGCTTTTACCTCTGGCGCGCAGTGCTTTGTTAACCAGACCGTTAAAGCCTTCACGGGCACCCATGTAGTGACCCAGGAATGCGTTGGTGATAGCAATAAACGCGACTAACGGCGCGATATAGGCAATCATCGGATTATGGAAGTAGTTCGCCAGGTAAGACAGAATAGAGATGTTCTGATCTTTTGCTTCCTGCAGATTCTGCGGGGAGAGGCTCAGCACACAGCTGAACACAAAGAACATCACAGTCAGCACCATCATAATGTGGGCGCATGCCAGAATGCGTGAGCATTTTTTCTCTGCGTTATCACCATATTCCTGACGTTTTGCGACACTGAATGCGGAAATAATCGGCGAATGGTTGAACGAGAACACCATCACCGGAATCGCCAGCCACAGCGTCACCATCAGACCGCGTCCGGTATCACCGGCAGAGTGACTGCTGAAAGAGAGCGTATCAAATATCGCGGTATTCCAGTGCGGGATCAGATACAGCGCCAGTACCATCAGAACCGCCACAAACGGGAATACCAGCACACTCATTGCCTTGACAATTGCGGCTTCACCGAAGCGGATAATACACATAATCCCGACAATCAGTACCAGGGACAGAATAATGCGCGGCGGAGCCGTCATATGCATCTGGTTAACGATAAAGCTTTCCACGGTGTTGGTGATAGCCACACTGTAGACCAGCAGGATCGGGTAAATCGCAAAGAAATAGAGCAGGGTGATAAGGTTCCCTGCTTTGGCACCGAAATGCTCTTCCACCACTTCGGTAATATCTTCACCCGGATTTTTACCGGATAAGATAAAGCGGCACATACCGCGGTGCGCGAAAAAGGTCATCGGGAAGGCCAGAAGGGCCATAATAATCAGCGGGAGCAGCCCGCCGATACCGGCATTAATCGGCAGAAACAGGATACCGGCACCAATAGCTGTACCGTACAGTCCGAGCATCCAGACGGTATCGGATTTACGCCATTTGCGGTAATCATTACTGGTATCAGTCTGACTGACCACGACCTGTGGTTGTGTTGTTTCCATAGATGTCTCCAAAATTTGCAACAATAACAACGAAAAAATGCACGGTGAGCTGTGCACAAAATGTGTCTCTGAAGCAGGGTCTATGTACGCAACCGGATAAAAATAAGTAAAACGGGAAAATTACCTGTAATTGCTTACCGGTAAAAATAATAAACAGCAGCGGCCTGATATCTGCAATGGATAAATAAAAGCCTCTGCATTAATTCATATTCAAAAGAATCTGAGATTGGTGACTGTATTTTTGTGGTGAAAATATACTGGTTTTTAGTGAAAAACACTGTGATCTTCATCTCATTTGCTATAAATAACATTAAAACCGGTCATGTTGCAACATTTAATAATGTTGTTAATCCGCTTTTGCGGAATGAGGTATGCCGAAACGGCATAGGAGGTCAGATATTCTGCAATAATGTCATTTTTGCCTGTTTTTTATTTAAACAAATTTATTTGTTCAGATGTGAATTAGTATATGCGCTGCACAATATTGCATTATGACAAAACAAATTATCACTATAAATAGAACCATTTTATGAGTGTGAAACTTCATGTTATTTATTGTTTTTTAACGTAAAGTAATTTGTTCGTTGAGTTTTTGACGATTAGGAGGGATGCCGGAAATCCGGCAGTATGAAACAAGGATTTTTATAATAGACGTACTGTGTATCCGGCATGATTAAAATAATTTTTTTAATCACGAATTAAGTGGTCTGAGTGATATTGATGAAGAATAAAACAGAAATGTTAAATAAATACCAAAATAATATTCTGTGAACCAAAATAATGCTGTCAGCAATCCCAAATACCGGCACAGCGGCCGGTATTTCAGGATTTATTTTTGTACAGGTTATCCCTGCACCCAGCCTTTGCGGATAGGCATGGCAAAACAGTGCCGGTAGAGCGCCTGCAACCGGTTTTGCAGTGCCGGACCGAACAGGCTCCAGAGCAGCTCTGTCAGTGCACAGGCAATCAGCACAGTGATAAAGGCACCCAGCATATCCACCGGCCAGTGAACGCCGAGGAAAACCCGCGACCAGGCGACAATCAGTGCCGGGATCATCAGCAGCAAGCCTGCACGGACATTGCACCAGAACAGGCAGCCCAGCGCGAAGGTAAACACGATAATGCCGTGATTGCTCGGGAATGAGGCCGTCGGTGCGTGATCAAGGAAGCTGTGGCCGAACGGTTCGGCAAACGGACGGGCATGCGGCCAGAGTGTGCCGATAATCCAGGAGGCAGCGAAACCAATCAGCAGCGCAATGGCACTTTTGCAGACAGCGCTGCGCTGGCGGGCCATATTCTCAGGCGCTCCCCGCAGCCAGAACCCTGCGGCAACAACCGGAAACAGCAGAACCAGATATTTAGCCGCGAAAGTGGCTGCAGTAATCATGGCATGAGACGTTTCCGGCGTGGCATTAATCAGGAGAAAAAGTGAATGATTCAGATTTTCCAGCACAGCAGACTCCTTAAAAAACACACCCGTATATACCCGGTAATAAAATGACGGGTCAGGGTAGCCGTGTTGCGCATCAAGGTAAAGTAAAAATGTCTTGGTTAATCGTGCTATTACGTAACATTGCAGAAAACTGACAAAATCTGAAATAACACCAGGCGGGATAAACAGCAGGCAATAAAAAACCCGATAGTTAAAACCAAATTGGTGACTATCGGGCTTCCTCAATCTTGGGGATATTCAAAGAAAAGCAGTGGCACTTATTCAGACTGCGCCCCGGTAAGAAAGTTCGAAAAAAGATTCAAAAAAATGAAAATAATTTTTTGGTGTTGAAAATCAGAGGGATAGGGAGGAACAAATAAGCCGTTTCCCGGGCGGGAAACGGCCGGATAGCTTAGCTGAACAGGCCGAGATTGGCTTTTGCGTAAGCTTCGAAATCAGTGCAGCCGCCGATGTGCTTCTCATCGATAAAAATCTGAGGAACCGTTTCAACCGGTTTACCGACTGTGACAGATAAATCTTCTTTGCTGATGCCTTCAGCGTGAATATCAATATAGCGATAGTCGAAGTCATCACGTTCATTTTTCAGTTTTTCTGCGAGTTCTTTCGCACGAACGCAATAAGGACAACCCGGACGGCCAAAAATAACGGTATACATGAAAAGCTCCTTCATTCATCAGTAACACCGGAAGTGGTGCTTTAATGGGATAAATTATGCCTGTATCATAACGGATAGAAAAGAATGTTGTGACGATTTGTGCGGTAGTCCGCACCAATGGTTCAGTGACTATCCGCAGTGCGGACATAAAAAACAGAATCACAGAGGATAATATGACCAGAAAGCAGCCGCGACAAATGCGTTCATTAGGGGATATGCCGCGCCCGGTAATTATCTGTGAGGTCATCGGTGTGATATTACTGGTGCTGGTCTATCTGGCGGTGAATGATTTTATTTCGCTGCCGGGCTTTATGAGCAGCAAAAATGCCCTGATGGTGATGGCGTTTGCCGGCCTGGGATGTCTGGTACCGGCGGCAATCAATATTGTCTGGCGGGCCATCAGCGCCATGCCGTCCGTGGGTATCGACAGCAAAAGCGGGGCGGACAAAAAGACCCGGCAGAATAAAAATGAAAAAAAGCAATAAAACGTTATTCCCCTTCACGTTTTTCAGCTAAGATCCGTTATTGGTCTGCGGGTGACGGTTTTCCCCGCTGTACTTTTGTTTTTCCGGTTAAAAGGCTTCAGGTTCATGATCATTCCCGATCTCACGATATTACGCACATGGCTGGATCAGCTGAAACTCTCCTGTTTTGAGTGTGATTCCTGCCAGGCACTGCATCTGCCGCATATGCAAAATGTGGACGGTGTGTTTGATGCCAAAATTGATATCCTTGACGATATGCTGGTGTTCTCGGCGCTGGCGGAAGTCCGCCCGACCGCGATTGTCCCGCTGATTGCCAACCTGAGCCAGATCAACGCCAGTTCGCTGCTGGTCAAAACTTTTATGGATATTCAGGATTCCGCCATGCCGAAGCTGGTGGTCTGTTACTCCCTGCCGCTCAGTGCCGGGCTGACATTTGAGCAGTTCTCTCTCTCCCTGCAACTGATGGAAGAGCAGGTCGGTGCAGTGATTTTTGAGTTGTTCAGTAACAATATGCTGTTTGACCCGAATGATGCGGAACCGGAAGATGAAGAAAGCTTCCGCGCTGATTCCGTTCCTTCTCCGGTGATCCACTGATTATCCGCACCACTTTCGATATCCGGGACACCATCATGCATTGCCCTCAGTATTCCGCCGGCCGCTGCCGTTCCTGTCAGTGGCTTGAAAAACCCTATATTCAGCAGATTGATGATAAAGAGCAGGATCTCCGCGCGCTGCTCTCGCCGTTTGCTGTACAAAACTGGCTGCCGCCGGTCCGCAGCGCGGAAACCGCGTTCAGAAATAAAGCCAAGATGGTGGTCAGCGGCAGTGTGGAGCGCCCGGTGTTCGGGATCGTGACAGATAACGAGCCGGTCGATTTATCGGACTGTCTGCTCTATCCGCCACATTTTGCGGCAGTATTTGCTGCGCTGAAGCCCTTTATCGCCCGTGCCGGACTCACGCCGTACAATGTGGAACGCCGCCGGGGCGAGCTGAAATTCCTGCTGCTGACCGAAAGCCGCGCCAGCGGTAAAATGATGCTGCGCTTTGTGCTGCGATCAGAGAAAAAAGTGGCGCAGTTACAGGCCGCGCTGCCGTTTTTGCAGGCACAACTGCCGCAGTTATCGGTGATTTCCGCCAATATCCAGCCGGTCGCGATGGCAATTCTGGAAGGGGAGCAGGAGATTATCTTCACGCCGGATGAGGTACTGGAAGAGACCTTTAACGGTATTCCGCTCTATATCCGTCCGCACAGCTTTTTCCAGACCAATCCGGCTGTTGCCGCGCAGTTGTATCATACTGCCGGACGGTGGGTGCGTGAATTGGGCATCACCCGCTTATGGGATCTGTTTTGCGGCGCGGGCGGATTCGGCCTCCACTGTGCAGATAAATCCACACAACTGACCGGGATTGAAATCAGCCCGGAGGCGATTGCCTGTGCCACCCGTTCAGCGGAAAAAATGGGGCTGGAGAATGTTACGTTTCAGGCGCTGGATTCCGCGCAGTTTGCCCTTGCTAAATCCGCCGTACCGGAACTGGTGCTGGTGAACCCGCCGCGCCGGGGGATCGGGAAAGCGCTGTGTGATTATCTCAATACCATGGCTCCGGAGACGATTATCTATTCCAGCTGCAATGCACAGAGCCTGGCACAGGATCTGGGGCATCTCACTCAGTATCAGCCGCAGCGCGTGCAGCTGTTTGATATGTTCCCGCATACCGCACATTATGAAGTGCTGGTGCTGCTGACCAGAAAATAATAATCAGAGAATAAAAAAACGGGGCTGCAATGTGAATTGCAGCCCCGTTTTCGTATGAGCGGATCAGTTACGGTGTTCGAATGCCAGCGCGCGGCGTTCAATCAGACGCATTGCGAGCGTCAGCAGGCTGTTGACTGCCAGATAAATAATCCCCGCAGCAATAAAGACGTTCAGATCGTAATCCTGACCAAACAGGCGGCGGCTGTAACCCATCACTTCAAGCAATGAGATTGTCGTGGCCAGCGAGGTACTTTTGAAGATCAGCACCACTTCGTTGGAATAGGACGACAATGCACGTTTAAAGGCATAGGGCAGGATAATCCGCATGGTCTGCTTCTGTGACATCCCCAGCGCCTGGCAGGATTGCCACTGACCCTTCGGAATCGCTTTCACCGCGCCGTAGAACAGCAGTGTCGAATAGGCTGCACTGTTGAGAGCCAGTGTCACCATGGCACAGAGCCACGGGGAGGACATCAGTTCCCACAGCAGCGGATAGTTTTTCAGTCCTTCAAACTGCGCGGGCCCGAAATAAATCAGGAAAAACTGGACCAGCAGCGGCGTCCCGGTAAACAGGGTGATATACCCTTTGACCAGCGGTGTCAGAACCCGGGGTTTGAGAGAGAGTACCAGTGTAAACAGCACTGACAGCAGAAACGCCGTGATCAGTGCGGTAAAAGTCAGTGACAGACTGACCGGCAGGCCCGGTAATACGGCAAGAATATAATCAAATATGCTCATTGGCCGCTCCGTTCAAAACGTGTGGTACGCAATTCAATACGTTTGAGGATGTACTGACTGACCAGCGTGATGGCGAGATAGATAAGCGCCACGATGCTGTACCAGGTGAAAGGTTCTTCAGTACGGCGGGCAATGCTTTGTGTCTGCAGCATCAGCTCGTTAATACCAATCAGGTACACCAGCGCGGTATCTTTCAGCAGAACCAGCCACTGGTTACCCAGTCCCGGCAGGGCATGCCGCCACATCTGCGGCATGACAAAGCGGAGGAAAATGGTGGTACGGCTCAGACCGAGTGCCTGACCGGCCTCCCGCTGTCCGTCCGGCACCGCTTTCAGGGCACCGCGCAGGGTTTGTGACGCATAGGCCGCGTAGAGCAGAGACAGGGCTGTGATGCCGCTGAAGATCGGCACATACGGGCCGTTGTCGATCTCAAGCGTCAGGGTGAAGAAGCCCAGATTGATACCGTCGCTCAGCTGAATAATCACTTCCTGCGTGCCGTAATAGACAAACAGGACCACCAGCAGCTCAGGTAAACCACGGATAAGCGTAACAAGACAGGTTCCGGCAAAAGCGACAGGTTTCCAGCGCACGGTTTCCCAGAGGGTAAACAGCATCGCGAGCACCAGACCAATCAGGAGTGCAGAAACAGCAAGGCCGACGGTTACCCCGGCGGCGCTTGCTAAAGAGAGAAAATCGTTCATTAATTTTTTATGTTATTACTCAAACCATTTCTTATAGAGGGTATCGTAAGTACCGTCCGCTTTGACCTCACCAAGCGCCTTGTTGAGTTTGTCTTTCAGCTCGCTGTTGCCCTTGCGGACTGCAATAGCCAGGCCGGTGCCGAAATATTCCGGATCGGTGACGCGCTCACCCACGGTTTTCAGATTGTCGTTGCTCTTCAGCCATTCATTGATAACAGCTGTGTCACCGAATACGGCGTCAATACGTCCGCCTTTCAGATCCAGTACCGCGTTCTGGTAGCTTTCATAAGGCACAATTTTCATGTCCTTAAACTGCTCCATCAGGTATTTCTGATGCGTGGTGCCGTTCTGGATACCAATCTGCTTCCCTTTGAGGCTGTCAATGCTATCAAATTTGCCCGCAACTGCAACGAAAACAGCAGAGTTATCATAATAGGTATTGGTGAAATCAACCTGCTTCTGACGCTCAGGTGTCACGTCAATTCCGGCCATCAGCGCGTCAAAACGCTTGTATTTCAGGCTTGGGATCAGGCTGTCAAACGCCTGGTTGGTAAAGGTACATTCCGCATCGATTTTGGCACACATCGCCTGAGCCAGATCCACATCAAAACCGACGATTTCATTTTTCTCATTCACGGTTTCAAACGGGGCATAACTCGCTTCTGTCGCGAAACGGATTTTTTCTTTTTCTGCCGCCGCTGCGGAGAAAGCAAACGCGCCGATTAATGCGGCAATAACCAGTTTTTTCATAGCAACATCCTATTTTTAATGTTCAGTGGCAGAAAATAATCAGTGTGACAGATAACCGGCAAATGCCTCTGTCTGCGGCGTGATAAAGCATTGTGCGCCGCCCTGTTCCACGATGCGGCCGTTTTCCATATACACCACTTTGCTGGCGGTTTTACGGGCGATATCCACTTCGTGAGTCACAATCACCTGGGTAATCCCGGTCTGTGACAGCTCTTTAATAATATCGACGACCTGAGAGGTAATCTCCGGATCCAGTGCCGCTGTCGGTTCATCGAATAACAGCACCTGCGGTTCCATCATCAGGGCGCGGGCTATCGCCACACGCTGCTGCTGGCCACCGGACAAATGCAGCGGGAACCGGTTTGCAAAATCAGTCAGACGCAGACGTGTCAGCAGCTTTTCCGCTTTTGCCTGAGCGGCTTCTCTGGTCAGACCCAGTACCCGGATCGGTGCTTCTGTCAGGTTATCCATGACGGTCAGATGCGGCCACAGGTTATACTGCTGGAACACCATGCCGACGTTCTGACGCAGGGAACGGATCTCTTTGGCAGACGGCGTGGTGGTAAAATCAAAATGGTGATCCGCAATGGTCAGTTCACCGGAACGCGGCATTTCAAGCAGGTTCAGTGCCCGCAGCAGGGAACTCTTACCGGCACCGCTCGGCCCGAGCAGTACCATGGTTTCGCCTGCACCACATTCCAGGTTGATATCAAACAGCGCCTGATGCTGTCCGTAAAAGCAATTGATGTTTTTTAATTGAATACTCATGCTGTAATTCTGCATACTCAGTGACGTTGAGTGAATATTAACGCCATAAGAATAAATATGCAATTATTTCTGCATAAAAAACTACTAAAAAAGCAAACTAATCACTTTTACTGAGTGATTATGTCTTCTCAGATGCCGGGAGGACGTATGCTGCCGCCCGTTTGACGATGGTTTTCGCCATTCCTTTAAAGATGAATAAATGAGCAGGCATCATGGCGAACCAGTAGAGCAGCCCGCTGAATCCGGCGGGATGCCACCAGGCGCGGACATCCAGCGTCCGCTGGTGGCCGTGGTCGCGGATGGTAAAGGCCAGCCGTCCCAGTCCGGGGGCTTTCATACCGAACAGCAGGGAGAGTTGCTGCCGGGGTTTTACGGTGATCACTTTCCAGCCGTCGATTTTATCCCCGGGTTCAAGGGTATCGCGATCCGGGCGGCCGTAAGTGATTTTATTACCGCACAGGTCATCCAGACGGGCGCGGACTGACCACAGAATATTGGCGTAAAAATAGCCGTCTTTGCCGCCAATCTGCTGCACAACATGCCACAGGGCATCGGCGGAGGCGGAAGTATTCAGGGTAAAACCGGCCTGTTTGGGATAGAAACCAAAGCCCGGCCGCCAGCGGGCGCGGACTTCCGGGTCATAGCCCCAGTCTTCATTATCCACGGCATCCGCTTCATCTTTAAGGGTCTTGCGCACGGCATCATCAAAACTGAGCAGTGTCTGCGGGATCAGCGCCTGAAGCGGTTTTCCGTCGCCGGGCAGATCGTATTTCAGACCCATAATCAGTTCTTTGGCGATCCCTTCCGGCACCGTGGTGATCAGCCGCAGAAAGTGAACTGAAATCAGCCGCAGCGGGATCGGCAGCGGGATCATCAGCCGTTTTTTGCCGCTGATGGCAATAAAATGGCGGAACATCTCCAGATAGCTGAGGTAATCCGGCCCTGTGGCATCAAAGCGCCGGTTGCCGTCAGCAGGATGAGAAAGCAGGCCGGTCAGATAATTCAGCAGGTTTTCCAGCGCCACCGGCGAGGATTTTGAGCGTGCCCAGCGAGGCGGGGTCAGGATCGGCAGGTTGTACACCATGTCGCGCATGATCTCAAACGCCGCTGAGCCGGGGCCGACAATAATGGCAGCGCGGATCTCGGTGACCGGTACGCGGCTGTCCGCGAGGATTTCGCCGGTCAGTCTGCGGGCGGCGAGGTGCGGGGAATCGCTGTCTTTGTGCTGCATGGCGCTCAGGTAAATCACTTCCCGCACCGCAGATTTATTCAGCATCTCCTGCACGTTTTCCGCCGCCAGGCGTTCCCGTGCCAGTAAGTCCGCCTCATCCGTCATACTGTGGACGAGGTAATACACCACATCAATATCCTGAAACAGGGTTTCCAGGGTGGATTTATCATACAGATCCGCATAGCAGCAGCGGGTGTTTTCCCAGCCCTGTGCCTGCATCCACTCCACCCGGCGGGCGGCGGCAGTAACCTGATGACCGGCGGCAATCAGCTGCGGGATAAGATTCTGTCCGACATAACCGCTGGCACCCAGCACTAAAATCCGTTGTTGTGGCATACGTTTTCACTCTTCAGGTAAACAGGGCTATCAGCACCGGGGCAAACAGACTGAGGACAAAGCCGTGCACAATCGCGGCCGGGACAATCGATACACCGCCGCTGCGCTGCAATACCGGCAGGGTAAAGTCCATCGTGGTGGCACCGCCGAGGCCGAGTGCTGCGGCGCGGTGGCGGTTGATCAGCAGCGGGATCAGCATAATCGCGGCAATTTCCCGCGCCAAATCGTTAAAGAAGCCGACACTGCCGAGTACCGGGCCGAAAGCATCTGTCAGCAGAATACCGGACAGCGAATACCAGCCGAAGCCGGAGGAGAGCGCCATCCCGGTTTTGACCGGCAGCCCCGCGATCAGTGCCGCGAGTGCGCCGCCGAGCAGCGAGGTAATCACCACAATCAGCGAAACCAGCATACCACGGCGGTTAATCAGGATCTGACGCAGCGTCATGCCGCTGTTACGCAGCTGGATCCCGACGAGAAACAGCAGGAAGATCAGCGCGTATTCACTGGCAGCACCGGCAAAGGCGAGAAACGACCAGCCGAATAACCCGGTGGCAAAGCCAACCAGCAGCACACCACACAGTTGCAGGGATTCCAGCACCATATGCAGGCGGGAAGGTGGTTTTTGCTGTTTGTGAGCCGGAACCTGCCACGGGTATTTTTTGCCGTATAAAAACAGACCGGCGAGGTTACAGCCCAGCACCACCACGGAAAAGGTCAGGGTGTACTGCACAATCACCAGCAGATTTGCCCCGAGGTTTTCCACCAGCGCCAGGCTTATCCCCATCAGAAACAGGATCACATACACCATCGCGCTCAGGCCGCGACCGATGATTTTTTTCAGTGCCGTGCTGCTGACCGGGATGAGATAACCCGCAATAAGCGGGGCGAGAATAATTAATAACCCTGAATACATGTGTGTTGTTTCCGTAAAATAATGCCGTCTTTACTTATGTTTGTGTCACTATCTGATTAAAAAGCAGACGATTACAGCGGCATCCTCACCATAATTGCTACGTATCCCTCTGTTTTCGTGTTTAGTATAAGTCAAAACCGTTTTTATTTATTACATTGTGATAATACTTTATTGTGATCATTATTGTGACAGTATTGTCATAAAACAGGCGGTATCCGGCAAACAGTGAGGGAACTATGATTCTGGAAAGAGTGGAAATTCTGGGTTTTCGCGGTATTAACCGCCTGTCATTACCACTGACCGGCAATACGGTACTGATCGGTGAGAACGCCTGGGGGAAATCCAGCCTGCTGGATGCCCTGACGCTGACGCTGTCACCGCAGGCGCTGAATGCGAAATTTGTCCTGAGTGATTTTTATCACGCTGCCGACAGCGAAACCGGGCCTGTGCGCCATCTGCAGATTGTCCTGACATTCCGTGAAAACCGGCCCGGACGCTCCCGCTCCCGCCGTTTTCGTGAGCTGGCGCCGCTGTGGCGTACCAACGGGGATGAGTATCTGCGGATCAACTACCGTGTCAGTGCGGATCTGGCGGATGACAACACGATTACCAGTCAGCGCACCTTTCTGGATGAGGCCGGTGAGCCGCTGCTGCCGGCGGAAACCGATAAGTTTATCAGTGAGATTATCCGCCTCTATCCGGTACTGCGTCTGCGCGATGCCCGCTTTATGCGCGGCCTGAGAAAAAATGTGCCCGATTGTGAGGAAGAGGAATATGATCTCCGCACACAAACGGAGACGTTCAATAACCGGATGGCGGATCTGACCCGTGCCCTGGTGAGCAACCCGCAGACACTCTCCAATGATGATTTACAGGATGGCCTTGAGGCCATGAAACAGCTGCTCAGCCACTACTTTGCCGAGCAGGGGGAGTATCTGCTCGATCGCCGCAAAGCCAAACGGCTGAATATCGAACCGCGCCAGCGGGCGTGGCAGGCGCTGGAAGGGATTAACCGTGTCGTGGCAGGTCCTAATCAGCGCAATGTGCGGCTGATTATCCTCGGCATGTTTGCCGCGCTGCTCCAGTCCAACAGTGGTCTGAAGCTCGACCCCTATGCCCGTCCGATCATTATCGTTGAAGACCCGGAAACCCGCCTGCATCCGATCATGTTGTCGGTGGCGTGGGGTCTGCTCAATCTGTTTTCCTTACAGCGCATTACCACCACCAACTCCGGTGAACTGCTCTCGCTGGTACCGATTCATGATATCTGCCGCCTGGTGCGGGAATCCACCCGCGTTGCCGCTTACCGGCTGGGGGAAAACCATCTGTCACCGGAAGAGCTGCGGCGTATCTCATTCCATATCCGCTTTAACCGCCCGTCGGCACTGTTTGCCCGTTGCTGGCTGCTGGTGGAGGGAGAGACGGAAATCTGGCTGATGAATGACCTGGCAAAACAGTGTAATTATTACTTTGAGACTGAAGGGATCAAGGTGATTGAGTTTGCCCAGTGCGGTCTTAAACCTTTGTTAAAGTTTGCCAACAAAATGGGTATAGAATGGCATACGCTGGTTGACGGCGATGAAGCCGGTAAGAAATATGCAGCTACTGCCGCACACTTCTCATCGGGGCTCAATGATGTCGAGCAGGACAGACTGACCCGTCTGCCGGCGCCGGATATGGAGCACTTTTTATATCGCGAGGGGTTCAGCCGCCTGTATCACCAGGTCGCGGATATTCCGGAAAATATAAAAATGCCGGCCCGCCGGGTCATAACCAAAGCGATTCACCGCACCTCAAAACCGGATCTGGCGATTGCGATTGCCAACAATGCGGCGAACCGGGGTGTGGATTCTATCCCGCTGTTGCTGCGCCGGATGTTCTCCCGCGTGGCATGGCTCGCCAGAGGGCGCGCTAACTGAGGAACAAGGTGTTAATGAAAGCAGTTTCAAAGAAAAAAATCCTGACCGCCGGCATTCTGATTATTCTGATCGCCGGCGGTTTCTGGTTCTTCACCCGCGAAGATGCGCCGGTCAGCTATATGACAGCGAATGTGCAGCGCGGCACACTCGAAAAGAAAGTGATGGCCACCGGCAAGCTGGATGCACTGCAGAAAGTGGATGTCGGTGCGCAGGTCAACGGGCAGTTGCAGACCCTGAATGTCAAAGAGGGTGATTTTGTTAAGAAGGGCGATCTGCTGGCGGTTATCGATCCGGTCAAAGCACAGAACGTGGTGATTGAGGCTGAGCAGACGGTCAGTGAAATCAAAGCGCGGCTGAAGCAGGCAGAGGCGGAGTATGCCTTTGCACAGGCGACCTATCAGCGGCGGCTGGCACTGGCAAAAACTCAGGTTATCTCAAAGCAGGATGTGGATGAGGCGCGGCGCAATATGGATGTGCAGCGCGCGGCGATTGACACCTACAAAGCCCAGGTGGCACGTAATCAGGCCACACTCGATACCGCCCGCAATGATTTGCAGTACACCAATATCCGCGCGCCGATGGACGGCGTGGTGACAGAGCTGAAAACCCTGCAGGGCCAGACAGTGATTGCCATGCAGCAGGCGCCGACTATCCTCTCCCTGGCGGACCTCGATACCATGCTGGTCAATGCGGAAGTCTCTGAGGCGGATGTGGTGTATCTGAAACCCGGCCAGAAAGCGACGTTCAGTGTGCTGGGCGCGCCGGACAAATCCTTCAGCGGCGTGATCACCGATATTCTGCCGAAACCGCAGAAAATCAATGACGCTATTTTCTATTATGCCCGTTTTGAAGTGCCGAACCCGCAGCATGTACTGAAACTGGACATGACTGCTCAGGTCACAATCGCGCTGGAAAACCGCGACAACGTGCTGAAAATCCCGCTGGCGGCACTCGGTAAAGAGATCTCCCCGACCGAATACGAAGTGCAGGTGCTGGTGAATGGTCAGCCGGAAACCCGCCGGGTGACACTCGGCACCCGTAATGATGTGGAAGCCGAGGTGGTTAAAGGTCTGGCGGAGCATGAGAAAGTGGTGACTGGTATTGATGACGGCACAGCAGGATAATTCATGAGCGCATTATTAGAACTGCGGAATATTTACCGCCGTTATCCTTCAGGGGACAGCAATGTCACGGTGCTGGATAATGTCTCGCTGACTATCAGTGCCGGTGAAATGGTGGCGATTATCGGCCAGTCCGGCTCCGGTAAATCCACGCTGATGAATATCCTCGGCTGCCTGGATACGCCGAGTGACGGGCACTATTTTGTTGCCGGGAAAAATACAGCGGAGTTGAGCGGTGATGAACTGGCGGCGCTGCGCCGCGAACATTTCGGCTTTATTTTCCAGCGTTACCATCTGTTATCCCACCTCAGTGCGGAACAGAATGTGGAAATGCCGGCTATCTATGCCGGGCTGAGCGCCCGTGAGCGCCGTGAGCGGGCCGCAGCACTGTTGCTGCGTCTGGGGCTGGGGGAGCGGCTGATTTACCGGCCCGGACAGCTCTCCGGCGGACAGCAGCAGCGTGTCAGTATCGCCCGCGCCCTGATGAACGGCGGGGAAGTGATCCTCGCGGATGAACCGACCGGTGCACTCGACAGTCAGTCGGGTAAAGAAGTGATGGCTATTCTGCGCCAGCTCTGTGATGCAGGGCATACAGTGATTATCGTTACCCATGATCCGTCCATTGCCGCACAGGCCGCGCGGATCATTGAAATCAAAGACGGACATATCCTCAGCGACAGCGGATCAGTCATTAATCCGCAGGCGAAAGCCCCGGCCGCGAAACCGCCGCTGAAAAGCAGCGCGTTCAGCCGTTTCCTCGGCCGCTTTAACGAAGCGCTGCTGATGGCGTGGCGCGCCATGGTGGTCAACAAGATGCGGACACTGCTCACCATGCTGGGTATTATCATCGGGATTGCCTCTGTGGTGACCATACTGGTGATCGGGGATGCCGCCAAAGCGCTGGTGTTGTCGGATATCAAATCCATCGGCACCAACACCATTTTTGTCTATCCCGGCAAAGACTTTGGCAGTGACCCGGGACAGGATCAGCAATCCCTGAAACCCGGCGATGTGGATGTGATCCGTCAGCAGTCGTATGTCTATGCGGCGTCAGCGGAAATTGAGAACGGCGCGCGTCTGCGCAGAGGCAATCTCGACTCCGCAGCCCGTGTCACCGGAATCGGACCGGACTTTTTCACCGTGTATGACATGCGTTTCGGTGAAGGGCGCGCATTCTCCCCTGAGATGTACGAGCGCCGATCTCAGGTTGTTATCATCGATATGAATACCAAGCGTAAACTCTTTCCGCATCAGAATAATGTGGTCGGGGAAATGCTGCTGGTGGGCAACATGCCTGCAACGGTGGTCGGTGTGATTGCGGATCGCAAGTCTATGTTCGGTAACTCGAAAACCTTACAGGTCTGGATGCCGTACACCACCCTGACCGGCCGTCTGATGAAGCGTAATTACCTGGATATGGTCTCTGTGCGTATCCGCGATGGTTACAACACCAAAAATGCGGAAGAGCAGCTGGTGCGGCTGATGACGCTGCGTCACGGCAAAAAAGATACCTTTACCTATAACCTCGACAGTATTGTGAAAACCGTGGATAAAACCACGACCACCATGCAGCTCTTCCTGACCCTGGTGGCGGTAATTTCGCTGGTGGTGGGCGGCATCGGGGTGATGAACATCATGCTGGTCAGTGTGACGGAACGCACCCGCGAAATCGGCATCCGCATGGCGGTCGGTGCACGGGCGGGGGATGTGATGCAGCAGTTTCTGATTGAGGCGGTGCTGGTGTGTCTGATGGGCGGGGCTATCGGCCTCGGGCTTTCATACTCCATTGCCTTTGCTGCCAAAATGGCGCTGCCGGACTGGGAGTTTGTCTTCCGCCCTGCGGCGATTGTCAGCGCGGTGCTCTGTTCGACCGCGATCGGGATCATCTTCGGCTTTCTGCCGGCCAGAAATGCGGCTAAACTTGATCCTATTGATGCACTGGCGCGGGAGTAACCGCGCACAGTCTGAAAATACGAATGCGTCGCGGAATGACGATTGACATTACCGCGACGATCCGCATAATTTTGTTAAATACCGTGTTACGGCGCTGTGGTGTCGTCATCTTCAGTAACCGGAATAATCACACTGACGTGATGCCCTTTTGGTCCCTGAATGGTGTCATAATTCACTTTCTGACCCGCCTTCAGCGTGCGGTAGCCGTCCATCTGAATCGTCGAATAGTGTACAAAAATATCGTCACCACCATCCGACGGGCAGATAAACCCGAAACCCTTGGCGTTGTTGAACCACTTAACAGTACCTGTTTCCATACTGTTACAACCCTCATCTGTCAAACGATTGAAAAATGCTGCACAATGCACCATATGATCCATAATACTCAGTAATGAAGTATCAGATGTACGCGGATATACTGGTTGCTTTGTACATTATTTATACTCTATTGAATTAGAGGGTAACGTCAAGCCTTTGTTTACAGCAACACTGTATTGGCCTGTAAAGTTTGATACAGATAACGCTAAGTATTGATACGCCTGATGTGGCGTACGTTTTCTATAACCGGAATAGCAATGAGTCACTATCAATCTGAATCACAAACGGATGTCACGCTCAGGGAAAAAGCGCTGCAGAAGATACAACCACCGTCTATGTATAAGGTGGTTTTAAACAACGACGACTATACCCCTATGGACTTTGTGGTTGAAGTTTTACAAAAGTTCTTTTCTTATAATGTTGATCGTGCGACGCAGATTATGCTCGACATCCATTATCAGGGAAAAGGGATCTGCGGGGTATTTACCGCTGAAATCGCTGAAATGAAAACAACACTGGTCAATACGTACGCGAAAGACAACGATCATCCGTTGCTGTGTACACTCGAGAAGGTATAAGAATACACTTTGTTTCTCTGAATGGAGGTGCCTATGCTCAATCAAGAATTAGAGCTCAGTCTGAATATCGCCTTTGCCAAAGCAAGGGACAACCGGCATGAATTTATGACCGTAGAGCACCTGCTGCTGGCGTTATTAGGTAACAAATCAGCCCGTGAGGCGCTTGAAGCCTGCCGCGTTAACCTGGCCATCCTGCGCCAGGAACTTGAGCATTTTATTGAACAAACCACACCGCTGCTGCCGGAAGGGGATGATCGCGAAACCCAGCCGACACTGAGTTTCCAGCGCGTGTTGCAGCGCGCCGTTTTCCATGTCCAGTCATCGGGCCGTAATGAAGTCAACGGCGCGAATGTGCTGGTGGCTATTTTCAGTGAGCAGGAGTCCCAGGGGGCTTATCTGCTGCGCAAGCATGATGTCAGCCGTCTGGATATTGTGAATTTCATCTCTCACGGCACCACCAAAGGTGAAGATGAAAATGACAGCGGTCCGTCCTTTGATGAGCCGTCACAGTCTGCCGCCGAAGAGAGTACCGGCGGCGAGGACAGTCTGGATAACTTCACCACCAATCTTAATGACCTGGCCCGTAAAGGCCAGATTGACCCGCTGATCGGCCGTCAGGCGGAACTGGAGCGCACCATTCAGGTGTTGTGCCGCCGCCGTAAGAATAACCCGCTGTTTGTCGGGGAATCCGGGGTCGGTAAAACCGCGATTGCGGAAGGGCTCGCCTGGCGTATCGAGCAGGATGATGTACCGGAAGTGATCAAAGGCTATACCATTTTTTCTCTGGATATCGGTTCACTGCTGGCAGGCACCAAATACCGCGGTGATTTCGAGAAGCGCTTTAAGGCGCTGCTGAAAGTGCTGGAGAAAAACGAAAAAAGCATTCTGTTTATTGATGAGATCCACACCATTATTGGTGCCGGTGCGGCATCCGGTGGTCAGGTGGATGCGGCAAACCTGATTAAACCGTTATTATCCAACGGGAAAATCCGTGTAATTGGTTCCACAACCTATCAGGAATTCAGCAATATCTTTGACAAAGATAAAGCGCTGACCCGCCGTTTCCAGAAAATTGATATTAATGAACCGACTGCCGATGAAACCGTGCGCATCATTAACGGCCTGAAAGCCAAATATGAGGCACACCATGATGTGCGTTATACCGCGAAAGCCATTCAGGCTGCCGTGGCTCTGTCGGTGAAATACATCACTGACCGCCATCTGCCGGATAAAGCGATTGATGTTATCGATGAAGCCGGGGCGAGAACCCGTCTGATGCCGCTGAGCCGCCGTAAGAAAACCATTGGCGTCGGCGAAATTGAGGCGATTGTGGCGCGGATCGCGCGTATCCCGGAAAAAACCGTTTCGAGCAGTGATAAAGATCTGCTGCGTAACCTCGACAGCCGCCTGAAAATGCTGGTCTTCGGCCAGGATCCGGCGATTGATGCCCTGACGGAATCCATCAAAATGAGCCGTGCGGGTCTGGGGAACGAGCAGAAACCGATTGGCGCCTTCCTGCTGGCAGGGCCGACCGGGGTCGGAAAAACCGAAGTCACAGTGCAGCTGTCCAAAGCAATGGGTATCAAGCTGCTGCGCTTTGATATGTCCGAGTATATGGAGCGTCACACCGTCAGTCGTCTGATTGGTGCGCCTCCGGGCTATGTCGGGTTTGATCAGGGCGGATTGCTGACGGATGCGGTTATCAAACACCCGCATGCGGTGGTACTGCTGGATGAAATCGAAAAAGCGCATCCGGATGTCTTTAACCTGTTATTACAGGTGATGGATAACGGGACACTGACCGATAACAACGGGCGCAAAGCGGATTTCCGCAATGTGATCCTGGTGATGACCACCAACGCCGGTGTGCGTGAAACCCAGCGTAAATCCATCGGGTTTACCGAGCAGGACAACAGCACTGACGCGATGGCGGAAATCAAACGGGTATTCACACCGGAGTTCCGTAACCGTCTGGACGGCATTGTCTGGTTTAATGCGCTGTCACAGCCGATTATCGCCCAGGTGGTCGACAAGTTTATTGTTGAACTCCAGGCGCAGCTGGATGCGAAAGGTGTTTCCATTGAAGTGTCTGCCCGTGCCCGTACATGGCTGGCAGAAAAAGGGTATGACCCGGCAATGGGCGCACGTCCGATGGCCCGTGTGATTCAGGATAAACTGAAAAAACCGCTGGCGAACGAATTACTGTTCGGTGAGCTGGTGAACGGCGGTTCGGTGATTATCGATCTTGATAAGAAGAAAGATGAACTGACTTACCGTTTCAGTGCCCTGAAAGAGAAGTCCGGCGATCCGGTAGCCTGACAGAAACGATCACCACAGGACGCGCACTTCGGTGCGTTGCCTGTGGTGTCTTTTTATGAGGCGTGGCCTGCAGGGATCAGCGGCTACGGAAGACGATACGGCCTTTGCTCAGGTCATATGGGGTCAGTTCTACTGTAACCTTGTCGCCTGTCAGGATGCGGATATAGTTTTTACGCATTTTACCGGAGATATGTGCAGTCACAACGTGTCCGTTTTCCAGTTCCACACGGAACATCGTGTTCGGCAGTGTATCTAACACAGTGCCTTGCATTTCAATATTGTCTTCTTTGGCCATCTAATCCTCTAATGTTAATAACCAGTATTTTCAAACCGCAAGATAATGCCGAAAAACCGGGATTATGTAAAGGAATGATATTTTTTAAGCACCGCGTCTGAAACATAAAACGGGCTGAAACATACCATTTCCTGTTGGTTTACAGCGATTTTATAAAAAAGGCGGCAGTTGTGACGGCACCGGACGTGCTAATGTCTGCGGCTGCCAGCATGACTGCGGTAAATGATTATCACGCAGCTGATAAAGCTGACGGATAAACGCCTGTCGCGGGATCTCCCGCGCACCGAATGATTCGGTGTAATGATTCAGTATCTGACAATCAAACATCCTGCCGCCGTGGCCGGTAAAATGGGCAAAAAAGGTCATAAAAGCGATTTTTGACCCGTTACTGACACGACTGAACATTGACTCCCCGCAGAACAGTGACCCCGTGTTAAGGCCATACAGCCCGCCAACCAGCGCGTCATCATCCCACACTTCGACGGAATGAGCACGTCCTGCCTGATGCAGCCGGATATAGGCGGCGACAATATCGTCTCCTATCCAGGTGCCCTCATCCCGCTCTGTACAGGCCCTGATGACCTGTTCAAAGGCATGATTGAGTGTCACCCGGTACGGGTGTTTTTTCAGAATCTTGTGCAGCGAACGGCTGACATGCAGTTCCGCCGGATACAATACCGCACGCGGATCCGGCGACCACCACAGAATGGGTTCGCCGGGGGAATACCACGGGAAAATCCCTTCCCGGTAGGCAAGCAGCAACCGGGCAGGGGAGAGATCCCCGCCGGTGGCCAGCAGCCCGTCCGGGTCGGTCAGCGCGTGTTCAACAGGCGGAAAGAGAAGTTCCTCATCCAGCTGATAAAACGGCATCGGATCCCCCGGTCATTACCGGAATACGGTTCACAAACTGATAATAACGGCCTCTGCGCGCCAGCAGCGCGTCGTGAGAGCCTTGTTCGGCTATCTGCCCGCCATCTATCACGCACAGCGTGTCCATGTGTTCCAGGCCCTGTAAACGGTGGGTGATAATCAGCATGGTCCGGTCACGGCCGATATGCCGCAGCAGGGCGAGAATATGCTGCTCGGTATCTGCATCCAGTCCTTCTGTCGGTTCGTCGAGCAGCAGGAACGGCGCATTATGCAGCAGGGCGCGGGCGATGCCGAGACGGCGCTGTTCACCGCCGGAGAGCAGACGGCCGCCTTCGCCGATCCAGGCATTCAGCCCCTGGTCGTTATCCAGCAGATTTTCCAGCCCGACCTGTACCAGCACGGCATTCAGCTGCGCATCGGTTGCTTCGTTATTCCCGATCTGCAGATTACCGCGCAGTGTGTTATTGAACACATGAATACGTTGCGGAACCACTGCCATCAGTGACCGGAGGGTGTTTTCATCATAAGCGGCAATCGGCTGGTCATTCAGGCGGATTTCACCTTCACTGACATCCCATGCCCGGGTCAGCAGCTGCAATAAGGTGGATTTCCCGCAGCCGGTTTTTCCCAGCAGGGCGAGGTGCTCACCGGCACGCAGTGTCAGGGAGATATCTTTCAGCACCGGCAGCGGTTGTCCCGGATAGGTAAACCCGACACCGCTGAGGCTGACACTGACCTGTGCGGATGCCGCCGGACCACTGGCCGGGAAAGTCACTTCCGGTTTGGTGTCCACTATCTGCGATACACGCTCTGCGGAGGTCATCACCTGGCCGAGATGCTGGAAAGCCACCGCGACCGGGCCTAACGCTTCAAATGCTGCCAGGGCGCAGAACACAAACAGGGCTATAATGGCGCCGCTTTCGCGGTATGGCCAGCTGACGCCGGAGGCCATCCACAGCATCAGCGCAACGGCAAACCCGGTCGCCAGAATAATAATCGCCTGGGAAAGCCCGGTCAGACCGGCCTGGCGCTGTTGCTGTACCAGCCAGCGTTGTTCGGTCTCTGCCAGTTGCTCGCGGAAACGGGACTGCGCACCGAAAATAGTCAGTTCTGCCTGTCCCTGTAATGCGCTGGTCAGCAGGGTACGATACTGTGCCCTGAGTGTGGTCAGCTGCACGCCGATGGGCTTACCGGTGTAATAAAACACCACCGGCAGGGCAAACAGCAGGAAGGTCATAAACCCGCCCAGCGCATACGCAAGTGTCAGATCCAGAAAACCGAGCCCGAATGTCAGCACCGCAATCACCACCAGCGCGGCAACGATCGGCGAAATCACCCGCAGATAGAGGTGATCCAGTGTTTCCACATCCCCGACCAGCCGGTTGAGCAGTTCTCCCTGGCGGAAACGGGCGATACCGCCCGGTGTCAGCGGCAGGATTTTCTCAAAGGCAAATACCCGCAGATGTTTCAGCACGCGGAAGGTCGCACTGTGGCTGACCAGCCGCTCTGCATAGCGTCCGGCGGTGCGGGAGATAGCGGCACCCCGCACCCCGGCGGCAGGCAGCATATAGTTAAAAAAGGCAATTCCCGGCACACCGGCAATGGCAGTACCGGCGAGGAACCAGCCGGACAGCGTCAGCAGGCCGATACTGGCGAGCAGGGTGGCAATCGCCAGCAGGATCCCGAGCGTCAGTAAAAACCAGTGGCGGCGGTAGAGGGCTAAAAACGGCAGTAAAACACGCATGATTACAGATCCCCCGTCCGGTGTGACAACAGCTGTGCAAAGGCACCCTGCTGCCGCTGCAGAGCAGGATAGCTGCCCTGTTCAATAATCAGACCTTTATCCATCACCCAGACTTCATCGTAGTCACGGGTTTCTTCCAGCAGATGCGTCACCAGCAGGGTAGTCTGCTGACGGGCGGCATCATTGAGGGCATGCATCACACGCTCCTCACTGTGGGCATCCAGGCTGGCGGACGGCTCATCCAGCAGCAGCAGATGGCACGGATTAAGCAGGGCGCGCGCCACAGCAATCCGCTGTGCCTGGCCGACAGAGAGCCGCGCGGCATTATCCCCGACCACGGTATTGACCCCGTCAGGCAGCGAATCAATAAAGTCGGTCACATAGGCTTTTTCCATCACCGCCGTGATTTTCTCAGAAGAGGCATCCGGGCGGCTCAGGCGGATATTGTCCAGAATGGTCTGTTCCGGCAGATGCGGGTTTTGGCCCACCCAGCTCAGCTGTGCCCGCCAGCTTTCCGGGCTGATATCGCGCAGCTCCTGCTGATTGATCCGGATACTGCCTTCATAGGGCAGAAAACCCAGCAGCAGATTGAGCAGCGAACTTTTCCCGGCACCGCTCTGGCCGACAAGCGCGATACGCTGCCCGGCATTCAGGGTGAAATTCAGCGGCCCGGCCAGTTTTTCCCCTGACGGGGCAAAAATCACCAGGTCGGTTGCGGTGACAGCAATCTGTTCTGCTGGTGCCAGCGGTTCTGTGCCCGGTAATTCATCATCATTGTTTTCGGCGGATAACAGGGTAAACAGCGATTCCGCCGCGCCCACCGCCTGTGCTTTGGCGTGGTAATAAGTCCCGAGGTCACGCAGCGGCTGGAAAAACTCCGGCGCGAGGATCAGAGCAATAAATCCGGCAAACAGCGTGACACCCATGCCGTAACTGCCGAAATTCAGTTCACCGAGATAGGAAAAACCAAAATAAACCGCGACGACGGCAATCGAGATCGCCGCGAAAAACTCCAGCACGGCGGAGGAGAGAAACGCCATACGCAGCACTTCCATGGTGCGCGAGCGGAAATCTTCGGTGGCGTCATCAATCTGTTGCACTTCCTCACGACCACGGTGGAAGAAACGGATGGTTTCCAGCCCGCGCAGGCGGTCAAGGAAATCGCCGCTCAGGCGGCTCAGGGCCAGGAAGTTACGGCGGTTGGCATCAGCGGCACCCAGACCCACCAGTGCCATAAAAACGGGGATCAGCGGCGCTGTCACCAGCAGAATCAGGGCTGCCGCCCAGTTGATCGGGAACAGCGTGATCAGAATCATCAGCGGAATGGTGGCGGACAGGGTCATCTGCGGCAGATAGCGGGAATAGTAATCCTGCATATCATCAATCTGCTCGAGAATAATCGTCGCCCAGCTTCCCGCCGGTTTGCCTTTTACCCGTACCGGCCCGAGCTGTTCCAGTTTATCCAGTACTGTCCGGCGGATATCACGTCTCACCACCTGTCCGCAGATAAACCCGACCCGTTCGCGGATCGCGGCAACAGCGGCGCGGGCAATAAACAGTATGACCAGTACAGTGAACGGAGTGAGGAGCTGTTCGCGGGGCACGTGCTCCATAATGAGGGACTGAAGGAGGACAGCGAGGCACCAGGCCTGGCCGATAATCAGTAAACCGCTGAGTACGCCCAGCAACATCGATAGACGTAACCATCGCCGGGCCGGTGCCGCCTGAAGTTTTAACCAGCGGACGAGTTCTGACTGTCTTGATTTATCCATTTTTTCTGTATGCAGGTGATAAGTAAAAATACGGCTGAAATCAGCAGGATAATGTCATGGTACACGAAAAGGCGCTACAGATATAGCGCCCTGAAAATGCAGGATTATTTGTTATCTGCGAGGCTGTCGAGATAGCGCTCGGCATCCAGTGCGGCCATGCACCCGGTTCCCGCAGAGGTGATCGCCTGACGGTAGATATGATCCATCACATCCCCGGCGGCAAACACCCCCGGAACGGATGTCTGTGTTGCATTACCGTGCGTGCCGGACTGAACACGGATATAGCCGTTTTCCAGATCCAGATGTCCCTCAAAAATACCGGTATTCGGGCTGTGGCCGATGGCGATAAAGCAGCCCATCACCGGCAGCTCTTCGGTAGCGTCACTTTTGGTGTCACGCAGACGGACAGCGGTCACACCCATCTGGTCGCCGAGTACTTCATCCAGTGTGCGGTCAGTGTGCAGAACGATATTGCCGTTCTGAACCTTATCCATCAGACGGTTGATGAGGATTTTCTCAGCGCGGAAGCTGTCACGGCGGTGGATCAGATGCACTTCTGATGCAATATTGGAGAGATACAGTGCTTCTTCCACAGCGGTGTTACCGCCGCCGACCACTGCAACTTTCTGGTTACGGTAGAAAAAGCCGTCACAGGTGGCGCAGGCAGACACACCACGGCCTTTGAAAGCCTCTTCCGACGGCAGGCCGATATAACGGGCAGATGCGCCGGTGGCGATAATCAGCGCGTCACAGGTATAGGTATTTTCCCCGGTCAGGGTAAACGGGCGTTTGCTGAAATCCACTTCAGTGATGTAGTCATTGATGATTTCAGTCTCAAATTTTTCGGCGTGTGCCTGCATACGCTCCATCAGGCCCGGCCCGGTCAGACCTTCCGGGTCACCCGGCCAGTTTTCCACTTCGGTGGTGGTGGTTAACTGACCACCGACTTCCACCCCGGTAATCAGCACCGGATTTAAATTCGCCCGTGCCGCATAAACCGCAGCGGTATATCCGGCAGGGCCGGAACCCAGAATAATTAATTTACTGTGTCGGGTTGCGTTCATGAACACCTCATTAACAGAATGGCAAAAAAGCGTGTACAGGATTGTAGGAGAAACCAAGGGGTAAAAAAAGGAATAAAAACGGCAGAGCACAAAATTGAAATCGGCCGGAAATGAGTAGATTTTCAGGCGATTGTACGAGAAAGTGATTATTCAGAAGATTCCTAAGTTGTTTGAATATCACACCAAAAGCACGCAATATTTGTCAGCGAAACGTTTTTCTGTCATTTTCTTCAACAGGTTGTTCTGATTTTTGTTCATTTGCTTTGACAATCGGCTGCGCATTTGCGAAAACATCAGTGTAAGAGATTTTTATCCGTCGGGTTAATACATCCTGTTACACCGGTGATGTGTTTGTCCTGATGACGAAGCATGGTAATTTCAGCTTACGACTATAGCGATAATAATCTGAATGTTCCGGTAAACTGGCGCCGGTTGCGTATTCTAATAATCAGAAATGCAAAGAATTGGCCTGAAAACATGTTTTCCGATGCTGATTTTGTTCCGTCAGGTAAGGGAAGTGTTATGGGTGTAGGAAAATAGTAAATAAGAGAGATAACGAGATGATTGATAACAAAAAGCGTCCGGGTAAAGATCTTGACAGAATCGACAGGAATATTCTTAACGAATTGCAGAAAGATGGCCGTATCTCTAACGTCGAACTCTCCAAACGTGTGGGTCTGTCTCCGACTCCGTGTCTGGAACGTGTGCGCCGTTTAGAGCGTCAGGGCTTTATCACCGGGTATACCGCGCTGCTGAATCCGCACTATCTGGATGCCTCCCTGCTGGTATTCGTGGAAATCACCCTTAACCGCGGGGCACCGGATGTGTTTGAACAGTTCAACACCGCCGTGCAGAAGCTGGAAGAGATTCAGGAATGTCACCTGGTTTCCGGTGATTTTGACTACCTGTTGAAAACTCGTGTGCCGGACATGTCGGCTTACCGCAAACTGCTGGGTGAAACTCTTCTGCGTCTGCCGGGCGTGAACGACACCCGTACTTACGTGGTGATGGAAGAGGTCAAACAAAGTAACCGTCTGGTCATTAAGACCCGTTAATTTGTTTCCTGCGTCATGTGCAAAACGGGATAAATCAGGTACACTCCTGTTTATGCATACAGTTTCAACGCTGAGCTTCCCTCAGCGTTGTTCCGTTTTACTGACAGGAAAAAACCGGACGTTGCGTCAGGAAATGACATGAGCCAGGAATATACAGAAGACAAACACATCAAATTCAGAAAAATCAGCAGCGGCCGCCGGTTGCTGGAAGCCGTCCTTATTGTGATCGGGTTGTGCGCCGTCTTTCTGCTGATTGCTCTCTTATCGTTTAATCCGTCAGACCCGAGCTGGTCCCAGACCACTTGGCATGAGCCGGTGAAGAATCTGGCCGGCAGTATCGGGGCCTGGTTTGCGGATATTCTCTTTTCCGCCTTTGGCATACTGGCTTACACCGTCCCCCCGCTGATGATTCTGGGGTGCTGGTCGGCCTTCCGCAGTAATGAAAATAAAGATTACGTGGACTTTTTCTCACTCTCGATGCGTATCATCGGGGGGCTGACACTTATCCTTTCATCCTGTGCCCTGGCATCCCTGAATGTGGATGATATGCAGAACTTCGCGGCAGGCGGGGTGATCGGCAGTTTATTCAGCTCAGCACTGATGCCGTGGTTTAATGCCCTCGGCGCGACACTCGCGCTGCTTAGTCTGTGGGCTATCGGCCTGATGCTGCTGACCGGCTGGTCGTGGATCACCATCGCCGAAAAAACCGGTGCAGCGGTCCTTTCGCCGATTACCTTCATCACCAATCACTCCCGTGACCGTTATGACGATCAGTATTACGACGATCGTGAATATGACGACGATGAGGAATACTACGATGATGAGGAAACGGATGAGCAGGCAGAGCACAGCAGCATACCGCAGACAGCAGCAACTGCGGCAGCTCTGACCGCCGCTGCGCCTGACAGTGAGGCACAGAGTCAGACCGTACAGTACCGTGAATACGATGATGCGGACGATGTGCTGTTTTCCGCACCGAATGCGGCGGAACTGGCCCATCAGGCACATTATGAGGATTTGGCGGATAACAGTGACCCGCTGCTGATCCCGGTACAGAATCTCTCAGCCGGTCCGGAAACCGCTGCTGAACCTGTGGTGCCTGTGGTACATGCACAGGAACACACCGCACCGGCTGCGGATGAACCTGAACACTACCGTTTTGATGTTCCGGATGCTTACCGGACAACCGTTGACCTGAATGCCCCGATCAATGTGCCGGATATTCAGCCGGAACCGGAGCCTGAACCGGCAGCACCGCAATGGGAAAACCCGTTTGCTGGCAGTGGCCGTACAGAACCGGTCTTTACGTTCGATTTGCCTGATGTGCCGGATACCGGTGATAACGGCAGCGCACATCTGAGTTCTGCGGCAGCAGCAACCGCAGCGGCAGCTTTTGGTGCGGTACAGGTCAAACAGGGTCTCGGCCCTGAACTGCCGCGTCCGAATCCGGTACGCCTCCCGACACGGCGCGAGCTTTACGGCATCCGTATTCCGTCTCAGCGTGACGGGGAACTTGAGCGTCTGCGCCGTGAGCAGGATGAGTTTGCACAACTGCATCAGCCGGAACATCAGGATGCACAGACTGAGCCGGATGAAGACGATGTATTACAGGCGCGTCTGCGTGATGAATTTATTACGCAGCAGCGTAACCGTTACGGTGATGATGAGACGGATATGCCTCCGGCAGCAGACCCGGTACAGGCAGTAACTGAACCGGAAATCACCTCCGGTACCTCCTCAGCCTTTATCCCGGCGGCATCTGCCTATCAGGCACCGGTCAGTCATCACTCCTTTGCGTCTGCACCGCCGGTGGCGGATGTTCACCCGGCGGCAGAAGAAGACGATGAAGATGAGCAGGAAGCTCAGCGTCTTCAGGCACAGTTTATGCAGATGCAGCAACAGCGCTACAACGGGCAGGCTGACGCAATTTTATCTGATCTGGCTGAACTGAAAGCCTTCTCTCCGGTGGAGGATCTGGTCGATCCGGAACCGGCAGAGCCGCTGTTTATCCCGACACCGGTCGCTGCCCCTGCGGCAGAACCGGCACCGGTTTATTCCGCGCCGCAGACTCCTGCTCAGAGCTTTGAACCCGTTGCCGCGCCACAGCAGAATGCAGCACCGGTAACTTCACAGGAAGCACAGTTACAAAAACAGATGGAAGAGAGCCTGTTCCATCCGTTCCTGGTCCGTAATGACCAGCCGCTGCCGAAATCGACCACGCCGATGCCGTCTCTGGATCTGCTGGCCTCACCGCCGGGTACCATTGAGCCGGTGGATGAGTTCGCCATGGAACAGACAGCCCGTCTGATTGAGGCTCGCCTGAATGACTTCCGCATCAAAGCCCGTGTGGTCGGTTATGAGCCGGGGCCGGTGATCACCCGCTTTGAGCTGGATCTGGCACCCGGTGTGAAAGCCTCGCGTATTTCCAACCTGTCCCGCGACCTGGCGCGTTCACTTTCCACGGTTGCCGTGCGTGTGGTGGAAGTTATCCCGGGCAAGCCGTATGTGGGGCTGGAACTGCCGAACGAAAAACGTCAGACCGTCTATCTGCGCGAAGTGCTGGACTGCGATGAATTCCGCGATACACCATCACCGCTCTCTGTGGTGCTGGGGAAAGATATCTCCGGTCAGCCGGTGGTGGCGGATCTGGGTAAAATGCCGCACCTGCTGGTGGCCGGTACGACGGGCTCCGGTAAATCAGTCGGCGTAAACGCCATGATTATCAGCATCCTGTATAAAGCGAAACCGGAAGATGTCCGCTTTATCATGATCGACCCGAAAATGCTGGAACTCTCGGTTTATGAAGGTATTCCGCACCTGCTGACCCAGGTGGTGACTGACATGAAAGATGCCGCCAATGCCCTTGGCTGGTGTGTGGCAGAAATGGAACGGCGCTATAAACTGATGTCCGCACTCGGGGTGCGTAATCTCGCGGGCTATAACGAAAAAATCCTGATGGCGGAATCCATGGGACGGCCGATCCCGGATCCGTTCTGGAAACCGACCGACAGCATGGAAATGACGCATCCGGTTCTGAAAAAAGAGCCGTATATCGTGGTCATGGTAGATGAATTTGCTGACCTGATGATGACCGCCGGTAAAAAAGTGGAAGAACACATCGCCCGTCTGGCACAGAAAGCCCGTGCAGCGGGGATCCACCTTGTGCTGGCGACACAGCGTCCGTCAGTGGATGTTATCACCGGTCTGATTAAAGCCAACATCCCGACCCGTATTGCCTTTACCGTATCCAGTAAGATTGACTCACGAACCATCCTCGACCAGGGCGGCGCGGAATCTCTGCTGGGTAACGGGGACATGCTCTATCTGCCGCAGGGTGCCAATGCGCCGCTGCGTGTTCACGGCGCGTTTGTCCGCGACCAGGAAGTACATGATGTGGTAAATGACTGGAAAGCCCGTGGTCGTCCGGAATATATCGATAACATCACCCGTGGTGGTGAGGACGGCGAAGGCGGCAGTTCTGTCAGCGGGGAAGATCTGGATCCGCTGTTCGATCAGGCGGTACAATTCGTCACAGAAAAACAGCGGGTCTCCATTTCCGGTGTTCAGCGTCAGTTCCGCATCGGTTATAACCGGGCGGCGCGGATCGTGGAAGAAATGGAAGAACAGGGCATTGTCAGTGAACCGGGCCATAACGGTAACCGCGAAGTACTGGCACCGTCCTCAAATAACTTTTAATGACGCCGCTGCCTGCAAAGGCGGCGTCTGATTTATCCGAACGCATCATCAGGAATGCATACATGAAAAAGGTGTTTATCACAGCCTGCCTGCTGGCAGGTGTCGCAGTCAGTGCAGCACACGCAGATACCCGCAGCGATCTTCAGTCACGTCTGGGAAAAGTGAACAGTTTCCATGCGAATTTCGCACAGACCGTCACTGACGCAGACGGCGCACTGGTTCAGGAAGGAACAGGGGATTTATGGGTGAAACGCCCGAACCTGTTCAACTGGCAGATGAGCGCGCCGGATGAAAGTGTGCTGGTCTCTGACGGCAAAACACTGTGGTTCTATAACCCGTTTGTTGAACAGGTCACCGCCACCTGGCTGAAAGATGCCACGCAAAATACCCCGTTTATGCTGATCACGCGTAACGACCCTGCAGACTGGCAGCAGTACATGGTGAGTCAGCGCGGCGACAGCTTTGAGCTGAAACCGAAAACCAGCGACGGCAATCTGAAATTATTTACTATCACTGTAACTCCGGACGGTATTATTCAGCAGTTTGCCGCTGTTGAGCAGGATGGCCAGAAAAGCAGCTATCAGCTCAAAGGGCAGCAGAGTACTGATGTGAATATGAGCAAATTCACCTTTACACCGCCGAAGGGGGTTACGCTGGACGATCAGCGTCAATGAGGCGTCAGTGACTAACTTTTCTCTCGATTTTTCGCAAAACGATTACCAGCCTCTGGCCGCCAGAATGCGGCCGGGGACACTGGAACAGTACATCGGACAGACTCACCTGCTGGCAGAGGGCAAACCGCTGCCGCGGGCTATCCGCGCCGGACAGCTTCACTCCATGATCCTGTGGGGGCCGCCGGGCACCGGGAAAACCACCCTGGCGGAAGTGATCGGCCACTATGCGGATGCCGATATCGAACGCCTGTCTGCGGTGACCTCCGGGGTAAAAGAGATCCGCGAAGCTATCGAGCGGGCGCGTCAGAACCGCAATCTGGGGCGCCGCACCATTCTGTTTGTGGATGAGGTGCACCGCTTCAATAAAAGCCAGCAGGACGCCTTTCTGCCGCATATTGAGGACGGAACCGTCACCTTTATCGGAGCCACCACCGAAAACCCGTCATTTGAACTCAACTCCGCACTGTTATCCCGCGCCCGTGTTTATCTGCTCAAATCCCTGTCACCGGACGATATCGAAGCGGTCCTTATTCAGGCGCTGAATGATACTGAGCGCGGCCTGGGCGGACAAAATATCGTTCTGCCGGATGAAACCCGTAAACTGCTGGCCGAACTGGTCGCCGGTGATGCCCGCCGTTCGCTGAATGTGCTGGAAATGATGGCGGATATGGCTGAAACCGGGGCTGACGGCAAACGTGTTCTGACCACAGAACTGCTGAAGGAAGTCAGCGGGGAACGCAGCGCCCGCTTTGATAACAAAGGCGATCGTTACTACGACCTGATTTCCGCGCTGCACAAGTCAGTACGCGGCTCGGCACCGGATGCCGCACTCTACTGGTATGCCCGGATTATCACCGCAGGTGGTGATCCGCTCTATGTTGCGCGTCGTCTGCTGGCGATTGCATCGGAAGATGTCGGTAATGCCGATCCGCGTGCCATGCAGGTCGCGATTTCCGCCTGGGACTGCTTTACCCGTGTGGGCCCGGCGGAAGGTGAGCGGGCGATTGCCCAGGCGATTGTTTACCTCGCCTGTGCACCGAAGAGTAACGCCGTTTACACCGCTTTCAAAGCGGCGATGCGTGATGCAAAAGAAGGGCGGGATTACGATGTGCCGGAGCATCTGCGCAACGCGCCGACCAAACTGATGAAAGAAATGGGGCTCGGCAAAGAGTACCGGTACGCCCATGACGAAACGAATGCGTATGCCGCCGGGGAAGTCTATTTTCCGCCTGAAATGCGTGACACCCGCTACTATTTTCCGGCAAACCGGGGCATGGAAGGAAAAATCGGCGAGAAACTCGCCTGGCTTGCTGAGCAGGATCAAAATAGCCCGATAAAACGCTACCGTTAATGCCGCTGTTGCGGTAAGGTGTGAAATGTAAGAATAGGTAAATGGCTTAAAACACTCAGAATGTTCATCCTGCATACAGTGCGGGTTTCCGGGCGGATTAAGACGTTTCACAGTTGCGTTAATAACAGCCGCACTGCCGGAAAGCAGGAAAACACTTTTCGCCGGTTGCATCTCCGTTACTGACACTCACGTTATAACAACAAGCACAGGAATAGCATGCTCGATCCAAATTTACTGCGTAATGAGCTGGACGCGGTTGCCGAAAAACTGGCTCGCAGGGGTTTTACCCTGGATGTGGACACGCTGCGCACTCTCGAAGAGCGCCGCAAGGTTTTACAAGTTGAAACTGAAACTCTGCAGGCTGAACGCAACTCCCGATCGAAGTCCATTGGTGAAGCGAAAGCCCGCGGTGAAGACATTGAAGCAGTGCGCCGTGAAGTGAACCTGTTAGGGGATAAACTGGATGCTGCTAAATCTGCGCTGGATGAAGTGCAGGCTGAGTTACGCACCATTGCTCTGAATATTCCTAACCTCCCGGCAGACGAAGTGCCGTTTGGTAAAGATGACAGTGATAACCCTGAAGTCAGCCGCTGGGGCACACCTAAGCAGTATGATTTCGAAGTGCGCGATCACGTTTCACTGGGCGAAATGACTGACGGCCTGGATTTCCCTGCTGCCGTCAAACTGACCGGTGCGCGTTTCGTTGTGATGAAAGGCCAGATTGCCCGCCTGCATCGCGCTATCGCACAGTTCATGCTGGATCTGCACACAGAACAGCACGGCTATCAGGAAATCTATGTACCGTATCTGGTTAACCACGATACGCTGTACGGTACCGGTCAGTTACCGAAATTTGCCGGTGATCTTTTCCATACCAAACCACTGGAAGAAGAAGCGGAAACCAGCAGCTATGCGCTGATCCCGACAGCCGAAGTACCTGTCACTAACCTGGTCCGTGACGAAATTCTGGATGAAGCAGATCTGCCGCTGCGTATGACCGCTCATACACCGTGCTTCCGTTCCGAAGCGGGTTCGTATGGCCGTGATACCCGTGGTCTGATCCGTATGCACCAGTTTGACAAAGTTGAGCTGGTTCAGATTGTGCATCCGGAAAAATCCATGGAAGCGCTGGAAGAACTGACCGGACACGCTGAAAAAGTATTGCAGCTGCTGAACCTGCCATACCGTAAAGTGTTGCTGTGCACCGGCGATATGGGCTTCGGCTCCCGTAAAACCTATGACCTCGAAGTCTGGGTTCCGGCGCAGAACACCTACCGTGAAATCTCATCCTGCTCTAACTGCTGGGATTTCCAGGCGCGCCGTATGCAGGCACGTTTCCGTGGTAAAGATGATAAAAAACCACAGCTGGTTCATACCCTGAACGGCTCCGGTCTGGCTGTCGGCCGTACCCTGGTGGCTATCATGGAAAACTATCAGCAGGCTGATGGTCGTATCGAAATACCGGAAGTATTACGTCCGTATATGAGAGGTCTGACACATATCGGCTGATTGCCGTCTGTTGTGTCTCATCTGATAAAAATCCCGCCGGCGGAAGCCTGCGGGATTTTTTTATATCCGTAAATCATTACAGGGTATTAAACAGTTTTCTTGTGGCTTCAAAGCTTTCCCTGCGCAGTGATGGTATATCTTCACTCCACAACGGGTTATGAGGTACCATAAAACCATTACATTCCAGCGTATGAATCACCGTCCGTAAACCCTCAATATCTTCTGCCAGCAGCATTTGCGGTAACCCGCCCAGCGGCTCCGGGAGGAAAAAGGTGACAGGAAAGTTGGTATTCATATCGGTACCGGGATTAGTGACTTCTGTTGCATGGTGGACGACATCACAACCGTCATCAAGTCTGAGTGCGGCATTAATCTTCGGAATAAGTGCGATTATACGTGTAGTTTCATTACCGATATGAACATCTTCACGGCTGCGCAATTCCTGACGAATATCTTCTATTGTTGTACCATCTCTTAGTAAGTAAGGACGTTTTCCGATGTAAATCTCAGCATCAATATCCGGGTTATGCGGAATATCCTGACTGCCGAAATCTTCGGTGCGGGGCGCAACAATCATCAGGTCATAGTCGGCCGTCAGAGGTTTATTTAGCTGCGGGGAACAGAGAACCTGTAGCGGGGTATTATCTTTCTGCACATAAATGGCATAGGTATTATCTGAGGCCGGCCTGGCGGTGAACAGATGCGGGTGACCATGAGGCGACTTACCTTCGAGTGTGATAGATCCGTTTCTATCCGGCGGATGACGGGTCAGTAATCCCATATCAACCAGTTCGCTGATACGTGAACCGGTTATTTGCAGAATGTTTGCGGTGGCGTGGCCGTTCCGCAGGCATTCGGCAACTTTCTTGTTCATCAGTTCAGTTTTATGTTTCTCACCGCACAGCTTACTGTAAAACTGATCAAGCGGAATAAACCCGGCCATCGGCCCCCAGTTGGCGCTTTTCCCTTTGATATTAAAATTCTTTGTCGGGTAACCGGCACTGATCAGGCCGGTTGCGGCTGCCTCGACCGGGCGGAAACTGATCACCAGTTGCTGCTCTTCAGCTAGTGTCTGAAGCGGGGCCAGGTGCTCTGCAGCGATACCGGTTTGTGATATAACGGCCTGCCGCTCTGTTATCACGCCGGGGAATGCGGCTGTGATACCGGAAAAGGGCCGGGGGGAGGATATGTCCGGTGTACCGGCAGAAGCGGGTAAGTAAGGTGAGCCTGTGATTCTGAACATGTATTAATTATCCACTGTTATCAAAACGATAAGGATAAAAAACTGACAGGGAAAAAAGTGTCAGAAAACAACCGGAAACAGGGACAGAACGGTATATTATCCGTCTATATTTTCTGTATCCGGTATCACTCTGTGATTATTTATAGACAATATTCAGATCTAATGTCGCATTTGCTGCTCCGGGCGTAATTTCCGCAGCGGTCTGGCGGTAATACCCCCTGAAATTTAAGGTCAGAATACCGTCATTTTTTACTGTGCTGACAATCGTATTGGTTTTATTCAGCTCCAGGACTTTCCAGGTACCGTCAGCCGTTTTATATTCTGTTTCAATACCAACACCGGATGCAGAATCTGCAGCCGGAGCAATGGCCAGCAGATTGTTTTTTCCTGATACGGTGGTACCGGCCGGATTAATTATCACCGGAATATCCGCCGGGCATTCCAGAACAATATCCCAGTCAACTTTATCGCTGACAGAATCAGGTTTACTGCCCAGCCCGTTGTTACTCAGATACACATCATTCATTTTTACATTGATAGTGGAGGCGGAAACTAAGCTACAGGAACCCGGTTGAATACGGCCGGATATTTTATAAACAGCATCATAGGCTGCAGCATTAAAAGAGAGAAAAATAGCAGCAAGTATGAAGGCCGATTTTTTAGTCATTGTTAACATTTCAGGTCCCTTATTTATTTTCCACAACAAATGTTACGGATGTATTGGCTTTTCCGGTAGTGGCTTTCGCGGCTAACTGCTTATAACGGGCGCGGAATTTCAGCCGGTTTGTTCCTGCCTGAGTTTGTTTTACTGCCAGAAACTGACTGATTTTATTGGCATCTGCCGCTTCCCAGCGATTAGCGGATGCGGAGAAATAGTCAATCTGAATTGCCATGCCGCTGGCCGTACCGGGGATCTTATCCAATTCAAAGGAGGTATTATCGGATGCAGCCGTTCCCTGAAGTGAACCGGAAATCCGGCTCATACTGCTGTGGCAGTTAAAAACAAGTTCAAATTCAGTCCAGTCTGTCGTACTGCCGGCAGGGAAATTACTGCCGTTGCCGGTTAATAACCAGGTGCCCAGATCAACATTGGTACTCGTGCTTGTAATATCACATGCCGGTATTTTAATTGTTCCGCTGTAATTGACTTTTACATTGCTATCCGCTGCCGCATAGGATGAGAAAAAAAGCAGGCATAAAAAAACAGCGCGTATTTTTTTCATTATTATTACCTGTTATTTATAGATAAGGGTAATCGTTGCCTGCGCATTCCCTTCCGTTGCTTTTACATCATCTGACAGCTTTACATATTTAAAATCCAGATATTTGGTGATGCTCTCTGCATTATTATTGCCGGTCTTATAAAACGGATACTGGTGCGCAGAACCGGTTTTTTTATCTCCCCCTAACATATAGGGCTCTGATTTTTCCGGTTCAAATATCTGCACCCCGAATCCCGGATTGGTATTGTGATTTTCAAGAAAAAGGGTATCGGTATTTATATTTCCGGAATGCAGATGATCACCGAGTGTAAAAAAGACATTCATTCCGGCATCACATTTCACGGTAAGCCCGGCACGGGCATGACCGAAATTCTCACCCACTTTTAATTTTCTGACGGCCATCAGTTCATGGCTGCCGAGATCAACAGACTGGGTTTTATTGGTGACATTGCAGGTTTCAGCTTTCTGCTTTGCACCATTACTGCGTACTGATAATTCTTCCGGCATCCATGTGGGTGAGTTGTAAAACAGGCATTCGGTTTTTATCAGGCTGATTTCCTGTGCAACGTTTGTCGGTACTAACGTCTTTTGCGTCTTCACATAAATACCTTTTACGTCAAATGAGGTATTACTGCCGGGTTTACTGAGTGAAATTTTTGTCTGGTCTGCTGTGACCGGATACCAGACGGATGTGCCTTTTTCACGTATCGCGAGTGCCACGCCGACGCCTTCAATATAGGTCTTGAATACCGGGTAGCTTTTTCCGCCGTCAGACAGTGTTATTCCGGTGGTGGTATAGCCGTTATTACTGAAACGGTAAGTATCTGCGTCCATGCTTCCGGTACAACTTATTGAGGTTCTTAAATCCTGCCAGGAGCCGAGAGTGGTACCGGTGGACTGCTGTTGCGCAGCACTGTCAATCGTGATGCTGGTCATGTAAGAAATGTCGTAGGCACCGGCCTGAACAGAAAACAGACCGGCACACAGACAGAAAAAGAGGCGTTTTGTATAATTCATCGTAATATCTCTCAATGACAGATAACAGGGACAACCGGCAAATGCTGCTCAGTCTGTGATTTGGTCAGCTGATAATCAGCGCGGCACTGTTTATCCGGGCTGTTACCCCACTGAATATTAATCCGGCCTTTTTCCGGCATCCCGCTGAGGTAAACATCCCCGTTTTCATCTGCGATACCGGTGCTGTTGTCGCTGCCGCCATTCTGTTCTGACGATGCAACTGCACCAAACGGTACCGGTGCACCATCTTTGGTGACCGTAAAGAGGATGCGGTAACCGACATGTGTCTGATAATTGATCATAACGGCAGCACCTTTTACCGGTACAACGGTGGCAGCATTCGATTTCAGCTCCACATTGGCCGGCAGGCTGCTGACATCAAGGGCAATTTCATTTTTTGCATAGGCATTGAGGTAAGGCACAATCGCATAGCCCCGCCAGTCTGTGGATACGCCGCTGCGGTTGGTCACAGCGACATTTTCCGCACCCGGCGCGCGGATAATGGCAAATGCGTCATACACCGGTTGTGATAATGTCACCCCGTAAGGATGAGCAATAATGGCGCCGGTTAAGCCGTAATTCAGACGCTGTGAGTTTTTATCGTAGCTGTAGCCGGCATTGGCGATACCGTAACTGCCACGGTAAGAGGCTGACGCATTACCGCCCGCGCCGGTGCCCTGATTGGCATAAGATTGCTGAACGGAATAATTGAAACGGTTATCATCAGATAAGTTGCCGCTGATACCGGCCATCATATCGCTGCGTCCGTTATTATTCGTGGTTACCGAGGTATTAAAGGTCGCATTGCTGCCGGCTGATGCCGTTAACGGCACACTCACGGAAAATGAAAACTGGTTATCCGCCTTGTGCTGAAAAGCATTACCGGAATAGCTGTAGCTGAGGTTATAACTGATCCCCTCATAGCTGTTATTGTATCCCGCACTGGCGGAACGCTCTTTACCGGCCCGGTTCCGGTAATCCTGCTGATAAGCACTCAGGTAAACGCTGCCGTATTCATTCAGTGACTGGCTGAGTGTAATCTGCATACGGTTCTTTTTATTGTCACGGTACAGATCCGCACGGTTTTTATTGGTCTCTTCAAAGGAATAGTAGCCATCGGTGGAATAACGGTAGTTCGCCAGGGTAACGGAGGTTCCGGTGGTCATCATATTTTTTGAATACTGAAGACGGTAAGAACGGCCGCTGTCACGGGATCCTTCGCCGCGTAACTGACGGGTTGCGGCGTGGGTGACATCGGCGGAAAATGCCCCGAAATTACCCATGTTGATACCGGTTCCGGCAGCCAGGGACTGATAGTTATCCGCTAAAATGGTGCCGGTGTAGGCAGTGATCCCTTTCGGCAGGCCGTAAATCAGCGTGCCCTGAAAAAAATCCGGCTCTTTGCCGTCACCCGCTGACCGGAATTTACCGCCGGTCAGGGAGTAACGTAGCTGTCCCTCACGCTGCATAATGGCAACAGATGAGAAGGGTACAATACTGGTGCGCTCTGTGCCGTCAGCCTCTTTGATAACCAGGGTCAAATCACCGTTGGTACCTGTCGGATGGAGGTCATTGATTTCAAATGCACCCGGAGCGACATAGGTCTGATAGATAACATAGCCGTTTTGTCTGACCGTGACTTCCGCATTAGACTGCGCAATACCGCGGATCACCGGGGCAAATCCTTTCGCGGCATCCGGCATCATGGATTCATCACTTTGCAGCTGTATGCCGCGAAACTGAAACCCGTCAAAAATATCGCCCGGGGTGGATGAATCCCCGATAATCAGGCGTGATTTTATAAAGTTAATACCGCGTTCCAGGCTGGTATCGATATTTTTCCATTTTTTTTCACCGGCACTGACGGAATACGTAGAGTAATTGTTTACGCGCCATGCCCCGAGGTTCAGGCCGCTGCGTAAATTAAGATAATGGGCATCGCTATCCGGTGCATGGTTATTAAAATTATTTGAGCCGCTGTAATAATAATTCAGGATAAAGGCGGTAACGCCGTTTTCCCACTGAGCTTCAGGAATACCACCGGCAACGGTATTATTCATGGCAATCTGCGGAACAGAAATCAGCAGGCGCTGATGATTAATTTCAGGTGTGGCGGAGGCATCCGGAATATAGCGGCTGATATCGGTGATTTCCTGCTCCGGTGAAAGTGCTGCCAGCTCAGGGAGAGCATCAGTATTAATACCCCATGCAGTCAGGTCGGCTTTAGTCAGAACCGGTGACAGGCCGTTATTGTCATTATTGCCGGTAAAGGTGATTGTGCGGGTCTCCGTAATAACACCATTTACAACAACATCCACATTATACTCACCGGCCAGTTGCCCGCCCGGCGCGGAAAATTGATCAAGACTCTGAAGATCTGCGATATTCTGCCCTTCAGTCATGCTGAGTGAATTAACGCTGAAATAGTCTTCAGCAAACGAAATGCTGCTGCCTGCACTGAAGATCAGCGCGGTAACGGCAATAGCAATTCTGTTTAACTGAAAACGATATCCGGCATTATCGGCATTCTGATAAGGCTTTTCACAGGTGAACGTCATTGTTTTAATCTCTGTGGCGTGATGAATAATGAATAATTGTCCGGCGTTTAATTTAATGGCCGGGTTTTATTTTCTGTTATTGAGCCGTAATCATTAACTGCATTCCAGGTCACGCTGTTTGCCTGAATACCGCTGATATTCCATGAGGCGGTTCCTTTCGGCGGCACCATGCCGGAATATTCAATTTCGGTATTACCGGCTTTTAACTCACCGAATGACACATAATAAGGTGTCGGGTTTGTTGCCTGTAATACGCTGCCTTTCTTTTCAAAACGCAGTTGAGTATATGCTGTGGCGGCATCTGCGGACGGTAATCCGGCCGGGCGGTAAATCAGTTTTATTTTGTTATTGACGGAAATGGTCAGGTTATTTGTCGCCGCAGGGTCTGATGGCGGAATAGATTTTACATTCAGCCAGTAAACAGATTCTCTGTCTTCAGGAAGCCCCGGTGTAGTTAATACAACACGTATGGCATTGGCGGATTCCGGCTCAATTCTGAACAGCGGCGGTGTCACGGAAAATGGCGGTTTGGCCGTATTTTTGTCATCAAAGTTATTGACCCATGACTGCACCAGATAAGGTGTTTTTTCATCATTTCTGACGGTAATTGAGGCTTCTTTTTTATTGCCTTCATAAATCACACGGGTTCCGCCCAGAACAACACTTGCATTGGCCGCAGACACTGCAGTACCCAGAAGAAATAATGTGATCAGTGATTTTTTCATAATGAACTCCGGTAAAAAGAGGGAGCAGAGCCCCCTTCAGGGAATAATTACTGGGTGTACTGGACGGTGACGGTAACATCGGCATTCGCGGTGCCCGGGGTGACCGTATCTGAGGTTGTCATATAACGGGCGAAATAGGTTTTCTGGCCTCTGTTATCTTTACCCAGCTCAATGCCGTCTGCTTCAGTGTTCGGACGGTAAAAAGTTTCGCTGGTGGCGCTGCCGGTAATACCGATGCCGACGCCGGTGGCATTATCCACTTTATACAGATCCGCATTGTCATCATGCTCTGTACCGCCGAAGGTCACGCGGGCTTTACCCAGGGTTGCCGGGCAGCCGCTCAGGCCGATGGTGAACGGAGTAGCCTCTGTTTTTTCACCGGTCTTTGAGAAGGCCTGTGTCATCCAGGTGCCCAGCTGTACAGTTCCTTCTGTTTTATTTTCGTTATTGGTTTCCACCTGACAGGTGGAATCAATAAACTGGCCTTTGAAGTGAATTTTTCCGGCAGTATTTACATTTTCCGCTGCGGCAAAAACATTGCCGGAAAATGAAGCAGCAACCACAGATGCAATTAACAGAGTCTTTTTAATGCACATTGAAAACCTCGATATTATTTAAGTAGATTGTTATTAATTTATTACGACTAAAGGGTGTGAAATACAGATCCTGCTGTTTGTTTAACTCGTAATGATTGTATTTTGCTTTGCTGAGCAGATCTATTTCAGCGGGGATGTGCTTTAGTTTCCGTTTAGATTGCGGATTTAATTATTTTGATGCTGTTGAATTACGTGTTTGTTGGTTAGAAATTCGAGATAAATGGATTATTACGGAGTTAAATTCTGGTTTATCGTATGGTTATGGTGTTTGATGTTACTGACTAAATGAAACAAAGAGTAAACAGGTCTGCCAAAAGTGTGACTACAGATACAGACACACTGCTGGTGAAAATGCTATTCATTCTTAATACGTTATATTTTTTGCTGTCGCTACACTGACTGATTTTTATATGAGAGTAATTGCGATAATGATAGTAACGCAATGAATTATCACTTTTTATGTAACACAGCGTTCCATTTTTACTTATTTTAAGTTTTCTGCGTGATAATTATACTCTTTGCCGGAAGACAAATTCTTCACCTGTTTACCGGACAATGATGAATTCTGACACCATAAAACCTGAGGATAATATAGTGCTCTTATAATCCGGCTATTGGTTAATAAGAGAAAAAATACATATCAGATGATGAATTCAATTTTAAAAATATAAGATAATTTTTTTAACTCTTATGTTTATCATGTTAACAACATGGGTGAAAAAATGAATTTTCAGTCTTTGTATTTTTTATTTTTTATCAGGATGCATATTCCAGTCTTAAAAAAAGGTTAGTTAATGAAAAAAATATTATCAGCGACAGTCATTGGTATTGTGTCAATTATACCTGCTGCTGTCTCGTTTGCTGCAACCGGAACCATTAATTTCGCGGGCTCAATTATTGATAGTGCCTGTACCCTGAAAGGTGTTGGTACGGCAATTAATGTACCCATGGGTAAACTGAGTTCTGCAGATTTTACCGCAGCAGGCGATACCAGCGCAGCGCAGAAGTTCACTATTGTAATGACCAATTGCCCGGCTGCCGTAACGGCGACGGTTAATTTTGACGGAAAACCGGATGCCTCTGATCCTGCACTGCTGGGGCTTTCAGGGGCAGGAACCGCAGCGAAAGGCGTTGCTATTCAGCTGATGTCTTCGGATAAAACACTGCTTCCGTTAAATACAACCAGTATTCCGTATTCGTTAAATGCTACCGGTGATAATGAATTGGTCTTTTTTGCCCGTTATAAATCCACCGAAAAAACTATCACTGCGGGTGATGCTAATGCAACAGCCAATTTCTCGGTAGTGTATAACTAAATAATAATACAGGAAATAAAAGAAGGAATTCATTTCCTTCTTTTATTAATAAAATATGAATGCGTTTATAAAAGTAGCAGTCACCATTTCTCTTTTTCATTTTTCTGCAGCCAATGCCGGTGTCGTGATTGGCGGTACGCGCGTTATCTATGACGGAAGTAAAAAAGAAGCATCTATTAATGTCAGTAATCAGGACACGATACCTTATCTTATTCAGTCATGGATTGAATCACCTGATAATCATAATGAGAAACCACCGTTTATTATTACACCACCACTTTACCGGCTGAATCAGGGGCAAAAGAATGTGGAACGGATTGTGATGACGGGAGAGTTACCACAGGATAAGGAAAGTCTCTACTGGCTGAATATTAAAGCCATCCCGTCCTCTGATCCGAAAGATAATACATTACAGATTGCCGTGAAAACCAGGATCAAACTTATCTACCGCCCGGCAGCACTTCATGATTCCTTACCGGAGGCGCTGACAAATCAGCTTAGCTGGCACTGTCAGGGAAATCAGTTGGTCGTTTCAAATCCGACACCGGTGGTGATGAATTTTAATGAAATTACGGTTGGCGGGAAAAGTATCGCAAATGTCAGTTATGTCCTGCCCGGAGATAAAAATCACTTTGAGTCAAAGGAATGTGCCAAAGGGCATGAGGTGATATTTAAAATCATTAATGACTATGGTGGTATGGGGCAGTCTGTTCACTCCCGGATTCAATAGAGTAATAAAGAATGCTCAAAGAAACCTGCAGCAAAAAAAAGCAGTTTCAGCCTTCCCGGCTGGTGTTTTTAATCACTGCCGTCCTGAGCGGTTATAGTGGTGCGGCAACTGAACATGATTATTTTAATCCGGAATTGCTGGAACCGGGAAATCCGGGCGCGGAACGGGCTGATTTATCGGTCTTTGAATCAGGTGACCAGGCGCCGGGTGTTTATCACGTCGATATTATACTTAATGATCAGATTGTTGATTCCGGAAATATTGATTTCTCATTATCAGATGGTCTTCTGACACCGTGTCTTACGGCCCTGCAATTAAAAGCGTGGGGGGTGAAAACAGAGGCTTTCCCTGAATTAAAGACGGGTGATACCTGTACAGATATCAGCGCTGTTCCTGGTATTCAGGCTGATTTTCAATTCAGCAATCAGCAACTGATACTTCATATTCCCCAGGCGGCAACAGAAGTGCGTGCCCGCGGTTATGTTCCGCCGGAGAAGTGGGATAACGGCATTACTGCCGTGATGCTTAATTACAGTATCAGTGGTTCTCAGCGCAGGGAGCACGGAGACAGGAATAACGAAAGCAGTCTGTATGCTAATTTGCGGCCGGGTATGAATATCGGCGCATGGCGCTTACGTCACTATTCCACCCTGAGCCGAAATAGTGCGGGACAAAATAAACGGGAAAGTATTTATACCTACGCGCAGCGTTCGGTGATCCCGCTGAAAGCACAACTGACAATTGGTGACAGTACCGCGCCATCAGACGTGTTTGACAGTGTACCGTTTCGCGGAGGGCAACTGGCATCCGATGATGACATGATGCCCGACTCACTGAAAGGGTATGCGCCGGTGGTCAGGGGGATTGCCCGCAGCAGTTCTCAGGTGGTGATACGCCAGAATGGTTATCAGATTTATCAGACCTATGTTCCCGCCGGGGCTTTTGAAATCACCGATATGTACCCGACAGGGGGCGCCGGTGACCTTGATGTAACAGTCAAAGGGGATGACGGCAGTGAGCAGCATTTCATTGTGCCGTTTGCCTCACTGCCGGTTCTGCAGCGTGAAGGACGGCTGAAGTTTTCGGTGACCGGCGGACAGTACCGTTCTTATCATTCCCGCACAGATAAAGCCCGTTTTGCTCAGGTAACGGGCATCTATGGTTTACCCCGTGGTTTTACGGTGTATGGCGGCATACAGGAGTCAAAACAGTATCAGTCTCTGGCAATCGGTGCCGGTAAAAATATGGGCGGACTTGGTGCATTATCCTCTGATGTCATTCTGGCCCGCGCGGTACCGGCGTTACAACAACGGCAGCAGGGGCAGTCATGGCGGCTCCGTTACAGTAAAAACTTCGCACAGACCGGAACCAATTTCACGATCGCCGGTTACCGGTATTCCACGCGTGGTTTTTACGCCATGCAGGAAATTCTGGATTCTTACGGGGATAACCGTATACCGGCGGATCGCCGCCGCAGCCGTGAAGAGCTGACGTTGAGTCAGCAACTCGGGGAAAAACTGGGATCGCTGTCCGTCAGTGCCGTTAAGGAAGATTACTGGAATTCCGGTAACAGCATGACATCACTGAGCGCGGGTTATAACAATACGCTTGGCGGCATCAGTTATGGCTTGCTCTGGACCGGAAGCCGGAACGGCCGCAGCGGTGGCGTAAACGGTCGTCCCGTTTATACGAATGACCAGACATTCGCTGTCAATATCAGTATTCCGCTGAATGAATTTATGCCGCAGACATGGGCTAATTACAGTGTGAATACCGATCAGCACGGGCGTGCGGTGCATACCGCCGGGATCAGCGGCGTAGCGGGTAAAAATAATGCACTGAGCTGGAATATTCAGCAGGGATATAGTTCAGATGGCGCTGACTACACCGGCAGTATGAATGCCGATTACAAGGGCACATACGGGGAAGTGAATGCCGGGTATGCCTATGACAGAAACAGTGAGCGTCTGAATTATGGCGTGCAGGGGGGGATTGTTCTGCATGAAAACGGTATCACTTTCTCGCAGCCGCTGGGGGAAACCAATGTGCTGGTTAAAGCACCCGGAGCAGAAGGCGTCAGTGTACAGAATCAGGCGGGCAGCAAAACCGATTTCCGGGGCTATACCACGGTCAGTAATGTGATGGTTTACCGGCAGAATGATGTGACACTCGATAGTGAAACACTTCCGGATAATGCAGAGCCGGTACTGATGACACAAACGGTGATCCCTGCCAGAGGCGCGGTGGTCAGGGCAGATTATATGGTCAGTGTGGGGCGTCGTGTCCTGCTGACGATGACGCAGAGAAACGGGCAGCCGGTACCGTTCGGCGCGGTTGTCACCGCCGGGAATTCAGACCGGCAGGGGGCCATTACCGGACGTGACGGACAGGTGTATTTAACCGGGATAACCGGTGACGAAAAACTGTCTGTCACATGGGGCCCTGCCGCAGCAGAAAAATGCACTGTCCGGCTGAAAAATATATCTGAGGGCACAGGCGTGTTACAGGCAGATGAGACTTGTATTTCTGACAGGAGCAATAATGATTAACGTTCTGAAATTATGTGTTTTCACGTGGCTGATGCTGGTTTTTTCGTTGTCTTATGGTGCCACCTGTACTGCACAGGCACCCTTTTCGGTAAGTCCGTCGAATATTGTTATTCAGCGGGATGCGCCGGTGGGAACCAAATTGCTGGAAGTCCGCGGAAACAGGGATGTTGCATGGAAATGCAGTGGTTCTGTGATATCTCAGGCACTGGGAATTAAAACGTATGGACGCTTTATTCAGGTGCTGAACGGACGAAATATCTATGCAACAGATATTGCCGGTATCGGGTATGCATTCGGGGCTGAAATTGATGTTACCGGATGCAGGGGAGCTGTGACTTACCTGGGATATGGCGGCAGCAAAAATCAGTATAGTATATGCGCAGGCGGCGGGCTGATTGATGGCGGCAATGCGTATATACAATCTGGGATTGCATTTTATAAAATAGGTAAAAGCGGTTCCGGTACTATCAGAAGCGGGAGTCTGGGGGTACTTATAAATGAATTGCAGTCAGCGTGGCAAACCGAAGTGCCCGTCAATGTAACGGCGTTTACTGTGACAACCCTGGCGTGCAGTATCACCACACCATCACTGAATTTTCCGATCGGTGATATATCAGCAGCAAACTTTCGCGGTGGTATCGGCAGTATTCCTGCGGGCACGGAGGTTAACCGGAATTTAGGTCTTGATTGTGATGCCGGCGCGAATATCAATGTAAGCCTTCAGGGAACACAGAATCCGGATGTCAGTAACACCAGTGTACTGGCGTTAAGCGGTCAGGGCAGTGCCGGTGTGGCACAGGGTGTGGGCGTTCAGTTGTTATATAACGGCGCACCGCTGGAATTAAATAAGCGTCTGGTGCTGAAAACATCAGGCGGCGGCAAAGAAACCTTTCCGGTCACAGCGCGTTATTATCAGACGAAAACAACCGTGGTTCCGGGCAAAGCCAATACGTCCGCAACACTTGATTTAACCTATCAGTAAATAACAGGAACAAAGTATGTCTGCATTTCTCCGCCCTCTGATGTGTCTGGCGATAACCTGCGCTGTTCTGAATAATACTGCACTGGCCGGTGATACTGTATCGCTCAGTGTGACCGGTAATGTACTGGCGGCGCCCTGTGATATCCGCAGCGACAGTGTGACCAAAACAGTCGATCTGGGGGATGGGGCACCGGTTCAGGCCGGATTGCTGCAAACCCCGGGGTCTGCCACAAAATGGATTCCTTTCACACTGGGACTGGTTAATTGCCCGGCGGGAACAACAAAAGCCACGATTGAATTTTCGGGGAAACCGGATGCGGTTAATCCTGAGGACTTATATGAAAATACAGGGACTGCCGGGAATATCGCCATACAATTACAGGGAGCGGGGGGAGAGCCGTTCGGAAACGGTAAACGTTTCACCGGAGACATTGCGGCCGGAAGTTATACGTATAATCTCCGGGCACGGGTTTATTCTGAAACCGGCAAAGTGACGGCAGGAACAATTCGTGCGGCAGTCACAACCACATTCACCTATCAGTAACGGGCCGCTTCAAAACGCGTACAAATAAAAACAGCACACCGGAGTGTGCTGTTAATAATAAAGGAGATGTGACTTAATACATCACTTTATGACCATAGCTTTCCAGGATGGATTTCACTTTTTCCATGGTCTCTTTTGACGGAGGCTTAACACCATCAAGTTTGTATTCTTCATTCATTGCCGTCCATTTATGCTTTCCTAACTCGTGGTAAGGCAGCAGTTCAATCTTCTCGATATTCTTCATATCTTTGGTGAAATCACCGAGAAGGTGGGCGGAATGCTCATCATCAGACCAGCCCGGCACGACAACATAGCGCACCCAGGTTTTCTGATTACGTTCAGCAAGATAACGGGCGAACTGTAATGTGCGGTGATTGGACACACCGACTAAATTCTGGTGGATGCTGTCATCGAGTTGTTTTAAATCCAGCATAACCAAATCGGTTACTTCCATCAGCTCGTCAATGACCGGGTCATAACGGCGGACAAAACCATTGGTATCCAGGCAGGTGTGAATACCTTCTTTTTTACATTCACGGAACCAGTCACGCACGAACTCAGCCTGCAGTATCGCTTCACCACCGGATGCTGTCACACCGCCGCCGGATGCATTCATAAAGTGGCGGTATGTGACCGCTTCTTTCATTAACTCGTCGACAGTGACTTCCTGACCGTCATGCAGATCCCATGTATCGCGGTTATGACAATACAGGCAACGCATCAGACAGCCCTGAAAGAAGACGATAAAACGAATGCCCGGGCCATCAACGGTCCCGCAGGATTCAAATGAGTGAATACGACCTAATACTGACATGACAGGATTACTCCAAAACTGACCAGTTATAATAAAGGCCCCGAAACAGAGGGGCCTTTTAGTTTAAGTTATTTTAATAAGACAGCAAATGGTTACCGCACAAATTACATGGATTTTGTGAATGTACGGGTAATAACGTCTTTCTGCTGTTCTTTAGTCAGTGAGTTGAAACGAACTGCGTAACCAGAAACACGGATGGTCAGCTGAGGATATTTCTCAGGATTTTCCATTGCTTCTAACAGCATTTCGCGGTTCATCACGTTCACGTTCAGGTGCTGACCACCTTCGATGCTTGATTCGTGGTGGAAGTAACCATCCATCAGGCCTGCCAGGTTAGTACGACGAACATCGTCATCTTTACCTAATGCGTTTGGAACGATAGAGAAGGTGTAAGAAATACCATCTTTCGCGTAAGCAAACGGCAGTTTGGCAACGGAAGTCAGAGAGGCAACAGCACCTTTCTGGTCACGGCCGTGCATAGGGTTAGCACCTGGTCCGAACGGAGCGCCTGCGCGACGGCCGTCAGGAGTGTTACCGGTTTTCTTACCATACACAACGTTAGAAGTGATGGTCAGAATTGACTGTGTAGGAACTGCGTTACGGTACATGTGGTGTTTCTGAATTTTCTTCATGAAACGTTCAACGATGTCACATGCGATGTCATCAACACGGGAGTCGTTGTTACCGAACTGCGGATATTCGCCTTCGATTTCGAAGTCAACAGCCAGACCGCTTTCGTCACGAACCGGTTTAACTTTCGCGTATTTGATTGCAGACAGGGAGTCAGCTGCAACAGACAGACCCGCGATACCACATGCCATTGTACGATATACGTCACGGTCATGCAGAGCCATCAGCGCTGCTTCGTAGCTGTATTTGTCGTGCATGTAGTGGATGCAGTTCAGGGCGGTGACATAGTTAGTTGCCAGCCAGTCCATGAAGTGATCCAGGCGATCCATAACAACGTCGTAATCCAGAACATCTGAGTGAATTGGTTCGTGTTTCGGACCAACCTGGATTTTCAGTTTTTCGTCAACACCGCCGTTGATTGCATACAGCAGGGTTTTAGCCATGTTTGCACGGGCACCGAAGAACTGCATTTGTTTACCGACAACCATCGGGCTCACGCAGCATGCGATTGCGTAGTCATCGTTATCAAAGTCAGGACGCATCAGGTCATCGTTCTCATACTGTACAGAAGAGGTATCGATAGACACTTTAGCCGCATAACGTTTGAAGTTCAGAGGCAGTTTTTCAGACCACAGGATGGTCATGTTTGGTTCCGGTGAAGGACCCATGGTGTACAGGGTGTTCAGGAAACGGAAGCTGTTTTTGGTTACCAGAGTACGGCCGTCGGTACCCATACCTGCCAGAGATTCTGTTGCCCAGATTGGGTCACCGGAGAACAGTTCATCATACTCAGGGGTACGCAGGAAGCGGACCATACGCAGTTTCATGATCAGGTGGTCAACGATTTCCTGAGCTTCAACTTCAGTGATTTTGCCTTGTTCCAGGTCACGCTGGATGTAAATGTCCAGGAATGTGGAAACACGGCCGAAGGACATTGCAGCACCGTTCTGAGACTTAACCGCAGCCAGGTAGCCGAAGTAAGTCCACTGTGCAGCTTCCTGTGCGTTAGTTGCAGGACCGGAGATATCCAGACCGTATTTGGCAGCCATTTCTTTCATCTGGCCTAATGCACGGTGCTGTTCTGAAATTTCTTCGCGCAGCTGGATAGTTTCACGCAGATCTTCGCCGCTTTCTAATTTAGCCTGCAGAGAAGTGAACTGGGCGAATTTGTCTTTCATCAGGAAGTCGATACCGTACACAGCAACGCGACGGTAGTCACCGATGATACGACCACGGCCGTATGCGTCAGGCAGACCGGTCAGAACACCGGATTTACGGCAGCGGATGATGTCCGGAGTATAAACGTCGAACACACCCTGGTTGTGAGTTTTACGGTATTCGGTGAAGATTTTTTCGACTTCAGGGTTCATTTCGCGGCCGTAGGCTTTGCATGAACCTTCGATCATACGGATACCACCGAACGGCAGCATTGCACGTTTCAGAGGTTTTTCAGTCTGCAGACCAACAACTTTTTCTAAATCTTTGTTGATGTAACCGGCATCGTGAGAAGTGATAGTAGACGGCAGATCAGTGTCAAAATCGATAGGAGCGTGGGTACTGTTTTCGATTTTGATGCCTTCCATAACTTTTGCCCACAGAGCAGTTGTTGCCTCTGTAGCACCTGCTAAGAAAGACTCATCGCCTTCATATGGGGTGTAGTTTTTCTGGATAAAGTCACGGACGTTAACTTCCTGTGACCAGTCACCCAGATTAAAGCCTTGCCATGCTGAAGCGAATTTTTCATTTAATTCTGACATGATACTTTACCTTTTAACAATGGAACTTAGAAATTCAGTCGTGATAAACAGAGATTAATGCTTCTGGTCACCGCGTAAATGAATCAGCCAATAAGTCAGACCTACTAAAACTGCACCACCAATAATGTTACCGATGGTGACCGGAATCAGGTTGTTAATCACAAAATCAGAAACTGTCAGTGACGGAAACTGTTCAGGCGACGAACCAACCATAGTCCAGAATTCAGAAGGTGCAAAATTTTTAATCACAATCCCCATCGGGATCATAAACATATTGGCGATACTGTGCTCAAATCCGCTGGCAACAAACATACCGATAGGTAAGACTAAAGCTAAAAGTTTATCGGTCAGACTACGGCCTGCGTAGCTCATCCATACCGCCAGACAAACCATTAAGTTTGCCAGAATCCCGAGACAGACGGCTTCAATAAAGGTGTGATGAAGCTTATGATCCGCTGTTTGCAGGATATTTAATCCCCACAGCCCGTCGGCTGCCATATACTGTCCGGCGTACCAGATGAGGGCGACAAAGAAGAGGGCGCCGACCAGGTTACCGAAATACACGCGGGTCCAGTTTGCAAACATCTGTCCCCAGGTGATGCGCCCGGTGGCTTTCGCCACGCTGGTTAATACGGTGGAGGTGAATAAGTCAGCCCCGCAAACCACAACCAGCATCAGACCGAGCGAGAAACATAAACCACCGATAAGTTTAGCGATACCAAAAGGCACTATGCCTGCGGTACCGGTGGTGGCTGTAATATAAAAGACAAAACCTACTGAGATGAAAATTCCTGCCATAAATGCAGATAAGTATGTGATGTGAGGGGCTTTCGTTGCTTTATAGACACCCACATCGTCTGCAACATGTGCCATATCGGCAGGAGATAATAAATTAAAAAGTGCGTCAGTTTTCATAATGCTAACTGTCTCTTGATTCCAAATAATTATAGCACGCAATGATAGTAACAAAGGGTGAAAAAATTAAACTTGATGTGGATCATAAAGGCGTTCAAGAGAATCGTCAAATACCCTGAAAAAAGTTGAAAAATCAATGTAAGTTTATGTATATAAAGGAAAAACAATTTTTTAAAAATTGTAATATATTTTTATTTTTTGTTTTTTATTTAATTAAAGTAAAAAATCAGGTTAACTTGTCGTTTTTGTGTTACTTAAAACGAACAAATTAACCTAATATTTACGTTTATCGCTATTTACGACGATTAAATCGCATTTTTATCGTTTAGCCAAAAATGCGTTTTTGCTTTTTGCAGTTTTTCATAAGCTGCCAGCAGTGCCTGATGCGCAGGAAATGCTGTTAAATTATTATCTGATGCACATAGCCCGAAGAAACAGTTTTTACCGTTCAGGGCATCCAGCGCCGCATTCAGGGTTTCCTGACCATACATACGGGCAAACGCCGGCAGGTACTGTTCTGCGTCGCGCTCAGGCTCCTGTGTTAACAGCAGCAGGGTGTGCAGGCAGCGGTAATAGTTTGCCCGTGCGGCACTGAGAACACTGGCGTTGAAGTCCTGTGTCCACTCCACCCAGGCCAGTGCCTGATCGGTATCGCCGCCTGCCAGTGCCAGCATGGATTTCAGTTCACCGATGCGCAGGGTTGACCAGCCGTTATCTTTACCGGCAGCAATGCCCAGCAATTCACGGACACGGGTAAAATCGTCATGGCCTTCTTCATCCAGCTGTGCCAGCAGAGAGAGGTAATCTTCCTGACGGTAACGGCTTTCCGGCAGCGCGAGAATGGTTTCACGCAGATGAATACCCATGGCGTTATTCGCCATATGCAAGTCTTCCACCGGATAGATATCTGACATGCCCGGTACAAGAATACGGCAGGCATACACACCGAGATGCTCATAATCGGCAATATACACTTCGTGGCCGGATGCCGCGAACTGTGCCATCAGTGTGGTGAATTCTTCTTCGGTGGTGCCGCGGAACTGCCAGTCAGCGAAATCATAATCCGCATCCTGTTTAAACAGATCCCAGCTGATCAGGCCGCTGGAATCGATAAAGTGGGTTTCCAGGTTGGTCTGATCCGCCACTTCCTCATCATCAAAGGTCGGTGCGGTGAAGACATCGAGGTCTTTCAGGCTGCGTCCCTGTAACAGCTCAGTGACAGTCCGCTCCAGAGCTACACCGAAATCAGGATGAGCACCGAAAGAGGCAAAACAGGTACCGTTGGCCGGGTTAAACAGCACCACACAGATCACCGGATACTGACCGCCGAGCGAGGCATCAAAACAGAAGATCGGGAAACCTTCATTTTCCAGGGTGCGGATTGACTCAACAACCTGCGGATAACGCGCCAGCACTTCTTCCGGGATAGCCGGTAAGCTGATGCGCTCAGCAATAATGCGGTTTTTCACATAACGTTCAAAGACTTCCGATAATCCTTGTACGCGGGCTTCATTGCGGGTGTTCCCGGCGGACATGCCGTTGGACACATACAGGTTGGCGACGATATTCATCGGAATATAAACTGTTTTGCCGTCAGACTGGCGGGTAAACGGCAGGGCGCAGATACCGCGCTCCTCATTGGAGGATTGCAGATCAATCAGCTGGCTGCCCTGTAAATCATTTTCCGGATCATAATAATCGCGCAGATGCTGATCGAGAATACCTTCCGGCAGAGAGTCATCCTCTGTCAGCGGGAACCATTTCTCATCCGGATAGTGAACAAACTCCCCGCTGGCGATAGTCTCACCCAGCCAGAAATCAGCAAAAAAGTAGTTGGTGGACAGACGCTCAAAATACTCGCCCAGCGCGGAGGCCAGCGCGGCTTTTTTCGTGGCCCCTTTGCCGTTGGTAAAGCAGAGCGGGCAGTCAGTATCACGGATATGCACAGACCAGACGTTCGGCACCGGGTTGAGCCACGAGGCTTCTTCTATATTGAAACCCAGCTGCTGCAGTTTCTGCTGAAAACGGCTGATGGAATCTTCGAGAGCGGCATCTTTGCCGGGAATAAAAGTATGTGTTTGCGTCATGGGATCCACAATTGCTGTAACGGCCCGCTGTACGCGGACTCAGGAATACCGGGGAAGAAAGGCGCACATAATACGGATTTTTCGTGTCAGCGGCTACCTTTGTGAATGTAAAGTTACTGCCGGGTTATTCCGCTGTATTTCCGCTGTCCGCCATGCATCTCCGGAAATACATTATATAATATCCCAATCTGATAGTCAGAGGCAGTCAGATATTCTGCCGGGCGACAAAAAGGGTTTGCCGCCCATCATGCAATAAGCGTTGCAGCAAAGGGTGGGGAGTGATAAAACCGACAGACAGGGCGTATTCATATGATGGATATACAGGGCATTAATTTACAGATAGGGTGAGGTCAATGAGTCAGGTATACAACTTTAGTGCCGGTCCGGCTATGCTGCCGGTAGAAGTGCTGCGCCGTGCTGAGCAGGAACTGTGCAACTGGCGCGGGCTCGGCACCTCAGTCATGGAAATCAGTCACCGCAGCAAAGAGTTTATGTCGGTGGCAAAGGAAGCGGAAAATAATCTGCGCCAGATCCTCGCGGTGCCGGATAATTATAAAGTGCTGTTTTGTCACGGCGGCGCACGCGGACATTTTGCCGCACTGCCGATGAACCTGCTGGGTGAGAAAACCAAAGCGGATTATGTGGTGGGCGGATACTGGGCGGAATGTGCGGCAGAAGAAGCAAAAAAATACTGCACACCGAACATTATTAATGTCAGAACCGAATCAGAAGACGGCATCGGCGTGAAGCCGATGAGCGAATGGCAGCTCAGTGATGATGCAGCCTATGTTCACTACTGCCCGAATGAAACCATTGATGGTATTGCCATCCACGAAGAGCCGGATTTCGGCGATAAAATCGTGATTGCGGATTACTCGTCTGCCATCCTGTCCAAACCGCTGGATGTCAGCCGTTTCGGGGTGATTTATGCGGGTGCGCAGAAAAATATCGGCCCGGCCGGTCTGACCCTGGTGATTATCCGTGAGGATCTGCTGGGCAAAGCGCGCAGAGAAACTCCGTCCATCCTCGACTATACCGTACTGAGTGAATGCGACTCCATGTTCAACACCCCGCCGACCTTTGCCTGGTATCTCTCCGGCATGGTCTTTAAATGGCTGATTGAACAGGGTGGTTTACAGGAAATCGCCCGGATCAACTATGACAAAGCACAACTGCTTTATTCTGCGGTGGATCACAGTGATTTCTATATTAACCGTGTGGCGGCAGCCAACCGTTCACTGATGAACGTGCCGTTCCAGATGTCTGATCCGTCACTGGACAGCAAATTCCTCGCCGAAGCACAGGCACAGGGACTGGTCTCCCTGAAAGGGCACAAAGTCGCCGGCGGGATGCGCGCCTCCATTTATAATGCGATGCCGTATGAAGGCGTGCGCGCACTGGCTGAGTTTATGGCGGAGTTTGAAAGTCGTCACAGCTGATTTTTTGCAGACACTTTTCCGGGACCGGGTAAGCATCCGGCCCCGTTTTTCGTTTTTTATGTTTACACACCGGAGAATAACTTCGTATGGATTCCCTGACGTTACAACCCATCGCCCGCATTAACGGGACGATTAACCTGCCCGGCTCCAAGAGTGTCTCCAACCGGGCACTGCTGCTGGCGGCACAGGCAGCGGGCACAACACGCCTTATCAACCTGCTCGACAGTGATGATATCCGCCATATGCTCAGTGCACTGCGGGAACTGGGGATCCGTTATCAGCTTTCTGACGATAAAACCGAATGCATTGTGGAGGGTCAGGGCAAACCGATCAGCGGATTTAAAGGTATTGAATTGTTCCTCGGCAATGCCGGAACGGCGATGCGCCCGCTGACGGCAGCACTGTGTCTCGGGGATAATGACATTACCCTGACCGGCGAACCGCGTATGAAAGAGCGCCCGATTGGTCATCTGACCGATGCACTGCGTCAGGGCGGCGCACAGATTGATTTTCCTGAGAATGACGGTTATCCGCCGTTGCGGATCCGCGGCGGCTTTACCGGCGGGCGTATCAGTGTGGACGGTTCCGTATCCAGCCAGTTTCTGACTGCGCTGCTGATGGCGGCACCACCGGCGGAGAATGACACCGAAATTACCATCTCCGGCGAGCTGGTCTCCAAACCGTATATCGATATCACGCTGGCAATGATGTCCGTGTTTGGTATCACCGTGGTGAATGAAGATTACCGGCGTTTCCTGATCAAAGGAAAACAGCAGTATCAGTCCCCGGGAGAATACCTGGTGGAAGGGGATGCCTCATCCGCCTCCTATTTCCTCGCGGCGGCAGCCATTAAAGGCGGTACCGTACGGGTCACCGGCATCGGGCGTAACAGTCTGCAGGGCGACACGCAGTTTGCGGCAGTGCTGGAAAAAATGGGTGCGAAAGTCACTTTTGCTGACACATACATTGAATGCAGCCGCGATACTCTGCACGGCATCGATATGGACATGAACGCCATCCCGGATGCGGCGATGACGATTGCCACCACCGCACTGTTTGCGAAGGGGACAACCACTATCCGCAATATCTATAACTGGCGGGTGAAAGAGACTGATCGTCTCAGTGCAATGGCAACTGAACTGCGTAAAGTCGGCGCACAGGTAGAAGAGGGGCATGATTACATTCAGGTTACCCCGCCGGAAAAATTACAGCATGCGGAAATTGAAACCTATAACGATCACCGTATCGCCATGTGTTTCTCGCTGGTGGCACTGTCAGACACCCCGGTCACGATCCTCGATCCGGGCTGTACGGCAAAAACCTTCCCCGGCTACTTCAGTGAGCTGGCGGCACTGTCAGAATAAAAAAACGCCGTTCTGCGTGCAGGGCGTTTCCTCTGCTGTCACAGATGCGTATAATACGGGCATCTTTTTTCAGGCGGCCGTTGTGACGGCCGCCGGACTGCGACAGGAGAGCGCGCATGGCAGTATATGTTCCGGTCATTACCATTGACGGCCCGAGCGGCGCGGGCAAAGGCACCCTTTGTCACGCACTGGCAAACGAAATGGGATGGCATTTACTGGACTCCGGCGCAATTTACCGCGTTCTGGCACTGGCGGCACTGCATCATCATGTGGATATCACCTCGGAAGATGCACTGGTTCCGCTGGCGGCAAATCTGGATGTGAAATTCCTGGCAAAAGACACCGGCCCTGAGACCATTCTGGAAGGTGAGGATGTCAGCCGGGCTATCCGTCAGGAAGAAGTGGGGATGACAGCCTCACAAATCGCGGCGTTCCCGCGTGTCCGTGAAGCTCTGCTGCGCCGTCAGCGCGCATTCCGTGTGGCGCCGGGCCTGATTGCCGACGGCCGCGATATGGGCACGGTGGTGTTCCCGGATGCCCCGGTGAAAATTTTCCTCGACGCGAGTGCGCAGGAGCGTGCCCACCGCCGGATGAAGCAGTTGCAGGACAAAGGCTTTAGTGTTAATTTTGACCGCCTTCTTGCTGAGATAGAAGAGCGCGATTTCCGCGACCGCAACCGTGCGGTTGCCCCGCTGGTGGCTGCCGGCGATGCGCTGATTCTGGACTCAACAACCATGTCAATTGACGACGTTATTGCCGAAGCCCTTCGTTATACGAAGGCAAAACTGGCCGAAACGGCGGAATGATAAACAAAATTTGCGGGAATTCTGACTGAAAACGTGTTTTTTAGTAGGTTTCTGTATTCGTTTTTGTTTATAATGTTAAGTTGAAGTTTTTTACCGGCAGAGAACAAGGCAAAGAAGCAGTTTTCTGCCACCCCTTTGTGACAAGGAATGTTGCAAGGTATGTGAAACAACCCCATTCGGCCGGATGCTAAATGGACGTTAATACTTAAACACTTGAAGATCAAACATGACTGAATCTTTTGCTCAACTCTTTGAAGAATCCCTGCAGGCTATCGAAACCCGTCCGGGCGCTATCGTCCGTGGTACTGTTGTCGCTATCGATAAAGACGTAGTTCTGGTTGACGCAGGTCTGAAATCAGAATCTGCTATCCCGGTAGAACAGTTCAAAAATGCTCAGGGCGAGCTGGAAATCCAGGTTGGCGACGAAGTTGATGTTGCTCTGGACGCAGTAGAAGACGGTTTCGGTGAAACTGTTCTGTCCCGCGAGAAAGCAAAACGCCACGAAGCATGGCTGATGCTGGAAAAAGCATACGAAGAAGCTGAGACTGTTACCGGTGTTATCAACGGTAAAGTTAAAGGCGGTTTCACTGTCGAACTGAACGGCATCCGTGCGTTCCTGCCGGGTTCACTGGTTGACGTGCGTCCTGTTCGTGACACCACGCATCTGGAAGGCAAAGAGCTTGAGTTCAAAGTAATCAAGCTGGATCAGAAACGCAACAACGTGGTTGTTTCCCGTCGTGCAGTTATCGAATCAGAAAACAGCGCAGAGCGCGATCAGCTGCTGGAAAACCTGCAGGAAGGCATGGAAGTTAAAGGTATCGTTAAGAACCTCACTGACTACGGTGCATTCGTTGATCTGGGCGGCGTTGATGGTCTGCTGCATATCACTGATATGGCGTGGAAACGTGTTAAACACCCAAGCGAAATCGTGAATGTCGGCGACGAAATCACTGTTAAAGTGCTGAAATTCGACCGCGAACGTACCCGCGTATCTCTGGGCCTGAAACAGCTGGGCGAAGATCCTTGGGTCGCAATCGCTAAACGTTACCCTGAGAACACCCGTCTGACCGGTCGCGTGACCAACCTGACTGACTACGGCTGCTTCGTTGAAATCGAAGAAGGCGTTGAAGGTCTGGTACACGTTTCTGAAATGGACTGGACCAACAAAAACATCCACCCATCTAAAGTTGTTAACGTGGGCGACGTTGTTGAAGTTATGGTTCTGGACATCGACGAAGAACGTCGTCGTATCTCCCTGGGCCTGAAACAGTGCAAATCTAACCCATGGCAGCAGTTCGCGGAAACTCACAACAAAGGTGACCGCGTTGAAGGTAAAATCAAGTCAATCACTGACTTCGGTATCTTCATTGGTTTAGATGGCGGCATCGACGGTCTGGTTCACCTGTCTGACATCTCCTGGAACGTTGCAGGCGAAGAAGCAGTACGTGAATACAAAAAAGGCGACGAAATCGCAGCTGTTGTTCTGCAGGTTGATGCAGAGCGCGAGCGTATCTCTCTGGGCGTTAAGCAGTTAGCTGAAGATCCGTTCAACAACTACACCGCTGTTACCAAGAAAGGTGCTATCGTCACCGGTAAAGTAACTGCAGTAGACGCTAAAGGCGCAACTGTTGAGCTGATGGATGGCGTTGAAGGTTACCTGCGTGCATCAGAAGCTTCACGCGATCGCGTTGAAGATGCTACTCTGGTTCTGAGCGTTGGTGATGAAGTTGAAGCTAAATACACTGGTGTTGATCGTAAAAACCGTGTAATCAACCTGTCTGTACGTGCAAAAGACGAAGCGGATGAAAAAGACGCTATCGCTACTGTGAACAAGCAGGAAGAAGCTGGCTTCTCTAACAACGCAATGGCAGAAGCTTTCAAAGCAGCTAAAGGCGAGTAATTAAGCAGCAGCAGGCCGCGGAAGCGGTCTGCTTTTATGATAATCAGGGTAGTCCAGGAGGTTATATGACCAAATCTGAACTGATTGAGAAGCTGGCAGGCCAACAATCTCATCTTCCGGCTAAAATTGTTGAAGAAGCAGTAAAAGAGATCCTTGAGCATATGGCAAATACGCTTGCTGACGGCGAACGTATTGAAATCCGTGGATTCGGCAGTTTTTCTCTGCACTACCGTGCACCGCGGGTAGGTCGTAACCCGAAAACCGGCGAACAGGTGGAACTGGAAGGTAAACACGTTCCTCACTTCAAACCGGGCAAAGAGTTACGCGACCGCGCAAATATCTATGCTTGATTATTGACAGAGATAATAAAAATGACGCCACCGGCGTCATTTTTTTTGCAACGAACATTAAATTATCATTATTATAAAAATGTTAATATTATATTAATAAATTATGGTTGTGTAAGGTTCTGGTGTTGGCAAGCTGAATTCGTTTATTAATAATAGGTTACCGGAGATATCATATTCAGTTCGCCATAAAATACTATTGGAAATTAGATTGTGTTTATAATTAAGCAAATAATTGTGAGTTGACTCGCATAAAATAATTGATTATTTGTATGCTTTAAATATAAATTCGTGACGACACGCATTTTTCTATTATCGAAATAACACGTGATACCCGCCATAACATAATACCGGCCTGTTTACCTTTCCGGTGAGTAATATGTCTGTTATGGCTGTGATGAAATATCTGTTTCCCCGTCCGTTACCGCTCTGGCTCGCTGCGGCTGCTGTTGTGGCCGGGCATATGCCGCTGTTACTGATACCGCGACTGTTGTTACCGGCAGAAAGTCTGCTGTTATTCATCGGTATTTGTTTGCTTTTTCTTATCCGAACCCGGCTGAGTTTTTTTATCCGCATTGTTGCCGGTACTTTTCTGGCAGTAAATATTCATATCAGTAATACATTATCACTCTTTTCCGCTGAATCACCCGATAATATCGATATTATGATCCATGATGTCATGGTTAATTCATCTGACTATTATTCTGTCAGGGGTCGGATTATTAATATAAATAATAAAGTGTATGATGATACTGTTTTTATTAATATAAAAATAAAAGGTTCATTTAAACCGGTGTGTGCCGGTGAAGTCTGGCGTATATTTCGTCCTGTATTGAGGCCGGTACACGGTCAGCTAAATGAAGGGCAGTCAAACCGGCAGCAATATTTATTGTCGGAACGGGTTCTGTTTTCTCTGACGCCCGGACGCAGCAAAAAATTATCGTCAGACTGCAACCAGCGTCAGAAGATGATTGCGGCATACCTTCCTGCGATAGCTAACCTGCCGCATAACGGACTGATGGCGGCGCTGTTATTTGGCGAGCGGCGCGGCATCACTGCAGAGCAGCGCAGACTGGTGCAGGAAACCGGGGTGGCGCATGTGGTGGCCATTTCCGGGCTGCATATCGGGCTGGCGGCGTTATGGGGCTGGTGGGCCGGGCGGTTATTGTTGCTGCTGTTACCGCTGCGTGTGATGACTTATTTAATTCCCTCTCTGCTGTCAGTTTGTGCCGCGATTGCTTATGTCTGGCTGGCCGGGTTTGGGGTTCCGGCCTGCCGGGCACTGTCTGCGCTGTTGTTATGGCATCTGCTGCGCTGGCGGCATTACCATCTGCCAACATATCAGTTTGTTGTGATAAGCGCTGCACTGCTGTTGCTGGCCGATCCGCTGACAATTTTATCCGCAGGATTCTGGTTGTCTTATACTGCGGTTACCGCATTACTGTTCTGGCATCACACGGGTGTTTTTTCCCGTAACAGAGTATTCATTCCGCTGACACTCTTTACCCGGCTGTGGCGCAATATCCGGCTGTTTCTTTCTTATCAGTGCGGACTATTTTTATTACTGCTGCCGGTTCAGGGATTTTTCTTCGGCGGTGTGAATGTGTTGTCGTTTCTGAGTAATCTGTGGGTGGTACCGGTGATCTCCTTTCTGACGGTGCCGCTGCTGTTTGCCGGGTTATTGATCGGGCCTGCACTGCTGCCGGCTGATTATTCTCTGGCGCTGGCATTATGGCCACTGCCGTTTCTGGCACAGGGCTGGATGGTTACCGGACATATCGCTCTGATATGGATACCACTGATGTGGGTGGCTGTTTATATCATCCGGCTGGATATGTGGCGGCAGCACCCGCTGCTGCTGCCGGGGATGGTGTTCAGTTGCTGTCTGTATCTGCGGAAAACACCGCCGGAATGGTCGGTTACCGTACTGGATATCGGGCACGGGCTGGCGGCGGTGGTGATAAAAGACGGCAGAGCGGTTGTGTATGATACCGGCAACCGCTTCGGGTCACGGGATGACGGGCTGCGCACAGTGCTGCCTTATCTGCATTATCACCGCCTGACTCCGGACTGGATTATGATAAGCCATGACCACCGTGACCACACCGGCGGACTGGGCTCTCTGCGCCGTGCTTATCCTGCTGCGGTGGTTAAAGGCAATATTCCGCAGGCCGACACCCCCTGTCGCCGCGGGGAGCGCTGGCGATGGCAGTCATTATATTTTGAGGTGTTATGGCCGGACGAAAAATATCAGCTGAGCAAAAATGACGGCTCCTGTGTTATCCGCATCAGTGACGGGAAACATCAGGTTTTACTGACCGGGGATATCGAAAAACAGGCAGAAAAACAGCTGATTAAGTATAAAGATGAACTCTCCGCCACCGTGCTGCAAGTTCCGCACCATGGCAGCAAAACCTCATCATCAGAATTTTTTATTCGTGCGGTAAATCCCGCTTTCGCACTGGTTTCTGTTGCGCGCTATAGCCCGTGGCGTCTGCCTTCTGATAAAGTACGCCGTCGCTATCATGATCTCGGCGTGCAGTGGCATGATACTGCGCACAGCGGCCAGATTTCTGTGTCCTTTTTTGCTGATGAGGTATCCGTTGCGACTTACCGTGCCGGTCTCTTCCCCCGCTGGTTCAGCGCATGGTTTGGAGATCAGCCGGTAAACGGGTAATATAGGCAGCTAATTTTTGGTATTGGTAAACGCAATAATGAAAGATATTGATATTTCAACCCGGCAAACATTCCGCCGGTTATGGCCGACAATCGCACCGTTTAAAGCAGGTATCATCGTGGCGGCTATTGCGTTAGTCATCAATGCGGGCGGCGATGCATTTATGCTGTCGCTGCTGAAACCGCTGCTTGATGAAGGTTTCGGCACTGCCGACAATGATTTTCTCCGTATCATGCCGCTGATTATCCTGGGGCTGATGCTGTTACGCGGTATCTCCAGTTTTGTCTCAGGTTACTGCCTCTCCTGGGTGTCCGGTAAAGTGGTTATGACCATGCGCCGTAACCTGTTCCGTCATATGATGGGCATGCCGGTTTCCTTCTTTGATCAGCAATCCACCGGGACTCTGCTTTCCCGTATCACTTATGATTCCGAACAGGTGGCTTCATCTTCTTCCGGTGCGCTGGTAACGGTCGTCCGTGAAGGCGCTTATATTATCGCGCTGTTCGGGCTGATGTTTTACAACAGCTGGCAGCTGTCGCTGATTCTGATTGTTATTGCCCCGATTGTGGCCTTTGTTATCCGCAAAGTATCTGTGCGCTTCCGCGAAATCAGTAAAAACATGCAGAGCGGTATGGGACAGGTCAGCGCCAGTGCTGAACAGATGCTGAAAGGGCATAAAGAAGTGCTGATTTTCGGCGGTCAGAAAGTGGAAAATGATCGTTTCGATAAAGTCAGCAACCATATGCGCCGCCAGGGTATGAAACTGGTTACCGCATCATCTATTGCCGACCCGATTATTCAGATTATTGCCTCCTTTGCGCTGGCATTTGTGCTGTTTGCCGCCAGTTTCCCTGAAATTAAAGAAGCGCTGAGTGCCGGTTCCATTACGGTTGTATTCTCCTCCATGATTGCCCTGATGCGTCCGCTGAAATCCCTGACCAACGTGAACGCCCAGTTCCAGCGCGGGATGGCTGCATGTCAGACACTGTTTGTTCTGCTTGATATGGAGCAGGAAAAAGACACCGGCACCAAAGTGCTGAAAGATGCCAAAGGTGATGTGGCGTTTGAGAATGTCACTTTCCGTTATCAGGGGAAAGAGAACCCGGCGCTGAAAAATGTGTCGTTCACTATCCCGTCAGGCAAAACCGTAGCGCTGGTCGGGCGCTCCGGCTCCGGCAAATCCACCATTGCCAATCTGATCACCCGTTTCTATGAAATCGAAAGCGGACATATTACGATCGACGGTAACGATATCCGTGACTACACACTGGCATCACTGCGCAGTCAGGTGGCGCTGGTGTCGCAGAATGTTCACCTCTTCAATGATACGGTCGCGAATAATATCGCCTATGCCACAGAAGGGAAGTATACCCGCGGGCAGATTGAAAAAGCCGCTGAAATGGCCTATGCCATGGACTTTATCAATAAGATGGAGAAGGGGCTGGATACAGAAATCGGTGAAAACGGTGTCCTGCTTTCCGGTGGTCAGCGCCAGCGTATTGCAATTGCCCGCGCACTGCTGCGTGACGCACCGATCCTGATCCTCGATGAAGCCACCTCAGCACTGGATACTGAATCTGAACGTGCGATCCAGGCTGCGCTCGATGAGTTACAGAAAAACCGTACCTGTCTGGTGATCGCTCACCGCTTATCCACTATTGAGAAGGCTGATGAAATTCTTGTGGTGCAGGACGGAGAAGTGCAGGAGCGCGGTACGCATGATGAACTGGTGAAACAGCCGGGTATCTATGCGCAGCTTTATAACATGCAGTTTGGTCACTAAGCGGCATTGCTGATGATCGATAAGATTTGGTCCGGCCGCTCAAAGCTTTACTGGCTGCTTCTGCCGCTCTCGTTTCTGTACGGGGCGGTGAGCGGCCTGCGGCGTTTGCTGTTCCGCTGCGGCCTGAAAAAATCCCGCCGTATGCCGGTGCCGGTGGTGGTGGTCGGTAATCTGACCGCTGGTGGTAACGGCAAAACACCGGTGGTTATCTGGCTGACAGAGCAACTGCTGGCCCGGGGATACCGTCCCGGGGTGGTTTCCCGGGGTTACGGCGGCAAATCGGATCATTACCCGCTGCTTATCACGAAAGAGACAACGACGGCACAGGCCGGTGATGAGCCGGTTCTGATTGCCCGCCGTACCGGTGTGCCGGTTGCGGTCGCGCCTGACAGGGCGGCTGCGGTAGAGGCTATTTTGCAGCATGCACCCGTGGATGTGATCATCACCGATGATGGTTTACAGCACTACGCGCTGCAGCGCGATATGGAAATCGTGGTGATTGACGGCGAGCGCCGTTTCGGTAACGGCTGGTGGCTGCCTGCCGGGCCGATGCGGGAACGGGCAGGACGTCTGAAACAGGTGGATGCGGTGATCGTCAACGGTGGTACCGCACAACCCGGGGAAACCGCTATGCAGCTGGTGCCGGGAGAGGCTGTTAATCTGTCTGACGGCACCCGTAAACCTGCAGCGGATATCGGTGAGTGTGTGGCGATGGCCGGTATCGGGCACCCGCCGCGCTTTTTTGCCACTCTGAACGCCCTCGGAGTGACACCTGCGCAGTGTGTTGCGTTTCCGGATCACCAGTCTTACAGTCCTGAACAGCTTTCTGCGCTGATAAAACCCGGCCAGTCACTCCTGATGACAGAGAAGGATGCAGTGAAATGTTTTGCCTTTTCTGCAACTGACTGGTGGTATTTACCGGTCAGTGCCGCCATTTCCGCAAAATCCGCCGATTTAATTCTGGATAAAGTCATATCTCACATAAAAAATGCATAAAGGGACTTGCGCTTTTTATCTGAATATGGCTTAATCAAAAAGTTGTATTTCTGTGATGTATTTCATATCTCACTGTGCAGCCAATCCGCGTGTCAACACATATTCTGATCCCGCTGTCATAATTTTTTCACACCACCTTGTTAATCTTGTGGTGCGGATGACCGGATCCCGCGGATAAACGGTATGTTTTGCAGCAGGTGTCTGACCGGCTGCAAATCAGAATAAAAAATAATAACTATAATGTTTTGCTCATTACCGGGTGGCTGTTCGCAAAGAGAGCACCCGTGTTGCCCGGCCGGAGCAGACATAACCAGCGATGGGGTGTATACCATTCCTGGTGATATAAAAGGAGTTAATACTATGTCTAAACAATTACAACTTGGCCGCGTTAAATGGTATGACGCGAAAGAAGGTTACGGTTTCATCTCCCCGGTTAACGGCGGCGACGATATCCGGGTAACCCGTAACGGGATCGCCAATTCCCGTAACAAATTACTGTGCGAAGGGCAGGAAGTGGAATTCTCTCTGACCCGCGGCAGTTATGGTATTGCAGCGAACGATGTGATCGCGCTGTAATATGGGTAAAAACGCGATTATCTCTGTGATATCGCAACAACAGAGTTAACGGTGAGACCGGGCTTATGTTATTCTGAGCCAACGTTTTTATCTCATTGGGGGACGTATGGATCACCGTTTACTCGAAATCGTGGCCTGCCCTGTTTGCCACGGCAAACTCAGCTACGACAAGCAAAATCTCGAACTCATCTGCAAAGGCTGCCGTCTGGCCTATCCCGTCCGTGACGATATCCCTGTCTTATTAGAGAATGAAGCCCGCGAATTGCCGGTCTCAGAAGGATAATCTCCATGTTTACAGTTATCATTCCCGCGCGTTATGCCTCCACGCGTCTGCCCGGTAAACCGCTGGCGGATATCTGCGGCAAGCCGATGATTGTCCGTGTGATGGAGCAGGCAAGACGTTCCGGCGCTGCGAGAGTCATTGTCGCCACTGACACTCAGGCGGTATTTGATGCCGTGATCGCAGAGGGCGGCGAAGCCTGTATGACGCGCGAAGATCATCAGTCCGGGACCGAGCGCCTGGCGGAAGTGATTGATCACTACCGGTTCGCTGATGATGAGATTATCGTGAATGTTCAGGGGGATGAGCCGTTAATCCCTGACAGTATTATTGCGCAGGTTGCTGAAAATCTGGCAGCCAGCGAAGCCGGTATGGCCACCCTGGCGGTAAAAATCACCTCAGCGGAAGAAGCCTTTAACCCGAATGCGGTGAAAGTGGTGATGGATAAACAGGGCTATGCGCTCTATTTCTCCCGTGCCACCATTCCGTGGGATCGCGAGCGTTTCATGCACAACCGTGACAGCGCCGGTGATAATTTCCTGCGCCATATCGGGATTTACGCCTACCGCGCCGGGTTTATCCGCCGCTATATTCAGTGGGAAACCAGCCCGCTGGAGAAAATCGAGATGCTCGAGCAGCTGCGTGTACTCTGGTACGGTGAAAAAATTCATGTCGCGGAGGCATCCGAAGCACCGGGCACCGGTGTTGATACCCCGGAAGATCTTGAAACCGTGCGCAGATTGTTTGCCGCCCGCTGAGAGATATCAGTTATAAACAAAAACGCGGGTCATTTCTGAACCCGCGTTTTTGTTGTCTTCTATTCCTGTCCTTCATTATCTGAATCTGACGTTTTCACTGACTGCCAGAGCCGCCCCAGCCCTTCATACCAGACCCGCTCACTGTGTGATAAATAGTACGCGGAAGGAATGGTTTTCTCCCAACTGTGCAGCGGGGTGGTAACCGCCAGCTGGTTCGCCGGCGCCGGGATCGGATGCAGGCCGCGCGCATCAAAGAAGGCCTTGGCGCGGGCCATATGGTTAGCGGAGGTCACCAGCAGGAAAGGCACGTCACCCACCACTTTTTTCACTTCGGCAGCTTCCTCTTCTGTGTCTTTCGGCAACACCAGCGGCAGTGTGCGTTCAGCCGGGATCCCCAGTGACTGCGCAACTTGCGCTGCGGCCTCTGCACTGCTGATACTGTTTGCGCCCGGCCCGCCGGTGAAAATCAGCGTCGCCTGCGGATAAAGCAGCGCGAGGCGCACGCCTTCCGTGACGCGCGGCAGACTGTTACTGATCAGGTTGGCGGACGGTGACCATTCAGGGTTATAGGTAAAGCCGCCGCCGAGCACAACAATATAGCGCAGTTCCTGGTGCTGAACCTCCTGCGGGGTGATGAGCTCATAGCGTTTTTCATACGGTTTTTCTGTTGTCAGCAGCAGGGCATCTGCCACCGGCTGCAGGCTGAGCAGCACCAGACCGAGCCAGCCCGCGGTGATCAGGGTTTTGCCGGTTCTCTGCCGGCGGGAAAACCACAGCAGCAGTAATCCGGCCAGGATCAGCAGGAGCATAAACGGCAGCGGCATCAGAAAACCGCCGAGGTATTTTTTCAGGGCAAACAGCATGAGCGCACCTTAAATATGATTGATTTATCACCGGTTAACGGCAGGAGTCTGCACAAATCGGGTGACATTAAACACGTCTGTGACACAATAGTTACCGACTTTGCATATTGCACTGCTCTGCCCGGCAATACAATTGAAGATAGCCGGATTGCGCGGGAAACCGCCGCAGACTGACCCGAAATATCCCCCGGAACTGAACACAGGTTTTCATGGTTGATCGTAATTTTGACGATATCGCGGAGAAATTCACCCGCAATATCTATGGCACAACAAAAGGGCAAATCCGCGAAGCGGTGGTCTGGCAGGATCTGGATGCCTTACTGACCCGGCTGAAACCGGGTCCGCTGCGTATTCTGGATGCGGGCGGCGGTGACGGTTTCTTCTCCCGCCGTCTGGCTGCACTGGGGCATCAGGTGGTATTGTGCGACCTGTCAGAAGAGATGATTGCCCGCGCACAACAGGCCGCACTGGATGACGGCGTGGCAGAAAATATGTCCTTTATTCATTGTGCGGCACAGGATATCGCACTTCACACTGAAGGGGCGTTTGATCTGGTATTATTTCATGCCGTTTTGGAGTGGATCACAGATCAAAAAGGTGCAATTGAAGCACTGACCGCTATAATAGCGGGCGGTGGTGCATTATCGTTAATGTTTTACAATGCGAACGGACTTGTGATGCGAAATGCGATATTAGGCAATTTTCATCTGGCAACCCCGGAAATTCAGCGCCGCCGCAAGCGTTCGTTATCGCCGCAGAATCCCCTTATGCCGGAACAGGTTTATCAGTGGCTGGATGATTGCCGTCTGACGATTGAGGCAAAAACCGGCGTGCGGGTTTTCCATGATTATCTGCAGAGCCGCCAGTTACAAAACCGTGATTTCCCGGCGCTGCTGGCACTGGAGCAACGCTACTGCCGTCAGGAGCCTTATATCAGCTTAGGCCGCTATATTCACGTTATGGCACGAAAACCGATCAGAAGGATGGACAATGAGTGAGTTTACCCAAACAGTCCCGGAACTCGTGGCATGGGCGCGAAAGAATGATTTCTCCATCGCGCTGCCGCCGGAACGGCTGGCCTTTTTACTGTCAGTTGCGGTGCTCAACAGTGAGCGCATTGACGGTGAAATGAGCGAGGGGGAACTGGTGGATGCCTTCCGCGAAGTCTGCAAAGGCTTTGAACAGACAACGGAATCTGTCGCGGTCCGCGCGAACAATGCCATCAACGATATGGTGCGCCAGAAAATATTTAACCGCTTTACCAGTGATATCTTTGAGGGTAATGCGATTTACCGGCTGACCCCGCTCGGGATCGGCATCAGTGATTATTACATCCGCCAGCGTGAATTTTCTTCACTGCGTTTATCCATGCAGCTCTCGATTGTGGCCGGTGAACTGAGCCGCGCGGCAGATTCTGCCGAAGAGGGCGGGGATGAATTTCACTGGCACCGTAATGTGTTTGCCCCGCTGAAATATTCTGTGGCGGAGATTTTTGACAGCATTGATATGTCGCAGCGCGTTATGGATGAGCAGCAAAACGGCGTCAAAGACGATATAGCCAAGCTGCTGAATCAGGACTGGCAGGCCGCGATTGCCAACTGTGAACAGTTGCTGTCAGAAACTTCTCTCACACTGCGGGAACTGCAGGATACGCTCGAAGCCGCCGGTGACAAATTACAGGCGAATCTGCTGCGCATCCAGGATGCCAATATGAGTGCCGCCACCGGATCCGAACTGGTGGATAAACTGATTTTTGATCTGCAGGCCAAGCTCGACCGCATTATCAGCTGGGGCCAGCAATCTATTGATTTATGGATTGGTTATGACCGCCATGTCCATAAATTTATCCGTACCGCTATCGATATGGATAAAAACCGTATTTTCTCGCAGCGTCTGCGCCATTCTGTTCAGCATTATTTTGACTCGCCGTGGGCCCTTAATGTGGCTAATGCGGAGCGCCTGCTGGATATGCGTGACGAAGAGATGGCACTGCGTGATGACGAAGTGACCGGGGAATTACCGCCGGATCTGGAATATGAAGAGTTCAGCGAGGTCAACGAAGAGCTTGCCGCCATGATGGAAACTGCGCTGGCTGTGTATAAAGCACAGGCGAAGCCGCTGGATCTGGGCGCGGTTCTGCGTGATTACCTCGCGAAATATCCGCGCAGCCGCCAGTTCGATGTGGCACGGATTATCGTGGATCAGGCTGTCCGCCTCGGGGTGGCTGATGCTGATTTCTCAGGCATCCCGGCGGAATGGTCAGTAATTAATGAATACGGAGCGAAGGTGCAGGCACATGTCATCGACACATATTGAACACTTTATGTCAGCAAAGCTGGCTCAGGCACTTGCCAATAACCTTTTTCCGGAACTTGACAGCCAGTTACGCGCAGGCCGCCATATCGGCGTGGATGATCTGGATAATCATGCCTTTCTGATGGATTTCCAGGATGAACTGGAAGGCTTTTACGCCCGTTATAACGTGGAACTGGTCCGTGCACCGGAAGGGTTCTTCTATCTGCGTCCGCGTTCCACTACGCTGATCCCGCGCTCGGTATTATCCGAACTGGAAATGCTGGTTGGCAAGGTGCTGTGCTATCTGTACCTCAGCCCGGAACGCCTGGCCAACCAGGGTATTTTCTCCACGGCAGAACTCTATGAGGAACTGCTGTCACTGGCGGATGAAGCCAAATTACTGAAAGTGGTGAATAACCGCTCCACCGGCTCTGATCTGGACAAACAGAAATTACTGGAAAAAACCCGTGGTGCGCTGAATCGCCTGCGCCGCCTGGGCATGATCACGTTTGTCTCTGCGGATAACAGCCAGTTTGTGATTGCCGAATCCGTTTTCCGCTTCGGTGCAGATGTCCGCAGCGGGGATGATCCGCGTGAGGCGCAGCTGCGTCTTATCCGTGACGGTGAGGCTCAGTCTCTTGCGGAAGAAGAAAAACACCCGCGCCCTGAAGATCAGGACGATGATAATGAAGAATCTGATAATGACAACGCGACGGATGAAGCGGAGGATGAAGAATGATTGAACGTGGTAAATTCCGCTCGCTCACGTTAGTCAACTGGAACGGCTTTTTTGCGCGCACTTTTGATCTGGATGAGCTGGTCACCACCTTGTCCGGCGGCAACGGTGCCGGTAAGTCCACTACCATGGCGGCTTTTATTACCGCTATGATCCCGGATTTAACCCTGCTGCACTTCCGTAACACCACGGAAGCCGGGGCAACATCCGGTTCCCGTGATAAAGGTCTGCACGGTAAACTGCGTCCGGGCGTGTGCTACGCCATGCTGGACGTGGTGAACTCCCGTCATCAGCGCGTGCTGGTGGGTGTGCGTCTTCAGCAGATTGCCGGACGTGATAAAAAAGTCGATATCAAATCCTTTATGATTCAGGGATTACCGACACAGTACTCCCCGACACAAATTGTCAGCGAACAGCTGAGTGAACGCCAGGTGCGGGTTCTGCCGCTGAATGACCTGAAAGCCCGCCTGGATGAAATCGAAGGTGTGCATTTCAAACAGTTTAACTCGATTACCGATTACCATTCGGTTCTGTTCGAACTGGGCGTTATCCCGAAACGTCTGCGTTCTGCGGGCGACCGCAGCAAATTCTACCGCCTGATCGAAGCCTCACTCTACGGCGGTATCTCCAGCGCCATCACCCGTTCCCTGCGTGACTATTTACTGCCGGAGAACAGCGGGGTGCGCAAAGCCTTCCAGGACATGGAAGGGGCGCTGCGCGAAAACCGGATCACACTGGAAGCTATCCGTGTTACCCAGTCTGACCGCGATCTGTTCAAACACCTGATCACCGAAGCGACCGCGTATGTTTCTGCGGATTATATGCGTCATGCCAATGAGCGACGTGTGCATATCGATCAGGCGCTGAATGTACGCCGTGAATTGCTCGGCAGCCGCAAACAGCTGATCAGCGAACAGTACCGTCAGGTGGAAATGTCCCGTGAGCTGGCGGAGCAGACGGCCTCATCCGCCGATCTGGAAACGGATTACCAGGCGGCCAGTGATCATCTGACGCTGGTACAGACAGCCATGCGTCAGCAGGAAAAAATTGACCGCTATCAGGCTGATGTCGAAGAGCTGACATTCCGCCTGGAAGAACAAACTGAAGTGGCGGAAGAAGCCGCAGAACAACTGGCGGAATATGAAGAACGCAACCATGTTGCGGAAGAGGAAGTGGATGAGCTGAAAAGCCAGCTGGCCGATTACCAGCAGGCACTGGATGTTCAGCAGACCCGCGCGATTCAGTATCAGCAGGCATTACAGGCGCTGGAACGTGCCAAAGCAGTGTGTCAGCTGCCGCAGCTGGATATTGATTCACTGGATGAATGGCTGGAAACCTTCCGCGCCCGCGAAGAGCAGGCAACCGAATCCCTGTTAGTACTTGAGCAGAAAATGAGTGTGGCACAGGCCGCACACAGTCAGTTCTCTCAGGCGTATGAACTGGTGAAATCGGTGGTGGGGGAAGTCAGCCGCAGCGAAGCTTACCAGACCGCCCGTGAATTACTGCGCGACCTGCCGTCACAGCAGATGATGGCCGATCGTGTCCAGCCGCTGCGCCAGCAGTTATCTGAACTGGAACAGCGTCTGCACAGCCAGCACAATGCACAGAAATCGCTGGATGATTTCTGCAAACGCATCGGGCAGCAGATTGAGGCGGACGGGCTGGATGAGATGCTGATGACCCTTGAGGCGCAGCAGGAAAGCCTGAGTGTCAGTGTCAGTGAAAGCGGCGAACGCCGCATGGAAATGCGTCAGCAGACTGAACAGCTGAAACAGCAGATCCAGTCCCTGACCGTCAAAGCCCCGGCGTGGCTGGCGGCGCAGGAAGCCCTGACGCAACTGTGTGAGCAGTCTCATGAGACGTTCACCAGCGCCAATGATGTCACGGAATACATGCAGCAGTTACTGGAGCGTGAGCGCGAAGTGACTGTTGAGCGTGATGAAATCGCGCTGAAAAAAGCACAACTGGAAAAAGACATTGAACGGCTCAGTCAGCCAAGCGGCGCAGAAGATGGCCGTATGCTGGGTCTGGCAGAGCGTTTCGGCGGTGTATTGCTGTCAGAAATCTATGATGACATCACGATTGACGATGCACCGTATTTCTCTGCGTTATACGGCCCGGCGCGTCATGCGATTGTGGTACCTGACCTCAGCGCTGTGCGTCCGATGCTGGAAGCCCTCGATGATTGTCCGGAAGACCTCTATCTGATTGAAGGGGATCCGCAATCCTTTGATGACAGCGTCTTCACCACCGAAGAGCTGGAGCATGCGGTGCTGGTGCGCAGCACTGATCGCCAGTGGCGTTACTCCCGCTTCCCGTCAGTGCCGTTGTTCGGTCGCGCGGCGCGGGAAAATCAGCTGGCGGTGCTGGAGCATGAACGGGATGAGCTGGCAGAACGCCTGGCGACACTCTCTTTCGATGTCCAGAAAATGCAGCGTGCCCATCAGGCATTCAGCCGTTTCGTCGGTAAAAATATCTCGGTAGCCTTTGAGGCTGACCCGGAAGCGGAAATCCGCACACTGAATCAGCGCCGTAATGAGCTGGAACGCGAGCTGGCACAGTTTGAGGATCAGACTGCCGTTGCCCGTCAGCAGTACGCGCAGATCAAAGAAAACCTGAGCATCCTTAACCGCCTGATCCCGAATACCGCTCTGCTGCTTGATGAAACACTGGCAGATCGTGCGGATGAGATCCGTGATGCACTGACGGATGCACAGGAATCTGCCCGTCATATTCAGCAGTACGGTGCGGCACTGCGCAAACTGGAGCCGATGGTTGCTGTTCTCCAGAGTGACCCGGAGCAGCACGAAGCCCTGATCCGCGATTATGAAAACGCGAAACAGGTTCAGCAGCAGGCCCGTCAGCAGGCGTTTGCCCTGGAAGAAGTCGCGCAGCGCCGTCAGCACTTTAATTACGGCGGATCAGCCGGCATGCTGACAGAAAATGCCGATCTTAATGACAAACTGCGTCAGCGTCTGGAACACGCGGAGTCTGATCGTACACGTACACGTGAGATGCTGCGCCAGCAGCAGACCAAATGCGCGGAATTCAATCAGGTTCTGGCCTCACTGCGCAGCTCGTATGAAACCAAATCGGACATGCTGCGTGAACTTGAGCGCGAAATGAGCGAGATTGGTGTTCAGGCGGATGCCAATGCGGAAGAGCGCGCCCGTGTGCGCCGTGATGAACTGTACAACCAGGTCAGCCATAACCGCGCCCGTATCAATCAGCTGGAAAAACAGCTGGGGATCGGTGAGTCGGAAATGGATAACCTGCAAAAACGTCTGCGCAAAGCAGAGCGCGACTACCAGCAGATCCGCGAGCAGGTCGTGACCGCCAAAGCGGGCTGGTGTGCGGTGATGCGGATGGTGAAAGAGAGTGGTGTTGAGCGCCGCCTCCACCGCCGTGAACTGGCCTATGAAGATGCAGATACACTGCGTTCTATGTCGGATAAAGCTCTCGGGGCACTGCGCCAGGCCGTGGCGGATAATGAACATCTGCGTGATGCACTGCGTCTGTCCGAAGATCCGAAGCGTCCGGAACGCAAAGTACAGTTCTTTATCGAAGTGTACCGCCATCTGCGTGAACGTATCCGCCAGGATATTATCAAAACCGATGATCCGATCGATGCTATTGAACAGATGGAAATCGAGCTGGCGCGCCTGACCGACGAACTGACCGCCCGTGAACAGAAACTGGCGATCAGCTCGAAAAGTGTGGCCAATATCATCCGCAAAACTATTCAGCGCGAACAGAACCGTATCCGCATGCTTAACCAGGGCCTGCAGGCCGTGGCATTCGGTCAGGTCAAAGGGGTGCGTCTGAATGTGAATATCCGTGAAAGCCACGCGATACTGCTGGATGTGCTGTCCGAAGAGCACGAGCAGCATCAGGATCTGTTCGCCAGCCAGCGTCTGACCTTCTCTGAAGCGATGGCAAAACTCTATCAGCGCCTGAACCCGCAGGTGGATATGGGGCAGCGTCTGCCGCAGACCATCGGTGAGGAACTGCTGGATTACCGTAACTATCTCGAGCTGGAAGTGGAAGTCAACCGTGGTTCTGACGGCTGGCTGAAAGCCGAGAGCGGCGCGTTATCCACCGGTGAGGCGATTGGTACCGGGATGTCCATTCTGGTGATGGTGGTGCAGAGCTGGGAAGAAGAATCCCGCCGTCTGCGCAGCAAAGATATTTCGCCGTGCCGTCTGCTGTTCCTGGATGAAGCAGCGCGTCTGGATGCGAAGTCTATCGCCACCCTGTTTGAGCTGTGCGATCGCTTGCAGATGCAGCTGATTATTGCGGCACCGGAAAATATCAGTCCGGAGAAAGGCACAACGTATAAACTGGTGCGTAAAGTCTTTAATAACCAGGAACATGTGCATGTGGTGGGACTGCGCGGCTTTGGCCAGCCGGAACCGACTCCGGCACCGGAAGCACTGCCTGAACCGGTGACGGAAGAGGAGGATGACGGGGAAGAAGAGCAGGATTAATTTCTCCCTCCCGGTCTTTTCTCTGAAGCGGATGAGCACAACGATGTGCTCATCCGTTTTTTTATATCAGCGCTGTGAATCTAAAATCTCGCTGTTATTCACAACGTCCTGCGCTTTGGTATAGCTCTCAATCAGTAACTGATAGGCCGGGAAAATCTGCGTGTACGCCTGTGCCCATTCTGCCGCATCCGCACGGTTCCAGGTTTTTTGCAGTTCAGAAGCCACTGCTGCAGTATCCATCGGCACCACACCGGCCTGAACAACGCGTGCCAGCGTGATTTCCTGTGCCATCTTGGTGTAAGTACCGGAAGCATCAATTACCGCAAACACCTGATAACCGTCAGCCACGGCGCTGATCGCCGGGAATGCCATACAGACGCTGGTAATGGTACCGGCAATGATTAACTGCTTCTTACCGGACGCCTTCACCGCAGCCACAAATTCCGGGTTATCCCAGGCATTAATTTCACCTTTACGCGCAATATACTGAGCATGCGGCGCATTCTGATGAATTTCCGGGATCAGCGGGCCATTCGGGCCCTGCGGAACTGAGGCGGTGGTGATCACCGGGATATTGGCGAGTGTTGCCATTTTTGCCAGCACGGCGGCTCTGGCGCGTAATTCCGTCATCGGCATATCGCCGACAGTCTGGAACAGTCCGCTCTGATGATCGATTAACAGCATCAGTGCATCATCAGGATTAATAACAGGACGCTGACCATTAAAGTTTGCCGGAATACTCATTTTAAGACCCTCGTTTATGATAATTTGAACGTTATTTTTGTTTAAACAGGGTGTTTACCAGACTCCCTGTTGTGCGGATTAAAATTAATCCATAAGCGAAAGTCTGAGTAGTGCGGATATTGATAAACAATGTTCTGAATTCAGAACAATCAGGCGGCAGTCAGCCGGTATAACGTGGCGGGATTCCTCACAGTGTGATCTGAATAACGTTAATATGAAACCGTAATGGTTAGATTTTCACTCCGCGTGATCGACACAGAAAATTAAGGATATACAATGCGTAAACTGACCCTCACCCTGAGTGCTCTGGCACTCGCTCTGAGCCTCAACAGTGTGGCTGATGCCAAAGTGTACATGCCGGAAAAAATCAGTGACGGCGTGACTGCTGCTCAGCTGGCAGAACAGCATGCCATTCACTGGATTTCGGTTGAACAGATTGAAGAAAGCCTGAAAGGGCAGCCGCCGATGGCGGTGGGCTTTGATATTGATGACACTGTCTTATTCTCAAGCCCGGGTTTTTACCGCGGTAAACTGGAATACTCCCCGAACGACTACAGTTATCTGAAAAACCCGGAATTCTGGGAAAAAATGAATAATGAGTGGGATAAATTCAGTATGCCGAAGAAATCCGGTACGGAACTGGTTCAGATGCACCTGAAACGTGGCGATACCGTTTATTTCATCACCGGGCGCAGTAAAACCAAAACAGAAACAGTCACCCAATATGTACAGGAAGGGCTGCGTATTCCGGCGGATAAAATGAACCCGGTTATTTTTGCCGGTGACGAGGAAGGGCAGAATAATAAAGTCAGCTGGATGCGTGATCACAAGCTGAAAATTTATTACGGTGATGCGGATGCCGATATTGCCGCAGCACGGGAACTGAATATCCGGGGTATACGGGTATTACGCGCATCAAACTCCTCGTATCAACCACTGCCGAAAGCCGGTCAGTTCGGTGAGGAAGTGGTTATTAATTCCGAATATTAATTATAACCTGTCCGTCATATAACAACTCCGTCATCCGGCGGAGTTTTTTGTCTGTATTGCCGGGTATCCGCGCTGCTTATCCGGATAAAAAGCAGAGAATGAGATGTATTACATCACACCCGATACATGCGTTTGTGTAATTAGTGCAGTGTATTCCTCTTAAAAAGATGTATTTGCGCCTTTTTTCTACGATTTTTCCGTTATCCTATTTTCAATTATTCTCTGACAGGTAAAATCAGCAGGGAAGTCTTTTAAACGATACATTTACTATACTGACCATAAGTATTAACAATTGGCCGGAACAGACATAATAAAAAATAAGAGAGGGATGTTATGGTGACGGGAGTTAAAAAAGTTGTTCCCATTTCCGCCATGATAGGAACACTGTTACTGACGCCTGTTTCGTGGGCCTCAACAGCACCGGTAACGCATCTGACTGAAGCAGATGCCAAAGTGGAAAATCTGAAAGTATTTTCAGAATCACCGGAAAGTACAGAAACACAGGCCGCAGAGCCGGTGGCCGGTGTTAATGCACTGCCTCTGAGCGATGTCGCTGACAGTATCCGCCGTGAAGTTCCGGCGGCAACACCATTACTGTATACCGATACACTGACAAACATTTATGCGGAACATCAGCTGAAACCGCTGTGGACCGATGAAAAAGCGCGTCTGTCCCTGGAAAATCAGCTGGCGGAAGCCGCACTTGCCGGATTCCAGCCGCAGTTCACGGCCTGGCTGAATGCCCTGGCACAACCGGATTTGTCCCCGCTGGCGCGGGATATGATTTTAACGGATGCGGCACTGGGGTATCTCTATTACCTCGACAACGTGAGCACCAAAGGCGATAAATGGCTGTACGGTGCCCGTCCGTTCACGTTTGCGGCTGTCAGTGCCCCGTCACTGGCACGGCTGAATACAGCGGCGCATAACGGCACACTGGCGGCATTTACAGATACGCTGTTACCGGCGAATAAGATGTATCAGCCGATGCGCAAAGCTATGCTGACAGAACTGGCGGATACCGCGCCGTGGCCGGAAATGGTGATTAACCGCACATTGCGTCCGGGGGAAAGCCACGAATCTGTCGGGGCACTGCGTGAGATCCTGCACCGCTTTAATCTGATCTCTGCCAATGACATGATGAGCGCCGGTGCTGCTTACGATAAAACGCTGGTGGCGGCCGTTAAACAGTTTCAGTTACAGCACGGCCTGGAAGCCGATGGTGTCATCGGTAAGCAGACCCGTGAGTGGCTGAATAAGACACCACAGATGCGTGCAGCCATTATGGCGGTGAATATTCAGCGTCTGCGTATTACGCCGGACAGTCAGCCGACCGCTATTCTGGTCAATATTCCGGATTTTTCCCTGTATTTCTATGTGGATAATAATCTGATCCTGGAATCCAGAACCATTGTCGGCCGTGCGGAACGTAAAACACCAATTATGTCCAGCGCCCTGAATAATGTGGTGATTAATCCGCCGTGGACGGTTCCGCCGACCATGAGCCGACAGGATGTTGTACCGCGCGGCAGGGCCGATCCGAGCTATTTCAGCAGCCGTGGTTACACCATCTATAATGGCTGGAGTAACAACGCCTCTGTGGTTGACCCGTACAGCATTGACTGGAGTGTTATCACACCGTCAAACTTCCCGTACCGGATAACCCAGGCACCGGGTCCGTCCAACTCGCTGGGACGCTATAAATTCAATATGCCGAACTCAGAGGCGATTTATCTGCACGATACCCCGAACCACAGCCTGTTTAATAAAAACATGCGGGCTATCAGTTCCGGTTGTGTGCGGGTGAATAAAGCCAAAGATCTCGCGGCGATACTCCTTGGTGACGCAGGCTGGAACGAAACCCGTGTAGATGGTGCACTGAAAGCGGGCAGTACCCGTTATGTCTCTATCCCGAACCGTATTCCGGTTTATCTCTATTATCAGACTGCATGGGTAAATGCGGAGAATATCCCGCAATATCGCGCGGATATTTACCGCTACGATGACAGCAGCCTGAAAGGTATTGATAAATTAACGGATATCACGCCTTTCCTGATAAAAAGCTGATCACATGAAGCCGTTTATTTATTACAAATAAGCGGCTTTCTTCTTCTGAAATATAATTAACCGGAAAACGATGTGCAGATAAAAATAATTCACTGCGCAATATTATATTCTGTTATTCCGTTAATTAACTAAAAATGATTAATTCGGTCATATCACTACTACCGGCAAAGGCTCAGCGGATGCGGCACTGTGCCGTCACACACCGGATGTTCATGAAAATGTCGGTGAGGTTTACTTTCTGAGTAAAAATGTGTTTTTTTATTTGACTCCGGGGGATTGAATCGGTAAAAAATAGACGGTCAGTTTTGTTTATTGCTGTTTTTTTCATATTGACGTTAATATTGAAATAACCTGACGAAAATTTACAGAAATAGACAAAACTGATCCGCTGCGGGTCTGAACGGTGAACATAATTATCGCTGTCCGGCCATGTAATATTTAATCAGATAAAGAGTGATTACCGTCAATGGATACAATTGATAACGACCGCCGCAAATGGCTGGGTTTTGGTGCGGCGGCGCTGGGGTTGGCTTTATTACCGAATCACGCATTTGCGTCCCTGACCACACCCCGGCCGAAAATTTTACGGTTTGAAAACCTCAATACCGGTGAATTTTTGAAAGCAGAATTTTTTGACGGTAAACGTTATAACCGCTCTGAACTCGCCCGCCTTAACAAGCTGTTCCGCGACCACCGCAGTAACAAAATCAAAACCATTGACCCGCACCTGTTTGACCAGATGTATCTGTTACAGGTGATGATGAACATCAATAAACCTATTCAGCTGGTGTCCGGCTATCGTTCTCTGATTACCAATAATGAACTGCGCAGAACCACCTCCGGTGTGGCGAAAAAAAGTTATCACACCCGCGGCCAGGCAATGGATTTCCGTATTCCGGGCATCCAGTTAAGTCAGGTTCGTAAAGCAGCCATGAAAATGCGGGCGGGCGGTGTGGGCTATTATCCGTCCAGTAATTTTGTTCATATGGATACAGGACCGGTCAGAACGTGGTAATCTGTTGTTATTACCCGCTTTAACCGGAGTTTTGTGTCATGCAATATCATATTATTCCTGTCACCGGCTTTATGCAGAACTGCACCCTGATTTGGTGCGATGAAACTAAAGCCGCTGCCATTGTCGATCCCGGCGGTGAAGCGCCGCGTCTTATCCGTGAAATTGAACAACGCGGTCTGAAACTGGAAAAAATTCTCCTGACTCACGGTCACTTTGACCATGTCGGCGCAACTGCGGATGTGGCAGAGCACTTTAATGTACCGGTGATCGGCCCGCAGAAAGAAGATGCTTTCTGGATAGAGGGGCTGACACAGCAGAGCCAGATGTTCGGTGTGGAGCCGTGTCGTGCATTTACCCCGGATCAGTGGCTGGAAGAGGGCGACAAGGTCACTGTCGGCAATCTTGAGCTGGATGTGCTGCACTGCCCGGGCCATACACCGGGTCATGTTATTTTTGTGGATAAGCAGGATAAACTGATTTCAATGGGTGATGTGCTGTTCAGAGGGGGCGTCGGCCGCAGTGACTTCCCGCGCGGTAATCATCAGGATCTGATCCGCTCCATTAAAGAAAAAGTACTGCCGTTAGGGGATGAGTATCGCTTTATTCCCGGCCACGGCCCGATGTCCACACTCGGGGAAGAGCGCCGCACAAATCCGTTCCTGCAGGATGAGCAGCCGGTCTGGTAAGTTACATCACCGCACATTGCAGCAATAAAAAAAATGCCTGACATAGTCAGGCATTTTTTATGGTCAAAACGAAATTACAGTACCGCGACAATGGCTTCGCACAGCGGAACCATATTTTCCAGCGTCAGACCGGCAACGTTGATACGACCGGAGCTGACAGCATAGACTGCATATTCATCACGCAGACGCGCAACCTGCTCTTTGGTCAGGCCGCTGAAAGAGAACATACCGTTCTGGCGGATAATAAAGCTGAAGTCCTGCTTCGCGCCTTTTTCCTGCAGGGTGTTAACAAAGAGCTGACGCATACGCTTGATGCGCTCACGCATGGTGGTCAGTTCCTGAATCCACTCTTCTTTCAGTTCCGGATCAGACAATACTGTCGTTACCACAGCGCCACCGTGTGACGGCGGGTTAGAGTAGTTGGTGCGGATCACTATCTTGATCTGGCTGAATGCGCGATCAGCGGTATCCGGATCAGCCGCAACCAGAGTGCAGGCACCGACACGCTCATTGTACATACCGAAGTTTTTGGAGTAAGAGCTGGCCACCAGCATTTCAGGGTGAGATTTTGCGAAAATACGCAGTCCCTGAGCGTCTTCATCCAGACCGGCAGCGAAGCCCTGATAAGCAAAGTCAAAGACCGGCAGCAGACCTTTTTCTTTTACCAGAACAGATAATTGCGCCCACTGCTCAGCTGTCGGGTCAATACCGGTCGGGTTGTGGCAGCAACCGTGCAGCAGGATCACATCACCGGCCTGTGCCGCTTCCAGGCTTGCCAGCATGCCATTGAAATCCAGTGAATGGTTTTCGGCATCATAGTAATTGTAAGTGCAGATTTCCAGACCGGCACCGGCAAAGATGCCGTTATGGTTAGGCCAGGTCGGGTTGCTGATCCAGACACGTTTTGCGCTGGTTTGTTTAGCAATAAAATCAGCCGCGATACGCAGCGCACCGGTGCCGCCCGGCGCCTGTGCGGTACGGGCACGTTTGGCGGTGATGATATCGCTGTTATCACCAAACAGCAGTGCCTGAGTTACTGTTCCGAATTCAGGGATCCCGGTAATCGGCAGATAGTTTTTCGTGGTTTCATTATCCAGCAGATACTTTTCCGCTTTTTTAACGCAGCTCAGTACCGGTGTTTTACCGGTTTCATCTTTATAAACACCAATACCTAAATTGATTTTGTTTTCACGGGGGTCCTGACGGAAGCTGTCAGCCAGACCTAAGATCGGGTCGGCAGGCGCGGCAGTAATATTCTCAAACATAGTTGTTGATCCCAATAGTATCTGATAGTGCGGATAAGAGGACTGTCACAAGGTTATCAGGTTAACTCCCTGTAAATCATTTGCCAACTGTTTACAGAAAAAAGACGAAGATCTTGTGAAGTGGGTGACGTCCTGTTGAGGTTTGCATGAAAATGCATCACAAAACGGGTTATATATCCAACGTCATTCAAGTTACAGGAAGGCGGCAAAGGAAGACAGATGGGGAGCATACATTAGTATGTGACCCAGCGGGCTGAGTGCAGCCAACGAACCTGTAGTTTGAATGAATAAGGATATACAGATAACAAAAAACCCACGGCAAGCCGTGGGTTTTGTATTCATACTTAGCGTTAAAGCTAAATCAGAACTGGTAGGTCAGACCTAAACCAACAACGTCACCAGTGTTGATTTTCGCATCACGGGTAAAGTCATTGTTGTCCAGCAGGTTGATTTTATAATCGATAACTGCAGACATGTTTTTGTTGAAGTAGTAGTAAGTACCTACAGAGATGTATTTTAACAGATCCTGGTTATCAGAATAACGCTCGCCATTGCTGTTAGTGAAATCTGCATCTACGTTCAGGTTCTTACCTTTAGACTGCAGGTATGCGATGGATGGACGCAGACCGAAATCGAACTGGTACTGTGCTACTAATTCGATGTTCTGAGTTTTGTTAGCGATCAGGTCGTATTCACCGAACTTAGTCATGTTACGGGTTTCGCCGTACATAGCTGCCAGATACAGGTTGTTAGCGTCGTATTTAGCACCAACGTTCCATGCTTCAGCACGCTTGCCTTCTGCGATAGAGTTATACTGCTGACCTAAAGGACGGGCAGAGTTAGAATAACCAGCACCCAGAGTCACGCCCCAGCCCAGATCATAGGCAGAAGAGAAGCCGTAACCGTCGCCATTAGCTTTAGCATCGGCGGTATAATCAACTTCACCAGTTACTGGATCTTTGATTGCTTTACCACGGTTTGCGATAGAGTTATCGTCGTTAGCACCCTGGTACTGCAGAGCGAAGCTCAGGCCATCAACGTAACCGAACATGTCGCTGTTACGGTAAGTCAGCAGGTTAGCGTTACGACCGGTCATGTAAACGTCGGTCTGTGCCATGGTGTCGCCACCGAACAGTGGCAGAACGTCGGTCCATGCTGCAGTGTCATATACCACACCGTAGTTACGGCCGTAGTCGATTGAACCGAATTCAGCGAATTTGAAACCAGCGTAAGCTAAACGTACTTTGTTTTTGTTGTCGCCTTCAGTGCCGTTGGTTTTGATTTCGTTTTCGAAACGACCGAAACCGGTCAGCTGGTCAGTGATCTGAGTTTCACCTTTGATGCCGAAACGAACGCGTGAATCGTCGCCATCTTCTTTAGAACCGTTGTCATCAGACTTAGCGAACATGTGACGAACGTCAACTTTACCGTACAGGTCTACTTTGTTGCCGTCTTTGTTGTAGATTTCAGCTGCGTTTGCTGCACCAGCAACTAACAGAGCCGGGATAACCACTGCAAGAATATTGCGTTTCATTATTATTACCCTCATTGGTGTTATTCGGACACCTGCCACTGCCAGAAATAGTTCTGAAAAAAATTTGGAACTATTTATGAGAGTTTAGTGTCGTCTGTGTCGGCGACCAGTGTTCCATTGGTAAAATATTTTATCTACCCTGAAAGTGCTACAAAAACGAAGAATCTGTAACAAATGGCAAAAAAGTATTTCAAAATGTAAATAATCGGGAACTTTTTGAACAGTCAGATCATCAGACATAAAAAAAGCCGACCTGAAGGCCGGCTTTTTACATTCAATATTTTTGATGGAAATCAGAATGTGGCGCTGCGCGGGGTGCGAGGGAACGGGATGGTTTCACGGATATTTGAGACACCCGTCACATATGATACCAAACGCTCGAAGCCCAGACCGAAACCGGCATGCGGCACTGTGCCGTAGCGGCGCAGATCACGGTACCACCAGTAATCTTCTTTATTCATACCCAGTTCATCAAAGCGGGCATCGAGTCTGTCCAGACGTTCTTCACGCTGGGAACCCCCGATGATTTCGCCGATCCCCGGTGCCAGGACGTCCATCGCGGCCACGGTTTTGCCATCTTCGTTTTCGCGCATATAGAAGGCTTTGATGGCTTTCGGGTAGTTTTTAACGACCACAGGCGCTTTGAAGTGTTCTTCTGCCAGGTAACGCTCGTGCTCAGAGGACATATCCACGCCCCAGTACACGTCGTTTTCAAAGGTTTTGCCGCAGTTTTCCAGGATTTTGATCGCGTCGGTGTAATCAACCTGTGCGAAATCGGAAGTGACAAAACGCTCCAGACGTTCGATTGCTTCTTTATTAATACGCTCAGCAAAGAATTCGAGGTCGTCGCGGCGCTCTTCCAGAACGGCTTTGAAGACATATTTCAGCATGGCTTCGGCCAGACCGGCGATATCATTCAGATTGGCAAACGCCACTTCCGGCTCGACCATCCAGAATTCCGCCAGGTGGCGGCTGGTGTTGGAGTTTTCCGCACGGAATGTCGGGCCGAAGGTGTAGATTTTGCTCAGCGCAGAGGCATAAGCTTCGCCGTTCAGCTGACCGGATACAGTCAGGAAGGCTTCCTGGCCGAAAAAGTCTTCGCTGAAATCCACTTCGCCTTTGTCGTTACGCGGCAGGTTGTGGAAATCCAGCGTAGAGACGCGGAACATTTCACCGGCACCTTCGGTATCGGAGGTGGTGATCAGCGGGGTGGATACCCAGAAGAAACCCTGCTCATCAAAGAAACGGTGTAATGCCTGGGATAAGGTATGACGGACACGGGCAACCGCACCAATCAGGTTAGTACGCGGACGCAGATGCGCCACTTCACGCAGATACTCGACAGAGTGGCGTTTTGCCGCCATCGGGTAGGTATCCGGGTCATCAACCATACCAACCACACGAACCTGTGAGGCATGAATTTCAAAGCTTTGTCCCTGGCCCGGGGAAGCAACTACTTTCCCGGTAACTTCGACAGAACAGCCCGCCGTTAAATGAAGCACTTCATCATTATAATTAGGTAAATTATTTTCGATGACGGCCTGTACCGGATTAAAGCAGGAACCGTCGTAGACGGCGAGGAATGAGATCCCGGCTTTTGAATCTCTCCTTGTACGGACCCAACCCTGTACCGTGACTTCGCTGTCAACAGGTACACGGCCTTGCAGTACATCGACCACAGGCGCTATGCTCATAGTTGAAACTCTCTCTTCTTATATATAGGTCTGTTACACGCGTTACCCGCCATCCTCTGAGATGTGAGTAACAGAATAGTCATCAGTTGCCGTCAAACGGGCAATCTCACTATGTTACTTGCTCACTCTCAGGAAACAAGCAGAAATTAGGGGGGAACAGCCCGAAAAACAGAAAAAATAACCGTCTTTTTCTGTTCTCCGGGGGCTGGTATATAAAAGGAGGGATCAGCAGGCGCGCTGAACGTGGGGAATATCAAAAGCGCGGCGCAGTTTATCGACAAATTCATCATCTTCGCAGATGGTTTTGCCCGGGCTGTCAGAAAGTTTGGCAACCGGTTTGCCGTTGCATTCCACCAGCTTGATAACAATATTAAGCGGCTCGACATCCGGGATATTGCAGGTCAGGCGGGTGCCGATACCGAACACCAGGTTTATCCGGTCACAGAAATGGGCATAAAGCGCGAGGGCTTTGCCGAAATCCAGGTTGTCTGAAAAGACCAGCGTTTTACTCATCGGGTCGATACCCAGCTTTTCATAATGAGCAATGGCTTTTTCACCCCATTCCACCGGATCCCCGGAATCGTGGCGCAGACCCTGATAGGCACGGGCAAAGGGGGCATCGAAATCGCGCAGGAAAGCATCCATTGTGATGCAGTCTGTTAAGGCGACACCGAGCTGATCGGGATATTCATCAAGCCAGGTCTGGAGGGCAGCGCGCTGGCTGTTGGCCAGTTCAGCACTGATCTGCTGATGTGCCTGGAACCATTCATGTGCCTGGGTGCCGACCGGTTCCAGATCGAGTTTTTCCGCCAGCAGGTAATTACTGGTGCCGACCAGATAGGGGAAATGTTGTTTCAGTTCAGTGACAATCGCCTTCTGAACATCAAAAGAGAAACGGCGGCGGGTACCGAAATCCATCAGTTTAAAGCGGCTGAGGTCGATCCCTGCCTGCTCTGCATCCTGATAAAAACGTGCCACCAGCTCACGCAGACGGATAACGGCATCTTCCGGCGTGACCTGAGGTGATTCATGATGGTGGACGAGTTCACTGATCAGCGCCAGCAGCGGCACTTCCCACAGGATAACTTCCACCCACGGGCCGCTGATACGGATAGCCAGCTGACCGTTGCTGTCACAGCGGATATTCACCTGTGACGGATCAAACCGGAACTGACGGAACCAGGCGAGATAGTCCGCCGAAAAGAACGGCAGGCGGGCCAGGTAGTTGTACTCGTCATCACTGACTGACAGCTCTGCCATCATTGCCACCCGGCGGCGCAGTTCATCTGCGTACTGCCCCAGACGTTTGCTGCTCCGGCAGCGGAATTCCGCGACCACAGGAATTGAGCGGTAATGATGGAACACTGCCTGCTGCATATGCAGCTTATACGCATCGGTATCCAGCAGTGATGTGATAATCGGGGTTGCTTCTGAATTCATGGCGCTTTCAGCATCCTCACGGAGCAATCAACCTAAACAGGTTATAGCTTACTATTATCTGCGTATAGTAACACGTTATTTTCCCTGTGCGTGATGTTCAGCGCGCAATCACATTATTTGTTAACATTTTATTCATATTTAGTGCGGTACCGCACCGTCAGGAAATCAGGGTGTATCACAAACTGCTAAAATTTCGTTTACCACGATGCCTGAATTATGAGAGCCTAAGTACAGCGTAATTGTAATCATTTAATAAAACAGTGAAGAGAAAACCATGACACAACAGCGGCAGGCGAAGTATCGTCAGGACTATCAGGCTCCTGACTATACCATTACCCATATTGATCTCGATTTTGCGCTCGACCCGCAGACGACAGTGGTGACTGCCGTCAGTCAGGTGAAGCGCCTGAATGACAACGCCTCTGAGCTGGTGCTTGCCGGTGAGGGGCTGACCCTTAAGCAGCTGACCATTGACGGCAAAGTCTGGTCAGATTACCGCGAAGAATCCGGTTCGCTGCACATTCAGAATGTGCCTGAACAATTCACCCTGCAAATTATTAATGAAATCAGTCCGGCGGAAAATACCGCCCTTGAAGGGTTGTATGTGTCCGGTGATGCACTCTGCACACAGTGTGAGGCGGAAGGCTTCCGTCATATCACGTATTACCTTGATCGTCCGGATGTGCTGGCGCGTTACACCACCCGGATCACGGCGGACAAAGCCCGTTATCCGTATCTGTTATCTAACGGTAACCGGATTGATGCCGGGGAATCCGGGGATAAACACTGGGTGAAATGGGAAGATCCGTTCCCGAAACCAAGTTATCTGTTTGCTCTGGTGGCCGGTGATTTTGATGTGCTGCGCGATACTTTTACCACCCGCAGCGGCCGTGATGTGGCGCTGGAACTGTTTGTCGACAAAGGCAACCTCGACCGCGCCGGCTGGGCGATGACCTCCCTGAAAAATGCTATGAAATGGGATGAGGAGCGCTTTGGTTTCGAGTATGACCTCGACATCTATATGATTGTGGCCGTTGATTTCTTTAATATGGGTGCGATGGAGAACAAAGGGCTGAATGTCTTTAACTCCAAATATGTGCTGGCGAAGAATGAAACAGCAACGGATAAAGATTATCTCGGGATTGAATCTGTTATAGGTCATGAATATTTCCATAACTGGACCGGTAACCGTATCACCTGCCGTGACTGGTTCCAGCTCAGCCTGAAAGAAGGGCTGACCGTTTTCCGTGACCAGGAATTCAGCTCTGACCTCGGTTCCCGCCCGGTCAACCGTATCAATAATGTCCGCGTGATGCGTGCCGCTCAGTTTGCCGAGGACGCCGGTCCGATGGCGCACCCGATCCGTCCGGATAAAGTCATTGAAATGAATAACTTCTATACACTGACGGTGTATGAGAAAGGTTCTGAAGTGATCCGTATGATCCACACGCTGCTTGGCGAAGAGCAGTTCCAGGCGGGGATGCAGCTTTATGTTCACCGCCATGACGGCAGCGCCGCGACCTGTGATGATTTTGTGCAGGCGATGGAAGATGCGTCTAATGTCGATCTCACCCTGTTCCGCCGCTGGTACAGCCAGTCCGGTACGCCGCTGGTGACTGTACGTGACAGCTATGATGCGGATAAAAAACAGTATCAGCTGCATGTGACCCAGATGACCCCGCCGACACCGGATCAGCAGGACAAACAGCCGCTGCATATCCCGTTTGATATTGAACTGTACGGCAGTAACGGCGACGTGCTTCCGCTGCGTCATGAAGGGGAGCCGGTTCATTCAGTACTGAATATTACCCGTGATGAACAGACCTTCACCTTTGATGATGTCAGTGAAAAGCCGGTACCGTCACTGTTCCGCGAATTCTCCGCACCGGTGAAAGTGGATTATCCGTATACCGATGCACAGCTGGCATTCCTGATGCAGCACGCCCGCAATGAATTTGCCCGCTGGGATGCCGCACAGTTTCTGCTGGCGTTACATATCAGGGAAAACATCCGCCGTTATCAGGCCGGTGAAGACTTACAGTTACCGGAAGGGGTAACCGATGCTTTCCGTGCGGTGCTGCTTGATGAGCAGATCGATCCGGCGCTGGCGGCTCAGATTCTGACCCTGCCGTCAGAAACCGAGGTTGCGGAATGGTTCCCGGTGGTGGATCCGGATGCAATCAACGCGGTAATGACCTTTATCGCCGGTACATTTGCCCGTGAACTGGCGGATGAGCTGTATGCTGTGTATGTCAGCATGAAAACCGGGGCATACCAAATCGATCATGCGGATATTGCAAAACGCGATCTGCGCAATGTCTGTCTGGGCTACCTGGCACTGGATGAGGACAAAGTGCAGGCGGACAAGCGTGTATCACAACAGTATGCGCAGGCCGACAATATGACCGATTCCCTGGCGGCCCTGACGGCGGCGGTGAAAGCCGCACTGCCGTGCCGCGATAACCTGCTGGCGGATTACGACAACAAATGGCATCAGGATGGTCTGGTGATGGACAAGTGGTTTATTCTTCAGGCCACACGTCCGGATGCGGATGTGCTGGATAATGTGAAATCACTGCTCACTCACCGTTCCTTCACCATGGCGAACCCGAACCGGGTGCGCTCGCTGATCGGTGCGTTTGTGATGAATAACCCGAAAGCGTTCCATGATAAGTCCGGTAAAGGCTATGAATTCCTGGCGGAGATCCTCTGTGACCTCAACAGCCGTAACCCGCAGGTCGCGTCACGTCTGATCGAGCCGCTGATCCGCCTGAAACGGTATGACGACAGCCGTCAGAGCAAAATGCGTGATGCATTGCTGCGCCTGAAAGGGCTGGAAAATCTCTCCGGTGATCTGTTCGAGAAAATCACCAAAGCGCTGGATGAGAACTGATCATTGCTTTTGCGGATAAAGGAGCGATAGCGGGCAGGGAAACGAAAAGCATGCGCGTTATGGATGACGCGCCTGAGCGTACAGGGAGGTATTTACAGCGACTTTTCGTTTTTGCCCGCTGTCAGCGACTTCACTGAAGCTGATACAGACCAAACTCCTCCCAAACACCTCTCCGGAGGTGTTTTTTTTGCACTGAAATACATTATCACTGTAACAGCGCGTTATTTTTAACCGGATACGGTACACTCAGGGCAATGACGACCTGTCTATAAGAAAGGATTTCGGGATGAAAAATAACATAAACCGGTTCAGTCACTGGTTACAGGGGATCTTTTCCCTGTTTTTGCTGCTTTTTGCGGTAACGGCGGCGGCTCAGACGGAAACATTTCCCCGTATGCAGGGATCGGTTACCGATACCGCCGGATTGCTGACTGCATCTGAGCGCAGCAGTATTGAGCAGAAACTGAATGCACTGCGCGAGCGGACCGGTACGCAGATTGCGGTACTGACGGTGAATACTACCGGCTCGCGCGATATTGAAAGTTATGCGGAAAAAGTCTTTAACCAATGGCGGTTAGGTCGTATCAATATTGATGACGGTATTTTATTGCTGGTGGCGTCAGATGATCGCGCGATGCGGATTGAGGTCGGATACGGACTGGAAGGGGCGGTGAGTGATGCGGTGGCAAATCGTATTCTCAAGGATTATTTCATTCCGAATTTTAAAATGGGAAATTATGCCGGTGGTATTAATGACACCGTCGATGCCCTGATTGCCAGAGTCCGCAATGAACCACTGCCACCGGTCACCACTCCGGCATTCTTTATTGCCAAACAGGCAGGGCCTGTCGGCTGGATTGATATTGTGCTTGGTGCGGTACTGGCCGCGAGTGCATATCTGTGGGGCGCTTTCCTGTATGGCATGGTGAAACGCTTTAAGCTGAAAGCGGCAATTCCGATCGCCATTATTCTTTATCTGACCTGGTACGCCGGCGGCTTTAATAATCCGGCCGGAAACGGTATTCATTTCGGGGAAGATTTTCTCTACACAGAATTACCGCGCTGGAGTCAGTTCCTGTTCCTGCAGATTCTGCCGTTCTGGCTGGTGATAGTGCTGACATTCACCATGTTTATCGCGGCCTTCTTCTTATTCCTGCTCACTCTCGGCGGATTGTACTGGATACTGACGAAAATTGTCCGGCCTCAGAAACTGCGGGTTTCAATCTGTGTCGGCTTTTTATTCGGCGGATTTGCTTTTATTTTCGGATTACTGTTTTCAGAAGGTAGCCTGGCCGCCGGTGTGGTGGCGGGAGCGGGATTCGGCATGTTTGTCGGGATCGGACACTATTTCGGTTTTGTCACTGTCGGCGGAGGCGGCGGTGGTTCAGGGCGCGGCGGCCGTGGCGGGGGAAGCAGCGGCGGCGGTTACAGCGGCGGCAGCCGGAGCAGCAGCCGATCCTCATCCGGAGGCGGCGGACGCAGCGGCGGCGGCGGGGCATCCGGGCGCTGGTGATCTGACAGGATATGGCGCACAAAAAGTGTGCGTCATTTACTGCGTAAAAAAGCCGTGCAGAACGGACGCATTTCACCTATTATAGCCGCCTGAGATAGGCTCCCGCTGTTTCAGCTATGATTCACGACCTATTTTGTTACAGAGAAATTGCCCGGTACGGCGTGTTGTGCCGAAAACACATATCTATAGCAAAAGGTATTTAAGATGTATTATCCGCTAGTCAGGAAGGCCCTGTTCCGCCTTGATCCGGAACGCGCCCACGAATTCACCTTTCACCAGCTTAAACGTCTTTCCCGCTCTCCTTTCCGTTTTCTTATTCAGCAGCATGTCGCCACCAAACCCGTTCAGTGCATGGGACTCTCTTTTAAAAACCCGCTCGGATTAGCCGCCGGTCTAGATAAAGACGGTGAATGTATTGAAGCATTTGATGCAATGGGTTTTGGTTTTGTTGAAGTCGGTACGGTCACACCGAAACCACAGCCGGGAAATGATAAGCCGCGTCTGTTCCGTATTGTCGAAGCAGAAGGGCTGATTAACCGGATGGGATTTAATAATCTCGGAGTGGATAACCTGGTTGAGAATATTAAACAGGCCCGTTTCGGCGGTATTCTGGGAATTAATATCGGTAAAAATAAAGATACACCGGTTGAACAGGGAAAAGATGACTATCTGATTTGTATGGATAAAGTGTATACCCACGCCGGGTATATCGCTGTTAACATCTCCTCACCGAATACCCCGGGATTACGGACGCTGCAATACGGCGATATGCTGGATGACCTGCTGTCAGCAATAAAAATAAAGCAGCAGGAACTGCATCAGAAGCACGGAAAATATGTGCCTGTCGCGGTAAAAATTGCCCCGGATTTAACAGCAGAAGAATTAATTCAGGTTGCTGACAGCCTGGTGCGTCATAATATTGATGGTGTGATTGCCACCAATACCACATTAGACCGCTCATTAGTGCAGGGATTAAATCACTGTAATGAAACCGGAGGATTAAGTGGCCGCCCGGTGCAGAGTAAGAGCACCGAAATTATCCGTTTATTATCTAAAGAGCTTAACGGGAAATTACCAATCATCGGTGTCGGCGGAATAGATTCACTGGTTGCCGCCCGGGAAAAAATGGAAGCGGGTGCATCATTGATCCAAATCTATTCAGGATTTATCTACCACGGGCCCAAATTAATTAAAAATATTGTAAATTGCCTGTAATTTTCACTATTATTCCTGTCAGGGGGTTTATTTTTCCCCCTGTTTCTTTTATATTTTCAGATGTTGCCTGAAAAATTGTCACTGACAGGCAATGCACGTTAAAGTAAACAATCACTTTTAATTATTTTATTTAATGTGTAGTGAAAATATAAATCGCTAATCAGGTATTAGCCGGGAATGTGATCAGATGAAAATAAAACCTGACGATCAATGGCAGTGGTATTACGATGATACGCATGAGCGTATTATGCTGGATCTTGCCAACGGAATGGTATTCCGCTCCCATTTTGCACCACGCCTGCTGGCGCCGTACGCACGGTGTCACAGCCCGTTTTCTGTTGATGATGCCGCATTATTTTTTATCTTTGAAGAACAGATTAAAAAATTAGATATTCCGGCACAGCAGTGTGCTGAGTTAACACTGAATGCGTTAATTGCATCGCGTTTTTTAAAGCCGCAAATGCCGAAGAGCTGGTATTTCTCATTGTTCTGCGCAATGACAAAACCGGAGCAGGGGCAGCTGGTTGAAGTGGTGGCGGATAACAATCGTCAGCGCAGCAACTTTATTGTGGCGGAAGCAGGGGACAGTGCCAGTTTATGTCTGCTGGTTGATCCGGTACTTGAATTACACGATCGGAGCATGTGCTTTTGTGATCCGATAAAGATCATGAATGATCGTTTATTACCGAGAACCCCGGTAACACGGAGTTTATTAATGGGCAGAGCTGTCTGAGGCTGTCCGGTAAACGATCATAATCAGGATCAGATAACGTTATATAACCCCGGCGGATCCTTATTATTAATAAGTGATCAATTCAGCCGGAAATACCCCCGGTAGTTTATCTGCCGGGGGTATTTTTTTACCGGTTATTCGTGACGGCCGGTTATGCGTGACGAATAATAATATTGGTTTTCGGAATACAACTGCATGCCAGAATATCGCCGTTCTCTTTTATCGCCCCGGCTTTCAGCGGAGTCACTTCGCCGGAGACCAGTGTGACTTTACAGCAACCGCAGACACCGGCACGGCAGGAATACGGAATATTGACCTGATGGCCTTCCAGCTGCTCCAGTAAGACGTGCTGATTATTCACCGGGTACAATTTTCCGTTGAATGTCAGTTCCAGTGCTGCTTCCGGTTGTGCGGGGGCAGCCTGCACCTTTTCCACTTCCTGTTCCTGATACTGACGCGGCTCACGGATCTCCAGTATGGTGACGGTATCACCGACCTGAATCACACCGCTGTTGCGGGCAATGGCATTCATGCCGAAATCCACATCATCATTATCTGCGGCTTTCCGGAAGGTTTGCAGGGTGTGAAACGGCTCCATTTCCGGGTGTTTAATCCCTTTATCTGTACTGACGGTGGTGAGAATACAACGGCTGCACGGCTTTTTCAGATCAAACACCACATCACCGATCTGAATGGTTTTCCAGCGGTCTTCCGCAAACGGCTCCGCACCGGTGACAATAATATTGCCGCGGAACTGCTCGATTTTAATGCCGGCATCGCAGCGGCGCTGAACCTCACGGAAAGAGGCTTCATTGACCACCAGATAAGGATAACCGTCGGCAAATGACACGGCAGTATCCGGGAATTTTTTTACTCTGCGGGTGGATTGCGGACTGAGCCAGCGCAGCTGTACCGGGATATCAAAGAACTGACACAGCCACTGATTGATTTTTTCCGGCGCAAGCAGTGAGGTGAAATGGTTTCCCCAGACTTCGCATGGCAGATGATCGGGGCGGAAATCCTCAAACAGGATCGTGGCGCCGCTGCCTTCCGGGCTGCGCAGATAAATCCCGTTACTCAGCAGCACCGGGGTAAACAGCACCATCTGCGGGTAACGGCGGGCGGTAATAAATTTTCCGGTCTCGTCCGTTATCATAAAATTGCGGTCAAAGCCCAGCCCGGTTTCCCCGGCATGACTCTGTGACTGGCGGATGCCCTTCATTGACTTTACAGGAAAGGTGTATAAACGGGAGAGTGTGATGGGTGTTGTCGTCATTGTTATCCGTTCTTTTCGTTATTATCAGTAATACCACAATGGCATCCCGGTTTATCCGGAAAAAGGTGAACGTCAATTTTATGATTTACCGCCCGGATCCGCTATAATGCGCTCCAATTTTTTATTTCAACGGTAAACCATGATGAACGCGTATTTTGCCAGCACCGCCCGCGGGCTCGAAGAACTCTTAAAAAATGAATTAGCGACACTGGGCGCTGAGGATCTCAGTATTACGCAGGGTGGCGTTCACTTCCGGGCGCAGCCGCGTACGATGTACACGTGTCTGATGTGGAGTCGTCTGGCATCCCGTATTTTATTACCGCTGAATGAGTTTAATGTCTATAGTGACATGGATCTTTATCTCGCGGTACAGTCCGTTGACTGGCCGTCAGTGTTCTCCGCTGACAAGACATTTGCCGTGCATTTCAACGGAACTAACGATGAGATCCGCAACAGCCAGTACGGCGCACTGAAAGTCAAAGATGCTATCGTCGACAGCTTTACCCGCAAAACCGGCACGCGCCCGGATGTGGCGAAACAGCAGCCGGATATCCGCATCAATGTCTATCTCAATAAAGAAAAAGCCTCGCTGGCGATCGATCTGAGCGGGGATTCCCTGCATATCCGCGGCTACCGCGAACTGGCCGGTCAGGCGCCGCTGAAAGAGAACCTGGCGGCGGCGATTATTCTGCGTTCCGGCTGGCAGAAAGAGACCCCGATGGTTGATCCGATGTGCGGCTCCGGCACCCTGCTGATTGAAGCGGCAATGATTGCCTCTGATTGTGCACCGGGCCTGAACCGCCACCACTGGGGTTTTGAAGCCTGGGGCGGCCACGATAAAGCGGTCTGGGAATCGGTCCGTGCCGAAGCCCGTGAACGTGCCAATGCCGGCCTGGTCAGTGCAACCGCGCGCTTCTTCGGTTCTGATACCGATAAACGTGTGCTGGATATGGCCCGTGCCAACGCCCGTCGCGCCGGGGTGGATAAACTGATCACTTTCCAGCAGAAAGATGCCACCAAACTGGAAAACCCGCTGCCGGAAGGCCCGAAAGGCACCATTATTTCCAACCCGCCGTACGGCGAGCGTCTGGAGAGTGAACCGGCGCTGATTGCCCTGCACAGTGTGTTTGGCCGTGTGGTGAAAACCCGTTTCCCGGGCTGGCGTCTGTCATTATTCAGTGCTTCCCCGGAACTGCTCAGCAGCCTGCAATTGCGTGCAGAGCGTGAATTCAAGGCGAAAAACGGCCCGCTGGATTGTGTGCAGAAAAACTATCAGTTAAGTGACACACCACCGGCAACAGCGCAGGATATCGGGGCGGACTTTGCCAACCGCCTGCGCAAGAATGAGAAAAAATTAGCAAAATGGGCGAAGCAGGAAGGCGTTGAATGTTATCGCCTTTATGATGCGGATCTGCCTGAGTATAATGTCGCGGTTGACCGTTATGCGGATTATGTGGTGGTGCAGGAATATGCACCGCCGAAAACCGTGGATCCGAACAAAGCGCGTCAGCGCCTGTTCGATGTGATCAGCGCGACACTGGCCGTGCTGGAGTTACCGGCGCACAAGCTGATCCTGAAAACCCGTCAGCGCCAGAAAGGCAAACAGCAGTATGAAAAACTGGCGGAGAAACAGAACAGCTTCCAGGTGAAAGAGTATAACGCACAGTTATGGGTTAACCTGACTGATTACCTGGATACCGGTCTGTTCCTTGATCACCGTATTGCCCGCAAAATGCTGGGACAGATGAGCAAAGGCAAAGACTTCCTCAATCTGTTTGCCTACACCGGCTCGGCAACGGTTCACGCCGGTCTCGGCGGCGCGCGCAGCACCACGTCTGTGGATATGTCACGTACTTATCTGGAGTGGGCGGAACGCAACCTCCAGAGCAACGGCCTGAGCGGCAGACAGCACCGTTTAATTCAGGCGGACTGCCTGAGCTGGCTGGCACAGACCCCGGAACAGTTTGATCTGATCTTTATCGATCCGCCGACGTTCTCCAACTCCAAACGGATGGAGGACACCTTTGATGTCCAGCGTGATCACATTGATCTGATGAAACATCTGAAACGTATGCTGCGCCGCGGTGGTACGCTGATGTTCTCCAACAATAAACGCGGTTTTAAATTAGATCAGGACGGTATGGATGCACTGGGGCTGGTTGCTCAGGAGATCACCGCCAAAACACAGTCACAGGATTTTGCCCGTAACCGTCAGATCCATAACTGCTGGCTTATCCGCCATGCAGGCGAGGAATAACAGAAATTATGTCGTTGATTAATATGGCGGGCGCCTGGCTCGCATTCAGTGATGCTCCGCTGCTGGAAAATGCGGAGATGCATATCGAAGAAAATGAGCGTGTCTGTCTGGTCGGACGCAACGGGGCGGGAAAATCCACCCTGATGCGTGTGCTGACCAAAGAGCAGCCGCTGGATGACGGTACGGTTATCTATGAACAGGATCTGATTGTTGCCCGTCTGCAGCAGGATCCGCCGCGTGATGTGGAAGGCACGGTGTTTGATTTTGTTGCCGAAGGGGTGGCAGAGCAGGCACAGCATATCAAGGCGTTCCATCAGATCTCAAAACTGGTCGAAAGTGATCCGAGCGATAAAAATCTGTCAAAAATGGCGGAACTGCAGGAGATCTTAGACACTCAGAACTTATGGCTGCTCGACAGCCGGATTGCGGATGTGATCGCACATCTGGAGTTGCCGGCAGATGAAAAATTATCTGCACTGTCCGGCGGCTGGCTGCGTAAAGCGGCACTCGGCCGTGCACTGGTCAGCGGACCGAAAGTGCTGTTCCTGGACGAACCGACCAACCACCTGGATATCGAAACCATCCAGTGGCTGGAAGGCTTCCTGAAAAACTTCAGCGGCAGTATTGTCTTTATTTCCCATGACCGTTCATTTATCCGCAATATGGCGACACGGATTATCGATCTGGATCGCGGAAAATTGGCCTCCTGGCCGGGCAGTTATGATGATTATCTGGTGGCCAAGGAAGAAGCGCTGCGTGTCGAAGAGATGCAGAATGCGGAATTTGACCGCAAACTGGCGCAGGAAGAAGTGTGGATCCGTCAGGGCATCAAAGCCCGCCGCACCCGTAACGAAGGGCGTGTTCGTGCCCTGAAAGCGCTGCGCAGCGAACGCGCGGAACGCCGCGAGGTGATGGGCAAAGCGAAAATGCAGGTGGAAGAGGCGACCCGCTCCGGCAAAATCGTCTTTGAAATCGATGATATCAGCTATGGTATTGACGGTAAGAATCTGGTCAGTCATTTCAGTGCTCAGGTAAACCGGGGGGACAAAATTGCCCTCGTCGGCCCGAACGGCTGCGGTAAAACCACGCTGCTGAAACTGATGCTCGGTGATTTACAGCCGGACGACGGCAGTGTACACATCGGTACCAAACTGGAAGTGGCTTACTTCGACCAGCACCGTGCAGCGCTGGATCCGGATAAAACGGTGATGGATAACCTGGCGGAAGGCAAACAGGAAGTGCTGGTCAACGGCAAACCGCGCCATGTGCTCGGCTATTTACAGGAATTCCTGTTCCACCCGAAACGGGCGAGAACACCGGTGCGGGCCCTGTCCGGCGGGGAGCGTAACCGTCTGCTGCTGGCAAGATTGTTCCTGAAACCAAGCAACCTGCTGATCCTGGATGAACCGACCAACGACCTTGATGTCGAAACACTGGAACTGCTGGAAGAGCTGGTGGATAACTATCAGGGCACTGTCCTGCTGGTCAGCCATGACCGTCAGTTTGTTGATAACTGCGTGACTGAATGCTGGATTTTTGAAGGCAACGGCACCATCGGGCGTTATGTCGGCGGTTACTTTGATGCTCAGCAGCAGCGGGCACAGGTTCAGTCGCTGAAAGCCCCGGCGGAGAAAGCAGCGAAACCGGAAGCGGCGGAAGAAAAACGTAAAGATAACATTAAAAAAGCAAATACATCTGCAAAATTAAGTTATAAATTACAGCGGGAACTTGAACAGCTGCCGTCATTGCTGGAATCTCTCGACGAGGAAATTCAGCAACTGCAAAGTCAGGTCAGTGCGCCTGAATTCTTTAACCAGCCGCATGATGAAACAGATAAAGTGCTGAAGCTGCTGGCAGAGAAAGAGCATGCGCTGGAAGAGGCGTTTGAGCGCTGGCAGACGCTGGAAGCAATGCAGAGCGGGAACTGATCCCGCCTGTGATTTTGGAGAAATAACGAAACAGTGTGTGCTCATCATTCACATGATTCAGTCACGGTGCTGTGTCCGCAGTGCGACCTGGTGGTGGAAATCCCTGAGCTGGAACGGGGAACCAAAGCTGAGTGTCCGCGCTGCCACACCCATCTGGCCGCCCGCTGGCGTGAACCGCGCCGCCAGCCGCTGATGTATGCCCTCAGCGGCCTGGTGATGTTTGTGCTCGCCGGAATGTTTCCGTTTGTCTCGATGAAAGTGGCGGGTATTGAAAGCGAAATCACGCTTTATCAGATACCGTCTGTAATGTTCGGGGATAACTACGGCGAACTGGCACTGTTCTTCATGGGATTTGTGCTGGCGGTGCCGGCCTTCTGCCTGTTTGCTATTACCTTACTGTGCAGCGGGATCCGCCTGCCGCCCTCGCTGGCCATCCCGGTCACGCGGTTGCTGTTCCGGCTGCGTGCCTGGTGTATGGCGGAGATTTTCCTCGCCGGTGTGCTGGTCAGCTTCGTAAAACTGATGGCATACGGGGATATCGGGCTGGGCGTGAGTTTTCTGCCTTATTGTCTGTTCTGCGTGATGCAGGTGCGGGCGTTTCAGTGCCTGGATAAACACTGGGTCTGGCAGCGGATTGCACCGCGTCCACCGCTGCCGGTGGCGCTGGAGGCAGGAAAAGGCGGTTTGTGTCAGGGAGTACGGCTGTGCGGTACCTGTCAGGCGATTCTGCCGGCAGATATGCATGAGTGTCCGCGCTGCAGCAGCCGGGGTCATGCGCGGCGGCCGAACAGTTTACAACTGACCATGGCGCTGCTGTTTACCTCCGTGATTTTATATATCCCGGCAAATCTGATGCCGATTATGATCACCGAATCGCTCGGCAGTGATTTCGGCTCGACCATTATGGCCGGGGTGATTCTGCTGTGGGGGGATGGCTCTTATCCGGTGGCGATGGTGATCTTTATCGCCAGTATCATGGTGCCGAGCCTGAAAATGCTGGCCATCGGCTGGCTGTGCCTGGATGCGAAAGGTCATGGCTGGCGTGATCCCGGCCGGATGCACTTTATTTATGAAATCGTGGAGTTTGTCGGACGCTGGTCCATGATTGATGTGTTTGTGATAGCCGTACTGGCGGCACTGGTGCGGATGGGGCGTCTGATGAGCATCTATCCGGATATTGGTGTGATTTTATTTGCGATGGTGGTCATTCTGACAATGATTGCCGCCGAAATGTTCGACCCGCGCCTGACGTGGGATCGGCTTGAAAAAAAACGGGCGGAGAGTGCTAAGGAGCCTCAGGTTGAACGATAAAACTGATGATTTGACAGAAGCGAAGGTCAGCAAACTGAAAAGCTGGTCACCGGTCTGGATAATTCCCATCGTCACGGTACTGATTGGTGCCTGGATCCTTATCAGCCACTTTCGCGGGCAGGGACCGGAAATCACCCTGATCACCTATAACGCGGAAGGGATCGAAGCCGGTAAAACCAAAATCAAAAGCCGCAGTGTGGATGTCGGCGTGGTTGAAAGTGTCATGCTGGACCAGAGCTACAGCCGCGTGATCATCAAGGCCCGCCTGAATGCAGAAATGAAAGACGTTCTGCGCAAAGATACCGTTTTCTGGGTGGTGAAACCGACGGTCGGCCGTGAAGGAGTCTCCGGGCTGGGCACACTGCTGTCCGGGGCATATATTCAGGTGCAGCCTGCCAATACCGGCGGCGAACGCCGTGAATTTGAACTGCTTGATTCACCGCCGCTGGCGTCTCCGGATGCCAAAGGGATCCGCGTGATATTAACCAGTCAGCAGGCCGGACAACTGAACCCGGGCGATGCTGTGCTGTTCCGTGGTTACCGTGTCGGTTCCGTGGAAACGGCAGAATTTAATCTTGATGAGCGTGAAATGCAGTACGAGCTCTTTATCAACGCACCTTATGACAAACTGGTGACCACCAACGCCCGCTTCTGGAAGGACAGCGGTATTGCCTTTGACATGTCCTCACAGGGCGTGAGTGTGCAGGTCGGTTCGCTCTCCACACTGTTCAGCGGCGGCGTCAGTTTTGATGTGCCGGATGGCTGGCAGCCGGGTGAGGAAGTGAATCCTAAGACCCTGTTTAAGCTGTTTGATAACCAGAAGAGCACGCAAAACTCACTCTACACCGAATATAAAAGTTACCTGCTGTTCTTCTCCGACTCCGTGCGCGGCCTCTCTCCGGGTGCACCGGTGGAATTCCGCGGTATCCGTCTCGGTACAGTGGCACAGGTTCCGTTCTATGCCAAAGGGCTGGGACAGACATTTGACCGCGATTTCCGCATCCCGGTCCTGATCCATATCGAGCCTGAGCGTTTCGAGAAAGACGTGGGTAAAGATTTCAAACTGGCACAGGAACTGGAAACCGCATTACAGCAGGGGCTGCGCGCCTCACTGAAATCCGGTAACTTACTGACCGGCGCACTGTATGTCGATCTTGATTTCTATCCGGAACAGCCGGCGTGGAAAGCGCCGATGAAAATTGCGGATTATGACATTCTGCCGACCACCAGCGGCGGCCTGGTCCAGCTGCAGCAAAAAGTACTGGCGGCGCTGGATAAAATCAACGGTATGCCGATTGAACCGATGATGAAACAGGCGACAGAAACACTGCGTGCCAGCGAAAAAACCATTGCGGAAGCACAGAAAACACTGTCTGAGCTGAATGTGTTACTCAGCAGCAAAGAGTTCAAAGCGCTGCCGAAAGATATGCAGGCCACCCTGCGTGAACTGAACCGCAGTATGCAGGGTATCCAGCCGGGATCACCGGCGTACAACAAACTGGTTGATGATATGCAGCGTCTGGATCAGGTTCTGCGTGAATTACAGCCGGTATTGCGTACCCTGAATAACAAGAGCAATGCTCTGGTCTTTGAAGCCGCGCCGCAGGCGGATCCGCAACCTAAGAAGGCGAAGAATTAAGATGAAGAAACTGACAAAAGCACTGGTATTCCTGGGCGTTTTTGTACTGGCGGGGTGCAGCAGCACCCCGGTCAAACAGTATTATCAGTTGCCGGTGGTGGCGGCTGCGGACAGCAGCAGTGAACAGACAAGCTTCCGCAGTACCGGCAGTGACAACCGCCATCCGCAGTTATGGATCCAGCGTATCACGCTCGGGGACGTGCTGGGGAATGCCGGGATTGTCTATCAGACCAGTGATGTGGAATACAACATCGGCAGCACTAACTTATGGGCCGGCCCGCTGGAGCAGCAGTTGCTGGAGGTGATGACGACGGAACTCAGTCAGGCACTGCCGGACAGACTGGTTTCGGTGCAGCCGCTGGAAAGCAAACCGGATACCCTGACTGTCACGGTCACCGGCTTCCACGGCCGTTATGACGGTAAAGTGATTGTGGCGGGCAGCTGGATTTACACCCACGGTGACGCGGTTATCCGCCATCCGTTTAATCTGGTACTGGAACAGGCGGAAAACGGCTATCCGGCGCTGGTACGGACGCTGGGTGAAGGCTGGGCGCAGGTATCAAAATCGGTGGCTGACGAGCTGCGTAAGTAACTGCTGATTTACTCTCTGCACCGGATGTGCAGAGAGTAAATTGTCATCAAAATGACAAATTTGTGAAACACGCCACATTAATCCGCTTAATCTGCTGATCGCTAAAACGATTCTTATTCCGTCTGATATATCCTTCTGACTGCCTTTACTGTCCTTTGAAAACTAATAATCTGATTACGCTGGTAAAATAACAGCCCTGTTTTTATTGTGTATTTTTATGAAAAGCGGGACTGACACACCCTGAATCTTCTTTACTTGCAAACTCTGCCCCGAAAGCGTATTCCTATTATGGGTTGAATAAAAATCAACCTGTTTTCAGCACTGAATAACATGAGGGAAGTAACGGCATGAAAAGACAAAAGCGTGATCGTTTAGCCAGAGCATTAACCAAAGGTTATCAGGCGGGTATTTTAGGACGTTCTAAAGAGAGTTGCCCGTATCTTAAAATTGACGAACGTTCTCATTGGTTGGGAGGCTGGCGCGAGGCCATCGATAAAAGGGCGGTCATTGCGTAACCCGGTTTGAAGGATAAAAAACCTCCGCATGCGGAGGTTTTTTACGGATAACACCACGGCAGGAAAGATTAAAACGCGCTGGTGTCTTTGAAAAGACCCACTTTCAGATCTGTTGCGGTGTAAATCAGTTTATCATCAACAAAGACTTCGCCGTCACCGATGCCCATGATCAGCTTGCGGTTGATCACTCGCTTGAGGTGGATGCGATAGGTGACCTTTTTCGAGGTCGGCAGTACCTGGCCGGTAAATTTCACTTCACCCACACCCAGAGCACGGCCTTTTCCTTCGCCACCCAGCCAGCCGAGATAAAAACCGACTAACTGCCACATGGCATCCAGGCCCAGACAGCCCGGCATGACCGGATCATTGACGAAATGGCAACCGAAAAACCACAGCTCAGGTTTGATATCCAGCTCAGCTTCGATATAGCCTTTATCAAAATGCCCGCCGGTTTCGCTCATTTTAATGACGCGATCCATCATCAGCATGTTGCCGGATGGCAGCGGCGGCCCGTTTTCACCAAAGAGTTCGCCCCGTCCTGAGGCTTCAAGTTCTTGCTTTGTGTAGGATTCTTGTTTTGCGACCATAACTCAATCTTTGCCTTGTTTATCAGATAGGCTACACAATAGCTTACACTTGTACGCTGAACAAGTCCGATCAGATAAAAATTGTGCTATTTCCACCAGCGGGAAAACCACGAATTTCTTGGTTTATCCTGATTGTTCGCCAGGAAAATCCGATCCTGAATTATAGCTAACAGGTGTTCTCCGGACGGATTACCTTCCTCTTCATAGTACGGCATATTCATCAGGTGTGAGGCCGCCTGAGAGACGTGGCCTGCTGTCCATATGTGGAATTCACCCTGACGTACCGCTTCAACCACATCATCTGACAGGACCAGGTGGCGTTCGTTGGAGGCCGGAATAATCACACCCTGCTTGCCGGTCAGCCCTCTGGCCTGACACAGCCGGAAGAAACCTTCGATTTTTTCATTTACGCCGCCGATGGCCTGCACAAACCCGAACTGGTCGACAGAGCCGGTCACGGCAATCTGCTGGTCAACCGGCTGCCAGGAGAGGGCGCTGATAAGTGCGCACAGCTCGGCCAGAGAGGCGCTGTCACCATCCACTTCGCCGTAGGACTGTTCAAAGACCACGGAGGTAGAGAACGGGAACGGCTGCTCCAGTTTAAGCTCCGCAATCAGGTAAGCCTGCATAATCATCATGCCTTTGGCGTGAATGTTACCACCAAGCTCTGATTTGCGCTCGACATCAACAAACTCACCATCACCGATATGTGCCACACAGGTGATACGGGAGGGCTCTCCGGTCGCTTCCGGGTGTCCCGGATACTGCAGAACGGACAGGCCGTTGATCTGGCCGACAGCGCTGCCCTGAGTCTGGATATACACCTGACCCTGAAGAATTTCATCCAGCCCGCGATCGGCCAGGTAGCCGTGGCGCCAGCTGCGGTTATCTTTGATTTTACGCAGCGCTTCTGCCGTGATGGTATCCGCAGGCAGCAGGGTGGCGGCATCGCGCAGCAGGGTGGTCAGCCATGTCAGGTCGAGCGGCAGGGTCTTTTTATCTTCCTGAAAACGCATCCCCTGACGGAGCAGCTCATACCAGCCGTCAGCACTGAGCGGCGGCAGCTGATTTTGCTTCAGCAGCCCGTTGACAAACTGACACCAGACGGTCAGCTGTTCTGTTTCTTCCAACTGACAATCAAATTCATATTCGCCGTACAGCGCTTCTTCGCTCAGTTCCGGCTCGGAGAGCATAAACTCATCCAGGCTCAGGCGATCGCCCACCACAATGACCCGCAGGTCAAGCGGCATGCTGTCAACCGGGAACGGCAGCGGATGCTGTTCGGTGTGTGCCAGCCAGTCAAAACGCTGTGCGCAGACCATCTGCTTTAAGCGCAGCCACATCAGCGGCTGTGCGAGCAGGCTGCGCAGTGACATGATCAGAAAGCCGCCATTGACCTGATGAATAATACCGGGCTGCAACTGTACATGCTGGTGATGGGTATAAACCTGGCCGAACAGCTGCTCCGGCTCTGTCCAGTCACAGACAGCAAATGGCTGCACAGCACTGAAATGGCCGTTATCCGATGGTGTAAAGACAAACCTGTGATTATCGAAGTGGTATTCACCGCCCATAGTGCGTTTTTGCCGGACTCTGGCTTCCGGCGGCAGTAATTGCGCTATTGTATTCAGGTAACACTCGCTTTCGTCACTTTTGACCAGCATAAAACGGCGTTTTGCCGCCGGATGGCTGAAAAGTGACAGACTTTCCTGTAAACGCGGCTGCACGATATCGGCCTGCTGAGCAGGCAGTTCAGAGGCGGTTTGCAGGATGGTGTGGTAACTGTTTTCATCAGGCAGTAATGCCTGCCAGGTCAGCTGTTTAATATTCACTCGGTATTGTCTGCTTTTGATAATGTCGGATTTAATCGTTGCGGCAGGATCTGGTGCTCTCCGCAGTGTGCGGTTATCAGCACCGCCTATTGAATAGTAACGAAAATAGCGGGATATTGTAGCGCGTAAGCAGGCCGGATAGCTATCCTCGCGGCGTTTATTTTTACCCGTTCTGAACGGAAAGAATTGTGCAGAGGAGCGGTTTTTTACGGGGAATATTGCTATGCTTATGTCAGTGTTACCCTGTCACTGAGAAAAATCATGAAATATCAGCAACTAGAGAATCTTGAATGTGGCTGGAAGTGGGCATATCTGGTCAAAAAACACCGCGAAGGTGAGGAAATTACCCGTTATACGGAAAAAAGCCGGGCTGAAGAGGCTGTGGCGCAGTTACTGAAACTGGAGTCACATCCGGTAAAAGTGACGGCGTGGATACAAAAACATATGGCACCGGGACTGGCGAACCGGATGAGTCAGACTATCCGCGCACGGCGCAAGCGGCATTTTAATGCTGAGCAGCAGCATACCCGCAAAAAGTCGGTTGATCTGGAGTTTCTGGTCTGGCAGCGGCTGTCGGCGTTATCACAGCGGCGTGGCAGTACCTTATCGGACACGATTGTGCAGTTGCTGGAAGATGCGGAGCGCAAGGAAAAGTACGCGACGAAGATGACATCGCTGAAGGAAGATTTGCAAAGCCTGCTGGGAACAGACAAAAAATAAACCCCATCCGGAGATGGGGTTTATACAATTCATTGCATCATGCAACCGAATTCAGAACTTACTGAGCAGCCTGCTGAGAGACTTGTTCAGTTACACCCTGGATTTCGATTTCAACACGACGGTCTGGAGCCAGACATTCGATCAGAGCAGCGCGCTGTTTGATATTGTCACATTTGTTGCCAGTAACAGGATCTTCTTTACCGCGGCCTTCTGCACGGATGCTGCCGGCAGGGATGCCTTTAGCGACCAGGTAATCTACAACGCTCTGTGCACGTTTCTGAGACAGTGGCAGGTTGTAGTTCTGGGAACCGATGCGGTCAGTGTAACCGATAACCAGGACGTTGCCCTGAGTCGGATCGATTGACGCCAGTTCGTTGAACAGCTGGTTCAGAGCTTCCTGACCTTCAGCTTTCAGAGTAGATTTGTTGAAGTTGAACAGAACGTCTGAACGCAGGGTGAAACGTTTGTTCTCAACAACTGGTGCAACAACCGGAGCTGGTTCTGCAACTGGTGCAGCAACTTCATCCTGGCCGAAACGGTAAGCAACACCAACACTCAGCATGCCGTTATCAGGACGTGCCATAGTGGTTTCTTTATCGCCGATGTTGTTGATCCACTGATATTCTACGCGAGCTGCGATATCACGGGTGATTGCGTACTCAGTACCCAGTGCAAACAGCGGAGAAACGCCAGTGTCGTTGTTTTTGTAACGCTCACCATCGATAGATGCGGTTGCATCTGCACGCCATACCATTGCACCCAGACGGGTATAAATGTCTAAGTCATCCATTACCGGATAGCTCAGTTTGGTAGTCAGCTGAACGCCCTGTGCTTTGAATGCGCCGTTGTTACCGTCGCCTTTGTAAGGCATACGACCTAACCAGTCATAACCTAATTCAAAGCCCATGTACTGGTTGTGCTGATAACCAGCATAGATACCAGCGCCGAGCTGATCTTTATGAACCGGACCAGTGTTGCCTAAGCTTTCACCGTCAAAACCAGTACCGGTGTTCTGATACTGAGACCAACCTAATTTACCACCGGTATACCAGGTATTGTCTTTTGGAGCTGCCTGCGCAACGCTTGCGAAAGCTGCCACTGCCACTGCTACTGCGATAGCTGTCTTTTTCATTTTACGCCTCGTTATCATCCAAATTGGCTCTGGCTTAATAGCCTTATTATCGCCTTTGGTTTTTAAAAATAGTCAGGGATTATGTGCGCTATTTAGTAAATAGCTCCCAACAGGGAATTTTAAGCACTACCTTAACGGTGTAAAGTCTACAGCGAACTTTAAAAGTTACAAGCCTGTCCTGCGGAATTCGACTAAAAAAATGTAAAAAACTGTACTGATTCATAAACATACAAAATAGTCAATTTCTTTGGATATTTAGCTTAACGCGTTGAAATAGTGTAATTTTATTAATTAAGCAGAGCAAATGATACGGGCATGTAAAAAAGTCTGAGAATATTCTTAATTTTCCTTAATGATAAGGGAAAGAGTGAATTTGTAATGTATTCAGTTGTCGTGCAACAGGTGCACTGTCATGATGCCATTCCTGCGGACGCATAATAAAACCAAGGCTGCCGCCCTGTTCCGCAGCGCGCTGTAACCGGGCATTTTCCTGCTCAGTCAGTACCGGCAGCCAGCCCAGAACCACACTGTAGTTACTGCTGGCGAGCGCTTTCTCCATAGCGGCAACACTGTTGATTGCCGGGATGCGGGACAACTGCATGATTTTATCACCCGGCAGCTGATTCTGCGATAACCAGGTGCGGTTGAGTTTTGCACCCGGAGAGAGCCATAACAGCCAGCGGGACTCCCCGGCAAGCTGACGTAATAAAGGAAGCAGGATATGGGTCAGGACGATATCATTATTGCGATAAACCAGTTCGCTGACCATTCCGTTCAGATGGCGTTCCCCCGCAAGGGCGGGTGACACAGATGCCGGTGTAACAGGGACATATTCCCGGGTTGCCTGCTGGCGCATAGTTAACCTCACATAGTGATACTGTATATGTGTACAGTATAATCCAATTCCGCTCAGATCAAGTAAATTTTTTCCATACAACTCGCAAAATTCAGGTTTGCCGGATGCAAATACGAATTTATCGTTGGCAATCGGGGAAACATTCCTTATTTTGTGGCGACAGCTGAGCTCAGTCAGGGAATGACACAACGATACGTTTAACCTGCTTTCAAAGGACTGATAATATGAAGGATTATTTGAAATTGTCAGATGTTCAGTTTGATCGTCTTCAATACAGCACACAGCCGTTCGGCCGGATCCGCCTGAAATCACAGTTCGGGTGTATGGGATTATCCATTGACCGGGTCACTTTCGCACTGATAGCCAACAGCCAGCTCTGGCTGAAAAGCACAGAAGCCACCCGCGAACTATTCTGTCGCCTGGACCTGAATGACCGGTTCACCTATCCCAAGCGGATCCTGCCGATGCGGATTAACTACTATCGCGTACCGGATGCGGTATGGCAGTGCCCTCAGCAGTGTGAGTTTCTTTTTTACCAGACCTATCTGCATGCACGGGAACATGCACAGTCACGTCAGCAGCTGCCGTCGCGGATTAAAGATCTGCCGAATGTAGACAGAGCACTGGAACGCCGCTTATGGCAGGCGGGGATTCGCCGGGTGGATGACCTCTATTTACTGGGAGCCAAAGCGAGTTTTCTGAAGGTCAAAGCGCGGCCGCAGAATGAGCTGAAATTATTGTTTGCCATCGCGGGAGCCATTGAGGGGTGTCACAGTGCGGTATTACCGAAGGCACTGCGGGAGGATCTTATTCACTGGCACGGTCGGCTGAACTAAACGGTACGGCCATCCCGGGGAAACGTTTTTTCCCCGGGATGACGTCAGTTGTCCGGTGTTTCTTCCGCCGCAGTCTGTTTTTTACGGCGGAACCGCCCGGCGGAAGGCTGCAGATTATGCTCTTTATCATTGATCTGCCGGATAAGCCCGGTAATGTCCGGCGTCAGGCTGAGTAACAGACGGATTTGCTCCAGCACCAGCTGCTCGGTGCTGTTATTGTCACAGGTACATTTATCCAGACGCTGTGCGAGTGCATCCGCGATAGCCTGAATCTGCAAATCTTCCCTGTGTCCTTTTTGCAGGGCGGTCTCGATATAGCGGATGGCATCATTCAGCAGACGCAGAATAGTGTCATCAGTGAGTTTGGTACGGTGAGCCCCGAGTGCGGAAATATAACTGAGCAGCGTGTGGTTAAGACAAAGCAGGCGGAACGCCTCATCCTGCGATGTGCGGTAACTGCTCGGCTCTGAGGACATATTTGCCACCACCGAGGCAAACTCCCCGTCGCTGATATGCGCATCACGGCGGGCAACCCGGTACTCCAGGCTGTCAGTTTTACCGTTGTAATACTGCTGCAGGATTTGTTCAAGATAACGGCCGTTTGCCTGCATAGTGCGGTCAATTACCAGCGGCAGCTGACGGTATTTCCAGTCCGGCCAGATATAACTGACAGCAAACCAGGCGAGTCCGCAGCCGATAAGGGTATCAATAATGCGGTGAATGGCGATATCAAACCCTTCACCCAGCAGGTTAAAACTGAACAGCACCAGCAGGGTGATAAAAATGGTGGCCTGGGCGTACTGACTGGTGCGGAACACAAAGAACATCAGCCCGGACAGCACCATCAGAATAAGCTGTCCCTCATAAGACGGTACAAAATACATGATCGGCAGGCCGATAAGGATCCCGGCGAGTGTCCCCACTATACGCAGCATCAGGCGGCGCCGTGTGGCACTGTAGTTCGGCTGGCAGACAAACAGGCTGGTCAGCATAATCCAGTAACCGCGGGTCAGATCGAAGGTCAGGATAATGGCATAGCCGGCACACAGCAGCAGCGACATCCGGATAGCATGGCGGAACAGGGCGGATCGCGGTGTCAGGTTCTGCCGGACACGTGCCCAGATATCACGCAGTCCCTGCAGGTTTTCGTTGGACAGGCGTGCATCTTCCTGCATCTTTTCCGCCGGCAACTGAGTCTGCTCTGCGGTCAGCCCTTTAAGCTGGGAATCGACCCCGCGCAGGTTGGTCAGCAGATGGCGCAGAGCCATAACACTGCTGTTACCGGGTTTTTGCTGTTCCAGCAGGTTGAGGGAGTTTTCCAGATAAGAAAATGTCCGCTCAAAACGCGGGTTATGATGGTATTTGCGGCGCTGCAAAATAGCCTGCGCAACCGCGGCACAGGCGTGTCCCTGCATGGTCATCAGCCGCTGAAAGCGGAACATGATATCGCTGTAACGCAGTTCATTGCTTAAATTCTGATACTGGATATGAGACGAACTCGCCCGCTCGTGAATATCCTGGGCGACAAAGTAGTAATGAAGAGCGTGACGGGTACTGCGCTGGCCGCGATCACCTTTAAGGCGGGAAAACAGGGTCATTTTTGCCTGATGCATCGCTTCCGTCAGTGCACTGTTCGCCATCGCCAGTTCAAAGACGGATTGCTGATAATCTTCTTCGATATCCGGGTCAAACAGGTTTGCTTTTGCCTCCAGATAATTGGAGAGCTGCATATAATAGCGGGCAAGATTATCCTGCAGCGGGCGGACAGGGAAAAACAGGTGCCCGGTCAGGGTCAGCAGGTTATACCAGACCGCACCGGTCAGCAGTAACAGCGGCTGCTGGTACCAGTCATCAAACAGGTTTTTTCCCAGCATGGTGTAAATCGCGATCAGCAGCGCTCCGAAGGCAATGGTGGCGTAACGCTGCCCGAGCGCACCCAGCAGGATAAACCCGCTGGTTGATACCGCAAGACCGGCCATAAACAGGAGGTGGTGGTCATACAGCAGTTCAATGGCCGCAGACGCGACAAAGAAAGAGACCAGTGTGATAAACAGATTACGCAGACGCCCGGCGAGCCGGTCATCCAGGTCTGTCAGTGCGGCGGCCACCATCCCGAGTGTCAGTGCGATGGTGACTTTCGGCGGCATGTGCAGCAGCCACGGCACCAGCGTGGTACCTGTCAGCGCAATCAGGATGCGGAAATAATAAAGAAAATGGCTGTTATAAATATACCGGCTGAAGCCGAGAAACGCTGCAAGCACAATAACCTCAATGAGTCAGAAATACCCTTAACGGGAATTTGGCAGTAAACTAATTGTGTCTTTCCTGTAATATGGCAATGGTATGGCGCTGGCATACGTTTTACCACATCTGGTTTTATCACATATTGATTTCAATCTTGTAACGGTGCGGAACACATGGAATTAAAATCAACACAAATGGGGCAGACACTGGCCCGGCATCCTTACAACCGCGTGCGGTTACTCAACGCAGGTATCGAAGTCAGCGGGGCAAAACACCGGTATGTTATTCCTTTCAATGAGTTAATCAATATTCAATGTAAACGCGGTATCGTCTGGGGTGAACTGGAATTTGAACTGCCGGATGAGCAGGTTGTGCGTCTGCACGGCACGCAGTGGCAGGAAACTCAGGAATTTTATCAGTATGTCACCGAGATCTGGTCACGCTGGAGTGAAGAGATGAGCGTGGTCAGCGCGGGTGTGCTGGATAAACAGGTCAGTGAAATTAAGGCGGTGATTCAGGCTGATCGCTGGCTGACACAACCGGAAAGTCAGAAACTCCGTGACAACATTCTGCACGCCTTTGCGGCACTGCCGCTGCCCCGTGCACGTCTGGCCGGTTTTGACAATTGTGCACAGTCTTATCAGTTTTGTCTGGACTGGCTCAGTCACACCGATGAAAAACGCCGTCAGCGCAACCGTGAATGGACAGAACAATGCCTTGAAACCTACGCGGATTTCTTTGCCAATGTGGAATCCTCCCCGCTGAATACCTCGCAGAGTGAGGCGGTGGTCAATGGAGAGCCTTCCGTGCTGGTACTGGCGGGTGCCGGAAGCGGTAAAACATCGGTGCTGGTGGCGCGGGCGGGCTGGCTGCTGCGCCGTCAGCAGGCACTGCCGGAGCAAATCCTGATGCTGGCCTTCGGGCGGCAGGCAGCGGATGAAATGAATGAACGGATCCGCACCTGTCTGCATACAGACGATATCCGCAGTAAAACCTTTCATGCCCTCGCACTGCATATTATCCGCGAAGCATCCAATAAATCGCCGGTTATCAGTACGCTGGAAAGCGACACAGCCGCCCGTCATGAACTGATTAAATCCGTCTGGCAGACTCAGTGCCGTGAGAAAAAAGCACAGGCAAAAGGCTGGCGCGAACTTATCAGCGGCAGTATGAACTGGCTGGTGGATGAGGGGGACTACCGGGAAGATGAAACCCTGTGCCGCCGCATGGTGCCGAGGATTGACCGCTGGCTCAGCCTGATGCGCATGAACGGCGGCAGTCAGAAAGTGATGATTGAATCCGCACCGCCGGATATCGCGCCGGAATTCACAAAACAAATCAAACTGATGGCTCCGTTTTTAAAAGCCTGGAAAACGGCTCTGAAAGAAGAGGGAGCGACAGACTTCTCCGGGCTTATCCATCAGGCGGTGAATCTGATTGAAAAAGGGCGCTTTATCTCGCCGTGGAAAGCAGTGCTGGTGGACGAATTCCAGGATATCTCACCGCTGCGGGCAAAACTGATCCACGCCCTGCGGGCTCAGAACCCGCAGACCACACTGTTTGCCGTCGGTGATGACTGGCAGGCCATTTACCGTTTCAGCGGAGCGGAACTGACGCTGACCACGGATTTCAGCGCGGTCTTCGGCGAGGGCGGCCAGTGTGCGCTGGATACCACGTACCGCTTTAACAGCCGTATCGGGGAGATAGCGAACGGCTTTATTCAGCGCAACCCGCAGCAGTTAACCAAGCCGCTGAACAGTCTGACGAAAGGGGATAAAAAAGCCGTTCTGCTGCTGCCGGATAATCAACTGGAAGCGCTTCTGAATAAAATGAGCGGTTATGTGACAGAAGAAGAAACGATTCTGATCCTGGCCCGTTATCACCATCTGAAACCGGAGATTCTGTCGCTGGCGGCCACCCGCTGGCCGCATCTGACTATCCGCTTTATGACCATGCATGCCTCAAAAGGGCAGCAGGCGGATTACGTCATTATTACCGGACTGACCGATGAACGGGACGGCTTCCCCGCGGCTGCGCGGGAATCGGTGATTGAACAGGGACTGCTGCCGCGGGAAGAGGAATTTATGCACGCCGAGGAGCGCCGCCTGATGTATGTGGCACTGACGAGGGCGAAAAAACAGGTCTGGCTGCTGTATGACAAAGATTCGCCATCCTGTTTTGCGGAAGAACTGGCGGACATGGGCGTCAGCCGGGTGAGAAAGCCCTGAACAGGAAAGCGGCGGCGGGCATATCACCGCCGCCGCAAAACGTGGTTACTGAGTCCGCTCACTTAAATAGCGGTTGTAATCCGGAATAACAATATCCACATCATTATCGAAATCCGGCGAGTGAATAATAAAATCGGCGGTGGACATATTGGTTGCCACCGGGATATTCCAGACGGTCGCCAGGCGCAGCAACGCTTTCACATCAGGGTCGTGAGGCACGGCATTGAGCGGATCCCAGAAAAAAATCAGTACATCAATTTTGCCTTCTGCAATCATTGAGCCTATCTGCTGATCCCCGCCCATCGGCCCGCTCAGCATGCCGGTGATTTCAAGCCCGGTTTCACGGCTGATCAGTTTGCCGGTGGTGCCGGTGGCGAACAGTTCATGGCTTTCTAATTTAGCCAGATTGCGTTTAACCCAATCCAGTAATTTGGTTTTATAGTGATCATGAGCCACAAGGGCGATTTTTTTATGCTTGGTCAGTACTCGGGTGGTCGATTCCATAACGCTCTCTTTTCCGGCGAATAAAATGTTATTCAATAACATAAGCGAAAAAAAAGGTTCCGCCAACAGGTGATTTTCAATTCAGTATGCTATAACTCAGATTGTTGCGCAGGATGATAAAAGAGGCTTCTATGAATGACACATTTCTGACCGGTATTCTTCAGCAGGTAAAAACGATTGCCGTGGCGGGGGCGAGTGATAAGCCGGATCGCCCTGTTTATCATGTGATGGAGTATCTGCTGGGACAGGGATACCGGGTGATTCCGGTGAATCCGAAACTGGCGGGAAAAACCCTGATCGGGCAACTGGTTTATGCCACACTGGCCGATATTCCGGAGCCGGTGGATATGGTGGATGTTTTCCGTAACGCGGATGCTGCGCCGGGTATTGCGCAGGAAGCGATAGCCATAAAAGCGAAAGTGCTGTGGCTGCAGCAGGGAATAATCAGCAGTGAGGCGAAAGCGCTGGCAGAAAACGCCGGGCTGCTGTTTGTTGAGGATCGCTGTCCGAAAATTGAGATCCCGCGTCTGGGGCTGGAAAAGTAAGCAAAAATAAAGCCCCGGCATGTGAGTGGCGGGGCTCTTCGTATCTTAATTGCGCAACCGGGGAGACTGTAACTGGTTGCGGATGGACTCAGCCAGTTCATCCATAGTGATGTTATCGGGGTGGTCTTCATCCATCTCATAGGTGATCTGGGCTTCTGCCAGATAGCTATGGATAGGCTCACCGTTATCGTCTTCCATCACGACGTGGTACCAGGGCGCAGAGCGCAGGTTCATATTGGATGCGATGTCGTCCTCTTCCGGCTGATCCAGTGAGTATTCAGCATCAATGTCGACAATCACGCCCAGGTAGCCAAGCAGCTTATGGCGAACTTGTTGTCCGATACCGAACTTACTTGAAATCATCATAATCACCTCCGAAGAAACTTTGCTCTGTTACTAATATGGGGGGTACTGATGACAGATTCAATCCCTTAACAGATTGTTGTTTCCTATCACTGCAATCAGCAACAGCTGATAATTTCAGGTTATCGGGGAGTTGGTAAAATTACAACCGGCGGACAGCGATACAGATTAAAATAGTGACATTTTCGGAAAAAGGAGCGACATAATGAAGATCGGACGACATTTTGCCGTATACGGGCGCGTTCAGGGCGTTGGTTTCCGCTATCAAACGTTTTACTGGGCAAAACGCCATAATGTGACCGGTTTTGTCCGCAATCGTCAGGACGGCAGTGTGGAAATTGAGGCGTACGGTGATGAAAGTGTACTGGAGGCGATGACTGCATGGCTGGAAGCGGGCGGGCCGCCGGGGGCGAAAGTAACAGATATTATCGCAACCCCCTGTGATTACAGGGAAGTTGCGGTATTCCGTGTCCGTCACGAATAAACGGCAGTCAGATACATTTCACCGGTTTCGGCAGACCGGCCAGTTTTGTTGCCTGTTTGGCCGGGCCTTTTGGAAACAGGCGGTACAGATAACGACTGTTTCCGCGCTCCTCGCCATACTTCTGCGTGATGGCTTTCACCAGCATGCGGATAGCCGGTGAGGTATTAAATTCCAGATAAAAATCCCGCACAAAGCGGATAACTTCCCAGTGCTGTTCTGTCAGGGTAATTTCTTCCTGTTCAGCCAGCAGCGGCACCATTGTTTCCTGCCAGTCCTGCACATTGAGTAAATAGCCGTGGGGGTCAGTGGCGATTTCACGTCCTTCAAACACAAACATAATCTGAACCTGCTGAAAATGAGAATGAAAATGTAGCAAAAATCTGCCGCTACCCCAAGCATCAGAAGAAAGAAAGCGGTGATTATGATGATAAAATCAGCTAACACATTGAGAAATGACTAAATTTCCGTCATTCAGACAATCCGGGACTTTACAAGGCACGGGGAGGGGACTATAGTGCACGTCATTGCGGAGGGGTGGCCGAGCGGCTTAAGGCAGCGGTCTTGAAAACCGCCGACGGGAAACCGTCCGAGAGTTCGAATCTCTCCTCCTCCGCCAAAATTCAACGCCATGCTATTGATTAGCATGGCGTTTTTGTTTTTTAGGTTTTATGAGTATGCCATCCAGTATGCCATTTTATTTTGGCTTCCCTCCGATTGTATTGGCTAGTATTGGACTCAATTTGGATATAACGAGTTCGAATTGAGACTAGTAAAATAATAAAGGTGAAGTAATGGTAACAATACCCACCTTCAATTATTATTTTATCATGAGTGCTAATTCTTAGTCATGCACTCAAATATCCCCAATGTGTTTATGTTCGTGGTACTAACCCATCCGAGTTTAGCTGATTCAGGTAAATCATCAAAAAGTGTTATGGCATGGTAGAGTTGTACCCATTGTTCATCAGCTGTTCGTTTAGCGACCCAGAATTGTTCTTTTCCTGATGTGGGCTGATAGTTGATAGACTTGGAAGCTCTATCGGGTTGATCATAAACCTGAAGCGTATTGGCAGGAGATGAGCTGAACTCAACACAATCTCGATAGGTTGGCTTAGGTTGTTTGCCGAAATAAATCCCCAATGTGACGATTGCGATAATTCCCACAAAAGGAAGGCTATTTAATGTGCGATTTTTCATTGAAAGATAACCTCCACATGGTCAATGTGTTTTCCTTGACTGTAAGCATCCAGCCACACTTTTTTGTTAATACGGGATAAGCGGTAATAGGTATCGAGAGGGCCGTCTTCACAATCGCCAGTTGATGTACTAAATAGTTGGTTGGTTTGACTATCAATCACTTCGGAAATTACGAAGGCACATTTAGCGCCCAGATTCACTGTGCTCGTGACGACATAACGTCCCTCGAGGTAATCGTCAACACGACAATTCTTATCGGCAATCGCTTGGTTATTACACATTGGTGTAAAACCACTTTTATCGATGGCGGTATCAAATACATTCGTGTTAAAGGCGCTCGCGGTAAAATTGAGGCAAAACACCATGAAAATAAATACGTATTTAGTCATGATTTATCCTCATTGTTGAACCGTCTTTCTGATGGTTGTTTTTCTGATAGGTGAGTCGACCTAATGTGATTGCAATAGCCAGTTCGATAAAAAATAGCAGGAATAATCCGAACATATTTAATCGGTTAGGCAATAGAACGTTAAGGAGTGCCAGTAGCGCTAAGATAACAAGGGAAATGATTGTTGACAGGGTTATCCTGAGTTTCCGAGAACGCGTTGCCGTGTATTGTTGTAGGAAGCCATATCCCCAATACCCCACATAACCTGCGATAGTACCCGCTAGAATCACCATGATATTGAGATTGATTTGGTTGCCAATGCCTATCGCTAAGGCATTCATAATGACAAGGTATAGCGCTAAGAATGTCATTAAACGGAAAATAGGATGCGGGTATTGAAATGGATGGGATACATTTTTAACGGTATGGATATAGACAATAACGCCAGCGCTCAGTCCGATAAGGCAGGCGAAAAGGAGGAAAATAAAAAAGTATTCATAAAGTATAAAAATTAAAGCATGGTCAAAAACCATAAAAGGAATAATCCCGATGAGCAATAAGTAGATAACACATAAAGAAGCGATGAAAGCGAAGACGAATGCCAAAATTTTTCGCGTTAGCATTAAACGGAAAGGGATACCCTTAAACCCATAAATGACCCACAACAATATTTGAGAAATCAAGAGTGGAGCTAACATCGCGATAAGGTAATACAGTAGATACATTAAGGGCTTACCAATAAATAAGTCGACCTTATAGTGATTGGCGATGATGACTGTAAAACCGAATACTAGCACTAAGCTAATGATGAAAAAAATTCGTTCAACACCTAAACGAATATGATTAATTGAATTCATTTTTACCTCTTTTTATTACAATTTTTTTGTGGTTAAAATTTAACCGTGGTTATTTTTTTTGTTTAATCAATAAAATAGCCAACATCAAAAAGGCATGTTGGCTAGGTAAGTTGAGGGTAATCTTTAAGGCTGAATGCCAGAGATTAAAATCGGTAAGTTAAACCAAGCATGATATCGTTGGCCTTCACTTTGATTTTTGAGGTGTTTTCCCCATCGCCTACCGCTGTCGTGATGTCGGCTTTTCCAGCATCTAAATAGCGATAACTTAGCCCCATATCCCAATCGTCATTGATGGCATAGTTCACCCCCGCACCGACACTCCAGGCAAAGTTATTGGCGGTATGCGTGTGAGTATCATGCAGAGAGAGTCCTGGAGTATAAGCATCAGCACGGGTGGTTTTAAAATCCACGGCCGCATAGCCTAGCCCGACAGAGATATACGGCGTGAAATTTGAGCTATTTTTAATGTCGTAGTACCCATTGACCATTAACGTATTGAGTTTGATTTGGTTTTTAATATCACGAGTTTGATGTACGCCATTACGCACACGGTCGCGGATGTTGTAGGTTGAATTCGCTTTATCACGCGCCATAAACTCCAATTCAGCGCGAACAGGGATATCAAACTGATTGGAAAAGTCATAACCTAACGCAAGTCCACCGCCAAATACGCCAGTACGATGGCTATCTCCATTTTTTGTACCATTATCACCGGCATCAGCATAGCCGCTGTAGACAAACTGCTGGCCAGACATTTGCACAATGGATGCGCCCATTTTACCCGTGACATAAAGCCCCGTTTTACTGTCATCCGTGTTAGCGAATGCTGGTAATGAAATGCACCCCATTAGGGCGGGAACAATAAACGCTTTTTTCATGATTGATTTCCTTTTAATCAATATCACATTAAGTATGGTTGAATCGCGTTATGTCAGTGGAAGGCATGAAAGATTTGACTCAATCACCTTAATATCACTGACATAAAGATAATTTAGCGTGAGACAGTTTAACTTAATCGATCTGTTTTACCTATCAATAATTAAAATACGATCGGTAATATCGATCATAACTATCAATAAACGGTTATCGATCGGCGTAATCGATCAATTGTTGTTTTGGTGCTTAAATAAGAAAAAGAGTTGATGAGAGAGTGAGTCAAAATGGAAGGGAATAAAATGATGTTTAAAGAATTCTCTCCTTTCTTGAATAGGTTGGTATGCTCGATATTATCAAGTACCAAAATACGGGATAAGTCTTTATGTTAGCGCTAACGCTTTATAAGCAACGCCGTTTACTCATGTTATCGATATGAAAACCGAACTCCGTTAAGACCCAATGGTTTGATGTATTCCATTGAATCATTCCTTTTTTCTCCAGCGAGTTGAGTGTCCTTTTGTTGCAAAGTGAGCCATAATTGAGTTTCACATTACTCAAGGTTTTTAGTTGCCGTTCTGATAATTTCATCGCGTTCACCGTAAGATCCAATTATTTAACGTATACTGTGGCTATAGTTGTTCGCGTCCAGCAAAATGAGCATGCATTTGTTCTGTCAGTACCCACAACGCTTTATTGAGCTTAATATCCCCATCAATTCCATTCACTGAACGCGTGCGAGCGCGTTTACCTTTGGCATTCCTGCCTGATAATCCTCCCTTGATTAAATTTTCCTGCAAACGTTGGTACACTGTCCAAAGATCGTCTTTTTTATCTTCAAAGCGGCGAGGTTGTAACACTTGGGCTTCAGTGATCGGTTGATGTTCTTCGCCATAACGATACATGAGAGCGGCTTGGGCGAAGATCTGTTGTGCTGGTGGCGGTAATAGTAAGGACTGCATTTGCTCACGTTTTTCAGCGATAGCATCAAACGTATCTAACACTTCGTAAGCCCCTTCAATCACTTTATCGACGACATTACCTTTATGGGGAACTCTGACCTCCGCAAAGGTATCGCCACAAATTAGTCCATTTTGACAAACATAGCGAAAAAAGCCCGGTAACATTTGATAACTGCTTGAACCATCATGGCTATTAAGTAAGATGATTTCAGGCACTTGGCTACCCGTAATTTGGTCATGACGTCGGAGCCGTAACATATGCTTAGTATGATCACGACGGCTGTCATCTCGCACACGAGTTTGGCATGCAAAGAACGGATAAAAGCCTTCTTTTTGCAGGCTATCCAATAAGGTAATCGTAGGAATATACGTGTACTTTTCGCTACGAGAATCGTGTTTCTCTTCAGAGAACACACTGGGTACTGTGCGAAATAACTCTTCGAGAGTTAACGGGCGGTCACGGCGAATGCTATTCGCCGCACCAAAGCGAGAAGCTAAACGAGACATAGGGGGCCTCCTCAGTGATAACACTGATAAATTAAAATAAGATAAAGGAAATAAGTGATGTGATAAGCTGGTGGACGCTGTATTAAAGCGTTATCAATAACTTAGTCAATTAGGTGAAAGATTTGTGCTTGCTCGGGATGTTGCATCGCATAGTCACGAAGTTGGTAAAAATACTCTACCAGCACAGAACTCTCGGTTTTAAACGACCAGATGCTATACACCATTAGACAGACTGCGATACCGGCTGCTTCAGGGCTTAACTCAGCCTCGTTACCATTATGAGGGTTAAACATCGGCAAGATGATTTCAATCATCTCAGGCCAGATAAAAGCCCCCCCATTCGATAACATGGTGAACTCCCAAAACGCGCCCTGATAGCGATGACAGAGCTTCGCCATCATGTTAAAAATATCGCCCTCGATACGTTGCCAATCGGGTACCGTCCCAAAGTAGAAACGCCAGAAGATATGACGGCCACTGGAGTGAACGAGATTGGTTTTGATAACAGTTGATTCTTGCTCTTGTAAGGTAAACATAATAGAACTCCAATTCAGTCGATATTGATAGACAGTAATAAGCAAAAAAGCCCTACACCTTGCGGTGCAGAGCTTTCTAGAAATGATAGGTATATTGAGTATCATTTTTAGTGACGCATTCTGATGATTGATTCACTAAAATAATATAGATATAAAAATAAATGTAAGTTAATTAATGGGTTAGTCTGATGATGCTTTTATAATGAATCAGATAATACGAAGGCGTAAATAAGGACGTGGTTAATCGATTAGATGGAAAATGGCGGAACGTTCTGGGTGTTGCGCCGCATAATCACGCAATTGATAAAAGCGATCGACGAGGATGTCACTTTCCGTTTGAAATGACCATAAACTGTACATCATCAAACACACGGCAATGCCTGCCGCTTCGCAACTGACGTTGGCTTCGTTACCGTTATGTGGGTTGAACAGCGTCAGTGTCTCTTGAGGTAAATCGGGATAAATAAAGGCGCCACCATTGGATAAGGTACAATATTCCCAATACCCGCCGTGGTAGTCCTCACAAAACTGTCCCATAGTGGTAAATATGACCACTTCAAAGGTGCTCCAGCCTTTCACGCTTCCGAAGTGGTTGATCCAAAAATCCAGGCGTTGCTCATCGGGAACGAGTGTCATTGTAACTGCACATTCAGTTGAATTATTCATCAGTTGATACTCCAAGAAAAAGAAATAAAAAAGCGCCAGTCCTTAACGGGACTGGCGCTGAGAGTGATAATTAATGGTTTAATGTAAGAGGTTAAAAGAACATTCTCCACAGGGATTTAGCGACGGAGACGATACTGTTTTTAACGGTGCTAACCGTACTTCTTATCAATGGCGGCAAGGGAATGATATTGATTAAGGTATCCACAATATCACTGACACATTGACCAAAATCGTTACGTGCGGCGTTCTCCACCGATTGCGTCCGGTAAGGGGTGTTCAGTTGCCTAGCTACTCCGCTACTGGCTTGCGCCGGTAACGCCTGTATGAGTTGCTCTGCTAATTCAGTGAGTTGATAGTTTTCGACCGCAGAAACTGTTATCACAGGATGATGTGGCTTAAAGGCGGTTATGACGGCTTGTTGCTTTAATTTTAAGTTATAGGTCTGCTCTGAGGATGGTTGATGCTTGTATTCATCCCACTGGCGACAAGGCTCTATTTTATCGGCTTGGTTCAAGACAAATAGAAATTGATTAGGTTGGTAACCGCATTTCTTCGTGAGAAAGCGATAACACTGTTCATCAGAAGACCATGCTCGGTCATCGGCCTTGAGTACCCAAATGATTAAATCGAATTCTGGTAATAAGTTGCGATAGAGCCGGTGGTACTCTTTATCCCGCTCAAGGCTTTCCCCCACGCCGGGTAAATCTACAAAAGTGAGAGTATGGTTGTTCATCGTCATGCTGAAGCGTTGGGCTTGGCGTGTGCAGCCTGAAACATCACTCACAGGTGATAATGGCGATTGGAATAGTGCGTTGATAAGACTGGATTTTCCCGCTCCCGTTTTACCCATCAAACCGATGATGGGAGAGTAGTTGATTAGGTGACTGAGTTGGTTGAAAAAAGAGGTTTGGAATGAAGTCGGTAGCGTCGATAGGAGGGTTTTAAAGTGAGCGTTGTGATGCATATTACTCCTTGAAATAAAAGAAAATGATAGCTATTCAAGGAGATAATATATATCTGAGATTTTTTGTAATACTGAGTTGCCCTTATTAAATATATCATGAGTCGCTTACACTAGATTATCTACATGTTCTTTCTATCAGGGATCTCTTTAGCTACCTAATTCTTTATCAAATGGAATAATCAATACTCCTGCTTGCTCAATGAAGATAGTCAGCGATGGGGGGTATACGCTTAACTAAGGTTACTCAACAGATTGAATATATCACCAAATTGTGGGGGGGATTTGAATATAGTAAATAAGATTGATGATGAATAAATTTTTTCATTGATGCTTGTGAAATAAAAATTGGTAACCTGCTACAGCTGCTACAGCTGCTACATGTAGCAGCTGTAGCATATACTTAGAGCCTACCGTCCAGCTGTTTACATGCAAGCAAACCGTTCTGCCAAAAGCGCTCAAAGACACCGGTATCACGCCATTCCTGGAAGCGCCGATGTGTAGAACTCGAAGAACATATCCCGTGGCATTCAGGGCGTTCCACTAACCGCCAGTCCTGAGCAGAAAGAATATTGCATTCATGGCAGCTCGGTTATCAACTCGTTTGCGGTGAGTGCCGAGCGGATAATTGGTTTTGTGTTCAGGGATAAGCGGTGCTAATTTTCCCCAGAGTTCATCGCTGATCCGTAATCTGCTACCTGTCATATTTTCACCTTCAGAAATTGCTCGTTACGACATTCTGACAATCCCTTCTGTGGTAGGTTTTTAGTCTTCCTTACAAAATAATTTATGATAGGATAAGGCCTAATAAAATTAATTAGGTTGGAGCCTATTCCGTGTTTTATATCCATCAGTCCAGCTTCAACCCGTAGAGATGATTGAGTCATTGTGGATGAATAACCGCGTTGAGCGGATCAGTTTAATGTTATTATGCGATGCCAGTCATGATTTGATAAACAGAGTATTAAGACATTGCTTGAATGGGATAAACAAGACGTATGACAAATGATGGGCTGAAACAAACGGTAGGGGCGAAGTCAGATAGGCTTTCGGAGATAGCACAGTTGCCACAAGCAATCCGGGATCGCATTGCTCACATCGATTTCACCTTATTATTTAAGGGAGAAGCGATACGGGCAGATTTAGTCGATCGCTTCAGCATAGCTGCTACACAAGCAACGAAAGACTTCTCTCTATACAGAGTGCTTGCACCAGGTAACATTGAGTATGACCAAAAGCTCAAGCTGCATAAACGAGGTGAAGCATTTGAGCCCTTGTTCGACTACGACGTCGTTCGAACATTGGCGACAATTAGCCAAGGGTACGGAGATGGTTTTACTGGCAAGATAAAACCGCCTTTTGCGTGTGAAGCGCCTTATCACCTTAACAAGCCGAGTTTATCGATAGTGGCGAAAGTTACCGAGGCCATCCACAAAGGTAAAGCCTTGCGTATCACCTATGTGTCGTTATCGAGTGGTGAAACAATACGTGAAATTGTGCCGCATACGCTGGTGGACAATGGTTTACGTTGGCACGTTCGTGGTTTTGACCGCGAGCATAGTGAGTTCCGTGACTTTGTATTGACTCGAATTAAAGCTGCGTTTGTGCTTGAAGACTCCACTTTGTCTGAAACGGAGCTCGAACCCCAAGATCGGCAATGGAATCGCTTTGTAGAGCTAGAGTTAGTGCCGCATCCTCGTATTGAGCACAGCGAAGCGATTGAGCTAGACTATGGCATGACGGGGGGCGCTCTAAAGGTTGAGATTAGAGCGGCAACTGCGGGGTACTTGCTTAGGCTTTGGAATGTTGACTGTTCATATAATCACTCATTAAAACAACTTGAATATCAACTATGGCTGAAAAACAAACAAGCGTTATATGGAGTAGCAAACTTAGCTTTAGCGCCAAGTTATGAGGAAGATGAATGAACAATATTACGGAATATCATGCTAAGTATTTTGCGCACGAATTATCAATCCTGCATTCAAATAATGGGGTTGATAGGCTATCCCAGTCGCTATTTGACGCCAGCGTTGATCTGAACCCACACCAGATTGAAGCCGCACTTTTTGCCATTGAAAATCCGCTCAGCAAAGGTGTTGTACTTGCTGATGAGGTCGGTTTGGGTAAAACAATTGAAGCTGGATTGGTCCTTTGTCAATACTGGGCTGAACGTAAACGGAAGTTGTTAATCATCAGCCCCGCGTCATTGAGACGTCAGTGGGCCTGTGAATTGTTAGAAAAATTCAATCTGCCATCTCAAATTATTGATGCAAAAACATTTAACCAGTTGCAAAGGGAAGGTATTTATAATCCTCTTAATAACAAGCAAATTGTCATCATGTCTTACCATTATGCGGCAAGATTAGAAGATAAACTTGTTGCTGAAATGTGGGATTTGGTCGTAATTGATGAAGCCCACAAGCTTAGGAATGCACATCGTGAAAGTAACAAAATGGGGCAAGCTCTAAAACGAGCTTTAGATGGCCGAAAGAAACTGTTACTGACTGCCACGCCATTACAAAATTCTTTAATGGAACTTTATGGCATGTCTACATTAATTGACGAGTATGCTTTTGGCGATCAAAAAGCATTCCGAAAACAATTTATGCAGGCGGATAGCGACCCTTTGGAGTTGAAAGAACGTTTGTCTGGGTTTGTAAAGCGAACGCTGCGTAAAAACGTGCTTGAATACATTAAGTACACTGAGCGAAAGGCTATAACAATACCTTTTTACCCTAGTGAACAAGAGCAAGATTTGTACGAACGCGTGCAATTATTGCTTGAACGAGAAGACAGTTATGCACTACCGAAGAGACATCGACATCTGACAGGATTGATCCTGAGAAAACTTTTGTCTTCAAGTACAAAGGCAGTGCTTAACAACTTGCAGATCCTTAAGTATCGATTGGAAAAGTTAGCGAGTGACGGGGAAGATGACAGTGCAATCGACATCGTCCAACAAATCATTACAGACGACGATTTGGAGGATGATTTTGTTGATGAACTTGATAGTACATCTGAAGCACAAGAGAAAAAACCAATAAATTTTTCTGCTCTTCATGCTGAAATCTCAGAACTGGAAATCTTGATCAAGAAAGCAGAGCAAATCGGGGTTGATACCAAATCAAAAGAGCTGCTTGTTGGTTTAGAAAAAGGGTTTGTGCAACTCGCTGAAATGGGCGCTGCCAAAAAAGTCATCATCTTCACTGAGTCAATGCGTACCCAGCAGTACTTAGCAGAATTTCTCGAAAACAATGGTTATGCCGATAAAGTCGTTACTTTTAGTGGCACTAACAACACCCCTCAAGCGAACAAGATTTATCAACAGTGGAAAGAGCAATATCAAGGGTCATCACGTGTTACAGGGTCAGCACAAATTGATAAGCGCTCTGCGCTGATAGACCATTTTAAAGAACATGCTGAAATTATGATTGCGACAGAGGCGGCGGCTGAAGGTGTTAACCTTCAGTTTTGCTCTCTGTTAATCAATTACGATTTGCCTTGGAACCCGCAGCGTGTAGAACAGCGGATTGGCCGCTGTCACCGATATGGTCAAAAGTTTGATGTCGTTGTCGTTAACTTTCTCAATCAACGAAACCAGGCAGATCAGCGAGTACTCGAACTGCTAACAGAAAAGTTTAATCTATTTGATGGTGTGTTTGGCGCATCAGATAGCGTATTAGGCAGTATCGAGAGCGGTGTAGACTTTGAAAAAAGAATTCAATCTATCTATGACTCATGTCGCTCGTCTGAAGAAATTGAAGCTGCATTCTCGTTGCTACAAAAAGAGCTTGAAGAGGAAATTAGCGTCAAAATGCAAAGGACCCAAGAAAAGTTACTTGAGCACTTTGATGAAGACATCCACGATATTCTAAAGATCAAACTCGACGAAGCAAGAGAGCGCCTAGACAAAGTGGGACGGTGGTTTTGGGCTGTAACGCATCAACAATTAAAAGATTGCGCCAGTTTTGACCACGCAAATTATCGATTTACGCTACAGAAATCAGTCAAGCAGCTACCAGTAGGTCAATATCAATTACTGAGAAAAGCGGGTAGTGAAAACAGTGAGTTGCAGGTTCAAGATCAACATAGCCATGCTTACCGCATTAATCATCCACTTGGTGAATATGTAATTGATAATGCTAAATCGATAGAAACTAAACGAGCACTGTTGTCGTTCGACTACACCAATCACGCAACGAAGATATCCGTTGCTGAAAAGTTAAAGGGGCAGTCAGGGTGGTTAACGTTGAGTGTTCTTGGAGTTGATGCATTCAACAGGCAAGAGTTTTTGCTTTTTACAGCTAAAACAGACAGTGGCCAACTTATTGATAATGATGCTTGTAAAAGGCTGTTTAATTTAGGGGCGAGTGTAGGCCGAAGTGAGAACGGCAACGAGCAAAATACCTTACCTTCTGAGCTTATTGAACTGAAAAAACGCCAAATTGACGCCAAGCTGGCTGAAGTTATGGACGAAAATAATGCATTGTTTGAAGTTGAAAGAGACAAATTAGAGAAGTGGGCTGAAGACAAAGTGTTCGCAGCAGAGGAGGCGCTGCGGGATACGAAGGCACAAATTAAGTCAGTAAAGAGAGAGTCTAGGCACGCTATAACAGTTGAAGAGCAAAAGCTAAATCAAGAGAAGCTCAAGCAACTGGAACGACTACAAAAACGCCAGCGAATGGAGATATTTGATATTGAAGACGAGATTGCTGATAAGCGGGATGAACTAATCGCTGCTTTAGAAGAGCGCATGAAGCAAAGAACTGAAGTGACTGAGTTGTTCACAATTCGTTGGCAAGTAATTTAATTTTATAAGAGAAGACTATGAGTAAGTACAACGAGCTAGTTAAAAAGCTAAAAGAGATTTTTCAGATTGACCGTCCAGAGTTGGACTTTGGCATTTACCGTATCCTCAATTCGCGTGCTGACGAGATAAATGACTACCTAGACAATAAGCTTAAATCAAAAATACAAACTGCATTGGCTGATGCAGGAAATGCGAATAAAGCTGATCTTGAGCAGCAACTCCAAGCTGTAATAAAAGCGACAACGGAAGCGGGGTTTGAGCCAGATCAAAGTCCAAAAGTTCAGGCGTTGAAAAAGCAAATAGCTGAAACTGCAACCGGTGCTAGCGAGCATGAAAATGCCGTATTCTCACATCTGCTCACATTCTTTTCTCGTTATTACGATAACGGTGACTTTATCAGCAAGCGCCGCTATAAAGGTGATACTTATGCTATTCCCTATGCAGGTGAAGAAGTCATGCTGCATTGGGCCAATAAAGACCAGTATTACATTAAAAGCGGCGAGAACTTTGCCAACTATGCTTTCAAACTCGATGATGGTCGTAAGGTGAGCTTCAAACTGCTGGCGGCAGATACCGCCAAGGATAATCGTAAAGATAACGATGCTGACCGTCGCTTTGTCCTCATAGAGCCCCATACTCGCACCAAATTGGACGAGGATGGAGAAGAGTTTGAACAGACTTATAAACCAGTTGAAGTTGTAAAATCGACAGAAATTATTAACGGTGAATCAGTTGTCACTGAAGAGCTGGTCATTCATTTCGAATACAAAGCGATGAAAAAAGGCACCAAGCAAGATGCCTTAGTGCAAACAGCGATCGCTACTATTTTATCAGATAGCCAAGTCCAGCAGTATTGGGCGGATCTTTCCAAACGAGCGCCAACCGAGAGTAACCCAAGCCGCACAGAGCTTGAACGCCATCTTACCACCTACACTCAGCGTAATACCGCAGATTACTTTATTCACAAAGATCTCGGCGGATTCTTGAGTAATGAGCTGGACTTTTACATCAAGAATGAAGTGATGAACTTGGATAATGTTCAAAATGCGGAAGTGTTTGCGAACATCGAAAAGCAGTTACGTATGATCCAGTGTTTACGATCTGTGGCGCAAGAATTAATTACCTTCTTGACACAACTTGAGAATTTCCAAAAGAAACTATGGACTAAGAAAAAGTTTGTTGTTAATACTGATTATCTAATAACAGTTGATCGTATTCCTGATTCCCTCCTGGATGAAATAGTCCAAAACGATGAGCAAATTAGTCAATGGATAAGTTTGGGCTTAATTGATAAGAACGCAGCTAAAAGTCTATCTCGTGAAACGATTAGAGAATCCTACCCTAATTTGGTCTGTGATACGCTTTTCTTCGATGCTTCATTTAAAGAAAATTTATATAACGATTTGGATGATATAGATAATTCAGTAACCGGGGTTATCATTAATAGCGACAACTATCAGGCGCTAAATTTGATATCTGAAAAATATAAAAGCAGCATGGATTTCATATATATAGATCCTCCATACAATACTGTTCATTCAAAAATTCTATATAAGAATCAATTTGAACATTCAAGTTGGCTTAGCTTAATTAATAACACTATGTCATTATCCCGAAGACTACTAAAAAGCGAATTTAGCTTTGGCTTTGCAATAGATGATTATGAATTCAACAATGCGTATAAGATAATTGAGCAAAGTTATAGTGACTGCGAAATATCCACAATTGTTGTAAATCATCATCCTCAAGGTTCTGGAGGCAGGCTGTCTAGGACTCATGAGTATTTCATAGTGGCATCTCCTTCTCATGCTCCTGCACTTTTGGGTGCACCAAAGTCAGATGAAATCGAAGAACGTCCATTCATGCGTAGTGGAACAGCAGAAAACAATTACAGGTATGGCAGGTGGAAAAGCTTTTATGCTCTATTGTGGGATTCCGAGACTAAAAAGTTTGTCGGTGTGGAAGAACCACCAGAACTAGGCTCCGAATACCCAATTGAGAATACTGCGAATGGATTAGTTAGGATTTACCCCATTAACTCCTCAGGAGAAGAGCGTGTTTGGAGGTCGAGTTTTAATACAGGTAAGGAACGTGTAGAAAATGGCGAGTTAATCATGACAGAAAGGGGCTCTGTTAAGCAAGTTATACACCATAAAGGTAAAAGAGAGACTCTTTTTAGTAACTGGACTGGTTCTGATTTTAATGCTGGCACACAAGGCACATACATTCTAGATTCTATGGGATTGGGCGACAAATTCGATTATCCAAAGTCGGTTAAGACATTGGAGCAAACCTTTTGGATGCAGTCTTACGGTAAAACTAATTTCCATGTAATAGATTATTTCGCAGGTTCTGGTACTACTGCTCATGCTGTCAATAACCTGAATAGAGTTGATGGCGGGAATCGGAAATATATTTTGGTCGAACAAGGGGAGTATTTTAATTCGGCCACTAAACCTAGATGTATTAAGTCTGCCTACAGTAACTCTTGGAAGAATGGTAAATCGTTATTACACAATGATGGTGTTTCATCATTAATAAAAGTTATTAAATTAGAGAGTTATGAAGATTCTTTGAATAATATTTTCCTCAGTAAGAGACAAACAGAAGATTTATTTAAAGGTCTTGACTCTGATATACAAGACGATTACTTGATTAAATACATGATTGAAGTGGAGGCAAAAGCTTCTTTCTTGAATACAAGTGATTTTCGGAAACCATTTAGCTATGAGATGGATATTGCTGCCGACTCTGCTGGTGCGACAGAGCGTAAGCCGATTGACTTGGTAGAAACTTTTAATTTCTTAATTGGCTTACATGTTAAGTCGATTGAATCGAATATTGAGCGTGGCTTTGTTCGTGTTGAGGGGACTTTACCAAGTGGTGAACGCACTCTTATTTTGTGGCGCGATTGCGAAAAAATTGGTTATGAAAAACTTAATGAGTATGCAAACCGTTTTGACCTGTATGCCAAAGAGCAGACCTTTGATGTGATTTACATTAACGGCGACCACAACTTACCAACAGCATTTACGGTTGATGGTAATGAAGGCGATGTGATGCGTAGCTTAAAACTCCGTCAAATTGAGCCGGAATTCCTAAGCCTGATGTTTGCTGAGGAGATTTAAGCATGGCCCGTTCTCCACAAAAAGCTGCGTCTACTGGGAAAGCAGTAAAAAAACAAAGCAATAGTAAATTAAGCTTCCATAAACAACTGGTGCTTAACCGTTTTATGTTTCGCTTTTTCAAAGATGGGACTTTGCAAGGTTTAAAACTACGTTTAGGCGAAGACCGTTTTGAAGGCATTCATGAGGATGGACAAAGCTTGTTCTTCCATGAATTGAGTAACTATCTTTTTGAGGTCGATTTAATCGACCTTGATGAGCTGCGTCGCTACGACTTGAACATTGTTAAGCATTGGCAACAGATCACCAAACACCGTAACCGTAAAGAGGATACGGTACTGAATATGAAGTATTTCCAGTACTTATCTCTCTTATTTACAGAGATTTATCTCGACTGGCACTTCAACCGAAAACAAGAGCTGCTTAATGGGCTGAATCGTGAGCTTGAAGCTTACAATGTAGAAAACAGTAAAACAGCGAAAGACAGAGCTAATCAGTTTAGACAGTATATTTTGGATGATTTGAACAAGCTGGCATTTTGGAATGCTACGGGTTCAGGTAAGACGTTGTTATTACACGTTAATATTTTGCAGTATTTGCACTATTTTCAAAATGGTAATACCAGCCATTACCCTGACAAGATCATTCTGTTGACACCGGATGAGCGCTTGTCACAGCAGCACATGAATGAACTGTATGACTCAGGTTTTTCTCATATTCAGTTGTTTGATAAGTCTAAGCCAACACCGTTCAGAGGCACGATTGAAGTTATTGATATCAATAAACTTGCAGATGAAATGGGCGATAAAACGGTAGCGGTTGAAGCTTTTGAAGGTAAAAACCTTGTACTAATTGACGAAGGCCATAAAGGTACTGGTACTGCTGCTGGAGCTTGGATGCGTCGTCGTGACAAGTTGACCCGTGATGGCTTTGCCTTCGAGTATTCTGCTACCTTTGGTCAGGCTGTTTCCGACGGTAAAACGGTTGATACAATTGAAGCGGATATCAAAAAAAAGAAAGCTAAAATGTTGTTCGAAAAGACAGCTTTAGGTAAGTTAACTGAAGAGCAGTTGGCACAATTGGAATTAGATACTGAGGAGCAGCGTGACGCTCGAATTCAGGCAACACGCGAAGTGTATGGCAAATCAGTGCTATTTGATTACTCGTATAAATTTTTCTACGAGGACGGTTATGGTAAAGAGTCTTTAATCCTTAACCTGAACCCAGCGCAAGATAAACAAGATGAGCGACGTTATGAGTACTTCACTGCGTGTTTGCTTAGTTTTTACCAGCAGCAATATTTGTTCACTAAAAACAAAGACCAGTTAGCTGAGTTCAACATTGAAAAACCACTTTGGGTGTTTGTGGGAAACACTGTTGGCGGTGAAGATTCTGATATTCATGCGGTATTGCGCTTTTTAGCTTGGTTCTTGAATAATGAAGCACAAGCTAAAGCTTGGATAAAAGATCTGGTGGATAACAAAGCGCGGATTCTGGATACCAAAGATAGGAATATTTTTGAGAAGCGCTTTATAGCTTTGATGAATGGTCCTGAAGATATTTATGCCGATATTCTGGCCAAGTTATTCAACACAACTCATTCAGGCCAGCGTCTTCGAGTATTAAATCTGATAGGTAGTAAAGGTGAGTTGGCGCTTCAGGTTGGCGAAGCTACGCCATTTGGTTTGATTAACATTGGCGATTCACCATCGCTTTACAAGATGTGTGAAGAGGACGCCACCTTTGATTATCAAAGGGATGATTTTGCTAGATCACTCTTTCATACCTTGAACGATAAAGACTCTAAACTGCATATCTTGATTGGTTCTCGTAAGTTTACCGAAGGCTGGAGTAGTTGGCGTGTATCTACTATGGGTCTTTTAAATATGGGTAGAGGTGAAGGTTCGCAGATCATTCAGCTGTTTGGCCGTGGTGTACGCTTAAAAGGTCGCGACTACTCGCTAAAACGCAGCACGCCGGGGCAACGGCCAAAAGGGATTCATTTAGATAAGCTTGAAACTTTGAATATTTTTGGTGTTCGTGCCGATTACATGGCGACGTTCAAGCAGTATCTCGAAGACGAGGGGATTACTCCTAGTGATGAAATATTAGAGCTGAATTTTGAAACGCGTCCTAACTTACCGGCAACCAAGTTGAAAACGCTAAAATTAAAAGATGGGTATAAAGATAATCAGAAGCACGGTTTTAAGCGTGTTCATTTTCCTGAACTATATCAAGTTCCTGCTGAGTTCGAAGGGAAAATTAAACTTCCTCATGTGAAGTTAGACCTGTATCCAAAGCTTGAATCCATTGATACAAATAGAAAAGGCGACAACACGCCCGTCAATGTTCGATTTGAAGGTAAACTCGATTATAAAGTGGTTTCTGCATTCGACTTTGAGCGCTTATACCTTGCAGTTCAGGATTATAAATTGCAACGAGGTTGGTCGAATCTTCGTCTTGATAAGCAACGGTTAATGGATTTTTGTTTAGGCAATAGTGTTTTTTCAAACAAGTGGTATACACTGCTTATTCCGAAATCAGAACTAGATATCAAGCAATTTTCTGATGTTAAGAAGCAAGAAGATATTATGTTGCGCCTGTTGCTTGACTATACAGAGCGATTTTATAACGCGTTGAAAAATGCTTACGAAGGTCAGTTCTATCAGGTAACGCAAGTGCAGGAAGACGATCCTGGCATGATCAAAATGTATCATTTTGAAATTGAGGAATCGGATGACGGCTTGGATTATGCTCAGCGATTGGAGCAATTGCAGGATATCGTTGCTAAAGGGGATATTGGCAAAGCTAAAGAATGGAATGCTCCAGGAATGGTAGCTGTGACTTTTGACAAGCATTTGTACTATCCACTTCTCTCGATTGAAAAAAATGCTGACTTGCCCTTAAAAATGCGACCTATGGCATTTGATGCGCCAAGTGAAATTACTTTCATTCAAGATTTAGAGGCGTTTATTGAAACACCAAGAGGCCAGGAAATCATCGGTGATAAGAGCTTATATCTTCTACGTAACGCTGATACAAAATCAAAAGGATTAGGTTTTGCGACTGCGGGGAATTTTTATCCTGATTTTCTATTATGGCTAGTGGATGATAAAACGGGTAAGCAATGGCTTAGCCTTATTGATCCCAAAGGTATTCGAAACCTGAATTTAGATGACGCTAAGTTTGGGCTGTATTCTGAAATTAAAGCATTAGAGCCGAAACTCGCTGATAAAGACTTAAGCTTAAGTGCTTTCATCGTATCTGAAACGTTGCATTCGGATTTGATCAACGTATCTGAGTCAAAAGATAAACTTGAAGAGCGTAATGTTTTATTTATGGAAGATACTGGACCGGTTTATTTAGAGAAGCTGTTTAGAAAAATGGTTGCTTAGGCAGGACTGAAGGGCTGAAAAGCCCTTCGATTACATCCAATGTGTTGGTATCTCTAACTCGAAATTTTTAGCAACATACTGAAGCATCGTGATGATCTCACGATGTTTTTTTTCATCATAGGGTAACCCATCTTGCTTTTTCTGGATGATGTCTTTTAGCTCGTTCAGGTTGAACATTCCAAGCTTATAAAAATTTCCCCAGCTAGGAACTCCAAATAAGTTATAAATCGTTTCAGTGGCATCGCGCTCGCTAGCAAGACGCTTGGGTTCATCGATTTTAGCAAGAGCTGCTTCACCTTCTTCTTTTGTTTCGTATGTGTTGAGTTGTTTCATTGTTTTACCACTTAAATAGCTTAAAGATTCGATTATTTATCTGATGACAGATATTGCCATTTACTAAGGATGATACCACTTTTGCAGGGGTATTTATGCTTAGTAGATTTTTAAAGTCGCAACACCAACCTGAGTCAACTGAATCAGAAATTCAGCGCTATCCGCCATTTCTAAAGGGGTTGCCAGCTGCGTCACCCGAGGATTTGCAGTCCACACAAGACGAGCTAATTTCCAAACTGCGCCAAGTACTTGGCTTTAACCAGCGTGACTTTCAAAAGCTGATCCAGCCCTGCATTGACCATCTGGCGTCCTATGTTCACTTGTTGCAAGCTTCTGAGCATCATCATCACAGTGGTGCTGGTGGTTTATTACGTCATTCGTTGGAAGTTGCTTTCTGGGGGGCACAAGTAGCCGAAGGAATTGTCTTTGTTGCCAGTGGCAGACCTGTTGAGAAAAAAGAGCTTGAACCAAGGTGGCGTGTTGCAGCGGCCTTCGGCGTTTTGTTCCATGATATTAGCCCGTATCAGACTAGTCCCTAACAGACGAGGATGGCGGCTATCAGTGGAACCCTTTTAAAAGGCAGATAGCGCCCACTACCTGCCTAAGCAGCTTCTAGTACTGACTATAGCCTAGCCATATGGGGAATGTGGAAACAACACGAAAGGATAGGTGAGCTAAACACTAAGAATGCCGAATTACTTGTTGAGCTGACCGAACAAGTCAAAATCAATGCAGATTATCAAGAACGCGTCCAATCCCTCCATCAACTCGATACAAAACATACTCAGGAATTAGCTAATGCAAAAATTCAAATTGATAAGTTGCGTAACCCGATGATATTTTTTTGCTCTATAATATTCCTCTCTGCCATCAAGTAGGTATTGCCCAACTTAAAAATCATAAAACGAATTAATAACAAGTTAACGGGCCGCCCACTAGCCAATAAAATGTAAAAATAGAAGGTATACCCTGCAACAGCTGCTACATGTAGCAGCTGTTGCAGGTGCATTGATTGACATGAATAAGAGTGAAGGTGTTTAGTTATCTTTATTAGTCTGTTTTTCTTTCACGATGAGTAATGCGCGGCGTAATGTTTCTCTTTCTTCATGTTCATATTTTGATATTCCTGTGAATGATAATATGTTTGGAAGTGATTCGCCATAACCCGCTAGATTTTTATATAAATAAGAAAGGCAACCAAGGCAATTATATAATGTAGCCTCATTGAGTATACCTATCAGATTATCATTGGTTTCGTGTTTCGTTAATACTTTATTTTGAATGATAAGGCTTGCCAGTTCTTTATCTGTAAGCAACATTTTCTCCTGAAAAAAAGCTTCCCTTAATTTTTTAAGGGCGAGCTCAACCGAGTCGAGAAGCCCATAAACGGATTGTGAAGGAATTAGTTCGGAGTGATCATTATCATAAATAATCATTTTTTTTATCATTCTATTATATATCATGATTGAATGCAGAACTGTTTGGTTGTTGGGATCATTAATTACAGGGTTTTCTTCTATATCAGAAACTGACTGAGTAGGATTTTTAATGTCGTGTGTAACAATGATATATTCAGTATATACACCTTGATTTGTTAAAATAGGATTGATATAGGAGAGCAATGATCCGTATCGAATCGATTTTGGTTCAAACTTTATTTTTAATGCGAGATTGATAATAGCAAGTGTAGATGTAAAAAAACCTAATGGGAATTCTTCAAATGAGATTTCGTTAATAACCTCTCTTATGTTATCTAACTCGTTAGCGTAAAGTAGCTCAAGAATATAAGGGATTTCTTTGTATAATTTAAGAGATGGCACTTCGTCACAGAGCTCATCTAAGTGTGATGATAATTCAAAAATGCTTATTTTTTTTTGGGGGGAAAACTTAGATAATTTTATGGAAGGCACAAGAGTAGGTAAAGGCAGATGAGATTTATTTTCAAATATAAAGTTTTCTAAAATAGTAAGAATACCGTAACAATAACTAGGGATACATTGACACTCACATTCAGGGCCTTGGCCGCAATCATAGTCATCTTCACAACTAGAGATATCTATTTTCTCGTGAGAAATTAACACCTCGATATACTCATACAGTGCATTTTCCCCCAAAAAAATAGGATCATTTTCAACATTTTGGTAAAGATACTGTTCTAAAAAGAAGAGGGGATCTGGCGCTTCAAGTTTATCTTCAAGTAATTTTTTATAATTTGATACAAGTGGCGTCAGTAGGTGAGTGATTTTTTGAAAGGCGAGCAGGACACTAAGAGAAGTATAAGCAACTCTCAATTGCTCAAATTGGGTATCGTGTGGTTTACCTATCTCGCTCGCTTCTTTTTTGCAAGCATCAATAATCGTATCGATGTTACAAATTGTTGTGAATGATGAGGTTCTTATATTGTTAATTGAGGTTGTAATTTCAAAAAGATTAACAATGGGGTTGAACGCTAATGTCTTGATGTAGTATTTGAGATAGGCTCTCACCCCCTTACAGAGCGATTCGAGATTATTGTGATGATTGTCGTAGTATTCACTCAGTATAAAATGATGGATATGACTGTAAAAATGTAATTGTTCTTTATCGACGGAAAGACTCAGCGTTTTATACATATCTAATGCCACAATGGCGGGTATGGTGGCTTTTGTATATTTTCTTAATATTTCTTTTTTTTCTAAATTAGACACAACGTATTGAGCAATCAATGCGTTATACAGTTGCTCATATTTATAGAAAAACATCTGTCTTTCTGTCTGAGTAAAGACTGCTTTGCTATCGATGATATTAATCAATTTTTGATAAGTTTCTTTAGTATTGATGTTGTCATCACCATATTCCTGCGTTTTCAGATTACCTGTTTTTGCAAAAAAATCTTGATGTAATGAAAAATTTTCAATTTTTCTCTGGTTAGCTAGATTTAGCGTTTTATATTTTTTATTTTTATTTTTTCTTTCTTTTGTGTTGATTTTTTCTATTCTTTCCTTATTTAAAACTGTTATGTCGTAGGCTGTTAACATGATATTAGCAAAAATATGGGTGTACATGACATTCTCCAGTTGGTTTCCAATTTTCTACGAGGACATATTGCCAGATGATGTGGAAAATGAATATCTCTTAAGAACGTGAATCAATGGAGAATCAAATGCATCATCTAAACGAAAATATGAGTCAGAATAATTTGCCTATACGTATTTTACGTATGACCGAGTTAACGGTAATGCTAGGGATATCCAGATCGAGCATTTATGAAAAATTGAACCCTCGCTCTAAGTATTACGATGAGAATTTTCCTAAGCCTATCAAGCTTGGCGCCTCATCAGTTGGCTGGCAATATGCTTCAGTTGAAAAATGGTTAACTTCAAGAATGGTTTAATCAATAAGGCGGATGAAATGTCACAAAAAAATGAAGAGTTATATTTAAACATAGAGAAATTACCAGATTATTTTCAACGCATGATTGAGCAAGTACATATAAAAACAGGAGCGGCGGCTGAAATTATTTTGCCTACTCTGTTAAGTGTGATGTCCCTGTCGTGTCAGGATAGCTTTGATATTGAACCGATAAGTGGACGAAAATATCCACTGTCACTTTATCATGTTGTTTTGGCGAGGTCGGGGTGCCGAAAATCTACTGTTTATAAACTGCTCACAAAAGCAATTTCAGAATTTGAGCAACAACTCGAACAGGATTTTTATATTGAAAGAGATAATTATGAGCGGAGTCTGGTGCTATGGAATGTAAAATTTAGCGCATTAAATAAATGCTATCAAAAAGCGCTGAATCAGGGAATAAAAGTGAATGAAGCTTTTTTCAATTTAGAAGAGTGCCTTGTTCAAAAACCAGTAGCGCCAATAAAAAAACGTTTAGTAATCAATGATTCAACAAGTGAAAGTCTGGCTCAGGAGTTGGGGGATGGATATCCCGTATTGTCGCTGATGTCAGATGAGGCGGGTGAATTGTTTGAAAGTAGTTTATTGCGAAAAACACCATTACTAAATTCGCTTTGGTGCGCAGAGGGGAAATCGGTAAGCCGAGCATCTAGAGATAACTATGTCATCAAAGATTGTCGTTTTAGTCTGTTACTCATGGTCCAGCCAGCGTTATTTGACAGCTTTATGGATAAAAAAGGAAAGAAAGCAAAGAGTTCAGGTTTTTTAGCTCGCAGCTTATTAGTGGATCTAGATCAAATTCAGCAATTATGTGAGATAAAAAATGTTTCACATTCAACTGAATTAAGTTTAGCAGATTTATCGGCTACGTTAATAAAACATTTACAAAAAGGAATAAAACGTCGGGAAAATGACGAAGAACGCCATTGTATTACTTTAGCACATGATGCCCAAGGGGCGTGGAATGGCTATTATCAAGCTGTTAAAAAGATGATGGAGCCTGGTGGGGAATTACATGCTTATGATGATTACGCATCGCGCTTTATGGAGCATGCTTCTCGAATTGCTGGGGTGATGCAAATGTTTATGACACCCGATTCCACTGTTGTTACGTTGGAAACGCTGGAGTCGGCAGTCTATATTACTCAGTGGCATCTTAATCACTTTATCAAAAAAATAGATGATTTTAAGGAAGTCAGTGATGCTGAAAAACTCCTGTTATGGTTGGAGGAGCATCTTGTCAGTAATAAATCTTATGATTTTAGGCGAAATGATATCATTAAAAATGGCCCCTATTCACTGAGACGCTCTGACCGTTTGCGGCCTGCATTAGAAAAACTACAGCAGGAAGCTAAAGTTCAATTATTCGAAAAAAATGGGATTAACTATGTCAAGTTTACGGGGGCAAGAATGACACCTGAAGAGCTAGCCGAACGATTGAATATTCCGTTGAGTAGCAGAGGAGTATTCATACTCAATAACTCACCAAGATAAGGATAACTTCAGAGTTATTTTTAATAATATCAGTGAGTAGGATTATATCACCAAGCGAGGTTTATTGCGGCTTTGGGGAGGATTGAGTCTGTCTTTTATTAAATGGAATGATGTCGGTATAGGTAATATATATCATCTTACTAAATACAATACTAATTTATAATAATAACACCTATCAATCAACAAAGCAATGTTTATTTAATCACTGTACCTATTGTGTCTATAACTCACTGTGTTATGGATGCGATAGGTACTTAAACACGAATACAGATATCACTATTTCTATGATATAGGTAATAAAAATGTCAGATTATGCATTAACTAAAACAGAATTGGACCAACTGATAACTATCGCGAGTGATCGCTATGATTCCTCGATATCGTATTATATCCTTCGTCGATTACTGGCAGTGGTTGAGAATACACTAGAACACCATAACCGAGTATTTGCAATCCGAGTTGATTTACGATTCGCTCAGGATAGTAGTCCTGATGCCCCAGATATGCCTATATGTTTTCAACGCACGGATGAGCGAGCCATTACCCGTTTTATCGAGTCACTAAAAAGCCAACTGAGAGCCGCACATCATCGTACGGGGCGTTCAGGTACACCAGCACTCCCTTATTATGCTTGGGTAAGAGAACGTAACGAAAGTGAATATCCTCACTACCATTTAGTTTTGTTATTTAATCGTGATATATACGGCTATTTAGGCAACTATTTACAAGATGATGCCAATAATATGGCGACTAGAATACAACGGGCATGGTGTAGCGCCATTGGCTTAGTGTACCCAGACTATGCACCATTAGTTAACTTTCCAGAGAACCCCGTATTTCGATTTGATAGACGAGATGCTCTGGCCCGTCATTCTAATTATTTTGATTTCCTATTACGAATAACGTATCTGGCTAAAATGAATACCAAAGAGTTCATTACTGACTTTAGAAACTTTGGAACCAGTCAGGTTTAATTGAGAGGTATTAGCTCAGACTTGAACTAACAGGTTTTGTTGGGTAGAACATAACTAAGCCTGACCGACTGGTCTGAGCGAAGAACTGACATTAATGCTTTTAGCAGGGGCGCGACGTCAGGAGCGTCCCTTGCCTAAACTTGTTAAGGCATTTGCGAACAAACGCCACCAGTATTTGGGTTTAGAGCCAATGCACACTTCATACGAATACAGCCTATCTCGAATCAAGCAGGAACCATCCAAGATTGGCATAAAAGGTACATTCAACCTTTTCACAGCATCCCATTGGTGGGCATATTCGGTTTTGCAGCTCGGGCACTTTGGATTTGCTCCTGGAACAAACCTGCCTCCACAAGGACAATTTGGGAGAGTTGCCGCTATTTGCTCCAAGAGCTCTTGGTTGGCTTCATGCTCATAGAGCAGGGCATGATCTTGTTCTCTGTGGATTACATTCGAACAAGTATCACAGAAAAAGTGCGGGCAACTACCGCTCATACCGCTTGATTGCCAAGCAGGAGTTTCCTTTCCGCACTTAGGGTTTGGACATTTCATTTTCCCTACCCATGGTGCATTCGATTCGTAGTGTACGATCTTCATATAACCTTAACGCCCAGCACATCGGCTGGCAAAGCTGGCACGTAATTGCGCAGCAATTTGAGTGACAGCTTTGACAGTCCGTTGCTGCGGCTTGTTAGCCATTTTTTTCTACTGACCATGAGCTTCCTGTTGAACGAATAAATGCATCATACGTTCTGATTTGCAAGCGACCACCACTCAATCTATTCCAAGCCGCCTTAAGACTTTGTTTTCTAGGGTCATCTAATAGTTCACTCTCGCGCCCGACTATAAGACACCCTTCAGGCTCCCGGAAATCATTCAAACGCAAAGTATCTCGTAGATAGCTTTGTGCTGATGAGCAATAATCCACATAATTTAATAGTTGGCAAATACCATCGTTAACTGCATTGCTGAAAACAACATTGCCATTTCTTTCAGTAAAGATATTTTGGTCCGCTCCTTTTAATTCAACGACAAACCATTTATATCCATCAGATCCCTTTCCACCAACTATATAGTCGGGTTTAAGCCCGCGTTGTTCACTTGTTAAAGGCGGACGCACTTGTTGTTGAGGAATTACCCATGTCCCATGGTGACCAAACTGAGTAAAGTTCATAAATTTAGCTAATAAACCGCGATATTCTTGCAGATATTCATCAATTACTTTCTCACCCTTACGTGCATCTACCAATTCAGTAAACTCTGCCAGTCCATCATTCACTGTTCCAGGCTGAATCCAAAAGTCTTTTGGTGGAAAGTGATCTGGATACTTAAATTTGCTAGTTGATTCAATTTCTAACATTTAGACATTTCTCAAATTTCACACGGACTAAGTGGCTAGACATCATGATTCCCTGACCGAGGTGTCGACCTCCTGCGTTGTCGTGGGTTAGTCGAACCAGAGCCACACTGTTAATGAGCATTAATCATTAACAGAAACAGGAGATCGACATGTCTAAACCTAGCACGATTTTCATCGGCATGGATGTGCACGAAGAAACCACAGATGTTGCGTTTGTTTCTACCGAGGATAGTGCTGTCTCTTTTTACGGCACTATCCCTACCAACAGTCGTTCTGCTCTCAACATTATGAAGAAGTTTGCAAATAAAGCCAGTCACTTATGTGTGGTTTATGAAGCAGGCCCCTGCGGCTATTGGCTCTACCGATTGTTAAAACACAAGGGCATTGAATGTTGGGTGGTTGCGCCATCCCTCATCCCCAAAGCGTGCTGGCACATTATTTCTTTTCTCTGGCCTGTTATTTTTAGGTTAGCCCACTCTAAGTATCTAAGTTAAAGTGTTTTTCCTTCTTCAGTAACAAATAAGTGTGCCTATTGATTTACTCAAAGCGTGCCTGTTTTATGATTAAAGCAAATAACACTGTATATTCGACCAGATGTGCGACCAATGTCCGTTTTTGGCACACAGCAGTTAAATTCCTGACGCTGAAAGTCTGCGGTGAGCGAGTAGCGGGCGTTGCTGGTTTTTTGGATGCAGCCCTTCTAATGAGTAATTGGCATATAATTTTTTAACAACAATTAGTTAAACATACTCTCTTGATGTATGATTTTCTTTTTTATATCGGAATGGAAGAAAATACATGGGCAGTTATGCATATGATTATCTTAACGATTCACTACTTTTAGATGGGGCATTGGCATCACAGCTATACCAGGGTATATCTGATTTGACCTTAGAGAGGGAGCTAACCAGATATCGCGAGTACTGTCTTAAAATTCTTCCGGAAGTACGAAAAGATGTTAAAGCCAGTAATGATGCGCTTAGCTGTATGGCTACTGATACGATGTCTCATATCTCACGACTTAAACAAGCAGCATTATACTTAGAGGAAGCTATAGTCTCAGATCCTATTTTCAAACTAACTGACTTTAGAAGCGCTTCGACTGAAGCTATAACTTCATTTATGGGTGTGACATCAACACCGATGATTGATCGCAGAGAATTAGCTAATGCTGCAATCAGACTTATTGAATTGCGTCCATTAGTAGTAGGTGGTTACGTTAAGTTGTATCCCGTAAGTTTCGAGTTAGAACGTGGCGAAGAGATTCCTTTGCTTTATTCTAATAAAGGGTTCGAAGATTGTTTACCATCAAATATCCTAAAACAATACAAAACAAATGCTGATGTACGAAGTGTCCAAAACGACAATGGACGCATGTTGGTTATGAGAGATCTTTATCTATGCAGAAATATTAGTATTCACTTTAAAGGGATGGAAGGTGGGTTTGTAATGGGATATATGCTTAATCCTACTGAAATTAAACCGGCAAATAAAGAAAATGTATACACCTTCATACAAAAGAAATCATCAGAACCACCATCAAAAGAAGATTTTGTTGCATGGGTAAGACAATCTGTAAATCAAACTGCCAGAAACCATTATATCGATCTGAATAAACGGATCGCTCTATGCGAATATCTTGGATGCATGTTTGGTACTGAGCATCCGTTTGAAAGTAATTTACTAAACATGAACTTTGACTCCAGTGATATTAAAGCAAATACTTTAAATTGTACTCTTCAAATGGATGTTCCCTTTCTAGAACAAATATCGTCGGCTGATTTAATGTCTATCCGAAACAATGATGGTGAAGCATTTCAATCGTTCCGCTCGGAACTAGAGAGAGGTTTACGTCAGGCTAGGCATGAATCAGATCCTAGTCGTGTACGTGCTATTATAGAGGACACACAACATGAACTATTTGAAGTTCAAATGAGTCAGATTGCCCCCCAGGTTAGTCACATAAAAAAAACACACTTGACTGAAGTTGCTATCGCAACTGCTGGTTTAGGGCTGAGCGTGTTGACTGGCGGCACTAGTTTACTCGCGACAGCGATCGCAGTGGCACACGGCTATAAGTCACACAGTGACTACAAATCAAAAGTAACAGCGAACCCATGCCATTTTTTATGGAACGTAAAAATGAAGGCAGAACAAAACTGACGATTTTCTCTTGTGGTGTAGTTGCATACCGATTTGGGCTGCATAAGCAGAAGTGTGCTATGTCTGCCTCTGGCACATTGCAGCAATCCAGACAGGATTAAACCTTAACTATGAACCAATAAAATATTGGGTTAATAAAGCATTGAAAGCGAGCTAGACTGCGAGTTTCAAGTTCCCAAAATTCTCACGCTTAGATTTCATTTTTTCTTCAACACGACGAGACTCCTGCCTTGTTTCAATAGCCGTAGAAGTTGTCACTGCTCGAATAAGTCGAGTACGTGTTGGTTTTGTTGCTTGAGTTAATTCATTCTTGTTCATACCTATCTTACCTCAAATTAACGATAGTAAATTATTATCATTATTTTTTATATGACCACATAATTACAAACTCTATTAATAGATAATGCCAGTTTAAACAAAGCACGCTCGTAATCTTTTATTACTGGTTCATTATCTGTTTTAGAGTTTTGATGTGTTGCCATTTGCAAAGCTGCATATGCCTGACCAAACAATGTTGAAAAATTAGTATTAACTGGAATCTGAGCACCAAATTTTGAATAAATAACTTTTTTAAGATTTTTAGTATTGGAAGACATATTGAGAATAACGCAACATGCAGAAATTGAAAGGGAAATGCTAAGTTTTATCGGTGCCGGTTAAATAACTGGCACCAGAGAAATTAACGCCAGCGTTCTGTCGCCCAGGCGGCCTGCTGTTGTGCGTCGTGGAACGTCCAGGCCACGAAGCGACTGATTTTTTGCCCCTGCGCCATTTCAATGGTACGGACTTCGGCCGCATCCACCAGCTTTAACGCGTGATAAATCGAAGGCAGGGTAGTGTTTTTAGAAATCAACGAGGTGAACCACAGGCAGTTTTGTGCCAGGCTAACGCTCTCCTCTACCATTTTACGCACAAAAGCTTCTTCACCGCCTTCACACCATAGCTCTTTATTTTTGCCGCCAAAGTTCTGTAGCGGCGTGTCGGCTACCTTGCCTTTACCCAGCTTGTGCAGTTTGCGACGGGTGCTGGCTTGCGCTTCCTGTTCAGAGCTGTGGAACGGTGGATTACACAGTGTGGCATCAAATTTCTCCGCCACGCCGATGATGCCGTTCAAAATAAATTCAGTTTGTTTTTGTAAACGCAGGCGCACGCCGTTTCTCAGTGTCGGATTCATCTCCACGATCATTTTGGCCGAATTGAGCGATATCGGATTAATCTCCGAACCGGTAAAACGCCAGCCGTATTCACGCAGGCCAATAATCGGATAAATACAGTTGGCGCCAACACCCACATCAAGGATCGCCACGCCTTTACCGCGAGGGAACTCACCGCCGTTGCTGGTCGCCAGTAGGTCGGCCAGATGGTGTAAATAGTCGGCACGCCCAGGGATCGGTGGGCACAGATAATCGGCGGGAATGTCCCAGTGTTCGATACCATAAAAATGTTGCAGCAACGCACGGTTGAGCATTTTAACCGCCGCAGGATCGGCAAAATCTATCGAGATGTCGCCCCAGGCGTTCGGCTTGACGAACGGCTCCAGTGCCGGGCAACTGGCGATCAGCGCCGGGAAATCATAGCGTGAACGATGACGGTTACGCGGGTGTAAGCCGCTTTTCTGCTGCAGGAAGGTTTTCTTTTTTTCCACCGTGAAGGGTTCTCTTAAAGGTATTTCTGACGCGTACGATACCATATACCCTATAGCTTTCAAGTTGCAGCTAACAGCTCGGGATGAAACCGTATTAAGCCTGCATTCAGAGTTTATGCCGGAATGTCCTACTCTTTATACCCAACGTAATTCAAGATGCAGGAAGGCGGCAAGGGAAGATAAACAGGGAACATACATTAGTATGTGACCCGGCTGGCTGAGTGCGGCCAACGAACCTGCCCACATGTAAAATTCAAATGGCTGTTTTGAGAAGCGGACAGCCGGGTAAACTCGTTTTTGGAAATTTCTGTGTTATGAATGCCATCAGTGTCTGCCTTGTTCACATAAATAAAAATATTGGAAAACTTTATATCAGTGGCCAGTTTTAGTGAGCCACTACAATATGATATGATTAAATTTTTGATATTAAACACTGTGTAATGTTTAGTATTGGGAGTGACATGAACTTTAATCAAACCACAGTATTGGCTTTCTTTGAACCCTCCAGGGTTAGTTACGAGATCCCTGTATACCAGCGGGCTTATGCTTGGGGAGAGAATAACTGGAATGAATTCTTGTCAGATCTTTATGAGCAAGTAGATGGGGAAAACAACTATTTTTTCGGGAATATTCTTCTTGAATGCGTTGAAAAGAACAAGTTATACGAAATCATTGACGGCCAGCAAAGGGTCACTACCATTACTATATTTGTTCGCTCTCTACTCAATGTATTAAAGACACGAGATGACCTGTCAGAGCATAATTTTGACATTGAAGACACTGAAGAAGCTTTCATCAGAGATAAAAATATTAAACTCCGCCCAGTTGAATATGATCGAAGTTGTTATGACTGCTTAATTGTCGAAAATCACGATCAGTTTGATGCTTATTCTCCATCACAAAAGAAACTACTTGAAGCGAAAGCATACTTCACTAAACAACTCTCTAAACTAGATACTGCACGCCTTGTCAGTATCCAAGATAAGCTTGAAAATACCGACCTTACCATCATCGAGTTGGAGGGTAAGAAGGATGCGGCTCTGATGTTTGAACTGGAAAATAATAGAGGCAAAGAATTGACCAATATGGAAAAGGTCAAATCGTATTTCATGTATCAGATGTACGTGAATAGCCCTGCTGACGATGTTGATAACAATATCGAATTTGTATCGAACATATTTAAACACATTTATCAGAGAATCAACAATATAGAGCGGATTAATGAAGATAGTGTGCTGATTTACCACAACAATGCGTATATCAAGGGGTATGCCTACCGCACTTTGGATGACTTGAAGGAAGCTTTCCGTAACAAAGATGACAAAGTTACCTGGATAAAAGGGTACGTTCGAAGTTTAAACGATTCATTCGTGGCCATAGATAAGTTACAACATGAAAAGAGTTTGTATGCGAAAAGGCTGTTTAAACTTGGGATCCCCGCGTACATTTACCCATTCATTATTAAGGGCTACCGTTATAACTCTTCAGATCTCCCAACTCTTTTCCGCATTCTTGAAGTGATAACCTTTAGGGCTAAGCTCATCAATAGTCGGGCAAATATTCAAGAGCGTCTCAATGAAATTCTGCTCTCCTACGATGGCAACAATGCTGTCTTATCAGAAAAAATAGCAAGTAAGCTCAACGATACGTGGTATTGGAGTGATACAAATATGAAGAACTATCTACATGGCGGGATGTACGGAAATAATGTACTAAGCTACCTGCTTTGGAGCTACGAGAGTTATCTTCAGAGAGTTGGATATTCAGTCGAAGGGTTCAAGATTACCAACCAACAAATTGAACATATAGCACCGCGCACGCCTACTGATGGAAGTCCTCTCGAAACAGGATATGAACTCAATGAGCAGGGTGAATATTCCGAGGACTTTAGCTCTGAATACCTCAATTGTCTTGGCAACCTGATGCTCATATCAGGGTCGCACAATGCGTCCATCGGAAACAAACCATTTGCCGATAAGTTAATGTCTTACAGAAAGACCCCCATTCTTAACCAACAGGCTGAGATTGCTTCTTTCGTTAAAGATAGCGAGAACCCAGTGTGGGATTGTGAAGCAATAGATAAACGGCATAACAAAATCGTAGACTTTGCGATCACTGAGTGGTCATTTCGGTAAAGGGTAACCAGCCATTATCCAGAATCTATTGAGGCTGGATAGTGGCAACAGGCGGTTCATATATGTCGCAAAGTTATGAAGAAGTACAAGCCAACTGATTTTCAGATATTTACCCTGTGATTTTGTACCTAATTATTTGCAAAAATCGATAGTAGATTAAACTCCTATTAATAAAGTCTAGATGGTTAAAATCGGTCAGATTTGGTGTGGATTTGCCTGTAGTGACATAAGTTTTCTACAGCCCATGCCTTCTATTGTTAATAAGAGATAAAAGAGCTAGCCATATTGGCTAGCTCTTTAGTTTAAGGCAAGAGATAATCAGCCCACGCTTGCATCATAGGGCGTCGCTGATCTAATAGGTCCGTTCGGTGATAAGCTGCTTCCACTTTATTTTTGACTGTATGAGCGAGTGCTCTTTCAGCTAAATCCCGAGAATAGCCATGCTCAGAGCACCAATCCCGGAAAGTTGAACGAAAGCCATGTGCTGTTGCAACGCGATTAGGATTATCGCTTGGGGCTTTCGTACGCCGTAAGAATGCAGTGAGCACCATGTCGGAAAGGACAACTTGTTTTCTGGGGGAAGGAAAAACCAATTCATCATGTAGCCCTTTTAAGCTATGGAGTAGCGACATAGCTTGATCCGATAAGGGAACTCGATGCTGCATGCCAGCTTTCATTCTTTCGGCTGGGATAGTCCAAACTCGTTGTTTAAAATCAATTTCTCCCCATCGCATGGCTCTAGCCTCTCCAGAACGTGAGGCGGTGAGTATGACAAATAAGAGTAAGGCACGAGTGACATTGTATCGTTCATCTGTGGATACATAGGTTGCAATATAAAGAGGGAGTGATTTCCATGGCATTGCAGGTTGATGTTCGGTACGGATACTCACGCTGATTTGTTGTGGTAATAAATGGGCGACCACATCGACAGGGTTAGCAGAACAATAACTATGTGCCCATGCCCATTGCATAACCGCATGGATACGTTGTTTGACGCGAGAGGCAGTTTCGGAGCGAGTTAACCAGATAGGGCGTAATGTGTCAGCTATATCAGCGGGGGCAATGGTATCTAATGTCATTGAGCCGATAAATGGAAATACATATTGTTCCAGTGTAGTGATCCATTGTTTACCGTGTTTTTCATTTTTCCAGCCAGGAAGTAATTCAGTATGAAGTTTACGAGCAGCATCTTCAAAAGAAGGGATTGATGGCTTCTCGGAAATTGATTTTTTGAACTCAAGGGGATCAATACCTTTGATTATTTGCTCTCTCATTATTGAAGCAATATTTGACACTTCTGAAATTGTGATTTCTGGGTAACTACCTAAACCCGCATTTCGGCGTTTTTGTGTTACTGGGCTCATATAGCGAAGTACCCACTTTCCTCTTCCTTTTGTTGATGATGGATGTAGAGTGAGACCCGTGATACCGCCATGAGGTAATGGTTTATCCCCAGGTTGTATATTCTTAGCTTTGGTATTGGTTAATAAAGCCATGGTGAATTTATCCTAAGGTTGAGTATGCCATCTGGTATGCCATTGTTGTTAGGCTTTGTATGGAGAATATTATACATGTTTGGATTTGAATTTAAATAATCTATTGATATTCCGTTACTAATTGAATATCTATGGATGGGGTTGGATTTATATTAAGCGGACTCCTCCTCCGCCATCTTAACTCCTGATAATATCTCCTGACGTTTTTCAATTTCTGATAAATCAAGCCCCACTGCAAAATTTCTTTCTGACGAAGTCTGCTGGTGTTTTTCTGATTCTCTTCAGTTTCCCCTATGTAATACCTCATTCTGTGCTGCTATTTTCTGAATCCCGGTTACTTCTCGTCAGACTAGTTATTTAAGTGATAAAAATAAAACAGCATAATATTGTGTTTTTATCCATATATCTTGTATTCAGCGGAATTAAAAATCCGGTAGGTTTGTATAATTTTCCGGAATGATATTTTTATTGTTATAATTCATTGTATTACGTGACATTTGTATTTGGTTAAATATTTATTTTTCTGATCATAAGGGGAATGGTTGTTTTCTCTGTTTTTTACAGTGTATTAGCGAGACATGTTAAAAAATATGATTGCTTGTCATTTTTTTGATCTGACATATTTCACTGCATTAACCGGTCATTAGTGTTACTTAAGGTCAGATATCCTGTGAGATACAGCCCTTCCTCCGGTCTTTACAGACCAGTAAGTAAAATTTATCCTTTAATCATTATCACCATGCGCACTGGCTGATGACGAAGTCACTCGTCCGGTAACGATTTGTTACCTGTTAATAAATAAGGAATTTTATCATGCCAACTCCATGCTATATCTCCATCGAAGGTAAAACTCAGGGCAATATTACTGCCGGTGCGTTTACCGCTGAATCCGTCGGCAATATCTATGTGCAGGGTCATGAAGATGAGATGCTGGTGCAGCAGTTTGACCATATCGTTACTGTTCCGACCGACCCGCAATCCTGACAGCCGTCCGGCCAGCGTGCGCACCGTCCGTTTAAATTCACCGTCGCACTGAACAAAGCGGTTCCGTTGCTGTACAACGCCCTGGCGGCGGGTGAAATGCTGCCGAAAGTGCAGTTGAAATGGTACCGCACTTCGGTTGAAGGGAAGCAGGAGCATTTCTTCACCACGTCTTTGGAAGACGCGACTATCGTTAATATCTACTGCAAAATGCCGCACTGTCAGGATCCGCAAAAAACGGACTACACGCAACTGATCGAAGTGTCACTCTCTTACCGTAAAATCGACTGGGAACATACCGTTGCCGGCACCTCCGGTGCTGATGACTGGCGTGCGCCAACCGAAGCGTAATGATACCGGCCCGGACAGGATGACTGCCGGGCCGCGCTGTTTTCAATGACGGGAGTCGGCATGATACCTTCCATTTCTGATTTGCTGCCGGGGCATTCCGGGCTGGTGTTTACCTGCAAAATCGGCCGGTTGCCGGAACAGACCTTTCAGGTCACCGAATTCTCGCTCAGTGAATCCCTTTCTTCGCTGTTTTCACTGACCATCAGCGCGGTCAGCCTGCTGCCGTCGATCACCTTTGAGGATCATCTCGGCTCTGCCGCCTCACTGACCGTAACCCGTGACGGCGTCAAAGTCCGTACCGTTCAGGGGCTGCTGGCCTCTGCGGAACAGGGCAATACCGACGGCAACAAAACCTGGTATCACTTTCTGATCCGTCCTGAAATGTGGATTATGACGCTGAATCAGGACAGCCGCATCTTCCAGAAGCAATCCGTGCCGGAAGTGCTGGCAACTATCAAAGCGTTTTATGAAGAGCTCCACAATGCGTTCAGACGGCAGGACCTGGCGAAAATACGGAATATGACCGGCGGGGCCCGGGAGATGTTAGCCACCACGCAGGGCGGCACACCGGACAGTATGTGGGATTCCATGGATTTTAAGCGCTATTTTGATAATGGCTTTAAAACAGTTCCGGTTAACTGGGATAAATACGAATTACATACGTATAAAGACGGCAGAATATTTCGTTACGAACTCGGTTATGATCGGGTATCACCTATCGAACTGGAGAATAGAGACGGCGACAATTTTGTCTATAACCCGTATCTTTCTGTCATCAACGGTAAGGTAACCGTTGTTCATTAATATAAAAGAGAGCCATTACTGCTGCACTGTAATTGCTTTTTCTGACTGAATAAGGAGCTGTATGCCTTCCGTCATTCTTATCGGGGACATTGGTACCGGTCATGACAGCCATAAACCCACGAAAGTCATATCCGGCTCCGGTACTGTCAAAGCGGATGATAAAGCAATTGCCCGGTTGGGTGATTCTCTGGAATCTCATGGTAACCACAGCCGGACTATTGTCAGCAGTTCCGGGAGTGTTTTTATTGACGGAAAGCCCGCGGCAAGAAACGGTGATAAAATTAACTGCGGCGGGGTACTAACCGGAAAATCAACCGTCAGGGTTGGTTAAACAAACTACCGGGGCGGTAAACACCGTGAAGAGATGAGTGTCCTCCTTGAACTGACCGCTACCGCCAAAAAATGTATCTCCGGAAACCACAACTGCCCGATCGGTTCGATATTGTCAGCATTGTAGAGGCGGTAACCGGCACCGGTCCGGCTTACAGGCTGTAATAAACCTATCGCTTCATAATGATGAAGTGTGCGGACAGTCAGTCCGGTTTTCTCAGCAATTTCACCAACCTGAAGTAACATATTTCCCTCCTGTAATGCGGCTCAGACTGCGGCCTTACGTAACGTAAGAGTCAATACCCGGTTTTTATTTTATTGCGTCTGTTTTGCAGACGGGTACACGTACAGTATTGTAGCGGTTCCGTATAATAATGAGATTCCAATAAAAAAAGCAGGAGTATTCTTTGGTTACCGGACCTTTTATTAACGCCGCCGCAGTATTAATTGGCGGCATTGCCGGGGCAGGGCTGAGCCACCGGCTGCCGGAACGTATCCGGACATCCATGCCCTCTGTATTCGGGCTGGCCTCGCTCGCTATCGGGGTGTTGCTGATTATAAAATGTGCCAATATGCCGGTGATGGTGTTGTCGGTATTGCTGGGGGCGGTTATCGGTGAACTGTGCTGCCTGGAAAATAAAATTAATGCGGTGGCCGGTAAAATAAAAACCCGGCTTCCGGCACGGGGCGGGGCACAAGAAAGTTTTATCGAAAACTATGTGGTGCTGATATTCCTGTTCTGTGTCAGCGGTACCGGGATTTTCGGGGCGATGCATGAAGGCATGACCGGTGATCCTACCGTTCTGCTGACCAAAGCTTTTATGGATTTTTTCACCGCGATGATATTTGCCTGCTCACTGGGTATTGCGGTGTCGGTTATTGCCGCGCCGATGCTGATTATTCAGCTGGTACTGGCGGGCAGCGGTGCGTTATTAATGCCGTTTACCACACCGGCCATGATGGCTGACTTTACTGCGGCGGGCGGGGTATTATTAATCGCGACCGGACTTCGGATCTGCGGTATTAAAATGTTTGCGGTGATTAATCTGCTTCCGGCACTGGTACTGGTGATGCCGCTGTCTCTGCTCTGGTCATCTTTCTGAATTATGATGTAAATCAGCCGGATAGATATAGCAGACAGCGGCAGTCTATCATGCGGGGTTATTTTTTGGTTATTGATCCCGCAAAATAGCATCTGGTTGAATGAATTATCCGGAAATACAGGATTGGCTGCTTTTATCTGCTTTATTTGAACCACTTCAAAAAATTGAATTACTTCTGAAATCACAGGGTTATAATCCGGAAAACCGATTCAGTTACTTTCCGTATTCATTCCATGGATGTCATCAGTATTATCATTTCAGCGGGTAAATCCTCCGTTGATGTCGCGCTTTATACCTTATTACCGATTATGGTCGTGATGCTGATCATAATGAAATACCTTTCTGTCAGAGGCGTGCTGGATGTGATAGTCCGCTGGCTGGCACCTTTACTCAAACCATTCGGCTTAACCGGGATGAGTGCATTTGCGCTGATCCAGATAAATTTTGTCAGTTTTGCCGCACCGCTGGCAACACTCGCGATTATGGATAAGCGGGGAGTATCTGATCGCCATATGGCCGCCACTCTGGCGATGTGTTTTGCCATGGGGCAGGGGAATGTGTTTTATCCGCTGATGCCGTTCGGGCTGCACTGGACAACCTCCATTATTATCTCGGTTGCCGGGGGATTGTGTGCGGCGGCTTTTACCTGGTATGTCACCGGCCGCCGGTTATCGGCGACAGAGACCGCAAGCTCAGAGCCGCTGCCGGATGCGGAGCAGAATAATCAGGGAATTCTGTCGGTTATCAACAGCGCGGGGGCGGATGCTATCCGTCTGGCACTCGGGGCTATTCCGATGCTTATCCTGTCATTATCCATTGTCGGGTTAATGCAGGCCGCCGGGGTAATTGAATGGCTGCACCATATTCTGATGCCGGTACTGAATTTTATGCATATTCCGGACAGTTTTGTGCTGCCTGCCCTGGTCAAATGTGTGGCCGGCGGGACGGCGTATTTCGGGGTGATTTCTGATCTGGTACAGCAGGGCGCGGTAACCGCCAATCAGATTAATGCATCTGCCGGTTTACTCATCCAGACATTTGATTTACCGGGGATCGGCATTTTTCTCGGTATCAGTTCCCGGTTTGTCCGTCTGTTCCGTTATGTGATCCCGGCAGCACTGATCGGTATTCTCATCCGCACGGTTTTGCATATAGTATTATTTTAAGCCGGAGGAGATAAGTGATGGATATTCGTGAAGATGAAACCAGTTTTTATATTCTGTCTGAGGACGGCAAAAGCCGGATAGCGGAAATCACCTTTGTGTATACCGGGGATAATCTGGCGATTATTGACCATACTATGGTGGATGACAGCCTGCGCGGGCAGAAAGTCGGTAATAAGCTGGTTGCGGCGGTGGTTGAGAAAATGCGTCGTGAACAGCGGAAAATTATTCCGCTCTGTCCGTTTGCCAAAAGCGTGTTTGATAAAACCCGTGAGTATGACGATATCCGTCACGCCGGATAATGCACAATGCCGGAGGGGAAACGGGGTTTTCCCCTCACGGTACAGACAGAACAATTACCATCCGCAGATATTGGTTTCTTCATCCATATCGTAGCCGCGGATAATATTAATCAGATCCTTGACGATTTGCGCCGCGTTTTCAGCATCGGCTAATTCAGCAGCGGAATCCACGTCTTTATCCACTGAAACACCATTATTTTTATTGGTCATGGTGACCATCAGTGCCGCATCATTAATCTTTTCTTTGCCGTCTAATTCACTGACCAGCAACGCGATTTCTTCTGCTGCAATCTCAGGGATATATAACTTTTTCGGATTCAGAAAGAGTTTCTCCGCTTTCAGGCCGTTACTTTCATTTATCAGCTCTAATAAAAAGCCTTTGTTTTCGTCGTTCATGATTGTGTTACTCCTCGGTCAGGATCTCTGGGGCGACATAAAAATCGACATTAAACACAGTATCGTCAGTAACTGCTTCTATCCGGTGCCAGGTTTCCGGCGGAAAGACACCAAACTGCCCGGCTTCGATCACCAGGGTGTCAGTTGGTTCAGGGCTGGTTTCATCTGCATAGGAATAATAAACAATCGTGCCCTGCATAACAGACAGTTTAGGATAAACGCCCTGACGGGTGCCTTTATCCAGATGTCTTTGCCAGATAGATTTCGGTGCTGTTTCTTTGGTCCAGAGCGGCGTGCTCCTGACATGAATATAGTTAGTCGGAATAATGATGCGTTCCATCTGTGTTCTCCTGAAGTTAAACACATGATTAGGACTCAATCTTAAAATACTTTTCAAAATTTAAAAAGTATTTTAGATGCAACTTCAGAGGAAACCGCACGATTTACCCGCTGACAGCAGATAAGCCCGGAAAGCATACAATGCAGGATGATAACCTTTTTATTTTCATGGTTATTTGATAGTTTGCTTATTAATTGTGGTACTGTCGGAATGGAAGTGCTGAGGAATACGTGAGCAGAATCTTTTACATAGCATAATTATTATTAGCCTCGAAATAATATAAGACGTATTATTTAATTAACTTAACGCAATGAATAACATTAAAACGGAAGAAATGATTTCTTAATGAAAATTTATTCTTAATTAAAATGGTTTTTTATTTACAGAAAACAGATGTATCTACTCAATATTTAAACCTTCCTGAATAAAATAACAACAATTAAGTGTGTAATCACATATTATGAATAAAAAGGATTTATGAATCAGTGTAAATAATATTTTATGTTGAGTATTCAATCTGATGTGGTTTTATTTGTCTAATTTCAATCATGTGAGGACGAAATCGGATTAATTCATTATTAAGCACTTATTTTTTAGATATAAAATCTGACATAGATAAATTTTACGGAATTAACACATGTAACTAAATGTTTCATTTCAATGACAGTTGTATTTTATTAATTTATTGATTTATATGAAGTAATTTTAATTTTATTGATTTTGTATAATTATCAGTAATTGGATTAATACAAATCAATAGATAAAATCTATCATTAGTGAACATTAAAGGCGTAAATAACGATTGGATTAACGTGTTTGAACCTCAGTATTATTAGTCGCAAGTAAATAAATTAAGAGCATCACTGCATTTACTACAATGAGTATTTATAAAGTTTATATTCTGTAAAAGCATAAGGTATATTTATGCAATCACTAGATACTGTGCGATTTTTTGTCGAATATGACGCCAATAAGTATTTGGGAGCCTTGTTACGTCTGAGAAGAAAAGAACTGGGTATAAGTGGTCAGGAATTATCCGGAATGCTGAATATCAGTCAGCAGCAAATATCACGTTATGAGAATGGATTAACTAACTTCAATATCGTTATCCTTTTTCGGTTTTTTTCCTCATTAGGAATGACGTCAGAAGAGGTTGTCAGAATCTTTAAAGAATTGGGGCTGTTTTATTCTGATTTAAATATGAGTCAATATCAGAAATTAAGAATAGAGGAGGGGAACTAATAATATCAGAAAACATGGAGTAAATGGATTTTTTACAGGAACAACTCACCTGTCAGTTGCAAATAATAATATTTTAACATCAAATAAAATTAACAATGAGGATTAAAGCGTATGTTGAATAAACAACGTTTAGTTATGTCTGTGGTTGCTCTCGCTGTATTATCCGCAAGTCAGTTAAGTATGGCAGCAACAACCGTTACCGGTGGTACTGTTCACTTTACCGGACGAATTGTGAATGCTGCGTGTGCTGTCAGTGCTGACTCTACTGATCAGACAGTCAATATGGGGCAGTACCGCACTGCATTCTTTACTGCCAAAGGGAAAAAATCCGGTGATGTACCGTTTTCTATTAAATTAGAAGACTGTGATACCAGTGTATCCACCAAAGCATCTGTTTCATTCTCCGGATTATCGTCCGCAGATGACCCGACTGCATTGCAGACCAGTAATATCAGCGGCGGTTCAGCCGGTGCGGCGAAAGGTGTCGGTATTCAGATTGCTGATCACCTGGGGAAAGTGGTGAAACCGGATGGTTCTGTTTTTTCAACCGCACAGAACTTAGTGGATGGCGTGAACGTTCTGAACTTCTCCGCAAATTATATTTCAACTCAAGCCACGGTAACTCCGGGTGGCGCGGACGCGGATGCCACTTTTACAATGCAGTATCAATAAAGTCGCCTTTTATTGCCGAACCCGTTAGCGCGTTATTAGTGGCCCGGGTGACCGGGCCACTGTTTGCCGATTGGAGTAAAAGAATGCATAAATTAATCAGCACGGTATTTTTGTTGTACGGTATTTCTGCCGGTGCTTATGCCGGAAATAAAACGCATACCATTATTGACGGGGGTATGGTGCATTTAAGAGGCGGGCTGGTGGAGGCCGGATGTACCCTTTCAACAAACAGCGAAAATGATGTTATTGATATGGGGGAATTCAGAACAAATCAGTTTAAGGGAACCGGAAGTTATTCAGGTAATATCCCGTTTAAACTGGTAATAACCAATTGCAGTACGGCGGTAAGCAATAAAGTAGGGCTTTCTGTCTTTGGCTATATTAATGAAAAAGATCCGCAAATAATTAAACTTGAAGATAGTGATGAAACGGCCAAAGGCGTGGGAATAGCCATTCTGGATAGTGATGGCGATATTATTATTCCTGACAACATACCCTCAAAATGGATAAATTTCCACGAAGGTGAAAATGTATTGCACTTTAATGCCAGATACAGAGCGACGGATATGCAGGTAACCGGCGGAAAAGCCAATGCATCAGTATGGTTCCATTTAACATATAAATAATAATTAAATATTCTCTGCGGGGATTTAAATAATGTACAGGTCAGTATTTAATATGAGAAAAATATTATTTTCTTTTATCATCGTATTCCTTTTTCCGGCAGTGGCATCGGCAGGCGGAATTGCACTGGGTGCAACCCGTATTATTTACCCGATGGAGGCAAAGCAGGTATCTCTGGCGGTAACGAATACAGATGAAAAAAATCGTTTCCTGATTCAGTCCTGGATAGATGATGCTTCTGATAAAAAAACAAAAGTATTTACAGTGACTCCCCCTTTGTTTGTCAGTAAACCAAAGAGTGAGAATACGATAAAAATCATTAATACAGGTGCTGAGTTACCCAAAGACAGAGAGAGTTTATTCTGGCTGAACAGTAAAGCGATTCCGTCCGTTGAGCGTGAACAGGTCGCAGATAAAAACGTCCTGCAAATTGCCGTTCTGGCCAGGATCAAAATGTTTGTCCGCCCGGCAGGCTTACCGGTAAAAGCGGGGGACGCTTATAAGATGCTGAAGTTCAACAGAGTCAGCGGCGGAATAAATGTGACTAACCCGTCACCGTATTACCTGACCGTTGTTAATATGACGATTGCCAATCAGAAAGTTGAGAGTTTTATGGTTGCGCCATTCGCTGAAAAAATAATTAACACAGCACAACCGGCTGCCGGCAGAATCTCATATCAGACAATTAATGACTATGGTGCCAATACACCGGTAATTAACATTAATTCATATTAACTACTGTTATCTTATTTTATACGGAGCGCATTTTATGCAGAAATTAACTCTGCTGAAAGGATTGCCATGCTTTAAATTTAACAAGATAATGTTAATGCTTTCATGTGCAATAATAACCGGCAACATAGTCATTATTAAGAGCGGCTATGCAGATGAATTTTTTAACCCTGCGTTTTTATCAGATAATGGTAATGAAGTTGCTGATTTAAGCCGGTTTGATAAGGGACTGGGGCAGGCTGCGGGCGAATATCGGGTTGAGGTTTTTCTCAACGGGGAGTATGTGGCAACACAGGATATTTTATTTGTCAGTAACGACAAAGAGGGTGAAATAAAACAAGGTACAGATGATACCGGTTTAATGCCCTGTTTAACCATGGATTGGTTTAAAAAATACAATATTGATACCAGTAATGCGGTATTACTGAATGACAGCTGCGTGGATTTTCGCTCAACTTACGATAAATCACAGGCCCGTTTTGATTTTGAAGAACAGAAGCTGCGTGTGGATATTCCGCAGGCATCATTTATCAATAATATCAGAGGCTATATTCCGCCGTCAGAATGGCAGGAGGGAATCAACGCTCTGTTACTGAACTATGGTTTTACCGGCAGCCACAGTAAAAACACCAAAAATGATGAACGATATAATAACTATTTTTTAAACCTGGACAGCGGTATTAATCTCGGAGCGTGGCAGCTGAGAAATACCAGTACCTGGAATTACACATCTGACCGGCGCACAGATAACAGCCAGTGGAATAATATCCGCACCTATGTGCAGAAAGCGATTATTCCGCTGAAAAGTCAGCTGACCATCGGTGACAGTTTTACAGAAAATGATATTTTCGACAGCGTGGGGTTCAGAGGGGTAAAACTGGCCTCTGATGATAATATGCTGCCGGACAGTATGCGCGGCTTTGCACCGACTGTCAGAGGCGTTGCCAACAGCAATGCTCAGGTGACTATCCGTCAGAACGGTTATGTTATTTATCAGTCTTATGTTTCCCCCGGTGCATTTGAAATTAAAGATCTGTATGCAACGTCCAGCAGCGGTAATTTAGATGTCACGGTAAAAGAAAATAACGGCACGATCACGCAGTTTACGGTTCCGTATTCTGCGGTACCGATGTTACAGCGTGAAGGCCGGACAAAATATGAAGTAACCGCAGGGGAATACCGTTCCGGTTCATCCATGCAAAATAGCCCGGATTTCTGGCAGGGAACTATCAGCCACGGCTTTTCAGAAGGTGTGACGGTATATGGCGGAACACAGTTATCCGATAATTATCGTGCGTTTTCTGCCGGTGCCGGGAAAAACCTCGGTGTATGGGGTGCTATCTCAGCGGATATTACACAGGCCAACAGCCGCTTACCTAATGGTGAGCATAAACAGGGGCAATCTGTCCGGTTTTTATATGCCAAATCACTGAACGAACTGGGAACAAACTTTCAGCTGATGGGATACCGTTATTCCACCAAAGGGTATTACACATTAAGCGAAACCAGTTATAAACAGATGAGCGGCTATAATATCAAAACCCAGGACGGGCCTGAGTATAAAGACGCTGAAATCATTGATTATCATAACCTCTATTATACCAAAAAGGGGCAGTATCAGATCAATATCAGTCAGCAGTTTGATGGTTACGGCTCTGTATATATTACCGGTAGTCATCAGACCTACTGGGGAACCAGTGAAAGTGATCAGTCATTTCAGCTGGGTTTTAACGGCAACTGGGAAGATATCACCTATGGCGTAAACTGGTCACAAAATAAATCGGTCGGATTAGCAGATAAAGATAAGCGGATTGCCTTTAATATTTCGGTACCGCTGAGCCGCTGGTTTGGCGGCGGGGATGCTGCGGATATTACCGGATCCCGGAACAATATTTATTCCACGTATACCCTGACAAGGGATGACAAGAATAAAGTCTCTCAGCAGCTCGGGATATCCGGGACATTACTTGAGGATAATAACCTTAATTATAACGTTCAGCAGGGATATGCCAATAAAGGTGAAAGCGCATCCGGCAGTGCATCGGTTAATTATCAGGGAGGATACGGTGAGGCCGGTGCCGGTTATAACTACGGCAGGAACTGGCAGCAGGTGACTTATACGGTCCGCGGCGGTGTTCTGGCGCATCAGAATGGTATTACATTAAGTCAGCCGCTCGGCCAGACCAATATATTGGTTGAAGCGCCGGGAGTTAAAGATACCTCTGTTGAAAATGCAACCGGTGTTTTCACCGACTGGCGCGGCTATGCCGTTATTCCGAATGCGACCGCTTACCGGAATAACCGGGTTGCACTGGATGTTACCTCATTACCGGATAATGCCGAACTGGATAATGCCGTGGATTATGTGGTTCCGGTACAGGGTGCGATTGTTAAAGCGAATTTTAAATCCCGTATCGGCCTGAAAGCCATGGTGACACTGTTACAGAAAAACGGAAAAGTGGTGCCGTTCGGGGCAATTGTTACCGATGAGCATACCGGTAAAGCCAATATTGTCGGTGACGATGGTGTCGCATTTATGTCAGGTCTGCCGGAAAAAGGAAAACTGAATATTGTCTGGGGAAATGGTGCTGATTCACAATGTACGGCTGAATATCATTTAACGGCCGGAAATAATACCCCGATCAGTAATATCAGTGCCCGCTGTTTATAACACGAATCAGGTAAAGTGAGTTTTAATTATGCGTAATATTATATTATCAGGTTTACTTCTGGTTTGTGCAAACAGCTATGCGGTAACCTGTACTTCAGGATGTAATAACGTCTATCTGACGATAGATAAAAATCTGGCGTCAAGTGAAAATACGCCGGGTGTCCAGATGGACAGTAATACTATTACAATACCGGCCTTAAAAATGACGGCATCGCATAACGGATATCTTATGCAGTGGGCTAAATTTAATGGTGACCCGATTCCGACTCCGCCGTTTTATACTACCAACTGGCAATTTAAAAAGGTGGATGATTATATTTCGGTGGCATTATCCAGGGATAGTCCTTGTATCGGTAATACCGGAACAATTTATGTGCCGTTTAATGCCAGGGTTTATGGTCCCGGTTGTGTCCCCATAGTTCATCAGCCTGGAGATGCCATGTCAGTAACTCCCCGTGACTGGCAGAGCCGGCTTCGTATAGACAGACAAATTGTCAGTGGCACGTATTCAAAAAATATTCTGATTGGTCAGTTTGGTTTTTGTCAGCCGGATAACTGTGCTTCCGCACAGGCGGTACAAAATGTGTATTTATCTCTGAATATTACGGTTCCGCAGACATGTTCCATTAATGCAGGGCAAACAGTGACCGTCGATTTCGGTAATGTTTCAACCGGCGCATTTAAAACAGCAGGCGGAAGAGCCCGGGGTGTAAATCCGAAGGAAAGCACCTTATCAGTGACCTGCGACAATATCGCGGCGGGAACAAACTTAAGAATGCGTTTACAGGCTAATAACGTCGCCGGAAATATTGTGATCTCTAATAACAGTGATGTCGGGTTTATTGTCACTGACAGCAGTGATAAAGAACTGACCCCCAACAGCCTGTCGAGTTTTATTCCTTTTTATCTCGACGGAAACACGCGGGCTAATGCACGGATCCGTGTTTATCCGGCCAGTGTGACAGGCGTCAGACCTGATGAAGGCCCGGTTACATCACAGGCTTATTTGCGGATTGATTTCCCGTAATTTTCCGGAGGATACCGATAATGAAAAGTACTAACAGTAATTTTTCCGGAACAGGGAATATAAAAGGCATTCTGGCTTTTATGCTGGCGGCAGTATTCAGCCCGGCAGCTGTTTCGGATATCGGCAGTATTAACTTAATTATGAAAGCCAACCTGGTTTCTAATGCCTGTACAATTACGCCGGGGACAATGAACCAGACCGTTGACCTGGGAACATGGGCGGTAAAGCAATTTAAAGAAACGCCGAGAGGTGTGCCGCCGAAGCGGTTTGTCATTAACCTGATTGATTGCGGCCCTTTGGCCTCGGGCGTAAAAGTGAAATTCTCAGGTACGGTGGATCCTGTAAACAATACATTATTTAAACTGGATGCCGGCAGTACGGCCACAAATCTCGGAATTTCTGTTCTCGACAGGAATAAGAGTGTTGTAAGGCCTAATACAGAAACTATTGTATATCCGCTGAGACCGGATGCCACGAATGTTACCCTGGAATTTTATGCGCAATATGTCGCCACCGCTAATTCTGTCGGGGCAGGAACCGCTAATTCTCAGGCAACCTTTACGCTGGAATATCTTTAATATTAATTATTCAGGAACAACATAATGATAAAGAATAAATTACTGACCGGTTGCCTGCTGGCGCTGGCTTCCGCACATGCATTTTCCGCATCACAACCGGGTTTTTATATGTCGGCTAAAGCCGGTGCCGGGTTATTAAAAACAACGGATAATTCGTTACAGGGATCCGGTATGACAGCAGGGGCGTTGTCATATAATATTGAGAAAGAAAATCTGAAAAATATAACGGACACTGTTTTTTCACCGGGGATCGCGGTGGGATATCAGTTTACCGGTGATACTTATCAGCCTGTACGTGTTGAACTTGCCTATCAGCACTACGGAAAGCAGGATGATACGATGTCTTTTTCACCGTCTGTTTCCGGTTACTGGCATAATCAGAAAAATAATACCTTTCCGCTGCCGTCAGAGTCTTCGCTGTATATGAAAACAAAAGCCGATACGCTGATGGTGAATGTCTATTATGACATTCCGGTCAATAATGATATCAGTGCTTATCTGATGGCGGGTGCGGGTGCGGCATTTATCCGTAATGATGTTTCCTGGGATACCAATGTGGCCGGGCAGGCTCTCAGTGCCGGGGCATCAAAAAATGTGACTAATCTGGCATGGTCTGCGGGTGCCGGTATTTCGTGGAATATTAATGAGAATATTTCGCTGGATACCGGTTATACCTATACCGATGCCGGATCGGCAGAAAACAGAATTGTTGCCCGCAACGGGATTAATACCGCAACAGGTTATACTAATACGGATGTGAAATTACATTTACTGTATGCCGGGATCCGATATCATTTTTAATCTGTTCTCCGTCTCTGCTGTTATTTTGCAGAGACGGAAATACCCGGCTGAAATATAACGTGATTAGTCGTAGGTAATCATAAAGGTGGCATCCGCGTCAGCGATGCCGGGGGTCGGACGATTACCGGTGGCGATATAGTTAGCGTAAAACTGCGCCTGGCCGTTGCCGTTAATATCCATGGCAATTTTCGGACTTTTGGTTTCCATCGGCAGCCGGTTTTTCTGACTGTCGAGGATCTCTACCGCCACAGAGCCCGCCGCACTGGCTCCCTCATTTATCGCCAGCAGTGAGCTGTCCTGTTTATCTTTCTTACCGCTGAATACAAAGGTGACGGCAGAAGAGGGCGGACAGTTCTGTAACTGAAAACTGAACGGCATGGATTGTGTTTTATCACCGGCAGAGCGGAAGTTTTTCAGCGGCCAGCGTCCCAGTTTCACGTTTTTATTTGCCTGTGAGACTTCAACCCCGCAACTGTAAGCGACAATTTCACCGGACAACTCAATATTTACCCGGCCGAGTTCATAGGCGGCGGCTGAATGGATCAGCAGACCGCCGCACAGCAGGGGGAGCAGAGCCTGTTTAATGTGTTTCTTCATTGCCGTGCCTGTTATTCGTAGTCAACGCGTAAATAACCGCGGGATTGGAAAACACCTTCTTTCGGTTTATTGCCGGTCACACTGACAGGCCAGGCGGTAATTGCCGTCCGGGCAGAACCTGCGCCGTCGAGCTGGAACGGAATCAGGCTGCCGATATTATTGGGTGTTAACGGATGACCATCTCTGTCACCCACGACAAAGCCGACATCCGGGTTATCCGAGACAATCATGTTGCCATTTGTTTTTTCGGCTTCGATACGCAGCGTAAGGTACGCTTTTGATTCCACGTTGGTACACTGGATCGCAATATTCTCGAGTTTCCTGTTCACTGATGCCGGTTTATTACCGGCACCGGCCTGGCTGAATAACTGCGAGCCTATTTTACCGAAGTTAATCACCACAATATCATTAACCCCGACTTTGCACTGCTGCGGCACATTAATAATGCCGCTGTAGCTGATGGTATAAACCGGGATACTCAGGGGATCGGTACGTCCGGTGGTCACATACACCGTGAATAATGTTTTCTTAGGGATAACAACCTGGTCAACAAAACGCCGCGTCACTTTCAGGCGGAAAATAAAGTTACGATCCAGCACTTCAAACGATGCTCCCGTGGCCACGTTCGGGTGCATTCCCATCTGAACATATTCCTGCGGCGGGTAGAATGTGCCGGCATAGGAATCGGTAATACTCATCGCACCAATAAGGTATTCATTGAGCCTCAGATATTTGTACCGGCCTTCGGTTTCCACCACGGGGATATTGGCGATATAGCTGCGCATGGTGGTACTGTTGCTGCCGGAGACTGCCGGACAAACCGCCATGACCCGCTCGCTGAATTCTTTGTTTAAGACTTTTATCTGACCGACCTGGTTATTGGAAGAGGTGAAACTGTTTGTCAGGTTATAAAAGACTTCACTGGTTCCGCCCGCGGCATTACGGCATACCACTGCCAGCGCCGGAAGAGGTAAAAATGCGATTAATAACGGAATTGCATATCTCTTTTTCATCATTAACTCTCTATTTACATTCAAGCGTGGTCCGGAGTAACGGCCCTTTGATTTCCTGACGGGTAAAATCATAATCCGCGGTGCACTGGTCACCCGGCTGATTCCCCCACTGCACCAGTAATTTCCCGGTCAGCGGCAGGCCGGTTAAATACACTCGTCCGTCATCATCGGCAATACTGCTGATCTGAGAGCCGGTTTCCTGCACCATACTGCCGAAGCGGATCGGTTTGCCGTTGTGGGTCAGCGAGAGCAGCGCCCGGATCCCGATACTGGTATCAAATGTGGCACGGGCAACAGCGCCGCTGATCGGCACCACGTTCTGTACGTTATTTTTAATTTCCGTATTGTCATTAAACGAATCCGGATTCAGGGCAATGCGGTTGTTCCGGTATGCGGAGGCATACGGGATGATGGCGTAACCGCGCCAGTCCGTTTTTACCCCGGTGTAGTTTTCCACTGCCACACCGGCAGCCCCCGGCGCTTTGACCAGCACGGTGGTGTCATTGATTGACTGGCCGAATGTCAATCCGTTTTCATGCAGCAGCACCGCACCCGATGCCCGGTAGTTCAGTTGGTTCTGATCAGGATCGTAGTTATAACTGATCCCGAAATCGCCGTAAGTTCCCTGATAATCCAGGCCGGCCGAACCGTTATATCCCTGCCGGGTAACATGCCCTTGTGAAACGGAATAACTCAGGTTTCTGTTTTCCAGCAAGGTGCCGTTAACACCGGTACGGTAAGCATCCCGGCCACCGGAGTTCGTGGTGACGGAGAAGGTGGCATAGGCGTTATTAAACGCATTATTACTGTGCGCGTTGCGTGATGAGAATGATGAGAACGGTACGGACACATTCACCGACAGCATGTTATCGCGCTCTTTGATTTCCAGCGCTTTGGTGGTGCTCAGTGAGACAGAATAATTTATACCATTCCGGCTATTGGAATAGCCGGCCTGATACCATTCATCCTTACCGCTGCGGTTCCAGTAAGATTGCTGGTTACCGGATATATAGAGCGAGCCGTACTGGTCAAATGATTGTGAGATATTGACCTGGAAGCGCCCTTTTTTGTTATAAAACAGGTTGTGATAATTAATAATAATCGGTTTGCTGTTCTCCCCGTCTTCACCGTCCGGCGCAAATTCATAGCCGGACATCTGCTTATAGGCGACATCGTTTAAGGTATAAAAGCCTTTGGTGGAATAGCGGTAACCTAATAACTGGAACGTGGTGCCGGTTGCGTTCAGGGATTTCGCATACAGGAAACGGAATGACTGTCCGCTGTGGGTTGATCCGTCCGCCAGTTCACTGTTTGCATGGGTGACATCAAATGAGAATGCCCCGAAACGGCCGATATTCTGGCCGACACCGGCCAGTACCGATTTATATTTGTCCGCGAGCTGAGTCCCGGCATAGACGGAAATATCCCGTGTCAGGCCGGTGAGCAGCGTCGCCTGAACAAATGATGGTTTGTCCTGATTTCGGTTCCCGCTGCGGAATTGTCCGGCCAGAACGTCATACTTCACGCGGCCTTCACGCTGAAGTACCGGCAGTGTCGAATAGGGAACGACGTATTGCTGCTGCGTGCCGTCATTTTCTTCAACCGTTATCTGTAAGTCACCACTGGTGGTGGCCGGGTTTAAATCGTTGATGACAAACGGCCCCGGCGGGACGTAGATCTGATAAATCACATAACCGTTCTGGCGGACAACCACTTTGGCATCGGTTTTGGCGATACCGCGCACGGTCGGGGCATACCCCTGCTGACTGTCAGGATGCATATTATCGACAGAAAACAGCCGTATCCCCCGGAACCCGGCGGAGTCAAACACGCTGCTGTCTGAGTTGCCGTCACCGATGATCAACTGACTTTTCAGTGCAATAACCGGCCGCTGAACGTAGTTCATCAGTGTGCGCCACTGGCTGCCGGCGGTATTTTTACCTTTGTTATAACTCCAGGCGCCGGACTGACGGAATTGCCATGCACCGAGGTTAATCCCTGAATTCAGGTTTACGTAATAGCTGCCGGTATTATCTGAGTTGTTATTCCCGGAAGCGAAATAGTTCACAAACAGCGCGGGAATACCGGATTCCCATCTGTCAGACGGAATATAGCCGCGCGCCTGTCCGGAAAGACTGGCCTGAGGGAAACTGAGCATCAGCCGCTGTTTCTGAAAATCAAACTGATATTCTGAGCCGGGAATTTTACCGGTAAACGGAAAGCACTGCTTATCCTGCGCCGTTAATTCTTCCGGACGGGCGATATTCACGCCGAAGCCGGTAATGGTCTCAGCACTGAGGCAGGGAAATAAATACGATCCGCCCTCTGCATTTTTCAGTTCGGTAAAGGGAATTTCTGAGGAGGATTCAAAATCATTATTGACGTACAGTTCAACCAGATAATTACCGGGTGGCTGATAACCACCCGATTCAAAGCGGGACAGATCAGAAATATCGGCATCAGACAGGTCATCGGTTAAAAACGCAGCATTAAAGGACGGCGCTGCACGGGTTGTTCCCGCAGGCAGAAAACACGTAACAGCCGCCATCACAGCAAAATAGACGGGTGTATGTGTGAAAACTTTTTTGATGTTACTCATTTCAGCCTGTTCCCTGCATGACAACAATAAAATAATGAATGTTTTAATTCAGATTCACTTCCCGCTGTTTACGTAAACCGCCGTAATCATTAATGGTCTGGTAGGTCATTTTCCGGCCGTTTTTACCGGTTATCTGCCGGGCACTGAATGGCGCAACCATGATGTTTTCAAGGGGACGCCCGTCTAAAATGATATTGACGAACGTGATGTAATAAGGCGTCGGGTTATCAAGGGTAATTGTGCCGCTTTTCTGCGTGATGGTTATTTTGTCCGCCGCTTCTTCGGTCTGGATCGGTAAATTCACCGGTCTGACAAATAATTTAATCCGCGACAAAATAGCGAGCTGGAGAACGTTTTTTCCCTCCAGGGATTCTTTATCCACGGACGGGATCGCTTTTACGTTCAGCCAGAATACAGACTCCCGGTCCTTCGGAAGATTTTCTGCCAGATTGACAATCCGCAGAATATTTTCGCTGGCAGGCTCCATCACAAATAACGGGGGAGTGATAACAAAGTTTTTATCTTTGCCATTTTCGTTATCAACCCATGAATTGATTAAAAAGCGTTCTTTCGGGCTGTGATTAATAACAGAAAGTGAAGTTTGTTTTGCATCCTGAGGGTAAATAACCCGTGTTGCACCCAGTGCAATTCCTGAATTCTGATTTGACGCTGAATAGGAAAATCCGGATATCAGTGTGAAAAACAATATTAATGCACTATTTTTAAAATAATCAGAAATCACAAAAGCACCTCTTGGTATTCTCTGTCAGAAATAACGCACGGAGCAGGATATTCAGACAGATAAAACGCTCTCTGCTCCCTGTTGCAGATACAATCCATCATCAGAATTAATGAAATATAATTCTGTGCAGAGAGAGTTTTTATTTATTTAATTAATTACGGACAGTAATTTATTATTCGTATTTAACAACGAAAGTTGCATCAGCATTTGCCTGACCCGGAGTTGTTGCGCCTTTGGCAACGTAACGGGCAGTAAAGTCTAATACGTTAGAACCTTTAACCAGAGTTTTGGTTGCGGAGAAATCAGCACCGCTTGGTGATAATACTTTAGCTGCAGTATCGCTGATCTGAATACCAACGTTCTGTGCTGCCGGGGCGTTCGTTCCGGAGCTGACCGCCAGTAATGTTGCGTCACCGCTCATGGCCGGGCCGGAGAAGGCAACAGCAGCAGTCGTTGCCACAGCCGGGTCACAGTCAACCAGTTTAATTTTGAACGGAACCGGGTTAGACATATCGCCTGACACAGCTAATTTGGCAGTACGATACTGACCTAAATCCACCGTCTGGTTGCTGGTTTCAGTGCTGACGGCACATGCTGCGTTAACCAGTTCCCCGGTAAAATGTACAGTACCGCCGTTTACGATAACCGGATCTGCGGACGCAGCAGCGGAGAATAATAAAGCGGATACAACAGATGCACTAATAATATTTAATTTCATAATGCTGAATTCCTAAAAAATAGACGACATCTTCAAATTTTACTATTCTTTTAAGATAGTAAACCACTACATCTGAAGAAATTAATCTTCAGATACAATCAGAATTTTATTTGTGTAAGAAAGGAAAGACGGGAAAGTGTAATAAACTTAATACATCAATTCCCGGCTATTATTCAGAACACCAAACAGCTTTACAAAAGGTACTTCCAGCACAAGTGAAATGGTCAGCAGCATATCAAGCGGAATGTTACATTCCCCGCGTTCATAGCGGGATATCTGTTGCTGACTTAATTTTAATTTGTCACCTAATTCTGAACCGGATAATCCCTGTTCTTTCCTGTGTACTCTGATTTGTTCTCCAACAATTTTATTTATATTCATGATGAGTCGTACTCAAAAATTACCAGTTTATTATGGGAATAATATGTAAGCTATCCTTCATAATTAATCAGATAATACAGGCATGAATTCCGCCATAATAAGGTGTGGCCGGAAAGACGTGATTGCATTTCGTAATTAAGTATTAGCGCTTGCAGATTCTAAGTAAAGTTAGTTATAACGAACAAAGTCTGATGATTGATAGATTTTTTCTATCAATTATTATTTTTTGATCGTGATAGTCTTTTTTGGGTGTTAACAATTTTTGTGGTATTGAAAAAAAGATGTCTTTATTTTTTCACTAAGTATGTAGTTTGCTGATAAATAAGTAAATGTGATTATTGTATTATTCCGGTTTCTTTTGTAAGAATCAGTTAGTTTGTTGTTTTTTCTGTTAGTGCCTATTTTGAGTGACTAATTTTTTAACTTATTGATATTAAATAATTAAAAATTTAAATAAGTATTTAATCAAGTTTTTCGTTTTGTAACTAAATGCTGTCATTTAATATTTATATAAACTAAAAAACCCACCTATTAAAAATAGTCAGGTTAAAATACTAACATCATGTTTTTTGTTTTAACACAAATACACTGTTTGTACTAAAAATAGGTAATAATGGTTAAAACCATGAATTGATATGTATTTTTAAACATAAAACACACATAATAAAAACAGGTATTTCATTGTGTAAGTGTAAAAAAAACCATTACATTACATGCGGTTATTTGTGATTGAACGCAAAGTACCTGATATATTACAAACTGTTACCATAATAAGGCAGTTCACAGGTTTAAGGCGTAAATGCAATTTAACACATTTTATAGGTAAATTCAGGTTGAATAGTATTTTACCTGATAAAAAAGACACAAAATTTTCCTTTGTTGAAAAATGTCATATTAATCAATATATTGATATGTAAAAATGGGATGAAAATACCGGTTGTCAGTGGGGATTTCACGGACTGGCCGGGCTTTTTGTCCGTTACCTTGTAAAGGCAGGGCAGCAAAATGCCGCCATTTTCACTTTTAAGGAGGGGAAAACAGTATGATAACGGACTACACAGAAAGCAATTTTGCCGGTATTGAGCACGGTGACGGGATCTCGGTGATCCGCTTTCATGCCCCCTGGTGTGAGCCGTGCCGCCGGAGTGAACATCAGTTTGATGAAGCGGTAACACAATTTCCGGCCGCCGTCCGGGCCGGAAAAGTGAATGTGATGCAGGCACCGGTGCTGGCGGCCAAATATGCAGTATGGGGATTGCCGGTTACTCTGATCTTTAAAGACGGACAGGAATTTGCCCGTATTTCCGGGCCGCAGCCGGCTTCTGTTTTCACACAAGCCGTACATAATGCGTTGTTATAGCATGACCGGGATGTAGTAATTAATCTCTTCCACATACTGTAAGCCGTTGGCAATAAACTCGTCATGCCGCTCTGCCGGCAGCAGTTTATAGTGCTCAATATCCGGTCCCCGTCTGCGCAGCAGGTTCATTTCTGCCAGGGTGCCGGAATAGGCGGCATGAATAATATTGTTGTAATCACCGGGCAGATTTTTCAGCATGGCCGGATCAATAGTAATTCTGAGATAATGCCCGCCCGGTAAGGTCACCGGGGAAAGTGACGCGCGGCGGATACTGTCCTCTGATAATACGGACGGAATAACTGCCGTGGTATAGGCATAACTGATGTCATCTGCGGTTGATTCATAAGGGGCATGTATGGCATACAAATCCGCCGGAATAATATCCACTTCCTTAAAAAACTTTTCCCAGAATTCACGCCGGAATTTCCGGTTTTCAGTTTGCCAGTCCGACAGATGTTTCCGGTGATAATGATGAGAGCCTGCTAACGACATTTCCGGTAATTCGGTCAGTTCAGACTGAAACGGAATCAGGTTTTCCGCCTGTAACGGAAAACAAAAGCCGTTGCTGTCCCAGCCTGCTTTCTTGCGGTAGGCGGAAGGGGTGGTATTAAACTGGGATTTAAAGGCGCGGCAGAATGTCTGCTGTGAATCGAAGCGGTATTTCACGGAAATATCGAGAATACTGCTGCGGGTGATCCGCAATGCTTTCGCTGCACAGGATAAGCGCCGGGCACGGATATATTTTCCGATCACGACACCGGTGTGCTCTTTAAATAAGCGCTGTAGATGCCATTTGGAATAACCCGCCCGTGCGGCAATGATATCCAGTGATAAATCAGATTCCAGATTTTGCTCAATCCACAACACCAGACTCTGAATAATACTTCCGCGAAGCCCGTCTATGTTCATTCTTTTTATTACCAACAGAGAGTGTTATCGCTCAGTTATCGTGCGATACAAAAGTTAACCTTCTAATATTAAATGAATTTACCTTTTATATCCGCAAGGAGTGTAAATATCTGTATGTAGTGTGCAGTAGTTTGTATTTTTTTATCAGGAATTGTCTGTTTTTGTGTGAATTTGAGACATACAGACAGAAAAATATCTTGATCCGTCGGAAAACGTGCAGCTATTAACCTGAAAAACAACAAAATTTTAAAAAATAACAAAAAATTATAACTTTTGGATTTTCTGCCGATAACAGTATCCGTATGGCCCTGCCAGATCATTTTGTCGCCCCTTAAAGGAAACTGTATGCAGTTACTTCGAAACTTATCCATCCGGTTCGTCATGCTGTCGATACTCGGTATTTTGTGTCTGACACTCGGATGTGTCAGTTTTTACAGTGACTGGTCACTGTCGAGAGTGTCTGACGGCAATGCGACCGATCGTCAGTTAGTCCGGCAGCTGACAGTACTGAATCAGGGAAATGATCAGTATTTCCGGTTTATTTCCCGGCTGAACCGCGAAATGCAAAAAAAAGCGGAAGGGGAAGCGCCGGATTTAAAACCGTCTGCGGAAGCGATGGAGAATATGGGACTGCACCTGGCTGAGATGAAACGGATTTCCCCGGGGCCGATGGATGTACAGATGTCAGAAAAGGTGATTGCCCGCTGGCAGGCACTCTATGATGAGGGCGTTAAAATTCAGATGCAGCTGGCGGAGCAGGGGGATCAGGCGGGTTACCGTAAGCAGTCCCATGATGTCACACCGCAGCTGAGCAAAGAATTCGGGACTGTCAGTGTTGAGTTCACGCAGGTGGCAGAGGCGCGGATCGAACAGACCCGTACCCTGGTGGACGGCCTGATGACCACCACACGGATTGTGATTATCAGCGGTACACTGTTTGGCCTGCTGATCCTGATTTTTGCTGATCGCTATCTGGTGAAGATGATGCAGCGCCCGCTGAACAATGTCCGTCAGCATTTCCGCCGTATCGCCGGGGGTGACCTCAGCCAGCCGGTGGAAAATGACGCGGCAGGGCGTAACTGTGTCGGTAAATTATTCCCGCTGCTCAGTGAGATGCAGGACAGCCTGCGGGACGCGGTGAGTTCTATCCGCGAAGGCAGTGATACCCTGCGTGACAGTGCATCTGAGATTGCGCGCGGCAATACGGATCTCTCCTCGCGTACCGAACAGCAGGCAGCGGCGCTGGAAGAGACGGCGGCGAGTATGGAAGAGATCACGGCGACAGTGAAACTGAATGCGGATCACGCGCATCATGCCAGCGAACTGGCAGAAGTGACGTCCTCAACGGCGCATCAGGGCCATGAGATGATCGCCTCTGTTATCCGCACAATGGACGAAATTTCCGAGAGTTCACGGAAAATTGCTGAAATCACCAATGTGATCAACAGTATTGCATTCCAGACTAACATTCTGGCGCTGAATGCCTCGATTGAAGCAGCACGGGCCGGTGTCCACGGACGCGGCTTTATGGTGGTGGCCGGTGAGGTGCGGACACTGGCCAGCAACAGCGCGGATGCTGCCAAAGAAATTGAACGGCTGATAGCCAATGCAGTGTCCCGTGTTGATCAGGGTATTAAACTGGTCGCCGGAGGCGGGGAAACCATGGAGGAGATTGTCCGTGCCTCCGGTGAAGTGACGGCGATCATGAAAGAGATTGCCATTGCGTCAGAGGAGCAGACCAAAGGGATCTTACAGGTCGGCACCGCGATCACCCAGATGGATACCGTTACCCAGCAGAATGCCTCGCTGGTCAGCAATGTTTCTGAAACCGCCGCCGGGCTGGAATTACAGACTCAGGCGCTGCAAAATTCCGTACAGAAATTCCGCCTCAGCGCTGCGGACTGACGCGGCTCAGATTGCTGCCGTGGTCAGTAAATCACGGTAGTAATCTATCTTTCGTTCCAGGTGCTGAAAATGATCATTCAGCACCGCTATCTGTTGTTGTAATGCCCCGCTGTGTGCCAGCAGCAAATCCATACGCTCCTGTGCCGTCTCCTCTCCCTGAGCCCGTAAATCCGCATAATGTTTGATGGATTTCAGTGGCATGCCGGTTTCTTTCAGTCGTGTGATAAACGTCACCCACTCCGCATCACGGGCGGAATAACTGCGGTGATTATTTGCCCGGCGCTGCGGGATCAGAATGCCTTCTTTTTCATAAAACCGCAGGGTATGGATACTGAAACCGGTTAAGGCAGAAAACTCACTGATAGAATAATGCATACAAGAAACCTCTTGACCTCGAGTGAACTCTATCTTTTACGCTCCGCAGACTAATGTCAAAGGAGGTTTGTATGAACAATCAGAATTATGTGGTGATCACCGGTGCCAGCGCCGGTATCGGGCGGGCAATTGCGGCGGCTTTTGCACGCTGGGGTAACAACGTGGTGCTGGTGGCGCGGCGTGAGGATGCATTACTGGCACTGAAGGCGGAGCTGATGCAGCAGAACCCGGACATTACCGCAGAAATCCGTGTGTGTGATTTGTCTGTGCCCGGCAATGCGGCGGTGCTGTATCACTCGTTGTCTTCACTGAATATTATTGCGTGGATTAATAATGCCGGTTTCGGCTATTACGGCACGGTGGCAGAGCAGCCGGTGGCGGAAGCTGAGAAGATGCTGGCCCTCAATGTGAATGCCCTGATGGTGTTGTCGGCGCTGTATGTGCAGGATTATCAGCATACGGAAGGTGCGCAGCTGATCAATATCAGTTCGGCGGGCGGATATACGATTGTTCCCTCTGCAGTGACTTACTGCGCCACGAAGTTTTTTGTCAGTGCGTATACAGAAGGGCTGGCGCGTGAGCTTATCCGCAGCGGGGCAAAACTGCGGGCAAAAGTACTGGCACCGGCTGCCACACAGACAGAATTTGGTCAGGTGGCAAATAATACCGATTCTTATGATTATGACCGGGCTTTCGGGCGTTATCACACCAGTGACGAAATGGCCGCATTTGCGCTTGAACTGTATGACGCGGACAGTATTACCGGCATGATTGACCGCGATGATTTCCGCTTTCAGCTGGCGGATACCCGGTTCCCGCATGCGGAAAACAGCCGGTCAAATCAGAAAGTCACTTCATAAGATTCTGCGGGTGCAGCCGGGATGATTGCTGTCACCCGGCGTTACTGATAATGTGAGGTAATTCTCATTTTTCAGGTTGGATACCTTTTTTATGCTGCAATTACTTCCGGTTATCTCACCGGCTGACCCGGTACTTGATGATATTCGTCCGCTGTATGAATCCGCTTTCCCGCTGCATGAACAGCGCACGCGGGCAGGACGGGAGAAACTGTTTTCACAGCCCGGCTATTATCTGTATCAGATAAGGGATAATGACCGCTTTGCCGGATTTACCGGCTGCTGGCAGATTGGTTCCCTGTTTTATATTGAGCACATTGCTATTGCGCCGCAGATGCGCGGCAGTGGGATCGGGCAGCAGGCGTTGTCGCTTTTTTGTCAGGAGAAACAGCGGGTTGTGCTGGAAATTGATCCGCTGACGGATGAGGTGGCGCAGCGCCGTCTGCGTTTTTATCAGCACTGTGGTTTTGCCGTTAATGACTATGTTCATCATCACCCGGCTTACCGCCCGGAATTTCCGCCGCATGAGCTGGTGATCCTGAGTTATCCGCAGGTTATTAATCCGGAAGAATATCAGCAAGTTAAACACTCTCTTATCCATCACATTATGCCGGAAAATCTGTTGTAGCGCCCGGCTCACCGCATGTTATGATGACCGCTTTTCCGGCGGTCTGCCTGCCGGTTTCCGTACCGTACTCTGCTGACACCTGTTGTCTGCGGGGATGACTTTGCAGGGTTGTCATGAACAAGAAAAAATGTGCGGTAAGTGTGCTGCTCAGCGGCATGCCGGATCTCCCGTTTGAAACGGTTTCTCTCAGTGAGTGTGATTTCACGGCGGTGTCCGTGTGTCTGGTGGCACCGGCAGATACCGGCAACGGCCAGCTGGCGCGGATCCGGCAACAGGGCTTCGGCCAGCCGGTTTTTATGGTGCTCAGTGACGGTGAAACAGAGACGGTGCCGGATGGTATCAGCGGGGTTATCGATCTCTGCCGCGATGACCGCCATACCGTCTGTGACACACTTCTGCGTGCGGCACAATCCTATGAAGAGAGCCTGCTGCCGCCGTTTTTCGGGCGGATGAAACACTATACCGCACAGCAGAATATCTCTTTTGCCTGTCCCGGCCATCAGGGCGGGGAATTTTTCCGCCGCCATCCCGCCGGACAGCAGTTTACGGATTACTTCGGGGATGCGCTGTTCCGTGCCGATCTCTGCAATGCAGATACCGCGCTGGGGGATCTCCTGATCCACGAAGGGGCTGCGCTGGCCGCGCAACAGCATGCCGCGAAAGTCTTTCATGCGGACAAAACCTGGTTTGTGCTCAACGGCACATCCTCATCCAACAAAGTGGTACTGAATGCTCTGCTGACACCGGGTGACCTGGTGTTATTCGATCGCAATAATCACAAATCCAACCACCATGGCGCACTGATCCAGGCAGGTGCCACGCCGGTTTATCTGGAAGCGGCGCGTAACCCGTTTGGTTTTATCGGCGGCATCGATGCACATTGTTTTGATGAGGATTATCTGCGGGCGCTGGCGGCAGAAGCCGCACCGGAAAAAGCGGGCAATAAACGCCCGTTCCGGCTGGCCGTGATCCAACTGGGGACGTATGACGGCACGGTGTACAACGCCCGTCAGGTGGTGGACAGCATCGGCCCGTTGTGTGATTACATTCTGTTTGATTCCGCGTGGGTCGGTTATGAGCAGTTTATCCCGGTGATGCAGATGTGTTCGCCGATGCTGCTTGAACTGAATGAAAACGACCCGGGAATACTGGTGACGCAATCTGTCCACAAACAAATGGCCGGGTTTTCTCAGGCATCCCAGATCCATAAAAAAGACAGACATATCAAAGGGCAGGATCGCTATGTTTCCTTCCGGCAGATGAATAATGCCTTTATGATGCATGCCTCCACCAGCCCGTTTTATCCGCTGTTTGCCGCACTGGATGTGAATGCGAAAATCCATGAGGGCGCCGCCGGACGGCGTTTGTGGGCGGAATGTGTCAGAACAGGGATTGAAGCCCGTAAACTGCTGCTGCGCACCTGTCAGCATATCCGTCCCTTTATCCCCGATACTGTGGACGGCCGGCCGTGGGAAGAGGCGGAAACCGGTGTTATCGCCGCAGACCGGCGTTTTTTCAATTTTGTGCCGGGCGAGCACTGGCACGGTTTTGAGGGTTATGCGGACGATCAGTATTTTGTCGATCCCTGCAAATTATTGCTGACCACCCCCGGGGTGGATGTCAGCTGCGGGGAATATGACGATTTCGGCGTTCCGGCGACGATCCTGGCGTATTATCTGCGCGAAAATCAGATTGTCGCGGAAAAATGTGACCTGAACTCTATCCTGTTTTTGCTGACACCGGCAGAAACACCGGAAAAAATGCAGCGGCTGATCCGGCAGATTGCCCGGTTTGAGCAATTACTGGACAACGACGCGGCACTGGAAACCGTTCTGCCGTCACTGTGCCGCACGTATCCGGCGCGTTATGCGGGATACACACTGCGGCAGCTGTGTCAGGAAATGCACGATCTGTTTGTGAAACATAATGTTAAACAGCGCCAGAAAGAGATGTTCCGCCGCCGCTGCTTCCCGGCGGTGCGGATGTCGCCGAAAGCGGCACATACTGAATTTGTCCGCGGCAATACAGAGCGGGTTGCTGTGTCAGAGATAGCCGGACGTATCGCGGCGGAAGGGGCTCTGCCGTATCCGCCGGGTGTCTTGTGTGTGGTGCCGGGGGAAGTCTGGGAAGCCCCGGTTCAGCGCTATTTCCTCGCGCTGGAAGAGACCGCCGATCGCTTTCCGGGCTTCGCGCCGGAATTGCAGGGGGCGTATATTGAACAGGATGACAGCGGACACCAGCGTGTGTATGCCTGTGTTATCCGCCATCAGCAGGGAGAAGGACAATGACAGCAGAACAGTTTCATCAGCGTATATGGGAAATTCTGGAAGATCTCAACAGCGACTATTTTCAGGTGGTTGCCGCCCCGGCACCGGAACCGCAGGCTATCGCAGCAGCAGAGGCACTGACCGGCGTACCGGTACCGGCGTATTACTCTGCATTTTGTCAGCGCACTAACGGTCTGTGTGTGATGGCCCGGGAGGAATTCTGGCCGGAAGCGGAGCTCTATTCTGTCGGACCGGCATGGACGTTCTGGCGCGGTGTGGTATTGCTCGGATTTGATACCCCCGATTTGCCGGAGTGGGCATCCGTCACGGCGGCCTGTGAGCGGCTGGCGGATTACGACGTCACCGGTGTACTGCCGCTGATGAAAGTAGTCGGTGACGGCAATATCATCTGGGGGCTGGATAAATCCGGCACCCCGGTTGAAGTTGCGGAAGGTGAAATCACCCGGCTGCCAGCGGACTTTACCGCATGCTATGAGGAGCAAATCCGTGGTCTGGCAGAACGCCAGACGGAGATGATGGAGCGGATTGCGGAGCAGGGCCGGAAAACACCGCAGTAATGGCTGTTTAATCTGCTGCCGGGGGATTATTTCTCCGGCAGCAGTGGCTGACAGTAAAAGATCACCCGCTCGGTTTCGGTAAACCCGAGAGCCCGGTGTAACAACTGCGACGCGGTGTTATCCGGTGAGGTATCGGAGGCCAGTTCGCGGCAGCCGTTTTCGGTTCCCCACTGTTTTACCTGTGCAATCAGCTGCCCGGCAAATCCCAGCCGCCGTGCGCTTTCCTCACAATAAATCCCCTCAAGATAGGCAACCGGTGATGTGGTACAGCCGTTAACATAATCTGTCCGCACAGAGGCTTCTGCAAAAGCGGCGGTTTGTCCGTCTGCGGTACAGAGGAAAAAGGCACTCAGTGACGGATTGCGGATAATATCGCGGATTTCATCCCTGTGCTTCTGCGGCGGACAGTCCGGCCATAATTTTTGCCGCAGTGCCAGCCAGGTGGTTTCCGGAATATCATGTTTATTTTTAATCATCACAGGCTCCATGATGTATTCTCCGCAGTGTGAGCAAATGCATGACAAAACCAGTCACTGACGGCACTGATCATCGCCTGATCGGCACTGTGGCGGTTATGCAGCAGATAAAATCCTTTGCCGGAATGCAGCGTCAGTTCCGGAAACAAAGGAATAAGCGTCTGCTGTGCCAGCTCATGTTCCAGCAGGAAATCGTTGGCAATCAGAATACCCTGCTGATGTACCGCCGCATCAATCGCCAGTAAGAACTGATCGAAATGCAGTCCGGCGGTAAACGGTGTGCCGCCGGATGCTATCCCGGCATAGTGTTCCAGCCAGCTGTCCCAGTAAGGATAGAGCGTAGTGTGCAGCAGTACCGCATTTTTCAGATCTGCCGGGTTGTGCAGTGACAGCCGTGCGGCATAAGCGGGATGGCAAAACAGACGGCAGGGCGCGTCAGACAACAGTACCCGTGCCGGTTGCGTACGGGATAAATCCGTATAGCGGACAGCCAGATCCACATTATCTTTTTCCAGCGAGACCAGGGCAGCTGTAGCATTCAGGTGCAAATCCAGCCCGGGAAAGGTGCGGACAAAATCACTCATCCGGGGGGAGAACCATTTGGAGGCCAGCCCGGGCGGCATGGACAAGGTCAGGGTATGACGCGCCGCATAGCGGATTGTCTCACCGGCGGCGCGGATCTGTTCCAGCGCAGGCTGAATTAAGCGATAGTATTTCTGTCCTGTCTCTGTCACCGTCAGCTTGCGGATCTCACGCAGAAACAGTATCACGCCCAGTTCTTCCTCCAGCTTTTTTATCTGCTGGCTGATCGCGCCCGGCGTGACATGCAGGGATTCTGCCGCTTTGATAAAGCTGCCGAGCCGGACACTTGCTTCAAAGGCCAGTAATGCTTTCATCGGCGGATAACGGTTCATGAAATAGTTTTTCTCTTTCATAAGGCAATTTAAATCGGTTGTAGCACAGCCCCGGATTCAGAACAATAGCCCCATCAGAAAAAAGGGGTAGCGATAGTATGAACAGTAAAACGGCAGCAGCCTTCGCGTTTCTCGGGATTATCTGGGGAACCAACTTTATTTTTATGCGTCAGGCGAGTGAGTGGATCTCGCCGGTGCAGATTGTATTTCTGCGGGTGTTATGCGGCTTTGTGCCGATTGCGGTGATGGCGTGGATGCAGAAAGCGGTGCGCCGCGAGCACCTGAAATACACCGGGCATTTCCTGGTGATGGCGCTGCTGGCCACGGTAATTTATTACTGGGCATTTGCTTCCGGCACCTCATTACTGCTCTCCGGGGTCTCCGGCGTGCTCAGCGGGGCAATTCCGCTGTTCTCGTTTATTGTCGCGGCGATTTTCCTGCGGCAGGAAAAAATTACGGTAATGCGTCTGTGCGGACTGATGCTCGGCTTTGCCGGCGTGATTCTGATCGCCAAGCCGTGGCAGATCAGCAGGGAGAGTATCAGTCTCGCCGGGGTGGGCTATATGATCCTGGGATCACTGAGTGTGGGGATTTCTTTTGTGTATGCCAAAAAATTTCTCGCGGATAAACAGATTGCTCCGCTGGCACTGACAACTTATCAGATTGGCCTTGCGCTGCTGATCCTTGCCTGCATCACACCGTTTACCGGCATTACCGCGATTGCACAGGACAGCACCGCCAGCCTCGGGCTGATTATCGGGCTGGGATTGCTCGGTACCGGGGTGGCGTATCTGACGTATTACTATCTGATCCTGAATCTGGGGGCGGTGGTGGCCTCATCCGTAACTTACATCCCGCCGGTGGTGGCACTGCTTGTCGGGTTCCTGGCGGCGAATGAACAGCTCGGTGTGACAGAGATTCTGTCGATGGTGCTGATTATGAGTGGTGTCTTCTTATTACAGCGTCCTTCGCGCCGCCCGGAAGCGGAGAAGGAAGCTGAAGCTGTGCAGTAATATTCCGGGAAACCAAACCTATCTTTTTATTGTCTGTTCGATTTGAGTTGCATTTCCTGCCCCGCTGTCAGTATCGCGGGGCTTTTTTTCACCCGCAAACTGCATCACCAGCACACCTGCCACCACCAGGCCGATACCGGCGAGTTTGGCTATCTGAACCGGCTGTTTCGGCATTCCGAACAGACCGAAGTGTTCAATCAGTGCGGAAATCACCAGCTGACCGGCAATGACCATCACGAAAAAGGTAATGCCGCCGATTTTCGGTACCAGGATCAGGGCAGAGGTCAGATACAGCATTCCGGCTATCCCGCCGATCCAAATCCAGAACGGCTGATGCAGTAAATCTGCACTCAGTACCGGCTTCGGAACTTTAAAAATAAATAATAACGGTGCTAAAACAATAATACTGATTAATAATGATACAAGACTGGCCCATAACGGATGACCCAGATGGCGTGCTAACACTGCATTGCTGACCGCCTGTACCGGCACAATGGCACCGGCAAAAAAAGCACAAACAATCAAAGCAATAGCGGATAATGATAAGGTTGACATAGTGGCCTCCCTGGTTAACGTTTTATTAACATCAATCATAGGTGATCCCCGGAAGAACCGGAAATGATCAATTTTATAGGGCACTATTCGCACCATGAATAATATAAAGAAATTAGATTTAAATCAGCTTGTTACCCTGCATGCATTGCTGCGTGAACGCCATGTCAGCCGGGCGGCGGTGTCTCTGCACCGCAGTCAGCCTGCTGTCAGCCACACACTGAACCAGCTGCGGGATTTATTTCAGGATCCTCTGCTTATCCGCAGGCAGGGCCGTTATCATCTGTCCGGTAAGGCGGAAGCACTGTATGCGCCGCTGACGCAGGCACTGAGCCAGCTTGATGACCTGATCGCACAGCAGGATTTCCGGCCGGAAAATTGTACACGGCGGTTTAATATCGCTATGTCCGATTACGGGGCGGCGATTTTCAGCGGAAAATTAATCCGTTATCTGCGGACTGCCGCGCCGCAGGTCGATTTGCAAATCTGGCAGGGCAGCCGCGAGGAAATGCAGGGAAAATTGCAGGAAGGCAGTCTCGACCTGGCATTCGGGGTATTTACAGCCACGGATTACACTCTCCGCACAAAAACGGTTTTTACGGACACCATGGTCAGTGTTGCGGACAAACAATACTGCACCAATGGCACGATGCCGATGGCGGACTGGCTCTCGCACCCGCATATCCTGGCGAGCATGAAGCCGTATGAAGCCAATGAAATTGACCGGCAGCTACAGCTGCTCAATTACCGGCGGCGTATTGCGGTCTCTGTTCCTTACTGGCAGATTGCTTCGCAACTGCCGGAAGGCACGGATCTGATCCTGACGGTGGCGCAGCGGGCACTGCCGGAGACACTCAGCCCGTCATTACAGGTATTTACGCCGCCGCTGACTATCGCGCCGCTCAGTTTTCAGATGTTATGGCACCAGCGCAGTGAAGGGGACGCGGCACTCGGCTGGCTGCGGGAAGCAGTGATGCAGGTGTGTGACTGATGCTCAGCGTGTTGTCCGGCGGCAGTTTTGCAGTTCCAGCAGAAACGAGCCGTTATTACCCCCGGTGCGTTTATTTAAGCCGAAAACAAAGCGCCGCTGCGACGGTGTGAAATAGGCGAGCCCGTTGTAAGTACCGGCATAAATCAGGGTATCTTCGCCGATCTCCTGTAAATCCTGCTTTGACATGGTGGCAAACTGTTTTATCGGCGTCAGTGCCGGGGAGTGATAGGGGGACGGTTGCGTATCCAGCACCGTAAAGCGGTCACTATGAAACAGAACGACGGATTCACGCTGTTTATCCGGAAAATAAAAATCACGCATTGCGCCTTGTTTTCGCTGATAACTGGCGGATGAAATCTCACATTTATAATAGCCGTTCAGTGATCCTCCGGCGGCATAACCGGATAAAGAGACAAACAATAATAAGAAAGTTAATAAACGCATAAACAGGATAGTTGTTTTTACAAATATTAAGTGTAATCGGGTGCGGTTATCCGCACAATCAGTTCAGTACAATCTTCCGGAAATCAGCGGAAAGAATAAAGGGCTGAATACGTGTAAAATGCAAATTTTATAAGAGCATAGCGGGAAAGTTAGTTTCCGGAACTATCATCCTGATCATATATCCGTTTATCAGAGATCGGCGTAAAATAGCGGCTGATATCATTTTTTACTGACGGATCTCCCTATGCTGGCGAAGTTTCTCCCGATTTTTCTGCTTGTTCTCTCAAATATTTTTATGATGTTTGCCTGGTACGGACATCTGAAGTTTGCCGGTAAGCCCCTCATTGCGGTGATTTTTTTCAGCTGGCTGATTGCACTGGCGGAATATTGTCTGGCGGTGCCTGCCAACCGGATCGGACATCAGTATTACAGTGCTGCCGAGCTGAAAACCATGCAGGAAGTGATTACCCTGTGTGTCTTTATGGTGTTCTCTGTCGCTTATCTGGGTGAAAGCATTACGCTGAATCATCTTATCGGCTTCGGATTTATTGCCGCCGGGGCTTTCTTTATTTTTAAAGGGCCGTTTTAACCGCCACCACACAATGACGATAACGACACTGTGAATTTATCCATAATATAGCGGGATGACTGGTTATATCACCAGGTATTATTGCCGGGTATAGCGCCCGGTTTCCGGGATACTTTTTCACTCTGATCAAGGCAGGTCTGTTATGTCATCATTACGTTTATCTTATCCTAAACTCAGTCCGGCAGCGTATGCGGGGCTGATTGCCTGTAAAAATGCACTGGAAAGCAGCGCGTTATCCCCTGAACTGGTTGAGTTGGTGTATCTGCGGGTATCCCAGATTAACGGCTGCGCATTCTGTCTGGAAATGCATACGGTTGCACTGCGCAAGCGGGGCATGGTTCAGGAGAAACTCGATGCACTCGCGGGCTGGCGCGTGAGTGAACGTTTCAGTGAGCGCGAGCGGGCGGCACTGGAATGGACGGAAGCTGTCACACAGTTATCGGCTCAGAATACTGATGATGCAACCTGGCAGCGTGTGAAGGCATATTTTTCTGATGCGGAAATGAGTGATCTGACAATCGCGGCCGGGCTGATGAATGCCTTTAACCGGATTGCTGTCAGTCTGCGTCAGTAGCGGATCACAGCAACCCGGCACCGGCAGTTATTCGGTTATTCGCCGGTGTTATCCCGCAGCCACGGGGTGATAGTCAGCCCGACAAGTAAACCTTCCGGGCTGAGCAGACGGGTGACGGATTGTCCCCACGGCTCGGTTCTGTTTGCCACCAGCAGCGGATAGCCCTGTGACTGTAAAAATTCTGTGGCCGCTGCCAGGTCGCGCACTTCAAACTCGACCCACGCCTGCGGCACCGGATGTGACGGCGGTCAGCTGTTCTGCCCGAAGCAGGAGACAGCTGCGTGGCTGAGCGGCCAGAGCGCGAAGTGCTTCACACCATGCAGGCTGTGATCGGCAGTCAGGTAATCGGGCACGCCTTCAGATTCACTGAGCGGCAGGCCGACAGTATCCGCAAAGAAGTGTTTGCTGCGGGCGGGATCGCGGGTCACCGGACCAAAACCGGCGACAAACAGCACACCGGGAACGGCTGGATAATCAGACATAGCAGTGTCTCCGTAAGATAAGGGTTTATCCCATCTTACACATTAATCTGCCCGGGTGCCGGAAATATCATCTCTTCATACGGCGCTTCGCGGCAGGCATTCAGCCGCTGCTGTATTCCGCCGGAATGCGCCTCAAGCTGATGCCCGTCCGGGTCAAGAAAATAGACAGAATCCCCTTCACTGCGGTTACGTTTCCAGAGTGTTATCTGATGAGCGGCGAGAAGCGAGCGGAAGGCCGGGAACTGTTCGGGAGGAAGGGTAAAAGCGTAGTGGGTATAACCCTGATGAATAGGCCGGTGAATGATTTCCGGGTCTGCTGATAAACAGATCCACAGTTCCCCGCAGGTCAGGTAAGCCCCGTATTTCCAGCGGGTATGCAGCGTCATTTTCAGAATATCATGGTAAAAATGCAGGCTGCGATCCAAATCGGCGACCGCCAGGGTTAGATGATTCATTCCTGTTAACATATATCCTCCGTCAGCATCCGGCAGTTATAAACAGCACGTCTGAGTCAGGTGAAAGGAAGCCGTATCAGTGGTTGTACGGTGGGCGGTTATCATCATCGGGAAGCTCTCAGGGTAAAATATCAGTCAGGTTTATGATTACCCTGAAGCTTACTGACTGACAACATAAGGTGCCAGATAATTCCGCAGCCGGGCGTTGTGATTTAAGATCACGTTAATTTAGTCCCGTCAGGGATATTCACCCTGAATATGATTTACCTCAATTATCCTTATTATTAATAGGTCTACTCTGGCGCCACACTTTAATAATGATAATGGTAGGTCTACTTATGTCATTAGTCACACAACTTCCGTCGATCTTTTCTGATTTCTCCGATGCCCGTCAACAGGGCTTTCTCACTGTAATGGAACTGAAAGAGCAGGGTGTCCCGCTGGTGGGAACCTATTGCACCTTTATGCCGCAGGAGATTGCTATGGCCGCCGGTGCAGCGGTTGTCTCCCTCTGTTCAACCAGTGATGAAACCATTGAAGAAGCGGAAAAAACCTTACCCCGCAACTTATGTCCTCTGATCAAAAGCAGCTACGGATTCGGTAAAACCGATAAATGCCCCTACTTCTATTTTTCTGACATTGTGGTCGGTGAAACCACCTGCGACGGCAAAAAGAAAATGTATGAATATATGGCGGAATTTAAACCTGTCCATGTGATGCAACTGCCGAATAACAGTGAAAGTGCGGAATCTGTCGCGCTCTGGCGCTCGGAAATCATCCGTTTTCAGAAACGGCTGGAAGCGCAGTTCGGCTGTGAAATTACAGAACAGGGGATCCGCGATGCTATCGATCTGCGTAACCGTGAACGCCGTGCATTAACCGAATTTTACCGCCTCGGGCAGCTCAATCCGCCGGCCATGACCGGTCGTGAAATTCTCAGTGTGGTGTATGGTGCCACCTTCAAATTTGATAAACGCGCCCTGATCGGTGAGCTGGAAACGCTGACCGCCAAAGTGCGTGCGGAATATGCCGCCGGTAAACGGCTGGATCCGCGTCCGCGCATTCTGATCACCGGCTGCCCGATTGGCGGGGCGGCGGAAAAAGTGGTGCGGATTATCGAAGAGAACGGCGGTTGGGTGGTCGGTTATGAAAACTGCACCGGGGCGAAAGCCACCGAGCAGTGTGTGGATGAAAATCCGCAGGCCGATGTTTATGATGCCCTGACCGAAAAATACCTTGCTATCGGTTGCTCCTGTATTTCACCGAACACACAGCGTCTCAATATGCTCAGTGAGATGGTGCAGGACTATCAGGTGGACGGGGTGATTGATGTGATCCTCCAGGCTTGTCACACCTATGCGGTGGAATCCCTGCTGATAAACCGGCATATCCGTGAAAAACACGATATTCCGTATATGGCTATCGAGACAGATTATTCCACTTCTGACACCGGTCAGCTTGCTACCCGCATTGCCGCCTTTATTGAGATGTTATAAGGAGGCGTCATGCTGAGTATCGGTATTGACTCGGGCTCGACGGCCACCAAAGGAATTTTGTTCAGTGATGAAAACGGCGGCGTGATCCTGCGCCGCTTTCTGATCCCGACTCCGTTCCGGCCGCAGTCCGCTATTCTGGAAGCCTGGGAAACCCTCTGTGGTGAATGCGACACCAGGCCGTATCTGACCCTCACCGGCTATGGCCGCAAACTGGCGGATTTTGCGGACAAACAGGTCACAGAAATCTCCTGTCACGGGGTCGGTGCGCGCTGGCTGCATCCGCAGACCCGCACGGTCATTGATATCGGCGGTCAGGACAGCAAGGTGATCCGGCTTGATGAGCAGGGGCACCTCACGGATTTTCTGATGAACGACAAATGTGCCGCCGGAACCGGGCGTTTTCTGGATGTGATCAGCCGGACACTCGGCACCGATATCACGGCAGTGGATGACACCATCCGCGGGATTGAGCCGCATGCTATCTCCAGCATGTGTACGGTCTTTGCCGAATCAGAAGTGATCAGTCTGCGATCTGCCGGGGTGGAGCCGGAGTCGATTCTGTCGGGAATTGTCAATTCAATGGCGCAACGTACTGCCGGTTTTGCCAAGCGGCTGAGTACCGTGCCGTCAGTGCTGTTCAGCGGCGGGGTCAGCCGCAGTCAGACGTTCTGTGAGCGGCTTTCACAGCATCTGGGGGCGGAGGTGATCACGCATCCTGACGGGCAGTTTGCCGGTGCCATCGGTGCGGCCATTTACGGCATCCGTCAGTTACAGAAACAGGCTGCCGTCACCTCCGGGGGATCCGTTCATGAATGACTATCTGATTTTGTTCGAAAATATGCTCGGTGTGGTGGCGATGCGCAAGCATCTCACGGCGGCCGGGCAGTCTTTCACCGTGACGGATATCCCGCCGTCACTGGGCAAAGCCTGTGGTCTGGGGATCCGCCTCAGTGTCAGTGATGATTCACTCCCGGCACTGCGTGACCGTCCGCAGGTCACGGAAATTTACCGCTGTGAAGCGGCGGAATATGTACTGACGGCAACGGAGTAAACCGCCCTTACAGACAGATAACAAACCACAATCACGATAATCCGGCATTTTTTATTCTGATATGTTGTAAAAAATAATAAAAATGAAGGGTCTTATTGTGAGCAACGAAATACATAGCATGATCACCACTGATGCTAATCAGGCGGTGGCCCGGATGGCGTATCAGCTGAATGAAGTGATCGCCATCTATCCTATTACCCCGAGTTCCACCATGGCCGAATATGCCGACCACTGGTCAGCGACCGGGGAACCCAATTTGTGGGGCGATGTCCCGCGCATGATGGAAATGCAGTCGGAGGGCGGAGCCATTGCCACCGTTCACGGCGCACTTCAGACCGGCGCACTGTCGACCACTTTCACGTCCTCCCAGGGATTGCTGCTGATGATCCCATCGCTGTATAAAATCGCCGGACAGCTGATCCCGTTTGTCCTGCATGTGGCGGCACGGACGGTTGCGACTCACGCGCTCTCTATTTTCGGCGATCACTCGGATGTGATGGCGGTACGCCAGACCGGCTGTGCATTGCTGTGCGCCAACAGCGTCCAGCAGGCTCAGGATTTTGCGGTGATTTCACAGATAGCCACGCTGAACAGCCGCGTGCCGTTTATTCATTTCTTTGATGGTTTCCGGACCTCTCATGAGATGAACAAAATTATTGCTGTCAGCCGTGCGGAGCTGAGCAAACTGATCCCGGCAGAGGCGATCCGCGCTCACCGTGACAGAGCATTATCGCCGGAACATCCGGTAATACGCGGCACGTCGGCAAATCCGGATACCTATTTCCAGGCCCGTGAGGCGACTAACCCGTGGTATGACGCGGTTTATCAGCATGTCACTGATGCGATGGATGCATTTGGTGAGGTGACAGGCCGTTATTATCAGCCGTTTACCTATTACGGACACCCGCAGGCAGAGCGCCTGATTATCCTGATGGGATCTGCCGCCGGTCCGGCGGAGGAAGTGGCGGACAAACTGATTGCGCAGGGCGAAAAAGTCGGCGTGCTGAAAGTGCACCTTTACCGGCCATTCTCCGCACAGCATTTCCTCGATGCCATTCCGGGCAGTGTGCAGCACATTGCCGTGCTTGACCGGACCAAAGAAGCAGGTGCCCAGGCGGAACCGCTCTATCTGGATGTGATGACCGCCTTTGCCGAAGCGTATCAGAACGGGGAGCGGGCGCAGTTACCGCGTATTATCGGCGGACGTTACGGGCTGTCATCCAAAGAATTTGATCCGGATTGTGTGATGGCGATTTTCCGCGAACTGACACTAACCTCGCCGAAACGCCGCTTTACAGCCGGTATTATTGATGATGTCACCGGGTTGTCCCTGACACCGGTTCCGGCGGAACTGCCGGTCACACACCGCCTCAGTGCGCTGTTTTACGGGCTGGGCAGTGACGGCACGGTTTCAGCCGCCAAAAATGCCATTCAGATCCTCGGCAGTCACACAGATAACTACGCTCAGGGCTTTTTTGTCTATGACTCGAAAAAAGCAGGCGGCCTTACTGTTTCTCATCTGCGCATCAGCGGGCAGCCGATCCGCGCTACTTATCTGATCCGGCAGGCGGATTTTATTGCCTGTCATCAGTGGCAGTTCCTCGACAAATATGAAATGGCGGAAAAACTGGCGCCGGGCGGGATTTTCCTGCTCAACAGTCCGTATCCGGCGGATGAGGTCTGGCACCATATCCCGCAGGATGTTCAGGCGATCCTGGCGGAGAAACAGGCGCAGCTGTATGTTATCAACGCTTACCGTATTGCCCGTGAATGTCGCCTCGGTGCCCGTATCAATACTGTTATGCAGATGGCGTTTTTCCATCTGACAGCCCTGTTGCCGGCAGCGGAAATTCAGTCTTATTTACAGCAGGCGATCATCCGCAGCTACAGCAAAAAAGGGGAAAGTATCGTTCAGGATAACCTGATGGCGATAGCCCGTACCCCGGAAGCCCTGCACCGCGTACCGTTGCAGGCGGTGGATCCGCACAGTCTGCCGCGTCCGCCGGTTGTACCGGATAACGCGCCGGACTTTGTCAAAACTGTCACCGCGATGATGCTGGCCGGACGCGGTGATGCGTTGCCGGTATCGGCATTCCCGCCGGACGGCACCTGGCCTTCCGGCACCACCCGCTGGGAAAAACGCAATATCGCGGAGATGATCCCCATCTGGAAACCGTCTCTCTGTACCCAGTGCAACTACTGTGTCGCGGCCTGTCCGCATGCGGCTATTCGTGCCAAAGTGGCCGATCCCGCTGATTTCAGCGGCGCACCGGATACACTGCAGCGCCTGCCGGTCAAATCCCGTGATATGAAAGGGATGGATTATGTCCTTCAGGTCGCACCGGAGGATTGTACCGGCTGTAATCTCTGTTATGAGGTCTGTCCGGCGAAAGACCGTGAGGATCCGGCCATCCGCGCCATTAATATGCAGCCGCGGCTGGCTCATCTGGCAGAGGAAAAAGCCAACTTTGATTTCTTCCTGCAACTGCCGGACACCCCGGCATCCCGGCTTGAGCGCATTGATATCCGGACATCACAACTTATCACGCCGCTGTTTGAATTCTCCGGCGCCTGTGCGGGCTGTGGTGAAACACCGTATATCAAACTGCTGACCCAGTTGTACGGCGAACAGTTGCTGATCGCCAATGCCACCGGCTGCTCGTCGATTTACGGCGGCAATCTGCCGACCACGCCGTACACCACCAATAAAGAGGGACGCGGTCCGGCCTGGGCCAACTCGTTGTTTGAGGATAATGCTGAGTTCGGGCTGGGGTTCCGTCTGACAGCGGATCAGCATAAAAAACGGGTGAAACGTCTGCTGATGACCTTTGCGGCACAACTGCCGGATGAGTTACGGCAGCGGCTGACGGATGAGACATTGTCTGCGGATGAAAAACGAGCGGCTATTACGCAACTGCGGACACTGCTGGCGGATAACCAGGATCCGCGAGCCCGTGAGCTGTCTGAGGATGCACATTACCTTCTGCCGAAATCCGTCTGGCTGATCGGCGGTGACGGCTGGGCTTATGATATCGGCTTCGGCGGGCTCGACCATGTGCTGAGCAGCGGTGAGAATGTCAATGTGCTGGTGCTCGATACTCAGTGTTACTCCAACACCGGCGGCCAGCAATCAAAAGCCACACCGATGGGGGCCGTCACCAAATTCGGGGAGGAGGGTAAAGGTAAATCCCGCAAGGATCTGGGCGTATCCATGATGATGTACGGCAACGTGTATGTGGCACAGATAGCCATCGGCGCACAGATGAATCAGACGGTGAAAGCGATTCAGGAAGCGGAATCCTATCCCGGCCCATCCCTGATTATTGCCTACAGCCCGTGTGAGGAGCACGGTTATGACCTGGCATTCAGTTACGACCAGATGAAAGCCCTGACCGCCAGCGGGTTCTGGCCGCTGTACCGGTTTGATCCGCGCCGTGAGGGAACCGGTAAAGCACCGCTGATCCTGGATTCCCGTCCGCCGTCACAATCCCTGGCGGAGGTGATGCATCAGGAGCAGCGTTTTAACCGCCTCAGCAGCAGTGACCCGGCGAGAGCCGCTGTTCTGGCAGAAAAAGCCGAACAACGGACGGCAAAACAGTATGCACTGCTTGAATTGCTGGCTTCACAAAAATCTGAACCGGCCGGAACCGGCATTGTTCAGGAGGATGCCTGAAAGTCATGATGACAAATAACCGGAGCGCCGGGGAAATATCCCCGGCAACGGAACAGGATCTCGCTGCCTTAATTGCTCTTGATACCGTTGCGGCACAGGAGCCGCAACGGGGTGAAGCAATCCGCCGCTGGATTGAGCAGAAAATCTGTTTTGTGCTGCGGCGTGAAGGCAACATTATCGGTTACGGTGTGCTGCATTATCACTTTTTCGGCTGCGGATTTATTGAGTTACTGATGGTGGATCCGGTGCTGCGCGGGCAGGTGGATAATCTGGATGACGGTGATCCGGAACTGTTTTATTTCCGCAGACTGAGTTGTAAAAATAATTAATAATATTAATTATTAATCATATTGAAACTATTTTCCCGGATATATTTCCTGCTCCGGAGAGAGGGTAATTAAGAGCAAACTGATAGCAGGCTGAAATATTAGTGATTACATTACAGGCTCAATAACAATGCATTAAAGGGATGTTTAATGAAAAAGTTAATTTTAGCTGCCGGCCTGTTATCACTTTCTTCTGCTGCATTTTCTGCTCAGTTATCTGCCACCTGTGAAGATTACTTTAAACAGGTTGATGGGTATATGGAACTGCTGGCCAAAAATGATGCAATGAAAGGTCAGATTGAAACCATGAAGCAGCAGTATGATAATTCCAAAAAGCAGTTTATGGAATTACCAGCCGATGCACAGGATGCAGCCTGTAAGCAGGGTATTGATGCGTTAGCGCAGGCTAAAGCCATGATGGAACAGCAAATGCCGAAATAAAGGCGGCTGTGATTATTGACGGGCTGTATGATACAGCCCGTTTTTGTTTTCAGCGGGATGAAAACTGTTTGCGGCGTTTTTCATATTTTGCCGGATTGCGGTGAAAATGACGCCAGTGAGGTTCACCGGCGGCATACAGCAGTTCATAATCCCCCCGTGAATCGCCCCAGGCACGCATATGGTATGCGGATAAATCGCCGTAAACCTGTTGCAGCCGGGCAATTTTCTGGCCGCAGCGGCAGTTGTTGCCGTTGATTTTCCCGGTCAGAATACCGTCTTTCTCTTCCAGCTGAGTCCCGATAAGTTTGATCCCCAGCCGCTCTGTAAACGGCTTCAGCACCAGCTCCGGGGATGCGGAACAGAGTGTGACTTCCGCACCCGATGCAATTTCCGCTGCCACCGCGCGCAGACCTTCCGGGCGCATCATCTTATGCCAGTAACGTTCACAAAATTCCTGTGCTTTCTTCTCCACCCAGCGGGCATCGGTACCGGTCAGAAAGGTGGTGATCAGCACTTCTTTCAGCTCGTCGCGGGTCAGTTTGCGTGAGAAGCAGCGCAGTGTCGGCAGAACCAGGCGCAGCATCCGCAGGGAAAAAACACGTTTCCCGAAGGCAAAACGCAGAAAAGGAACAAAACTGTCACGGCGGGTCAGCGTGCCGTCAAAATCAAAAACGGATAACACCGGTTTTTCTGACGGGGTGGGTGCGTGCATAAAGAGGTATACTCCGGTTAAATAGGTGATCGTGCAGAGTTTAGCATTTTTTCCGGCAAAAGGAGACACCTGCCCGGCTTGTCCCGCGCTCATAAGTTATTTACTATCAGGTATTGATTATCACTATCTGAATTATACCGGTAAACACTGCGAGAATATGATGATTGCAATCAGTGCCTGCCTGGCAGGCGAAGCCGTTCGTTACGACGGCAGCCATAAATTATATGCCCCGCTGAAAGCCTTGCAGAACAGCGGTATGGCGGTTCCGGTATGCCCTGAAATCCTCGGTGGTCTGCCGGTGCCCCGTGCCCCGGCTGAAATCACCGGCGGTGAGGGCAGTGATGTCTGGGCTGGCACCGCCCGGGTAACCGGCAGCGACGGCGAAGATGTCACCGGTGCGTTTAAACAGGGCGCACTGCGGGCGCTGGAGCATCTGCAACAGCGGAATATCACGCATGTGATCCTGAAAGCCAACAGCCCGTCCTGCGGCAGCGGTCTGATCTACAGCGGCGCATTTGACGGCACGCTTAAATCCGGCAACGGTGTGGCAACGGCGCTGTTTGAGGCAAACGGGATCACCGTCTGGCATGAAGACCATCCGGAGCTGCCCGCACTGATTGAACAGCTGTTACAGAACGGAAAAAGCGCATGATAACCCTGACACCCGCCAGTGTGTTAATCCGTGTGCCGGGTTGAAGACCCGTTTCAGAATCTGATAGGGTTAAGAGGTGCTTAACCGCAGAAAGGAGAGCAGAGTGATATATCCGGTTGATTTACATGCCCATACGGTTGCCAGTACCCATGCTTACAGTACCGTCCGTGAATATTTTACCGAAGCGGCGGAGAAGGGTATAACCCTGTTTGCGATCACCGACCACGGGCCGGACATGGCGGACGGGCCGCATCCGTGGCATTTTGCCAATATGCCGGTTCTGCCGCGCATGATTAACGGCGCTGGGCTGCTGTACGGTATTGAGGCTAATATTAAAAATCAGGCCGGAGAGACGGACTGCACGGATAAAATGGCGCAGCAGCTGGATATTATTCTCGCCGGTTTTCACGAACCGGTGTTGCAGCCGCAGGGACAGGCCGCCAATACCGAAGCGATGATCGCCACTATCCGCAGCGGAAAAGTGCAGATTATCACCCATCCCGGAAACCCGAAATACCCGCTGGATATTCAGGCGGTGGTGCAGGCGGCAAAAGAGTGCAATGTGGCGCTGGAGATGAATAACTCCTCATTTCTGCATTCGCGGACGGGCAGTGAGAAAAACTGCCGTGCGATTGCTGAAGCGGTGCGTGACCACGGCGGTTGGATCTCGCTGGGTTCGGATTCCCACTATGCCGGTTATCTGGGTAATTTTGAGCGGGTGGTGACTATGCTGCGGGAGATTGAGTTTCCCGAGGCGCGCATCCTGAATGTCACCCCGCGCCGGGTACTGGATTTTCTGGAATCACACGGACGACCGCCAATCCCTGAATTTGCCGGACTCTGAAAAAAAGCCCCGCATTGCGGGGCTCCTTACTCTTTACTTAGCGCGTAAATCATAATTCCAGTTGGTTTTTTCCAGCGCCTCAATACTTTCCACCACCAGGTCAGTCAGGGCATCCAGCATTTTTTCGCCTTTCTCAATGCTGGCGTAAGTCGGGTCGCCGGTGGCACCGGTGACAGACACCTCGGTGATATCCCACATAATCTGCACATTATCGCCGTGGCGGATGCTGTCTTCCGGCATCTGGCGCACCGCTTTGCTCAGGTCGCACAGATCAGGACATACCGCAGCGGTAATGGAGGATTCCCCCTCACCACCATGCCCCAGACCGTTCCATTCACGGAAGAAATTATCCCCGAGACGGCCGCCGAGTACAGACCACCAGGCCGGCAGGAACGCAAAGACCACATCTTTATGACGCGCTTTGACGTTTCGCTGCGCGATATCCAGCGACGGAATATTCCCGTCGTGACCATTGAAGACAAAAATGTGTTTGATGCCGTACTGAATCAGGCTCTCAAACATGTCTTCCGCAATCGCAATGACGGTTTCAAAGCGGATGTTAATCGCCATCGGTGTGCCGTTATAGTGTGCGGAAGTGCCGAACGGCACACCCGGTACCACAATCGTGCGGGACAAACGCTGTGCCGCACGGCGGGCAACGGCTTCCGGCACAAACAGATCCGGACCGAGCGGCAGATGCGGGCCGTGGCTCTCGCAACTGCCGAAAATGGTAATGGCGCTGTCAATTTCGCCCTTATCGAACCGGTTTTTCAGCTCTTCAGTCGTAAATTCATTCAGATAGACTTTTTTCATTATGATCTCCCTGTGGCCGGTGAGGTGGCTTTTGCCGCCAGCAGCGGATGCAATATCAGATAAATAATAACGGTAATAACTAATGCCAGCAGGCCGGTCGGCCAGTCAGACAGAATGTTGTTCAGTGCCATCACCAGACCGGAAGCCATCCCGGCCAGCGCACTGATCACCCCGGCATAGTTGTATTTCGGCTGACTGTTAATCTGCGTGATGTCGTAGCGGCATTTGCGGGTGATGTAGTAATCCGCCAGCAGCGGCCCGGCCAGCGGCGGTGCCATAATGCCGAGATAGTTAATAAAATCAGCAAAGAAGATCTGGTAAAAACCGATAGCCCCCAGCACAGTACCGATAATCCCGGTGGTCAGGATCAGGACGTTTTTATTCACTTTCACACCAACGGAATCCAGCACCGGCCCGGTATAGAGCGAGTTACAGTAGAGTTCCGCGTCGTTGGTGGTCCACAGTGACAGTGTCCAGGTGATCACCCCGATCAGCGCCAGCAGGAAGCTTTTCTCGATCATCCAGGTAATGTAGTTCGGCATCCCGACGGTCATGGTGCCGATATAACCGACCACATTGAGCAGCGGGTTGGTGAAAATAAAACAGGCCGCCGATCCCCAGAATACCGCAGAAATACTCTTATTAAAGCGGAACAGATCCACCCCCATCACCGCCCCGGCAATCCAGCTGCCGACCACCATCGTGATCGCGGTGGAGAGCATCAATCCTTCATTACGGTTGGAATTCTCAATAAAGACCGATAACCCGCCGCCCTCCTGCAACATGGCATAGCCGGTGATTACGGCGATAATCATAATAATCGGCGATACCGGAATGGCGATAATTTCCAGTCCTTTCATGCCGTGCAGTGAGGTGTAGGTAAACAACAGACCGGCGACGACACAGGAAAGAAAGACTTCCAGGGTGATCGGCACGCCGTTGTAGCCGTGCTCTGCCGGGTTAAAGACGATGATCCCGCTGGGATTGCCCAGGAACGTGCCCCAGATATCCCCGACCATCCCGGTTATCGCCGCAAACCAGCCGAGGGTCAGCAGCCCCATAGCAATCATCGGCAGGTTCGCGCCGAAACGGCCATAGGAAAAACGGCTGATCAGCGCCAGGCTCAGCCCGGTGCGCTGCGCCATAATGCCGAGCAGCGAGGTGAGAATAAACAACAATCCCATCCCGATGGCGATAGCCAGCAGTGCCATCGGAAATGACATTCCCGGCCCGCCGTTGGCGCCGGCCAGGGCGCCGCCGATAAATAACCCGGTTGCCACATAACCGAAACCTATCCAGACCAGCACCTGTTTCCAGGTCTCGCGGCGGTGTGTCATCGGTATGGGCGTAAACATAAAATCGTGGTCATGCGCCGGAGGCGCGGATGACGTTTCGTGTTTGCTCATGGTGTTTCCCCTGTCTTACGTGGTGTTGGCAGTTGCCGCTAAAAGTGTTTTTAAAATAAAAGGCCATGCTCTTGTTATGATTTATTATTAGCCTGGTAAAGTAATTGTTTGCAACTAAATTAATGAAAATAAAAGGAAAAGAAAATTTAATATAACGGACAGGTTGTCGGTAAAAGCGGGGCGGAAAATCACATAAACGGGAAGGGGAACAAAAAAGCGACGAAAAATGCTGCCATCAGAAATAATGGCAGCAGGATATAAAATAACCGGGGTGGTAATTATTCCGGCAGCGGCACCATACAGACGGCACTGCCGAAGCTGCCGTGACTGCACTCAACCCGGAATTTACCGTAACGGCTGAGAAACCCGAGCAGGCTGTCGCCGGAGTTAAAGGTGACAATACCGGTCACCGGCTGCCCGTCAGTGGACATATGCGGCATCAGGTTGTCTGCCAGTGCCCGTTTGATCAGCCCGGCCTCAGCGGAAGAGCCGATATAGAATTCTGATTTCAGCCAGTTTACCCCGGCAGAAACCGAATTCACGCCCGGAGAGCGGGCTGCGGCGAACACCATCAGCACCCAGCCGTTGGAGTTCTGGCTGTCGGTCGCAAACGGATGCGCCACCATGTTGTAAGCCGGATTGTGCAGGGCTTTGCGCAGTTCCGGATCACGCAGTACTTTCAGCAGCTGGGATTGCAATGCAGGCGGAAAGTGCAGGGTGGCGATGGTATTTCCGGCCAGGTCATCATCAATAAACTGATAAAGCCCCTGGATCCACAGCTCAGACTGCGCGGTGCCGCAGGTGTTGAGATTATGATACACCCGCCAGGTGCCGTTCCTTTCCCGTACGGCATAACCGGCATGGGAAAAGCTCAGCCCGTAGTCACTCAGTGCCTGACCCTGGCGGACCAGCAGAACGACCCGGTCGCCCTGTTTCTCCAGCCAGTCATTCAGCACTTTGGCCTGTGCGGTACGCTGTGCGGCTTCCTGCGGTGTGGGCGGGGATTTATCCGCACAGTTCTGACTGCTGCTGTATGCAAGGCCGGACGCAGTAAGCAGGGCAGCCGCAAAAACGGATTTCAGCAGTCGCATATTATGGCATCTTCTCCTGATGGGTTAATTCACGATCATCCTGAGTCACCATATGGGAAATGATTTTCCCGTCCTTTTTCAGATACGCACCGGGGCCTTTTTCGGCCGGTTCCAGTGTCAGTTTGTCACCCGGATTCACCGGGATTTTCTCCAGTTTTTCAGTGGCGACCAGCAGGGCGATATCTTCATTTTTATCGGTCTTGCCGGTGATGGTGGTGACTTTTTCTTTTTTATTGTTTTCCACAGACTCCGCGCTCAGCTGAGCCGGTAAAATGATCGGTGATAAAATCGCACCGCTTATCATCACAGAACTGTAGACACTGCCCGCACTACTGAGTACCGCAGCCGATAAATAAGGATTATCCGGCAGTTTACCTGCATTCGCAGGCAGTGTGACCAGTGTGGCGGCACATAATATTGCCGGAAAAATAAACTTATTCATGCTGTTTCCCTTAAATTAATGAACAAACGTTCTTTTTACCCGTTCAGACACCAGGAAATACGAAACCCAGATGATAGCGTAAATGACCAATCTTATCAGCGGATAATAAAGAGTGAAGTCCACATTAACATCCAGCAGATTAACCAGCACTATTTCCTGAATGGCTTCCGAGGCGATGGCAAAAAGAATAAAGGCAATAAACAGCTTCGGCAGATAACGGGAGAGCCTGAAGAAATAATACAGTGTTGTCAGTATCAGCAGCATGGTCAGTATGGTAAAAGCAATATTAATATACATGACCTGCAATACGCGGTCAGGAATAAACCCCGCATTTTGCTGATATAAATCATACCACTCACTCAGCGAGTAACCACCGGCACCCAGTGACAGAAAAAGGGTAATTAACGGCAGCCACAGCCAGCCGCCGATCCGCGACATCCGTTTTTCCGCGCACTCATCACAATATTCCGCGTATTGCGGAATCTCTTTTTCCCCGCACTGAATACAGACCCATTTATGTTCCATACATTATTTTCCGTTTTCGTCTTTCCGGATTATCCGGTTATTGGGGTTGGTTGTTAATCCGGCTCATCAGAATAGCATCGACATAGCGCCCGTCGCGGAATGCATAATCGCGGGCAATTCCTTCGCGCTGAAAACCGAATTTTTCATACAGTGCCAGGCCATCCGGATTATTGGCAAACACCTCTAATTCAATACGGCGGATCCCCAGCCAGTTATCACAATAATCAATCATTGCCTGCATTAATGCACTGCCGACACCCTGGCCGCGGTAGCTTTTATTTACCGTAATACCAAAATTCACCACATGGCGGCGGCGGGGATTACTGTTCTGATTAATACCCAGCAGCCCGACCACCACGCCGTCAATAACCGCCACCAGCCGGGTGGCTGACTGATCACCCTGGCTCATCCGGTGTTCCCAGAACTTCCGCGAGGTGTACGGCATCTGTAAGGTATTGGCATAAGACGTAAAATCCTGGTGCATATCGCACAGTGCCGCCGCATCGGAAGGGTCGGCTAAGCGGATGGTAATCTGACGCATAAATAATATCCTTGATGTAATACTGTTATATTCCATTATTAATGGCATCGAAATAGTGTACCCGTCAACGGAACGAAAAAGCCTTACCGGGAAAGCAAAAACGGAGTAACCGTGTTTTTTCCTGTTATTTTCATTTTCACGGATCAAACTGTCTGAGAATGAAAGATGACGATAAAATAAGCGGGGTAACATACTGACATAAGCCGGAAAGTACATTTTTTCTGAAAAATAAAAATTCACGCAAAAAAGTAGGCTAACCGGCGGCGGACGATTACACTAAATCCTTCCGGAAACAAAAGGGATTGTCATGGACATCCGGTTTCTTAAATCCGTATTCTGCAAATCAGGTATCAGCCGGATGACACATTCAGTACAGACACTGGTTTTTCTGCGCCACGGCGAAAAACCGGATAACGACAGCGGGCAGTTAACCGGCAAAGGATTAAACCGCGCACTGGCGCTGGCGGATCTCCTGATCGCCCGTTACGGAAAGGCGGATGCCCTGTATGCCGCCGCACCGAAACAGAGCAAGCTCGGCAATTCGCTGCGTTCCCTTCAGACCATCACCCCGGTGGCTGTCCGCCTGTCACTGCCGGTGCATCTGGAATTTCACGCCAAAGAAACCAAAGCTCTGCGCGATGCGTTACTGGATAAAACACATCACGGGCATACGGTCTTTGTGGTCTGGGAACACGATAATCTGATAAAAGTGGTGAGGGATATTCTGAAACAGACCGGCGGGGATTATTCCGATATGCCGGCCTGGCCGCGTGATGATTTTGACAGCCTGTGGGTTCTGACAATTACCAGAGAGGAACAGGATATCAGTATTGCATTCTCTCAGGAAAAACAGGGACTGAACAATCTGAAAGATTATTATTCCTGAGTGGAGTGGGTTCTCTGCTATTTATTGATATAAATAAGAATAAAATTATTTTCATTCTTTAAAATAAAAAAGGATGAAAAATAACAGCAAGGCCGTACTATAGTGTAAAATTACTTATTTATTACGTAATTCGGATGCGGTTTTTATTCCTTTTACAGATGAGAAAAATCTCAATAATAGAGATAGTTTGTCAGTATTTTATAATATTCCTGTCTGAATTCCTCACGTATAAAAAATCCTGTGCAGTTATTATGCGCATAAAGTAAAATTAAATGAAGTCAATTTAATTTAACTCTGGGTTACTCTTCCTGATTATTATTTCAACATTATGCATTTATGCTGTTTGTCAATTTTCATCTAAAGATATTTACTTGTTTTTCGTTATTTGCCGGTATTTTATTTTCATTTTAAATCAATGAGTTATTGTTTAATTAGTCATCAAGTAAGAGTATTTTATTAGTAGTATCATTGATGTAAGGATTAAACATGATATTTATCAATAATTGGATTTTTAGTTATTAAAACATACACCCATTAAATTTATTTAATATTAATACAATTGTGAAGTATGAATACGATATGCATTAAATTATTCTGGACTGACGAAAAATATAAATTATAGTGTTTGCACAGTGTGCAGAGCCTGTTAAAAAATATATTCTTTCTGCATGCGAAGATTTATAACAGGAATATTAATTAAGAACGAAATACGTAAAAACAATAGATTTTAATTTAATTTTTTCAGATAGAAAAATTTGGGTGTCAATATTCTAGTATACACAGTTAATGATTAGTTTACGGCTGATAGCCGAAATTAAAAATGGAGTTGTAAATTATTACTGTTAATTTCTATAAAAGGAAATATTATGAAAATTAAGTATGCTGTTTTACCAACTGCTATTGCCCTGTTATTCAGTGCTTCATCATTTGCTGACAATACCGGTAAAATTTTCTTTACCGGCTCAGTGAAGGCGCCTACATGTACAGTTAATAATGGCGCCAAGAATGTTTATATTGACATGGGTGTTCACGAAACCGGTGAATTCCCTGCTATGTATACAATGGTTAAAAGTGATGAAAAAGTAATTCTTTCACTGACAGAATGTGATGGTAATACAGCAAATCTGGCGTTGACAGCGAATGAACGTGACGGTAACGATATAATTAAATTAAAAGACACGGCAAACAGTGCCAAAGGTCTGGGTATCGTGTTAGTTGATTCAGATACCAATACCTACCGTCAGGTAGATGGTACAGTTACCGGTAAAGCAATTGTCAGCCGTGAAGCCACTTTTGAGTTTCAGCCGTACCTGATCAGTCTTGCAGATGTAGTGACAGCGGGTCGCATTAATGCAACGGTAGATTATACTATTACCTATAACTAACAGATATATCTATTGCAGGGCAGATAATTCTGCCCTGTTAATTATCTTTAGGCGGAGTTATGATTAAATCAATTAAAATAGTTATACTTATCTTTTCATGTATATTTATTAATAACAGTTTTGCTGATATATCTCTGGGTTCGACGCGTATAGTTATCAGCGACGGAAAGAATGAAGGTAGTGTAAGTGCCCATAACAGAGATAAAATAAACTATCTTATTCAAAGCTGGGTTTTGGATGAAAATGATAAAGAAACTGATAAGTTTGCAATAACACCGCCATTATTTAAACTGGAAAGTAATACATCGAGCAGTCTCCGGGTTGTGATGGTCGGTGATTTGCCGGAAGATCGGGAATCGCTGTATTGGCTGAATGTAAAATTTATTCCTTCAACGGATAAAGATATAAATACAAATAAATTGACATTTGCCGTTAATAATAGAATTAAAGTTATTTACAGACCGAAATCATTATCTTTCTCTGAACCAGTGGAAGTGTTTAAAAGAGTTTCTGTCCGGTATGTTGATGGTAATATAGAATTTAAAAATCCGACAAAATACTTCATTAATATTAGTGAAGTCAAAGTTAATGATGTGATTTTAAAATCACCAAGTTATATAGAGCCTGAGTCTTCAGTGTTGGTTTCTGTAGGGAATAAAAAGAAGCCATCCAGGGTAGGGTATACATTAATTGATGATTTGGGAAAATTAAATCTGTTTCAGGCTGAATTGTGATTTTTAAATAAATTTTCTTTTCATGATAGGGATTTTCATGGAGATATTATTATGAAATCATCAGAAAGAACATTGTCTTACAGTTCAATTCTGATTGTTGTGTTGTTTGGTGTTAACATTGCAAAAGCTGACGACTACTTTGATCCGGATTTCCTGACCAGCCCGTCGGGTGAGGCGCTTAATGTCGATTTATCTGCATTTGAAAAATCATCTTTTATACCCGGAACTTACCGGGTTGATGTCTATTTGAATGAAAAATATGTCAATACGCAGGAAGTTCTGCTAAATCTTGATAAAAATACAAATAAACTACAGCCTTGCTTTTCAGATGTTCAATTAGCCGACTACGGAATAAAACCGGAATATTATTCATTATTAGACAAGTCCGGGGATTGTGTTAATTTGAGCGGGATTCCGGGAGCTGATGCTGAATTTAAAGGGAATATTGGCCGTTTATATCTCAGTATGCCACAGGTGGCTTTTGATCAGAAAGCGCTGGATACCAGGCAGGAGTTACTATGGAATGACGGCATTCCTTCAGTTTTCACTGATTACAGTTTTTCCGGTCTGCATATGGAGGATAGTAAAAACCACAGTTCAGATGATTCTCTTTATCTGAGTTTGCGTTCCGGAATAAATATCGGCAGCTGGCGCTACCGTAACAACAGTACCTGGAATAAAAATACGAATGGCTATCAAAAATGGGAAAGCCAGCTGAATTATATTGAACGTCCATTGCGATCAATAAAAAGTAACATTCTGGTTGGTGATAATTTTTCTGATTCAGATATTTTTAATAACGTAGAGTTTCGTGGAATAAAACTATGGTCTGATGATCAGATGTATCCGCAATATGCCAGTATATATTCACCGACTATCACCGGTGTGGCAACAATAGATTCCACGATTGAAGTATATCAGAACGGGTATGTTATTTACCGGACTAATGTTCCCGCAGGGCCTTATGAGTTAACAGATGTTATTCCGCTGAACAGCGGAGAGAATTTGTATGTTGTCCGTAAAGGTGTTGATGGCAGTGAGTTCCGTTCCGTTGTTCCTTTTTCATCTCTGAATTTCATGCAGCGTAAAAGTCGCTATAAATACAGTATCACTGCTGGTGAGTACAGAATGAATCATTACAGGAATTCGGAGGGGACAGGTGATAAAACAAAATTCATGCAGACAGATGTATTTTACGGATTAACCGACAATACTACGGTTTTCGGTGGTGTGCAGACAGCATCCCGTTATCAGGCCTATGATGCCGGTCTTGGGATGAATATTCCGGTTATTGGTGCAGTAGCTGCGGATATTATGTTCACCAGAGCACGTCCGGATTTTATTGAAGATATGGACGGCAGAGCATTTCGTTTTCGCTATTCAAAATCATTGGAAAGCACAGGCACAAATATTAGTTTCGCCGGATATCGTTATATGAGTGGTGATTATCTCACCATGACAGATATGTTTGATTATTACAGCGGTCAGGCTGATACGTCGGCATATCTGATGCGTAAAGGACAATTTGAACTGACAGTGACTCAGGATTTACCGGATGATTTTGGTACACTGAATGCGACAGTATCCCATCAGACCTATAATACATATTATAATAATGAAGAAAAAAGTACGGAATCCTATAACGTTGGTTATTCGAATATATTTGATGATATATCTCTGAATGTTAATTACGCATATTATAAAAATTCACTCAACAGAAAACGTTATACAACAGATATATTTGAAACAGAACGTAATAATGACCATGTTATTTCTGTAAATATCAGTATTCCATTGCATGGCCGCTTTAAAGACCAGTGGGTAACTTATGGAGCATCGTATAACAAAGACGGGAACTTTGATAATTACGCAGGAATCGGCGGTATCATTCTGGATGAAAAGAATCTCTCATGGAACGTTCAGCAGGGGTATGGAAATAAAGGGAACGGTAATTATGGCAGCGTACACAGTAGGTATAAAGGGCGTTATGGCGATGTGAATGCCGGTTATTCTTATAAGAAAGATAATCGGCAGGTTTCTTATGGCCTGAGCGGCTCTCTTATTATGAGCGGGTACGGCGTCGTATTATCACGGCCGCTGGGTAATACTAACGGATTAATATATACACCGGGTGCAGAAGGTGTCCATATTATTAACAGTCCCGGTGTGGCAACAGACAGCTCGGGCCTGGCTGTCGTCTCTAATCTTATTCCCTACCGTAATAACAGTATCCGTCTTGATAACCTGACCTTGCCGGAAAATGCTGAAATTGAAGCAACAATAAAAGAAATATATCCGACCCGTGGCGCAATTGTTTTAATTGATTATAAAACGACACTCGGAACAAAAATTCTGGTCACACTGCGGGACGAAGATGGTCAGCTGATTCCGTTTGGTGCTTATTCAGAAAATGACAATGAGCGCAGTTATGTCAGTAACTATGGACGGCTTTATCTCACTGGTGCAAAAGATAAAAATGATATCCGGATTACCTGGGGAGATAAGAATCAGTATCAATGCAGTTTTTCTTATGATATTGACGGAAAACGAAAAGTAAATGGGTTTTATATTTTCGATGCAGTTTGCCGCTGACCGGAATATGACAATACCGGCAGATACTGCCGGTAAATAGCATTAAGTGAGGTTATGATGATAGGGAATAATCAAAATAGATGGCTGATGCTGGTATTACTTATGCTTTCAATACCGGCTTCAGCGGATTGCGGTAACACCACTGCCGTATTCAAAACAGCAGAATCACATCTGCTGGCGCGTATCGAAGGCAAAATCAGCGCAGGTGCATTGCTGGCTACTGATACATTACAGGTAGATAATATTTCCACCTGTAATAACAGTACATATGAAGAGTTATGGCTGGTTACGACGCAGCTGAACAGTGATTCATCGCCTGAGTTTTTCAGAATGATTAACGGTGTACCTGCATATTATCTTAATAAGGACTATGCCTATTCTGTCCGTCTTGACGGCGTTCAGCCTTATTCATCACAGGGTGTGGCTTTTTCTGCGGAAAACCGGAACGGTATTATGTACATTCCCCGTGCCGCCATTTCCATCTATGCGGCAACAGATAATCCTGAACCACTGAGATTATCTTCATCACAAGTCGGGTTGATAAAAAATAGCGGGCATGAAACGATAGCGAGACTGAAATTATCCGCCAATATCGATACCGTTGAAACATGTGTTATTGATACTCCGCAGATAGCCTATGATTTCCGTGACCTGGAGATTTCTGATTTTCCGGCAGAACCGGGCAGAACAGGTATCCGCTCTGATAATACGCTTTCAGTCAGTTGCAGTAATGAAAAAACAGCCAAAAGTGTTTCGATTATATTAAGTGAGACAACGCGTTTTGCACAGGCGGATAAATCAGTTATCGCCTCAACGAATCCGGCTATCGGGTTTGTACTTTATTATGGTGAGGAACAAATTACTGCGAAAAACAGGGCGTATCTCGGCGATATGCAAAAACAGTTAAATGCGTCAGTCACGGCCTATATTTATAAGCTGAAAAGCCGGGTTGAGCCGGGGCCGTTCTCAGGAACTGCGGAATATATCATCCGGTTTAACTGATAAACGGACATATATCTGCGTTACCTCCCGGAATTATCTGCCGGGAGGTCTGTCATCAGCTCTCTTTCTTCTTACGGCTGGCTTCTTCTGCACGTTTACGGCGCATTTCTTTCGGGTCTGCGATCAGCGGGCGGTATATTTCCACGCGGTCACCATCACTGACAATATCCGTCAGTTTTGCCGGACGGCTGAAAATACCGACTTTATTCTGCGTTAAATCCACATCATCCCGTAATGACAAAATACCGGAGGCAAGAATAACGGCTTCCACCGTGGCGCCTTCGTTTATTTTCACCGGGATCAGAAACTGTTTATCAGGCAGGGCATAACAGACTTCAACAGAAATATCAGACACGATAAACCTCTTTTGCCCGTTTGGTAAATGCCATCACCATATTACCGGCCAGCTCTTTAAATATACGGCCGAAGGCCAGCTCAACCAGTTTATTGGTAAATTCAAAATCCAGATTCAGCTCAACTTTGCACGCTTCAGGACTCAGCGGAATAAACGACCAGCCGCCCATCAGTTTACGGAACGGGCCTTCCACCAGTTGCATACGGATATGCTGATTGCTGGTCAGCTGATTGCGGGTCACAAAGGTTTTACTGATACCGGCTTTGGATACATCCACAGACGCGGTCATCTCATCCTGCTCGTGGCTGATAATACGGCTTCCCACGCAGCCCGGTAAAAATTCCGGATACGCACGGACATCATTCACAAGGTTGTACATCTGTTCCACACTGAACGGAACCAGTGCGGAGCGGCTAATTTGCGGCATAACACATCCTGCAGTCAAAAATCACGAAACGGCGGAAATTATCGCCGCCTGTTAAATCGTATTATACTGTGCTCCGGCGCGGAGATAAATGCACAATGCGGCGTGTGCTGATGACAGAATGTATCTTAATGACAACAAAGATGTTTGTCACAAAAAGCACTTGCCAAATCCCGCTGACATGTTAAAAACAGCGTACAGGGACAGAAAACCCGCAAAGGCGCTTAAAATAGCAGCATTTACCGTGCGACGGATAAATAAGCAATTTATTTCGGGTGTGCATAACGTATAATAGTGGTCATTATGACAAAGAAAAAAGTTCACAAACCAGGCTCTGCCACCATCGCGCTGAACAAACGCGCCCGCCACGACTACTTTATCGAAGAAGAGATAGAGGCAGGTCTGGCGCTGCAGGGCTGGGAAGTCAAATCATTACGCGCAGGTAAAGCTAACCTGGGGGACAGTTACGTCATCCTCCGTGACGGCGAAGCTTTCCTGTTTGGTGCCAACTTCACACCGCTCAGCGTGGCCTCATCCCACGTTGTCTGCGACCCGACCCGGACACGCAAACTGCTGCTCAACCAGCGTGAACTGGACAGCCTGTACGGCAAAATCAACCGTGACGGGCACACCGTGGTCGCACTGTCGCTGTACTGGAAAAACGCCTGGTGCAAAGTCAAAATCGGCATTGCCAAAGGTAAGAAAGAACACGACAAACGCGATGATATCCGTGAACGTGAGTGGAAATTAGACAAAGCAAGAATTATGAAGCACGCAGGGCGTTAAGTACTGGTATTCCGTACTGATTTTCTGATATACTGCGTTTCACAACTTGGGGCTGATTCTGGATTCGACGGGATTTGCGAAACCCAAGGTGCATGCCGTGGGGCGGTTGGCCACGATAAAAGCCGCAAAAAAATAGTCGCAAACGACGAAAACTACGCTTTAGCAGCTTAATAACCTGCTCAGAGCCCTCTCTCCCTAGCCTCCGCTCTTAGGACGGGGATCAAGAGAGGTCAAACCCAAAAGAGATCGTGTGGACTTCCTGCCCGGGGAGAAAGCATTAAAACGAATCGGGCTAGTTTGTTAGTGGCGTGTCTGTCCGCAGCTGGCAAGCGAATGTAAAGACCAGACTAAGCATGTAGTACCGAAGGTGTAGAAATTTCGGACGCGGGTTCAACTCCCGCCAGCTCCACCAAATAAAACAAGGGGTTACGCGAAAGCGTAGCCCTTTTTTTTGATAATGTCCGTTTTGTGTCCATCCACGGATTTTATGCAATGGGGTTATTATATATGAAAAATATTTTCTCTGGTTTCTATTCTTTGGATGATTCTGAGATGGAATCTATCTGGAATGATGATAAAACGCTTTTTATTTTTGATACTAATTGTCTCTTGAATTTGTATAGATGTGAGGAAAAAACTCAAAATGATATACTTTCTGTCATGACGGTTATTGCAGACAGAGTATGGATACCATTTCAGGTGGGTCTTGAATATCAGAGAAATAGAAAAAAAGTTATTTATGAAAGCTTATCAAGTTTGCAAGAATTTGAAGAATCTTTAAAAAAAATTCCAGACTCAATATCAAATAGCTTTTTAAATGGTAAATTTAAAAAAAATCTTTATAGCCCCCTCTCCGGTGAGTTGGATAAATTGAAAGAAAATATCAAAGAATCTATAGATAAATATATAGATGAAAAAATATCTATAAGAATTCAGCATAAAGAAAATATTTCAAAAAATGATGTGGTTAGAAAAAAAGTAGACGAAATTATAAAGGATAAAGTTGGTGAGCCTTTTAGTCAAGATGATATAAATGAATTTAATGTTGAAGGAAAGAATAGATTTGAAAATAAAATACCTCCTGGTTATCAAGATGAAAAATTAAAAGATGAAGATACTTTTATTTTTTCATCTATAACATATAAACGAAAATTTGGTGACTTATATCTATGGAAGGAAATAATAAAAAAAGGTAATGATGGAACTGTTGATAATATTATTTTTGTTTGTGATGACTTAAAAGATGATTGGTGGTATGAACTTAAAGGACACCGTCATGGTGCCCTTCAAGCATTGAATACCGAAATATTATCTAATTCAACGATTAATAAATTTAAAATGATAACTCAATCTACGTTTTTATTTGAATCTAAGAAGTATATTAAAGATATAGATCTAGAAGAATCATCATTATCGGAAGTGAGACAATTACAAGAAGTGACCTTATCGCATTATAATAGTAATAAAACTATAGAGTGTGATTTTAAGAAGGATAATGGTCAAGGCGATTTTTATTTTGATGAGAGGATAGGTGGTATTTTAAATGAAATTAGCATAATTAAGTCTAAAATTGAAAGTACTGAAAATATTATTCATATAGCTGGTGAGAAATATAAAGTTGGTGAAAATACCCAAATTAACTCTTTAATATTAATGCTTCCTGGGTTTTTGGATTTGTTATTTGAAAAGGAAATGGATATTAATATTTTACAACGTAAGGTTCATGATGGATATAAAAACAATCTAACGGAAAAAGATTTATTGTTATTTGAGAAAACTTTATCTGTATATAAAAAGGAAATTACTGAAATAACAGATGATATAAATAATAATCTTGCAAAAATAGTTTTTTCTCAGTGATTTCAGTTTTCCAAATCCCGCAACGCCGCGCCGTTCTTGGCTTTTTGTAATTCTGCGGCGTTTGTGGTGATCTTTTCTTTCCCACGTAAAATAGAATATTTCCTTTAATTTCAATGTGTTGATTTTTATCGCGATCCTTTTTTAGATCTTCTGACTGAAAAAAACTGAAAAACCTTTCACAGATTTCAGTTGCAGGATATCTGCAACGCCCCAGCAGTGGCGCGGTCTGGCGTACCGGTTTGAAGAATTTTAAAACTGAAATAATTTTCTGATCCAAAAACCGCAGGCGGGTGCGGTGTAGTGCGTTTTACGTGGTGAAGTGGATTACTTCGTGCGGTTTGTAAGTATCCCGGAAAAAAGTCCCATTCACTTTCAGAGATCTTCATCCATACTGATATGTATCCTGAGGAGATCGC
>NZ_JBFZSO010000003.1:0-500025 GCF_041099235.1 Morganella morganii | reverse complement strand
TTCATTAAGGCACCTGTGTTGTTCTGAGGTGAGCATATCACCTCTGTTCAGGTGGCCAAATTTATTAAACCACTACAGGGGGGAATGAGTGGGTACCATGGTTAGAACAAGTTGCGATAGATGCCAAAGTCGATTGGCGAGTAGCTGCAGTTACCGCTCTAGCCTGTTGTAACAGCATCCCACCATGGGTTCAACCACATATTGACACTATCGTAGCCTCATATGCTTGGAAACTACGCGCCGTTGCAACACGGCGAAACAATAAAGATCTCGCTCGTTTTATTGCTACTGAATACGAACGATTAATTGAAACCGTGATTGTTCGTAATTCTAGCGCTTGGCTCGATCTGAATAGAGTCATTATAAATTGCGGTGATGATGACATATTTTATCTATTATTGACCAAGTTCCCTACCATGGGAAATCGTGCGCAAGAACTGCTCGGATATGCTGTTGTTGAAAAAGGTTCCCCTTGGATATCACGCTTCCAAAAAGTAGCGCTAAGTAGTAGTGGGGATAAACAACATCACATGCTTGCCGACGTGCTATCACTTGAAATCGATGACAAAACGGCTAGATCTTGGATTACTGGAGGACATGACAAGGCAGGCTGGCGGGTATTGATTGCACGTCATGGTGAAGCTATGTTACCGGAAATGATTGAGCGGTTACCGGCATCTTTTGCAGATCTTCACTATGTTTCTACACTTTCTAACATGAGATGGTTCCAAAATGCACCAGACTCACTCATCAGTGAAATCTGGAGTCGGCTTGGGAGCCCCATGCAACCAATGGCAATGCAAGATGTATTAAATGCTACCGCGAGAGTATATCCAGTAGGCGTACCACATATCGTGAAATTTATTGTGGATCAACCTAACGCTCTTCCAGGATACCATCTCCATCACGCATTATTGCTTTATAAGGAATGGTGTAAGAAGGCCGGCATTGAATTGTGTGTGAAAACCCCTGATGGTGAAAACTTTGCTTTTTCTGACTGGATAGTAAAAATAGTTATTGAGCGTCCATGGGAGGAACATTTTACATCTAAAATTTTGGCCTACTCACCAGAATTAGCTGTCGATTATGTATTGCATAATATGGGTAATATCAAACGAACAGAGTCGATACTTAAGGCATTGAGTGGAAAAGCCTCATACAATGCTCAGTTACTAGAGTATATGTTTTCATCACCGATTTTAGCATCACTAATCCCTCAGGTATTTGCTGAGAATTTCGAACATTTTCCTGTAAGTTCACTCCAACGATGTATACACGCGTGCGAGTTTGATCAAAATAAGCTTTTATTCCGGTTGGCTGCCAGAGCGAATCCAATGCATAAAACTGTACATGAAACCCTGATTTCGCGCGCACTTAACGGAGTATTTGAGGCCAATACGTTACGCTACATAGCTAGTTTTCTAAAACCTTATTCAAGGGAGGTGGCTTTGAATATTATTGAGACAGCACCTCATAACCGAGAGGATTGTTGGTTTTGGTTTGTCCGTTGGGCAGAAATTGAAAGAGGAGAGCGCTTGATTAATGAAGATGGCTCATTACGGCGTTAAGTACCTGATGCTGGGTGTTATTTTTATCACCAGGGCTTCACGATAATACGGGAAACGTCTGCCACAGGCCCGTACATCATACATAAAATCAGACGATACGCACAGGCAGACGTTGTTTTCCTTTTCTGCCCTGAAAACAGCAGAGGTCATGATGAAAAAAAGCACATTTTACCGAATCGCAGATCGTCAGTATTTTAAAGTTGGCTGACTCCGGTATGGAGATCGACGAAATTTGCCGTCAGAACGGAATCCAGGGCTGTTTCAGATAAGGGGAAGTGGACACAGGCTGTCGCCGTATGAGGGGATAACACACTAAAGATAGCCGTTAGCCGGACTAGTCCTTATTAATCATGATCCTATGTCATTTAACATAATATACATTATGCGAATAAAGGTATGGACTAACGAAATCCGGCTCTCCGGCTGGCTAATCATGTTGGTTCCTTTATCCCTGATAATGGCTTTTTGTCTCTGCCCATCCAATAACTGATCACCGCGGGCTTTCTTTATCTATCCACGTTCCTTTTTTTATTGACCCCAAACAAAAATATGACAGCGCATTGCTTCTATAATTACCGCTTATTTACTCTCATACAGATGTGGTCACATGGTTAACAAACTGAATCTTAACTGGCCTGAATTTTTAGAAAAATACTGGCAGAAAAAACCCGTTGTACTGAAAAATGCATTTCCTGATTTTGCCGACCCTATCACGCCGGATGAACTGGCCGGTCTGGCTATGGAGCCGGAAGTTGACAGCCGCCTGGTCAGCTTTATTGATAACAAATGGGAAGCAAGTCACGGTCCGTTTGAGGACTACAGCCACTTAGGCGAAAAAGGATGGTCATTGCTGGTACAGGCTGTCAACCATTGGCATATGCCTGCCGCTGAACTGGTGAAACCGTTCCGTGTGCTGCCTGAGTGGCGTCTTGATGATCTGATGATTTCTTACTCGGTGCCCGGCGGTGGTGTCGGACCACATATTGATAACTATGATGTTTTCATTATCCAGGGCATGGGCCGTCGCCGCTGGCGTGTGGGTGATGCCCTTCCCATGCGTCAGTTCTGTGCTCACCCGGCATTACTGCATGTCGACCCGTTTGAACCGATTATTGATGTGGAAATGGCGCCGGGCGATATTCTGTATATTCCGCCGGGATTCCCTCACGATGGTTTCACCTTCGAAGATACTATGAACTATTCTGTCGGCTTTCGCGGACCGACCGGACGTGATTTGCTGAGCAGCTTTGCAGACTATGCACTGGAACAGGATCTGGGTGGCGTCAATTATGGCGATCCTGACCTGACAGTACGTGAAAACTCAGGTTCAATGGAATCTTATGAGGTTGAACGCCTGCGTGCCATGATGATTGAAATGATCAACAAGCCCGGTGATTTTGAACAGTGGTTAGGTCGTTTTGCAACGACCCCGCGCCATGAGTTGGATATTGCACCTTCGGAACCGCCGTATCAGCCGGAAGAAGTACTGAGTGCTCTGAATGCCGGTGAAAAACTGATACGACTGAGCGGGCTGCGTGTTATGCGCATCGGTGAGCATTTCTTCGTTAATACCGAAGGCTGGATGACCACAGAAATTAAAGGTGCAGATACATTGTGCCGGTTAACAGAAGTCGGCGTGAATGAACTCGGTGAAGCACTGGCGAACCCGGGTTTTGTTGCGGAATTAACCGAATTTATCAATCAGGGATATTGGTATTTCGAGGAATAAGTCACATCTGCCGGACAAGATAAAACACCTGCTGATGGGTGTTTTATCTCAGCGCTCCAAAAAACGCTCGTTCACTACTCTCAACCATGATAGATTGGCCGGATATTCATTCTCAAATATTTCCTTTTTTATGAGATAGTTCAATGAGTAAGAGTGGCAGATACTATACAAAAGAAAAGATAAGACAGCGCCATATAGCAAATAAAAAAAGACAACACCCTATTCGTCTTTTTATCAGAAGTTGGGATTTTTGGGGTAAATCCTTCCTTGGCCTTTTGGTTTTTGGCATGTTTATTTATTCATTAAATGATAATGTAACCATTCATTTTTTATGGATAATCTATGCCTGCATTTGCTTACCTTTATTTCCGTTTGCTAAAAAATGCAGTGATGATGTTCTTCGTCATTATTTTTCAGAATCAACATTTGAGGATGTTATTAATGGCAGCAGCCCCCGGGGGATTGGCGCATTGTATCTGATGCTTATTATTCCGTTTATCATTCCGCTGGCAGCGGGATATTTTGTATATCAGATTATAAATTACAAATAAAATCTATCGCTATTCAATCATATCCGCCTGTATGATCTGAAAATAACCGGTATCGCCGGAAATCCACACCATCGTAGTTAACAGAGCCATCCGGCTGAAATCCGTAACGTGTTATAAACCGCGAAACATTTCGGGATAACGGTAATAAAATGGTGATACTGTTTAAGTGCATTTCATCAAATGCACGGCGGATAATTTCATCACAGATGATTTTTCCCGTTCCCCAGAAATCAGGATGAAGTACCAGCGCCAGGTCAGCATCATCACCTTCTTTCTGAAGCCCTCCCCAGCCTGCAAATACATCGTCGATCACAAATGCCCAAGGGCCATATCCGTTAATATTCCACTGAGCGTCTTTTTCTTTTGCCCAGTTGCGGCTTTTTTCATCATCAAAATCCGGGCTGCCCAGCGGCATTTGCTGTAAAACGTTCGGGTGATTATTCAGTGCCGTGATATCGGCCGGTTTTATCTGAGTGAGCCGTTTAAATTCTAAGCGCATAGTATTCCTTTTATTTCTACGCTCTGATTGTACCTGTTATTCAGAAAAAATCAGCTGAATAACAGGTACAGCACATCTTAACTTACAGCCACATTCCGAAACGGCGGATATAAATGCCCTTCATGATTTGCGCCAGGCCGCAATAGCTGACCAGCGTGGCAGCAAGCCACGGGAAATATTCCCACGGTAACGGCTCAAGCCCGATATAACTTCCGATGGGTGAAAACGGCAGCCAGATCCCGATGGTCATAACAATCCCGGTAACCAATAATACCGGTAGTGTTGCTGTGCTCTGAATAAACGGGATCCGTTGCGTTCTCAGCATATGTACGACCAGCGTTTGTGATAATAATCCCTCAACAAACCAGCCTGAATGGAATAAGACCTGGCTGTCCGGACTGTTTGCCCCGAAAACAAACCATAATAATGCAAAAGTGGTGATATCAAATACAGACGATGTCGGGCCAATCCAAATCATAAAGCGACGGATATTGCCTGCATCCCATTTACGGGGTTTGCGCAGGAACTCTTTATCCATTTTATCCCACGGCAGCGCCAGCTGAGACATATCATAAAGCAGATTCTGGATCAGTAACTGAATGGCCAGCATCGGCAGGAACGGAATAAAGGCACTGGCAATAAGAACAGAAAATACATTACCGAAGTTAGAGCTGGCGGTCATATTCAGGTATTTAATGATATTACCGAATGTCTCACGCCCTTTAATAACCCCCTCCTCCAGAACCATCAGATCTTTTTCCAGCAGGATAATATCTGCGGATTCTTTGGCGATATCCGTTCCGCTGTCCACGGAAATCCCCACATCCGCGTCCCGTAATGCCGGCGCGTCATTAATACCGTCCCCGAGAAAACCAACGGTATGGCCGGCTGATTGTAAAATCCTGACCAGGGCTGATTTTTGCAGCGGCGTCAGTTTGCAGAAAATAGTGTGTGTTTGTGCGACCTGTTTCAGCTCTTCATCACTGAGGCGCGCCAACTGATCACCACTGATACTCATCGAGGCATCCAGCCCGACTTCACGACAGATTTTTGCTGTGACAATCGCATTGTCCCCTGTCAGTACTTTTACCGTTACCCCGTTATGCTTCAGGGCTTTCAGGGCTTTTGCCGCACTGTCTTTCGGCGGATCCAGGAAGGTCAGAATTCCGCATAAAATCATATTCTGTTCACTGTCTGCGGAGAGCGGCAATCCCTGCTCTTTGCTGTCCAGAACACGTTCGGCAAGTAACAGAACTCTGAATCCGGTCTCATTATAATGATTGACCAGCGCCATAATGGCCTGTTTTTTCTCATCATCCGCAGGAGAAATATGATTGCCGGTCCGGATCAGAGAACAGCACGCCAGCATCTCTTCCGCCGCACCTTTACAGATAAGCAAAGCGGTACCATCCGGTTTTCTTACTGACACAGACAGACGTCTGCGGACAAAATCAAACGGCAGTTCGTCAATTTTCTGATAATTGTGCAGAGACTCTGTTTCGGCTTTGCCGCGCCCGAAACGGATGACCGCCTGATCCATCAGGTTACGTGTGCCGCTCTGGTGAAAACTGTTCAGCCACGCCAGTCCCAGTATGGCTTCATCGGTATTACCCTCCGTATCAAGATGATGCTCGAGGATAATATTGTCCTGTGTCAGCGTTCCTGTTTTATCCGTGCACAGGATATCCATCGCACCAAAATTTTGTATTGCATTCAGCCGTTTAACGATAACTTTTCGCCGTGACATTGCAATTGCACCTTTTGCCAGGTTCGAACTGACAATCATCGGCAGCATTTCAGGGGTTAACCCGACTGCGACAGCAAGTGCAAAGAGTGTGGCATCAAACCAGTCACCTTTAGTGAATCCATTAATCAGCAGGACAACCGGCACCATCACTAACATAAAGCGGATCAGCAGGATACTGACACTATTAACCCCGCGATCGAATGACGTCTGTGAGCGTGTCCCGACAATGGATTTCGCCAGTGAGCCAAAATAGGTTTTGTCGCCGGTTGCCACCACAACACCCAGAGCCGTGCCACTGGCCACATTGGTACCCATCAGGCAAATATTGCCCGATTCCGTCAGTGACTGGCCGTTTTCTGTTATTGTTGCTGCATCTTTTTCATGGATATCTCCCCGGGTATCATATTTTTCCACCGGAATCGATTCCCCGGTCAGAATGGCCTGGCTGATAAAAAGATCACGGGAACGAAGCAGCCGTAAGTCCGCCGGTATCATATCCCCGGCACTCAGAACCACTATATCCCCCGGAACCAGACATTTTACCGGCAGCTCAGCCCGGACAGATCGCCCTTTTTTTCGCCGGAGTACGGTGGCGGTGGTTTTTACCAGTGATTTCAGGGCTTCTGCGGCTTTGTTGGTCCGGTATTCCTGCCAGAAACGCAGTACCACACTCAGGAAGACCATCGTTCCGATGATCAGTACACCGGTGAGATCTGTTTCTTCGCCCTGTTGCAGGGGGATCAGGTAATCCGTCATAAAGCTGATAACGGCCAGCACCAGCAACACATAAATAAACGGATTATGAAATGCGGAAATAAACTGAATAAACGCGGGAGGTGCTTTGTCATGTGCCACCACGTTTTCCTGATGTTCTATCAGGCGGTCAAGGGCATCAAATTCATCCAGCCCCAGCATATCAGAATGTAATTCTGCTAATGTTTCGTCTGGTGTTTTTGCGGCATATACCGCAGCAGGGAAAGTATTATTATCGCGCACAGCCGGAGTGACAGTGCGGTTAACGTTGACAGTCATGGTACGATTCCTTTTATTTCCTCAGATAAACTGAGTCATTTATTTTTCACCGGACTGTCTGATTTAACAGTTAATTTAAATAACTGTCATGATAACGGACAGCCCGGGAAATGGTATATTTCCGGGCCCGGGTGGTGTGTCCATATATTCCTTATCAGCAAAAGATAGCCTGTACGCTTATTCATAAATGAATACGTACTGTGGATTTTTTAATAAAAAGCCATGCCCTTTCCGTTCTGAATAAACGGAATAGCAGGATACGGTGCGCAAGCACGGCAATTTAAATTTAATTAACCGAAAAACAATCAGTTAGGAGGGAATAACGCCAGCATATAGAGATTCATGATAAATCCGTCCTTTCGGGCCTATCCCGTGAAAGATAAGCGAAATTAAATAAGGAAGTACCATTATAAAGAGAGGTACTGCCGCAGTATTACTGCCGGCAGTCAGAGGAAAACAGAATTACCGGCAGGATCAATGTATTTTTATAAATAATCTATGACTGTCCAATTACGTGTTCTCCGCAAGAAATAAACACATGGAGTATATTCCCGTAAAATCACAAAGTAAATCGTTTTCTCTGATGGGGGAACAATATATATAATAGTATTATTTAATTAAACAACATACTGATTTAACAGAGTATATACGATGAAACAGTATCCCTTTCACTGTTTATAAATATCCGGCCTGACAATCTGCCAGATATAATTCTCCCGGTTGATCGGGCTGTAACCCGATTTTTCATATAACCACGGGGCTGACGATGTAACCAGCATAATGCGTCTCAGCCGGTTCATCACCGGATGTGACTGACAGCACTCCATCAGCCAGCGGCCGAGTCTTTGTTTCTGATATTCATCGATAATATAAACATCACAGAGATACCCGAATGTGACCCCATCGGTGACAACCCGTGCAAAACCGATTTGTTCTGTACCGGCAAATAACCCGAAACACAGGCTGTTCAATATACTTTCATTGACCAACTCCCGGCTGATCCCTTCCGCCCATGCGGAATGCGTCAGATAGTCATGAATTTTACCGGTATCCAGCCTGGTAATATCCGTTGTTACGGTATAGTGCTGGTAATGCCACTCGTGAATGCTTTTCATAACATCATAAATCCATCAGATAGGTAATGGTGTCTCTGACCGTCATTAGTGCGGATTCCAGGTCATTATACGGCAGTGTGCTGACCGCCACACGGATAGCCTGCGGGATATCACGGGTTACGGCATAAGACTCTGCAGGACTGACGGCAATATTGGCCGCTCTCAGACGGCTGATAACCGCATCGCAGCGCACATTTTCCGGTAACGGGATCCACAAAAAATAACCGGCCGGATGTGCGATATGAGGTAAATCAGCAAAAATCCGGCTGACAATTTTTTGCCGGGCTTTGGCATCGCGGCGCTTTTTCTGCTCCAGTTTTTCGGCTTCTCCCTGCTCCAGCCACTCACGGACAATACCGGTCATCAGTGCCGGAGTGTTCCAGGTGGTGATGCGGATGATTTTTTCCAGCTCAGCAACATATCCCGGAGGCGCAACCACCAACCCGACCCGCAGGCCGGTGGCGAGATTTTTGGAAAATCCGGTGACATAAAATGTGATATCCGGTGCCAATTCTGCCAGCGGAGCCGGTGCCGGTTTCTGCAGAAAAGCATAGGAGCCGTCTTCTATCAGAAAAAAATGGTTTTCCCGGGCCAGACTTATCAGCTTCCTGCGGGATGTCAGATCCATTACCCAGCCGAGCGGATTATGCAGTGTCGGCATGGTGAAATAGCCGCGGATTTTCCGCTGATGACACAATTGTGCCAGCGCCGCCAAATCCGGGCCCTCCGGGGTAACCGGCACCGGAACCAATTCGATATGACAGGTTTGTGCCAGTGCTTTAAAGCCGGGATAAGTCAGTGCATCCGCTGCAATCACATCACCGGGGCTGAACATGCTCAGAATAATGGAGGCCAGGCCGTGCTGTGCACCGCTGACCATAACAACAGTATCCGGGTCAACGGCAGAAAAGCCACGTAATTTCAAATGATCCGCAACAACGTTTCTCTCCTGCTGCCGTCCGGCATGCGGCAGATAATGCAGCAGACTTTCCAGGTCGCCGCTCATGGATAACCGGCGCAGGGTGCGGCGCAGTAATGTGGTCTGCTCCGTGACTTCCGGATAGATAAAGTTAAGGTCATACATTGCCGGTGTGACATCACATTCAATACCGGTAACCGGTAATAAACTGATATCTCTGACAAATGTTCCCCGTCCGGTTTCACCGATGACCAGCCCCTGATTGATCAGCTCTTGATACACGCGTGACGCTGTCACTAATGATATCCCTTCCTGAGCAGCAAAAGCACGGTGAGTCGGCAATTGTGTTCCGGCTGCCAGTTCACCGTTACGGATACGGACTGCAAAGGTATCGACGTATTGTTTATAACGCGGTGTTGCCATACAAATGTATCCATGACAATTTTTTGATTGTCATGATTATCCGTATTACTCTCCGTGATAACAAGACGTAATTAATGGAGTACAGGATGGATAATGCACTGACAACGGTTTCCCGCTCAACACGCGGCTGGATCAACGGGTTTATCGGCGTGCTGATTTTCAGCGGCTCCCTGCCCGCCACCAAGGCCGGAATCATCGGTTTTGCCCCGGATTTTCTGACAACTGCCCGCGCAGCGATTGCCGGTATTGCCGCTCTGCTCATTCTGGCCATTCTTCGCCAGCGTCTGCCTGCTGCGAAGTATCTGCTGTCGCTGATCGTTGTGGCAGCAGGTGTCGTCGTCGGGTTTCCGTTACTGACAGCCTTGGCTCTTCAGCATGTCAGTTCAGCACACTCGATTGTGTACCTGGGATTGTTACCGCTGGCGACAGCACTGTTTGGTGTGCTGCGCAGCAATGAACGTCCGCGTCCCGCGTTCTGGTTTTTTTCTGTTCTTGGCAGTTTATTTGTCATGGGATTTGCATTGTTTCAGGGCGGTGAAAGCACCCTGACCGGGGATTTGTATATGGTTGCGGCCGTGTTGCTGTGCGGATTGGGTTACGCGGAAGGTGCCCGTCTTTCCCGGCCTCTCGGCAGTTGGCAGGTGATCTGCTGGGCGCTGGTGCTTTCTCTGCCGCTGATGCTGATTCTGAGCATTGTTTTTCTGCCGGTGACATTCAGCGGAATACCGGTACAAGCCTGGGGCGGACTGATTTACGTTTCCCTGTTCAGTATGCTGATTGGGTTTTTCTTCTGGTACCGGGGGCTGGCAGAAGGCGGTATTACCGGCATCAGTCAGTTACAGCTGTTACAACCGTTTTTTGGACTGGTGCTTTCTGCGTGGTTACTGGATGAAACTGTCAGTTCAGTGATGATTGCATCCACGTGTGGTGTGATCGCCTGTGTTGCCGGTTCAAAACGGTTTTCCCGGTAAGCGCAACGAACAGAGTATTTTCTGAAGATTAACAGCAGAACGGTGTATTTATTGAAAGTTATGCATTTTGTCTGCGCTATCCTGAGAGTTGACAGAGTATAACGATATCCCGCTGACTATTCATATTACACGGAGGTTTTATGAAACTTGGTTCTGTTACAGCATCCCCGGCACCGGATGTTTCGTTTTCACCGGAGAATTTAGCGGAATGCAGAAAGACTTCAGATGTCAGCCTGATCCGATACTGTGAAAATCTCATATTTAAGGACAGTAACTTCATTCAATTTTTACGTTTTAATGGTGCGATGGATTTAGTTAACAGCACTGACTCCGGGCGCATACTACTCAATTGTATTGAAACACTGTTGCAATTTAAATCAGAAAAGCTGGTGGTATACCTTACATCACCAATACTGGGAGCCAAACCGCTTTGTTCTGAAGATGCGGTGAATGGCCGGGGTACAGGCTCTGATTTACATTGCAATTTTGCACTGACCGGGCTGCGGCCTGACCTTGGACTCGGGATGGAGGAAAGACAACTGCATGCTGTTATTTTATATCACGAACTGGTGCATGTGCTTCATAATCTTCAGGGTGAACGCATAGACATTTTCCCGGCTGACGGTATTAAAGATAATCGCCTGCCATTATGGGAAGAAGAGTTCCGTACCGTTGGTTTGGGGACTTTCATCGCCGAAGAGATTTCTGAAAATAAATTTCGCGGAGAATTGGGAGTTCCGTTGAGAGTCAGTTTATAACGGGACCGATAGAATATCCGGTATGCTTATTTCAGTGCTTAATGGTCATGACCGGATCTCTGTGTTATCAGTCCTCCCGCTGCAAGCAGATACAACGCAAAGACCAGCGGTAAAAACAGCACTGAATCACTGTAAATTGCCGCTGTCATTGCCGCTCCAATTGCCAGAGAAATACCCGAGATACCGTCGAGTACGGCAATTTTACGGGGCGAATCTGCCGATGTGATCAGTGTGTCGGTGCCTGCCCCGTAAAACATCTCCAGCAGTGTGACGCCAAGCACAATCAATAACAGCCCGGGAAGTTCTGCAATACCGGAGAACCACGGAACAAAAAGAAGAATACATAGCCCTGTCGCAACCATCAGTGCGGTAATAATGCCCCATTTTTCAGTGAAGTAACGGTATACAGGGAGTTGACAGACAATAATCACCAATGTGTTAAACAGCAAAACCGGGCCAATCAGATAGTCAGCCCCTGCCCGGATCAATTCCAGCGGTACAATCACTTCAAAGCTGTAATACAGCATGGCAAAAATAACACTGACCACAAAAATAAGAACAGTGTCCCCGCCGGTAAGATCAGAAAAATGAAGGTAATGAAAATGGTTTACCGCTTCCCCGGGACAGGAATACAACTTTACTGAAAAGAGAATACCCGTCATGAAAATCCCGGTCAGGATGAGTAATGCATATGGAAAAGGCAGTGAAAAAAAGATACACAATGTAATGAGTACCGGTGCAACTGCAGCGCCGGTATTATTCAGCGTCATTCGTACTGAAAAGCTTTCGCTGATATTTTCTGAAGTGGCTTTAATATAGTATTTTGCTGCCACAGAAAATACGGAGGTGGCAAGACCGTTTGCCAGCATCACCACAGTACACAGATAAAATGTTTGTCCGATAAACAAAAATGACAGTGACAGCAATTTAAGCAACAGTGAAAAAACAATGGTTTTTTTGCTGTTAAACCGGCTTATCAGCGGAATTATAAAAAAATACGCCAGTGAAAATGACCAGAATTTAATCGTGCCAAGATACAGGATTTCTTTTTCACTGAGTGTTTTTCCGGAAAAATAGAGTAATGACAGCGGCATCAGTAACCCGGAGCCCAGCGCATTAAAGAAAAAGCAGATATTAATCGCCCTGCTTTTCCGCTCAAAAACTGCCCGGTAAATCTGCATCAGCTGAGATTCCAGCGCCGGCAGATAGTTGTGAAAATATCGCTTCCGGTTTCCGTCAGTATGGCATGCTGCCTGACACTATCAGCCGTATTACGGAGTTTTTCGAGATTACTGCTCAGCCGGTCATAGTATTCCGGCTCCGGTATACCGTCACTGTTACGGATAATTTCAGAAAATACATAGCAAATGCGGGATAATACAAACAAGGCATGAAAAATACCGATCATCGGCCGGTCATCATCACGCAGTGGCGCAGCAAAGACCTCATCCGCCGGGTTAAGTACCAGCGGATCACCCGCATTAAGGATATTCAGTGCCGTATGTCCGCATTCATGTGCCAGAATATCAATATAATACGCGACCGAATGTGACGGATGAATATAGGCAAACATCATTCCCCACATATAGAAATTGGTACCGGAACGCATAAAACGAGAGCCGTCTGCCGTTTCCCTGGTCAGATATATCTGATGGATAAACCGGTCAATTTCATTGCCGGTTTCCGGTGCACAGCGGCGAATAACGGATAACGCCTGTGTTATTTTCTCCGTTTCCGCTGCTGCCAGTACCGGATCATCACAATAGCCGAAACCAAGTTGTTTATCCTCGCGGATAATTTTCAGGATCATCTTTTCTGCCAATGAATGATCGGCGGATGCCAGCGGTGAGATTGTCAGTGGTAACGGCGTTTTCTTTCGCATCACCTGATTGAGGTAAGTTACCGCATCCGCATGTTCATCATCTTCCGCATATTTACCGGCGATATAATGAATAGCACAATTTTGCCACGACAACGGAACCTCTGAATTTATTTCGGGCAAATGATAATAGGATAATAAGTAATTAAGTGATTCATAGACTTCATCAGAAAAATACTGATAAGCATACTGATGTTTATAATCAGAAAAGGTCATATTTATCATATAACAGTGTCCGTCAGGCGGATAAGCCATGCCCCGTTTTACGGACATGGCTTATCAATTAGTTAGTGTATTTGTTATTTACTGAATGACCATCCTGATAATGGTGATTTTATTTTCAGTAATTTACTTCTGTCTAATTTTTTCATTATTTCACTTCCTTATTAATAACAGATTATATGAATGGATGTACTGTGTACTCAGATTACTGTTAAACCCTAGAATAAAAATAACGATTAAAAAACACTTTTTTTAGTGAGTGTTATTTTTCTGAATCAATATCACGGAAATAAGCAGGAATAATGATGAAATAAATAATTGCCACAATATGAAGTATAAAAAAACCACGCAGTGTTTCCACTGCGTGGTTCTGTCAATCCGGAGACTATCCGGGCACTCAGATCAATGACAAAAATGTCTTTTTAAAGTCATCGATATCATGCTGTGTGGTTGCCCACGAGGTGCACAGACGCAGACAGGATTTTCCCGGTTCCTGCAACAGCGTTTCATGGAAAACAAACTGTTTTTTCAGTTTTTCTGCCAGTGCGGAAGGCAGAATAACAAAGACCTGGTTGGATTCCGGCGGTGCCAGGAAGGTAAAACCCTGCTCCGTAAAGAATGCCGCCAGTTGCCCGGCCATGCTGTTGAGGTGTTTGCCTAATGAGAAATAGAGATCGTCTGCAAACAGCGCCAGGAACTGTGCACCCAGCAGCCAGCCTTTTGCCTGAAGCGCTCCCTTCTGTTTGATACTGAACCGGAAATCATCTTTCAGCGCCGGGTTATTGATCACCAGAGCTTCCGCCGCGATCGCACCAATTTTGGTACCGCCGATATAGAACGCATCTGTCAGTGCCGCGATATCTTCAATCGTCAGATCACTTTGTGCGGACATTAGTCCTGATGCCAGACGGGCGCCGTCAAGATAGAGCCATAACCCGTGCTCATCACAGAAACGACGCAGTGCCTGCAATTCTGCTTTGCGGTAAACCGTACCGATCTCGGTGGAATTGGTGATATAGACCAGTTTCGGCTGTACCCAGTGTTCATCATTATGTTCGGCAATGACCGGTTTAAGATGATCGGGTGTCAGTTTGCCATCCGGGGAAAATACGGTGATGACTTTGTGTCCGGTCGCTTCAATTGCCCCGGTTTCATGGGTCGCAATATGGCCGGTACTGACGGAGATCACCGCCTGATGCGGACGCAGAAAATGGGAAATCGCCGTCAGGTTGGTGATAGTACCGCCGTTAAAGAAGTGGATATCAGCCTGCGGCTGACCAATCCGCTGTTTAATCAGCGCTGCGGCATCACCGCATAACGTATCCGTGCCGTAACCGTCGTGGCGGTGGCCTGCTGTGTCAGTAATGGCTTTTAAAACAGCCGGATGTGCAACTTCATTATAATCATTCTGAAAACGGTACATATGCTCCTCCGATAGTGTGCAGTAATACTATGCTTATACTTACCGGCGCACAATGGCACGGATCGCAGTTCAGTCCGGTTTTACCAGCCCGATCACACCTTCACTGAGGGTAATTTTTCCCTGTGTTTTCAGGCGCAGCAGAACTTTGTCGGTATGACGCCGCGATGTACCGAGAATGCTGGCCAGCATGTCACGGGGAAGATGGATCTGATGGCCGCTGATTTGTGTCAGCATATAGAGCAGATTGTTTTCGATGGAATCAACCGCATTCATCAGCCGCTGTTCCCCGTTGATAAGGCAGCGTTTTGCCAGCTGGCGGTTAAGCAGCAGAGACAGGCGGTGATCCTGCGACAGCCAGGACAGAAATGTTGCCGCCGGCATCCGCAGTACACGGCAGTCTGACAGCGCAATCACATCATAACGGTATGCCTGCCGGCAAATCGCCTCCATCTCCCCGAGAAATTCACCACGGTAGCAGAATGTCAGCCCGACCTGTTTACCATTCTCCGCCTGCTTATTAACAATAAACTCGCCGTCCAGAATGATATAAACCGCCTGAGCCGGGTCGCCCTGGCAAATCAGATTCTGTCCGTTATAGATATGCAGTGTGGTTACACTGTTTCTGACAACATCCGGCGCATCACGGAGCAGGCCGTCTGCCTCCGGCAGCAGCTCTTCTTCGCTGAATTTCAGCCATAATTCACGAAACGGGGTTGTATTTTGCATGTGGCGATATCTGTCAGGACGGGATAATCAGTAGGTAAACGTTAGCATGGTTAACAACAGGTTTGAACCGGTAAACGCCGGTTTTGACGGACTGCAGATTACCGGCAGCCCGTCAGTCAGATTACTTCAGCTCGTAGCCGTTCAGATACTGCTGCTGTTTAGTGGTCAGATTATCAAGTGAAACGCCCATATCCTGTAATTTCAGTGCCGCCACTTCGCGGTCGATTTCATCACTGACATCATAGACTTTCGCTTCCAGATCATGGCTGAGCAGATACTCGGCGCTGAGTGCCTGGAGGGCAAAACTCATGTCCATAATTTCTGCCGGATGCCCGTCCGCACAGGCAATATTAACCAGCGCACCACGGCCTAACAAATAGAGTGTGCGGCCATTTTTCAGGGTATAACCTTCGATATTCTCACGGGCAATTGTGACACCGTCACTTAATTGCTGAAGATCGGTCAGATTGATTTCATCCTCAAAGTGCCCGGTATTGCTGATGATGGCACCCTCTTTCATCAGACTGAAATGTCCGGATGTCAGCACGTCACAGCAGCCGGTGGCGGTGATAAAAATATCACCCAGCGGTGCCGCTGCAGACATGGTCATGACTGCAAAACCATCCATTTTCGCTTCCAGGGCTTTTATCGGATCAACTTCCGTGACAATTACTTCCGCACCCAGCCCTTTCGCCCGCATAGCACAACCTTTACCGCACCAGCCGTAACCGGCGACGACCACGGTTTTCCCGGCGATAACCAGGTTGGTGGTGCGCATAATGCCGTCAAAGGTGGATTGTCCGGTGCCGTAGCGGTTATCAAACAGATGTTTGGATTGCGCGCCGTTAATAGATAAAACAGGGAAATTCAGTGCGCCGCTTTTTTCACGGGCAACTGCGCGCAGAACACCGGTGGTGGTCTCTTCACAGGCACCAATAGTATGTTTTGCATATTCCGGATACAGACTGTGCAGTTCATGCACCAGGTCACCGCCGTCATCAATAACAATGTGCGGTTCACAGGCCAGAGTCTGTTTTACAAAGTTGCGGTAGGCTTCCGCATCCGCGCCGTGAATGGCAAATGTATGGATGCCGCTGACAACCAGTGCCGCCACAATATCGTCTTTGGTGGACATCGGATTACTGCCGGTGACGGACACTTCAGCCCCGCCTGCTGCCAGAACCCGTGCCAGATAGGCGGTTTTGGCTTCCAGGTGAATAGAGAGCGCAATACGTTTTCCGGCAAACGGCTGTTCTTGTGTAAAGCGCTGTTCCAGTGCGCGCAGCAGCGGCATGTGAGCGCGAACCCAGGTGATTTTTTGCTCACCCTGTGGTGCTAAGGAGAGATCTTTATAAATACTGGTAACCATGGCAACTCCTGCATACGTCTTTTATCACGGGATAAGCCACATTAACCGGAGGTTGCCGGGGTCTCCAGGGCATTTGCCCTGAATCAGAAAAAAAAGAGTTTGATAACAGACGTCATTATTTTTTCTCAGGTTATTCAGGTGATCATCGTCAGAACCACCGGCAGTGTCAGCACGGCAACCATGGTCTGAAACGTGATAATCCCGGCCATCAGCTGGCTGTCACCGCCAAGCTGACGCGATAAAATATAGGCGGTCGGTGCGGTCGGAATGGCAAAAAAGATCACAAACAGTTGATATTCCAGTTGGGTTAATCCCATCACGGTCGCTACCGCAATCGCCAGCAATGGCATAACACACAGGCGGACAAGGCTGTTAAGGCTGATTTTCAGTGCGGAATAGCGGATGGTCGCTGTCTGCAATGCCGCCCCGACACACAACAGCCCCAGCGGCAGACTGGCTCCGGCCAGCAGCCCGGCAAACTGGCTGGTGTTATACGGCAGCCCGGTGCCGGTGACATTCAGGAGCATACCGATAATACAGGAGATAATCAGCGGGTTTGTCAGAATGGGTAACAACAGGCGGCGCAGCGATAACTGCTGAAATTCAGATAACGCAATCACGGAAATGATATTACACAGCGGAACCAGTACCGCGAGGATCACTGCAGCGACCGCCACACCGGACGGACCGTAAAAATCATTGACAATGGATAACCCGAGATAGGTATTAAAGCGAATCGCCCCCTGCAGCAGCACACCGAATTCCGCCGTTGGTATTCCGCGCAGACGCTTTACCACCGCAAATGCCGCAGTGGCCAGCCCGAGCATAATCACCAGTGCGATTGCCAGTTTCGGCAGTTGCGGATTATCCAGCGGAGCAACAGCCAGACTGTTGATAAGCAGTGCCGGAAATAAGATATAGTAGTTCAGCTTTTCCGCGCCGTTCCAGAACCCGGCATCGAAAACCGGCCGCCGCTTCAGAATGCAGCCGAGCAGAATCAGTGCAAACAGCGGCCATAATGTCATCAGAATTGCGAACATCAGCGGAAATCCGGCAAGAACAGTATTTCTGCATCATAACAGGAACAACGGGTTACGCGAGCAGCAGTGCCGGTTTTGTATCGCTGATCGCGTTTTTACATTTTATCCGCCGCTGCGCATAAAACGCACTACGCTTTGCCGGGGTTATATGTTAGTCCGCAGCGATATCATTATCCGTTAAGCTGGGAAAATCCGGGTGACAGTGTCACGCTTGCAGGCGGCGAGCTATCACCACCAATACGCCGCAGCAGACGCGTTGCGGCACTGCGGCCCACATCCCGCGATGGCTGGGTGATAAAGGCTACCGGGATGTCATACAGTGCTTCACTGCCGATATCATCAAACCCCACCAGGGCGATTTCCTGAGTGAAATAACTTTCGTTATCCCCCTGTCTGACCGTGTTACCGGTGCTCAGGGCGGCAAAATACGCGCCCAGCGCCGTGCCGGTGTTGTGGCAGACGATCGCACTGACTTTGGGATACTGATACATAAATTCAGATACCCGGCGGATGATATTCTGCTGTTTGTTATCCGTTTCCACTATCCATTCGGTGCGGAACGGTAACCCGTATTGCACCAGTGTCGAGCAGTAACCACCGACCCGCTCAGCGCGGGTGAGAGAGTCACTTTCACCGCCGAAATAAGCAATCTGGCGGTGACCGTTTTTGATCAGGTATTCCGTTGCCATTCTGGCGGCAGAGGCATTGTCCGGGCGGACAACATCAATACCGGAGAACTCACTGGCCCGTGCCGCACACACCATCGGAATCTGATAATGGTTTACCCGCTCAACCACATCATTGGTGAGAAATTTTCCGCCGCCGACAATCACACCGTCCACGCCGTAGCGGATCAGGCTGTCCAGTGAGCGGGCAAACCCGGCAGAAGAATTGCCGCACTGAGTCAGAAAGACCTGTTTGCCTTGTGTTTCTGCATATTCACTGACACCGGCGGCGACTTCCGCATAAAACGGTTCAGTAATATCTTTGACAATCAGGCCAATTACATTGGAGATATTGTCCCGCAGTGTGGCTGCCTGCTGATTGCGGACATACCCGAGTTCTTCAATTGCTGCGTTGACTTTTTCCGCTGTTTTCCGCGAGATCCGCCCTTTTCCGCTCAGTACCAGTGACACCGTGGTCACGGATACCCCTGCCTGCTGCGCCACATCGACTATCGTGACTTTTCTGAGATTCATAACGCCGGATATTTCCTTATGCTCAGGATACTGCACGGGATTTTACACAAAATCAGATAAAACGTTTTATCTATTTCCGAAATATGGTTGCTGTGTCATGTTTATTTTTTGTGATCGGGCAACTATTATAATTTGGTAAAACGTTTTATCTTATTTTACCTTCACAACACCACACTGACATTTACAGGATACCGTATGAGTAGCCAACCAAAACAAAAAGTCACGCTCTGGGAGTTTTTCCAGGGACTGGGCAAAACCTTTATGCTGCCTGTCGCGCTGCTCTCGTTCTGCGGGATCATCCTCGGCATCGGCAGTTCCCTCAGCAGCCGGGATGTACTGACACTGCTGCCGTTTCTGGATCACACCGTCTTCCAGTTACTGTTCACCTGGATGAGCAAAATCGGCTCATTTGCTTTCAGTTTCCTGCCGGTGATGTTTGCTATCGCCATTCCGCTGGGACTGGCGCGTGAGAACAAAGGCGTAGCCGCATTTGCCGGGTTTGTCGGCTTTGCCGTGTTTAACCTCGCCACTAACTTCTACCTCACTGCCGCTGATATTTTACCAACCACCGACCCTGCCATTCTGAAAGCCCATAACATCCGCGATGTGCTGGGGATTCAGTCGATCGACAGCGGTATCCTAGGTGCGGTTATCGTCGGTATTATTGTGTATATGCTGCATGAGCGCTTCAATACTATCCGTCTGCCGGATGCCCTGGCGTTCTTCGGCGGTACCCGTTTTGTGCCGATTATCACCACCCTGGTACTTGGTCTGTGCGGCCTGCTGGTTCCGCTGATCTGGCCGTGGTTTGCGATGGGTATCAACGGATTAGGTAAACTGATTCAGAGCGCCGGGGCATTCGGACCGATGATTTTCGGCTCCGGTGAGCGGCTGTTACTGCCGTTTGGTCTGCATCACATACTGGTAGCGCTAATCCGCTTTACTGAAGCGGGCGGCACCATGGAAGTGTGCGGCAATACCGTTAACGGCGCACTGACCATTTTCCAGGCACAGCTTTCCTGCCCGGAAACCCAGGGCTTTGCGGCCAGCGCGACTCAGTTCCTGTCTCAGGGTAAAATGCCGGCATTCCTCGGCGGCCTGCCGGGTGCGGCATTAGCGATGTATCACTGTGCTCACCCTGAAAATCGTCATAAAATTAAGGGATTGCTGATCTCCGGGGTGGTCGCCTGCGTTATCGGCGGCACAACGGAACCGCTGGAATTCCTGTTCCTGTTTGTCGCACCGTTCCTGTATCTGATCCACGCGATTCTGACCGGTCTGGGCTTTACCGTGATGGCGATTACCGGTGTCACTATCGGTAATACCGACGGTAACCTGATTGACTTTGTGGTCTTCGGCATTCTCCACGGCATCCAGACCAAGTGGTATATGGTGCCGGTTGTGGCCTTTATCTGGTTCGCTTCTTACTATGCGATTTTCCGTTTCGCCATTACCCGCTTCAATATCAAAACCCCGGGCCGCGATACAGACACCAAAGAAAGCGCACCGGCAACCGGCAGTTCCGCAGGGAAATCCGGCTATGATGTTCCGGCCATTCTGGCTGCGCTGGGCGGTAAAGAAAACATTATTTCACTGGATAACTGTATCACCCGTCTGCGGATGTCCGTGCAGGACATGAGCAAAGTGGATGACGCGCAGCTCAAAGCATTACGGGCGATCGGGGTGGTCCATCTGAATGAACATAACTTACAGGTGGTTATCGGCCCGCAGGTTCAGTCTGTCAAAGATGAACTGGAAAAGCTGATGAAATATGCTCCTGATTCTGCTCAGCCGGAACCGCAAAACGCCTGATAACTGACACCGCACTGCCTGACAGTGCGGTTTTTCTTTCCGGAGAAACTATGTCCTCTCTCTTTTCTGTCCCGGTTGACCGCCATGGCACTTACTGCACGCAATGGGATTTTGTGCAGGATCGCTTTGGTCAGGCGGATTTACTGCCTTTTACTATCTCAGATATGGATTTCGTCACCGCGCCGGTGATCCTGAAAGCCATTTCAGAACGCACCGCGCACGGCGTATTCGGCTACAGCCGCTGGCAGCACAATGATTTTCTCAGCGCTGTTGCACACTGGTTTTCATCCCGCTTTCAGGCGCAGATTGATACTCAGGCGCTGGTGTACGGGCCGTCGGTGATTTACATGGTCAGTCAGATGATCCGCCTGTGGTCACAGCCAGGTGACGGTGTGGTGGTGCATACCCCGGCGTATGATGCATTTTATAAGACGATCACCGGCAATCAGCGCACTGTTATTCCCTGCCCGCTGCAAAAAACAACAGACGGCTGGTGGTGCGATATGGATGCGCTGGGATCCCTGCTTGCAAAACCGGAGACACGGATTCTGCTGCTGTGCAGCCCGCATAACCCGACCGGAAAAGTCTGGACCCGCGAAGAACTGACCACCATGGCAGAATTGTGCGGGCGGCATAATGTGCGGGTGATCAGTGATGAAATTCATATGGATCTGTGCCGTGCACCGCATCAGCACACGCCGTGGTCTGAAACCGGGCGCGGGGAATGGGCGTTATTCACCTCAGCATCCAAATCCTTCAATATCCCGGCACTGACCGGCGCTTACGGGCTGATTTCAGATACCGCTTCCCGTGAAGCCTATTTTCATCAGCTGAAAGCCTGTGACGGGCTATCTTCCCCTGCGGTACTGGCGGTTATCGCTCATATCGCGGCCTACCGGGAAGGTGCGCCATGGCTGGATGAGCTGCGTGATTATCTCTTTGCTAATCTGGACTATATAAAGCAGCGGCTGGATGCGGAATTTCCGCAGCTGAACTGGCAGGTACCGGAATCCACCTATCTGGCATGGATAGACCTGAACCCGCTGAATATTGATGATAAAGCCCTGCAATATGATCTTATCACACGGGAAAAAGTAGCGATCATGCCGGGATATACCTACGGAGAGGAAGGACGCGGATTTTTGCGTCTCAATGCCGGATGCCCGCGTGATAAGCTCGCCGCAGGCATGGATAAACTAATTCACGCGCTGAAATTACGCTGATTTTTTGCACGACCCGGGCGCATTCTCTGCGCCCCGGTTATTCGTGTTTGCCGACCTTATTGCGCAAGGCGCGGCGTAAATAGGAAAACGGTAAGCTGGGACACGACTTATCTGCGGGTCTGCCGGTGTTCACCGCTTCCTGTTTTTCATCCTGAACCGGCTTTTCCGGCGGGATTTTCCCGGAGGTGGTGTTTTCCGCCATATTATTCCCCTTCTTTACTCAGTGCGTCGTTAACTGCTTCTATTTTCCGTACTGCATCATTAAGAATATCGGCGATCTGCCCGAGCTTGGTTTCATCCAGTTCGCTGGTGACCAGTTTATGACGCAGCAGTGCCCGTAAATTTCCCAGCGCCTGTTCGATTTCATCTGATAACAGTGAACCACGGCGGAAGGATTTGGTTTCCTGCAGGCGCTGTGCAATCTGTTCCAGAACATCGGTGTTCTCTTCCAGATGCATTTTGCCTTCCGGTGTCAGGCTGTAACTTTTACGGCCGTTACCGGTGTTTTCCGCGACAATCAGCTGCTGATCTTCGAGCAGGGTCAGTGTCGGGTAAATCACGCCCGGACTCGGTGTATAGAGGCCGGAAGTCAGCTGACCGATAGATTTGATTAACTCATAACCGTGGCTCGGTTTCTGGTTAAGATTGGCCAGCATCATAATACGCAGGTCGCCATGATCAAGCAGGCGGCGAAGCCCTTTTCCGCGACCGCGGTGACGACCGTGTTCGCGCCCTTCGTGACAACCGTGGCCTTCGTGGTGCTCATGATGATCGCCGTGGCAACCCTGTTCATGTTGTCCGTGATGACCACCATGGCAGCAATGACTGCGGTGTTCGCCGTGGCAACGGTGCCCGTCTTGTCCGTGGCGTTCCCCGTGACGGCCGCCATGGCCCCCGCGGCGCTGACGCCCTTCCTGTGAATCACAGGCGCGGTGGCGTAAAGCATGAAGAAACATAATAAATTCCTTTTGTGACAGATAATGATAATCAGCAAAATCAGATTTTAGATATATCTGTTTTACCTTCAGGAACTACTATAGCCCCCCGGAATAAAAAGATCAAATTAGATATATCTAAAACAGCACATTTTGTTTTTTAACGGGAATGATTATCACTATCGCAGTATAGCAGGAAGTGACCTGCACTATCAGCAAATGGTGCGAAACACACTGACAGTGCAGGTATAAAGGAAAAAAATCAGAAGTCAGGATTAATCAGAACAATTTTTCCGGTTAAATCGCCGGACTCCATCAGCTGGTGGGCCTGTGCAGCATCCGCCAGATTAAAGGTATAGTTGACCAGTGGCTTGACCTTTCCTGCGCGCAGCAGCGGCCAGACTTTATGCGCAAGATCACGGGCAATAACCGCCTTCTCTTCCGGTGTCCGCGCCCGCAGTGTTGAGCCGGTATGCAGCAGGCGTTTTACCATCAGCGGCATCAGATTCAGGTTCTGCGGATTACCGCGCATCAGGCCGATCTGGATAATCCGTCCGCCTTTGGCTGCAACCTCATAGTTTTTACTGACATAATCACCACCGATAAGGTCAACAACCATATTCACGCCCTGCCCGCCGGTCAGTTCCGGAATCACCTGTGCAAAATCCTCTTCACGGTAATTAATGACGTGATCGGCTCCCAGTTGCCGGGCAAGCTCTGCTTTTTCACTGCTGCCGACGGTGGTGTATACCGTGGCACCAAAGGCTTTCGCCAGCATGATTGCCACACTGCCGATACCGGAGGTGCCGCCGTGGATAAGCACACTCTCTTCACTCTGCAGTTTGCCGGTCTGGAAGACGTTCGCCCATACGGTGAAAAAGTTTTCCGGAATGGCTGCCGCTTCGGTGTAACTCAGGTTTTCCAGCGGCAACGCGATGCTGTCATGAACCAGGCAATATTCCGCATATCCCCCGCCCGCAACCAGCGCACACACTTTATCGCCGACCTGACGGCGTTTGCAGTCTTCCCCGACTGCCACAACTTCACCCGCGATTTCCAGCCCCGGAATCGGGGACGCATCCGGCGGCGGCGGGTAACTGCCCTGACGCTGGAAGACATCAGGCCGGTTAACACCGGCAGCGGCCACTTTAACCAGCAGGTATTCTCCCTGTACCTTCGGCAACGGCATCTCAATCGCCTGTAATACTTCCGGGCCGCCGGGCCGGGTAATATCAATTGCCATCATCGATTCAGGTAATGCATATGACATCATTACTTTTCCTTAAAGAGTCCCGGTTTTGTAATACCTGTCTTTTTATGACGAGTCAGGCAAATTACAGTTTCAGCATAGTGCAGCATATCAAAGATAGCACTGCATGTTTATGACGATGTATTATGTCCGGCTCCTGCTTTTTTATATTTTTTATCTGTGCCGGGTTGTGTTTCTTTTCGTTATTTATTTGTGATGTTTTTTAATGTATCACACCACTTTATAACGTGAAAAGAACGCATTATTCATATTTAACCGGCTCATTAACATACTGATAAGCAGGAAATTGACCTGTGTTCACCCTCTCTGTTATTTTAAACCGGATTATTGAGAGTTTAATCAAATAATTCACATTATGACATCACGGAAAAAGCATAATATGTCAATATTATGCCCCTGTTTTCAGCCCGGTATGACGATATTTAAACTCAGACCACTTACCACTTTTGGTAGTCTGTGATAAAATTGATTCAAATCAATATTATTTCAAGAGCAAGCCTATGATCCCGGAAAAACGTGTAGTACGTAGAATTCAATCAGGTGGCTGCGCGATCCACTGCCAGGATTGCAGCATCAGCCAGCTTTGCATCCCGTTCACGCTCAATGAGCATGAGCTGGATCAGCTCGACAATATCATCGAGCGTAAAAAGCCTATCCAGAAAGGTCAGGCACTGTTTAAAGCCGGAGATGAGCTGAAATCACTGTATGCAATCCGCTCCGGGACCATCAAGAGCTACACCATCACCGAAGAAGGTGATGAGCAGATCACCGGCTTCCATCTTGCCGGCGACCTGGTCGGCTTTGATGCCATTATCAATACCGAGCATCCGAGCTTCGCCCAGGCGCTGGAAACGTCCATGGTCTGTGAGATTCCGTATGAAACTCTGGATGACCTGTCCGGCAAAATGCCGAATCTGCGCCAGCAGATGATGCGCCTGATGAGTGGCGAAATCAAAGGTGATCAGGAAATGATCCTGCTGCTCTCCAAAAAGAATGCGGAAGAGCGCCTGGCGGCCTTTATTTATAACCTGTCCCGTCGTTTTGCGCAGCGTGGCTTCTCCCCGCGTGAATTCCGCCTGACCATGACCCGTGGTGACATCGGTAACTATCTGGGCCTGACGGTTGAAACCATCAGCCGTCTGCTGGGGCGTTTCCAGAAGAGCGGAATGCTGGCGGTAAAAGGCAAATATATCACCATCGAAGATATGGAACAGCTGGCTGCACTGGCTGGTAAAGTGCCTGCACTGCCGCAGGATTAGTAATTCCCCTCCCGGCAGCATTTTTGGTTGCCGTAAAACGCATCAGACCGGTTAATTTCGGTCTGGTGCGAATATTTCCTACATTACTGCTCCCGTTTGGTTTATCTTTATAGATACGTATCCAGCCCCGCGAGGAGAGATGAATGTCTGAATATCAGAACCTCTTAGTTGCAATAGACCCCAATCAGGATGATCAGCCGGCATTACGGCGTGCGGTATATATCGTGCAACGCAATGGCGGACGCATCAAAGCTTTCTTACCTATCTATGATCTGTCATACGATATGACTACTCTGTTATCCCCCGAAGAGCGGGATGCGATGCGCAAAGGCGTGATTGCCCAGCGTTGCGCGTGGATCAAACAGCAGGCGCGTTATTATCTGGAAGCCGGCATTGATATCGAAGTGAAAGTGGTATGGCATAACCGGCCTTATGAGGCGATTATCAGGGAAGTTGTCAGTGGTGGTCATGATCTGCTGCTGAAAATGGCACATCAGAATGATAAGTTTGAGTCTCTGATTTTCACTCCGCTGGACTGGCAGCTTCTGCGCAAATGTCCGTGTCCGGTCTGGATGGTTAAGGATAAAGTCTGGCCGGAACAGGGTTCTGTGGTGGTCGGTGTGAACTTGTCCAATGAAGAATCCTACCATGACGCGCTGAATCTCAAACTGGTGTCACTGACACAGGATCTCGCAAAACGGATTGTGAAAGACCCGGCAATCCATCTGGTCAGTGCTTATCCGGTAGCACCTATCAATATCGCTATCGAATTACCGGATTTTGACCCGAATACTTACAACAATGCACTGCGCGGCCAGCACCTTATCGCCATGAAAGAGCTGCGCCAGCAATTCGCCATAGGCGAGGAGTACACCCACGTTTATGAGGGATTACCGGAGAAAGTGATCCCGGAAGTGTGCGGTGAACTGAATGCCGGGGTAGTGGTGCTGGGTATTATCGGCCGGACCGGTATTTCTGCCGCGTTCCTCGGCAATACCGCAGAGCATGTTATCGACCATCTGAAGTGTGATTTGCTGGCGGTGAAACCGGACGGTTTTGTTTGTCCGATCGATACCAGTGAAGATGATTAATAACAGATTAGATTAAGTATAAAAAGGCGGGAATTATTTCCCGCCTTTTTCATTTTATCCCGGATTACAGTGCGCGCAGAATAGCGTCACAGCTGGCTTTGGCATCGCCAAACAGCATCTGGGTGTTTTCTTTGAAGAACAGCGGGTTCTGAACCCCGGCGTAACCGGTATTCATCGAACGTTTGAAGACAATCACGTTCTGCGCTTTCCACACTTCCAGAACCGGCATCCCGGCAATCGGGCTGTTCGGATCTTCCAGTGCCGCAGGGTTAACAGTGTCGTTCGCGCCGATCACCAGCACCACGTCGGTGTCTTTGAAATCATCATTGATTTCATCCATTTCCAGCACGATATCGTAAGGCACTTTTGCTTCAGCCAGCAGGACGTTCATGTGTCCCGGAAGACGACCGGCAACCGGATGGATACCAAAACGGACTTCGATGCCCTTATCACGCAGTTTCTGAGTGATATCGTGAACCGGATACTGAGCCTGGGCAACCGCCATACCGTAGCCCGGGGTGATGATAACGGAACTTGCCCCTTTGAGCATCTCCGCCACATCTTCCGCACTGATTTCACGGTGTTCACCCTGCTCTTCATCGCCGGATGATGCCGTACCGTCAGTACCGAAACCGCCGGCAATCACACTGATAAAGGAGCGGTTCATCGCCTTACACATAATGTAAGACAGGATCGCACCGGAAGAACCAACCAGCGCACCGGTGACAATCAGCAGGTCGTTGCTGAGCATAAAGCCCGCCGCCGCCGCTGCCCAGCCTGAGTATGAGTTCAGCATGGAGACCACAACCGGCATGTCCGCACCGCCGATAGAGGCGACGAGATGCCAGCCGAAGGCCAGTGCAATCACGGTCATCAGGATCAGGGTGAAGACCTGTAAGCCGGTGCTGTCAGTTTTGACAAAAGTCCATAACAGCAGGAAGGACACCACCAGTGCCGCCAGGTTCAGTTTGTGGCGGTTAGGCAGCATCAGCGGTTTGGAGGATAATTTTCCGCATAATTTGCCGTAAGCAACAATAGAACCGGTGAAGGTCACCGCACCGATAAAGATGCCGAGGAACACTTCTGTCAGGTGAATGTTATTCATCACCGCAGAGGTCAGTGCCTGGTCGTGATCCATATAGCTGTTGAAACCGACCAGTACCGCTGCCAGACCCACAAAGCTGTGCAGAACAGCAACCAGCTCCGGCATTTCGGTCATTTCGACTTTACGTGCCAGACGAATACCAATCACGGCACCAATCACCATGGCAACAATAATCCAGCCGATATTGGCAGAATACGGTCCGAAGATGGTGGCAACCAGCGCGATAGCCATACCGGTAATACCCAGCAGGTTACCCCGTTGTGAGGTTTCATGGCGGGATAACCCGGCCAGACTGAAAATAAATAAGATTGCGGCAACAATATATGCCGCTGTAACGACTCCGCCCGACATATTCATTACCCCTTACGAAACATTTTAAGCATACGCTGTGTGACGGTGAATCCGCCGAAAATATTGATACTGGCAATCAGTACCGCAATAAAGGAGAAGAATGTCACCCAGCCGCCGCTGCCGATTTGCAGCAGTGCGCCGACAACAATGATCCCCGAGATTGCGTTGGTCACCGCCATCAGCGGGGTATGCAGCGCATGGCTGACATTCCAGACCACGTAATAGCCGACAACACAGGAGAGTGCAAACACGGTAAAGTGGGATAAGAACTCCGGCGGAGCCACATTCGCCAGCCAGGAGAACAGGATAAATGCCAGTGCCATCAGGCCGTATTTCAGCCACGGTGACATTGGTTTTTCCGGTTTTTTCTCTGCTTTGACAGCAGCCGGTTTTGCCTGCGGCTGTGCGGATACCTGAATCGGCGGTGCAGGCCAGGTGATTTCACCGGCTTTCACTACCGTCAGACCGCGGATCACCACATCATCAAAATCAATGTTGATCTGCCCGTCTTTCTCTTTGCACATCAGCTTCATCAGGTTCACCAGGTTGGTACCGTAAAGCTGGGATGACTGCGTGGCAAGACGCGCCGCCAGGTCGGTGTAACCGATGATTTTGACACCGTTTTCTGTGGTGTGGATTTCACCCGGTACGGTCAGTTCACAGTTACCGCCGTTCTGAGCCGCCAGGTCAACAATTACGCTGCCTGATTTCATCGACTCAACCATTTCTCTGGTGATAAGTTTCGGTGCCGGTTTGCCCGGAATCAGTGCGGTGGTGACAATGATATCCACTTCTTTCGCCTGATCTGCAAACAGCGCCATCTCAGCCTTAATAAAGGCCTCCGACATGACTTTTGCATAACCGTCACCGCTGCCCGCAGTTTCTTCGAAATCGAGTTCGAGGAATTCGGCACCCATACTTTTAACCTGATCTTTTACCTCAGGACGGGTGTCAAAGGCACGGACAATGGCCCCGAGGCTGCCTGCCGCACCGATAGCGGCCAGACCGGCAACCCCGGCACCGATAACCAGCACTTTGGCAGGCGGTACTTTACCGGCGGCGGTGATCTGCCCGGTGAAGAAACGACCGAAGGCGTTGGCGGCTTCCACAATGGCACGGTAACCGGCGATATTGGCCATCGAACTCAGTGCATCCAGCGACTGGGCGCGTGAGATACGCGGTACAGAATCCATCGCGAAGACGTTAACACCCTGTGCCGCCAGTTTTTCCAGCAGCTGCGGGTTCTGGGCCGGCCAGATAAAGCTGACCAGTGAACTGCCCGCCTTCATCAGCGGAATTTCATCATCCTGAGGGGCATTCACTTTAAAAATAAGGTCAGACTGCCAGGCTTCCTGTGTGCTGACAATATCAGCACCGGCTTCGCGGTAAGCGTTGTCATCAAAACTGGCAAGATGACCGGCTCCTGTTTCAACAGCCACATCAAATCCGAGTTTTTTCAGTTGTATTACTGTTGCCGGCGTGGCGGCGACCCGGGTTTCATTGGACTGTCGCTCTTTTGGTACACCAATACGCATAATGTTCCCTTATATAAGCTCAAGTGTTTTACGGATGATTGGTCGGACATGTGCGTAAAAAAACAACCAACTGCACAAATTCAGATCAAAAGCACCCTTTTATCCGATATGTCCTAATAAGCTACTGAAAAATGTGATATCGATCCATCTAATTTGTTTGCCGGATGAAATTAAAACGGTATTTATCCGGGTGGAAATTTTTTTTGCCGATAAATGACTATGATTGCATAAATTTATGGTAAAAATAGCTGTATGATTAACAGTCGTTAGATTGCACGATAAATTAAAGCGACAACAAGCACAAATACATGTCATAATTGTGCGGCCAGGATATAAAATTTACAGGTTCAGCACGTTATGAATATTAATTGCGCAAGGCGGAAGGATTTTGTATGAAGCTGAAAACAACGGTCATCGCATCTGCGATGTTTTTTTCATTTACCAGTCTGCTCCCCGCTCAGGCGGCACAGGAATTAACACCGGAACAGGCCGCTCAGTACCAGCCTTTCGAGCGGATTGCAGTTACAGGGCGTTTTAATGCTATTTATGAAGCCGCAGCTGCCGTTTCGCGTAAAGCAGACAAAATGGGTGCCGATGCTTTCTATATCCAGAGCCTCGATGATCTGAACAACAACGGCAATATGCGTGTTGTTGCGGATGTTTACCACCGCGATGCACCACCGGCCGAGAAAAAAGGCTACCGCCAGTTCCGTGGCGTTAATGAATTACCTGAGAAAGATGCCATCGGCCTTCAGCCGTTTGATACCGTCACTGTCAGCGGCTTTTTTGCCAACAGCCCTGATCTGAACGACGCTATCGCCAAAGAAGCGGTGAAAAAAGATGCGGCCTCTTTCTTTATCGTCCGTAATATTTTCACCAACGATGGCGGTAACCAGCTGGTCACTGCATATGTCTATAAAGCGGATGCACCAAAACGTGTACTGCAGACAGAAGAAGCGCTGATCCCTGCGGATTCTGATGCCGGTCGTGCCGCACTGGCTGCCGGTGGTGAAGCTGCCAAACAGGTCGAAATCCCTGGTGTGGCCTCTTCCACTGATACCGCCGGTAATAATGTCGGCCGTTTCTTTGAAACCCAGTCCTCCCGCAGCGGACGTTATACCGTGACTCTGCCGGACGGCACCCAGGTTCAGGAACTGAACAAGGCGTCAGCCGCTGTTATGGCACCGTTTGACAGCGTAACCTTTACCGGTTACTACACCACGTCACCGGAAGTCTCTTATCAGGTCGCCAAACGTGCGGCAGCCAAAGGGGCGAAATATTACCATATCACCCGTCAGTGGCAGTCCAGCGGCGGTAACGTGACTATCAGCGCTGATTTATTTAAATAATCACCGCCTGACAACTCACCGGAAAAAGCGTATCTCTGATACGCTTTTTTTATGGCTTTTGTCCGGGGTATTAACACTTTCACTACATTCTTCTGCGGTCGTTATAATAAACAGTAAATATGCATAATATAATGCAATTAATGCATGATTAAACATTGCATATCCCGCCGTGTATCCGTACAATCAGCGCCAATTTTTGCGTATTCAGTCAGATTGACTGCATGAATACCCTGCTTACCGCATCAGATTTACCGGGAAGGTCTTTTGGATAAGAAACTTAGTTTAACCGCGCTCACTGCATTAGTGCTCAGTTCTATGGTTGGTGCCGGTGTGTTTAGTCTTCCGCAGAATATGGCCGAAGTGGCCAGTCCGGCTGCACTTATTATCGGCTGGTCAATTACCGGTGTCGGTATCCTCTTTCTGGCCTTCGCCCTGCTGCTGCTCTCCCGGCTGCGTCCGGATCTCGACGGCGGCATCTTTACCTATGCCAAAGACGGCTTCGGGGAGCTGATTGGTTTCTGCTCCGCCTGGGGATACTGGTTATGTGCGGTGATCGCCAATGTTTCCTATCTGGTGATTGTATTTGCAGCCTTCAGCTTTTTTACGGATACCCCGGACAATATTGTTTTCGGCGACGGAAATACCTGGCAGGCGCTGATTGGTGAATCTGTTCTGCTGTGGTTTGTGCATTGCCTGGTGCTGCGCGGGGTACAGACCGCAGCCGGTATCAATAAGCTGGCAACGTTCGCCAAGCTGGTGCCGCTCGGCCTGTTTATCGTGCTGGCGGTGATCGCGTTCCGCTGGGATACTTTCCATCTGGATTTCACCGGAGTGGATCTCGGTGTGCCGGTGTGGCAGCAGGTGAAAGATACCATGCTGATCACATTGTGGGTATTTATCGGGATTGAAGGTGCGGTTGTGGTTTCCGCCCGTGCCCGCCGCCGTAAAGATGTCGGTTTGGCGACCATGATGGCGGTGATTTCCGCACTGACGATTTATATCCTGGTTACCCTGCTGTCAATGGGTGTGGTTGCCCGTCCTGAACTGGCAGAAATGCGCAACCCGTCGATGGCAACACTAATGGTGAATCTGATTGGTGGCAGCGGCGAGATTATTATCGCAGCGGGTCTGATTATTTCCGTCTGTGGTGCATATCTGAGCTGGACAATTATGGCTGCCGAAGTGCCGTTTATCGCCGCACTGCATGGCTCTTTCCCGTCACCGTTTAAAAAACAGAATGCGAATAATGCCCCCTCCTCTTCTTTATGGATGACTAACGGCGCGGTACAACTGGCTCTGGTGCTGATCTGGCTCAGCGGCAGTAATTACAATACGCTGCTGACCATTGCTTCTGAAATGATTCTGGTGCCTTATTTTCTGGTCGGTGCATTCCTGGTAAAAACCGCCCTGAGAATGAAAAAACCGGCACTACTCGGTGTTGGCATGATCGCAGCCCTGTATGGCTTATGGCTGATTTATGCATCCGGCATTATCAATCTGATGCTGTCAGTTGTGCTGTATGCACCGGGTATTCTGGTATTTTTGTATGCCCTGAAAAACCGGGAGATAAAAACCACGCTGCATTTTATCGAATGGAGCATTATTGCGGCCCTGCTGATAGCAGCAGTTCCCGCACTCTGGTATCTGGTGCGCTGAAAATCTGAAAACAGGAGCCGGTCAGTGACCGGCTTTTTTGTCTCCCCCCGTCTCGTAATTTCCCTCTGGCAAACATAAACAAACACCGTTGCTTCCTGCGAACTATTTAAATAAGAATACACTGTATGTTGTAACTAAAATGATAAGAGAATAAAAAAAGACAAAAGAAAACGGGCGATGATATGCCCGTTTGTTACTATAATTACTAATACTGGATAAATACACAGCACGCCGTAAAAACGGTACTTTACCCGCTGATTTGTTCCATTGCCTGAATAATCCGTTTATCAGAAACCGGATACGGCGTCCCCAATTGCTGGGCAAACAGACTTATACGCAACTCTTCTATCATCCAGCGCACAGCCTCCGCTTCCGGTCTGCGTTTCTCCACCGGAGATAACTTACCCTGCCACTGCTTCCACAGGTTCTGAACATGCTCAATTTTACTCATGTTCGCCCTGTCGCGGTTAACGTCAGATACCAGTTTTTCGATGCGCCGCTCTATCCCCTGTAAATAGCGCAGGATATCCGGCAGACGCTGCCAGCCGTGAGCAGTCACAAAGCCCGGGAAAACCAGCCCGCCCATCTGCGCTTTGATGTCAGAGAGTGCAAACGCCATCTGCATATCAATCCGCCCTTTCAGGCGTTTACTGATAGCAAATGTGGTGGTCAGGATCTGCTCCACCAGCTTCGCGATACCGACAACGGTTTCATTCAGCTCAGCCCGGACAAATTCCTGTAACTGCGCGAATTTATCCTCCTGCCAGACCACGCCGCCGTATTGTGCGATCAGCTTGTCGACACCACAGGCGATACAGTCATCAATCAGATCCAGCACTTTTCCGTAAGGGTTAAAATACAGCCCCAGTTTGGCTTTGTTCGGTAATTTCTCATGCAGATATTTGATCGGCGACGGAATATTCAGCAACAGCAAACGCCGTGTTCCCGCCTGCATCGCCAGTTGCTGCTCAAATTCCGTTTCGAAGACCTTAATACCGACACTCTGTTTTTCATCCACCAGCGCCGGGTAAGCTTTCACTGCATAACCACCGCGTTTTTGCTCATAACAGCCGGGAATGTCGCCGAAACGCCAGATATGAGCGCCGCTTTGCTCGATGCCGTCATCGACCACATCAGACAGAGTCTGCTGAACCTGCTCTTTCAGGCTCAGTTTCAGCGCTTCCAGATCGTAACCTTCCGCCAGTTTTTTCTGTTTATCCCCCGTAATACGGAAGGTGATTTTCAGATGAGACGGAATTTGATCCAACTGCCAGGATTCGCGATCAACGGTAACACCGGTCATACGGCGCAGTTCCCGCTCCAGCGCATCCAGCAGCGTGCCCTGCGGCTCAGGCACCCGCTCCATAAATGCGCCCGCATAGTTTGGTGCAGGCACAAAATTACGGCGTACCGGTTTCGGCAGCGATTTAATCAGCGCAATAACCAGCTCTTCACGCAGCCCGGGGATTTGCCAGTCAAACCCTTCAGGACTGACCTGATTCAGCACCGGCAGCGGAATATGTACGGTCACACCGTCCGCTTCGGTTCCGGGTTCAAACTGATAGCTCAGGCGGAATTTCAGATCCCCCTGATACCAGTAGTTCGGATAATCCTGTGCAGTTACCTGATTCGCATCGGAGCGGATCAGCATGTTTTTCTCATAATTGAGAAAATCCGGTTTCTGTAACCGTTCCCGTTTCCACCAGTTATCAAAGTGCCGTGACGAGATAATATCCGGCGGCAGACGGGTATCGTAGAAACTGAACAGAGTTTCGTCATCCACCAGAATATCGCGGCGCCGGGATTTGTGTTCCAGCTCTTCCACTTCGTTGCGCAGTTTCTGGTTTTCCCGGAAGAACGTATGACGGGTCAGCCAGTCACCTTCCACCAGGGCATGACGGATAAAGAGTTCACGACACAGCACCGGGTCGATATTACCGTAATTCACCGGGCGTCCCGCAACAACCGGCAGCCCGTAGAGCGTGATTTTTTCCGTTGCCATCACCGCACCCTGTGATTTCTCCCAGTGCGGTTCGCTGTAGTGATATTTCACCAGATGCGGTGCCAGCGGCTCTATCCATTCCGGTTCGATTTTAGCGGCAATACGCCCCCATAACCGGCTGGTTTCCACCAGTTCCGCCACCATGACCCATTTCGGCGGCTTCTTAAATAAACCGGAGCCCGGGAAGACAGAGAAACGCGCATTACGCGCCCCGGTAAACTCCTGTTTTTCCGTGTCTTTCTGCCCGACATGGGACAGCAGACCGCTCAGGAGTGACAGATGCACACTTTTATAATCCGCCGGTTCGCTGTTAACCGGAATTCCCTGCTCTTTCACCACCTGACGCAGCTGGGTATACACATCCTGCCATTCGCGGATCCGCAGATAGTTAAGAAACTCCTGACGACACTGCTTGCGCAGTTGCGAGTTGGATAATACTTTCTGTTGCTCTTTCAGGTAGTTCCACAGATTCACAAAGGCAATAAAGTCAGATTCTTTATCCGCAAAGCGGCGGTGTTTTTCATCAGACGCCTGCTGTTTCTCCATCGGACGCTCACGGGGATCCTGGATGGAGAGTGCGGCAGCGATCACCATGGTTTCCCGCACCGCACCGTGATTACGGGCTTCCAGCACCATCCGCGCCAGACGCGGGTCAATCGGCAGTTTCGCCAGCTGACGGCCGGTTTGTGTCAGATGATAATGCCCTTCGGCGGAAGTTTTTCCGTCGATAGCACCCAGCTCTTCCAGCAGTTTGACACCATCCTGAATATTGCGTTTATCCGGTGCTTCCACAAACGGGAAGGCGGCGATATCACCCAGCCCGATCGCAGTCATCTGCAGAATAACGGAGGCCAGGTTGGTACGCAGAATTTCCGGGTCGGTAAATTCCGGCTGGGACAGGAAATCATCCTCAGAATAGAGGCGGATACAGATCCCGTCAGAAACACGGCCGCAGCGCCCTTTCCGCTGGTTTGCCGAAGCCTGTGAAATCGGTTCTATCGGCAGGCGCTGGACTTTTGTCCGGTAGCTGTAGCGGCTGACACGGGCAAACCCGGTATCAATCACATATTTGATGCCGGGCACGGTCAGCGAGGTTTCCGCCACGTTGGTGGCCAGCACGATGCGCCGCCCGGTGTGCGGCTGAAAAATCCGGTTCTGTTCGCTGTTGGAAAGACGGGCAAACAGCGGCAGCACTTCGGTATGGCGCAAATCTGCTTTATTCAGAGCATCGGCGGTTTCACGGATCTCCCGCTCCCCGCTCATAAAAATAAGGATATCTCCCGCACTTTCCCGTCCCAGTTCATGCACGGCATCCAGAATGCCCTGAGTCAGGTCACGATCCGAATCATTCTCTTCCCCCATGACCGGACGATAACGGACTTCCACCGGATAGGTGCGCCCGGAGACTTCAATAATCGGCGCATTACCGAAATGACGGGAAAACCGCTCCGGATCAATGGTCGCGGAGGTGATGATCACTTTCAGATCCGGACGTTTCGGCAGAAGCTGGCGCAGATAGCCGAGGATAAAATCGATATTCAGACTGCGTTCGTGAGCTTCATCGATGATAATGGTGTCATATTGCAGCAGCAGCTTGTCCTGCTGTAACTCTGCCAGCAGGATCCCGTCCGTCATCAGCTTAACCAGCGAATTATCACTGACCTGATCACTGAAACGGACTTTATAACCGACAGCGCCGCCAAGCGGGACTTTCAGTTCATCCGCAATACGGGAGGCCACGGTCCGTGCAGCCAGACGGCGCGGCTGGGTATGACCGACAAACCCGGTGATACCGCGTCCCAGCTCCAGACAGATTTTCGGGATCTGTGTGGTTTTTCCGGATCCGGTTTCCCCCGCGATGATCACCACCTGATTATCACGGATCGCGTTATAAATCGCCTCGCGCTTCTGTGAGACCGGCAGATTGTCCGGATAGGTAATTTCCGGCCGGTTGGCAATGCGCAGTTCTGTGCGGGTAATACCGCGCAGCATCTCATCCTGTAACCCTGCCAGCACCTTCTGCTGAGATTCCGGATTGCGGATCTTCACCACCCCCGCCAGCCGTTTGCGGAACTGATGCTGCTCCCGCAGCGATAAATGGGGGATTAACTGTTTTAATTCATTAAGAAGGGAATTCACCTTGCTGTCCTTCTGATAGGTAATATCGTGCCGTCTGTACGGTTTGGCTTTTTGTGCGGCGGGTCTCCCCTCTGTCATTGTTATCCCGTTTTCGGAGTAACGCACACCGCGTGTCCTGATTAAACTTGCCGTATCCGGCCATAGTCAGATTTTTTGATGTTATGCGCCGAATTTATCTGCTGTTCTTTATACAGCGGCTTTCATACACTGATTACGTAATAAATAAGCTGAATCACAATAACAAGGTTACTATGCAAAAAATTCTCGTTCTGAAATCCAGTATTCTTGCGGACTACTCACACACCAACAAAATGGCGGATTATTTTATCGGACAATGGCGGAAAAATCATGCAGATGATGCGATCACTGTCCGCGACCTGAGTGCTGACCCGGTACCGGTTCTGGATAACGAAATTGTTTCCGGTATGCATGCGTCCGCAGGCGGAACCTTAACACAGCGTCAGCAGTCCGCAAATGCATTACAGACTGAACTGATTGATGAGCTTTTTGCACACGACGTTATCGTATTCACCGCACCAATGTATAACTTCACCATACCGACACAGCTGAAAACCTATCTGGATTTCATTGCAGCTGCCGGTAAGACCTTCCGCTATACCGAAAAAGGTGCCGAAGGGCTGGTGACGGGAAAACGTGCGATTGTTCTGACCGCACGCGGCGGTTTCCACCGCGATCAGACATCTGATCTGATTGTGCCGTTTATGACACAGTTCCTGGGTTTTATCGGGATCAGCGATATTGAGTTTATTTATGCCGAAGGTGTCTCGATGGGTGAGGATTTTGCTGAAAAAGCACAGCAGAATGCCCGTCAGTGCGTTGAAGCGCTTTCCGCATAACCGGATAACAACACAAAAACAAGCAGTATCATCATTAATCATCCTTGTTCCGCGCCGGGTCATCCGGCGCTTTTTTTACATCCGTTACTCTTTCTTCAGCCATTTGCCGTTGATACCGAGCACATATTCTCCCTGCGGCGCACGGGTCACCAGTTTCTGTCCGGCGATTTTAGCCACCTCATCCGCTTTCATCCGGTTGGTTTGTGCCAGTTCGCTGTATTTTTGTGTCCGCGCCGTATTAATCTCTTTCACCAGACCGCTGACATCCTGCCGTGACGATGCTTTATCCACCGCTGCGATATAACCACTGAAGGTTTCGCCCACCAGCCCCTGCTGTTTGGCCTCATCCAGGGTCAGGGCAAACGCAGATGTACTGATCAGTAATGTCAGCGCGGCCAGCCCGCTGTTAATGAATTTACGCATTATTCACCTCAAAATATCGCTGAGTTATTTTTCAGCAAATCTTCAACCTGGCGGTCAATTTTGACATTGATTTCATGTTCAATTTTGACATTCATATTGATATCAATGGGTTTATCCGGTGTGGCCACTTCCACCCGCAGACACCCGTTAAGCGCGATAATCATCAGCGGTAATACCGCACCTGCTATCCATTTTTTCATTCTGACTCCGTCGGAGGTTACTCCTGATTCTGTGAAATACTCTTTTCCAGCCAGGCTTCCAGGTTGCTGCCAAAACGCAGACTGCGCCATAACTGAAACACATTTTCCTCATGCCGGTAATTCAGGTTTACCGCCCGCCGTGCATCCAGTACCGGATTATAACCGGAAACCACTGATGACATCGTCAGGACCCCCAGGTTGGTCAGATTGACATCCGTCCGCACCCGCTTCATCACCAGATAATCCAGCCAGTTAATCGCCGTACCCGCTGAAATATTATTTTCACTGACCGATTCAACAAACTGATTATCCAGATTGAGGGTCAGCGGTTCGTCGTTTTCCACCCAACCGTTATGCACAATCCACTGCGGATTATCAATATAAAACGGCAACTCCCCGCTGATACTGCCTTCAAGGGCAAACTGTGTCACCTTCAGCGTATTGATCAGCGGGCCGGTATTCAGTTTATCCAGTTTTATCACTGCTGCGGTTTTCTGCGGAAGGGTCAGTGACGGCATGGTGACCTGGCCGCCCAGAATATCCAGACTGACACCGGACAGTTCCAGCGGATAGGCATCATCATACGGGTAATAGCCCTGCAAATCGGCTTTAATATCCGTCACTTCAAACAGATTCTCAACCCGCGCAATCCGCAGCATCACAGGCGTTTTACTGCCGAGCTGCCAGCGGCTGCCCGCTAGCCGCCACGGCAGCACAAAATCCACGCCGCTCACTTCGCCGTCTTTCAGCCACATGCCCGCCTGTTTGACCACCCAGTGCCCGCCGGCGACAAATCCCTGTCCCGGAGCAGCGGAATACGCTGCCTGGGCATAGAAAACGCCGTTACGCAGTGTGATCCCCAGATCGGCCGGGATCAGCGTCTGAAATGCCCGCATATCCTGCTCCGGCCAGCGCGCCTCACCACGCAGACGAACGCCGTCCCAGCGGCTCCAGTAATGTATCGGTCCGATATTTTTTCCGGCTGACAGTGTGCCTTTAACAGAAAAATCACGCGGATCACGGCCATCCAGCGTCATATCAAAGGTCGCGGACGGCAGATAGCTGTTATCCAGCCGGATTTTCCGGGTGGTCAGCAGCATTTTACCGGACAGTTTTTCCTGCCCGTCAACCCGGCTCCAGATCAGCGGAGATAACAGTGTCAGCGCCGGGGCATCCATCGACATCATGCCGTAGCGGATACCGTTGAATCCGGTGTTCAGTTTGCGGATACGGATTTCCTCATCCAGCCAGGAACCGGCACCGGAGAATGTCCAGTCTGCATTCAGCGGCTTCATCCGGCCTTTTCCCCAGATTTGCCAGTACCAGCGGCCATTATCCGGCACGAATTCCCGCGCCTGGCCTTTCATCTGAAAACGGTAACGCCCCAGCTCCGGATTATTCACTGTCACAATGGCATCCAGCGGCCCGGAAATTCCCTGCTGTGACAGCGAGGTTCCCGCCAGCGGCAGACGCAGTTCTTCCACCAGAAAATCCGGACTGAGCTGCCCGCGTGCCCGTACCAGTGCCCCTGAGCGTAACCGGATCACCGGATCGGCAAACGTGCCGGTCAGTACCGCCGGTACCCGCCCGGCTGCCCACATATCATTGTGATTAACCTGTCCGGCCAGCTCAAAAGGAATATCAAATTCAGTCAGCGGCAGGGGTGTTTCCGGTAACTGCAATACCACAGTGCCTTTACCGCGCACACCCTGCGTGGTCACGGAGATCCGTGCGCCCGCAAGCATATCCGCCGGTGAGGAGAGCCAGTTTTTCAGTTCCGCGCGGATAGTTCCCCGCAGGGGCTGTTCCCATTCATCCCAGCGCCATTCCCCGTTTTTAATCAGAATGCTTTCCGCCGTGGCTTCCCAGGGGATATTCAGCAGCACGGTCTGCGGATCGGTTTCACTCAGGGTCAGAACGCCCTGCCGCCCCTGCCAGTCAAAGGCAGCCATCAGCGGCTGAGGCCGGTATGTGGTTGTGATTTCAGCCTGTAATCTGCCTTTGTCCGGCAGCTCTGCTGTATTCAGCGGCAGTGTCAGTGCGCCGCTGAGCGCAAATTTTTCATCACCGATAGTGGCATCCAGTTGCGACAGAGTCAGGTTCAGCGCCGGATCAACCGCCAGTTCCGCCTGAATATTCTCTCCCTGATAACTCAGCCTCTGTCCCCGGCCGGGTGCGGTTGTCAGGCTCAGTTTTCCCTGATACATCTGCCAGGGCGCGGGAATAACATTATCAGCAGTCAGCGTCACCGGCGGCAGCTGCGATAACAACGATCCGATATCAACCGGTGTTGTGTCTGTTTCTTCAGAGCCGGAAGGTAATTTCTGCAGGCAATCCGCATCACCGGTCAGTGAACCGGCATCAATAATCCAGTGGCCACCGCGCTGATAGTGAAGTGACAGCTTTTCCCCGCCCGCCAGCTGACATTCATTACTGCGGAGAGTCACCCCCTCTATATAGAGGCCACCCGCACGGATTTTTGGCTGAGAAAGTGACAGCGTAACGCCATCCGGCAGAGAGGATTTCACCACGGCAGGCAGCCAGCGCGGAATTGTCAGCCAGGCCGCCGGGAGGATAATCATCAGCAGAACAAACAGTACCACCAGCACTTTCAGTAATTTTTTCATAGACCTCAGAGGTGCAGTTCCCCGGTTACAGATACATCAACTAAGCGTTATACTGTAGACAGCAGATTTCAATCATTTCTGAACACAGGACTACCCTATTTTGTCAGGGCTATCCGGTTTAGTGTAGCGATTTATTTTTTAGCGGAGGAACCCCGATGAAAATCGTCAGTTACAGTACCAAACATTACGACAGCAAACATATGGATTTGATTAATCAGGATCCGCGCTTTCAGTATGATATCGAATATTTTGATTTCCCGCTGACACAACAAACCGCAAAAAATGCCGTGGGTGCCGATGCTGTCTGTATCTTTGTGAATGATGATGCGAACCGGGAAGTATTGCAGGAACTGGCGGATCTCAATATCAGAATCCTCGCACTGCGCTGTGCGGGTTTTAATAACGTGGATTTAGCCGCCGCTGAAGAGCTGGGTATTCAGGTTGTCCGTGTTCCGGCCTATTCTCCGGAAGCTGTGGCTGAGCATGCCGTCGGCATGATGCTGAGCCTGAACCGCCGGATTCACCGTGCTTACCAGCGCACCCGCGATGCCAACTTTTCTCTGGAGGGTCTGACCGGGTTTAATATGCATAACCGCACAGCCGGGGTTGTCGGGACAGGCAAAATCGGCCTGGCCGTACTGCGGATATTAAAGGGATTCGGGATGCGCCTGCTGGTGTCTGATCCTTATCCTAACCAGACAGCACTGGATCTGGGTGCGGAATATGTCGATCTGAACACGCTGTTTGCGCAGTCAGATGTGATTTCACTTCACTGTCCGCTGACACCGGAAAACCACCATCTGCTGAATGAAACCGCTTTTGCCAAAATGAAAGACGGCGTGATGATTATCAACACCAGCCGCGGTGCATTAATTGATTCTGCTGCCGCCATTAATGCCCTCAAACAGCAGAAAATTGGTGCTCTGGGTATGGATGTGTATGAAAATGAACGGGATTTATTCTTTGAAGATAAATCGAATGATGTGATTCAGGATGATGTGTTCCGCCGCCTTTCCTCCTGCCATAACGTACTGTTTACCGGCCATCAGGCGTTTCTGACAGAAGAAGCGCTGTTGAGTATCAGCGAAACCACGCTGGAAAACATCACTAAGCTCTATAACGGCGAAACATCCTGCAACATTGTGTTACAAAATTAGTGACTACTACACAGAACATTACAATTTAATCCCGGGGATTTGATCCTGCCCCCCGGGATTCTGGTCATAAAAAAGCCAACAAACATAAACTTAGGTGATGTCATTAAGTTTATTCTTAATTTTGCCCATCCCGATTTTTGATGCTAATATTCGCTCCGTTGTCTGATGAGATTTTCTCAACAATTAAAGCAACTGACATTCCCGCTTATATTGGTCAGATTTAAATGTGAATGTATTCCGGATAAAAAAAAGCCCCGTAACGGGGCGGACAGGATATAGATATTGAGTAAAGTGTTTTTTTAATGCCCGCATTATAAACCACACTTAATAAACAAATCTTAAATAAAAAGAACGAAAATAACAATCCTTGTTTTTGTTGAGACAGGCTATTTGTTATGATTCTGTTTAATAATACTGATGTAATATTCAAACTATAAAGTAAGACGTAGCGATCATATATTATCATTAACCGTTAACTATCATTCGTGATGTTATTAACTGATTCTTTTCTCATAATATTAAAACGGGATACTTTCAGTTAATATCGAATACAGAGAGTAAAAAATATGTCTATGTTAAACCGTTTAGTTTTAGTTGCAGGTATTGCATTATCTTTTGTTGCACAGAGCGCATCATTACAGGGCCAGCAAGGCGGCGTCATCAATTTCTACGGGTCACTGACAGAAGCACCCTGCACCTATAAGGTATCCGGTAATAACGTCAATGCCGAATGTTACCGTTCCGGTGAAACTGCAAAATATAACAGCAGTGTTCAGGCGGACAATAAACTTAACGGCACATTAATACCGGATAATATTGGAGAAGTAAATATCACTCCGGTTTCATCTGATTCAGAAAAACATATTGTCACCGTAAGCTATCGCTGATTCGGCAAAGATATACCACACAGCAAATATAAAACCAAATAGCGTGCTTATCAAAAATAACATTTATTCCGTATTATAAAAAACAATACGCAATATACCTCATTTAAATCAAACACCCCCGGGTGTTTGATTTTTTATTTGTGATAAAGAAGAATTTTATTCCCGCTCTCACCGTTACCACTATCAGATTCAGCCGGTAGCGCTCTTATCTGTCATATGATAATGTCACATGTAAATTAAGTGATATTAATGATACCGGTAAAAAGGACACCGCACGAATGGATCATTCTCTGATAATGTTACTGGCGCGTTTGCAAACCACCACATCTGTATCACAGGTTACTTTTACCCGTGATGAACTGAATATACTTGTCCGGGCACTCTCCGCATACACTGCAACACCGGCAGCCTCACTGATTATCACCACCCGGGACTCCGGAGCGGTCAGCCATGCCATCAACTACGGCTGGAGTGAGGAAGAAAAGCAGCAGACGGAACAGCAAGGCGGGCAATATATCCCGCTGTTCCGTCATGATATCAGCAGCTGAACTATTCTCCGGCCAGGGCGCGCGGGAACAGTAAGTTATTCTCCAGGCTGATGTGTTCCATTAAATCATCAATAAAGGTATTGATACCGTTATACAGCACCCGCCAGGTTGTACAGGCTTCTTCCGGTGGTGTGACATTATTGGTGATAAATTTAATCACCTCCACAATATCCCCCGCATCATCATGCTCTGCTTCCATAACCTGTACCGGCCCCGCTGCCTGTGGCCCCATGCCGTTGCAGATCATCGGAAACAGCATCTGTTCCTCTTTCATCATATGTGAGGTCAGTTCTTCATGCAGTGCAGTCAGCTGCCGGGTCAGCCCTTTCGGTACGCTGGCTTTGGCGGCATGTACCCGCTCCACTTTTTCCGCCTGTAAAATCAGCTCCGGCAACTGTGCGCGGTGGCGATCATGATAACGGGTAATAATAAAAGCGATAATGTCACCCAGCGGGGCTTTCCGCCAGTCCTGCGCCGGAGCCTCATCTTTCAGGGCGAGTAATGCCTGTTCAATTTCATCGATATTCAGGGATTTTTTCTCTGCCGCTTTTGCCAGCGTCCGTTTTCCGCCGCAGCAGAAATCCAGATCATAACGGCGGAAAAGTGCCGATGCGCCATTCACAGACAGCGCCAGTTCACCCAGGGTTTTTTCACGTAATGTCATTTTTGTTACCTCAGAATTCAGTCGTAAACCGTGATAATCAGTGCTGCGGCAGCTGACGCAGCAGCGTAAAAGCATCACTGAGTTTGTCTTCCGTTACCGCAAAAGCATGCAGATTTCCGGCGCTGTCATGGCCTTTGGCCGTCATACCGCTGCGGCTGATATCAATGCTCCACTGTAAATCCGGATGATGAAAATCACCGGCGAGCTGTACCGGCAGATCCGGTGTTTTCACCCGGATAAGCATCGGCGGCAGTGTCAGTTTTCCCTCTCCGCCGGTCAGATTTTTTGCCAGACAAACTGCGCTGAGCATAATCGGCTGCAGATACTGCATCACTTTGCCGTCAATTTCCGCACAATCGCCGAGAGCATAAATATCCGGATCGGATGTCTGTAATGATCTGTCTGTCACAATACCGCGCCGGACAGTCAGACCGGCCAGCTCAGCCAGCGAGGTATCCGGTTTCAGGCCGGTGGCGGCAATCACTGCATCCGCCCGGGTCACACAATCACGATCAAAGCGGGCTTCGATGCCGTCTTCTGTTTTTATCAGTGACTGCAACTGTGTGCCGGTCAGCACCCGCACCCCGGATGACGACAGGTTATGCCGCAGTCGACTGCTGAGTTCAGCAGGCATCAGTGACGATAAAATACTGGCGGCCATATCCGCCAGGGTAACGATTTTACCAGCCCGGCAGAAATCCATTGCCAGTTCTGTGCCGATAAGGCCGCTGCCAAGGATCAGTACCCGCTGTGCATTACGCAGCTGTGTTTCGTGCTGCTGAAAATCCTCGCGGCTGTTGAGTGTCAGCATCAGTTCATTGCCGGGCACCGGCGGACGGCACGGTGTTGCGCCGGTCGCCAGTACCAGCTTGTCATAGTGCCATTGCTGCTGATCACTGCGGATAAGATGCTGTTGTGCATCAATGCTGCTGATCCGGGTATGCGGGAACAACGCCACATTATATTGCTGTGCAAATTCCTGTGCTGACTGCCGGATAAGATCAGCGGCACGCTGATTCAGGCTTATCACATGGCTTAAATCCGGTTTGTTATATTCATCGATACTGTCTGCCGCAATCACCGTCAGCGGCACCTGTGTATCAGTTTTGCGGATATTTTTTACCAGCTGGCGGGCAGCAAAGCCCCCGCCGATAATTACAATGCCTGCGCTCATGCGGCCTCCGTCGCCAGGGCATCAAATACATCTTTACCGAGAGAGCATTCCGGGCACAGGAAATTATCCGGTACGCAGGACCACGGTGTGCCCGGTTCCACCCCCTGCATTGGCTCACCTTTTTCCGGATCATAAACCCACTGACACACACCGCATTGCATACACGGCCCCAAATCCTGAGATGATATATTCGTGACGCTGTCACGTAATTTTGCTTCTTCGGTATCATTGACCGCGGCTGCAGGGGCGGTCACCGGTTGCGGCGTGATCGCTTTTGGCGGTCTGCTGACCGCCGGTAATACCCCGGTCGCCCACTGACGCGCCAGGTCACGTCCGTATTGACGACACTCTTCCAGTGTATTCAGATCAGGCCGCCATTTTGCTTTCAGTGACATGGTGGTTTCAAAACCGGCATCCATCAGCCGGGTCTGCACACGGTCAACCGCGCCGCCATTCCAGCCATAACTGCCGAAAGCAGCTGCTTTTTTATTGCGGAACCGCAGGCCGGTTAATTCCTCCAGCATGCCGGCAATTTTCGGCATCATGACATTATTCATGGTGGATGAGCCCACCAGCGCCCCTTTCGAGCGGAACACACTGGTGATGATGTCATTCTTATCGCTGCGGGCGACGTTAAAGATTTTCACCGCCACATCCGGGTCCGCTTCATTAATCCCCTGTGCGATTGCATCGGCCATCATGCGGGTGTTGTTCGACATGGTGTCGTAGAAAATAGTGATACGATCTTCCTGATAATCCGCCGCCCATTTCAGATACCACTCCACGATTTGAGTCGGATTATCGCGCCAGACCACGCCGTGTGAAGTCGCGATCATATCCACCGGCAGTCCGAACCCGAGGATTTCAGTAATTTTCGGGGTCACCAGACGGCTGAACGGCGTCAGAATGTTGGCATAGTAACGCTGGCACTGCTCAAACAGCTCCGTCTGATCCACTTCATCATTAAACAGCCGCTCGTCACAATAGTGCTGACCAAAGGCATCATTACTGAACAGAATGGCATCTCCGGTCAGATAGGTCATCATACTGTCCGGCCAGTGCAGCATCGGGGTTTCGACAAAAATCAGTTGCTTGCCGTTGCCGATATCCAGGGTGTCCCCGGTTTTCACCACATTAAAATGCCATTCCGGGTGATGGTGATGGCCGTTAATGGAATCAATGGCATTTTCAGTACAATAGATCGGGGTATCCGGGATCGCCGCCATCAGTTCAGTTAACGCCCCGGCGTGATCTTCTTCCGCATGGTTAATTACAATGTAATCAATATCGTTCAGGTCGATTTGTGCCTGTAAATGCTGCACAAACTCACGGCTGAATTTGTGATCAACCGTATCAATCAGGACATTTTTCCCCTCACGGATCAGATAGCTGTTATAGCTGCTGCCGAGCAGGGTTTTGTATTCTGTTCCGTGGAAATCGCGCACTTCCCAGTCACGCTGCCCGACCCAATGCACATTATTTTTTACATGAATAGCCATTTGATAGTTACCTTCTGTTTTTATGCTTCGTTACAGAGAGATAATCAATTTGCGTGCCAACTTTTATTATGTTGTTTTATAAGGGATTTAAATTTTAACGGGAAAAATGACTGTCAAAATGACTATGCAATTAACTGTCAATATGACATTGTGTTGTCATAATGACAGCGGAGGACAGCATGGGATTTTCAGTTGATGTACTTACCGGTATTGCCATTGCCTTACAGCGGGATATAGGCCATCAGGATCGCTTTCAGCGTCTGGTCTCCACGCTGCGCCGGGTGCTGAATTGTGATGCGGCCGCACTGCTGCGTTATGAATCACATCAGTTTATTCCGCTGGCGATTGACGGGCTGTCGCCGGATGTTCTCGGCCGCCGCTTCCGGCTGGATGCGCATCCCAGGCTGGAAGCCATCGCCCGTGCCGGGGATGTCGTCCGTTTTCCCGCAGACAGTCAGTTGCCTGATCCTTATGACGGACTGATCCCGGATCATATCCATCTGAAAGTACACGCCTGCGCCGGTCTGCCGCTGTTTGCCGGGCAAAACCTTATCGGCGCGCTGACACTCGACAGCCTTGCACCGGATCAGTTTGATACATTCAGTGATGAGGAATTACGCCTGATTGCTGCTCTGGCCGCCGGAGCACTCAATAATGCCCTGCTTATCGGTCAGCTCGAGAATCAGCAGCTGGCTTTCAGCGCTTCCGCCGGGCTGGCGGCAGGGCAATCCGGCGGACAAACTGATATTATCGGCCTTTCGCCCTGCATGATACAGCTGAAGAAAGAGATAGCCATTGTGGCCGGTGCGGATATGAATGTGCTGGTCAGCGGCGAAACCGGAACCGGTAAAGAGTTGGTGGTGCAGTCCATTCACGAATTATCCGCCCGCCGGGATCACCCCCTGGTGTATCTTAATTGTGCGGCACTGCCGGAATCCGTGGCAGAAAGTGAATTATTCGGGCATGTCAAAGGCGCGTTTACCGGTGCTATCAGCAACCGCAGCGGGAAATTTGAAATGGCGGATAACGGTACCCTGTTTCTGGATGAGATCGGTGAGCTGTCACCGGCGTTACAGGCCAAACTGCTGCGGGTCTTACAGTATGGTGATATCCAGCGGATCGGGGATGACAGGCCGCTGCGGGTAAATGTCCGCGTGCTGGCTGCCACCAACCGGGATCTGCGGGCGGAAGTTGCCGCAGGCCACTTCCGGGCCGATCTGTTCCACCGGCTCAGTATCTTCCCGTTACAGGTACCGCCGCTGCGGGAACGCCATGAAGATATCCTGCTGCTGACCGGCTATTTCTGCGAACGCTACCGCCAGACGTTTGGTTTACCACAGGTGGTGATAAGTCCTGCGTTACGCCTGGCGCTGCTGCACTATCACTGGCCGGGTAATGTACGGGAGCTGGAACATGCAGTACACCGCGCCATTGTGCTGGCGCGAGCTACCGGCAACAGTGAAGAGTTGCTGTTGCAACCTCATCACTTCTCACCGGAAGAAATTCCTGAACCTGTTGTCAGCCCTGAATCCGCTCCCGCAGAGGCCGATCAGGATCTGCGCACAGCCACCGATGCCTTTCAGACGGAGCTTATCCGCACTGCCCTTACCCGCAGTGACGGCAGCTGGGCTGCGGCGGCCCGTCGTCTCGGCATTGATGCCGGAAATCTGCACCGGCTGGCAAAACGTCTGGGGCTGAAATAATCCCCGGACGGGACTTTTTGACAAATGTCATAGGGTAAGCCGCATTTTCTGCACTATGTTATGACCTCAAATGAAAATGATAACCATTACATTTATGAGGTCAGGGATAATGCAGAACAAAATCACCCGCCGCAGGCTGACACACTGCCTCGCGCTCTCACTTACTGCCGGTGTCTCCGCTGCGGCAGCGGAACCAGCACCGGACACCATTATTGTCACCGCCGCAAAGCAAAGCTGCCTCGCACAGGAAAAAGAAAAACTGGAGAATATCGCGGGCGGCACCAACCTGATTATGGTTGAAAAAGATACCCGGCTGGCGACACTGCATGATGCGCTGGATTATCAGCCCGGTGTGCTGGTGCAGAATTTCTTCGGCGGTATTGATCAGCCACGGCTGAATATCCGCGGCTCCGGCGTACAGAGTGCCCCGCTGGCACGCGGTATTCTGCTGATGCAGGACGGGCTGCCGGTCACCGATGCGGACGGCAGTTTCCATATCAGCACCCTGGAAATGCGGGATGCACGGATGATCAGTGTCCGGCGCGGAGCCAACAGCCTGAATCCGCAGAGTAACAGCCTGGGCGGAGAACTGGATCTGATTTCCTATACCGGCCGTGACGAAGGCGGACGCCTGCGCTATGAATACGGTTCTTACGGCCGTGAAGGTTTGCAGACGGCATTCGGCGGTGTATCAGATGACGGCCGCTTCGACGGACGCATCAATTTCACTTATGACCATTTCGACGGCTACCGCAAACACTCCTCATCACAGCGCAAAACCGTGCGCGGTAATTTTGGCTATACCGCGGATAATTTTGAAAACCGCACTTCCCTCAACTGGACCGATCTGCGCTTTGATGTCGCCGGACCGGTTTCCGAAGCGGTACTCGACAGTGACCCGACAGAGGTTTACCCGATGGTCTGGCTGCGGGATCCGCACCGCAATGTGGAGCAGTTCCGTGCCGCCAACCGTTCGGACTGGCAGATAGATAATCAGCGCATCAGTGCCGGTGTCTGGTATATCCGCACTCATGATAATTTCACTACCCCGGCCTATTACCGTTTCAGTCAGAGCCACAGTGAAGGTATGCAACTGGGCTGGCAGATGGAAACCGAGCCGGTCTCCTGGCGGGCAGTGCTGGCGGCGGATCATATGAGTCTGGAAACCGATCTGATGCAAAACCGGCGCGGCACAAAGATGGACAAAACACCGATCGGTAAGTTTGACGGCAACGCAGACAATATTTATGCCTCTGCCGGTGCCGGTATTCATCTGACACCGGATCTGACCCTGAATCTGGATCTCAAAGCCACACATGCACGACGGGATACAGAAAAGCGCAACAGTTCCGTTTCACTGGATCAGAGCTGGACCTTCTGGACACCCAAAGCCGGGGTGATCTGGCATCCGGCGGATAATCAGCGCTGGTTTGCTAACGTCAGTGCCAGTCAGGAGCCCGCGACCTTCCATGAAATTATTAACTCCTCAGACGGCCGCCTGACAAAACTGGATCCGCAGAAAGGCGTAACTTTCGAAATCGGCGGCGATGGTGATTTTACTGAACAACTAAAATGGAATGTGGCGCTCTACCGCAGTTTCATTAAGGATGAATACATCACAACCTATGATTCAGAAGGTAATATCACCGGGGTCTTTAACTATGCCGCCAAAACCCGCCATCAGGGGCTGGAAGCCGGTATTAACGGCGTGATCCCGGCTGGTCCGGGAGATGTGGAATATAAACTGGCCTGGACGTGGAATGATTTCCGCTTTATGGGCGGTGAGTATAACGGCAATTATATCGCCGGCATTCCGCGTAATATTGTCTCTGCGGAAGTGCTGTACCGAATCGGTGACTGGCGTTTCGGCCCGAATATTCACTGGGCACCGACCGACATGGCCGTCGATCACGAAAACCATCTCGATATTCAGAAGCGCAAACACTATGCAGTTCTCGGGCTGAGAGGCACTTATCAGCCGGCGGATAACTGGTCGCTCTATATGTCGATGGATAACCTGACCAACGAGCACTATGCGACCACCTCTGTGGCGAACCGCTCAGTCACCGCCAAAGACAGCACCCTGTTCCCGGGGATGGGATTCAGTGTCAACGGCGGAATCACCTATAATTTCTGATCTTACTGATATAAGAAATCCCCGCCGGAAAACCGGACGGGGATTTTTTTATTTATTCAGAACGGACGCTGCGCCGGGATAGCCAGTTCCGCCAGATAGGATTCATTGGTGATCCGCACCGCGTCTTTATCAATCCCGATAAACGCTTTCTGCCGCCAGCCGGAAAACAGACGGCTGAGGGTTTCATAACGGACGCCCAGTTTTGCGGCTAACTGCCCGCGCGATAACGGCAGTACCACACAATCCGATTGCTGACACCGTTTCAGATCCAGCAGATAAGCCGCCAGCCGCTGCTCTGCGGAACTGGAGGTCAGCCAGTCGATATGGTTGATATTCTCATACAGCTTCAGACTGAACCGCGCCAGTAATTGCGCCATAATTGCCGGACAGGCATGACACAGCCGTAAAATCGCCTGTTTATCCAGCATCAGCGCACTGCTGTCTGTTTTCGCCCGCAGGCTCATCGGGAAACGGTTATGCGGCATAAAGACAGCGGCGATCGCCACCAGCTCACCGGCAGTAAACATACCAAATACTTTTTCCTCACCCGACCAGGTGTGACGGAAAACATCAATCTGCCCGCTGATCATCAGCGGACAGGCTTTTACTGTTTCCCCTTCACGACTGATCAATTCCCCCGCCGCAAACTGACGATGTGTGCTGTCTGCCAGTACAAGCGCCAGATCATCCTCCTCTGCCGCCTGAAATAACGGACACGACCGGAGGATCGCCATTTGCTGTGCGTGGGCATGGGTCTTTTTGACAAATGTCATAGGGTTTTCCTCTCAGTGCGGCCAGAATAAATGCAATTATAAATGATAACCAATCGCATTATCAATTTAATCATAAAATAAAAGGCGAATAACCTTATGATTAGTAATAGATTTACATTATTGCCGGTACTGTTTTTTACCTGCACAACAGCAGCTTATGCCGCAAAAGGTGCCGTGCATTTTACCGATATGTCACAGCAGAATATTGAACTGGCCGCACCTGCACAGCGGATTGTGGTGATCCCGATTCCTGCCGCCTCCATGCTGGTCAGCGTTGACGAGAGCAGAAAAAGGCTCGCCGGGATGCATCCTTTCGCCGGTGTCGCCGCTCGTGACGGTATGCTCAGTGTGATGTTTCCGGATGTCCTCTCTGTACGCAGTGATGTGGTAGGGAATGATTTTGCCCCCAATATTGAAGCCCTGCTCTCGGTTAACCCGGATCTGGTCTGGCAATGGGGACACCGGGGCGATGACATTATTACGCCGATGCGCAATGCCGGCCTGACGGTCGCCACGCTGGATTACGGCAAAGAGGCCTATACACAGGAGTGGTTAACCCTGATGGGGAAAACCCTCGGCAAAGAAACCAAAACGGACGGGCTGATTGCCTGGCGCAAACAGGTGATCAACCAGCTGGAAAACAGTGTTGCTGCTATTCCGGAAGACAAACAACCGCGTGTGCTCTATCTCTCTCATTTTAAACAGAGTATTCAGACGTTCGGATCCACGTCTCATAACAATGCGGATTTTGCACTTGCCGGAGGTGTCAGCCTCAACCGTGACCTGACCGGGCCGCGTACCCTGAATATCGAGCAGATTCTGGTGTGGGATCCGGACATTATCCTGCTGGGCAATTTTGAGGCCGGACTGGCACCCGCGGATATTTATAACAACCCGATGCTCAGTGACGTGACGGCGGTAAAGAATAAACGGGTCTATAAACTGCCGATCGGCGGTTTTATCTGGGATGCGCCTAATCAGGAAACACCGCTTTACTGGCAGTGGCTGGCTCAGATTTTTCATCCGGAAAGTGCGGCATTTCCGCTGCGCGAAGAGATCCGCAAACGCTATCTGCAACTGTACGGCTATTCTCTCAGCGATGAGGAAACAGACCGCATTCTGCAGCTCGAACTGAACCGGGAAGGCCGTGATTATCTGACACTGATGGGGCGGCCATGATGCGAAAGGTTTATTTACAGTGGTGCCTGTTATCCGCACTGTTATTACTGACCATCGTGCTTGCGCTGTGTGCCGGCCGCTATGCGGTCTCTGTGACAACGGTTCAGCAAATCCTGGCGGATACCCTGACCGGTCGCAGCCCGTCTGCAGAATACAGCCGCACCGCTGAAAATGTGGTGTTGTATGTCCGTCTGCCGCGCATTCTGATCGCCGGACTGGCCGGTGCCGGGCTCGCAGTTGCCGGTGCCGCATTACAGGGCATTTTCCGCAACCCGCTGGTGGGGCCGCAGATTATCGGTGTTTCATCCGGCGCGGCGCTGGGCGGCGCACTGGCATTGCTGCTCTTCTCCTCTTTATTTATCACTATCAGTTTTGCTTTTCTCGGCGGTCTGCTGGCCATTGTACTGGTCTTTCTGCTGGGGCTGAACAGGCACGGCAGCAGTCTTCTGATGCTGATCCTCGCAGGCGTGATTATTAATGCTTTTTTTGCCGCCCTGATTTCGCTGATCACCTATTTTGCGGATCCGAACAATACCCTGCAAACCATCGTGTTCTGGCTGATGGGGAGTTTTGCCACCGCAACCTACCTGAAAGTGAGCGTGTTACTGCCGGTTGTCATCATTGCAGGCGGGATTATTTTTGCCCTCCGCTTCCGCATCAATGTGCTGTCCCTCGGCGAGGAAAACGCACAGGCGCTGGGGCTGCCCGTCACCGTAACCCGCTGGACTATCCTGGTCTGCGTCACGCTGATCACCAGCGCCACCGTGGCCGTTTCCGGCACCATCGGCTGGGTCGGACTGATTATTCCGCATATCGCACGACTGACCAGCGGACATGACCATCGCACCCTGCTCCCCGCCAGTGCCCTGACCGGTGCGATTTATCTGATCGCCGTCGATACCCTGGCGCGCAGTATGACCAGTGCCGAGATCCCGCTGAGTATCATCACCGCGCTGATCGGGGCACCGATTTTCGCCCTGCTCATTCACTCCATGAATAAAAAGGTGGCAGACCTGTGATCCGTGTTAATCAGCTCAGTTACCACACCGGTAAACGTCCGTTATTTGACGGGCTGACATTCCGCCAGCCGCCGGGCACTATCGCCGCCATTCTCGGCCCGAACGGTCGCGGAAAAACCACTCTGCTGCGCCTGCTGCTCAGCCTGCAAAAAGGGGCAACCGGCACTGTGCGGCTCAGTGCACCGGCAGCCTATGTGCCGCAACTCAGCGGCGCACTGTTCAATTACTCTGTCCGCACCATGGTCAGTCTCGGCAGGGTTCGCCATCTTCCCTGGTATGCATCCCCGTCGCGGCGTGATCATGACATCACCGAACAGGCAATGGCTGACCTCGGATTAACCCCGTTTGCGGACACCGCATTTAACCTTCTCAGCGGCGGTGAAAAACAAATGGTGATGATTGCCCGCGCACTGGCCGGTGAACCGGACATTCTGATCCTGGATGAACCCACTTCCGCGCTGGATCTGGCTAACCAGGACATAGTTCTCTCTGTTCTGAAAATGCTGGCCGCCGAACGCGGTAAAACAATCCTTTTTACCAGCCATTATCCACAGCATGCCCTGCATATTGCGGATTATTCACTGTTACTGTTTGACGGCACACAGGCGCAGTTTGGTCAGACACCCGCACTGCTGACGGAAGAGAATCTGGGAAAGCTGTATCAGCTTCCGGTTTCTGTCGTGCCGGTTAACTCCCCGCACCGGCAGACCTGCGGCGTGATCCCGCTGTTCCGCTGAACCCATTTATTACCTGATTAACCATAAGGATATTTATTATGAGCAATAACACGATTACCCCGGCAGAAGCATTAGTGATTGCCGATCTGGTGAACTACACCGAACAAGGTATTTCCAGCCGCGTTCTCGCTAAAAACAGCGGCGGCAATATCACCCTGTTTGCCTTTGATAAAGGCCAGGCGCTCTCTGAGCACAGCGCCCCGTTTGATGCCATTGTGATGATTGCCGAAGGTTCGCTGATCCTGACCATTGCCGGAAAACCGGTGACGGCAAAACCCGGGGATATTGTCCGTATGCCGGCCAATATTCCTCATGCTGTGGACGCACCGGAGCGGGCAAAAATGCTGCTGGTGATGTTACGTGAACCGGAAAACAAACAGGATTGAATAATGGAAAGCACACATACCGGTCATGAAGCCGGACACAAATTTCTGGCGCGTCTGGGTAAAAAACGCCTGCGCCCGGGGGGCCGCACCGCCACTGAATGGCTGTTATCACACAGCGGATTGCAGACCAACAGCCGGGTGCTGGAAATTGCCTGCAATATGGGTACCACCGCCATTGAAATCGCCCAGCGTTTTCAGTGTCATATTACCGGCATTGATATGGATAAACAGGCACTTGCCAATGCGAGGAAAAATATCCTCACTAACGGGTTATCGCACCTTATCACCGTGCAGGAAGCGGATGCCTCAAAACTGCCGTTCCCGGATAATCATTTTGATGTTGTTATCAACGAAGCCATGCTGACCATGTATGCGGACAAAGCCAAAGCCCGTCTGTTACAGGAATATTTCCGGGTACTGAAGCCCGGCGGCCGTCTGCTGACCCACGATATCGCGCTGACAGAGCGGCGTGAAAATGAATGTGTCACGCAGGAAATGCAGGCTGCCATTCATGTCAAAGCACAACCGATGCTGAGTGATGACTGGCTGGCACTGTTTCGTGACGCGGGTTTCCGTGATGTGATCCGCTCGGAGGGGGCGATGACATTAATGACACCAAAAGGCATGCTGCACGACGAAGGACTTTCCGGCACGCTGAAAATCATCCGCAACGCCCTGAAAAAAGAGAATCGCCCGCAGTTTTTACAGATGTTCCGCCATTTCCGGCAGAACCGTGATCGCCTGCGCTATATTGCCATTGTCAGTACAAAATAATAAGCAGTGAGTTATGTCGTGAAGGTGAAAACCACCGGATTTGTTAAGTCCGGTGGTTTTGCAGAAATTATGAGACCTTCAGAGATTCACATTATCTGAGAATCAGTGTTGTCCGGGGTCCTGTGAAAACAGCCCCGGAAATACATTATGTTTCCGGGGGTTATATTTCATCAAAATAAGTAACGATATCCCAGGTTAAAATCATTCTGGTTAAATTTAGAGCCATTGCTTCCTGTATATTCAATAAATAACAAATGCTGTTTATCTAAAGTAATATCCGCACCGGCACCATATTCAACCCATGAACCTGCCAGCATTAAACGCTCCCTGCTATTATTCAGATAATATACCTGTTCACCATTGAATTCATGAGCAATATTTATTTTCCCGTATACTGTTACCGGAGCGGTACTGTGAATATTGTATCCTGTATTTACACCAACACGGCCAATCGTTGATAACTGGTTATCAAATTTGACCTTTAATCCGTTGCTGTTGTTGATATCATTACTGCTAATGTGACTCAGTGTCATCTGAGCATTTGGTTCAACATAAAACGTTTTTTCCTTTTGATTCAGGATATAAATACGTTTACCCAGTTCCGCTGATGCCGTTAAGGAGTAACCATTTCCGGAACCATTAACCTGCATCCCCGCAGTATCTCTCATATCTAATTTATTATCATAATATGAGTATTTACCGTAAAAATCCGCATACCATTCACTTTCACTTAAATATGTTGCATAACCGGCAAAAGAATAACTTTTCTGATCACCATCTCCGTTACTGTAATCCTGAGAGGAATCAGTATAATTCAGAGAACCGCCGAGCATCCAGTAGTCCGCACTTTCAGGTTGAAGAATATGATCAAAACCAACCTGGACGCCTGAGTAATTCATATCAAATTTATCGAGACTTCCACTTTGGAATGAATCAAATTTACCATGGTAAGTTCTGGCCCAAAGACCACTTCCCTCCGGATTATTCCGTAATGAACTCATTCTCCGCTGTAAATTTTCCTGCTCAGCCAGGTTTAAATAATAATTTCCGACAACGGTATTAACACTGGTTTTTGCTACCGGTGTTTTTGTCCCTTCTGACGGTTTATCTTCTTCCGGAGGTATTTTATCTCCCGGCGGAACTTTACCGACTGAAGCAACTTCCCATATTGTACTGTCGGGGTCATTATCTTTACGTTGTACGGTGTATAAATATCCGCCGAATTCATAGTCATGAACAGCAGTAAAAGTAGCAACTCCGTCAGTTGTAAAGATAATATCTTTCGTCTCGGTGCCATTGGTATTCATGCTGCCATCATTTACCAATCCCACCTGATGTGCGCCTTTTGATGTACCGGAAACGCGCAAAGTATCACTGGTATTATTATCAAAGTTAACTTTGAAGTTCCATAATGCGGCACCATCCAGTTTTTTGACAGAAACATTGTTATATTCAGTTGAATGTGTGAAATCGACCACGCTGTTATTACTCAGTGACAGGTTGCCGAGGTTGGAATTTCCGGTCACGTTCCATACCGAGTCTGTACCACTCCAGTTAATCTGACTTCTGCCATTTTCCCTGATACTTCCTGTAATAACGGTCTGACTCTGTTCATTCCTGTTTGTTACCAGATTTATCTTACTGTATTGATAAGCAGCAATGTCACCCTGTATTTCAGTATGTCCATTTATATTAGCAATACTGTGAAGATCTGTCTGAACAGCATACGCTTTTTCACCTTCCGATATGATGGACAGATTTTCTGCTGTAAGAGTACCACCGTGAAGGAGTACACCAAAACTTCCATCGCCTTTATTATTAATATTGGTATTTTTTAATTCTGCTTTATTGCTATATCCGTCATTAACATAGATACCTGCTCTGATGTCAGAGTTTTTACCTGAATCAAAACCAGGCACAGCATTTAAATTTACAATAAGGCCGTTTGCTTCAAGTTTATTATTACTGTCATCTAAAAGTGCAACTCCCATAACGCCGGTGTTAATGACTGAGCCCGCACCTAAATTGGCTTGTGAGCCATCCAGCATTAAAATACCCGATGTTGAACCATTGGCATTTAATTCAATATTATTCGCATTTAAAACAGAACTATTGTCCAGAAAAATTGCGGTAGAATCAGTCCACGACGTGGTGGTTTTTTTGAGATTATTCACAGTGATTTTACTGTTACTTCCCAGATTCAGATTAGCTCGTTTAGCATAAATACCATTCGCGCTTCCTTTTTCAGATAAAGATTCTGCATTAACTTCGAGATTATCTGACTTTAACTCACCGTTCTCAAGATAAAGGCCACTGCCGCCTGATAACGACCTCATTGTGATAACAGATCCATTACCTAAGTCGTGCTTTTGTTTTCCGCTTAATTTTATGCCGTAGGCTGTACCACTGTATTTACTGTTATCTAATTTGACGTTTATATTTCCTCCCTGAAAATTCAATGGGATATTGTATCCTGATACCGCATAACCGTTCTCTTTTACTTCAACAATATCACCAGCTTTCAGTTTTATCGTTGTCAAATCGACCGGGAGTGTGTATTTATCGGCGTAAGCCATCCCCGCCTGCATAGCAAGCAGAAGTACAAATATATTATTTGTATTCATAATTTAACCTTGAAATAGAATGTTTAACTTTTTCACTCCCAAAATAACAACAATGCCATTCCTTTGTAATTCTATCGCATAGTAATAATAAAAAATTGCAATTACATAGCTAATATTGCTATTAGCATAATTGAAAGTAAAATTAGCATATACAGAAAGTTCTGAAATTTATTTATAAAAAATCTGTGACTTGTGAATAAAATGTATTAACCACTACGTTATGTGTGATATGCGTTCCCTTTAGTTTATTATGAGCAGTCTTTTATTGAGTTTTTTGGGCTTATATTTCATTAACTATTCTTGGGTTATTTGAAACAAGGAAAATCGATAATTAACTATATTGTTTCATCATATCTATACCATTAAATATTACAGACAGATAAATTACGGCTGATTTACTAAATAGATACATACCGGCAACCAGATACAGATCTGCCGGATATGCGGTTGAGCAATTTTCAATTGGGTTATACAGAAGTACTCCAAAGAGGAAGGCAACATAACAATATCCCGCCTGCTATACGATAATAACAGGCATATAATACCTGAATATTATTGCGGAACAGATGGAACACGTCAGCGCAAAATGCCTCATCCATGTTCCACATTGTCAACAATCTGTTAAAACCCGCCCTCAGGCTTATTCAGAATATGGTCTTCCCAGTTTTGTACCACACTTTCTGTGACGGCTATGTGGCGGACAGTAATGCCTTTCTGGTGCATCAGGGATTTGGATCCGCTGATTAGCGGGTGCCAGGGTAATAACGGTTTACCTTCCATGACCAAGCGGTAAGCGCAGGTCATCGGCAGCCAGGCGTCAAATGTCGGCAGGTTTTCCCGCGTCAGTTTGATGCAGTCCGGCTCATAGCGGAAACGGTCTTCATAATGACGGCACTGACAGCTTTTAATATCCAGCTGGTTGCAGGCCACATCGGTGAAATAGATTTCATCGGTGTCTGCGTCCATCAGTTTCTGCAAACAGCATTGTCCGCAGCCATCACACAGTGATTCCCACTCTTCGTCACTCATTTCATCGAGGGTTTTCACCGTCCAGAATGGTTGAGACATGTTCTTTTTTCCTTTTACTTCGTGGCTGACCCGTTTCAGATAATCCGCGTGGTCAGCATGTGATCATTTACAGAGATTTTCAGCATATCGCCCGATACCAGCGGCCCGACACCTTCCGGTGTGCCGGTCAGGATAATATCCCCCGGACGCAGCGTGAAATAGCGGGACATATAGCTAATCAGCGGTATCACCGGCGTCAGCATTTCGCGGGTGTTTCCCTGCTGGCGCAATTCATTATTAACGGTCAGGCTCAGGGTGACATTCTGCGGATCCGGGAATTCATTGACCGGAATAAACCCGGACACCGGTGCAGAGCCGTCAAATGCCTTACTTTTTTCCCACGGCTGCCCTGCCGCCTTTAATTTCATCTGCACATCGCGCAGTGTTAAGTCCAGCGCGACACCAAAACCGGCAATCGCCCGGGCGCAGCGGTCTTCATTGGCCTGTTTCAGCGGAGCGCCGATCAGAACCGCCAGTTCGGTTTCGTGATGCACTTCGCCGAACTCTTTCGGAATGGCGACCGGCTGGCGCAGATCGCACAGTGCCGTTTCAGGTTTAATAAAAAGAAGGGGTTCTGCGGATGCCTGTGATTTCATCTCCGCAACATGCTTTGCATAATTCAGCCCCACACATACCACTTTCCCGACCGGAAAATCCAGGAGAGCGCCCTGCCAGTCACGATGCTGATACATAGTCTTACCCCTTTAATTTATTATTCTGATGACATCAGCGGATTTCCGCACCGACATTATCCGCCATCAGTGAAACACTGAGTGCGAAGAAGTACGAGCGGTTCCAGTGCATGATGGTGATAAAGTTCTGTGTGACCAGATACACCCGCTCCTGCTTATCTTCCGGTACGACTAACCACATCGGGGTCGATTCCGGCAGATTTGCCTGTGCAGGGAGTGTCACACCCAGGGCTTTCCACTGCGCCAGTGTTTTGCTCTGGTTTTTCTTTGTTCCCTCAATGCTGCGGTCAAAGCCTGCGGGAACAGTCACTTCATATCCCCACGGCAGCCCTTTTACCCAGCCTTCAGTGGCCAGATAATTTGCGGTGGATGCAAACACATCTGCTTTGTTATTCCAGATATCCACCACGCCGTCGCCGTCACCGTCCACGGCATAAGTCAGATAGCTGGCCGGCATAAACTGGTTTTGTCCCATCGCACCGGCCCAGGAGCCTTTCAGCTGCTGATCTGCCGGGATATGGCCCTGGTCGATAATCTGCAGTGCCGCGATAAACTGTTTGATAAACATTTCTTCGCGGCGGCCTTCATAGGCCAGGGTTGCCAGGGCGGAAATCACATCTTCTTTACCCTGATAACGGCCGAAACCGCTTTCCAGTCCCCACAGGGAGACAATATATTCCTGCGGCACGCCGTAACGCTGACTGATACCGGATAACAGCGCCGCATTGGCATCATGCTGTTTTACTGCGGCGCTGACAGCACCTTTAGTCACACGGCGGGCCAGATAATCATCCAGCGTGACTTTTTTCTCCGGCTGGTTTTTATCAGACGTTATAACACGTTCGATAAAATGAAAATTCTCAAAAGCGCGGGTCAGTGTGGATTCTTTAATACCCTCCTGACGCGCCATCGCTTTCAGCTGTTCAGCATAGGCCGGAAATTGTTCTGCTGTCCGTGAGTCAGCCGGAAATTCCCGCTGTAAATCCGCCACGGACAACCGTGCTGCAGCTGTCTGTTGTGCTGCCGGGACATCAGCCGTTAATTTTGCCGGTAAAACCGGTGTCTGAGATGCACTGCAGGCCGTCAGCGATGCCGTAATAATCACGGCGCTTAATAATGTCAGGCGCATAGCGATATCCTTTCTGGTTATTTCGCGGGGATTATTATTAGGATTTATCCTGAATATTCAGTGTATCCCGGTATTCTGATAACAGATCTTCCACCGGTGGCGGGAACTGCAGATAATAACCGGCATCGATCAGTTCCTGTTTCACTTTCTCAATATCCGCATTGGCCAGTTTATCGCGGTTAGCAAGGTTGATCAGCATGCTGAAGACAGGCTTGCCGAAACTTTTCAGCAACTCTTCCGGGATACGAGAGAAATCATCTTTCTTTTCGATGAACAAATAGGTTTGATCGCGGTTCGGACTTCTGTAAATTGCACACAACATTGGAATTATCCCGTTTAAATCAAATCGTGACTTGCCAGTAAATGGCACTAACTATAACATGCTATTGTTTTTGATAATATCGTTACCCGGCATTGCGTCGCTGCAATGCAATTTATATATGGCTGAATAGCGGGCCGCTAATTATACTGAGTCGGACAGATGTCACCATCGCCAATTGATCTTAAAGGCAGTAACTTCACACTTTCGGTTCTTCATCTGAATAATGAGGATCCTCAGATTATTGAACAGGCTGTGCGCGAAAAAGTCAGCCAGGCGCCTGCCTTTTTCCAGAATGCCCCTGTTGTGCTTAATGTCAGCCAGATTTCATCCGGCGCGAACCTGAAAATTATCTGCCGGGCCGTCACTGAGGCCGGTTTGCGGATTGTCGGGATCAGCGGCTGTCAGGATGAGAAAATGCGCCGGGCTGCAACCCGCAGCGGGCTTCCGCTGCTCAATGAGGGCAAGAGTGCCCGTGTTGCTGAACCGGAAGCGCCGGAGCCTGAAACACCGGCAGTATCATCCGCCGCAGATTCATCCTGCCGGAAGACCCGGCTGATTAATGTGCCTGTCCGTTCCGGCCAGCGCATTTATGCACCGAACAGTGACCTTATCGTGACCGCCAATGTCAGTGCGGGCGCGGAACTCATTGCGGACGGTAATATTCATATTTACGGGCTGATGCGCGGACGTGTGTTAGCCGGCGCGGCAGGTGATACGGAAAGCCAGATTTTCTGCACTCATCTGCATGCGGAACTGATTTCTATCGCCGGACAATATTGGCTGAGTGATCAAATCCCCGGCGAATTTGCCGGGAAAGCGGCCAAACTCAGTCTGGTTAATAATGAACTCACTATCAACAATCTAATATAGACCTTTAACAAGGAATAATTCCATGGCACGCATTTTAGTTGTTACTTCAGGTAAAGGTGGCGTAGGCAAAACCACTTCCAGCGCGGCCATAGCGACCGGCCTTGCCCAGAAAGGAAAGAAAACCGTTGTGATCGATTTTGATATCGGTCTGCGTAACCTTGACTTAATCATGGGGTGTGAGCGTCGCGTCGTGTATGACTTCGTGAACGTTATTCAGGGCGATGCCACACTGAATCAGGCACTTATCAAAGATAAGCGGACTGAAAATTTATTTATCCTGCCTGCATCGCAGACCCGCGATAAAGATGCGCTGACCCGTGAAGGTGTGGAGAAAGTGCTGAACGAATTAGGTGAGATGGACTTTGATTTCATCATCTGTGACTCCCCGGCAGGGATTGAGAGCGGCGCACTGATGGCGCTCTATTTTGCTGATGAAGCCATTATTACCACCAACCCTGAAGTTTCATCTGTCCGCGACTCTGACCGTATTCTCGGGATCCTGTCCTCCAAATCCCGCCGTGCGGAACAGGGACAGGAGCCGATTAAAGAGCATCTGCTGCTTACCCGTTACAACCCGGGCCGTGTCAGCCGCGGTGATATGCTGAGTATGGAAGATGTGCTGGAAATCCTGTGCATCCCGCTTATCGGTGTGATTCCGGAGGATCAGTCTGTTCTGCGTTCATCCAACCAGGGTGAGCCGGTGATTCTGGATCAGGAATCAGATGCAGGTAAAGCTTATGACGATACTGTCGCCCGTATTCTGGGTGAAGATCGTCCTTTCCGTTTCATTGAGGAAGAGAAAAAAGGTTTCTTAAAACGCTTATTCGGGGGGTAAACCATGGCGCTGTTAGACTTCTTCCTGTCGAGAAAAAAACCGACAGCTAATATTGCAAAAGAACGTTTGCAAATCATTGTTGCAGAGCGTCGCCGCGGTGAATCTGAACCGAATTACCTTCCGGATCTGAAACGCGATTTACTGGCAGTTATCTGCAAGTATGTGCAGGTCGATCCGGAGATGCTGTCTGTCCAGTTCGAGCAGAAAGGCGATGATATATCCGTTCTTGAACTGAACGTCACGCTGCCTGAAGGCGATGAAGGCACGAAAAAAGACGAGACTGCAAAAAAAGAGTAGTTTCGGTGACTGATAACACGGCGGTTTACCCCGCCGTGTTTTTTGCTGTTTATTCCCCGGAGACAGCACCGGCTTCAACACCGGCAACCACCTCTGCCAGTGCAGTTTCCAGCAATGGTTTACGCCAGCCGTTCAGCAGTTCCGGCTCTTCGGATGCAGCCCGGAATCCCCACACTTTATTCAGATACTGGTTAATCTGACGGCGTGATGCCAGCAGTTCCGGACTGAATTGTTCCGCTTCGCTCAGCTCAGTAATGCGTGCTTTGATCGCCTTAAACGTTTTGCGGTATAACGGATGGTCGGACACATTTTCAACCGCTGGCGGATAATCGGCCTCATTCAGTACCCGGCTTTCTTCCGTTAATGCCAGCAGGCGCCTGCCGTGACAGCGGATTTCCTGCCCGGTCAGCCCCAGCCCGTCCAGCTCACCCAGCGAGGTCGGCATATAACGCGCCACTTTCCACAGATGTTCTTCACGTACCACAAAGTTGACAGCCATATCACGCTGACGCGCCTGTTCCAGCCGCCATTGCGCCAGTTTCTGTAAACAGGCCAGTTGCTGCGGACGCAGTTGTGCGGCACCGCTGAAATCGCGGTAGGCTTCCGCCGGATCAGTCTGGGTAATACGGCGCTGCGCCATCATGGCGCACTCTTCTTCCGCAGAAGCCAGGTAACCGGCAGCACGGACTTTTTCAGTCAGTTTTTCCGCCAGCGGCAGCAGGTAATACACGTCCGCTGCTGCATATTCACACTGTTTTTCTGTCAGAGGTCGCGCCAGCCAGTCAGTCCTGGATTCACTTTTATCCAGGGCAACGCCGAGGTAGGTTTCCACCAGCGTGGCAAACCCGCAGGAGAGCGGATGTCCGGTAAAGGCGGCCAGCACCTGGGTATCTACCAGCGGCTGCGGCACACATCCCATGCTGTTGAAAAAGACTTCGATATCCTCACTGCCCGCATGGAGATATTTGATCATATCCGGCGCAGTCAGTAAGGTTTTCAGCGGTGTCCAGTCAGTGATCCCCAGCGGATCGACCAGTGCGAGATGCTCCCCGTCATAAAGCTGAACCAGACCGAGATGCGGATAATAGGTCCGGATCCGGACAAACTCAGTGTCCAGAGCAAGATAAGGTTTGCCGGTAACCTGTTCACAATAGGCGGCAAGGTGTGTATCGCTGGTAATCAACTGATAATTCAAAACAACTTCTCTTAGTCTTTGACGACGTGGTTAAGTGGTGTGATACAGAATAATTCAACAGATCAGGGTATTTCAATCAATAGTCATAACAGAACAGATAAACGCCGGTAAAAACCGGCGTTATTATTCTGCGGCCTGATGTGGTGTCATGCAACCGGCTGAATATCCGTTTTGTGCTTTTCCTCGTTGCGCAGTTCGCGGCGCAGAATTTTACCGACATTGGATTTCGGTAATTCATCACGGAATTCAATGATTTTCGGGACTTTATAACCGGTCAGATAACGGCGGCAGTGCAGACGTAAATCATCTTCTGTCAGTGATTTATCTTTGCGGACGACAAAAATCTTCACAGTTTCACCGGAGCTTTCGCTCTCCACGCCGATGGCCGCACACTCCAGCACTGCCGGATGCAGCATGACCGCATCCTCAACTTCATTCGGATAGACGTTGAAGCCGGACACCAGGATCATGTCTTTTTTGCGGTCAACAATGTGCAGAAAACCGCTTTCATCAAACTGCGCGATATCCCCGGTGGCGACCCAGCCATCTTTCAGCACTTCTGCGGTGGCATCCGGGCGGTTCCAGTACCCTTTCATCACCTGCGGACCACGGACCCACATTTCCCCCGGCTGCCCTTCCTGTACATCCGTGCCGTCATCATCCAGCAGGCGGATTTCAGTGGACGGTACCGGGAATCCGATACTGCCGCTGTAACTTTTCAGGTTATGCGGGTTACCGGCGACCAGCGGGGAGCACTCTGTCAGCCCGTAGCCTTCCAGCAGGTGTTTGCCGGTCAGTTTTTCCCAGTTTTCCGCCACCGCTTTCTGCACCGGCATGCCGCCGCCGACAGAGAGATTCAGAGTGGAGAAATCGAGTTTGTGAAATTCCGGGTTGTTGATCCAGGCATTAAACAGTGTGTTTACCCCGGTAATGGCCGTGAACGGGTATTTGCTCAGTTCTTTGATCGTACCGCTGACATCACGCGGGTTGGTGATAAGCAGGTTACGGCCGCCGATCTCAATAAACAGCAGGCAGTTCACGGTCAGTGCAAATACGTGATACAGCGGCAGTGCCGTGACAATCAGTTCTTTGCCGACCTTCAGTTCCGGAATATACGCTGCGCGCGCCTGCTCAAGGTTTGCCAGCATATTGCGGTGAGTCAGCATGGCACCTTTGGCCACCCCGGTGGTTCCGCCGGTATATTGCAGAAATGCGAGGTCTTCACGGTGAATTTCCGGTTTGACATACTGCATGCGGTAACCCTGATGGATAGCGCGGCGGAATGAGATAGCATCCGGCAGATTATATTTCGGCACCAGGCGCTTGATGTATTTAACCACAAAATCCACCAGCGTCGCTTTCGGCCGGGAAAGCTGATCTCCCATACGGGTCAGGATCACATGGCGGATTGGCGTGTTATAAACGATTTTTTCGAGGGTATGTGCAAAATTGGAAACAATCACAATCGCGGCACAGCCGCTGTCATTTAACTGATGTTCTAACTCTCTTGGTGTATAGAGGGGGTTGACGTTCACCACCACCATCCCTGCCCGCAGGATCCCGAACAGGGCTATCGGGTATTGCAGTAAGTTCGGCATCATCAGCGCGATGCGATCCCCTTTTTTCAGCCCCAATCCGTTTTGCAGGTAAGCGGCAAATGCGCGGCTTCGCTCTTCCAGTTTCCGGTAGGTCATCACCTCGCCCATATTGATAAAGGCGGGCTGGTCCGCAAAGCGTGATACCGCATTCTCCAGCATCTCTGCCATTGAGGCATAGGTGTCAGGATTGATATCTGCCGGGACATCTTCCGGATAGTGTTTAAGCCAGACTCTTTCCAAGGTTTTACTCCTGATTATTGCTGCTCATCTCATGACCCGCCGGCGTTAACAAAATATTTACATAAATAAAGTATTTACATAAAACGGCGTTTTCGGATAATTTTTCTGTTTCAGGTTGAGAGTCACATCACTAATTTGTTTTATAAAGCCAGATAACAATCGAGGCGGCAAATGCCGCCTCTTAATCTATTCACTGTAACAAGCTGAGGATAATCATTCCTGCTTATCATCGCGGACGGGATTATACACTCAAATCCGCATTTATGCTGAACTTTAAGGTTACCATACCCGTAAATCCGCGCGATTAAGGCACTAAATAATCCTGCACCACCGCCGGTCCCGGCGGATAGTACCAGCCGCCGCCATAATACCCGCCACCGTAGTACCCGTTATGCCAGCGCCAAGGATCCGGACCGTACACCGGCGGCGGCATAATCACCTGCCGTGACTGGTGCCAGCGCTGGAAGCCGGTGACATCAATGACCGGGAAAATATAAGGAACGTCGCCGATCTTACCGGCTTGTGTACCGTTCATCAGCCCGACTACGGTGACATACTGGTCACGGAAGTTGTCCGGCTCCATAAAGCTGTTGATCCGGGCATACATCCGGCCGGTAATGGTTGAACCGAGGAATGGCGCACCGGTGCTGTTCAGCGGCATCACCGCGATTTCCAGCTGTGTCATATCCGGCAGATTCTGCACGCTGAGTACCCGCCCGCCGAAACGTGCCTCCATCCCTTTATAGGCCTGCGGCGCTTTCTGAACGGCCTGAAAATCCGTCAGCATCGTGGTGCCGCTGCCCTTAATGGATTCCGGTACTGTGGCGCAGCCGGTCAGCGCCAGTGATACAATCACAACACCATACTTCAGACTGCCCCGTAAGCGATTCATCATGATATGAGCTCCTGTGACGGATAGTATTCATTTATTGTGGCTGATGATTGCCGGTTCAACAATTGACACAGGCTATTTTTTACCTTATTCGCGGCCCGGTAATTTCTTCCAGGTCACTTCGTTACGCAGATACACCGGCTCCGCCGATTCAGGGGCAGATGTTTCCCCGCGGCGCAGTGCATTCAGCGCAGGCGGCAGCATATCCTGTGCATGCGGCAGCGTAATCTCTGTCATCTGAGTACTGAGCGTCAGCGTTTCCTGCATCTGCGGATACGCCGCCCAGCCGGTACCTGCCAGTCCCCATTCGCCGGTGAGTGCGGCACAGCGGGTGACAAAATCAGCCGGTTTCAGCACCGCTTCCGCCAGTTCCTGCCGGAAAATGCCCTGCTCATCACGGACATACGCCGCGCAGTACACTTCATCCATCCGGGCATCAATAGCGACCAGGACACGGGCGAGCCCGCTGGTACGGAAAACCCCTTCCGCCATGGTTTCCAGTGATGAGACACCGATCATCGGCAATTCAGCGCCCAGCGCCAGGCCCTGCGCGATCCCGACACCAATCCGCACACCGGTAAAGCTGCCCGGCCCCTGACCAAAGGCCAGTGCATCAAGATCACGGAGAGAGAGATTCTGCTGTGCCAGCACCGCCTGCACCATCGGCAGGATGCGCTGTGTGTGTTCGCGGGGGGTGACGGCAAAATCAGCGGTGATCTCACCATTGTTGTAAAGTGCAACAGAACAGGCTTCTGTTGCTGTATCTAAGGCTAAAATTCGGCTGGACATGCCATAACTCCGGCAAATAAATAAGGTTTATGGTAACAAAAAAATCATAGTAACAGTGACTTTTATTGCGAAACTGATTCAGTGTTATTCCGCTGTGCGGCGCTGTGATTGTCGTGCTGCCAGAAATTCCGCAGCTTTGGTCAGTGAACGGGTCCGTGGCGACGGCGGCAGACTTTTCAGGAAGATTTCCCCGTAAGGCCGCATGACAATCCGGTTATCGCAGATCACAATCACGCCGTAATCCTCCGTATCACGGATAAGCCGCCCGACTCCCTGTTTAAGGCTGATCACTGCATCCGGAATCTGGACATCACGGAACGGATCACCGCCGTGCACCTGACAATCTTCCATCCGGGCTTTCAGCAACGGGTCATCCGGCGCGGTAAACGGCAGTTTATCGATGATGACGCAGGTCAGCGCATCACCGCGCACATCCACCCCTTCCCAGAAACTGGCGGTGGCCACCAGCAAGGCATTACCCGAGGAGATAAAATCGCGGAGCAGCTGTGTTTTACTGGTTTCGCCCTGCACCAGTACCGGCAGTGTCAGTGACTGGCGGAATTCGGCGGCAAGATCGCGCATCATCTGGTGTGAGGTGCACAAAAAGAAACAGCGGCCGCGGTTGTGGTTGATCAGCGGACGCAGTTGTTCCGCCAGCTGTTTTGCCGCACCGTACTGATTCGGCGAGGGCAGAAAACGCGGCACACAGAGCAGCGTCTGCTCCTGATAATTAAACGGACTCGGCAGGATCAGGGTTTCGGCGTTATCCAGCCCGAGGCGGCGGGTAAAATGGTGCAGATCATCATTCACCGACAGTGTCGCGGACGTAAACACCCACGCCATTTTCTGGTTGCTCATCATTTCGCGGAATTTGTCTTCCACGGTCAGTGGTGTCAGTGCCAGCAGGAAATGACGGCCATAGCTTTCAAACCAGTAGCTGTAACCGGGAATGGAGACATCTTTCAGCCGTTTGAGCCGATTGCGGTACAGGGTCGCCCGTTCAAACGCCGCATCCAGCATAGCGGAACGGCCAAGGGAGAGTTTCATCACGTCATAACAGAGTTCCAGAGCATCATCGAGCAGTGTGAGCGCCCGCTGAAACTGCGGCTGTGCCAGCAATTCCCGCAGATTACCGCGAAAACCGGTATCACCGAGTGCCAGCCTGAAATCCTGCACACTCATGGTCAGGCGATCAGCGCATTTCTGTAACTGTGCCTGGTCGCGCAGTTCACTGCGGTAGGCTAATGTGATATCGCGGGTGAGATCAAATAACTGACGGCTGCTGAGCTGCTGGCCGAAATACTGACTGGCAATATCCGGGATCTGATGCGCCTCATCGAAAATAATCACATCCGCTTCCGGGATAAGCTCCCCGAAACCGGTGTCTTTCACCACGCGATCCGCCATAAACAGATGATGGTTGACCACCACCACATCCGCTTCCAGCGCCTTACGCCGGGCTTTCAGTACAAAGCAATCCTTATACTGCGGACAGTCGCTGCCGAGGCAGTTATCGTTGGTGCTGGTGATCAGCGGCCAGACCGGGCTGTCTTCCGGAATATCGTGACAGGTGGTGATATCCCCCAGCTCCGTCGCTGTCGCCCAGCGCCGCGCCGCCACTATCTGCGTGAGGGTTTCCGGCTCCATATTGATATCGCCGAGGGTCTGCTGCTCCAGCCGCTCCAGACAGAGATAGTTCGAGCGCCCTTTGAGCAGCGCCACTTTGCCGTCATAATCCAGCGCCTGAACAATGGTGGGGAGATCGCGGTTATAGAGCTGATCCTGCAACGCCTTAGAGCCGGTGGAAATAATGGTTTTCTTTCCGGCACGCAGCGCGGGTACCAGATAGGCAAAAGTTTTGCCGGTCCCGGTCCCGGCTTCCGCCACCAGTTGTCCCTGCGTTTCAATTATCCGGCTGATCGCCGCCGACATGGTGACCTGGGCTTCCCTCGGCTGAAAACCGGGAATGACACGGGCTAAGCGGCCGTTTTTTGCAAAATCGTCTGACACGCGCGTTCTCTTCTGACAAAATAGGCGCTAATTATGCCAAGGGTTGAGCAATAGCACCACCTTACCGTGTAAGAAACTGGATATATTTACAGGAGAGAGAATGACAATTCAGCGAATTGATCCGGAAGACCGCTGGTCTGAAGCGGTTGTGCACAACAACACCGTTTATTACACCAGTGTTCCGGAAGATCTGAGCGGCGATATTACTGCCCAGACCACCAGTGCCCTGCACGCGATCGATAAAATTCTGGCCCGCGCCGGTTCAGATAAAAGCAAAATCCTCGATGCGACCATTTTCCTCGCAGACAAAGCCGATTTTGCCGGTATGAATACCGCCTGGGATGCATGGGTCGCGAAAGGCAGTGCGCCGGTGCGCTGCACCGTGGAAGCGGCACTGATGCACCCGGATTATAAAGTCGAAATCAAAGTGATCGCGGCTGTATAAGTGCTGAAAAAGCAGAGATCTCTGTTAATTCAGTGTCTCTGCTGATGACGGGCAAAAACGAAAAGTCGCTGTAAACACATCCCTGTGCGCTCAGGCGCGTCATCCATGACGCGCATGCTTTTCGTTTCCTTTGCCCGTCATCGCAGGTTTACCCGGACACACTGTATCTCTGCTTTTTACTGAAACGGGGAATTATTTCAGTCCCGGTGCCTTCCACATCGATGTTGTCAGGCCGGAATCCACCAGCGAGAGCTGATCCGCATACACCTTCTGCCAGTTCAGTTTGGCTTTATCATAAACCTCACGGTGTGCCGGGTTTGGCTGATACTCATGCTGCCACTGCACCAGACGCTCACCCGCCGTCACCATATCATCATATAGCCCGACACCTGCCCCGGCGGCTATCGCACACCCCAGCGCTGTCGCTTCTTTGACAACCGGCACCCGTACCGGCACCCCGGTAACATCTGCCAGGATCTGGCTCCACAGTTTACCTTTCGAACCACCACCGGCGAATACCAGTGAATCCGCTTTCACACCACTGAATTTTGCAATCAGATCGAGGTTCAGGGAGGAAACAATCGCGGCGTTCTCCTCCAGTGCGCGGAACAGCGAGGCTTTGTTACTCTTTTCCGCATCAATAGAAAGGTTAATAAAAGAAGGTGCTGCGTGATACCAGGATTTAAACCGCATCACATCGGAAAAAATCGGCATGATACCGTGGGAGCCGGCAGGCACACGGGCGGCCATATCCTCCAATAACGAATAAGTATCCACGCCGAGACGTTCCGCGATGATTTTTTCTTCCGCGCAAAATGCATCACGGAACCAGCGCATCGTCAGGCCGGTAAAGAAACTGATGGATTCTGCCTGTACCATTCCCGGGATCACATGCGGGTTGATGCGGGTATTCATATCCGGATCGGTGACCGGTGCAGGCAGGTTTACCACCTGCTGCCAGAACGTGCCGCCGAGTACCGCAGTTTGTCCTGCTCTGACCACGCCCAGCCCGAGACAACCCAGCTGAACATCCCCGCCGCCCATCACCACCGGCGTGCCTTCTGCCAGACCGGACTCTTTCGCGGCATTCGCTGTGATATAACCCAGAACCGTACCGGTTTCTTTAACCGGAGAGAGAATATCCGCGCGCAATCCGGCCATTTCCAGCAGGCCCGGCCGCCAGTCACGGGTTTTCAGATCCAGCATCCCGGTGGTGCCGGCATTGGAGGGATCAACCGCCAGCTCACCGGTCAGTTTACAGGCCAGCCAGTCGCTGATCATGGTGAGTGTCCCCGCCTGCCGGTAAATATCAGGCCGGTGATGTGCCAGCCACAGCAGACGCGGCATGGCGCCGAGGGCTAAGGTCTGGCCGGAGCACTGATAAACATCATATTCAAAAGTATTATCGTACAGTTCTTTTAATTCACTGACTTCATGGCTTGAGCGCGCATCCACGTTGGCGCAGGCCCAGATCGGTTCGCCGTTGCGGTCATACAGGACAATGCCTTCGCGCATCGAACAGGCCGCCACCCCGGCAATCGCTGAAGCGGGTAAACCGGCATTTTTCAGTGCCAGCGCAATACAGTGACACGCCAGCTGCCAGTTCACCGGCAGATCAAACTCCATCGAGCCCGGTACATCCGGCAGCTCGTTGTGACGCCACTCCGCCTGTCCGACCGCCACCTGATTGCCGTGAAGATCAAAAATAACGGCCCTGATACTGCCTGTTCCCGCATCCAGCGCCATCAGGTATTTTTCTGATGAGCCGCTGCCCGTAATCTGATTCATGTCGCCATCCTCACAAATTCAATTGGACTGATACCGTTACACCATGAAATACAGCGTGATTTTCGTCTGCGGGACAGTCAGTGCATCAGGTTAATAATGTCAGCATCACCCGCGCCGTCTGCTCGTCTGTTACCAGGGAGTTGATATAGCCCCCCAGCAGTGCCGCCACAATCACCTCGGCTTTTTCCTCTCCGCCCGCCACCCCGACCACCGTCGGAATATTTTTCAGTTCTGCGGGCGTGATGCCGATAAGTTCGCGGTGCATCTCAACCTCTTCTGTCAGTTCCCCTTCGCGACCGATAAAGTAGCCGAGGATATCCCCGACCGCCCCGCGCCGTGCCAGCATCAGTTGTTCACCGCTGCTGATATAGCCGGAACGCATAATGGTCGCATCCTGTTTCTGATTCACCGCCCCCAGGCCGACAACCGCGATATCCGCTGCGCTGGCCGCCATCAGTACATCCTGCACGCTGCGTTCCTGACGGAATGTCGCGGCTACTGAGGCATTCGATGCCCGCAGTGGTGCAGGAATAATGCTGACCGGACAGTTGGCATCAAGCTGGCCGATGCCGGTCATGTACTGCCCGACACCGCCGGAAAGTGTCACCAGACGGATTTGCTGCGAAGAGACAAACCCGCTCAGATGCTGCAATGTCGCCATTGCCGCCTCCCCGAACCCGACGGCCAGTAACTGACCGGGCGAAAGCTGGGACATCAGCAGATGTGCACCTGCCACGCCGAGACGGGTGTGGATCTCCGGGCCGTTCAGTGCCGGGAGAATGCGAATTTGTTTTAACGAAAATCTTTTTTTCAGAATATCTTCAAGTTCAAGACAGCCTTCAAACCGGGAGTTTATCTGCACCCGGATGACGCCGGACTGACGTCCTTTTTCGAGCAAACGCGAAACTTTCAGCCGTGTCAGACCGAGCAGATCCCCGATATCTCCCTGCGTGAGACCATCGTGGTAATAAAACCAGGCAATACGGGCCAATAACTCTTCTTCATTCATACTAAGTCCTGAGGCGTCATAGTCCATCGAAGAAACGGAGCTTACCGGGGCTGCTTTCGTGTTTTTTGAAACTGTTGTCATGTGAACTTTTGTTTTCCGTTTTTACAGATAAGCACCTTTTACAGAAATCTGCCAGAGGTGCGGGCCAAAATTTTGAACAAATTCTAACGCAGATCTGATTTTTTCACAAAATATGGCCGAAATATTGTCTTATTTGATTTTTATGGCTTACATTTATGAACAAATGTGTTTATAAATTATAAATGTTCATTTTATTGATGTTTTCTTAATCACATAACATCCGGCAGCAATACCCATAACACCAGAGGTGCCGTTATGTCAGAGAAGCAACACCCGATTCAGCCGCTGCTCACCGCCCGCGGAATAGCCAAACAGTTCTCCGGTGTGGTTGTCCTCAAACACATCGATTTCACACTGTTACCGGGACAGGTTCATGCGCTGCTGGGCGGCAACGGCGCGGGAAAGTCCACGCTGATGAAAATTATTGCAGGGATTGAACAGCCGGATGCAGGCACCCTGATGCTGGAAGGTCAGGAGATATCGCACCTGACCCCGGCGAAAGCCCATCAGTTGGGGCTGTATCTGGTTCCGCAGGAGCCGCTGCTGTTCCCGAATCTGTCTGTACAGGAAAACATTCTGTTCCGTCTGCCGAAACATCAGGCGGGCAAAGCCAAATTACAGCAGATGCTGACATCACTGCGCTGCAATTTTGATCTCAGTGCCCGGGCGGGCAGCCTGAACGTAGCGGATCAGCAGCTGGTAGAGATCATGCGCGGGCTGATGCGTGATTCCCGCATCCTCATTCTTGATGAACCGACAGCGTCCCTGACCCCTGCCGAAACCGAACGTCTGTTTGAACGGGTGCGGGAATTACAGCAGCAGGGTGTCGGGATTGTCTTTATCTCTCATAAACTGCCGGAAATACATGCTATTGCCGATTACCTGAGCGTGATGCGTGACGGTAATATCGCGCTGGCCGGTCCGGCAAAACAGTTTTCCACTGATGAAATCATTCAGGCCATCACACCTGAAGCGAAGAAAAAGCCGCTGTCAGAGACGCAGAAGCTCTGGCTGGATCTGTCCGCCACCCGTAACAGTCCGCAGGATGATGCGCCGGTGCTGGATGTCCGCAATGCATGCGGCGAAGGATTCCGTAACATCAGTTTTGTTGTCAACCCGGGGGAAGTGGTCGGGCTGGCCGGCGTCGTCGGCGCCGGCCGGACCGAACTCGCAGAAACATTATACGGGCTGCGCCCGCTGATCGCCGGAGAGGTCTTCCTCAATGGTGACAATCTGCGCGGTGTCAGCAGTGAAAAACGCCTCACCCGGGGGCTGGTCTGTTTACCTGAAGACCGTCAGGCCTCCGGACTTTTTCTTGATGCCCCGCTCACCTGGAATATCGGTGCGCTGGTGCATAACCACCAGGGGCTGCTGGTCAACCGCTCACGGGATGATGCCCTGCTCGAGCGCTACCGCCGCGCCCTCAATATTAAATTCAGCGACGGGCAACAGACGGTACGCACGCTGTCCGGCGGTAATCAGCAAAAAATTCTGATCGCCAAGTGCCTGGAAGCCAATCCGTCACTGCTGATTATTGATGAACCAACGCGCGGCGTGGATGTCGGTGCCCGTAATGACATTTATCAGTTGATACAAAGTATCGCGCAACAGAATGTGGCGATTTTACTGATCTCCTCTGACCTTGATGAAGTGGTGGCGCTGGCTGACCGTGTGCTGGTGATGCATCAGGGGGAATTCTCCGGGGAATTGCAGCACAACGAGCTGAATACTGACACCATTATGCATATGGCGTTCGGCGAGCACCGCCCGCAGACAGAAACAGAAAGCAGCCCGTTACAGGAGGCCGCATCATGCTGAAATATATCCAGAACAACCGTGAAGTAACGGCACTGCTTGCTATTCTCTGCCTGTTTGTCCTGCTCGGCGGTATGGAAACCCGTTACTTCAGCCTGCAAACTGTCACCATGATTTTCGGCAGTGCACAGATCCAGATGCTGCTGGCCATCGGTGCCACCCTGGTGATGCTGACCCGCAATATTGATGTGTCTGTCGGATCCACCACCGGGCTTTGTGCGGTGATTGTCGGTATCGCGCTGAATGCGGGGCTGCCGCTGACGGTGGCGATCCTGCTGACCGTCGCCGCCGGTCTGCTGGCCGGATTCTTCAACGGCATCCTGGTCACCTGGCTGCGGATCCCCGCCATTGTGGCCACCCTCGGTACGCTCGGGCTGTACCGCGGCATTATGCTGCTGCTCACCGGCGGGAAATGGATTGAAGGTTTACCGGCGGAACTGAAAGATCTGTCAAAACCGGTCTTCCTCGGGCTGTCACCGATTGGCTGGTTTATTATCCTGCTGATTATTCTGATGACCCTGTTCCTGTCCCGCACCACTGCCGGACGCGGTTTCTACGCCACCGGCGATAACTTACAGGGCGCACGTCAGTTAGGTGTGCCGGTTGATCGCACCCGCATCATTGCTTTCTCGGTAAACGGCATGATGGCGGCACTCGCCGGGATTGTCTTCGCCTCACAAATCGGTTTTATCCCGAATCAGACCGGTAACGGCCTGGAAATGAAAGCCATTGCCGCCTGTGTGCTGGGCGGGATCAGCCTGCTCGGCGGAACCGGAACTATTGTAGGTGCTATCCTCGGTGCCTATTTTATGACCCAGATTGACAGTGTGCTGGTGCTGCTCAGACTGCCGGCCTGGTGGAATGACTTTATCGCCGGGTTTGTTTTACTCGCGGTTCTGGTCTTTGACGGCCGTCTGCGTGTGGCGCTGGAGAAAAACCTCCGCGCCCAGCGCTATGCCCGGTTCCTTAATCCTTCCGCACCGCAGGAGGCGAAAAAATGAGCATCACCAAACGTTACGGCTGGGAAATTGCCCTGGCGCTGCTGATTGTCATCGAAATCCTGTTATTCGGTATGGGTAACCCGCGCCTGCTCGATGTCAATGTGCTGCTGTTCAGTACCAGTGACTTTATCTGTATCGGTCTGGTGGCGCTGCCGCTGACCCTGGTGATTGTCAGCGGCGGGATGGATATCTCCTTCGGCTCCACCATCGGACTGACAGCCATTGTGCTCGGCATACTCAATCAGGCCGGTGTGCCGATGATTGCCGCTATTCCGCTGACTCTGCTGACCGGCGCATTGTGCGGTCTGATTAACGCCCTGCTGATCCTGTTTACCGGCGTTAACCCGCTGGTGATTACACTCGGAACTATGTATCTGTTCGGCGGTTGCGCCCTGCTGCTCTCCGGGTTATCCGGTGCGACCGGTTTTGAGGGGATCGGCGGCTTCCCGATGGCCTTTACTGATTTTGCCAACCTCGACCTGTTCGGTATTCCGCTGCCGCTGATTATTTTTGCCCTGTGTGTGCTGGTGTTCTGGTTTTATCTGCACCGCACCCATCCGGGCCGTAATGTCTTTTTAATCGGACAGAATGCCCGTGTCGCCCGTTACAGTGCTTTCCCGGTGACACGCACTATCTGTCTGCTGTATGCGATGGTCGGCATCAGTGCCGCACTCGCCTCTGTCATTTTAGTGTCCTATTTCGGCTCTGCCCGTGCGGATCTCGGGGCATCGTTCCTGATGCCGGCGATCACCGCTGTTGTGCTGGGTGGTGCCAATATTTACGGCGGTTCCGGCTCTGTATCAGGCACCGCGCTGGCTGTTTTGCTGATCGGCTTTTTACAGCAGGGATTGCAGATGATCGGCGTACCGAATCAGGTCTCCAGTGCACTTTCGGGTGCGCTGCTTATTGTTGCCGTTGTTGGTCGTTCCGTTTCTTTACACCGACATCACATCCTTGGCTGGTGGGCGCGTAAACGCAACAGGCAATTCGTATCAGAGTAAAACACGTTTGTTATCACAGATTTGACGAAATGGAGAAAACCATGAAACCCATCATGAAAAAACTGGCGCTCGCCACTGCATTAAGTCTCGCATGTGTTTCCTGGGCGAATGCAGCAGAAAAAGTCGCCTTTATTCCTAAACTTGTCGGTGTCGGCTTCTTTACCAGCGGCGGCCAGGGTGCTGTGGAAGCCGGGAAAAAACTCGGTATCGATGTCACCTACGACGGCCCGACCGAGCCGAGTGTGTCCGGCCAGGTACAGTTGATCAACAACTTCGTTAACCGCGGTTATGATGCAATTATTGTTTCTGCCGTTTCGCCGGACGGGTTATGTCCGTCTCTGAAACGCGCCATGCAGCGCGGTGTGAAAGTCCTGACCTGGGATTCCGATACCAACCCGGAATGCCGCTCGATTTATATCGACCAGGGCACCCCGAAACAGCTTGGCGGCATCCTGGTGGATATGGCAGCGGATCAGGTGAAGAAAGAAAAAGCCAAAGTCGCTTTCTTCTATTCCAGCCCGACCGTCACTGACCAGAACCAGTGGGTCAAAGAAGCGAAAGCGAAAATCGAAGCTGAACATCCGGGCTGGGAAGTGGTTACCACCCAGTATGGTTATAACGATGCCACCAAATCCTTACAGACTGCCGAAGGTATTCTTAATGCCTGGAGTGACCTGGATGTGATTATCGCGCCGGATGCCAACGCCCTGCCGGCTGCGGCTCAGGCCAAAGAGAACCTGAAACGCAACGATGTGGCGGTTGTCGGGTTCAGTACCCCGAACGTGATGCGTCCGTATGTGGAGCGCGGCACCGTTAATCAGTTCGCGTTATGGGATGTGGTCAAACAGGGCGAGATTTCTGTCGCTGTGGCTGATGCACTGATGAAGAAAGGTGAGCTGAATGTCGGCGATAAGATCACCGTCGCCGGTGTCGGTGAAGTTGAAGTATCCCCGAACAGTGTTCAGGGCTATGACTACGAAGCAAAAGGCAACGGGATTGTGGTGCTGCCTGAGCGCGTAATCTTCACCAAAGAGAACATTAACAACTATGATTTCTGATGTAGTTGCTGATTTAACCAATGGCGCGGACACCCTCCGCGCCTGTTTAACCAGGGGAGAATTCCATGGCTGATTTAGATGATATCCGTGACGGCAAAGACTTCGGGCTTAATACGCCGCAAAAAAACACCCTTTATACCCTCAAAGGCTGCGGTTCGCTGGATTGGGGTATGCAATCGCGTCTGGCCCGTATTTTTAATCCGCAGGATAATAAAACGGTCATGCTGGCCTTTGACCACGGCTATTTCCAGGGGCCGACCACCGGCCTTGAGCGGATTGATATTAATATCGCCCCGCTTTTTGAGCATACCGATGTCCTGATGTGTACACGCGGGATCCTGCGTGCACAGGTGCCGGTCGCGACCAACAAACCGGTAGTGCTGCGGGCATCCGGCGCTAACTCCATCCTGACCGAACTCTCCAACGAAGCGGTTGCGGTGGCGATGGATGATGCAGTTCGCCTGAATGTGGCGGCGGTTGCGGCCCAGGTCTATATCGGCACCGAACATGAACACCAGTCCATCAAAAACATCATCAAAATGGTGGATGCGGGGATGCGTGTCGGTATGCCGGTAATGGCAGTGACCGGGGTGGGTAAAGATATGGCACGTGATCAGCGTTATTTCTCGCTCGCCAGCCGTATTGCTGCGGAAATGGGTGCCAATATCATCAAAACCTACTTTGTTGAAGACGGTTTTGAGCGTATCACCGCCGGTTGTCCGGTGCCGATTGTCATTGCAGGCGGTAAAAAACTGTCGGAAAACGAAGCACTCGATATGTGTTTCCGCGCTATTGACCAGGGCGCATCCGGGGTGGATATGGGCCGGAATATCTTCCAGTCCGAAGACCCTGTCGCCATGATGAAAGCGATCCGTGCCGTTGTGCATGGGGGTGAGAGTGCTGCACAGGCTTATCAGTTGTTCCTGAGTGAAAAGAACAAGGGGTAAATTTTGAACGTAACATTAGTGGAAATTAATGTGAAACCCGGCAAAGTGGACGAGTTTATTGCCGTTTTCCGTGAAAACCATCTGGGATCGGTAAAAGAGCCCGGTAACCTGCGTTTTGATGTATTACAGGACCCGGAAGTGGAAACCCGCTTTTATATCTATGAAGCCTATGCCGATGATGCGGCCGTGGCGGCACATAAGAAAACCCCGCACTATTTACAGTGTGTGGAAAAGCTGGAAGACCTGATGACCGGTCCGCGTAAGAAAACCGTCTTTATCGGGCTGATGCCGGAAGTGAAATAAGCGTACCGTCTTTATTCCGTTAAGTGACCGCATAACGGCGGTCACTTTTTTGTATTGATTATTCATTGTTTCATTATTATGGATGGTTATTTATCTTGTTTGCTTTTATCTTCCCCGGAGGATCGGATTAATAAAACATAATACGCATGCTCAAAATTGCATTCAAAAATAATAAGCATGTGTTTTTTAATCTATCTCATATTTCCCTTCTGACATAAATTCAGGCTCGACCCATTTGGGTCCTTTCATATAAAGGCCGCCTTTCTCTCCTCCGCACATTATTTTTTCTTCATTCAGAAGCCGGTGCGTTTCGCGGAGAATCATAATATTACACGCATCATATTTATCCGGGCCATTATGAAGATAAAAAAAACGATCTATTGCCGGGTAAATAAGACCGCTTTCACGCCTGGCAACCAGAAACAGGATAACATCTTCCATCGATTCATTTTTTACCATTTCATTGTAATTAATCACCTTACACCTCAATCATCATATGTTGAAAATAGCGCCTCTGCTGTATACAGTAATGTATCATCTGAACTCAATTGATAATCTTCCAATGTAGCCGTATGTGTATTATTCCAAACCTCCCCTCCATTCTCAGGTCGTACCCCATCTTTTATGCCCAGATTCCGGTAACGCTCCAGCTCACGGATTTCATGAGTATAAAACCGCTTATCTGTATCAGTCGCCGGAAACGTTCCTGTAAGAATATATTCCAGCCGTTCAAGCATAATGTCATTATCAGCACTACTTCCAAAACGGCTGATATGTAATCTTACCTTGTCTACTCCCTCACGGTCTATTACCGCAATCCGCCAGTCAAGTACTTCAATTGGTCCGCCAGCCCGCTCAGTATGGTAGTTACGTCCGCTGAATTTACCTTTGGCATTGGTTTCACCATAAGGACTGCTGAGCATAATATATACAGGTTTCAGCCCGCTGCCATCAGGGAATACCAGAATAAAATCAGTAAAGGATATATCATCCGGCAACGGGAAACCGGTATTCATCGGTGTTACCGGTATTTCCACCGATGTTCCTGTATGGAAAGGAAATTTCAGCTCAGGAATGGATGTTCCTCCCGGAAATCCGGGCGGTATTGGCGGATTAACAGGGTTGATCAGAATAGTCGCGGAAGATGGCAGAGACGCTTTATATACACCGGTAATACTATCTTTTACTACGTTAATAACCTGGATTTTCCCGCGACGATATCGGCGAACATCAAAAACGACCACAAATTTTTCGGTATTTTTGTCACGAATCCATAGACCACGACAATCCCTTTCGGCAAAACCATTCGATATTTTTATATTACCGGCAGGAACGGCTACCGCCATTTGCCCTGCAATACTGCTCGTCTGCATTATTACGGCGGAATGATACTCCGCAGTACTATCCTCTGAATCATTCCTGTCCGGTTTTTTACCCGTCAGATAATCATGGAATAAAGGCTTTTCTTCATTTTGTTGCGAAATAATTCCGCTGCCTTTCACAGAAATCTGAAGTCCCCCGGTTTTATTTCCGTCAATCAGAAATGTATCCGGATTTTCAATCAGCGATATCAGTCTTTTTTCAAAATGACGGGTACGGTGAAACCACTCAGGCCCGGCAACAATCATTGCCAGATGACGCTCAGCTCTGTTCTTTTGTATCTCTGCCCGTATAAAATTACGTTCTGCGATTTTATGCCGGTTGATAATATCAAAATGTCTGTCGATATCCTGCTGAATTTGCTCTGCATATTTTCTTTCCAAATATCCGGAATGCGAAGCTGCTCTCCGGTAATATGCAAGCTTTTTCATATAAGTTCCCAGGTCAATTTCCCGGTAATTTTTGCGATCCGATATAGCTTTTTTTCGTAATTCCGTGGTGTTATTCAGTTCAGTTTCTGCTGATTGATATGCTATCCGTGCCGCTTCAACCGGAAATTGTTCCTGCCAGAGTCGGATGGTATTTTCAGATTCAATATCTTCAAATAATGGTAATTGTGACAGGAACAGATAAACAGGTTCATGTTCACCAGAAAAATCAATAATGGCGTGGTGTGTCTTAATCTCCGGACTTGCCGGAATAAAATGTTTCACCGACGGGGTAAGATTTACCTGTTCCGGTTTGACAATAATACTTTTTACATTATTCATTACTGTGATTCGAACAGGGGGCGCATCCTGAATTATATTGATATCATACACATCGGGAATATCCGTTTTCTCTGCTTTAATAACCGGAATTATTTTATTTTTTACCGGTGTAATTACCGTAGTATGCTTCCCTGCCTGCTCATTGATGACCAGGGATACAATAACGTCTGCCGGTACCGATTTTTTCCCTGCAAAAATTTCTGATGAAATACCGGTGACAAGAGTTGCCGGTAGTGTGGTCAGAATATAAGGATCATCATCACCCTCTCCATAGCTATTATCATGATAGTATATAACCAAAGGTTCTTTTGCGATTGATGACGGCATTAATATTCCGGCAATTCCCAGCACCCTGCCAGCAATCGGAAGAACAGTTTCTAATGCCAGTAATAAATAGGATTTTATTGGTGCAACAATAGCGGAGATATTACGCATATCAAGAATGAATTTCAGGGTGTTTTGCTGCGGATACATTAATACTGCAAGACCAGCGTGTGCCGTATGTAAATAAGGCTCATCCATATGCAGAGTATCTTCTCCCGTTGATTCTGTATCCGGATAATCTGAATTTACTGTTATTTCTCCTAAATCAATTGAGTTCCCCGGGAATGGGTAAATATCCGGGGAATACGATATCGGAGGTAAATCAGAGAATGGGTCTCCTCCGGTTCTTCTGCCACCGAACCTGCCGGGGTCATAATGATAAATATCTCCGTATGGTGTATGACTTATCCCCCAGTCATGCTCAAATTCGGAAAATTTCAGATAATCCTGTTTTTCGTAATAAGTATTACTTATTTTATCAATACCCCGTTTTTTTCTCATCATTCCTTTTTCCTTTCTTAATTCACTTATGTTCTTTCGGAACATGTTGGTTATGATGAGTTTATGAAGTGATTTCTCTGCTGTAATTTTGTTAAAAAAACAGGGTTCTGTTAATTCTGAAAGCGATTCTTTTTACTTAATTTCATGGGGATAATTTTTATGACGGATAAAACTGATTTTTGATTGTCTGGTTGCCTGAACGGAATAAGTCCCTTACCATCGGAATAAATACATCAGGATTTAGGGCTTTCGGGATAAGTCATGAAAAAACTCACAGTAACCTGCTCAGTTCTGCCTTTGGCGCTGTTTTCCGCTGTTTTCGCCCTGCCGTCTTATGCCGCAGAAACTGACTGCCAGCCGATGTCTGAACAGACCCGGCTCAATCATATGAGGATGATGGGACTTTCTTACCTGAACGGACCGGTAAAATCATCCTCCATGGTCACCGACAGCGATCAGCAGGACAGCGATGTCAGGATATTTTCCGTCAGTAATGTGACACTGTCACCCTGCGGGCAGATCACTCACTATGATTTCATCCGCAGAAGTATGCAATACGGCATGACCTTTGATATACAGGTCACCGGGGCTGAAACCGCTGATGCCATCAGTATGGAATACCGTTTTTCCTCAGACGAAGTCGGCCGGAAAAAAGAGCGCCCGACCATCAGCCGGATTATCCTGCTCAAAGATGCACAACAGGTGATTACCGGCTACCGGACAGAGAATTTTATTGAGGGCAACAGCACTATCCTGACCGAAAACGGCACTGTGGAATACCGCGATGGCAATATACATTCCGTAGTGATAGACGGCGAAGTTCTCGCCAAACCCTACAGTATGAACTTTGAATATGACAGTGCCGGCCGGATAACCCGTATTTACACCACGCCGACCCTTCTCAGTAATTACCATTTTACCTACAATGAGAAAGGCGGCCTGGATAAAGGAACAGAAAGAACGGAATCGATCGGGATCGTCACCGGTAATGATATTCAGTGCACGGAATGGGATACCTATCAAAACTGCACCGCAGGGCTCTGGCTCCGGCATATTAACGGTGAACCAGCCGGTGAAGTACCTTTCCGTACCACTTATGAGTATTACAGTGATAAATAACAGCAGAAGACAATCAGCATAATCGTATTACCCGGTTTTATCGGGTAATACCTGTTCTTTGCTTCGCTGCTGCCGGCGATGACAATATGCCAGAATAACCAATATCAGGTAAATGGCCGGTTCCGGTGTATCTGTCTTCGCAGCCAGAATATAGTGCGTAATCACAATGAACAGCAGCGGATACAGCAGATTATGGATCCGTTTCCACCACCGGCCTGATAAGCTGCGTATCCGGTCAGACGATGTCACCGCCATCAGGCACAGAATTAACCAGCCTGCCGCACCGAGATTAAGATAAAACCGGGACACTATCTCACTGAAAAAGAGCGCCGTATTTTCTGCACCTATTTCAAGAAAAAAATAACTGGCCAGATGCAGCGTTGCCCAGAAAAAACACCATAATCCGAGTAATTTCCTCACCTGATACAAACTGTTCAGCTTAAAATAAAAAGCGATCACCGGTATCACTGCGATAATAATCACTAAACGAAGTGCCGTAATACCGGTGAAATGCTGAATATCTTTTGCCGGGTCCGCCCCCAGCGCGCCGTAATTAACAGCATAAATAAGCCATACCAGCGGTAATCCTGCCGTCAGATGAAAAAAGAGATTAACAAACGGGTAGCGGAATAGTTTCATCATCAGAAATATCTCCGCAGATCCATCCCTTTATATAATTCTGCCACGTCTTCTGCATAACCGTTAAACAGTAATGTCGGCTGCCGTGTTGTCCGGCCTAATCCTCCGGAGCCGATAAACCGTTCTGTGGCCTGTGACCAGCGCGGATGATCAACCTGCGGGTTTACATTGGCATAAAAACCATATTCACGGGGTGCTGAAAGATTCCATGTGGTCGGCGGCTCAGATTCTGTCAGACGAATTTTAACAATAGATTTTATGCCTTTAAAACCATATTTCCACGGAACCACCAGCCGGACAGGCGCACCATTTTGTTTCGGCAGTTCCTTGCCATAAACACCTGTCGCCATCAGTGTCAGCGGGTGAAGCGCTTCATCCAGGCGTAATCCTTCAATATACGGATACTGAAGCCCGCCACCGGTAAAACGGCTCTTTTGACCCGGCATTTGTTCCGGGGCGTACACCGTTTCAAAAGCGACATATTTCGCTTTGCTGTTCGGTTCCGCTGATAATAATAAATCTCTCAGAGGAAAACCGACCCACGGAATAACCATTGACCATGCTTCCACACAGCGCATTCGGTAAATACGCTCTTCGGCCTGAAATTTATGGCGGATCTCATCGGCATTTAATACCAGAGGCCGGTTAACTTCCCCTTCAACCGTCAGTGTCCATTCATCCGTTTTCAGGGTATATGCATTTTCAGCCGGGTCCGATTTATTCAGGCCGAATTCATAAAAATTATTGTAACCGGTCACCTTATCCTCCGGCGTTAATGCCAGAGCGGACTGATACTTTTCAGGTTTTGTATAACTGAGGTCTTTTAAGATTGTCTCCGGAACGCCGGGCTTATCATCCCCGGAAAACCACGAAAACAGACCGGCGCTGGCTGACGTGCTGACCATTAATCCGGCCGTACCGGCACCTAATAATTTAAGCAGATTCCTGCGTTTCATCATAAAAACAGATTCCGGCGTAATCTCAGACGATCGTATTATTTTTTTCATGATGAGTCCCTGTATTCAACAATCACGGTAATAACATTCCGGCACTGTTATACCGCATAATCTGAATTTTAAGCTGACAGGACGATGACAAATTTGTCATGAAGGGGACGGAATATCCGGAAAAATTAAGGTTACCCTGTTATATGAGCCGGTACGTTCAAATCTGACCTCACCTGAATGCAATTCTGTTATTGCCTGAACAATCGATAAGCCCAACCCGCTTCCTTCTGACGTTCTCGCATTATCCCCGCGCCAGAAACGGGTAAAGACCTGTTCACTGTTTGCCACAACATCACCTTTATTCATCACTGAAATGACGGTGCTGCCATGATTATTTTCTGCACAGGCAATAACCTCCGTATTTTCATATGAATATTTAACCGCGTTTGACACAACATTGACCATAATCTGCATCAGCAATACTCTGTCTGCTGACACCGTCACATCCGGTATTTTGTTCACTAACCGGATATTTCTCTCATCGGCATAAAATGCCAGTAATTCATAAATATCCTCAACCAGCTCAGAAACAACGATGGTCTCCCGCTTAAGATTAATATTTTTATTCTCTGCTCTGGCGATAAACAGAATATTTTGTATTATTTTTGCCAGTTTATCCAGTTCCTCTGTATTACTGGCGATAATCGCTTCATATTCATCCGCAGTGCGCGTTTTTTGTAATGTGATTTCATTCTGAATTTTAATGGCATTAATGGGTGTTCTTAGTTCATGCGCTAAATCATCCGCAAGTTGTGTCAGCCGGACAAAATCATTTTTCAGCCGTGAGCGCATGATATTCAGCGAATCACCCAGGCTTTTCAGTTCATCCGGTAACCGGCTGATATCCACCGTCTGTCCCAGAGCGTGCAGATCTGTTTTCGCGGTGATCCGGCTGAGACGGGCAATATCCTGCAATCCCCGGCGGATAAGCCATATACTGAAGACGGCCATCAGGAGAATAGCAATAACGGAAACAATCAGACTTTGCTGTAAATATCCGCGTAAAACACTGCTGCGATCAACCGAACGCTTTGCCAGCGTGACATATAATTTCCCTTCGGGAGCCTGAATCTCAAAATTAACCACGGAAACCGGCATGTTATCATCCGTATTCTGGTATGAGATTGAAGGCGTTTCCTGATTATCCGGATAATTAAGTTTGTCCCGGGTATTCAGGGTTATCTCCGGGTTGGTATCCACAATAACGTGATTATCAGAATCTGCTATCTTAATAACGTCCTGCCGCATATCCATCATCCGCCGGAAATAAACAGGTAACGATTTAATATCAATACCACTGACAATCAGTTTAGCCAGTTGATCAGCACGGTTAATCAGAATGTCATCATCTTTTGAAGCAAGTTCATTTTTCAGCGAATGATAAAGGATCAGTGTGACAAAACCTGCGTTTGCCACCATCAGCAACATAAATAATGATACAATTTTAAATCTCAGTGAGCGTATTTTCATCATTCCGATCCGTTCAGGCGGTATCCCGTTCCCCGGACAGTTTCAATTAATTTATGATCATGCCCGTCATCTATTTTTTTTCTGAGCCGCCGGACAGCCACATCGACAATATTAGTGTCACTCTCAAAATTCATACCCCATACCTCACCGGCAATCAGTGTTCTGGGCAGGATCTCTCCGGAATGCAGCGCAAAAAAAAGTAACAATGAATATTCCTGACGTGTCAGCGATATTTTTACACCTCCCCGCTGTACATCATGACGGGTAAGATCAATGCTGAGATCGGCGATGTCAATCACTTTGGAAGACGGCTGAGAAGTACGCAGCTGATTCCGGACTCTTGCCAGTAATTCGGAGAATGAAAACGGTTTAACCAGATAATCATTCGCGCCCAGCTCCAGCCCTTTTACCCGGTCGGCAACCGCATCCCTGGCTGTCAGACAAATAACCGGCACCATTTTGGCGGTTCTCAATATTCTCAGCACTTCCCAGCCATCCATACCGGGCAACATAATATCAAGAATAACCAGCCGGTAATTGTTCTCCAGAGCAAGATACAACCCGTCTCTGCCATCTGCTGTGATATCAACAATAAATCCGGCTTCTTCTAATCCCTTTTTAACCCAGCTGCCGGTCTTTTCATGATCTTCAATCAGTAATATTTTCATTTTTATAATCCGGAATTTTACCTGGAACATCCTGTATCAGTGTATTTTAATTCCGGACATAAAAAAACAGCAGACCAGTGCCACGTACCGAATGTGGCACCTCTGACCCGTTATCTGAATTTATAATGTCAGAATCCGTTCTGCTATCAGCGACATTAACTCGTCCGCCTGTACATCGGTGACTATCGTAGTATTGATATGTGGTTCATCGATACGGCACCGGTTTTCATCACCCTTCTGCACATCAGGTACAATTGCATGGCTGAAGCCGGAAAGCCTGCGCGATTCATACTCAATTTCAACATGTCCGTCAATGCCTGAGAAAATATCCGGCCGGACTAAATACGCAATCACACAGGGGTCATGCAGGAAAGGATCCGATTCCGCATAGCCGCGTGCCATCTGTGCAGCGGCAACAGCAATGGCATTCCCCTGCTCCAATACCCCGCACAATCCCGCCCGGATATCCGCCTTATGGGTCACATCCAGCCCCAGCATGGTAATATGCGCCGCGCTGTCAAAAACGATGTGTGCCGCATGCGGATCAACATAGAAATTAAATTCCGCGGCAGGCGTGATATTTCCCCGGCGGAATGCCGCACCACCCATCAGGACAATATCTTTCACATTATCTCTGAGCCTTGGTTCTTTCAGCATCGCCATCGCAATATTGGTCAGTGGTGCTGTCGGGCACAGTGTGACTTCGCCGGGATTGGACATCACGGTATCAATAATAAAATCCACCGCGTGTTTTTCTGAATAACGGTAAGGGGATTGCGGTAATTCCACCCCCGCCAGACCGTCACTGCCGTGCACGGCTGTTTTGTTTCCCCGGCGGGACAGCAGAGGACGCCCGCAGCCTCTGGCCAGCGGTATATCCGGCCGTGATGCCAGCGCAAGGATCCTGCGCGCATTTTCATGGACTTTATCCAGCTCCACATTACCGGCAACAGTTGTGACCCCCAGCAGCTCAATTTCAGGTGAAGCCAGTGCCAGCAGAATCGCAACAGCATCATCCACACCCGGGTCACAATCCATAATAATTTTCGTCATACAATTTCTCCTCTGATCACGCATATGATGTACGGAACCATAATACAGGCTTAACTCTGCCCGGAAAAAATACCGGCCATTGTTGCAGACAGACAACTGACCAGCGTTGAGCCGGCAACCAGCCGGAACGTATTTGCGGCTATCATTTTTCCGTGTTTTTTACTGATCGCGGACACACAGCCGATAATCATTCCCACAGAGCCGAAATTCGCAAATGAAATCAGAAATACTGATATAATTGTTTCTGTTCTCGGGCTGATATCCTGTATTTTTATATAATCAATCATTGCCACAAATTCATTAGCCAGTACCTTTGTGGCAATAATTTGTCCGAACCGGACACTGTCTTCCCACGGCACACCCAATATAAAAGCAAGCGGTGAAAAAATATAACCGAGGATGCCCTGAAACGTTATCCCTGCAATCTGTAAAAACACATCATTCAGTAAGCTGATTAATGCAATAAAGCCGAGAATAATAGGAACTATAGCCAGGATAAGTTTAAAGCCATCCTGCATATGTTCGGTGATAACCTCAAAGAAACTGTGCCGTTCATTGTTCACACCGGAAAAATCCTCCGGAATTTCAACCGGATCGCCGGGGTTAATAATAGAAACGATAACAAACGTACTGAAAAAATTCAGACACACGCCGATAATAACAAACTGCGGCGATATCATTTGTGTATAAGCACCCAGTATTGCAATGTCAACAGTTGATAAAGAACATGCCGCAATAGTATACATCTGTGGTTTTGTCAGATTGGGTATATATTCTTTTATCGATACATAAACTGCCATCATACCCACAGCAACAGAGCTGACAGCGGAAAAGGATTCAAGTTTACCGACTTTCGCTATTTTATTAATCAGATAGCCGATAGTGATGATAATCAGCCTGAGAATACCGAAATATTTTAAGATCCCGATAACAGCACAAATAAATACCAGCGGCATCAGTGCGGCAATAACAAATATTACGGGTTTTTTAGTAGTGATATCCCCGAATACAAAATCGATACCCTTGTTAGCATGATGGATAAGATATTCAATTCCGCCGGAGGCAGTATGAAGTATTGCCAGCCCGGCAGACGTATGCAGAAGTGCATAAGCCACTGCTCCTTCCAGCAATAATAATACGATTATCGGAACACACTTTCGTTTGATATCACCGGCCTTAAAACTGATTGAGGCTGCTGCAATAAAAATCACGAAAAGGCTGATGATGAAAATAAAATACTTCATAAAAACCTCTGCCCTGTATTATATTAATCGTTTGGGTTATTCAGGTTATATTCCCTTACATACAGTCCTTTTTCAGTCTGATACCGACGCTGTTTGCGGATGGCATAGATGACGCACCTTTTCGCTCAACCGCCAGTGATGCATAGGCAACCGCAAATTTAATGGCTTCATCCATACTTCTGCCTTCCACCAGTCCGGCCGCCAGTGAGCCCGTAAAAGCATCACCGGCCCCGCTGGTATCAACCACTGACGCATTGATGGAGCGGTAATGTTTCATCGTTGTGCCGTTAAAATACAGTGCTCCGTTGTCACCGAGTGTCATGACGATTTCTTTCACGCCCAGGCTGTGTATAACTCTGATAGCCTGTTCCGCAGAACGGAGATCACTGATTTTAATTCCTGAAATAAGCTCTGCTTCTGTTCCGTTGGGTGTTAATAAATCCACTGAAGATAAGTGAGACATAATATTTTCTGAATACGGTGCCGGATTCAGAATCACATAGCAGCCACACATTTTTGCTATATCAATAGCAAAACGGGTAATATCAATATTATTTTCCAGCTGGGTAAGAAATACCTTCGCAGACTTAAGATTATTAATATCTGACAGTATTTCTGCTTTCGTTATCGTGGCATTAGCTCCCTGATCGATAATAATACGATTATTTCCTGTAAGACTTTCAACCATCACCAGTGCACTGCCGGTTTTTACACTAATATCCTTAATCAGGGTATATGTTCCTGTTTTGGTAGTACTGAAATATTTTTCCGCATCAGCTCCGAATGAATCATCACCGACCTTAACAAAAAGATGTACACGGCTGTTTATTTCTGATGCTGCAGCAGCCTGATTTGCACCCTTTCCTCCCGGATAAAAACCGGTTGATATTGCCCGGATTGTTTCACCAACAGACGGAAACCGTTCAACTTCAGTCACCACATCCAGATTAAATGACCCGAGGATGTATAATAAGCATTTATCTTCGTGTCTTTTTCCTCTGTTTTTCTTTTCACCTTCAATATTAAAAACCCTGGTTTCGTTAATCGTCCGTTTTATTACATCTCCTGCCTCAATTTTCTGTAATCTCACACCGCCGTGAAACTTAACTGCCACACCTGATAATTGTAATTCATCGATATAGCGTCTTATTGTTCTTTCAGATACATGCAGCAGTGCACTGAGTTCTTTTACATAAATAACGTTATTTTTAATTAATCGCTCTCTGATAAATGCAAGACTGTTTTTTTTCTTCATACAGTTCCTCATTTTTTTAAGATTAGTGTTTTTTCCCGTTTATTCTGCCTGAGCCATCACGTTTCCTGTCCGGATTCGGACAATTTTCTGTCCGGTTTTGTCAGCAGTAAATTCTTTAACCGGAAAATAAATAATAAAACGGAAATTAATCTGTATGATTGGTCAGATGATATATGATACGTGTTTATACGTATGTATCAGTATGGCCGAAGATGACCGGAAAGGAAGGTTATTTTTGACTGGCATAAAAAAATCCGGAAATAACACGGTATTTCCGGATTCTGATATGACACAGGGTCAGCACGCTGATCCCTCACTGCCGGTGACAATCAGGCAAACTTAATCATCACCATACCCAGCAGAAGCAGAATAATCCCGCTCCAGCCTTTGTAATTGAGGCGCTGGTTAAACAGGATCCAGCCTGCAGCCACTGTCGCCACAATACCGAATGCTCCCCACAATGCATACGCAACGGAAAGCTCGATACCGCGGACCGCCAGCGCCAGACAACTGAACGCCCCCAATACCGCCAGCAGCGATAAAATACCCAGCCACAGACGTTTAAAGCCGTTTGACATTTTCAGCAGGATATTCGCCAGAATCTCCAGTACCACGGCCAGCAGTAAAAAGGCACCGTGCCACCATTCAAATGTCGATAACATATTACGCCCCTTTCAGCATCTCATTCAGTGGCGCACGAACCGGTTTGGCAGCAGGCTGCTTTTTCTGCACTTTTTTGGTGCCGTATTTAATCAGGGTGATACCCGCGATTAACAGTGCCAGACCGCCCAGTTTCAGCGGTGACAGAGATTCATGGAACCACATCACGCTGAACGTGGTGATGATCAGGATCCCGATCCCTTCCCACAGCGCATAAGCCACCCCGAGGGCCACTTTCTTCACTGCCATGGATAATAAAATATAAGAAGAGGCAATCATGATATACATCACAATCATCCCCGCACTGCCGCCGGAGACACTCGCGTATTTCATCGACAATGTACCGATCACCTCGGTAATAATGGCTAAGCCTAAAAACATCCAGTAAATCATAGTTATTTCTCCTGATGGACAACGCATACAGGTTTACACCGCAGAACAGACTGTTTGCGTGACCGGGTGCGTTTATCGCGAAACGAAAACGTTAAATGTAACGATGTAACCAAAAACGCAGGCGCGCTTGGTTCGTCAGACGAAAAGAGAAATAGCTATAACTCGCCGTACCAGTAGTGTTCGCTTGATACGATAGCGGAAAGGAAAAGTACATGGGTAGAACGTCGGATTTTAATCCTGCTACTACTGTCGCTTTGCATGATGTCTTATTCTTTTGTCTGTCCCCGGACAGGGTGACAACAATGAAAGAATCCTCCGGTTATTAATATTCATATTATTTTTAGCACAAGTAACACAGTTCAGCAATGGTGCGATGAATTATTTTTAAGTAAATAATTTTATTTTTTAGGCAGTTATAAAAAATGACCACCTTCTTATTCAGAAGATGGTCATAATTACGCAAATATTGAACCGGTTAACTACCTTTACTGATACCGCAGATGGATAATTATTCCACTTCGTTCCAGGCATGGCCGTCACGGGCCATCATGGCGATAGAGGCTATCGGCCCCCAGCTGCCTGCCTGATACGGTTTCGGCGGTTCATTATCCATTGCCCAGGCGTGCATAATAGAATCCACCCATTTCCAGGCTTCCTCCACCTCATCACGGCGGACAAACAGTGCCTGAATACCGCGCATGGCTTCCAGCAGCAGACGTTCATAGGCATCCGCAATATGTGTCTGGTTGAACGTTTCCGAGAAACTCAGATCCAGCTTGGTGGTTTGCAGACGGTGCTTATGATCCAGCCCCGGCGCTTTGTTCAGCACTTCGATATCAATACCTTCGTCCGGCTGCAGACGGATAGTCAGTTTATTCGGCGGCAGATGCTGATAGGTTTCATTGAAGATATTCAGGGACGGCTGTTTGAAATACACCACCACTTCCGAACATTTCGACGGCATCCGTTTCCCGGTACGCAGATAGAACGGCACACCGGACCAGCGCCAGTCGTCGATATCCGCGCGGATAGCGACAAACGTTTCGGTCTGGCTGACGGTATTCGCGCCCTCTTCATCCAGATAACCCGGCACTTTTTCGCCGTGAACAAAGCCTGCGGTATATTGCCCGCGCACGGTTTTTTCACGGACATTCGTGATATCAATGGTCCGCAGTGAACGCAATACCTTCACTTTCTCATCACGGATTCGGTCACTGGTCAGGTCATCCGGCGGTGACATCGCAATCATCGTCAGGATTTGCAGCAGATGGCTCTGCACCATATCCCGCATCTGCCCGGCTTTATCGAAATAGCCCCAGCGTCCTTCAATTCCCACTTCTTCCGCCACCGTGATCTGGACATGGTCGATGGTGCGGTTATCCCAGTTATTCACAAACAGGGAGTTGGCAAAACGCAGCGCCAGCAGGTTCAGTACCGTTTCTTTGCCGAGATAATGGTCGATACGGTAAATCTGGCTCTCTTTAAAGTATTTCGCCACTTCGGTATTGATCGCCTGTGATGAGGCCAGATCATTACCCAGTGGTTTTTCCATCACCACACGGCTCGGCTCTTTATTCAGATGCGCTTCGCCCAGCCCTTTGCACATGGCGCTGAAGGTTCCCGGCGGCATAGCGAAATAGTAAACGGCGGTATTTTTGTTTTCCGCAATAATATTGGCGAGGTTTTTGAAATGAGAGGTCTCATTCACATCGAGATTACAAAACAGCAGACGGGCACTGAATCGCTCCCAAAGCACCGGATCCAATTGCTCGTTAAGGAACGTATTGAACGCATCCTCAACAAATTTCTGATACTCCTCACGGGACCAGTCCGCACGGCCTGCCCCGATAATCCGCGTATCCGGATGAATATTACCGGCTTTTTCCAGCTGATATAAAGACGGGAGTAACTTGCGGCGTGCGAGGTCGCCTTTGGTACCGAAAATGACTAAATCACAGGCGGGAACCGTTGCTGTCAGCGCCATAGAAAACCTCTCCTCGTGGCTGTGGAATTGTAATTTTGTTACAGAGATAACGAATAATGTACTCGTTTGCGCCCGGCCAGTAAACATAAATGCGGGTTACCGCACATTCTGACAGGTCTCTGTCGCCGCGTTTTCTGTGTGCTGTTTTGTAATTTAATTACTTTTTTGATGCAAACTTACTAAAATGAAAATCAGACACAGCTCAAACTTTCAAAAAAAAGCCGGATCCGGGGAGATTTCCCCTCTGCTTTGCCCGGGCTTACGTAGTATATTTTCAAAAAATGAGGGTGGCCGGTGTGTCACACAGATCAATATAAAAGGCACAGTGGTATGAATATTTTAGACCGTCTCCGTAACAGTCTGGATTACCTGAGTAAATCGGAAAAAAAAGTTGCAGAGACGATCCTCGGCGCCCCGCAGATAGCTATTCATTCCAGTATCGCCACACTCGCCAAAATGGCGGATGTCAGTGAGCCGACCGTTAACCGGTTCTGCCGCCGTCTGGACACCAAAGGTTTTCCGGATTTCAAACTGCTGCTGGCACAGAGCCTGGCAAACGGTACTCCGTATGTCAGCCGTAATGTGGATGAAAATGATTCCGTCGAGGCATACACCGGTAAAATTTTTGAATCCGCTATGGCCGGCCTGGATGCGGTCAGAAGCACCCTCGATATGCTGACCATCAACCGCGCCGTGGATTGCCTGACACAAGCCCGGAAAATCGCCTTTTTCGGCCTGGGTGCTTCTGCGGCGGTCGCCCATGATGCAATGAATAAATTCTTCCGTTTCAATATCCCGGTGATTTATTCCGACGATGTCGTAATGCAGCGCATGAGTTGCATTAACAGCACCGAAGGTGATGTGGTGGTTTTAATTTCCCACACCGGCCGGACAAAAAACCTGGTTGAAATTGCCCGTATCGCCCGTGAAAATGACGCCACCGTGCTCGCCATCACCTCCGAGAACTCCCCGCTTGCGGCGGAAGCCACTCTCACCATCATTCTTAATGTGCCGGAAGACACCGATATTTATATGCCGATGATCTCCCGTCTGGCACAGCTGACGATTATTGATGTCCTCGCCACCGGTTTTACCCTGCGCCGCGGCCCCAAATTCCGCGATAACCTGCGCCGGGTCAAAGAAGCCCTGAAAGACTCCCGAATCGATAAACTCCGTTGATTTTTAACCATTTGTGTCAATTTGACACATTTCCTGCTGCCGGGTGTAATGACCATCACGAATTAGTAATATAACGGATGGTAGGATAACGTCTGACTCACTGTTTTGCGTTTGCTGACTCGATTTTTATTTTAAATACGCGATAATCAGACAGGAGTGAATCGATTTTACACTTTCCTGCCGGGAGCGATTTTCCCGGCGGGGAGTTTTTATCAACACCATTTCACCTTATTCAGGTCAACGGAGTAATTTATGTCAATACGCCTCAGAAGAACGAAAATCGTAACGACCCTGGGCCCCGCCACCGATCGTGATAACAATCTTGAAAAAATCATCCGTGCCGGTGCCAATGTGGTTCGTATGAACTTTTCTCACGGCAGCCCGGACGATCACGTTGAACGTGCGAATAAAGTCCGTGAAATCGCTGCCCGCCTCGGCGTGCAGGTGGCTATCCTGGGTGATCTCCAGGGGCCGAAAATCCGTGTGTCCACCTTTAAAGACAATAAAATTCTGCTGAATGTCGGCGATAAATTTATTCTGGATGCAGAGCTGGGCAAAGGCGAAGGCACCAATGAGCACGTCGGGATCGACTATAAAAAGCTGCCGGAAGATGTGGTGACGGATGACATTCTGTTACTCGATGATGGCCGTGTGCAGCTGAAAGTGCTGGATGTCAAAGGCACTAAAATCATGACCGAAGTGACTGTCGGTGGTTTGCTTTCTAATAATAAAGGTATCAACAAACTCGGCGGCGGGTTATCTGCCGATGCGCTGACAGAAAAAGATAAAGAAGATATCAAAACTGCAGCCCGTATTAATGTTGATTACCTTGCTGTCTCCTTCCCGCGCAGCGCGGAAGATCTGCATTATGCCCGCCGTCTCGCCCGTGACGCCGGTTGTGAGGCGATGATTGTCTCCAAAGTCGAACGTGCCGAAGCGGTCGCCACTGATCAGGTGATGGATGAAATCATTCTCGCATCCGATGTGGTAATGGTCGCGCGTGGTGACCTCGGTGTTGAAATCGGCGATCCGGAGCTGGTCGGCGTCCAGAAAAAGCTGATTCGTCGTAGTCGTCAACTGAATCGTGTCGTGATCACAGCAACCCAGATGATGGAATCCATGATCACTAATCCGATGCCGACCCGTGCGGAAGTGATGGACGTGGCAAACGCCGTGCTTGATGGCACCGATGCCGTGATGCTCTCTGCAGAAACGGCGGCTGGTCAGTATCCGGCGGAAACCGTGGAAGCGATGGCTCGGGTTTGCCTGGGTGCGGAGAAAATGCCGAATGTGAATATCTCCAAACACCGTCTGGACATGACCTTCGACAATCCGGAAGAAGCAATCGCGATGTCCACCATGTACGCGGCAAACCACCTCAACGGCGTGAAAGCGATTATTGCCATGACCGAGTCCGGCCGTACCGCACGTATGATGTCCCGCATCAGCTCCGGCCTGCCGATTTTCGCCATGTCCCGCCATGAAAAAACCCTGAACCAGTGCTCACTGTACCGTGGTGTCACCCCGGTATTCTGCAGCACCCACACCGATGGCCTGGCCGCAGTCACCGAAGCTATCAGCCGCCTGAAAGAAAAAGGCTACCTGTTCACCGGTGACCTGGTCATGGTCACTCAGGGCGACCAGATGGGTCTGGTCGGCAGCACCAATACCAGCCGTATTCTTGAAGTGAAGTGATTTGCTTCAGATAAAACTGAAACCGCCTGCCGGATGACGGGCGGTTTTTTGTTTTAATGCCCCGTCTCAGGGCAATTCTTTGTGTTTATAGATTTTATACGGCTCTTCTTCGCCGTCCTTGCGGGTTTTCAGCAGTTTCAGAATCCAGGTGTATTGTTCTATATTCGGGCGTACCAGCGCTTCCACTTCTTCGTTCATGCGGCGGGCGATATACGGGTCGTCCTGACCGTCAATATCATCCATCGGCGGGCGGACGTGGATATGGAACTGGTGATTTTTATGATCGTACACCGGAAACAGCGGGACAATCGCCGCTTTGCAGACTTTCATCAGCCGCCCGATAGCAGGCAGTGTGGCTTTATAGGTGCTGAAGAACGGCACAAACTCACTGTGTTCTTCGCCGTGATCCTGATCCGGCAGATAATAACCGCTGTAACCATTACGCACACTGGCAATAAACGGTTTGATACCGGCTTCGCGGGAATGCAGGCGACCACCGAAGTGAACGCGGGCTTTATTCCACAGGTAATCCGCCACCGGGTTTTTCTGGTGATGGAACATACCCGCCACTTTGTTGCCCTGCGCGGCAAACAACATAGCCGGTAAATCAATCGCCCAGCCGTGCGGCACCATAAAGATGATATTGCGCCCTTCTGCCTGCAATGCGTCAATAATGTCCTGCCCGTGAACCTGTGTGCGGGAAATCACCCGCTGCGGATTGCGCAGACACAATTCTGCCAGCATCACAAAGGCGTGTGGTGCACTGGCAAACATCTCATCCGTGATCCTTTCCCGCTCCGCTTTCGGCATATCCGGGAAACAGTAATACAGATTGATCAGTGCCCGGCGGCGTCCGCCTTTGGCAAAACGTCCGGCTATCCGGCCCACACCGGCCAGCATCGGATCACGTAATTTAACCGGCAGGTAGCTCAGACCGGCCAGTGCGCCTGCCGCAGCCCACATGCCCCAGTATTTCGGATGCAGGTAATGGCGGTGAAATGTCGGGATATAGCCCGCTTTGCTGTCTGTATCGTTTTCTTTATACACAGAGGGATACCCGTATTAAATTAAGCTTATTTATCATGATATTATAAATACCGTGATCTATTATTATTGATTATCTGAACTCAGAAGTACATTAAAATTCTGCATTCTGAAAATGCGCCGGACGGGCTTTTTCATACCCGTCCGGAGAAATGAGAGGATTAATCAAGTGTCAGCTGAGGACGGTACTGTTTGACCAGTGCCAGATAGCCGGTGCGGTCTTTGCCGGTCAGCCCGCCGGAACGCGGCAGTTTTGCTGTCAGCGGGTTCACCGCCTGTTGGCCGTTCCAGACTTCAAAGTGCAGATGCGGCCCGGTGGAACGCCCGGTGTTACCGGATAACCCGACTTTATCACCGCGCTTCACTTTCTGGCCCGGTTTGACCAGCAGTTTGCGCATGTGCATATAACGGGTGGTGAACTGACGGCCGTGACGGATAGCCACAAAATTGCCCGCTGCACCGCTGAATTTTGCCACAACCACTTCCCCGTCACCGACTGCCAGCACCGGTGTACCAACAGGCATAGCGAAATCCACCCCTTTATGCGGGGCAACGCGCCCGGTGACCGGGTTTACACGGCGCGGATTAAAGTGTGAGGAAACACGGAATTGTCTGGCGGTCGGAAAACGCAGGAAGCCGCGCTCCAGCCCGTCGCCTTTGGCATCATAAAAACGGCCGTCTTCGGCGCGGAATGCATAATAATCACGTCCGTTAGTATGCAGACGCACAGCCAGCATCTGACTCTGTTCCTGTTTGCCGTCCAGCATTTCACGGGAAGTCAGTACAGTGAAGCGATCGCCGTTTTTCACTTTACGGACATCCACCTGCCACTGTAACGCCTTGGAAATATCACGCACTTCACTGCGGGTCAGTCCCGCTTTTGATGCACTGGCATTCAGGCTGCCGCTGACTTTGCCGGTCAGGCGTTTAGTCTGCCATTCGCCTTCGCGCATCTCTTTGGTTTCTTTGAATCCGTTGCCGCTGCGGACATAGGTGCGGGTTTCACGGCGGTTCACCGCCCAGCTCAGGGATTTCAGTTCGCCGTCGTCATTCAGTTCCCAGGCGAGGGTCTGGCCGATTTGCAGGTTACGTAACCCTTTGTACTGATTGGATAATAAGGCCACATCAGAGGAATCTATCCCGTACTGCGTCAGGATGGCAGACAGGCTGTCGCCGCTGGCAACAGTGTATTCAAGTGATGTCGGGATAACGGTGTCAGTCGGGGAGGCTTCGTCGATATCATCAGACTCTTTAGCGAGACCTTCATCCGGCAGCTGATCGCTGCTGTCGGTGATAATATCGTCGGTATCAGTATCCGTGCCGGTTCCTGCCTGCGTGCCGGAGGTGTCAGCAGGTGGCGCAAAATCAGTTTCAATATATTGTTCGTTATCAGCATTCCGCTCATGATATACAGCAAACGGGTGCCAGACAGCGACACCCAGTGTTGCGGCAGTTAACATCCCCAGCATCATGCGATGCGCTTTGGGTAACTGGTTGTATACCAGAACGGCGGATTTTGCCAGTTGCTGCAATTGCACGCGTTCTGTTCCTTATTTATTGCTCCAGGCAGGATGCGTACTGTGCTGATAACCGTGACAGGAAGTTGGTATAACCGTCCCGATCCACTGCAATTCCGCTGCCCAGCGGGTCAAGGACGCCCATCTTCGCGTTCGTCCCTTTGGCCACCGCTTTAATGACTGCCGGCCTGAACTGCGGCTCAGCAAACACACACAAAGCGTTTTGCTCAGCCAGCTTTAATTTGATGTTATTGAGTGTCTGCGCACCCGGCTGAATTTCAGGGTTGACCGTAAAATGCCCGGAAGGCGAAAGGTCAAAACGTTTTTCAAAATAACCATAGGCGTCATGAAAAACAAAATACCCGTGTGTTTTCACCGGTGCCAGCTGCTGAGCAATATTCTTCTCAGTTTCAGTAAGTTGTCCATTGAATTTACGCAGGTTTACGTCCAGCACAGATTTTTTATCCGGATAACTCACCAGAAGTTTATTATACACTGCCTGAGCGGTCTGCCGGGCAATATCCGGCGACATCCACAGGTGCATATTGTACTCCCCGTGGTGATGATGTCCGTCTTCATCGTGGTCATCATCTTCATCGTTTTTCAGCAGAAAAGGTTTAACAGACTCAAGTTCGCTGATAACGATCTGTTTTTGCTCCGGAACAGCTGAAAGCGGCTTTTGCAGGAAGGTTTCCAGCTCCGGCCCGACCCAGACAACCAAATCCGCTGAACGGATTTTTTTCAGGTCAGACGGTTTGAGTGCATAATCATGCGGTGAAGCACCATCCGGCAGTAAAATCTGTGTGTCCGTGACACCATCTGCAACCGCAGCGGCGATTAACCCGACAGGACGCACTGATGTTAACACATCTGCGCTGGCGGTTTGTGCGGCCAGACTCAAAAATGTGGCAATAAACGTTGTTTTTATTCCGTGCCGTGACTGATGCTGCATAATGGAAACTCCGTGACATGATTGCGATAATGTTATATTATAACGTTTCATCCATTCTGCAAGATAATAATTTGTCATGTCAACACTTATCGCGGTAAATGATGTTTCTGTCGCTTTTGGTACTAATACGGTACTCGAGGACATTTCATTTACATTATCCCCCGGGAAAATCATCACCCTTCTCGGGCCGAACGGCGCGGGAAAATCCACTATTGTCCGCGTGGTACTCGGTCTTACCGAGCCAACATCCGGCACCGTCACCCGCACGCCGGGGCTGACTGTCGGCTATGTTCCGCAAAAACTCTATCTCGACCCGACAATGCCGCTGACGGTTGCCCGTTTCCTGCGTCTGAAGCGCGGTGTCAGTAAGGGCGAGTGTCTCGCGGCACTTGAGCGCGTCAATGCCGCCCACCTGACCGGAAAACCGATGCAACGGCTGTCCGGCGGCGAGATGCAGCGTGTACTGCTGGCCCGCGCCCTGCTTGCACGGCCGCAGTTGCTGGTGCTGGATGAGCCGACTCAGGGGGTGGATGTCAACGGCCAGGTCGCGCTGTATGACCTGATTACCCGGCTGCGTGATGAACTGAACTGCGCGGTGCTGATGGTTTCTCATGATTTGCATCTGGTGATGGCAAAAACCGATACCGTGTTATGTATAAACCGCCATATCTGCTGTTCCGGCGAGCCGGATGTGGTGGCCGCTCATCCTGAGTTTACCGCCATGTTCGGTACCCGGGCCGCCACACAGATCGGCGTGTACCGTCATCATCATAATCACAGCCATGAAAACGGCAGTGCAGTGTTATCCCCTTCTGCGCCCTGCTGCGGGAATCACGCCCCGGCAGATGCCCCTGTAAAATCCGCCCCGGAGTGCCGCCATGATTGAATTACTGTTACCGGGCTGGCTCGCCGGGATTTTACTGGCGATCGCCGCCGGTCCGCTCGGCTCATTTGTGGTCTGGCGGCGGATGTCCTATTTTGGTGATACGCTGGCGCACGCTTCGCTGCTCGGGGTCGCCTTTGGTCTGCTGCTGAATGTCAGTCCGTTTTATGCCGTGATTGCCGTGACACTGATTCTGGCTATGCTGCTGGTCTGGCTGGAACGCCGTCCGCAACTGGCGGTGGATACCCTGCTGGGCATTATGGCGCACAGTGCACTGTCTCTCGGTCTGGTGGTGGTCAGTCTGATGTCGAACGTGCGGGTGGATCTGATGGCGTATCTGTTCGGTGATCTGCTGTCAGTGACCTATGAAGATTTGCTGCCGATTGCTGTCGGTGTGACTATTGTGACCGGTTTACTGATGTGGCAGTGGCGCAATCTGCTCTCGCTGACCATCAGCCCTGAACTGGCGTTTGTTGATGGTATCAATCCGGGCAGACTGCGGATGATGCTGATGCTGGTCACTGCACTGACCATCGGGCTTGCCATGAAGTTTGTCGGGGCGCTGATTATCACGTCACTGCTGATTATTCCTGCCGCCGCCGCCCGCCGTTTTGCGCGGACACCGGAGCAGATGGCTGCAGGTGCGGTTGTCACCGGAATGGTTTCCATCACCGGCGGATTAGCCTTCTCTGCTTTTTATGACACCCCTGCGGGGCCGTCCGTGGTGCTGTGTGCCGCCTGCTGCTTTATTCTCAGCTTGCTGGTGAAACCACATAATTAATTGTATATACAGCAAAAAGCCCTGATATTGAACTGTCAGGGCTTTTTGCAACAGCATACTTCAGAAAACCGATGGCTAATCAGCCCGGTAACGTTTTTTTATGTCAGCAATCTCACTGCTTTGAGATGCATCGATGCATTTCATTACGGTCAGATTGATATTCTGCTTTTTGCTGAGATACGTTTTATCCAGGTATTTTTTTACCACATCCGTTGCTTCATCATAAGCTTCGGCGGTATATGCACCTCTTTCAACATAAGCGCCCACCGCAGCTTTTGCTTCCTGCTGCAAAGCATCTCCCAGCCCGCTTTGAGCCAGACAATAACTGAGAGTGAAATTTTCCAGAGAGTTTTTCAGCGGCTCATTTTTTTGAGCAACTGATACGGGTGAAAAAATAACGGCAGCCAGTGATAATACCGCTAAATTTATTTTAATTCCCATAACATAGCCTCACCAGCCTGTTCAAAATAACATAAATCCGGGCGAAACACGCCCGGTAAACCGGGCGTTGAGATTGCTGACAGGGTAAGGGAAAATCCCCTGCACCGGACAACGGCTTTTATCTGTGCCGGTATCAGCGGACTTTCGGTTTCACCGGATTCACACTCAGCACCAGCTTGTCGAGAAACGTGATCAGTTTTTCATTCATTTCACTGTAGCTGTGTCTGCGGATAGCACTTGGTGTATCAACAAAACGGAATCCGGCGGCGGATTTCAGATCATTTTCGCCGTTGAGGATCAGATACTCCACCACATCACGGGTCAGTTCCATATGGCACTGGAAGCCGTAAACGCGTTTGGTGTATTCAATAATCTGACGCGGACAACCGGCACTGAAAGCGATAATCTGCGCGCCTTCGGTTAATCCCGGCATATCGTAATGCCAATGGCCCACTCCCAGCGAATCGCCGAAATGAGAAAACAGCTGGCTGCGTTTTCCGGCGTTGGTCATATGAATGGTGAATTTGCCGAACTCTTTCTCCGGACTTTGTGTATACGGCGCGCCTAATGCTTCACCGATAAGCTGTGCCCCGAGACAGACCCCGATAACAACTTTATTTGAATTGATGGCATTGGCGATAAACGCCTGCTCTTTTTTGGAATCAAAATAAGAGCATTGCGCAGTGGTGGTTTCCGGGTTTTGCGGCCCGCCCATGATAATCAGAAAATCAATTCCGCTGATACTGTCAGGTAACTTGTCACCTTCATACAAACGGGTGAACGTGACATCGTAATTATTCTTCCTTGCCCAATATTCATAGGCGCCCGGTGCTTCAAAATAGTCATGAATAATAAAATGAACGCGCATAGTCAGTTCCTTTTCCCTTTAACGAAATCCTCTTTTACATTACAGGGTAATGACAATGCATACCAATTTTTAAATATCGAAAAACAACCAATTACAGGGAAATCCTCCCGGATTATTCCCCAAAAAGCCATTTAATTATCACCTGAGCAAAAGGGTAAACATATTATGTTTACCCTCAGGTCTGACGGGCGGGTTTTTAATCGTTTCCGCTGTGATCAATACCAAAGTGACGATAGGCATGTGCGGTGGCAAGGCGTCCGCGCGGGGTCCGCTGAATAAAGCCCTGCTGGATTAAGAAAGGTTCGATAACATCTTCAATGGTCTCGCGCTCTTCGCCGATAGCCGCAGCCAGATTATCCAGCCCGACCGGCCCCCCCATAAATTTATCTATGATGGTGACCAGTAATTTGCGATCCAGATAATCAAACCCGGCGGAATCCACATTCAGCATATCCAGCGCCTGACCGGCAATCAGCCCGTCAATACCCCCGTCGCCTTTCACCTGAGCAAAGTCACGCACACGACGCAGCAGGCGGTTGGTAATACGCGGTGTGCCGCGTGAACGCATGGCTATCTGACGGGCACCGTCATCCGAGATATCCAGCCCCATATAACGGGCGCTGCGGCTGACAATGTGCTGTAAATCATCGGTGTTATAAAATTCCAGCCGCTGTACGATACCGAAACGGTCGCGCAGCGGTGATGTCAGCGAGCCGGCACGGGTGGTGGCACCAATCAGGGTAAACGGCGGCAGATCGATTTTAATGGAGCGGGCGGCAGGCCCTTCCCCGATCATGATATCCAGTTGGTAATCTTCCATCGCCGGATAGAGAATTTCTTCCACCACCGGGGACAGGCGGTGAATTTCATCGATAAATAACACATCATGGGGTTCGAGGTTAGTCAGCATCGCCGCCAGATCACCGGCTTTTTCCAGTACCGGCCCGGAGGTGGTACGCAGATTGACCCCCATTTCATTGGCGACAATATTTGCCAGCGTGGTTTTCCCGAGCCCCGGCGGGCCGAAAATCAGCAGATGATCGAGGGCATCCCCGCGCTGACGGGCAGCCTCGATAAAGATTTCCATCTGTGAACAGACCTGCGGCTGACCCACATATTCCGCCAGGAATTTCGGCCGGATAGCGCGATCCACCACCTCATCATCCGGCAGTGTTTCCGCCGTAATCAGTCTGTCAGCTTCAATCATGACCTGTCACCCCGTTGTGTCATCATCGTTTGTATTACAGCGCGGCGCGCAGTGCTTCGCGGATCAGTGTTTCGCTGTCTGAACCGGCTTTGGAGACTTTCGCTATCATGCGGCTGGCTTCCTGCGGTTTATAGCCGAGGGAAATCAGTGCCTCAATAGCTTCAGATTCCGCATCAGCCTGACTGTTACCCGCCTGCTGACTGGCCGGGAGCGACATTTCCGCATCGCGGAACAGATCGCCGTTAAGCCCTTTGAAGCGGTCTTTCATTTCCACCACCAGGCGCTCGGCTGTTTTTTTGCCGACACCGGGCAGTTTGATTAACTGCGCTACGGCGCCCTGCTCGATCGCCGCCACAAATTGCTGTGCAGACATACCGGAGAGGATCGCCAGCGCCAGTTTCGGCCCGACACCGTTGACTTTGATTAACTCACGGAACAGTGCCCGCTCCTGCTTATCATTAAAACCGTACAGCAACTGTGCATCTTCACGCACAATAAACTGCGTGAACAGAATAGCTTCCTGACCGGCATCCGGCAGTTCATAGAAACAGGTCATCGGCATATGAACTTCATAGCCCACACCATTGGTTTCCAGTAATACGACAGGCGGCTGTTTTTCCAGCACAATACCTCTTAAGCGACCGATCACGCGCGTCTCCTTTATGATTCCGGCAGAGCCTGTTTATAGCATAAAAAAAGCTGGACGTATATCCAGCCATCAGAAAATCACGGGTATCTGCGACACCGGTTACTCTTTCAGTCGTCCGCGTGCCATCACCAGACGCGGTTGCCCCATCTGCACCAGATTCTGGTTAAAGTGACAGTGAGTGATAGCAATCGCCAGCGCATCCGCCGCATCCGCCTGCGGTGCCGCCGAAAGTTTCAGTATTGAGCGCACCATATGCTGTACCTGGGCTTTTTCCGCCGCCCCGGTCCCGGTGACGGTTTGCTTCACCTGGCGCGCCGCATATTCAAATACCGGCAGATTATTATTCACCGCAGCGAGGATCGCCACACCACGGGCCTGTCCCAGTTTCAGGGCGGAATCGGCATTTTTGGCCATAAAGACCTGCTCGATGGCAAAACAGTCCGGCTGATACTGCGTGATGATTTCACTGACACCGGCGTATATTTTGCCCAGCCGCGACGGGAGGTCATCCACCTGTGTGCGGATACACCCGCTGCCGATATACAGCAGACGCCGTCCCTGCTGGCGGATAACACCATAACCGGTCACCCGCGAGCCGGGGTCAATACCGAGAATAATTGCCATAGGAGGACCGTATTGTCACAACAGGAAAAAAGGAAGAAAACAGAGGGATGCGCACAGCGGCGCATCCTCTGCGGAGTGAGTGACGGAAATTACAGCAGTGCTGCAACTTCGTCTGAGATATCGCCGTTGTGGTAGACTTCCTGCACATCGTCAGAGTCTTCCAGCATATCGATAAGGCGCATCAGTTTTGGTGCGGTTTCCGCATCCAGATCCGCTTTGGTGGACGGGATCATCGATACTTCGGCAGATTCGGATTTGAAACCGGCTGCGTCCATCGCGTCTTTGACATCACCCAGAATTTCCCAGGCAGTGTAAACGTCGATAGCACCGTCATCGAACGTTTCAACGTCATCAGCACCGGCTTCCAGCGCCGCATCCATTACCGCATCTTCGTCCAGACCCGGTGCATAGGAAATGATACCTTTGCGGGTAAACAGATAAGCCACAGAGCCGTCTGTTCCCAGGTTTCCGCCGGTTTTGGTGAACGCGTGGCGCACATCTGAAACTGTACGTTTACGGTTATCCGTCAGACATTCCACCATCACAGCAGTACCGCCAGGGCCGTAGCCTTCGTATACGATGGATTCCATGTTATCGTTTTCATCATTACCCGCCCCGCGTGCAATCGCACGGTTCAGGGTATCGCGGGTCATGTTGTTTGCTAACGCTTTATCCACTGCCGCACGCAGACGTGGGTTAGATGCAGGATCAGGACCACCAATGCGCGACGCCGTGACTAATTCACGAATGATTTTCGTGAAAATTTTACCGCGCTTCGCATCTTGCGCGGCCTTGCGGTGTTTGGTGTTGGCCCATTTACTATGACCTGCCATTCTCTAATCTCCAGATTAAGTCTTACGACGTTCATTCATTTAAATCCGCTGTCACTGCGGAAAATCACACTGACGAACGAATTCTTCAATTGCTTCCCCGTTACTGGGTGAGATGGTTTTTCCGGCGGCATCTGCTGCCGGTAACCATTCAGACGCCAGATGTTCCGTCAGGGGAACCGCTCTCGGCGCGGGTAAGCATAACACAAACCAGTGTTCCGTATTGTGCGTCACATCCGGTGCATACCGGTGACGAAAATGCGGAAAAATGGTATAGCGGACGGTGCGCTGACAATCCGTCAGCCGCAGTCCCTCCGCAAGGATATCAATACCGGTTTCTTCTTTTACTTCCCGCAATGCGGCATCGCGGGGAGTTTCTCCCGGTTCCAGACTGCCGGTGACGGACTGCCAGAAAGCAGGATCGTCACGGCGCTGTAACATCAGAACACACCCCGTTTCCTGCTCACAGATAACCACCAGCACAGATTCAGGGCGTTTATAAGCCATCAGAGTCAGTCACTCTCTTTCTGAGTTACTGCGATCGCCAGCTCTTTCAGGGCATCGTCATTCGCGAAGCTCGGTGCGTCTGTCATCAGACAGGCAGCCGCCGTGGTTTTCGGGAACGCGATAACGTCACGGATGTTTTCAGTACCGGTCAGCAGCATCACCAGACGGTCAAGACCAAAAGCCAGCCCCGCATGCGGTGGTGTGCCGTATTGTAACGCATCGAGCAGGAAGCCGAATTTGCGGCGCTGTTCTTCCGGGGTGATCCCGAGGATGCCGAATACCGTCTGCTGCATTTCGTTACGATGGATACGGACAGAGCCGCCGCCCACTTCGTAGCCGTTGATAACCATATCGTAGGCATTGGCGATCGCCTCTTCCGGTGCATTTTTCAGCTCTTCCGGTGACATATCGCGCGGTGAGGTGAACGGATGGTGCATCGCTGTCAGACCGCCTTCGCCGTCATCTTCAAACATCGGGAAGTCGATTACCCACAGCGGACGCCAGCTGTTCAGGTCGGTCAGGTTCAGGTCACGGCCGGTTTTCAGACGCAGCGCGCCCATTGCATCGGTTACGGTGCCTTTCGCGCCCGCGCCGAAGAAAATGATGTCGCCGGTCTGTGCGTCAGTGCGCTCCAGAATGGCTTCAACGGTTTCTGCGGTCAGGAATTTGGCGACCGGAGACTGAACACCCTCAATACCGGCAGAGCGATCGTTCACTTTCATCCACGCCAGGCCTTTCGCGCCGTAGATGCCGACAAATTTACCATATTCATCAATCTGTTTACGGGTCATTTCCGCGCCGCCGGTGACACACAGTGCCACAACACGGCCTTTCGGATCATTTGCCGCATCAGCAAATACAGAGAACTCAGAATCTTTCACCAGGTCGGCGATATCAGTCAGTTCCAGCGGGTTACGTAAATCCGGCTTATCAGAACCGAAACGGCGCATCGCTTCCGCAAATGTCATCACCGGGAAATCACCCAGTTCAACATTGATGATGTCATTCCACAGTGAGCGGATCATACGTTCCATGGTCGCACGGACCTGGTCCGCAGTCATGAAAGAGGTTTCCACATCGATCTGGGTGAATTCCGGCTGACGGTCAGCACGTAAATCTTCATCACGGAAACATTTGACAATCTGATAGTAACGGTCAAAACCGGACATCATCAGAAGCTGTTTGAACAGCTGCGGAGACTGCGGCAGGGCGTAGAATTTACCTTTGTGGACACGGCTCGGTACCAGGTAGTCACGGGCACCTTCCGGTGTGGCTTTGGTCAGCATCGGGGTTTCGATATCGAGGAACCCTTCGGTATCCATAAAGCGGCGGACAAACCCGGTGATGCGTGCGCGGGTTTTCAGGCGGTTCGCCATTTCGCTGCGGCGCAGGTCGAGATAGCGGTATTTCAGACGCATCTCTTCGGTGTTTTCATGGTTGCTGTCGAGCGGTAACGGTTCGGAGCGGTTAAAAATGGTCAGGCCATCTGCATGCACTTCCACACTGCCGGTCGCCATTTCTTTATTAATTTGATTTTCAGGTCGCGCGCGGACAGTTCCGGTAATCTGAATACAGAATTCATTACGTAATTCAGAGGCTTTGGCAAATGCTTCTTTTTGGTCGGGATCGAAGAAAACCTGAACGATGCCTTCACGGTCACGCATATCGATAAAAATCAAACCCCCGAGATCACGACGACGGTTTACCCAACCACTAAGGGTTACTTTTTGATCGATGTGAGCACTGTTGAGCTGCCCACAATAATTAGTACGCATACGATATCCTTTTGTCCGCTATTGTGCGTTTCTGCAAAATTTTGGCATGGTTCTTTATGAAGAAATGTCAAAAAGGCGATCATTATAGTGGAAAATTCCTGATGAGATAAGAGCAAACCGCACATCTGCCGCAGAGAATTTAGCCACTAATTGATAATTTTCAAATAATTCAGTATGCATTAATATTAAGGATTGTGTTACCCGCTGCTTTGAGGTTTATCATTCTTTTGCTGTTTCAATTGGCCATGGAGTAAAAAATGGTTAGTTCCCTTTATATTGTACTGGGTGCGCTGTTAATCATTAAACTATCACTCGATGTGATTAAACTGCGGACACTTTACCGCGTCGCTTATGGCGACGGCGGGTTTTACGAGTTACAGACGGCGATTCGTGTGCAGGGCAATGCGGTTGAGTATATCCCCGTTGCACTCCTGCTGTTACTGGTGATGGAGCAGAACGGCGCCCAGGTGTGGATGGTGCATGTCTGCGGGGTTATTCTGATTGCCGGCCGGCTGTTTCACTCTTACGGATTAAAACACCGCGAGAACCGCTGGCGGCGTACCGGGATGGCTGCCACCTTCACCGCCATGATCCTGATGGTGCTGGCGAATATCTGGTATCTGCCGTGGCAGCAGATTTTCTCGCCGTATATGTAACCGCTCACGCCGGGACATAACACTTTCTGCGCCGGGTCACCTCTGTTAGAATGCGCACATCTTTTTGTATTGCAGATCTGTGTTATGTCCAAAGAAATTCCGAATCCGCCGCAGGATACTCTGTTCGCGGCACCGATTGCCCGTCTTGGTGACTGGACGTTTGATGAGAAAGTCGCGGATGTGTTTCCCGATATGATCAAACGCTCAATTCCGGGCTATTCCAATATTATTGCCATGATTGGTATGCTGGCCGGTCGTTTTGTCACGCCCGGCAGTCAGGTTTATGATCTAGGCTGTTCCCGCGCCGCCGCCACCCTGTCTATCCGCCCGAATATTGCGGATAAACCCGGCTGCCGGATCATCGCTGTGGATAATTCCGCACCGATGGTGGAACACGCGCGCCGTCATGTGGAAAGTTATAAATCCCCTGTGCCGGTTGAGGTCACCGAAGGCGATATCCGCCATATTGCGATTGAAAATGCCTCGATGGTGGTTCTCAATTTTACCCTGCAATTCCTGGCACCAGATGACCGCGCCGCACTGCTGAAAAAAATCTATCAGGGTCTGCTGCCGGGCGGTGTGCTGGTGTTATCGGAAAAATTCAGTTTTGAGGATGCGCAGATCGGCGATTTACTGTTCAGCATGCACCACGATTTTAAACGCGCCAACGGCTACAGTGAGCTGGAAATCAGCCAGAAACGCACCATGCTGGAAGATGTCATGCTGACCGACAGTGTGGAAACGCACAAATCACGGCTGAAAGCGGCTGGTTTTGAACATTGCGAAGTCTGGTTCCAGTGCTTTAACTTCGGGTCATTACTGGCAGTGAAAGAGAATAACCATGATTGATTTCGGCAATTTTTATCAGTTAATTGCAAAAAATGAGCGCCTGAGCCACTGGCTGGAAACACTGCCCGCGCAGATTGCAAAATGGAATAAAGAATCCCTGCACGGCTACTATCCGGGTTGGGTGAAGACTATTGAAAATCTGCCGGATATGACCCCGGACACTCTCGATCTGAAAACCGGGGTTACCGCACAGCGTACACAACCGCTGACGGACGGGGAAACCCGCCGTATTAACAATATTCTGCGCAACCTGATGCCGTGGCGTAAAGGCCCGTTCTCACTCTACGGCGTGGAGATTGATACCGAATGGCGTTCCGACCTGAAGTGGGATCGCGTTCTGCCGCATCTGTCCCCGCTTGCCGGGCGCACCATTCTGGATGTCGGCTGCGGCAGCGGTTATCACATGTGGCGTATGGCCGGTGAAGGCGCGGAACTGGTGGTCGGTGTCGATCCGACCCAGCTTTTCCTCTGCCAGTTTGAAGCCGTACGCAAGCTGCTCGGCAATGACCAGCGCGTGCATCTGCTGCCGCTGGGAATTCAGGAACTGCCTGCACTTCAGGCGTTTGATACCGTGTTCTCCATGGGTGTGCTTTATCACCGCCGCTCCCCGCTCGACCACCTCTGGCAGCTGAAAGATCAACTGGTCTCCGGCGGCGAACTGGTACTGGAAAGTATTGTTGTCGAAGGTGATGAACATCAGTGCCTGATCCCCGGCGAACGCTATGCGCAGATGAGTAACGTTTACTTTATTCCGTCAGCTAAAATGCTGGCTGTCTGGCTGGAAAAATGCGGATTCATCAATATCCGTATCGCGGATGAGTCTGTCACCACCACGGACGAGCAGCGCAGTACGGAGTGGATGATCAATGAATCTCTCGCCGATTTCCTCAATCCGGATGACCCGTCACTGACGGTTGAAGGCTATCCGGCACCGCGCCGTGCGGTTCTGATCGCCGAAAAACCATAACCATCAAAAATACGTATATACCCTGATGTTTACAGGGTATATACCTCCGAAAAACTGACTGTTCTCTCTCCGTGGATTCGGCTACTCTGCCTGTCATATTATGACGAATAAAGGCATCCCGAATCATGAAATATCGCCTGTCCGCACTATATCTTCCGCTTCTGTTGTCTGCCTCTGCGGCTTCTGCCGCTGTGTTAACGGATAATAATTATCAGGTTTTTATCGACCCGGAAACCCTGCGCATCGCCGTGGCGGATACCACCGTCAGCCGGGGAACAGAAAAACAGCCGGTCAGTGATTTAACGGAATATCCGCGCCGTGTCAGCTGGTTCTGGCCGGACAGAGATATGAATGTCACCGCTGTCCTGAATGATACCGACCTGACGCTGACATTCACCACCAATCAGCCGCAGAGTTTTCAGTGGTTCACCCTGCCGGATAACACCGTTTCCGCGCTCTATATGCCACTGGGCGAAGGGCGTCATATTCCGCTGAATAATGAACAGTGGCGTCACTATATGGTCACTGAACAGGACAATATCGATACCAACCAGGATTTGCAGTTACCGCTCTGGAGTCAGCAGCAGGATCGGGTCTACAGCTGGGTGTTACTCAGTCCGTTCCATAACCGTCTGCACTTTGAGGAGAAACAGCAGCGTCTGCAGATGAGTGCGGTCCATCAGTTTAACCGCTTTAATCAGCAGCAGCCGTTTACCGTTCTGCTTCACACCGGTGATACCCCGCTGGACGGCGCGCTGCGCTACCGCCGCTGGCTGCAGGATAATAAGCAGTTCACTTCACTGGAAGAAAAATTCGCACAGATCCCGGACGGCAAAAAACTGATCGGTGCCACCCATATCTATTTATGGGGAAAAAGTATCATCGATCAGCAGGATATCACCGACTGGCCGGGACTGGTGCGTTATCTGCAATCCCCCGCCGGAAACGGGTTATGGCTGGCAATGGAGCCTCAGAGCCGTGATGCCTTTATTGCCCTGAACGGGAAAACACCGGAAAAATGGCAGCAGCCGTTTCTGGCCGATGCCCTCAACCAGGCGCTGAAAAAAGTCACTCCACTGAGCCGCACCCCGGATGACAGTGACTTTATGGCTGCGCAGAAAACACAGGCACAGGCAATCCGTTCTGCCGTAAAACAGCAGCTGAGACCGTTTCTGGCACCGGAAGCAAGCTGGGGTCAGGGATTATCCCTTCCTCTTTTAACTGCACTGACCGGGGCAAAACTGGATAAGCTCTGGCTGGGCACCGATAACTGGACAGCCACCTGGTATCAGCCGCAGGCAGTCAGTTACGCCAAAGAGCACGGTTATCTTATCGCCAGCTATGATTCCTATGACACCGCCATTCCGGCAGGCAAAAATATGGAATGGCTGACGGCACAGATCCCGTCAGAATTACGGGAAAAATGCGCAATTGTGACCGGAACCGGCAGGAAACTGCCGGGATTCGGCGGAGATGGTTATTACCTGAATCCGGGCTGCATGCAGGATTTTTCAGAAAAACGCATGACCGGACTGGTGCAGCTGACCGGCATCAACAGCCTGTTTCTTGACGTGGACGGCACCGGCATGGTGTCTGATGATTACAATCCGGCATCACCCACCGGTGCGGACGCTATGGCAGCAGCAAGAAATAACCGCTTACGCTCGGTGGCGGAAAACATCCGTATCCCGCTGGGTTCGGAGGACGGCAATGCCGTAACCGCGCAATATCTGATGTTTGCCCACGGTACCGAAACCCGCGGCTTCGGCTGGAGTGATGCGGATATTCACCGCAATAAAAACTCCCCGTACTACCTGGGGGCCTGGTGGCCGGAAAATGAACCGGCGATCTTTTTTAAACCGGGGAAACTGAAAGATATCTACCTGACCACGGAATTTGATCCGCGCTGGCGGCTGCCGCTGTATCAGGCAGTCTTTCATGATGCGGTGATCACCACTCATCACTGGACGCTGGATAACCTGAAATTCCCGGCCGTTACCACCAAACGGGAACTGCTGAGCCAGCTGTATAACACACCGCCGCTCTATAACCTCAGCCGTAATACGGTTCAGAAGCGTCTTCCGGCGATGATAAAATCGGACAGTATTTTCCGCCCGCTTCATCAGCAGTTATGGAATAAAGCCCTGACCGGCTTCCGCTGGCTGGACAGTGACGGCCTGGTGCAGCAGACACAGTTCAGTGACGGCTCTGTCATCACCGTGAATTTTGCTGACCATACTATTGCCGGTTATCCGCCGCGCTCACTCAGTGCGATACCGGCAGAGGGAGAGCCCGTTAACGCCACCTTCTGACAGCAAAACGCCCTCATACTGAGGGCGTTTTTGATTTAACCGGAAGTGAACCGGATCAGTGCACTACCATACTGTGCAGATCCAGAACGCCTTTCATAGCCTCGACAGTGTCTCCGTCCACACAGGTATGGGAAAACTCATCGGCTTCGCTGTCGCTGCTCATCGCCACCCCGACTTTGCGGTAGCGCATGGTGGACGGCTTGGTTTTGGATGCGGAGCTGTGCACTTCCTGAAGGCCGATATCAAGGAACTTCTGAATGTTCGCCAGCCGCACACCGGCACCGGCCATAATCACCGGCCCCCTGCTGGCTTCCTGTAACTCTTTGAGCAGCGGCAGTCCCAGCTCTGCACTCAGCTGCTGACCGGATGTCAGAATACGGCTAACACCCAGGTCGGTCAGCTGCTGTAATGCCAGCATCGGATTCGCACACATATCAAAGGCTCTGTGGAAAGTGACCGCCATGTCGCCTGCCAGTTTACACAACATCTTCATCCGCGGCAGATCCACATGCCCGTCCTCATCCAGAATACCGGTAACCACCCCGGGAAAACCCAGGTCGCGGATTTTGGCGATATCATTCTTCATAACCGCAAATTCCGAGGCTGTATAGCAAAAGTCACCGCTGCGCGGACGGAGGATCGGGTGAACCGGGATCCGCAGCCGGTCAATAGTCTGTTTCAGCATGCCCCAGCTCGGGGTCAGCCCGCCCTCTGACGGCGCGGCACACAGTTCAATCCGGTCAGCGCCGGTTTTTTCCGCAGTGAGGGCACATTCCACGCTGTAACAACAAATTTCCAGTTTCGCCATTGATTAGCCTCATCACTTAATTTCGCAGGTAAATATCTCTCGTAAACGATTCAGTCATCCTGATATACACTATTACATGTAATTTAGATTAATGAATTGTTAAATATCACAAGATGCGAAATATCCGGCCGATTCGCACAGGGAAATGTCAGAATTGCAGGTTACCGCTCACTTTCGACAATCTCCTGCAATGTAAACGGATGAAACTTAATGGTGATATTTTCCCGGCTGACAGCCAGTGTCGGGTTCGGCAACCGCTCCTGTTCGCCGCGCGGATGACTGGCTTTGGTGGTCACCCCCGCCGGTAACGGCGACGGCAGCAGTGCGGCAGCCCGTTCTGTCAGGATCTGCGGGTCGCCCGGTAATACCAGTTCGATATGTTCCCAGCCCTGGTGTGCATACTGTTTGCCTTTCGGGAACGGCAATTCCACCACCGGAATCTGCCAGTGCAGCAGTGTCAGCGGCTCATGCAGTAAAAACAGATAAATCGGGCGTCCATTAATCTGATTATCCGATAACACAGTACCGCATTCGCGGAATCCGGCCAGCCACTGTTCCGCCAGTGCCGTATCGTGAGCCCGCAGTGAGATGTGATCCGCCTGATACTGCGTGAGATCGAGCTGCAAATCCGCCGCAAACTGCTGTATTTTCCCGGCAAACACCGGCAGCTCTGCCATCAGACCGGCAAGGGATGCTGTCTGTACTCTGTTTTTCATTATGATCCCCTGTGAGAATTCATCCGCAAAGGCGCAGATAGTAGCATGAGACCCTGTTTTTGTGGTATAAAACCAGCCAAATTTCACGACAACATCCCGCCCGGACGAGCCCGCTCCTCCGCCGCTGTTTCCGGGGTGTCATTTTGTTCTTTAAATTAAGGTAAACCGGTGAATATTCAGGCAATTCTTTCAGATAAGATCCAACAGGCTCTTATCAGCGCAGGGGCACCACTTGATTGTGATGCTATCGTTAAGCAGTCCGCCAAAGCGCAGTTTGGTGATTACCAGGCCAATGGTGTGATGGCTGCCGCGAAAAAAATGGGTATGCCGCCCCGACAGCTCGCTGAGAAAGTGATTGAACTGGTGGATCTTGACGGAATTGCGGAAAAAACGGAAATCGCCGGTCCCGGTTTTATCAATATTTTCCTCTCCCCTGACTGGCTGACCGCTCAGCTGGAAACCGCGCTGGCTGACGATAAACTGGGCCTGACCCCGGTTGAGCCGATGACCATCGCCATCGACTACTCTGCCCCGAACGTGGCCAAACAGATGCACGTAGGCCACCTGCGCTCCACCATCATCGGTGATGCGGCAGCACGTACCCAGGAGTATCTGGGCCATAAAGTGATCCGCTGTAACCACGTCGGTGACTGGGGTACACAATTCGGCATGCTTATCGCGTATCTCGAAAAAATGCAGAATGAAGATGCCGGCGATATGGCTCTGGCCGACCTGGAAGCCTTCTACCGCGAAGCGAAAAAGCATTACGATGAAGACGAAGTGTTTGCTGAGCGCGCGCGCGGTTATGTGGTCAAATTACAGGGCGGTGATGAATACTGCCGCACCATGTGGCGTAAGCTGGTGGACATCACCATGCAGCAGAACCAGGAAACCTATAACCGTCTGAATGTCACCCTGACCGAAGATGATGTCATGGGTGAAAGCCTGTACAACGACATGCTGCCGGGCATTGTCAGTGACCTGATGAACCGCGGTATCGCCGAAGAGAGCGAAGGCGCGATTGTCGTCTATCTTGATGAATTCAAAAATAAAGAAGGCGAACCGATGGGGGTTATTATCCGCAAGAAAGATGGCGGATATCTCTACACCACCACCGATATCGCCTGTGCGAAATACCGTCATGACGTACTGCATGCCGACCGCGTTCTCTATTACATTGATTCCCGTCAGCACCAGCATCTGATGCAGGCGTGGACGATTGTCCGTAAAGCCGGTTATATCCCTGAGAGCATGACACTGGAACACCACATGTTCGGTATGATGCTCGGCAAAGACGGCAAACCATTCAAAACCCGCGCCGGCGGTACTATCCGCCTGTCCGATCTGCTGGATGAAGCGGTTGAACGCGCGGAGAAACTGATCCGTGAGAAAAACAGCGATATGCCGGAAGATGAGCTGAAACAGCTGGCGGAAGTCGTCGGTATCGGCGCGGTCAAATACGCGGATCTGTCAAAAAGCCGTACCACCGACTATATCTTCGACTGGGACAACATGCTGGCCTTTGAAGGCAACACCGCACCGTATATGCAGTATGCCTATACCCGTGTGGCATCCGTATTCAAACGTGCGGATATTGATGCGGACAGCCTGACACAGCCGATTATCCTGACTGACGACCGCGAACGCCAGCTGGCCGCACGTCTGCTGCAGTTTGAGGAAACCATCACTGCCGTTGCCCGTGAAGGTCTGCCGCATATGATGTGCAGTTACCTGTATGACCTGGCGGGTCTGTTCTCCGGTTTCTACGAGCATTGCCCGATTCTGGCGGCGGAAAGCGAAGAACTGCGTCAGAGCCGCCTGAAACTGGCGCTGCTGACACAAAAAACCCTGAAAGCCGGTCTGGATACCCTGGGTATCGGTACTGTCGAAAAAATGTAATCCCGGCATTACCGGCGATTATTACTGCAAAAAAGGAACCTGACGGTTCCTTTTTTATTGCCTTCCGAGTCTGCTACAACAATACCCTGCACCCCGCCGCCTGTAATTTTTCTGCCACCGGCGGAATGACGGAAAAATTATTCCAGCGCAGATCCAGTTTGCGCAACTGTGTTAATGCTGCCAGGCTGTCCGGCAGTGTACTCAGCTGATTCGCTCGTAAATCCAGATATAACAGGGATGATAATTCACCGGTGTTGTCCGGCAATGTTTTCAGGGCATTGAAACGCAGATTCAGTGTATTGAGTTGTTGCAACCGGCTTATTTCCGGCGAAATAAACGCCACCCGGTTATTATTCAGATCAAGAATCTCCAGCGCTGTCACCGCCGCAATCTCATCCGGAACAGCGGTTATTTTATTATTCATCAGATGCATTTCACGGGTATTTTTCAGCCCGCTGACGGCGGCTGACAGTTCCGTTATCCGGTTATTATAAAGGCGGATTTCTTCCATCTCTTCCATTTCTGAAAACCATGCCGGCATTGCCGTCAGCTGATTATCCGTTGCATTAAAATAACGCAGATTTTTCAGTCCGGAAAATGACGATGGTAAATTGCTGTATCCGTTCTCACTGAGATAGAGATAGTGCAGCTGATGCAGTTCACCGATTTCCGGCGGAACATCCGCGATACGGTTATGCCCCAAGTCCAGCATTTCACAGGCTGTCAGCTGTGCAATATCCGGCGGAATATAAGCCAGTTGATTACAGGAAAGGTTCAGTACCCGTAGTAACGTACAGTGACGCAGTGCAGCCGGATATTCCGTGAGCTGATTGTTATAGGCACTGATAACCCTCCGGGTATACGGCGGCGTGATAAACGCATCAATTGACGTATACCCGCCGTTATCCAGGTTCAGTTCAGCATCAGAAACAGTGTGTTGGTGCAGCATAAGCATGCTCCGGTGTCAGCAGTAACAGTCTGTATTTTTGTTATAATAACACTGTTCTCCGTCGCCCTGCCTGACATTCTTTCCGGTGGTACCGTTATTCTGTTTTGATATCCCTGATATGAAATAACCGATGCTATGCTCCCCCGGTAAATAACAGGAGGGATTATGGCAGAGAATAAAATTTGTTTTTCTGATGTTAAAATGGCAGGAAATATGGAAATAATCACCGCCGCGGATAAAACCGTATATGGTTTTACCGGTGATAATGAGACAGAGAACTACGAATTATTAACCGCACTATTTCAGCTGCGTTATTTTGCTAACAGCATTATTTATCATCAGCAACGGGAAAATGATATTCACCTGATATTCAGGAGTTGCACAGAATACACCCCGGTTGCCAGGACACTGCATACAGATAATTATATTGTTCCCGCCGCAGATATTGCTGATCGTTTCCGGTCATTTGTTCATGACCATCCGGTGGTATTTCTCGACCCGCCGGCTGATGATACGCCTTCCGCCATAACCGATGCCGGGTTAAATACTATTTTGCCGCTGTTGCCGCAATCCGGGAATACATCAGATCCGGGATTTTTTTCAATGGTGATATTAATTCAGCGTATTATCGCCGGATACGGTGAATTTACCACTACGGAAAAGCCGGAAGAGATTAACGGTATCGTATATATCTCTATGCCGGAACATCACCTGAATATCCCGTGGCATGAACATTGTGTTGCACTGCTGAAAGCCACCTTTCCGCAGACAGTTTTTTATCTTGCAACACAATCTCCGGTGATATTGTCGCAACTGAGTGATGGTGAGGCATACCGTTTATTGCGGGACAGCGATGATATTATCCGTACACAGAAATACCGCTGATTTCCGGAAGTAAAAAAGCCTGATGGATTATCATCAGGCTCCGTACCATATATTATCTGTCTGTTACTTCGTTATTATACTGCTTTTCTGCAATTTTTTGGCTTTTGCCGATTGCAGCTGCATGGCAATAAACAGCAATACCACCAGTACCACAGACAATATCAGCAGCAACCCGTAGAACCCGTTCCACTGATAGCCCTCAATCACTTTTGACAGCGGATAACCGGCGGCTGATGCCCCGATATACGCAAATAAACTGACAAAACCGGTTGATGCGCCGGAGGCATATTTGTGTGAGTTTTCTGCAGCGGCCATCGCAATCAGGAATTGCGGCCCGAAAATAAAGAAACCGGTCATAAAGAACAGCGCGGAGAACACATATTTACTGTCAATCGGGACCGCCCATAAACAGACTGCTGATATGATAATACCCAGAGTATAAATCACGTTCATCTGTGAACGGTTGCCCTTGAATAATAAGTCTGATCCCCAGCCAGCTACAATCGCACCAAAGAAACCACCGATTTCGAACATCATTACCGTGGCATTCGCGGTTAACAGATCATAATGGTGCGTTTCAATCAGATATAAGTTACCCCAGTCGTTAATCCCGGTGCGGATGACATAAATCACCGCATATGAAAGCGCCAGTACCCAGATAATTTTGTTTTTGAAAATATACTCTTTGAGGATAGTCCAGCGTGATAAACCGAGTCCCTGCTCTTCATGGGCAATTTCCACCTGGTCGTTGCGCCACTCACCGACAGTCGGCAACCCCATTGAACGCGGACGGTCACGCAATAAGAAGCAGAGCAGCAGACCGACAACAATCGCAATTACCCCGGGAATAATCATCCCGTAACGCCAGCCTAACCACAATGCCACACTCCCTGACAGGATAGGAATAATAGCACCGCCGATATTATGGGATGTATTCCAGATTGACCACCAGAAACCACGCTCATTACGGGAATACCAGGTATTCAGTATTTTAGAACATGGCGGCCAGCCCCAGCCCTGAAAGAAGGCATTAATCATCCATAAGGCAATAAATACCGGAATAGACGATGTTAAACCAAACAGAATATTTACCACACCGGTCATAATAAGGCCTAACCCCATAAACCAGCGCGGATTGGAACGGTCACCGATAATACCGGAAAGGAACTTGGATGCGCCGTACGTTAAATAGAAGGCCGTCCCGACCATCCCGATATCGGCTTTGGTTATTCCCAGGTCAGCCAGCATTTCCGGCATGACAAAGTTAAAACTCTTTCTGGTGAAATAAAAAACAGCATAACCGATATAACTGACGATCATCAGATGCAAGCGCCAGTAGCGGTATGTTTTATCGATTTCATTTTTACTCATGGTAACCGGTTTATCCGGCGATTCAGAAAATATAGCCATTACGTTCTCCGTACTGCAATTATCAGTAGTGATTAGTTTTTATATGTCATTATCATGAGTCGTTATCAGTAAATAACACACTGTTTCTCAACAGAGCGCACTGTTTTATTACAGGCGGAAAACGAAAGACGTGATGATATTCAAGTTATGCGGTAAACACGGTAATCGGCCTGAATTATGACGCTGTACAGTGAAATATGATTTTCTGTTATTTTGTGTCACTTATGACACATATCAGATAATGATATTATTATTTTATTATTGGTATTATTTTTATCTGCTGCCATTGCATCTGATGATACATTAACTGATATTTTATGGCGCAAAACTTAACCTTTGAGCTGAATCGATAAACCCATGGAGCGAAATTTATTTTTTACACTGATAATCAGTAATATATAAAAGCATAATCTAAAATCAGCGATTCAATAACGTTAATATATTAATTTTTTCGGGCGGGAAATACAAAAACGGGGCTGTTATCAGCCCCGCCGGTATTATATGAAAACAGTTTATAAACTGCGCTGTGCAAAGTCCCGCAGGCGGAAACCAAGCGCATACAGTGCGGCAAAATAGGCACCGGCACCGGCAATCACCACACCCATCAGGCGCAGCATACGCATCAGCATATTACCCTGTGACCATTCCGGCATCAGGTACATCATACCCACCAGCACTGCCGCCATAAACAGCATTGCGATTACCAGTTTGAGGAAGAATTTTCCCCAGCCCGGCAGCGGTGTGAAGATATTCTGTTTACGCAGTTGCCAGTAAAGCAGTGAGGCGTTAAAACAGGCTGCGATACCAATCGACAGCGCCAGACCGGCATGTTTAAACGGCCCGATAAAGGCCAGGTTCATCAGCTGTGTCAGGATCAGCGTGGCAATCGCGATTTTAACCGGTGTTTTGATGTTCTGGCGGGAATAGAATCCCGGTGCCAGTACTTTAATCACAATCATCCCCATCAGACCGACGCAGTAGGCAATCAGCGCCTGCTGTGTCATCAGGGCATCAAAGGCGGTGAAATTTTTGTACTGGAACAGGCTGACTGTCAGCGCTTCCGCCAGAATCGCGAGCGCTACCGCACACGGCAGAGCCAGCAGGAAGCAGAGGCGCAATCCCCAGTCCATCAGTTTGCGGTATTCGGTGGTATCCCCTTTGGAGAAACTTTTTGCCAGTGACGGCAGCAGGATCGTCCCCAGCGCCACCCCGAGCACGCCGGACGGCAGTTCCATCAGGCGGTCAGCGTAATACATCCATGAAACCGAGCCGGACACCAGGAATGAGGCAAAAATCGTGTTGATAATCAGTGAAATCTGGCTGACCGAAACCCCGAGGATCGCCGGGCCCATCAGTTTCATCACCCGCCAGACCCCGCTGTTGCGGAAAGAGACTCTCGGCAGCACCAGCATGCCGATTTTTTTCAGGTGCGGCAGCTGGTAAGCTATCTGTAATACCCCGCCGGCCAGTACCGCCCACGCCAGCGCCATAATCGGCGGATTAAAATACGGTGCGGCAAAGAGTGCAAAGCCAATCATACTGACATTCAGCAGGGTCGGCGCAAACGCCGGAACGGAGAAACGGTTCCAGGTATTAAGGATCCCCCCCGCCAGTGAGGCGATGGAGATCAGAAAGATATACGGAAAGGTGACTTTCAGCAGATTGGCGGTCAGCGTGAATTTATCCGGGTCACCGGTAAACCCCGGTGCAGTGACATAGATAATCCACGGCGCAGCCAGCATCCCGAGCACGGTGACCACCGCCAGAATCAATGTCAGCATCCCGGAGACATAGGCGATAAAGGTACGGGTTGCTTCCTCGCCCTGCTGGGTTTTGTATTCCGACAAAATCGGTACAAAGGCCTGGGAGAATGCCCCTTCGGCAAAAATACGCCGCAGCAGGTTCGGCAGTTTAAAGGCGACAAAGAAGGCATCGGCAGCCATCGATGCCCCGAAAATCCGGGCGATAATGGCATCGCGGATAAAGCCGAGTACACGCGAGAACATCGTCATCGAGCTGACGGCGGCGAGAGATTTCAATAAATTCATGCTGAGTGTGCTGGTCAGATAACAAAGGCGGAAATAGTATCACGATAACGCGGGCGGAACAGAAAAACCCGCTGTTATCGTGGCTTAACCCAGTCCGGGGTGGTCAGTGCGGTCAGAACATGGTCACGCCACCGGCCGTTAATCATCAGATAATCTTTTGCGTAACCCTCTTTTTCAAACCCGAGCCGGGCGAGGAGTTGTCCGCTGCGCTGATTATGCGGCATATAGTTTGCCATAATACGATGCATGCCCTGCTGACGCTGCATATAGCGCAGTGTCGGCTCCAGAGCTTCCTGCATATAATGCTGCCCCTGCCATTTTTCCCCCAGCGAATAACCGAGAAAACAGGCATGAAATACGCCGCGGATAACATTACTGTAGTTCGCCACCCCCATCACCTCATTTTCAGCCTGATCCAGCAGCAGAAAATGGAAAGCGGTGCCCTGACGGTGCATATCCGTCATCAGCTGTAAGCGGGATGACCAGCCGGAAGGATGATAGTGGCTGCGGTCGCGGAGAGGCTCCCAGGGTTTCAGAAATGCTTCGTTTTCACAGTAATATTCACTGATGCGGTACGCGTCCCGCTCGTGCGCCAGCCGGACCACCATTCTGTCCGTGTTAAAACGCAGCTGCGGCGTATTCGCGCGGTAGCCGAACAACATAATTCCTCTCTCAGAAGGCCGTAGTCAGGGTGTGCTTAACCACGTTCCGTCGATAAAAAAATATCATCCTGAATTCTCTGTTATCAGACGCTGAATAAGCAGAGAATAGAAGGTGTAATCATCTCCCTTTTTTCTATTCCTTTCAATATTTAATGTGGTGCTGAATGTCACTTGTCAGACAAGCCCGGACGCTGGGTAAGTACTGGTTGCTGGTGGATAACCTGCTGGTTGTTCTCGGCTTCTTTGTGGTCTTCCCGCTGATCTCCATCCGTTTTGTTGAACAACTCGGCTGGGCGGGGATTGTAGTCGGGTTTGCCCTGGGGCTGCGCCAGCTTGTCCAGCAGGGGCTGGGGATATTCGGCGGTGCGATTGCTGACCGCTTCGGCGCCAAACCGATGATCGTCATCGGTATGTTTCTCCGTGCAGGCGGTTTCGCCCTGATGGCCATGGCGGATGAACCGTGGATCCTCTGGCTTTCCTGTATTCTCTCGGCTATCGGCGGCACTCTGTTTGACCCGCCGCGCACCGCACTGGTGATAAAACTGACCCGCCCTTATGAGCGTGGCCGTTTCTATTCCCTGCTGCTGATGCAGGACAGCGCCGGGGCGGTACTCGGGGCACTGCTCGGCAGCTGGCTGCTGATTTATGATTTTCATCTGGTCTGCTGGGTGGGCGCAGCAATCTTTATTATCACCGCACTGTGTAATGCCTGGCTGCTGCCCGCTTACCGCATCTCCACCACCCGTACTCCGGTCAAAGAGGGGCTGACCCGCGTACTGAGTGACAAACGGTTCTCCCGCTATGTGCTGACACTGACCGGTTACTTTATCCTCTCCGTGCAGGTGATGCTGATGTTCCCGATCATCGTCAACGAACTGGCAGGCACACCGGCAGCAGTAAAATGGATGTATGCGATTGAGGCCGCGTTATCACTGACACTCCTCTATCCTCTGGCCCGCTGGAGTGAAAAGCACTTCCGGCTGGAAACCCGTCTGATGGCAGGGTTGTTCCTGATGAGCCTGAGTATGTTCCCGGTCGCGCTGACTCATTCACTGCATGTATTATTCGCGATTATCTGTTTGTTCTATTTAGGTTCGGTGATTGCCGAACCGGCACGGGAAACCCTCAGCGCATCACTGGCGGATCCGCGCGCACGCGGCAGTTACATGGGCTTCAGCCGCCTGGGGCTGGCATTCGGCGGTGCCATCGGTTATACCGGCGGCGGCTGGCTGTATGATTTGGGTAAAGAAATGCAATTACCTGAACTTCCCTGGTTTTTACTCGGTACAATCGGGCTGATTACACTGATAGCACTTTACCGCCAGTTTAACCCGAAGAAGATAAGCCCTGCCGTATTAAATTGATCCGGATATTTTGGATTTGCCGCAGCACAGGTTAGTATCGGGTGGTATACAACAGGAGATACCGATGAGATTATTCCTTTTTACCGCGGCACTGGTCGCAGCAACAGTTTTAACCGGCTGCGATAAATTAACCGAAATCAGTGTCAGTGAAGAGACCATTAACAGTGCGGTGGCAGAGAATATCCATCTGAATAAACAGATTGGTATGGATGGTGTGGCAGATGCGGATTTTACCCTGGAAAAACTGCTCACCGAGATTGGCCGTGAAGAGCCCGGCAAAGTAAAACTGACGGCAATCGGCTCACTGAAGCTGGTTTCGCTGTTCGGTTCACGGGATTTCACTATTTCAATGTCTCTCAGCGCTGCACCGTATTTTGATGCCACCAGCGGGTCAATCTATATGCGGGATGTTGAAATCACCAATTACACGCTGGATCCGGACAAATGGGACACGCTGATTTCCGCACTGATCCCCTACCTCAATCATACACTGAGCACCTTTTTCAATATCACCCCGGTCTATGTGCTGAATGCGGATAATACCGCCGAAGCGGCCGCGAAAAAATTTGCCAAAGGTATTGAAATTCGTCCGGGACGGATAGTCATCCCGCTGACTGAATAAACTTTGATAAAATTTTTTAATTGTGAGAGTAAATTATTAATTACCTATATTATGATACCGAACCTTAATTATTCCACCAGGTACGGTATCATTTTCCTTTTCTGAAAAAGAATATGAAGAAAATTCAAGGTGTACGCAGAGATACCGGGTAATTTTGTTCAATCATATCCGCCCTTTCCCTCCCAGCAAAAAAATGAAACGCTGATTTATCGTCTTCCACTGATAAAATTAATTTGTGATTAACCCCTTTATTCTGAATCTTACACCTCCTTTTTTGATGATATATTTCACAATTTAGAAACATTTTTAACACTGTGATTATCCATTTCAGTAACATCAAAAAATAATCATTTCCGGATAAGGATCTTCTGATGCTGACACTGATTGGATTGCTGATCATCGTTACTATCGTCATTTTACTGATGACAGGAAAAACCAGCCCTATAATTGCCATGTCTGTTATTCCCCTGCTCGGCGCTTTGCTGGCCGGCTATTCCCTGCCTGAAATCACGGCATTTTTTGATTACGGCATCAAAAAAGTAGCCAGTGTCGCGGTGATGTTCCTGTTTGCCATTCTGTTTTTCAGCATTATGAAAGATCTGCATATATTCAATCCGTTTATCCGCCTTATGATCGGACTGACCCGGGGAAATGTGGTGATTGTGGCGATGGTCACTGCGTTGGTGGCAGCCGTTGTGCATCTCGACGGTTCCGGGGCGGCGACGTTTCTGATTATTATCCCGGCCTTTCTGCCTATCTACCGGCGGCTGGGTATGAGCCCGTATCTGATGCTGCTGCTGATGTGTATGAGTATGGGGGTGATGAACATGGTGCCGTGGGGCGGGCCGCTCGGCCGCGCATCTGCCGTGACCGGTATTTCTGCCTCAGAGCTGTGGCAGCCGCTGATCCCGGTGCAAATCATCGGTATTACCGCATCCGTTCTGGTTGCCGCGTTGTTTGGTCTGCGGGAAAAACGCCGTATCGCCCGGGCTGCACAATACGGTACCACGCCGTATGAGCAGGATTCGCTTCTTGAATTGTATGATGAGGCGGATAAAGAACACGGTACGGAAAAACCACAGCGTTTTCTGATTAATATCTCGCTGATTCTGCTGGCGATACTCAGTCTGGCTCTGGGCTGGCTCGCGGCACCGTATATCTTTATGCTGGCGCTCTCCGCTGCTCTCATTGTGAATTACCCGAAACCGAAAGATCAGGTGGCCGTGATTAACCATCATGCGCCGCAGGCGTTATCCATGGCAGCAATTATCCTTTCCGCCGGGGTATTCCTGGGGATTATGGATAAAGGCGGGATGCTGGAGTCCGTCGCGAAGGATCTGCTGCTGATTATCCCGGGACACATGGCTGAACAGTTCCACATTATTATCGGGATGATTGGTGTACCGCTGGATATCTTTACCAGTACTGATGCTTATTACTTTGCCCTGCTGCCGATTGTCCGTGACGTGGTGGCATCCGCCGGTATTCCGCCTGCAGATGTGGTCTATGCCATGGCTATCGGTAATAACGCCGGAACCTTTGTCAGCCCGTTCTCTCCGGCTGTCTGGCTGGCAGTGGGAATTGCCGGGGTGGATATGGGACGGCATCTGCGCTACTCCTTCTTCTGGATCTGGCTGTTCAGCTTTATCACCCTGGTGGCAGGCTGGTTCCTCGGGCTGTTCTGAGCCGGATACAAAAAGCCCGGTCATCTGACCGGGCCTGAAAAACAATATGTGACAGCGTCACACATTAATCATCGTTTTTGTCTTCTTCTGCATCTTCTGTCAGCTCTTCATACAGAGCTGACAGTGCTTCGCGGGTCAGAATAGCCAGGGTGCGGTAAAAGCCGTGCTGTGCATGAGATTCGACTTTCCCGAGAAATGCATCACTCCACGGCAGCAGATAATCCGCAAACAGTGCAGTCTGCGCACTGACTTCATCTTCCTGAGCCTGATCTTCCAGCCAGGATGCCGCCAGCAGCAGAGACCCGAAACTGTCTGTTACCGCATCAGTCAGCGGCATACCACGCTCACTGAGAAACTGACGGACTTCACTTTCCGGCTCACCGGTATAGTCCGACCGGTGCTGAGCCACCGCCCCGTCAGTAAACAGCTGCTGATAATCCGCTGCCAGTTCCGCACTGTCACAATGCTCAGCCAGCCGTGTCAGCAATGCATCCTGATCCAGCGGCCAGTGGGCTTTCAGCTGCCCCTGCTTAATCATCGTCATAACCGGTACCAGTACGGGATCAGCCGGAGCACGGTTAAACAGCGTTCCGAGCAGGCGGCAGACCAGTGAAAATTCATTCATACTTCAAATCCTTATTAACTGAGTTGCCGCTATTGTCCGGATTGTCCTTATTGCTGTAAAGAATTAATACCCCAGTTCCATATTCACCACGCCCTGCGGTGCTTCGCCCCGCTCAATCCGCTCAATATTGGCGACAATGGCTTTCATTGCCTCTGACGGAATGGTAAATGCGGCAATGTGCGGCGTGACATCCACCCGCGGATGAGTCCAGAACGGGTGCATTTCCGGCAATGGTTCGGTGGCAAACACATCCAGGCTGGCACCGGCAATCTGTCCGTCATCGATGGCTTCCAGTAAATCGTTATCCACCAGATGCGAACCGCGCGCCAGGTTGATCAGATAAGAACTCTGCGGCAGCTTACTGAACAGTGGCTGGTTGAGGATCCCCCTGGTCTGCGGTGTGTCCGGCAGCAGGTTGATCAGCAGGCGGCTGTGGCTTAAGAATTCATCCAGCTGGTCATTGCCGTGGAAACTGGTCACGCCCTGGATCTGTTTTGGTGTCCGGCTCCAGCCATGGACTTTAAACCCGAACTCTGCCAGCTTTTCCGCCACGGAACGGCCGAGAACACCGGTTCCCAGCACGCCGATTTCAAATTCATCAAATGTGAAAGCAGGCTGTGCTTTCCAGATACGCTGCTCCTGCTGGCGTTTATAAATATCCATCTTGCGGAAGTACCACAGCGCCTTGGCAACTGCATACTCCTGCATCTGCGCCCCCATCCCGGTATCTTCAAGGCGGATCACCGGCACCCCGGCAGGCAGAGTGCCCGGGTTTGCCTGTTCCTGCTTCAGAATGGCATCCACTCCGGCGCCCAGCGCAAAGACCCCTTTCATGGTGGTCCGCCCGGCCAGACACTCACGCGGCGGTAACCACACCAGGGCATAATCTGCCGGCTGGTTATCACCCGGAACCCATTTGCGGATATCCGCCTGCGGCAGGTGTTTTTTCATGCCGTTGATCCACAGCTCAGAATCAAAAAAAGGATGGTAGAAAATAATATTCATGCGGCGCTCCTCTGTTTTTTTACCAGCCTGATAGGATTACGCAAAGAATTCAAGCCCCGGACAGATTTTCGTATCGTTAAAATGTTGTTATTGTTAACTGACCTGCATATTTTTCCGGCAGATGATTTTCCGCCGGAAAAATATTGCCGGTCGTTTTTTATGCGGCCGGTACGGTATTCTGACCAGATTTGCTATGTTAATCACCAATATGCTGTTTTTTTGGTTAAACAAACGAAAAAACGTATTTTTTTTCATGGCGTGTATTGACGGGTTACGTCGCTTCCCCTATAGTAGCGCCCCGTTGCAGCGAGATATCAACGCAACGAACAGTACCCCGGTGAGATGTCCGAGTGGCTGAAGGAGCACGCCTGGAAAGTGTGTATGCGCGAAAGTGCATCGAGGGTTCGAATCCCTCTCTCACCGCCATCTTAAGAGAAGAGCCTGCTGAGCAATCAGCAGGCTTTTTTCGTTTCTGCCTTTTCTTTTTTTGTGCTGCTATCCGGTCCGGTGGCAGAATATCCTGTTTTATTACACCTTAACTTCTTCATATTTTTGATTTTATTTTAATATCCGCTATTGTATACAGCGTCATTTGATGTATCTCAGCTAAATCTCTCCCTGTTTTGCGTAGACTAATGCGCTTTGGCGTCTCCCTATTTTTTTCATATGACTCAGAGGTGACAGTTGTCCGGAAATGAAAATTTCAACATTTAAAGGATTATCTCTTTTTTCTGCATTAATTGACTCGTGCTGGAAACAGCCTTACTCCGTTTCCCGTCTGATAAAAGATACCATTGCAGGTATCACCGTCGGGATTATTGCTATCCCGCTGGCCATGGCACTGGCTATCGGCAGTGGTGTGGCTCCGCAATATGGTCTGTATACGGCGGCTATCGCCGGTATTGTGATTGCGGTGACCGGCGGATCCCGCTTTAGTGTCTCCGGGCCGACCGCCGCGTTTGTGGTGATCCTCTACCCCGTATCCCAGCAGTTCGGGCTGGGCGGGTTACTGATAGCCACCCTGATGTCCGGGATTATCCTGTTGGCAATGGGTCTGGCGCGTTTCGGTAAACTCATTGAATATATCCCGATTTCTGTGGTGCTCGGCTTCACCTCAGGGATTGCGATCACTATCGCCACCATGCAGGTGAAAGACTTTTTCGGTCTGACCATGGCGCATGTACCGGAAAACTACGTTGATAAGGTGATTGCCCTTGTCAGAGCCATGCCGACCATCAACCTGTCGGATACCCTGATTGGTGTGACCACTCTGCTGGTACTGATCTACTGGCCGAAACTGAAACTTCGTCTGCCGGGACACCTTCCCGCTGTGATTGCCGGGATGCTGGTGATGCTGGTGCTGTCACTGTTCGGCATGGAAGCGGCCACTATCGGCTCCCGCTTCAGTTATACCCTGGCGGATGGCACACAGGGCGCGGGGATCCCGCCGATTCTGCCGCAGTTTATCCTGCCGTGGAATTTACCGACCCCGGACGGCAAAGAGTTTGTGTTCAGCTGGGCCACCATTACCGCTCTGATGCCGGCGGCTTTCTCGATGGCAATGCTGGGCGCGATTGAATCCCTGCTCTGTGCCGTCGTGCTCGACGGTATGACCGGTAAAAAACATAATTCCAACGGCGAATTGCTGGGTCAGGGGCTGGGTAATATCACCGCTCCGTTCTTCGGCGGCATTACCGCCACTGCTGCTATCGCCCGTTCGGCGGCTAACGTGCGGGCCGGGGCCACATCGCCGGTCTCTGCCATTATTCACTCTCTGCTGGTGCTGCTGACTCTGCTGATCCTGGCACCGCTGCTCTCGTATCTGCCGCTGGCGGCGATGTCTGCTCTGCTGCTGATGGTAGCGTGGAATATGAGTGAAGCGGCTAAAGTCATTGAACTTATCCGCCGCGCGCCGAAAGACGATATTATCGTGCTGCTGCTGTGCCTGAGCCTCACGGTGCTGTTTGATATGGTCATCGCCATCAGTGTCGGGATTGTGCTGGCCTCACTGCTGTTTATGCGCCGTATCGCCAATATGACGCGCCTGAGTGAGTCTCCCTTTACTGATCACGACAAAGGGCTTCTGGTTGTCCGGGTTAACGGTCCGCTGTTCTTTGCCGCTGCCGAGCGGATTTTTGATGATCTGAAAGTCAAAAGCGCGGGATATCACACCATTGTGATGCAGTGGGATGCGGTGCCGGTACTGGATGCAGGCGGATTGAAAGCCTTCCGACGTTTTATTGACGAAGCCGGTGTGGATACACACATTGTGGTCACTGACATTCCGTTCCAGCCACTGAAAACCCTGGCGCGGGCGCGGATTGTGCCGGTTGAGAATAAAATCAGCTTTTATCCTTCAGTCAGTAAAGCACTGATTGAACTGGGGCTGATGGATGGTGTGACATCGGAGGCATGATAACTTCGGTGATCAGGCTATAATGAACACCGCGGCGGGCGTAATGTCCGCCGTTTCTTTATCTGTCACCGGAGAAAAATCATGGCTGTGTTCCGTCTTCCCTTCCTTAACTGGCTGATTATCAATGGTATTGCCGCTGCCTGGCTGTATGCCAAAGATGCACTGGTGATTCAGTTCAGCGGCTGGAGCGGTATTTTAGCCATATTGATCGGGCTGGAAAGTCTCGGCTGGATTGGTGCGTCACTGGTGTATTTCCGCCGCCATAACACCACACCGAACCCGCTCGGCGAAGCAACCCATCTCATCACCGGCGGGCCGTTTCGCCTGTCACGTAACCCGGTCTATCTCGCACTGACCACCGCCTGTATCGGCTTTGCCCTGCTGACCCACTCTTACTATTTTCTCATCGGCGGCCTGCTTTTCTGGCTGATCACCGATCTGTTCAGCATCCCGCAGGAAGAAAGATTCCTTGCCGGAAAATTTAAACAGGAATGGACAGCCTATTGTCAGCAGACACGGCGCTGGTTGTAGTTCCCGGTCAGATTGCGCTGCCCTGACTACCGTTTGCCAGCAGATACTGCCACAGGCCGTTCATACCGAGCCAGCGGTTGCTGCACCAGTCCGGTGCCAGTAACGTCGGACGCCGCGCACTGGCACAGATGCGGTGATAAATAACGTCCGGTGGAGTGTGGCGGATCATCTCCCCGGCGGTGGCGACATACTCTTCGAGGGAAATGGTGGGCAAGCGCCCAGCCCGCCAGGCTTTTGCCATCGTGCTGCCTTCCACAATATGCAGCGGATGCAGTTTGATACCTTCAACGCCGGTCTCCAGCACACGCTCAAGTGTGACGAGATTATCGGCTGCGGTTTCACCCGGCAGACCGGTGATCAGATGACAACACACTTTCAGCCCGCGTTCACGGGCGGCCCGGGTTGTGGCCTGATAACAGGCGAAATCATGACCCCGGTTGATGCGTTTCAGGGTTTTATCATGGGCGGTCTGTAATCCCAGCTCCAGCCATACCTCATAGCCCTGCTGCTGATAACTCTGCAGCAGATCCAATACCGCCTCCGGCACACAATCCGGCCGCGTACCGACACACAACCCCACCACATCGGCCTGTGTCAGTGCGGATTCATACATCTCCCGCAGCAGTTCAACTTCCGCGTAGGTGCTGGTATAGGCCTGGAAATAAGCAAGATAACGTTTGGCGCGGGTGATTTTTCCGGATTGCTGACTCAGTTGCTCCTCAATGGAATCATACTGTGCATTTTCATCCGCAAAAGAAGCCACATTACAGAAGGTACAACCGCCGCGCCCGAGGGTGCCGTCACGGTTAGGGCAGCTGAAGCCGCCGTGGAGGGTGATTTTATGGATTTTTTCGCCATAACGGCGCTGAAGATCAGCGCCGAACATGTTAACAACGGTGTGAAGCTGCATCGGAAATTATTCGGTATCCAGCTCAGGGAAGCTTTTCACCAGATCGTCAATCGCTTTAACCTGTTGCAGGAACTGCTCCAGTTTTGCCAGCGGCAGCGCGGAAGGACCATCACAACGGGCATTATCCGGGTCCGGATGCGCTTCCAGGAACAGCCCCGCCAGGCCGACTGCCATCCCGGCGCGGGCCAGTTCAGCCACCTGACCACGGCGGCCGCCGGATGCGGCACCAAACGGGTCGCGGCATTGCAGGGAGTGTGTGACATCGAAAATCACCGGGCAACCGCCGGACGCTTTTTCCATCACTTTAAAGCCCAGCATATCCACAACCAGGTTGTCATAACCAAAGTTTGCACCGCGATCACATAGAATGATCTGGTCATTGCCGCCTTCACGGAATTTTTCCGCGATATTACCCACCTGCCCGGGGCTGATAAACTGCGGTTTTTTGATGTTAATGACCGCGCCGGTTTTCGCCATCGCTTCCACCAGATCAGTCTGACGCGCCAGGAAAGCCGGCAACTGAATTACATCCACCACGTCCGCCACCGGCTGTGCCTGCCAGGATTCGTGAACGTCGGTGATAATTTTCACGCCGAAGGTTTTTTTCAGCTCTTCAAAAATCTTCATCCCTTCTTCAAGGCCCGGACCACGGTAAGAACTGATAGAAGAGCGGTTTGCCTTGTCAAAAGAGGCTTTGAAGACGTACGGAATATTCAGCTTCTGCGTGACAGTCACGTAATGTTCGCAGATTTTCATCGCCAGATCGCGGGATTCAAGGACGTTCATGCCGCCGAACAGAACAAACGGCAGCGCGTTGCCGACACGAATATCCCCGATAGATACGACTTTCTGTTGCATGGTATAACCTTTTGGCAGAGGCAATTAAATTGCGTTTATGAAAAAATGTAAAACGATATCCGTTTATCAGTGCAGAACGATATGCTGCTGTTCGTAAGTGTGGATCTGCATTTTTATCATTTCAGATACCGGATCCTGCGGACATTGCTCAATAAAATAGTTCAGATCAGAAACCGCAATATGGCTGCAGTCCAGCTGGGCATAAATCAGCCCGCGATCGCGGATTTCATACGGGTCATCCGGATCAAATAATAAAATGGTTTCGCTGACTTTCAGTGCCTGCTCCATTTTTTTCTCTTCCATCAGCGCGACTTTAATACTGTCGAGGTATTTGCGCACCACATGGCTGTTTTCAGCTTCTTCGAGATCATCCCCGGTCAGGTGATGCGCCGGGCTGACTGTACCTTTAATCCAGACATCCAGCGTGTGCTGATCCAGCAGATCGCCGTTAATCGGGTTGATAAACAGGGTTTCGTCATCGAGATCTGCCCGCAGAATCAGCTGAGTCGGGAAAACCACCGGCACAACCGGCAAACCGATGGCCTGTGCAATATGCAGGAACAGGATGCCGAGTGATACCGGCGAACCGCGCTGAGTGCGCAGCACATTATCCAGCCACAGCGTGTCAGACAGCGAATAAACACCGCTGGCGCCGCTGAACTGCCATTTGTGGTAAAAGAGCGTGATCAGGGTCTGTAAACAGGTATGTTCGTCGGAATACGGCGGAAGGCGTTTACGGGTCTGACGGATAAGTTCATTGATGTGTGTTTCTGCCTTTTCCCGGTCAAAATCCGGACGGACAGTTTTTAACACTAACATAATGCCGCTCAGTAACGGCGCACCATTGAATTCAAAATCGGCAATGCTTTTCATTTCTCTTCCCGTTGACCTAAAGTAACCCGATCATTTCCGCCATAATCGCGGCGGGTTTCCACCCGGTAAAATCCGTTTTCCCGGAACAGTTCGCGGACAGCGTCTCCCTGCCGCCAGCCATGTTCCACAATCAGCCACCCGCCGGGTGTCAGATAATGTGCGGACTGCGCAGCGATTTCCGCCAGATCGGCCAGGCCGTTCTGCAGAGCGACCAGCGCACTGCGCGGCTCGAAACGGACATCGCCCTGCACCAGATGCTCATCATTCTCATCAATATATGGCGGGTTACTCACTATCATAGCAAATTGATGAATCGGCAGTGAAGCAAACCAGCGACTTTCTTTAAAGGTTGTGTTCGTCAGTCCCAGACGGGTGGCATTGCGCTGTGCCAGCGCCACCGCATCCGGCTGAATATCCGCCCCGGTCACATGACAATCCGGCCGTTCAGAGGCCAGAGCCAGCGCAATCGCACCGGTGCCGGTACCGAGATCCAGAATATCGCAGGATGCGGCCGGTAACAATTCCAGCGCCGCCTCCACCAGACATTCGGTGTCCGGACGCGGAATAAGTGTGGCGGGAGACACTTCCAGCGGCAGTGACCAGAACTCACGCACACCGGTGATATACGCCACCGGCTCGCCCTGCTCCCTGCGGACAAGCAGCGCCTCAAGACGCTGCTGTTCATCCCCGCTGAGCGGGGTTTCATCAAAAGCAATAATGTAACTGCGGGTGCGGCCGGTAACAAACGTCAGCAGGATTTCCGCATCCCGTTTCGGGCTGTCGCTGTGACTTAAACGGCTGACAGCCTCTGCCAGCCAGATCCGGAACGTCATCAGTCCTGCTCAGACAGCGCGGCGAGCTGATCTGCCTGATATTCGTTCACCAGCGGCTGGATCAGTGCATCCAGCTTACCTTCCATTACCTCATCCAGACGGTACAGTGTCAGGTTAATACGGTGATCAGTCACCCGTCCCTGCGGGAAGTTATAGGTGCGGATCCGGTCCGAACGGTCACCGGAGCCCAGCAGATTACGGCGCTCAGAGGCTTCCGCCTCATGACGGCGGGACTCTTCCGCCGCTTTGATACGCGCGGCCAGCACCGAGAGAGCTTTGGCTTTGTTTTTGTGCTGCGAACGCTCGTCCTGACACTCCACCACAATTCCGGTAGGAATATGGGTGATACGGATAGCGGAATCCGTGGTGTTAACGTGCTGACCACCGGCCCCGGATGAGCGGAAAGTATCAATACGCAGATCCGCCGGGTTGATATCCGGCAGTTCCGCTTCCGGTACTTCCGCCAGCACCGCAACAGTACAGGCGGAGGTGTGAATACGGCCCTGGGATTCGGTTTCCGGCACACGCTGCACGCGGTGGCCGCCGGATTCAAATTTCAGGTTGCCGTAGGCATTCTCACCGGTGACTCTGAAAATGATTTCTTTATATCCGCCGTGCTCGCCGTCGTTACTGTTCATGATCTCAATCCGCCAGCGGCGTGATTCTGCATAACGGCTGTACATACGGAACAGATCACCGGCAAACAGCGCCGCTTCATCACCACCGGTGCCCGCACGGACTTCCAGGAAGCAGTTGCGTTCATCATCCGGATCTTTCGGCAGTAATAAGACCTGTAATTCCTGTTCTAAGGTTTCATTCCGCAGTTTTGCGTCTTTCAGCTCTTCCTGTGCCATTTCCTTCATTTCAGGATCATCAAGAAGCATTTGGGCGGTGTCGATATCATCCTGAATGGTCTGCCAGGCTTCAAAACATTTCGCAACGTCAGTCAGCTGCGCATATTCTTTCGACAAGGCACGGAATTTATTCTGATCAGCGATAACATCGGCGTCCGCAAGGTGCGCCTGAATTTCTTCATAACGTTCTTTCAATGCTTCCAGTTTTGCGACAATAGAAGGCTTCATTCGTAGTCTGCTACCTTAAAAAATATATAGAGGAAGTTAATGATGCTCCAGCCCGAGGCTGTCGCGTAACAGAGTCAGACGACCGGTATCACCGTCACCGGCGGCCTGCTGAAGTGATTTGGTTGGTGCGTGGATCAGGCGGTTGGTCAGCTGCTGAGACATCTGGTTGATAACCTCTTCCGGGTCATGCCCCTGCTGAATCAGTGCCACGGCTTTGGCGGCCATGGCAGCGCGGATCTCTTCGGCCTGTTCACGGTATTCGCGGATCGTATTGACCGCACTCTGGGCGCGCAGCCATTCCATAAAGTGCCCGCTTTCCTGCACCACAATGGATTCCGCCTGTTGTGCCGCCACCTGGCGCTGCGCCAGATTGTGCTCAATAATCGCCTCAAGATCATCCACAGTGTAGAGATAGACGTTGCTGAGTTTTTCCACATCGGCTTCGATATCACGGGGAACCGCAATATCCACCAGCAGCATCGGGCGGTTACGGCGCGCTTTCAGGGCGCGTTCCACCATACCTTTACCGATAATCGGCAACGGGCTGGCCGTGGAGCTGATAACAATATCCGCCTCCGCCAGCCGGCTGTCGATTTCCGGCAGTGTGATCACCTCTGCATTGACTTCCTGCGCCAGCACGCGGGCCCGTTCACGGGTACGGTTGGCGATCATCATGTGTTTTACACCGTGCTCGTTCAGGTGACGGGCCACCAGTTCGATGGTTTCCCCCGCCCCGACCAGCAGGATATTCAGTCTGGATAAGGATTCGAAAATCTGACGTGCCAGGGTACAGGCGGCAAACGCCACCGATACCGCATTGGCACCGATATCCGTTTCAGTGCGTACCCGTTTGGCGACAGAGAAAGATTTCTGGAACAGGCGTTCCAGTTCACGGGAGAGTGAACGGTATGTCTGCGACTGCGCAAAAGCTTTTTTGACCTGCCCCAGAATCTGCGGTTCGCCGAGCACCAGGGAATCCAGCCCGCTGGCCACCCGCATCAGATGGCTGACAGCCTCATTATCCTGATGCCAGTAAAGGCTGGACATCAGTTCCTGCGGATTGATGTTGTGATAGCGGCACAGCCAGTCAATCAGCTGATCGCGCTGATTATTCTGTTCATCCACACTGAGATAGATTTCTGTCCGGTTGCAGGTAGACAGCACAACGCCGCCGCTCACGGACGGTTGTTCGAGCAGATTGGATAATGCCGCTTCCATGCTGTCCGGGGAGAAAGTGACTTTCTCACGTAAGGCAACAGGTGCGGTTTTATGGTTAATGCCGAGAGCTAATAGAGTCATATCCTGCAATACAGACCGGGGTAAGTGTGTAAAATACCGGTTAAGTATACCGGAAATCAACACCCTTACTAAGGATAACTGCATGCATTTTAGCAGCCGATCCCGCGCAATTAAAGCGTTAAACGGGAAACCGTGATAATAAGCACGTAATGTGGTGCGCAACAGGCCGTGCCAGCCGGGCGGATAATTGCGTAAATCAGCGTAAGAGAGGTAGGAAACAGCCACTGAAACAGGCACAATACTGTTATTGCTTTTATAAGTTGTTAAAGGAAATTACAACGTGGCCTCTATTCAATTACCGCGCTTTATCCGGCTTCTGCCTCTGTGCAGCCTGATACTTGCCGCCTGTACCCTGCCCGATAATACAGAGAAAGGCGATGTTTCCGCCACCTCTGCCGGCTGGAAAGCACAGACAGAACAGATTAATCAGTTACAGCGTTATCAAACGCGCGGCTCGTTTGCTTACATTGGCGCAACACAGAAAACCTATGCCCGTTTCTTCTGGCAGCAGTACTCCCCGGACAGCTACAAACTGCTGCTCACCAACCCTGTCGGCAGCACCGAACTGGAGCTGATTGTCAAAGACGGACAGACTCAGCTTACCGATAACAAAGGTCAGAAATATTACAGTGATGATCCGGACAGCATGATTTACCAGCTGACCGGTATGACTATCCCGATGGAAAACCTGCGTCAGTGGATTGTCGGCCTGCCGGGTGAGGCTCAGTCCTATGCCATCAGCAATCAGTATCACCTGAAAGCGCTGAGCTGGGCTCAGGGTATGGAAAAGTGGAAAGTCACTTATCAGTCCTATGATGAAAAAGTCTCCCCGCAACTGCCGAACCGCCTGGATATCGAACAGGGTGATAACCGCATCAAGCTGAAAATGGATTCATGGACACTCAACTGACATCACTGACCTGGCCGTCCCCCGCCAAGCTGAACCTGTTTTTATATATCACAGGCCGCCGCGCGGACGGCTATCACACACTGCAAACTCTGTTTCAGTTTCTGGATTATGGTGACAGCGTCACAATTACGCCACGCACTGACGGTGAAATTTGTCTGCTTACCCCGCTTGCCGGCGTACCGGATGAGCAAAATCTGGTGATCCGCGCCGCCCGTCTGTTACGAAACTATGCCCGTGAGCATCAGCTGACAGCGGATTTACCCGGCGCAGATATTGCCGTTGAAAAAATTCTGCCGATGGGCGGTGGTATCGGCGGCGGTTCCTCCAATGCGGCCACAGTACTTATCGCGCTGAACTATCACTGGAAGTTACAGTTATCTGACGACACGCTTGCAGAACTGGGGGTGACCCTCGGTGCGGATGTCCCGGTCTTTGTCCGGGGTCACGCGGCAATTGCTGAAGGAATAGGCGAAATTCTGCACCCGGCATCTCCGCCGGAGCGCTGGTATCTGGTTGCGCACCCCGGAATTTCGGTTCCGACACCGCTTATCTTCACAGATCCGCAATTAATTCGCGACACGCCGATCCGCTCTCTGGCCGCATTATTACAGGCTCCGTACGCAAATGACTGTGAACCGATTGCAAGAAAACGTTTTCGTGAGGTTGATGAACTTCTTTCCTGGCTGCTACAATATACCCCGTCACGCCTGACCGGTACGGGTGCATGTGTGTTCGGAGAGTTCGAAAACCAGGCAGCCGCCCGACAGGTGTTAATTAACGCGCCGGCGTGGGTGAAGGGCTTTGTGGCACGTGGTGTCAACATTTCGCCGCTTCATCAGTTCCGCGCTGGTCTACTGTAATTGCCCCTGATTCCGTCCCCGGACGCTTTCAGGTTCACAATTCAATCTCTCTGGACGCATGCCTGAGGTTTTTCTCGTGCCTGATATGAAGCTTTTTGCTGGTAACGCCATCCCGGAACTAGCACAACGTGTTGCCAACCGCCTGTACACTAACCTCGGAGACGCTGCGATCGGTCGTTTCAGCGACGGTGAAGTCAGTGTTCAAATCAATGAAAACGTGCGCGGTGGTGATGTTTTCATCATCCAGTCTACCTGTGCGCCGACCAACGATAACCTGATGGAACTGGTTGTCATGGTTGATGCGCTGCGCCGTGCTTCTGCGGGTCGTATCACTGCTGTTATCCCGTATTTCGGCTATGCCCGTCAGGATCGCCGCGTCCGCTCCACGCGTGTGCCAATCACCGCGAAAGTGGTCGCTGACTTCCTCTCAAGTGTGGGTGTTGACCGTGTGCTGACAGTGGATCTTCACGCTGAGCAGATTCAGGGCTTCTTCGATGTTCCGGTTGATAACGTCTTCGGCAGTCCAATCCTGCTGGAAGATATGCTGCAGAAAGATCTGGACAACCCGATTGTGGTTTCTCCGGATATCGGTGGTGTGGTCCGCGCCCGTGCGATCGCCAAACTGCTGAACGACACTGATATGGCTATCATCGACAAACGCCGCCCGCGCGCGAACGTTTCTCAGGTGATGCATATCATCGGTGATGTTGCCGGTCGTGACTGTGTACTGGTTGACGATATGATCGATACCGGGGGCACGCTGTGCAAAGCTGCGGAAGCACTGAAAGAACGTGGTGCGAAACGTGTGTTTGCATACGCAACTCACCCTATCTTCTCCGGCAACGCGGTCAACAATATCCGTGATTCTGTGATTGATGAAGTGATTGTCTGTGACACCATTCCGTTATCAGCGGAAATCAAAGCACTGAATAAAGTCCGCTCTCTGACTTTATCCGGAATGCTGGCAGAAGCCATCCGCCGTATCAGTAATGAAGAGTCTATCTCCGCGATGTTCGAACACTGATTTCATAATCAGTATACACATTGCGTGTTTAAACCCGTTGTGAAGACAACGGGTTTTTTGTTGGCAGGCATTTTGACCGTTAACGATAATAATCTGTTTACGGCATCCGGCGGCGGTAGCGGCTGTGGAAATGACGCAGCCAGTAATATTTATCCGCAATGGATTCACGACGCCCGCTCAGACCGGCTCCGCCCAGCCACACCAGGGCACCGATAAAGATCCCCATCAGGGAGGCTTCGGAATAGATATCCGGTAAAGGGAGTGCGAAAATAAGGACACTGACAGTAAAGGCCATACTGCCGACCATCAACAGCATACCGACAACCATCAGCAGGTTACCGAGCAATAAGGATAATTTACGTTTCATAGGGACCTCCGCCACTCTTTTGTCTGCTAACAACTCAAAGCACGAAAGTAGGAATTCCTTCTTGACACTGATTATAGCCTGAACTTTCCGGTGTATGTTGCGTATCAGATCACACAGACCAAAAATAAAACTTTTTATTTGGCTTATTGTGCCAAAAAGCGAAACTTAATAATTCATCACTAAATTATTGCACAAATAATCACATCCGTCCGGGAAGGACGTTTCTTTTGTACTCCGCGCGGGTGACGGGTAGAATAGCCATCTTTGCAGTCAAAACCTGCCTGAACAACAAGTGATACAAGTGTGAGTCAGATAAAATTAATTGTGGGGCTGGCCAACCCCGGTGCGGAATACGCCCAAACCCGCCACAATGCCGGTGCCTGGTATGTGGATGAACTGGCCCGCCGTTATAATCAGTCATTAAAATCAGAAAGTAAGTTTTACGGTTATACCGCGCGTCTGAATATTCAGGGCAATGATGTCCGCCTGCTGGTACCGACCACCTTTATGAATCTGAGCGGCAAAGCGGTCGGTGCCCTCGCCGGTTTTTACCAGATTGCCCCGGATGAAATTCTGGTGGCGCATGATGAGCTGGATCTCCCGCCCGGCGTGGCAAAAATGAAGCTCGGCGGCGGCAATGGCGGTCACAACGGTCTGAAAGATATCCAGAGCAAACTGGGTAACAACCCGGACTTTCATCGTCTGCGTATCGGCATCGGCCATCCGGGTGATAAAAGCAAAGTTGTCGGTTTTGTGCTGGGCAAGCCCCCTGCCTCCGAACAGCAACTGATTGATGAGACCATCGATGAAGCCGTGCGCTGCACCGATGTACTGATGAAAGACGGCATGGCAAAAGCCATTTCGCGCCTTCATACATTTAAAGCCGGTCAGTGAGCCTCAGGTATCGTCTGTTTATCCGTAACCGTGTATAATCGGCGGCAATTATTTAACGTGCTTGCAGGCCGTTTTGGTCTGCTGTCATTTTTAAGGTGAAGAATTTATGGGTTTCAAATGTGGTATCGTCGGTCTGCCGAACGTCGGGAAATCAACGCTGTTTAACGCGCTGACCAAAGCAGGTATTGAAGCGGCGAACTTTCCGTTCTGTACAATTGAGCCGAACACCGGCGTGGTGCCAATGCCGGATGCCCGCCTGGATGCACTGGCGGAAATCGTAAAACCACAGCGTATTCTGCCGACCACCATGGAATTCGTCGATATCGCCGGCCTGGTAAAAGGCGCCTCCAAAGGTGAAGGTCTGGGTAACCAGTTCCTGACCAACATCCGTGAAACAGAAGCTATCGGCCACGTTGTCCGCTGCTTTGACGATGATAACATTGTTCACGTTTCCGGCCGTGTTAACCCGGCAGAAGATATTGATACCATCAATACCGAACTGGCCCTGGCTGACCTCGACACCTGTGAACGTGCAATTCACCGTGTGCAGAAACGCGCCAAAGGTGGCGATAAAGACGCGAAACTGGAGCTGGAAGTGCTGGAGAAATGCCTGCCGCTGCTGGAAAACGCACAGATGCTGCGTACGCTGAACCTGAACAAAGAAGAAATGGGAGCGATCCGCTACCTGAGCTTCCTGACCCTGAAACCAACCATGTACATTGCCAATGTCCATGAAGATGGCTTTGAGAACAACCCGTATCTGGATCAGGTGCGTGAAATCGCAGAGAAAGAAGGTTCAGTAGTTGTGCCGGTATGCGCAGCCATTGAATCCGACATCGCTGAGCTGGAAGATGGTGACCGCGAAGAGTTTATGGCTGACCTCGGTATCGAAGAACCGGGTCTGAACCGCGTGATCCGCGCCGGTTACGCCCTGCTCAACCTGCAGACCTACTTCACCGCCGGTGTGAAAGAAGTCCGTGCATGGACCATCCCTGTCGGCGCAACCGCTCCGCAGGCAGCCGGTAAAATCCATACCGATTTCGAAAAAGGCTTTATCCGCGCCCAGACCATCGCATTTGAGGATTTCATCCAGTACAAAGGCGAACAAGGTGCAAAAGAAGCCGGTAAAATGCGCGCAGAAGGCAAAGATTACATTGTGAAAGACGGCGACGTGCTGAATTTCCTGTTTAATGTGTAACGACTGATAGTTGTATCTGCATATCTGCAATAGCCCATATTAATATATGGGCTATTTTTGTACACAAAAAATGGCAGTGCAATATTATTGCACTGCCATAACATTTAATATGATATCTGTTCCCGGAAATCAGCTTCGCAAGAACAGATCAAAATGCATATTTGATACCTAACATTCCCTGAGTATCACTATAGCCATTCTTTCCGAATTGCTGAGCTGCATTTATCCATACTGCCGAGTTATTATTAAACTTGCTTTCAACACCAATTTTTATTTCACCGATATTCTTTTCACCACCGTTCGCATAATTTCTTACGTCGTCAAGCTTAACACCATAAGATTCTGTATTATGGATCCAGTTTGCTTCAATGAATGGCTGAATTTCTGTATTTTCACCCTGTTCCGATGTACTGCGGCCATTAATAAACGCTCTTATCCCTGCACGGGTCTGAATATTATTATTGCCCAGGAATGATATCTGTGTTTTTGTACTGTCGGTAAAGTCATCAGATTTAACACCCATCCAGATAACCTGCGCCTGCGGTAAAATATAGACGGTGTTCGTCATGTTATTGACTTCCGTACGGTACTCTCCGAGCTTAATGGTGTATCCTGCTTCAACCGATGCCGTAAAACCTTTGGAGCGGTATTTTTCACTGCTGAGCCCCTGGCCGTCCGCAGTGTTGTTAAACCAGTTATACATCGCCCAGGTATCAATATACAGGCCTTGCTTATCAGCATCATTCTGATACCAGGTTCCGTAAATCCCCGCATGATAACCATTCAGGCTGCCTTCGGAACGTAATCCGGTAATACCGGAAATGCTGTTACTTTTCTGATTACCGTAACCGCCCATCAGACCGATTAAATAACGATCCATTCCGTCTGCGGACCAGTCAGCCACATCACCGCCAATCTGAATAACATAGCGGTTTGCCTGTGATTCAATCGTGCTGTTTCCTGATTTCTGCTTAGTATGTCCCCCGATATTCCGCATCCACATCGACGTTACCTTTTTCTCACCGGTTAATGCATCGAGATACTGAGTTTCACCAAGGCGATCGTGTAATGTCATCAAGAACATCGTATTCATAGCACGGTTGTTACTGATGTATGAACCAATTTCCGGTCGTAATCCGCCGGTCTTCGGTTTCTCTTCTGTTACGCCCGTTTCCTCACCCGGAGCAGGTGTTGGCGGAATAGGGTCTATCAATGATTTGACTTTCTGTGATGTCAGATACCAAGATTCCGCGTCACCGTTATCACCCCCTTTGGCCAGAGTATAATCATATGCACCGGCGGCAATTGTGCCGGCGCCCTGTCTGTAGCCATCCGAGTCCGGTGACAGCGAGAATGCATCGTTGCCGGTTTTACTGGTGCCCTGAGCGTCAATCACCAGAATTCCTTTATCTGTCCGGGCACCGTTTCCGCCTGCTCGTTTGAATACCAGTGCGGTATTACCGGCAGCATCTGCATCCTGCAGGATAACTTTGTCTGTCCGTGAATTATCATCACCCATTATGGTGTTAAGGATAATTTTCCCGTTATTTCCGGTATAGCTTTTCCCGATTGTCAGCGTATTACCAGGCGTGCTTCCTGCCAGATTTATCGTATTATTATTCGTAAGGCCTTCCGCAAGCGTGAAATTGCTGTTTCCTGCACTATTCTGCCCGGACAAGGTATTATACGCGGCCACCAGCCCGTTATTTATCACCATGCCATTAACCGTACCGGTTCCGGATAAAATACCGCCGTCAGAAATAGTCACTGCCGCCGCATTTTTACCATTAAGAACAGCGCCAGAATTAGCCGAATCCCCGGCAATGAGTGTACTGCCTTTAATTTTTGTCGCCCCGGTATAGGTATTGCTATTATTAAATACTGTTGTCCCGTTCAGGTGTGAAATATTACCTTCGCCTTCAACCTTTGAAGAGAAAATATAATTCCCTGTATTATCTGTATGGTTAAAAATCAGATTATTGTCCGCGGTATCCAGAGTTAACAACGGTGTATCTAATATACCTGCTGCTGCCGGCGCATCTTCCGGTAATGCGCCAATCACAACGCGTCCTGTTTTTGCTCCGGAGAAAACGCCTTTTCCGGCTGTCAGTTTTCCCTGATCGGATAATATTAATGTGCCGGTGCCGGCAGGATTTCCATTATTCTCATCTCCTCCGATATCCAGGGTATGGTCGCCGATATTCCATAATGACCCTTTACCATCCACAATGACTGTACCGGAAGCCTTAGCAGTAGCAATACCGCCGCCGACACTGTTTACAACACCGCCGTCCGTGATAGTCATACGCCCGTCACCACCGCCGCCGGCGCTGATGTTACCGTCATTAATGTTCAGTTCAGATCCGGCACCGCTGACGATGACCTCACCCTGTGAACCCGGCTGGTAACCAATCGACATCCCTGAATTTCCCGCAACTTTGGCGCCATTGCTGATGCTAAGTTTACCGTTACCGTTCGTTCCGACCGTGATTCCGGATGACGATCCTGTCGTCGCCAAAAGCGCGGAACCGGCTCCGTCAACAATGACTGAACCTTCGCCGGTTCCGTTCTGACCGATGTTCAGAAATACCAGGGCAGCCTTACCGCCATTAGTAATATTCAGGCTGCCTTTTCCGCCGCCGCCGACAGCCGTAGTTCCGTTAGAAACAGACGTATTATCGGTATTGACACCATCGTACCAGGCACCGCCATCAATAGTAATCGTTCCCTGACTTCCTTTATCGTAACCCAGCACAGAGCCGGTAGTACCATTTTTATCAGTCCCTGACTGAACCACGCCCCCCTGACCGATGGCCAGTGACCCCGTACTGCTTTGGCCGGCATAAATGGCGCCCGGCACTATCCACGTTGAAGGCTGAGTTCCCGGAACCGTTTCAGATGAGCCATTGTCAATAACAGTTGCATTTGCTGCAATGGCCGACAGGCTGGTCAGCGATAATGATGTTATCAGTGCTGTATTAATGCATTTATATAATATATTTTTATTGAAAACTTTTTCTGAAAATAAAGGGCGCGTGGTTGGCATGCAATCTTTCCTTTTATAATTCCATCACGTATTTTCCACATCAAATAATATAAGATGCGTTGCTTTATTGTGGCATTTTATGATGGCATTACATATTGTTACTAAAATACGATACGATATCTTACAGTCTCTTTATTAAAGAGTTGTCTATATTCAATATCTGCGGAAAACCTCTTCCGCAGATCAATGTATCCGTGGTAGTGGCTTTATATTTTTACATTATTACTTCATGGGAAAAACACCTGATAAACATGCGGCTTTATTTATATGTACGTATGTATATCAATTAAAATTTCATCTTATTTTTCGAACGCAATATTACTTAAATCATTTATTCCCTGCAATATGTGCCAGATCTATTAGTTACATTTATGTATCATTGAATTTCAAAATGTAACTATCCATTACTCTTTAATATCAATCGGATAGAATCAGCTCCTGCAACAACAACCCCGAGATTGCTAAATTCATAGCATAAAAAACCATCGAGATGCCATTTTCATTTTAAAAAAAGATTATTAATCTGAAAAAAAATGAACGACGATTCCACCTACCTTTCGCATCAATTGTGTGACTTGTGTCAAATAACTCTCATTTATCTGCGTTTTTTGCCGCATGCCCATACGGACACCCCTTCTTAACTTTGGTTTAAACCAAAAATACAGAGTATTACGCTTATATGGGGTGACTTATTTTCAATAAAAAGCATTTTAGACTGAGATGTAAAATCAAGTATTTTGGTAGAAAAATATCCCGCTCTTTAAAAAAAGAATACAATAACGTACGTTATTATTATTGTTGTGATTATTTTTACCCTCCGTACGCTATGAATTTTCTGGCTGATATGACATTTTGCCCTGCTCCGTCAACGAAATGTGTACGCTCTCCCTATCTGAAACAGTCATAAGCCGCATTTTCCGGTTGCTTCCGGTAACGTACGAGCCGGGGTATCCCGGTTTTTGTGCGTCCGATGAATAGCGGAGCTACCGGAATTAATAAACATACTCATAATCAATGTCTGCATGATGCTTATAGACACTGCTCTTGTTAGCTTTTTTATCTTCAATTAACTCCGTTATATCTCGTTCTGCACGCGTGCATCTGCCGAATTCATTCCACTCTTTACATGTCGTCACGGTTGTTTCGGTCGTGAAAAATGTCTGAATCATTGTACTGCCTGATTCTTTACCATCCGGCGTATAGGTATATTCTTCCGTTGTGGAATCTGACTGATTCCGTATTAAACGGTCTTTGTCATCATAAAAATAGCGTGTATCTGAACTGTCATTTGGTTGTGTACTGACTCTGTCCGATTTTGACAGCCGTCCTTTATCGTCACTCACAAAGTGAGTTACCGCTTGAAATTTCAAACGGTCTTTACCGATCGTGGCATAAGACGTATCTTCCGCTTTTGTTATTTTACCGTAGTGGTCAGTCAGGAATTTTCCGTGCAGTCTCTGTGTCATTAGTATGTTATCAACACCATGCCGATCAATATCAGACAGTTTAAATGTCATATTATAACGCCAGCCTTCATCCTTTTTATTTATTCTGATGTTAAAGGCATTGACAATAATCTTCTCTTTTATGCGGGATTTAACGACCTTACTGTTTTCCAGTATCAGCAACTTGCCACAATCATCAAATTTTATATACGCATTACTCTCGATATAGTCATCACGACTTTTTATATGCACTCTCATTTCTTTCAGAGAATCGTTAAAAGGCCGTTCCTGAGTAAAAATAAAGCTATTAAATGCGTTAATGGCAGCCGTTTCTGCTGAACAGGTATTTTCACCGGCATACACATTATAAGAAAAGCCATATATCAGACTTAACAGCAATAATTTTTTCAACGTACAGACTCCCGGCAACATAATAAACAGTGAATATATACGGATTATAGATGGATGGTGACTGACTGCAAGACGCATTCCTGTTCTTCATCTGAACGTCCACACCCGGTACATGGCTTTCAGAATATTTGACCCGGGTAAAAGATATTATTTTTCACTGCGGTACATTGACCCTGTACTTAATAGGTTCTATTAGTCAGGAGATAACATCTCCATAACGGAGTCATATAATGTCCGCAACAAAAATAATTATCATCATTTCCGGTATTATTATAGGGATCAGTGCTGTACTCCTTGGTATATACGGAAACCCGCCAAATATGGGTGTTTGTGTCGCGTGTTTTATCCGGGATAGTGCAGGCAGTATGGGATTGCATAATACCGAAACCGTTCAGTATCTTCGTCCTGAAATTTTTGGTTTTATTCTCGGTTCATTCGGGGCTGCGGTTATTTTTAAAGAGTTTCAGTCCAAGGCCGGTTCTGCACCGGTGATCCGCTTTACACTCGGTTTTCTGATGATGGCCGGTTGTCTGGTTTTTTTAGGATGTCCGCTGCGGATGATCCTGCGGATTGGTGCCGGTGATTTAAATGCTGTTGTCGGGTTATTCGGCCTGGTCGCCGGTATTGGGATCGGCAGTCTGTTTATTAAAAAAGGGTTTTCATTACCGCGTAATTATCAGCAGTCTGCCGCTGAAGGTCTGATATTACCTGCCGTATGTCTGGTGTTATTTGTGCTGTTTATTATCGACAGTTCAATATTCAAATCCAGCGTCAAAGGGCCGGGGGCCGCTCATGCTCCGGTCTGGATGGCGATAACAGCCGGGCTTATTATCGGGGTGATTATTCAGCGCACCCGCTTCTGTTTTATCGGGATGGCGAAAAATATCTTCCTGTCCCGTAATTACACGATGGCAATCGGTGTTCTCGCCCTGCTGCTGGTTGTTATTGCCGGTAATATGCTCACCGGAAAAATCAATATCGGCTTTGATAATCAGCCGATTGCCCATAATGACGGGCTGTGGAATTTCCTCTCCATGTCACTGGTCGGATTATGCGGTGTCTTTATTACCGGCTGCCCGCTGCGGCAATTGGCCAATGCCGGACAGGGTAATACCGATGCGGCTGTCAGTGTGCTGGGAATGCTGACCGGCGCGGCTTTTGCCCATAATTTTTCCTATGCCTCAAGCCCTGCCGGTGTGACTGAAAACGGTAAACTGGTTGTTATTATTGGCCTGGTACTGACCATCGCCGTCGGTATTATTTATACCCGGCTTGCCAATAAAAAATCCGGAGCTGAGAATGCCGCATAACGGTCTGTTTCATAACTATCTGTTCCTGTTCCATGTGCAGCACGGATTAAAAAAACTGAAAGTCCGTTTGCAGGAAGATTCCGTGGCATCATCCGTTATTGATGCGCCGCGCAGGATCACCACGGAATGTGAAACAGCGCTGGCTGCGCAATTTTCCGCTGAACATGATTATCTGGAGTATGCCAGTGAAAATGTCCGTGAAATCTGGCGGATAGACGGTTCGGATTATCTGCGGGTGTGGGCTGACGAAACGATGTAATATGGCTTTTTTGTGCCGTTATACTGACAGAAGGCTGCTGCCGGTTGCAGCCTTTTTTGATCCTGCTGCGCTGTTCAGCTGAAAACAATTTACAATCAGCGGCAATCAGTTCACTATCAGCTATTTCGTATTATCTGCTGTTTATTTTAGAAAATCCGGTGGTCATCCTGTGATATCAACCCGTTCCCGAGTCATTATCCATCTGAGCAGTTTTCTGATAGTGATTTACAGCCTGACATTGCTATTACCGATGCTGGTTGCGCTGATTGCGCAAGAGCAGAGTTTTTTCGCGTTTGCCGGTAGTTTTCTGATTTTCTTTCCGGCCGGATTAGTGTGCTGGTACCGCAGTAAAACCACCGGCCTGCAATTACAGACGCGGGATGGCTTTCTGGTGATTGCAGTATTCTGGCTGTTATTTTCTGTTATCAGCGCGATGCCGTTCTGGCTGGATGATCATCTGAATATGGCCTTTGAGGATGCCTTATTTGAAGGTGTTTCCGGTATTACCACCACCGGTGCATCGGTATTTCACAATGTCACCGATTTACCCCGCTCGGTTTTATATTACCGCGCCCAGCTTAATTTTATCGGTGGTCTGGGTGTTATTGTCCTGGCGGTGGCGATATTTCCGCTGCTGGGTATCGGGGGGATGCGTTTATATCAGTCCGAAATGCCCGGTCCGTTTAAAGATGAAAAATTAACCCCGCGCCTGGCCAGTTCGGCCCGTAATTTGTGGTTTACCTATTTATTACTGGGATTTCTCTGTACGGTTGCGTTTAAGCTGGCCGGTATGACATGGTTTGATGCCTTATGCCACGGGCTGTCTACAGTTTCTCTCGGCGGATTTTCCACTTACAGCGAAAGCATCGGCTATTTTAACAGTTCTGCGATTGAACTGGTGGCAGGTGCTTTTTCATTATTATCCGCCGTTAACTTTACCCTCTATTTTGTGGCGCTGGCAAAACGCAGTCTGAAACCCCTATTCAGTAACACGGAATTACGTTTCTATTTCGCCGTCGCCGCCTTTATTATTGCGCTGGTCTTTTTTGAAGTCTGGCGGGCAAATATGTATTCCACTGCGGAAGAATCGTTCGTTCATGCCTTTTTTCTGACAAGTTCCATGCTGACGGATAACGGACTCGCCACCGGCGATTATGCACAGTGGCCATCACATATTATTGTTCTGCTTCTGTTTGCCAGTTTTTTCGGTGGATGCGTCGGTTCCACATGCGGCGGTATAAAAGCGATCCGGTTTTTAATTCTCTCCAAACAGAGCTGGCGGGAAGTGTATTCCCTGATCCATCCCAGAGCACAAACACTGATAAAGGTGGGTGATACGGTTGTTCAGCACCGGCTGATTAATTCCGTCCTGAGCTTTTTCTTCCTTTATGTTATTTGTACCTGCTTTTTTATCTGGTGCCTTAATCTGATGGGGTACGATTTAATGACCTCATTTGCCAGTGTCGCCGCCTGTATTAATAATATGGGGCTGGGATTCGGGTTAACCGCACCGGGATTCGGGGAGATCTCCCCGGCGGCAAAATACCTGCTCTGTTTCGCCATGCTATTAGGCCGTCTGGAAATTTATACGCTGCTTGTACTGTTATCCGTCAGTTTCTGGCGAAACTGGCCGTAGCCCTGTCACATTCTGAGTGCAAACGCATTGGTTTTCCCTGTGTTTTTGATTAACGTGATCGGTAATCACAATCAATAACAGGGAAAACCGCATGTCTTCGTCCGATAATATCCTCCGCAAAATCACCACCCTTCTGGATAATCACCACGCCCGTTATGAAATCATGAGCCACGATGCGCTCGGGTTTACTTCTGATGAAGTTGCTCAGGTACGCGGTGTTGAATTGGGACAGTGCTCCAAAGCCGTGATACTGAAGGTGAAGGGCAATGGCGTGAAGAAAAATGTGCTGGCAGTATTGCCCGGAGATGAAAAAATTGACGGTGAAAAACTGGCCGGTTTTTTCGGTGCGAAAAAAATCTCCTTTGCCACCGCCGAACAGGTGAAAACACTGACAGACTGTGTCCCCGGGGCACTGGCACCCTTTACCTTTAACCCGGAGCTGGAACTGGTGATTGACCCGGTTCTGTTTGAACGCTACACCGATATCGCCTTCAATGCCGGAACACTGACAGAAACCATTGTGCTGAATGCAGAGGATTACCGCACGATTGTGAAACCACAGGAGTTCAGTTTTATTCTGTGATACGTTTCAATAACCTCCGGCGAAAATCACAGTAAAATCAAACAATAATAAATTCACAGCTGTAATTTATGTTGTTTTATTTCAGAGCTAACATCACCCGTGAATTTTATTTTGTGAAATAAATCACATAAAAATGAAACAGGATATATTATTACATTAAAAACAATCGGTTCAGCGCGATTTTATCATAAGTCATAAGTATTTTTACAAATGTCAATAAAAATACCTTCCGGATAGCAATAATAAAACGCACAAATTGTTTTTATTTATGGATTATTTTGTTAATTTTATGTTTAATTGATATGTTTTAATGTAATTTAATTACACGAAATATAAAATTAAACATTAATACATCAAATAATTAACACACCCATATCAATAATGGGCACAGATCACATTTTTCAGTTCTCCCTCCCCTTTTTATCATCCCTGCTCCTATAGTCAGGCTTCTATTTGGTCTCCCTGCAACACTCTCTGTATCCATATAAAAAGGGTTATTACCGATGAAGAAATCATTTTTTAAAGTTGCGGCATTATCTGTTGCACTCTTTTCCGCCAGCGTCATGGCAAAAGAATACGAAATCGTCAACGTTGTCAAAGTCTCCGGGATTCCGTGGTTTAACCAGATGGATAAAGGGGTTCAGCAGGCGGCAAAAGATCTGGGCGTGAATGCGTATCAGGTCGGGCCTTCCACGCCGGATCCGGCTCAGCAGGTAAAAATCATTGAAGACCTGATTGCCAAGAAAGTCGATGCCATCACCGTGGTACCGAATGATGTGACTGTTCTTGAGCCGGTCTTTAAGAAAGCCCGCGAACAGGGCATCGTTGTGCTGACTCACGAAGCACCGGACGGCCATAACGCCGACTGGGATATCGAAACTATCGATAACGATGCTTATGCCAAAGCGACCATGGATGAACTGGCAAAAAACATGGGCGGCAAAGGCGGCTATGTGATTTATGTCGGTTCCCTGACTGTGCCTCTGCACAATAACTGGGCGAACCTGGCAGTTGAATATCAGAAGAAAACCTATCCGGAAATGTTTGAAGTGACCAGCCGTATGCCGGTTGCGGAAAGCATTGATGCCTCTTTCGCGGCAACCAATGACCTGATGAAAGCCCATCCTGAAATGAAAGGGATTGTTTCTTACGGTTCACTGGGCCTGATTGGTGCCGGTGAGGCTATCAAGAAAAAACGTGCAAAAAACAAAATCAGCACCGCGGGTATTCTGATGCCTGCACAGGCTGCTCCGTATCTGAAAGGCGGCGAAATCAAGAAAGGTTTCCTGTGGAACCCGGCTGATGCGGGTTACGCGCTGGTGTCTGTCTCCAAAGATATGCTGGATGGCAAAAAAGTAACTGACGGTGTGGAAGTCAAAGATCTGGGTAAAGCTGAAATCGATACTCAGAAACAGGTGATTAAATTCAATAAAATCCTGGAAGTTGACAGCAATAACGCCACCTCGCTCGGTTTCTGATCCTTCTTTATTTTTTGTTAAAAAGGGCAGCATCCGTGCTGCCCTGTCATGGGCTGGTATATGTCAAAAGACGCACTGATTACCTTAAAACAGGTTTCCAAACACTTCGGCTCCGTCATTGCACTCGATAATATAAATCTGACGTTTAACCGGGGTGAGGTTCATTGTCTCGCCGGCAAGAATGGCTGCGGCAAAAGTACCTTATTCAAGGTGATCTCCGGTGTTCATCCTCCGGAAAAGGGCGCAGAAATTATTATTAACGGGCAGAGCTACAACAGGTTAACCCCGCAGCAATCTATTGAGCAGGGTATCCAGGTGATTTACCAGGATCTCTCGCTCTTCCCTAACCTGACCGTTGCTGAAAACATTGTGATTCAGGAACATGTTAAGTGGTACAAAGGGCTGGCCAACCGCCGCCGCCAGATGAAACAGGCGCAGGAAATTATCAGCCGTATTGGCTTGTCCCTGCCCCTGCATAAACGTGTTGAACAACTTTCCATTGCTGAATGTCAGCTGGTCGCTATCTGCCGCGCGATGGCAAATGACGCCCGGCTGGTGATTATGGATGAACCGACAGCCTCACTGACGCGCAGTGAAGTCAATCAGCTGATCCGCGTGGTCGCTGATCTGAAAGCCAACGGCGTAACAGTGGTGTTTGTCAGCCATAAGCTGGATGAAGTGATGGAAATTTCCGACCGGATCTCCGTGATCCGTGACGGAAAACTGATCGGAACGTATGACGCGGATAAGATGAACAGTGATGAACTGGCCTATCTTATGACGGGTCAGCGTTTCGAGTTCACACCACTTTCTGCGTACAACACCGGGGGACTCTTACGTCTCAGCGCAGAGAAACTGACAAAGCAACATCAATTTTATGATATTGACCTGAAGCTGCATGCCGGTGAAGTGGTCAGCATTACCGGGCTGCTCGGTTCCGGACGCACAGAGTTGTGTCTGTCACTGTTCGGCATGACGAAACCGGACAGCGGCACACTGCTGATCAACGGTTCACCGGTAACACTGCACTCCAACCGGGATGCGATTAATCACGGCATCGGCTATGTGTCGGAAGACCGCATGAGCACGGGACTGGTGATGGCGCAGTCCATTCACGACAACACCACCTCCGTGATGCTGCCGCGTCTGACCCGCAAAGGCGGACTGCTCGATCACACCCGGGCACATGAACTGGTCAGCGGACTGATTGAGGCACTGCAGATAAAAGTGTCCGATCCGGCGCTGCCGGTCACCAGCCTGTCCGGCGGGAACGCCCAGCGTATTGCGATCGCCAAGTGGATAGCGGCGAAACCGGATATTCTGATCCTCGATTCCCCGACGGTCGGCGTGGATGTCGCCAATAAAGAGAGTATTTATCAGATCATCAGAATGCTGGCCGCCGAAGGCATGGCGATTCTGATGATCAGTGATGAAATTCCTGAAGTATTCTATAACAGTCACCGGGTCATTGTGATGAAAGAAGGTCGTTTTACCCATGAGTTCAATCCGTTAACCACAACGGAGCAGGCAATTACGGAGGCGGTTAATGCTTAAGTCATGTCGTCATCTGTTTGCACATCATGAGTTCTGGCTGGCGGTATTAATTGTGCTGCTCAGTGTGTTTCTCAGCATCACCAATGAAGATTTTATGACATTGGGCAATGTGTTTGATATGACCACCAGCACTGCTATCCTGGCGATTATGGCCTGTGGTCTGTTTGTGGTGCTGGTCTCCGGCGGGATTGATATCTCCTTCCCGGCCACGGCGGCCACCGCGCAGTATGTGATGGCGACGTATGTGCTGTCACAGGGAGGCAATTTCTTTATCGCCTTTGCTATCGCGGCGGTTGTTGGTTTACTGCTGGGGCTGATTAACGCCCTGCTGATTTACCGCCTGAAAGTGCCGTCTATTATTATCACCATTTCCACTCTGAACGTCTTTTTCGGTCTGCTGATCTATTTCACCAACGGCGAATGGCTGTACGGCTTCCCGGAGTGGTTTATGGATGGTGTTGAGGTGATGTCATTTACCGGCAGCGACGGTTATGACTACGGCCTGTCCCTGCCGATCCTGACCCTGATTGCCGTGATTATTTTCACCGGTTTTCTGATGAGTAAAACCCGTATCGGCCGTCAGATTTACGCGGTCGGCGGTAATGCGGATGCCGCGAAGCGTGTCGGTATCAGTATTCTCGGCGTGATGCTGTTTGTTTACGGCTATATGGGCGCACTGGCGGGGATTGCTTCTGTGGTACAGACACAAATCACCCAGTCCGTTGCACCGAATGCCCTGATGGGCTTTGAACTGACGGTGCTGGCAGCCGTGGTATTAGGTGGTGTCAGTATGACCGGCGGCAAAGGCACGCTGACCGGGGTTATCCTCGGGGTTGCCCTGCTGGCAATTGTCAAAAACGGCCTGACCCTGGCCGGTGTACCGTCTTACTGGCACACCGTGCTGACCGGGCTTATCATTGTTATCAGTATCAGTTTCACTGCGTATAACGAAAAACGCCGTGCTGCTGCCGGAGGTCATCTGTCATGATGTCAATGCTGAATCTGCGGAGTGACCGCAACATTATTTACCTGCTGGTGATCATGGCCGCTATCCTGCTGTTGCAGGGAATGTTTAATGCAGGCGCGTTTTTCTCTGTTTCCAACTTCCAGTCAATGACTTCCCAGATGCCGCTGCTCGGTATGCTGGCACTGGCGATGTCTGTCTGTATGCTGACCGGCGGGATCAACCTGTCCATTATCGCGACCACCAATGCCTGCGGGCTGGTGATGGCAAGTGTGATGGCCATGAGCCCGGGTGATGGCGCAATGTTAGTGCCTGCCCTGCTGGCCGGGCTGGTCACTGCCGTGATTATCGGGCTGATCAACGGTTTTCTGATTGCCTTTGTCGGGGTGTCTCCTATCCTCGCCACCCTCGGGATGATGACGTTAATCAACGGCCTGAATGTGCTGATTTCCGGCGGTACTGTGATCTCCGGCTTCCCGCCGTCACTGCTGTGGCTGGGTAACGGCTCGCTGCTCGGTATTCCGATGCCGCTGATCCTGTTCCTGCTGTTTGCGTTCCTGCTGTGGGGATTACTGGAATATACACCGCTTGGCCGTACCGTTTATCTGATGGGTTCTAATGAGAAAGCAACACGCTTTTCCGGCCTGAACACACAGAAAACCATTATGGCAGTGTATGTGATTTCATCTGTTCTGTGCTGGGTGGCCGCGATTATTATGATGGCTAAGTTTAACTCCGCAAAAGCAGGATACGGGGAATCTTATCTGCTGATCGCTATTCTGGCTTCTGTGCTCGGCGGTGTGAACCCGGACGGTGGTTTCGGACGCATTATCGGTATTGTGCTGGCCCTGTTTGTCTTACAGATGCTGGAAAGCGGCCTGAACCTGCTGGGTGTCAGCAGTTACCTCATCATGGCGCTGTGGGGCGGTATTCTTATCTTATTTATTGCATTGCAGAAAGCCCGGTCATAAGGGAGCGGATTATGAGTGTCTATTTTATTGGTGTGGATGTCGGGAGCGGCAGCGCCCGGGCCGGGGTTTTTGATGCTGCCGGACGCAAAAAAGGCGAAGCGAAGCGGGATATCCGTCAGTTCAAGCCACAGGCGGATTATGTGGAACAATCCTCTGATGATATCTGGCGCAGTGTGTGTCTTGCGGTAAAAGATGCGGTGGCACAGGCGCGTATCGACCCGATTCAGGTCAAAGGCCTGGGTTTTGACGCTACCTGCTCCCTGGTGGTGCTGGATAAACAGGGTCAGCCGCTGACGGTCAGCCCGACCGGCCGCAGCGAGCAGAACATTATTATGTGGATGGATCACCGGGCTATCAGCCAGGCGCAGCGGATCAATGACACCAAACATCCGGTGCTGGCGTATGTCGGCAACCGCATCTCGCCGGAGATGGAAACGCCAAAGCTGTTATGGCTGAAGCAGAACATGCCGACCACCTGGGCGAAAGCGGGCTATTTCTTTGATCTGCCGGATTTTCTGACCTGGAAAGCAACCTATACCAACAGCCGGTCGCTCTGCTCCACTGTGTGTAAATGGACTTACCTGGGCCATGAAGATCGCTGGGATACCCACTTCTTCCGCCAGATTGGCCTGGAAGATCTGCTGGAAAACGATGCGCAGATTATCGGCCGCGAGATCCGCCCGATGGGTGAACCGGTCGGTAACGGCCTGACACCAAACGCAGCGGCAGATTTGGGGCTGATCCCGGGCACGCCGGTTGCCACCTCAATTATTGATGCCCATGCCGGGGGGATCGGCGTGCTGGGTGCCGCCGATGCCACCGGCGCACAACCGGATTTCAACACCCGGCTGGCGCTGATCGGAGGTACCTCATCCTGTCATATGGCGGTATCCAAAAATGCCCGCTTTATCGACGGGATCTGGGGTGCCTATTACAGCGCCATGATTCCGGGTTACTGGCTCAATGAAGGCGGACAATCCGCAACCGGCGCGCTGATCGACCATATGATCACGTCACACCCGCAGTACAGTGACGCGAAGAAACTGGCTGAACAGAATCAGCAGACGGTGTACCAGCTCCTCAATGACCGTCTTCTGTCGCTGGCGGGTTCAAAAGAGGATATCGCCCTGCTGACACGGCATATCCATGTGCTGCCGTATTTCCACGGCAACCGCTCACCGCGGGCGAACCCGAACCTGCGCGGTGTGGTGACCGGTCTGCGTATGACCCAGACCCTCGATGATCTCGCGCTGATTTATCTGGCGACCATCCAGGCGATTGCACTGGGCACCCGTCATATCATTGAAGAGATGAATAAAGCCGGATATGCCATTGATACCATCATGGGTTGCGGCGGCGGCACCAAGAACCCGATCTTTATTCAGGAACACGCCAACGCCACCGGTTGCGCCATGCTGCTGCCGGAAGAGAGTGAAGCGGTTCTGCTGGGTTCTGCCATGCTCGGCTCGGTGGCTGCGGGCTTTTATGCTTCGATTCCGGAAGCGATGCAGGCGATGAGCCGGATCAGCAAAACGGTGACACCGCAAACGGAGAGTATCAAACAGTTTTATGATGCCAAATACCGCGTATTCCATCAGTTGTATCATGATGATCAGCGTTACCGGCAACTGATGTCGGAAGTATAATATTCTGGTTTTATCCGCAGAGGCGCGTTTTTTAACGCGCCTTTTTCTTTGCCTCAGATTTGACTCTCATCACAAAATCGCTGCGCAATCCTGTTGCTTATAACCTGCCTGACCGCACAATTCTGTTGCTTTTCGTGATAACCCTCACAGTTTACAGGGGTAACGCGTGTGTCACCTTCAGGGTTTCCATCGGAACTTCCGTCTTAACACTTTGAATACTTGGTATTTGTGTCAGGTGATCGGCATGGAAGCGCCGGTAAGAGGTCAGGTCTTTGGTCACAATACGGATCATCGCATCACATTCACCAGCCATCAGATGACACTCCACTATCTCCGGCATTTCATTAATGGCGGCGACAAAATCATTGATAGTCTGTGCGTCCTGCCCCTTAAACCAGATACGGGCATAGAGCATCAGCCCCGCGCCTATCTTGCTGCCGTCCAGAATCGCCGCATAGCGCTTGATAACGCCGGTTTCCTCCAGACGACGTACCCGCCTCAGGCAGGGTGACGGCGAGAGTCCTACCTCGCGTGCCAGCTCCACATTCTGCATTCTGCCGTTACGTTGCAGCTGGTCCAGGATCCGCCGATCCATCTTATCCAGTTCAATTGACATTTAAATCACCACCTGACAGTTTCCGCGCAATAATATTGCTAAGAATAGTTTTTTCGGGTCAATTTAACAACCTAATTTCCCGCGAAGCCCCGTATAATTTGCATAACAAATCAGGACGTCACAATATTGAATTAAATTCTTAATATTCAACAAATTGTGAATTATTCATCTATTTTTTGAACTTGGGGTGTCGTATGGTCATAAATACATTGATGGTGTTTGGCGCAACCGTGTTACCCATTGTATTTGCTCCCGGACCCGATATTTTATTCGTTTCATCACAAGGTCTCGCCAGCGGTTCCCGCGCGGCACTGAAAGCCAATATGGGCGTGCTGCTGGGTTACGGTATGCATTCCATTCTGGCGGCATTCGGGCTGGCAGCTGTGGTGGTGGCATCCCCGGTTCTGTTTAACGGCATGCGCTGGTTCGGCGTGGCTTATATTGCTTACCTGGCTTTCCGTATGGTGATGTCCGCCATGCACAAAAGCGAAATGCCGCCGATGCAGCCGGCAGCAAAATCGGTTATTACCAAAGGCTTTTTTACCAGTTTCCTGAATCCGAAAGGCTTGCTGGTCTACTTTGCTATCCTGCCGAACTTTATTTCCGGCAGTGAAAGTGTCGCAATGCAGTCCCTGCTGTTATCTGGCGTATACATCGCCAGTTGTGCAATAGTTTACAGCGGTGTGGCGCTGATTTTCGGCCAGATGAGCAAAGGGGAATACAACGACAAGCGCCGCCGTATCGGTGAAGGTGTTGCCGGGGGATTACTGGCCACCGCCGCAGTTAGTCTGGCATTTAGTTAATCCGCTTCCTTTTTCGGCAAAACGGGCACTGAGAAGTGCCCTTTTTTAATATCTGCGCCATGACAAATTTCTATCACCCCTGCGTTTTCTTCAGTACATGACACAACTGCCCCAGCATTTTCATGGCGTTATCCAGCCGGTCATTCCATTCAAATGAGCAGTTCAGGCGGAAGGCATGATTAAACTGGTCGCTGGTGGAAAACATGGAGCCGGGCGCTATGCTGATCTGTTCATTGAGTGCCATACGATACAGTTTGACCGCATCAAACGGCGGTTCAAATTCCAGCCAGAGGAAATAGCCGCCCTGCGGGCAGTTTACCTTCACATCTGACGGGAAATATTCGCTGATGGCATACAGCATCCGGTGCTGGCGCTGTTCCAGCTGCTGGCGCAGTTTTTTCAGATGCACATCATAACCGCCCTGGCCGAGATATTCCGCTATCGCCTGTTGTGTCGGCATACTGGCGGATACGGTACTCATCATCTGTAACTGCTGCACTTTGCGGGCATGTTTTCCTGCCGCCACCCAGCCGACCCGGAAGCCCGGTGCCAGACATTTGGAAAATGAGGAGCAGTGGAAAAAATTGTTGTCTTTATCCAGGCTTTTCGCCGGTTGCGGTGCATTGCCGCCAAACCAGAGCTCACTGTAGACATCATCCTCAATCAGTGCGATTTCATGCCGTGTCAGGATCTCCACCAGCCGCCGTTTATTTTCCGGTGGCATGGTGCCGCCGAGCGGGTTCTGAAAGTGCGTCATCAGCCAGCAGGCTTTGATATCATAGCGCCCGGCCACCTCTTCCAGCGCATCAAGGTCGATCCCGGTCTGCGGGTCGGTTTTGATCGCCACCGCTTTCAGGCGCAGACGCTCAATCGCCTGTAATGCACCGTAAAATGCCGGAGATTCAATCACCACCCAGTCCCCCGGCTCCGTGACCGCCTGCAGGCTCAGTGACAGAGATTCCATTGCCCCGGCGGTGATGACGATATCATCCGGCGAAACATGGATACCCTGTGCGGCATAGCGCCGGGAGATATTACGCCGCAGTTTTTCATTGCCGGGCGGCATATTAACCACGGCACTCTGTGGTGCGATGCGGCGGGCCACTGCGCCCAGCGCTTTGGAGAGCTTCGGCTGCACCAGCAGCGAAGGATCGGGGAATGCCGACCCGAACGGAATAATAGCCGGGTCTTTGCAGGCCTGGAGCACATCAAACAGCGAGGCGTTGATCTCCACATTTTCACTCAGGTGCATCCCCAGGCCGCCTTTGGCCGGGGCAAACGCCGGGGCGCGTTTGGCGACAAAATACCCGGACTGCGGACGGGCGATCACCCAGCCCTGGCTTTCCAGTAACTGATACGACTGTACGACAGTCATCAGACTCAGTCCCGACTGTCTGGCACTTTCCCGCAATGACGGCAGCCGGTCACCAACCTGCCAGATATCATCTTCGATCTGCTGTTTTATCTGCTCTGCTAACTGTTCGTAGCGTGTCATAGAGCGCTCTCCGAAAACTGTTATGGTAATTTCATGACTAATTGTCACTATTATAGTCTAGCAACTCATGGTGTACTGTGCCACACATTTCATCTGCATAGTTATAATAACGAGAGGTCACGATGTTTGGGTTAAGTGCCCTTGAGCTTGCGCGAATTCAGTTCGCCTTCACTGTGTCGTTTCATATCATTTTTCCTGCGATCACCATCGGTCTGGCGTCATTTCTGGCGGTGCTTGAGGGGATGTGGCTGAAAACCCGCAATGAGGATTACAAAAAGCTCTTTCATTTCTGGTCAGCCATCTTTGCCGTGAATTTCGGTATGGGGGTGGTTTCCGGTCTGGTGATGGCCTATCAGTTCGGCACCAACTGGAGTTTCTTTTCTGAGTTTGCGGGGTCAATCACCGGTCCGCTGCTTACTTATGAAGTACTGACTGCTTTCTTCCTGGAAGCCGGTTTCCTCGGCGTGATGCTGTTCGGCTGGAACCGTGTCGGTGAAAAGCTGCACTATTTCGCCACCTGCATGGTTGCGCTCGGTACACTGATGTCCACTTTCTGGATCCTGGCTTCCAACAGCTGGATGCAGACCCCGCAAGGGCATGAGGTGATCAACGGTGTTGTGGTGCCGGTGGACTGGTTTGCGGTGATTTTCAATCCGTCCTTCCCGTACCGCCTGCTGCACATGACAACCGCCGCATTTCTGGCATCCGCCTTCTTTATCGCTGCTTCTGCCGCCTGGCACCTGCTGCGCGACAACAAATCCGGTGCCATGAAAAAGATGTTCTCCATGTCATTGTGGCTGATTGTGGTTCTCGCACCGCTCCAGGCACTGATTGGTGATGCACACGGGCTGAACACGCTGAAACATCAGCCGGTTAAGGTTGCGGCAATGGAAGGCCACTGGGAGAACAAACCCGGTGAGGCCACACCGCTGATCCTGTTTGGTATTCCGGATAATGCACAGGAAAAAACCCGCTATGCCGTGGAAATTCCCGGGCTGGCCAGTCTGATCCTGACACACAGCCTTGATAAACAGGTGCCTGCACTGACTGAATTCCCACCGGAAGACAGGCCGGACAATGTGTTCGCCGTGTTCTGGTCATTCCGTGTGATGGTCGGCCTCGGCATGCTGATGCTCCTTGCCGCCGCGCTGAGTCTGTGGCTGCGCTACCGGGGACGTTTATATGATTCCCGTCCTTTCCAGCGCTTTATGTTATGGATGGCACCGTCCGGGCTTATCGCGATTCTCGCGGGCTGGTTTGTAACTGAAATCGGTCGTCAGCCGTGGGTGGTTTACGGGTTACAGCGCACGACTGATGCCGTTTCGGCACACGGTGATATGCATATGAGTATCAGCCTGCTGATCTTCTTTATTGTTTATGGTTCTGTATTTGGCATCGGCTACATCTATATGATGAAACTGATCCGCAAAGGTATCGCGCCGGAGGTGTCTCATGGGCATTGATTTACCCCTGATTTGGTTCGTCATTATTATATTCAGTACGCTGATGTATATCGTAATGGACGGCTTTGACCTCGGTATCGGCATCCTCTATCCCTTTGTGAAAAGCAATGCTGACCGTGATCTGATGATGAACAGTGTTGCGCCGGTCTGGGACGGTAACGAAACCTGGCTGGTGCTGGGCGGTGCCGCGCTGTTCGGCGCTTTCCCGCTCGCTTATGCTGTGATTCTGGATGCGCTCGCCATTCCGCTGACACTGATGCTGGTGGCGTTAATCTTCCGTGGCGTGGCTTTTGAGTTCCGCTTTAAAGCGGATGAACATCACCGTTATTTCTGGGATCGCGCGTTTCTGATCAGCTCTGTTATCGCCACCTTTGTGCAGGGTGTGGTCGTTGGCAGCGTGATTGAAGGTTTTCCGGTCGCAAACCGCGCCTTTACCGGCGGTGCCTTTGACTGGCTCGCACCGTTCCCGCTGTTCTGCGGCTTCGGTCTGGTGATCGCCTATGCCCTGCTCGGCTGCGGCTGGCTGGTGATGAAAACAGAAGGTCACTTGCAACAGCAGATGTATAAGGTGCTGAAACCACTGACCCTGGTGATGCTGGCGGTGCTGGCCGTGATCAGCCTGTGGACACCGCTGGCGCATGACACCATTGCGGCGCGCTGGTTCAGCTTCCCGAACATTCTGTTCTTCCTGCCGGTACCGCTGCTGGTGCTTGCTTGTGCCGTTGCGCTGTTCCGCAGTGTCAGCCGTCATCTGCACTATACGCCGTTTTTTGCGGCACTCGGCCTGGTTTTTCTTGGCTTCACCGGGCTCGGTATCAGTATCTGGCCGATGATTATTCCGCCGGTGATTGATTACAAAATGGCCGCCGCCCCCGGTGAAAGCCTGAGCTTTATGCTGGTCGGTGCTTTATTCATCATACCAGTGATCCTGGTATATACCTGGTGGAGTTACTATGTCTTCAGAGGAAAAATCACCCATGACCAGGGCTACCACTGATCCTGCCGCACCGGCACCCTGGTGGAAAAAAACCGCCTGGATGCTGGCTATCTGGGCAGGCAGTGTGCTGGCACTGTTTGCAGTCTCATCACTTTTCCGCTTATTAATGACGGCGGCGGGAATGAAAGTAAGATAGCCGTCATGTCTCATCAGTAAGTACCTCATCAGTACATCATGCACTGTCTGAACAGCTGCATTGCCCGGCACACCGTACCCCCATACGGTGTGCTTTTTTAAATAATTTTATTGATAATGATTACCATTCTTCTGAATTCCTGATACACTCCGCGAAATAGATATAACTAAACTGATAACAATAGAACGGAGAATTGCGCATGAGCCGGGAAAAAAATATCTACCGCCCTGCACCGCCGCGCCTGATTCAGGTGAAATCCTTTACCGACGTTACCCCCAATCTGCGCCGCATCACCTTTACGGCAGAGTCGCTGGATACCTATCCGGCAGATTGCGAAGGTGGTCACCTGAAACTGTTTATTGCCAAAGATGCACCGAATCCGCCAGCTCTGCCGGTACTGTCCGATAAAGGACCGGTCTGGCCGGAAGACAAGCCCCGTCCGATCGCCCGTACCTATACCGTGCGTGCGATCCGCCCTGAACGGAAAGAAATCGATATTGAATTCGCTATGCATGATGATGCCGGTCCGGCGGTAGATTTCGCCAGAAATGCCAAACCGGGGGATTATATCGGTATTACCAATCCCGGCGGGCCGGATCCGCTGCTGCCGGCGGCGAAACACTACTATATGGCTGCCGATTTAACAGCGCTTCCCGCCGTTGCCGCACTGCTGGAAAAAATGCCCGAAGAGGCGCAGGGCAATGTGGTGATCCGCATCGACCACGCGGATGATCAGCAGATGCTGAACAAACCGGCGGGCATCATCCTGCACTGGGTGACCGGTGGCACAGAGAAAACCGCTGAGGTCACCGCACTGTTTAAAAGCTGGCCGGTCGCCGATGTGACAGAATGTACGTTCTGGATTGCCGGAGAGGACGCAATGGTCAGGGATCTGCGCCGTTATGTGCGCCGTGAACTGAACGGGGAACACAGCCAGATGTATGCGATCCCGTACTGGCGTTTCGGTTACGATGAGGAAGGTTATCACCGCCTGCGCCATGATGTGATGGATGCTGACGACTGATAATAAACCGGCTGCAGCGGTGTTTGCCGCCGCAGCCGCGGTACTCAGTTATAGGCCTGTAACGCCCGCAGACAAAGTGACGAACGCACACAGTCATCCTGCGTGAAGGACACCACTGACACCATATCGTCATCCCGGAAACGGCGCAGCACATCAGCCAGCCCTGACGGGACATTGCCCGGCAAATCACACTGGCTGACATCACCGTTAACAATCACTGTCACATTCTCCCCCATCCTGGTCAGGAACATTTTCATTTGTGTGACAGTCACGTTCTGTGCCTCATCGAGGATCACCACCGCATTCTCAAAGGTTCGTCCGCGCATATAAGCAAACGGCGCGATTTCCACCTTACCTATCTCCGGGCGCAGACAATACTGTAAAAATGAAGCCCCCATCCGTTTCACCAGAACGTCATACACCGGCCGGAAATACGGCGCAAATTTTTCACTGATATCCCCGGGCAGAAAGCCCAGATCCTCTTCCGCCTGTAACACCGGACGGGTGACAATAACCCGCTCTATTTCCTTATTGATCAGTGCATCTGCCGCCAGTGCGGTACTGATAAAGGTTTTGCCGCATCCGGCCTCACCGTTGGCAATAATCAATTGTTTATGGGCTATCGCCCTGATGTATTTATCCTGTGCATCATTTCGCGGTAAAACAGCACTGTTGTCGCGTTTTTCCCGCGCCATGCCGATAGCTTCCACCCCACCCGCAGGGATAAAAACCGCCACATTATCATCATTAAAACGTGCCCTGCGCGACTCTTTCCGGCTCATTCGTTTTGCCTCTTTTCGTGCTCTGACTACCGCTTTTTGTCTGCCCATAATCTTAATCCTGTTGATTTCTGATGACGGAGTAACTGAAACAGTGAGTTGGCAACCGGCGGCTCCCTTCAAGCCATGAGTGAACATTCAGATAAAAAAAAGCCGGTGATAAATCCGCCCTGTTGTTCAGGGTATTTATCACCGGCCGGTACTGTCGTTCGTCTGTATGTCGCATTCGTTATCCTCAGATGACAAACTAAAGCGAACACTAAACTGACTTTGTGACAGTATAATGACAATACTTTCTTTTCAGCAATTAAAATCTGCGGGCATTTAACATTTTTGCCACATTTCTGTTATCCGCCGCACATCAGCGCGCTTTGCAGTTCTTCGCCATGCTGTAGCCTGCGATCTGTGCGGAGGCGGCATCAGGGAACATCTCAACATTCTTACTGCTGATCCGGTTATAACCAGGGCAATCCGGAAAGTGGTAAATTTTACTGTTGCGATTACCACGGATACGCTGATCCGTTGCTTTTTTTTCTGCTTTCGGCGGTACGTTAACCGGTGTCACCGGCACGGACGGCAGACGGGTAAAAATACCGTCAGCACTGTTGATATGCCCCGGCTCCCAGCGACGTTCGCCGGTCACAAACGGGTTTGACTGCCCGGTCACCGCCCGGATCCGGCGATCCCGTTCCCGCTCGGCGGCAGACGGCGGAAATTCGCTGTCCCACACCATCAGTAATTTTTGCTGCTGCTCTGACATTGCCAGATCGTAGCGGTCATGCATATAGAACCAGACCCGTGCCACTTCGCCTTTGACTTCATCGCGCGGCTCGAAAACCCGCTGTTTAAAATCCACCCGGCTGGTGCACTGCCCGTAACTCTGTGAACCCGCACCACGTGCGATCCCGTAGCGGAAATTGCTGCGGTCACCGTTAACTTCGCCAACGGACGGCGCCAGATTGTGCAGATCGGCTTCCATCGCACGGAATACCGGGTCCTCACTGACACAGTTTTTGCGCCCGCCGTTCTGCCAGCACTGACGCTGATGACCGAATACCCAGGCGGGGACGATATGCTCCCACTCAATCCGCTCTGCGCGGGTCACCTGAGAGCGTACACGATAACCGCAGCTGTTCAGATCCACACGACCGCCGGATTTTCCGGTCCATTCCCACTGACAGCCGCAATACAGTGTCCCTTCCCCCTGCGGGTTCCGGTTCTGGTCGTAATAAATTTTTTCACGGGCAACAATTTTTGCTTCATCAAACCGTTCCGGTGCAGTTGCAAATGCTGCGGATGAAATAATACAAAATAAAAATAATGAAAAACGAAATGATTGAAAAATGCGCATATAAATCATAAGCCAACAGAATACCAGGGGGCGGCAATTATGACACGCCATGCGGGAATTATCGCCTCAGATTTTTTATTAATCAGTCAATCCGCCGGATAAGACAATTTCCGGGCGTTTTTTTACAGAATGATTTAAATCTGAAACTTTATACTCTGCTGACATTAATCATAAATCCGGAGAATAATCATGCATCCGCTGGTCGATGAGATGATAGATGAGTTAGTCGGCACCGCCTGTGCCTATAATGACGATGAGGTTGATGTCCGTGTGCAGGAGAGCAGTAACCGGGTGCAGATTCAGATTAGTGTGACCGATAAACCGGTCATGGACATTATCCTGAATCTGACCCGCATCAGTTAAACGCGCGGACGCTTGCGGTATAACCACAAACCGGGAACAGACAGCCCGATAGACAACGCACCGACCACAAAGGCCGCCCGCAGGAAATTGCTCACCAGCATCTCCAGCAGTTGCGGGGTAAAACCGGACTGTGACAATTTGATCACCGCGAGCATTGCCATATAGGCATTAATGCCGGGAAACATCGGGATAATGGCGGCGACAGTAAAGACTTTCGGGTGCGCCAGCCACCAGCGGGACCACTGAATACCGATGATCCCCACCAGAACCGATGCCCAGAATGTGGCGGCGACGATGTCAAAACCGGCAGCAATCAGCATAAACCGGCTGCCGTGACCTATCGCCCCCAGCAGTGCGCAATATTTCAGTGCCCGTTTCGGCACATTGAATACCATGGCAAACCCGGCTGCCGGAATAGCCGCCAGCAGCATGTCCTGCGCCAGTGCGGCCAGAAAAGAGAGTACCGTCATCATATCCAGTCCCTCAGGCTGCCGAGTGTGATCGCGGTAAAAATACCGATACAGGTTGCAAGGGTGAGCAGGCTCGCCATCGCCCAGCGGGCCAGGCCGGTGTTAACATGCCCTTTGAACATATCTGCAACCGCGTTGATCAGCGGAAAACCCGGCACCAGCAGCAGCACACTCGCCGCCATAGCAATGCCGGACGTTGCCGAAAACAGCGGAATTTTCAGCATCATTCCTGCCACCATCGTGGCAACAAATGCCGTAAAACAGAAGTTAATCAGCGGGTTCATATGCCGTGCGGTCAGGACCTGACGGACGTACATCGCACAGCCGCTGGCGGCAAAGGTAATCACCGCCCCGTCCCAGCCGCCGTTATTCAGTTTGCAGAAACAGGCGCAGGACAGCGCCACCATCAGCACCATTACCCAGCGCGGATAGCGCAGCGGTTTCATATGGGCGAATTTTTTCTGCACCCCTTTGCAGTCAAGATGCCCGTGCTCCGCGAGGATCACCACATGCTGCACTTCTGTGACAATATGCATATTAATGCCGCGGTCGACCACCTTGCGGGTGGATGTCAGACAGTGCCCGTCAATAATCGTGGTGAGCACAATGGCATTCGCCGAGATGGCACAATCCACCTGATCGGCCCCGAGCGCCTTTCCTGTCCGTCCCGCCAGCTCCTCCACAAGCATACTTTCCGCACCGTGCTGTAACAGCAGCAGCCCGCACTCGATACACAGACGGGTGATAGTCCGCTGCATATCCTGTGTAATCTCTTTCCCCTGTCCCATAGTTTTACCGTTAACCGTTGATGGTCCGACTTTCCCGCTATTCTAATTCTTTGTATTAACAACTCACTGGGTTTGATCAATAGTTTGATAATAAATAGTCTTACTATGCCGTAATTGCAGTATGGCAGGGAAACCGGCTATTGAGCAATCCGGCGCGGCGTGGTTAAATCAGAACATATCACTGTCACCGGAGCCTGTATCTGTTATGTCATCCACCCCGTCACCATTAACCCCGAAAGGGCAGCGCCGCCGTCATGCCATTCTCACCGCCGCTGCGGATGTTTTTATCCTTCATGGTTACGAAGGTACGACTCTGGATATGATTATTGAGCAATCCGGCGGATCACGATCCACACTGTATACCTCTTTCGGCGGGAAAGAAGCATTGTTTCTGGCTGTCATAGATCATCTTATCAGCGGGATTTTTGAGGATAATAAAGAGGAAAAACCGGAAACAGCGCCCGATGCGGAGACACTGTTATATACCAGCGGCAGGCGTTACCTGTACAGTATTGTTCACCCGCAGTCACTCGGCTTATATCAGCTGATTCTGGCAGAATCACAACGCTTCCCGCAAATCAGTGAACAATTTTACCGCGCCGGTCCGCTGCGCGCTGCACAACAACTGGCGGCCGGGCTGAAAACACTGCCCGGCATCACCGCATCGGAAGAAACATTACTGGCTGTTGCCGCCCGCTTTCTGGAAATGCTGAAAGCCGACCTGTATCTGCCGGTTTTCAGTCATCATCATAATAAGCCGACAGCGGAATTTATTGAAAAACAGCTACCGTTATCTGTGGAAATAACCGCCTGTTACCTCCGCCACACATTAACACCCCAATGAACAGCGGTTACTATTAACATCTGCCTTCAGGCGGTCACTTCCGCCGCCTTTGCCCGTGCCGCTGCCATGTCATCAGCAACAAACACCGGCACACCGTAGACTGCACCGGCCATCGGTGCGAATTTCTCCAGCTGCGCTTTATCCCCGGTTTCCTGATTGACGGTCAGGATCATCACGCTGCAATACGCTGCCATTTTCTCTTTTCCGGTTTTCAGCCAGCGGCGGACATACTTACGCGCATCCATATCTTCCTGGGTATCCGGCTTTTCCGGCCCGTCTTTCGGCGGATAAATTATTGCAAACGGGATCTGCTTATCCAGCAGCGCATCCAGCTCTTTCACCCACTGTTCTGTTTGCGCCATATTTTCCGGGAATGATTGCATTATTACCACCGGGAAGGCACCGGTATCCATATGAACAAAATTAACTGCTGACATAATAACTCCGTAATCTTTTTTGTATTTATCGGTACATTATTATTCCGGCAGAAATCTGTCAATAAATAAGAATGCGTTTCAATTGCATCAGCACAAATTGTGCATTATCTGCCCGCAGGTGCCCGGCTGTGTTATTCTTATGCATAAAGTAAGTAATTATTCTGAGATTCATCTTATTCTTATATATATCCCATGATATTTCGGGTCATATTGACTAATTATTCATATCCGTTCCTGCCTACAACATAAGGTCTATAATGAAAAAGCTGACACTAATTACCCTGGGATGCCTGTTCTCTGTTACTGCTTTTGCTGCCAATGCCAGCAAAGTTTGTGATGAATATTTCACTGAAATCGACGAGATGGTCAAACTCGCAGAGCAGGAAGCCAAAGGTGATGCTGATGCGACTGCACAGATCACTGCCATGAAACAGCAGCTGGAAACCGCAAAAACACAGATTAAATCTGTACCGGAAGAGACTCAGGACATGGCGTGTCAGCAGGGCCTTGATGCACTGAAGGAATTCAAAGCATCGATGGCAAAACAGTAATTCTGTTTTCATAAAAAAGGTCCGCGAACGCGGACCTCAGGCCGTTGACAAACCCGCAGGAGTTGGCGACGGCCGACAAAGGTTGTAAAAATAAACCAGGAAAATCAATTTATTGATTTTCGGCTGATAACACAAAGCAGGAAAAACCACGTTTTATCCTGCTTTGTCTGCAATCTCAGGTCCGCGAACGCGGACCTTTTCGTTTTCATCGTTATCTTCAGCGGACAACCAGCACGGAAACCTGTGCATGTGCCACAATCCCGGAGGCGGTTGACCCCAGCAGATGGGTTGAGATACTCGGGTGGCGCGAACCGACAACAATCAAATCAGCATGGATCTCTTTTGCTTTTGCCAGCACTTTGTCTCTCGGTGTGCCGTAATCCACAAAATAACTGACCTGCTCTGCCGGTAAGTCCACTTTCTCCGCAATCGCTTTTAACTCATCTTTTGAACGGGCAACCGCTTTTTCCGCAAATGAATTCAGTAATTCATAATGATAGTTATAGCTTATTGAGAATTTCGAAATATCCGGTACAGAGTGAAACAACATCAGTTTCGCCTGTGACATCTTCGCCAGATAAATCGCGTGTTTCAGGGCATTACTCGTCAATACATCTTCTGTCACATCAATAGGAACTAATATCGTTTTATACATACCATCCCTCATTGTCAGTCCAATGTGTATTTGATTTAAGTATAGGCAATAAACCGGGAACCGCTGTGCCTGACATCATAAAATTTCACTGCCTTTTTATGATTTTGTGTTTTTTATCCGGAGACAGAATCACAAAAAAAGGCCGGCCAAAGGCCAGCCAAAACAGACTACACAATTAAGAAAATAGTATTTTCAGTTTAATAACAGGAGGTATACTTACCAGCCGATAGCAAGGCCGGCACCGAGAACGGCACTGTCTGAATCATTCCAGGATACGGAGCCGCGTAAATTAACATCACGGCGGACCTGATACTGGGCACCCGCAGCTAACGCATTACCATTGCGGTAATTACCGATACCAATACCGGCACTGAAATCGGTATCCGGGGTGTAAGGAATATTCGTCATTGCCGCGACAGATGCAATACCGGCATTAGCCTGTTGCGCGTTACGGTCAATACGTTTATCCAGTGAATCAAAACGTGAATTATTCGCTGTCTGAATTTGTTCAATCCGGCTGTCGGTATAATGGCGGCTGACAGAAACAGTTTCGCGTCCGGCATTATTGATCGTTGTATTTATTTCTTTTTTTGCTTCTGTCACTGCATTTTCTGTGAATTGGTTCCCTGATGTAATGGCACTTTTCTTCGCGTTATCAATATTCTTGTTGGTTTTTTCTTCTGACTTTGTGATTTTTTCTTCTGTATATTTCTGACTCTTATCAATCACACTCTGTCTGGTATTTTCTATTGTCGTGTTGATCTCTTTATTATTTTGATTGATCCGGAAATCTGTATATTCCACTGCTTCGATTTTCGCGTGATTTACCTGCCACACGTTCGCTGCATCTGTTGACTTGATACCTTCCTGCACATTCGTGATACGGCGTTCCTGCCCTTTTCTCCCGACAGAGACAGTATCTTTTTGATCTGAAATTGAATTTGGCCCGATAGCATTCGAGTTAATGGCGCGGACGTCACCTTCATCAATAGGACCAGCCTGTGCATATCCAATCGCCACTAAACATAAGGCCAGTGCTGTTAATTTGTTACCGTTTTTCATTAAAATTATTTCTCATTTATTGTTTTTAGGTCAGCATACATATCTGCCAATTGAGCAATTGGCGGTCTCATTTTGTGAGGTGCGCAAGAATATACATTGGTTTAATCCAAATAAACTCATATTTATCTATCAAATAAATCGGAATTTCCGAGTTAAATTGAAAAACAATCTGGTATTACCTGTTAATATTGTGATTTTATTAATTATTTTAAAAAATGTAACGGAGAGTAACTACTCTTTTCATAAATTAATTTGATTATTTATCGTACAAATAAGGATGAAAAACCAGGAGAAGTGTAAAATACAGAGTATTATTCACCTGTATTTTCAGATGAGACAGACAGATAAACCGGAAAAATAAATGCGGATGAGAATTACTCTCTTAATGAGTAATGCAGATGGCGGCGGGAAGAACAAAAAAATACCGGTGGCATCATCGATACCACCGGATACAGATTACAATATCAGCGGACAACCATCACCGAGACCGGTGCATAACGGACAACACCGCCGGCGGTGGAGCCCAGCAGATGGGTGGAGATATTCGGACGACGGGAACCGATAACAATAATATCGGCTTTTACCTCTTCCGCCGCCTGGATAATTTCATCGCGCGGCGAACCGAACGTAATAGTGTAAGCAAGACGCTCCGGCGGCAGATCAATAGAATCCATCAGCATATGAATATCTTCTTCCGCTTTAATGGTCGCCTTATCTTTTATTTCCATATAGCCCAGCGCATACGCATTAATAATCGCGGATGAGATCGGCAGGACATGGACAATATGCAGCTTAGCCCCTGTTTCTTTCGCCAGATAGAGTGCATGGCGGACAGCCTTACTGGTCAGTTCTTCTTCTGAAATATCGATAGGAACCAAAATTGTATTATACATACTGCCTCCTTGAATAAATCATGCGATATGTTGTCACTATATTAAACAGCGAGGAAAATATCTGTGAGATTGATACCGTTAACTCTTATTTCCCTGCGTTTCCGTTATCAGACGGTTACGGATTAACCGCACATAATCAATAAGTTCATGAGCGGTTAATCCGGCAGGACCAATACCGGCAGCCACACATTCATCCGCCGCCGCACCATGCAGCCAGACACCACCACAAACCGCTTCCTGCACCGGCACCCGCTGCGCCAGCAGACTACCGATAATGCCGGATAACACATCCCCGCTGCCGGCAGTGGCCAGTCCGCGGTTGCCACTGTGATTACACCATAATTCACCGTCCGGTGAGGCAATCAGACTGTGGTGCCCTTTCAGTACCGCCCAGCAGTGATACTGATCTGCCAGCGCCAGCGCCGCCGCAGGGCGATCCGCCTGAATATCTGCCACGGTGGTATGCAGCAGACGGGCGGCTTCCTGCGGATGCGGGGTTATCACACATTTATCATCCAGCGCGATGCCCGGCGTGGCGGCCAGAATATTCAGTGCATCCGCATCCAGCACCTGCGGTTTACCGGACTGCATAAACGCCGCCTCCGCAAGGGCACGGCTCTCTGTACTCTGCCCCAGTCCGGGGCCGGTAACCTGTGCGGTCAGCGCGGGGTCATCCGCGAGGGCGCGGGCAGTACGCAGCATCAGCTCCGGTGCATTCTCAACAAACGGCACCGGCAACTGCGGCTGATTAAACCCCAGGATCACTTTGCCGCACCCGGTTTTCAGGGCGGCGCAGCCGGCCAGAATAATCGCGCCGGTCATTCCGGCCGCCCCGCCGGTGATCCCGAGCGTACCGAATGTGCCTTTATGGCTGTCTTCCGGACCCGGCATTTTTAATACCGGGTAATCGCGGGTTATGGCATTGATATCAATAATATTCATCTGACTATTTTGCCTTTTTCAGCGGATCATGAATGCACCCTGTTTATCAGCATAACGGGAAAATAAAAAAGAAGGTAGAGCAGTGACGGGCAGATCTGGTATTCTTTGCGGCTGATATATCCGGGACTGATAAATATAACGGTTGAGGTTAACCATGAATAACGCATTTAAAACTGAAAACGATACTGAAACACTGGCTGCAGAAGTGACCTGCTTAAAAGCACTGGTGACATATTTACTGAAGGCGGTGGGTCAGGCGGATGCCGGCCGTATTATCGTCAATATGGAACGCCAGATCAGCGAAATTGATGATGAACATCTGTCCGGTACCTTTAAAAATACCATTGCACAGATTAAAACTGAGTACCGGAAATAAATTCCGGCCTGGCAATTAATGCTGTCCGGGGATAATGCAACGAATCGCTAAAGAGAGAGTGCGCTGTTTGTGTCAGGATGATGTTCCTGTACTAAATACCCTTTCTTTTTTATTTTCGTTTCTGTCCGCACGCTGTTATACAACGTGCGGACTTTTTTTATGCTGTACGGTCATTTCTGTTCCGTTTTCACTTCTTTCAGCAGGCGGACAGCAAATAATCCGAGTATTGCCACACCGGCCACCAACACCCCCCATAACAGCCAGGTTTTCCAGGCAAACGGTGGCGGAGCCTCCGGAGCAGGCAGCAACTTCGCTTCCCCGCCCAGTGTGACCACCTTTTCTGACACATCCGCCCGCGGAATTGCATCCTGATTATTCAGATTATTGCCCGGCAGAAGCTGGGACAACGGTAAAAATGCCGCACTGGCATCATGCGCCCCCCACACCAGCAGATACGGTGCGGAACCCTGGGCGTTGAAGGTCAGATATTGTGCGTATTTAACCCCGGTAACCTTCGGTGGTGTTTCACGCCAGCTGCTGTTAATCGCCGTCAGCCTGACCTGGCGGACCGGCAGATCATTCAGCCGGATGTTACTGTTGCGGTTTTCCGCATCATCCGACACCAGTGAATAAAGCACTTTATTATCCAGCGGCAGCCAGTTCCCTTCTGTACCACTCCTGTATTCTATCCGTACCGGCAGTACCGTATTTTCCTGGTCAATATGAAAATCCAGACGGCTGAGACTCTGTGTATTCGGCAGACTGTAAATCATACTGCCGTCAGTGTCCGCAGCGGGCACAAAATCAAAACGGTTCACTTCACGGCGCTCCACAGTCCGGGAACTCATCCCTTCTGCAGTGGTGATCTGCGGTGGTGCCTGATTGTTATCTCCGGTCACTGAAAGCAGCCAGTATTTCGCCCTGCTTTCATCACCGCTGATATAGCCCGGAATTTTTATCTGTTGTGCCAGCAGTGCGTCCTCACCGGATTTCAGATCCATCAGTGGCACATCGAGGATCACCGGCGACCAGTTTTGTTTGTCATCACTGCTGAACAGTGAGGCTTTGGCCTGCATATTACCGGTCTGCTGCGGCCAGTTCAGTGTGACTTCCCGCAGCGGCAGCGGGAGCTGCTGTTTGTTATCCGGCACCAGCAGATAAGTCGCGGTGGACGGACGCGCCAGGCTGTCCGCATTATCATTGTAAATCGTCAGTTCCGTGCCGTTATCCGCTTTCAGGCGGATTTTGCGGTTGCCGTCCTGCTCTTCTGCCCGGCTTTGCGACAACGGATAAATAACGAAGCGGACACGTGCGCTTTCATCTTGTACCTGCTTCGCCGCCGTCAGTGACATCGGCACCGGCGTACCGGAGCTGTCAAAGATACGGATATCCCGCAGATCCGGCCAGGCACTGTTGAGCCAGACATTATCCGGTACAGTCAGCCGGTAAAATGGGGCATTTTCCGCCCGGAGCTGTAACTCCGCCCCCTGATTAAAATCGTTCAGTGTCTTCGCCGGCGTGTCCGCCCGGGCAAAAGTTGTCACCGATGTCAGCACCGCCGCCAGGAGAACAGACCCGGTATGCCATTTGCGGCGCAGCACTGCTTTTTTACCTGTGATCATCCGTTATTTTCCTTATTATTCTGTATGTCAGTGCCCGTCTTCGGCGGTAACGGCGAGAAATATCCCACAACCAGTATCAGCAGTGCCACCCCGATAAAGGCACCGGCTCTGGCAAGCCCGCTGCTCTGGTTCATATCAACCACAAAGAGTTTAAGAATCACCACGGCAAAAACAGCCGCCCCGGCCAGCCACAGATGGCGTTTATGCCGCCGGGTTGCGGTGGTCATCAGGATCACGGCTGTCAGTGCCCAGACAATCGCCAGCGTGGTCTGGATAAGACGGGACTGCAGCAGCGCCGCGGTTGTCCATGCGGTGCCGTCCGCAAAGGCCAGTGCGCGGATCAGAATACCGTTCGCCCACCAGATACCAAGCACAGCGACGGCAATACCCAGACCGCGCACCACATCTGCCCGGAAACGGACTTCCGGAGTGGTCCGTATCAGCGCATCACGCAGGCACCACAGTGCAGCAAGCCCGAACAGCCCGGCTTCATCCAGCGGGTTCAGGAGCGGCACATACTGCCAGAGCGACAACTGGCCATCCTGCATATTTCCGGTAAACAGCGCCAGCGCCAGCAACGCAGCCAGCGGATACGCACTCTGCCAGTACAGTACGGCATGATTGTCCATCGGCGGCCGGCGCAGGCGCTGCATAGCATAGAGCACGAAAAATACGCCGCACGCCGCCAGCATGGCAATAAAGTAACCCCACTCTTCCATGCCCCACGGCAGCTGCATTTCCGCCCACATCACTTCGGCGGCGACCAGACCGATGACGGTCCAGAGTGACGCGCCGTGCATCAGGTTGCTGACAATGCGCGGTGCCTGTTCCGGCAGCAGCCGGATAAAGGTGATCATACTGCCGATAACCAGCAGCCAGATAAAGCCGCCGTACAGCGAACCGGCCGCATGTGTTCCGGTAAGCATATAGTCACACAGTATCAGCAGGCTCACTATCCACAGCGCACTGATACAGTAATACAACTGAGTCCACTGCACTTTACGCGCCAGGAAGAACCAGCTCCAGACCGAGATCACAAGCCCGGTCAGTACATATTCCTCACCGGACAGTAATTCACCCGCCGGTGATAACCACGGCAGCATCCACAGCCACGAGAGCCAGGTGATCATGGCCGGGATAATCAGCAGTCCGGAAATCAGTTTGCTGCGGTTCATCAGGCGGAAATGGTGATGAAGCGCTCCGGCAACCAGCAGCCCGCCCCACTGGAAGATATACATCCAGGTGCTTTGTTCAGACCACCAGATGAAGTCCATACTGTAGAGCAGAGAGGCAAAGCCGAGCAGCACCAGTCCGGTCGCGCTCCAGCCGACAATCCGCTGTTTTTGCAGACAGGCAAACCACAGTATCGCCAGCCCTTCAATCGTCCAGGCCACGGATGTCCATTGCGGCGACAGTGCCAGCGGTACTGCCAGCGAGATAAAGCCGATACTGAGCAGCAGAAAGCCGAGTGACAGGCGCTGCCCGTCTGCGCGGAAGCGGCGCAGACTGACTACCGCCAGCAGCAGATAAAGCAGCCCGAAGGCCAGCGATGACATTGCGGTACCGAGATAGAACGGCTCCGTAATGGCATATTGCAGGGAAAACGCCAGCACCGGCGGTGCAAACAGCAGCACCGAGTCCACCATCAGCTGTTTTCGTCCGTCATCTGTCCGGACATGATGCCGTGCATATTGCTGCGTCAGCAGCCCGTAGACCACCAGATTCAGAATAATAAAGATCTGACAGTTCAGGTAATACTCCGGCTGGTAGTTATCCACGCCCCAGATCACACCGACCACAAAGGTAAAGGCGAAACCGGCGATATTCAGCACCCGCCAGCCCTGCCAGTAATTCATGACCAGAATGGAGACGGAGAGCATCAGATAATAGGAGAACAGCGCGATATAGTTACCGCTGCCGGTGGAGAGCAGCACCGGCGCCGCATAGCCGCCGACCACAGCCAGAACCGCCAGGCTGACAGCGTTTTGTATCACCGCAAAGAAAACCGATGCCAGGCAGATAACCACCATCAGCGCCAGTGCAAAGGCCAGCGGCAGGAACTCATAAAGCTTATAGGCGGCAAATATCGTGATATAAAACGCACCGAGGCTGCCGCCCTGAACAATCAGGCTGTACAACCGGTTTTTATGGCGGACACACCAGCCGACAACAAAGAGTGTCACTGACAAGACCGCCGCGCCGATCAGACGGACTTCCGGTGTCAGGATATTATTTTCGATACTGAATTTCAGCAGATAGGAGAGGCCGATAAACAGCAGCAGAATACCGATTTTGGCCGGGAGGTTGCCGTTAAGCAGCCATTCGAGAATATTGGCCGCCGGGCTTTTGCGCTCCGCTGCTGCCGTATCCGCCGGGAACGGTATTGCCGCCGCGATAACAGGTTCCGGTTCAGAAACAGGATCAGGTTCCGGTTCATACTGCACTTCCGGCGCCGGCTGTGCCGGGATCGTTTCAGACAGCTCAGCGGCCTGAACGGTGGTCTCCGCCACCGGCTGACCGCCGGTCAGAGCATTCAGCTCGCGGCGCAGTGATTCGGTTTCCTTCGTCAGAACACTGATCTGCAACTTCAGCAGCGTTGTGCGCCGCAGCGCCGCAACAGCAATAAACGGCGTCACAACAATGAGCGCCACTAGCACAAAACCCCAGAAGAGTAATGAATCCATGTTTATCCTGTTTTTCAGTCTTTAACTTAGAGTGTAGACAATTTTTAATTTCCGTTATCTCACATACTGCCTGTTATGCTGCTAAAAATCAGGTGAATAAATCCGGGTATTTAACAAATACCATAAAATGCTGTTTTATCCCGTTAATCCGTTGTTAAAACACCGGAAACATCTGCGGACGCACCAGTTTCACACCTGTTTTGACTGAAAATCATTTTTCCGGATTTTAAATATTGACTGTTATCACAAAAAAGGGCAATTTTGAGATACAGATCACAACAATAAAAGGACACTCACTATGCGATTTTTAGCCCGCTTCTTAAAAGAGTTAGACAACGTCACTGCGTCCTTCTGTGTGGTCACATTCTACCGCAACCGTCTCTGACGGACAGACTGAGCATTTTTGAGCTGTATCGGTTCAAATCAAATTTAGTTTAAATGTTAAATTTAATTTGTGCGAAAGATTGACACTCATCAACAAAGTGCTAAAGTTATGTCATCGAATTGTGAGAACGCAATAAACAAGAACGCAATTATGTTACCTGCAATAAAAAATATCAGACGTTTTATCTCAGAGCTCAATAAAATCGCCCGTATTATATTCTGAAGATAAACGCACATCGTTTTCAGGCTCCCTCAGCGGAGCCTTATTTTTTTCTGCCTGTACCCCATCCTCCTCTGAAAGGTTTATACTGACCGCATTATTTTTTATGAAATAAGGAGCAACTGTCGTTATGCAACATGACATCCAGCGTCTCAGAAGAATTCGTCAGACCCCGCAGATGCGTGATCTGTTCCGGGAAACCTCATTAAGCCTCAATGACCTCGCGTTACCGATTTTTGTCGAAGAAGGCGCTGATGACTATAAAGCCATCGACAGCATGCCGGGCGTTATGCGCATTCCGGAAAAGCGACTGGCCTACGAAATCGAGCGGATCGCCAAAGCCGGCATTAAATCCGTCATGACATTCGGTGTTTCACATCATCTGGATGCAACCGGCAGTGATGCCTGGGCGGAAGATGGTCTGGTTGCGCGGATGTCCCGTATCTGTAAAGAGACCGTGCCTGAGATGGTGGTGATGTCCGATACCTGTTTCTGTGAATACACCAGCCACGGGCACTGCGGTGTGGTGCATGACGGCGTGGTGGATAACGACGAAACCCTGCATAATCTCGGGTTACAGGCGGTGATTGCCGCACAGGCAGGTGCTGATTTTATCGCCCCTTCTGCCGCCCAGGACGGCCAGGTACGGGCTATCCGTCTGGCACTGGATGCCGCCGGGTTCCATCAGACCGGGATTGTGTCCTACTCCACCAAATTCGCCTCTGCCCTTTACGGCCCGTTCCGTGATGCTGCCGGCTCCTGTCTGAAAGGCGACCGCAAAACCTATCAGATGGATCCGATGAACCGCCGTGAAGCTATCCGTGAATCCCTGATCGATGAGCAGGAAGGTGCGGATATGCTGATGGTCAAACCGGCCGGTGCTTATCTGGATATTCTGCGTGATGTGCGTGAGCGTTCAAATCTGCCGCTGGCGGCCTACCAGGTGAGCGGTGAATACGCAATGATCAAACTGGCCGCACAGGCCGGTGCGATTGATGAAACCCGCGTTGCGCTGGAAACCCTCGGCTCCATCAAACGCGCCGGGGCAGATTTAATCTTCAGTTATTTTGCCCTGAGTCTGGCAGAGAATAAGATCCTGAGCTGATTGTACAAAAGCTCATGCTGACAAGCCTGTGGTAACGGGCAGGTCAACGAAAAGCATGCGCGTCATGGATGACGCGCCTGAGCGCACAAGGATGTGTTTACAGCGACTTTTCGTTTTGCCCGTTGCCGTCAGGCGCAAACACCGGACTTACAAACTTCACTTTTTATTCTTTTCTTCCAGAAATGCCTTCAGCACTTTAGCCTGGTTATGCTCTTTATCCTTTGCCGCAAACAGCAGTGTCAGATTGCCCTGTACCGCTTTTGCCACCAGCGTTTGCCAGCTTTGCGGCCTGCTCGCCAGCTCCGCACGGTAACGCCGTTCAAACTCCGCAAACTGATCACTGTTGGCATGGAACCACTTACGTAATTCTGTATCAGGCGCAACATCCTTATTCCATTCATCGTAATTCAGATCGGTTTTTTTAATTCCGCGCGGCCACAACCGGTCAACCAGTACCCGGTAACCGTCACTTTCCGCGACCTCATCATAAACCCGTTTGCAGAAAATCATACTGCTGCTCCTTTAACCTGTTTTTCATGAGCCAGTAACCAGGCTTTGCGGTCAGTCCCTCCTGCATAGCCGGTCAGTTCACCATTTTTGCCGGTAACACGGTGACACGGCACCAGCACGGAAACCGGATTCATCCCGTTGGCCCGCCCGACGGCCCGGACAGCGCGCGGTGAGGACAATGACTCCGCCAGCATACTGTAAGTAACGGTACTGCCAAACGGCACAGACAATAATGCATCCCAGACTTTTTGCTGAAAAGGCGTTCCCGGCAGCACCAGCGGAACGGTAAATATCATCCGTTTACCGGCGAAATAGTCCTGCAGTTGTGACTCCAGCAGCGCCAGGTGAGGATGATTTCCGTCTGTTACCAGCATGTTCAGCCGGGCTGAGACCAGCTGTAAGGTATCTTCGCGGCGGTTGTCTTCCGTAAATTCCAGAAAACAAACACCCTGCTCTGTTGCCGCTGCCGACATTTCACCCAGTACTGTGCTGAATTGTGTACGAAATATCATCAATATTCCTTTGTTCTCCGTACATCACCGGCAGATGTACCGTTTTCTTTACGAAACTGTCTATTTTATGAGTTAAAATTGATTTTATTGTGCTCAACTTCTTTTGAGTGAAAACTTGATTGAACTCACACTAATGAGTAAAGTACATCCCAACGATACAGCACATTAACTGTACCAGTTTAGATTAACAGATAAACACATTCACCTGAGTATTGAACATTATTTTCAGAAATAATGGAGGAATTGTTATGGCTAAATTAATTAAATCCACAAAAACAACTTTTGATCGTATTACCACTGCAGTTATGACAATTTCTGTACCGCGCTTCTTTTAATTAATACGCGACAAATTGCCGGTGCCACTGTATTTATGCGGCACAAAAAAAATCGACAGCCTGAATGCTGTCGATTTTTTTATTGGTGCTATTCCGTAAAATAACCGGTTATTGCGCACTCTTACTGATGTCCGGCACTTTTGCCAGATCAGCGGCAATCTTAACGGTTTCATCAAGATACGCGTCCGGCCCTTCATAATCTTTCGGCAGTGCCTCGAGATTTGCCAGCGGTTTCTTGCCTTCACGGGCATAACGTTCATTAATCCGTTTCAGCTTAATCCCTTCCAGTTCTTTATCTTCTTTATCACGCTTCGCGTAATTCAGGGAAATAATATACTGAGTCGGCTTATTGGCTTTAAACCGTGCCAGGTCTTCGTAAATATAAGCGAATTCCGGATCGGTTTTTGAACGTTCCTGATATTTCTGTGCCAGTTCAGGTACTGCTTTACGGATAATATCCGTCTGTGAATACTGCGCCGGGGCAATGCTGTCCCACGGTAATGCATTATCTTCAAAACTTTCACCGATATCGTCGTTATCAAAGCCGGTCGGCATAATGATATCCGGCGTTACCCCTTTGCGCTGGGTACTGCCGCCGTTAATACGGTAGAATTTCTGGATAGTATATTGCACAGAGCCTAAGTCCGGCCATTCAGGACGCAGCATCTGGTCGTAAATACGGCTGACAGGACGGTGCTGCTGCACGGTACCTTTACCGAAAGTCGGCTCACCGACAATCAGCGCACGACCGTAATCCTGCATGGCTGCCGCGAAAATCTCAGACGCGGATGCGCTCAGGCGATCAACCATCACCACCAGCGGGCCTTTGTAATAGATAACATCATCGCTGTCTGCATCTTCACGGACACGGCCGTTATTATCCCGCACCTGCACCACCGGACCACTGGTGATAAACAGACCGGACAGATCAACCGCTTCTGTCAGCGCACCGCCGCCGTTACCGCGCAGATCGATAATCACCGCATCCACTTTCTCTTTGGCCAGTTTCTGCAGCTGGGTTTTGGTGTCATTGGTCAGACCCACATAGAAGCCCGGAATATTGAGCACCGCGACTTTCTGGTCGCCGACCTGTTTGATGGTCATTTTCACCGCTCTGTCTTCCAGGCGGATCTGCTCACGGGTCAGGGTCACAATACGTGGTTTGGCCCCTTTGGTATCACCCAGCACTTCCAGGCGGACTTTACTGCCTTTGGCACCTTTGATTTGTGATACCACATCATCCAGGCGCCAGCCGACCACATCCACCATCGGCTTACCGGCCTGGCCGACGGCCAGAATTTTATCCCCGACCGCCAGTTCCTTGCTCTTCAGCGCAGGACCACCGGCGACCAGTGAATTAATCACAGTATAATCATCGTCCATCCGCAGCACGGCACCGATACCTTCCAGAGACAGGCTCATTTCAGAGTTAAACTGCTCGGTATTGCGCGGGGAGAGATAACTGGTGTGCGGGTCAATCTCGCGGGCAAACGCAGTCATGATCAGCTGGAAAACATCCTCACTTTTCGTCTGTGTCAGACGCTTCAGAGCATAGGTATAGCGCTTGGTGAGGGTCTCTTTGATTTCATTGTCATCTTTGCCGGACAGTTTCAGGGTCAGCCAGTCATATTTGACTTTGGCATCCCACAGTTTATCCAGCTCGGCTTCCGTCTGCGGCCACGGTGCTTTGCTCCGGTCCACATCAATGACATCGTCGCCGTCAAAATTCATCGGCTGTTTCAGGCGGTTCAGTGCGTACTGAAAGCGCTCAAAACGGCGTTTTTGTGACAGGTTAAACAGATCGTATAACGGCTGTAACTCCCCTTTGCGGAGATAGTTGCCGACATCTGCTTTGTTTTTACTGAATTTCGCCACATCAGACGCCAAGAAGACGTTGTGGCTGTAATCCAGCAGATTCAGGTAGCGTTCCAGAATTTTCGCTGAAAATTCCGGGTCCAGCTGAAACTGGCGGTAATGGGAATGCAGAAACCGGGACGTCACACGCTCACTGACCGTGGAGTGCTCCGGTGCCTGCTGAGTATCCGGCAGCTGGCTGATTTTAACATCCGGCAGCGCAGAGGTGCCGGTTTTAGCCATCGTATTGCCGGTTAAACTAAATCCGATGAGCAACGCCAGGGGTAAAAATTTGTTCATGCCTCGGTTGACTCCGTATCAGAATTTTAAGTGTTCCGCACGCACGATCATTGCCAACCCTGAAGGCAGCTGAACACGTACACCGTCTTTGGTGATCTCGAGAACCTGCGCATCCATAACGCCGGAGCCTACTGTCACCTTCAGTTGCTGCCCCACCTTCAGTGCCTGAATATCAGTGATTGGTGTCAGTTCAGACTGAGATTCGGGACGTGGTGCACGTGGTTTACGTGGTGCATCAGCGGATTTCGGCGACGGAGCTTTACCGGTACGCGGCGCTTTAGGCTTATCCGTACGGCTGCGGCGGGAGGAGTCAGCGGCGGCTTTATCTGCCGGACGCGGTTTTTTCTCACCGTCCTGCTCACGTTTCTGCGCGCGCTGCGCCTGGACTCTGGCTTTCGCTTCCGCTAACTGGGTACGGGCATGTTCAACATGTTCCGCTTCCAGATCGCCGCAATCGTTACCATCCAGGTCAACACGTTTAGCCCCTTCTTTAACGCCGTACAGATAGCGCCAGCTGGAGGTGTACATCCGCAGTGCGGTACGTAACTGTGTTTTACTGATACCATCTTCTTCAGTGATACGACTGACGATATCGCGGAAGATGCCGATTTTCAGCGGACGGGCTTCGCCTTCTGCCACAAAGCATTGCGGGAAGCGCTGAGCCAAAAATGAAATAATTTCTTTACTGCTATTCAACTTGGGTTGATTTTCCATGAATTTTCCTGATTACAACGGTGCTTTGCCAACCAGCAGGCATGAACAGGCGTCATTATAATAGTGTTGCAGACAAATGCTATGCTCCCGGAGGCCTAACTTGCGATCATTTCACGATATTTCGGCATAAAGCACGTTGCCAGATGTGCGCAGAGCACGTCATTCAAGGCTTTGAGACCAATTTCATCATTATTATCAAAACGATTAAAAACCGGGCTGTCGATATCCAGTACGCCGATAATCTGACCATTTACCACGAGCGGCAACACTATTTCTGAGTTACTGGCCGAATCACAGGCAATATGTCCGGCGAAATCATGCACATCATCCACACGGATAACCTGCCCCTGAGCAACCGCAGTTCCGCAGACACCACGACCAACCGGAATGCGGACACAGGCCACTTTCCCCTGGAACGGCCCCAGCACGAGGGTATCCCCCTGAAGGAGATAGAATCCGGCCCAGTTTATCTGTTCCAGCTCGTCAAAAAGGACGGCACTGACATTGGACAGTGTCGCGATGACATCTTTTTCATCACTGATAAGCGATGTTAAACGGCGGGTTAAATCCTGATAAAACGCGAGTTTATTCATGTGTCACACTACAGTTACGGGTTAATTATCCGGTTAAAGTAATGTTTAATTTATATCAAATAACGGGGCAGCCCTATAGGATTATTACAAATCCTTTCGCATTTTTTCGTGAAAATGAGGGAGAAGAACGGCGGGAATAAAAAAGAGACCGGATAAAGTCCTCTATCCGGTCCAGGGAAAAAGGCTCATAGCGAGCCGTGCGCTAAAATTGCCATTGAAAATATCGTACAACCTACATGATTAAGATTAGTCGGTTTGGTTACATATGCAAAATATTTATTTATCAAATCGTTAACATATATCTGATTTAAATGGCTTATATTTCAGCTGGTTAATTAATAACCGAATATTAATCGTTAAATTTCATAATTAATATGTGTTATTTATCACCACACAGCGCACCGGCAGCTTCAATAATCGGGGTAAGATCCATGCCTTTTTCCGCGTCTCCGGTTTGTTTTAATGTGATAACTGAGAGATCAGTCACCTTTATTTTTTGCTCTTTTGCCTGTTGTGCCGCCACATCATTCAGAGGATACGACATCAGTGTGGACGGATTAATCACCCACAGTGCATTTCCGTCCCGGCAGTTGATCATCACTTCCTCACGGGTAAACGGCCACTTTTCACCAAACTCAAACTTGCTGATGGTTTTCAGCGGCGCAGCCTGTGCCGCACCTGCCAGTAAAAGAGGAATTAATGCCAGAGCTTTCTTCATAGTGTGTCCCGGTTGTCAGCCTGCCCGGCGTTATGCAGGCTGATAAGTTGCAAAAATCGCCACCATTAAAATGGCCAGTGTGCCGAGAATTATCTCAACCCAACTGTTAATCATCAACAGGCGGAAGCGGCCCGATTGTGCGATTTTCGGTACCACCGCATAACGGTTTATCACCGCCAGAAGCACCATCGTCAGCACCAGCCCTGTTTTCAGCCATAACAGTGCCTGATAATCACTGCCGCTCCACTGCGGCCAGTCCGGCAACAGCAGCATGGTGCTGATAAGGCCGGTTACCAGTACCAGAAAGACAGCGAGATGCCCCAGGTTTGAAAAACGGATCAGGGTTGCCACCACTTCTTTCGGCAGTCCCTGTGCGAGCTTGTCACGCCGCAGCAGGATCAGCAGACAGACCAGGAACGGCCACAACCCGCCGAACCAGTAAGCAGCACTGAGCAGATGAACAACCTGATTAAGCTGATAAAGCCGCCCTGTCCAGCCGCTGTACAGCATACCGTGGCCGGTAAAGGCATGCAGCGCCAGCATCACTGCGGCACAGCTAAGAAACAGACAGCTTTGCGCCCGTCCGGACGGCAGCAGCAGTCCGCCGCAGAGAATAACGGCAAGCACCAGTTGCCAGCGCCAGATCTCCCCGAAAGAGGTGGAAAGCACCGCAAGAATAATATCCGGATCCTGCATATCCGCCCAGCCGTCCCCCATCAGTGCCGCCTGCAGCAGCAGCCAGAGGAACGTTGTCAGGGCCGTAAACACAGCTGCACTGCGGGCGGTATAACGCAGACGGGCCCGCAGCAGCAGCGCCACCCGGTCACCGGGCAGCAGAACAGAGAACAGGCCGCATCCCGCAAGGAGCATCACGGCCGTAAAATGAATGAAGCGGCAGATAATCAGCAGCGCTTCCGGTGTCAGTTCCATAACCGGCTTATTTCACCGTAAACTGATAGTCACCGTTGGTTTTGTGCCCGTCAACAGAAACCACTTTCCATTCAACGTGATAGATACCGGCCGGCAGGGTTTCTGTCAGCGGCAGGATCAGACGGGTATCATTCCCTTCCGCCAGTTCCGGTTTTCCGGCTGCAACAGATTTATTCTGTGCATCTTTCACACTGATTTTACTGAATTTCAGTTCAATCCCTTCTGAAAAATCCAGAGAGATATTTTCCGGTGAGCCGGTCACCGCCGCATCTGCCGCCGGAACCAGCGTTTTGACATGAGCGTGGGCAAACGCCTGCTGGCCGGATAAACCGACAAACAAAACAACAACAGCAGATAATTTGCGCCAGTGCGCGGTCAGGTTGGTTAACATAATGGTATGCCTCATTTTTGCAGGTGATGTAATTATGCGGGACATACTAGCGCAACCGGGGGCATTGCGGAAACCTTCACAGGCCGGAGAGTGTTTTTTGTGATCGGTAACACAAATAAAAACCACACAAATATCAGTATATTATGATAATTGTGTGGTTATATTATAAATAATAATACTGTCAGAAATAATCAGCTTGCTGATGGTTCGCTTGCCATCCGGCCCAGATCTTTATCCAGCAGGAACAGCGATTTACCGCTGTCACCCACCATTGCGAATTTATCCAGCACGGATTTAAACAGTTTTTCTTCTTCGTGCTGCTCAGCCACATACCATTGCAGGAAGTTAAAGGTGGAGTAATCCTGTGAGGTCAGCGCAGCATGAACCAACTTATTAATTTCATCAGTAATTAATTTTTCATGTTCCAGCGTCAGGGTGAAAATATCACTCACTGAACTGAATTCTGACGGCGGAGCATCAATGGCCCCGAGCAGCGGCATCGCGCCGGTATCGCTGAGGTAATTAAACAGGCGCTGCATATGTTCCATTTCTTCCGCTGCGTGCGCTTTCAGAAATGCGGCAGCACCTTCGTAGCCTTTATCAGCACACCATGCGCTCATCTGCAGATATAAATTTGAGGAATAAAATTCAAGATTCAGCTGGGCATTCAGTTGTTTGACCATATCCGGCTTTAACATATACAGGCTCCTGTCAGTCGTTTATTTCATCATCTGCGGTCATTATGCACACTCCTGCCGGGAAGAAAAGTGCTATTTAATAAATTCACAACATATTGAAAACAAAATGATTTTGTAAGGATAATCAGAATTAATCGCATTCTCTTTATGGGGATGCCGAATACACGTCAATCCGGGCTTGCAGTCCGGCGGCAGCTCAGTTAAGTTAAGGCCGTCAGCCGTTACAGGAGCATATCGTGGGTTATAATCTTGCCGAACTCAGCCAGGAAGAGATGGATAAAATCAATGCGGACTTAGCCGCATCCGGTGTCGCCTTTAAAGAGCGCTATAACATGCCGGTGATCGCCGAGCAGGTGCAGCAGACACTGCCTGAATCCCTGCGTGCCTATTTTGCCGAACGTCTGGTGTTTTACCGCCAGCGCAGTGCCGGGCTTTCCCGCCTGCCGTATGAACCAAACGCCAAACGCTGAATATAACAAAGGCGTGCAGTTGCACGCCTTTTTACGGTTTAACCGTCAGTGTCATTACTGCGGCAGACTGTATGTCATGGTCTTCGCTGCACAATTAATATCAACCGTGTAACTGACCTGTTTTTTCGAGCCGCGCACAACCAGCGGTACGCTGTAATTACCGTCTTTCTCAGTCACTTCCGCCACGTTCACCCAGGCAACCGGCTTGCTGCCCAGCAGCGCTTTGTCATCCTGCCAGCGCGGGTAACGGCTCTGCACAAAGTCATATTTTACCTGTGCCGCTATCTGATCTTTATTCAGCGACTCACACGCCGGGAAAGTCACCATACGCTCATTTTTGACTTCCGTCGTGGCCGGAGCCTGTGCGCTGACGGTGAATGCCAGCAGAATACCTGCACCTGCCAATCCGGTACGGGTGAACAGATTCATTGCCTTCATAAAACCTCCTGTTTTAATCCCGAAAGAGACTAAATGTCATTTTTATACAATAGCGCTTAATTAAATTTCACTTAATGCTTATTGCTGCAAAGTAACATATTTATTATCAGGAAATTGTGACACTTGTTAAATATTTGTTTCTATTCTTCGCTGTCGTCTTCTTCCTCATCAAACAGCGCGCGGATCTGCTCACCACCGTGATGCCGTTCGCGTAACTCCGCCGCGACCTGTGCGATAGCCTCACCACTGCTCATACCTTCCTGCATCAGGGTGTGGATCCGCTCAACTGCGGCCTGCTGTTCTTCATGACTTAACGCGGGCATTCCGGTAAACATAATCACCTTCTATAACATTTCAGTAAAAAACACATTATACTCATAAAGATGGCGGGACGCATCCGCCTGTTTTCCGATAAGATAACCGGCAGTTTCCGGACACAGATTACTGACAGACTGAATTATGACATCACATTCCGTACCTGTACTGACACCACTGGATTATCATCCCGGTCTCGCCCTGACCCTGTTTGCCCCGCTGTCACATCAGCCGTGGGCCATGCTGCTGCACTCCGGCAGTGCTCAGCATCAGCATAACCGCTTTGATATTCTGACCGCCGATCCCCTGATGACACTCACCACCAGAGGCGATGAGACCTTAACTGAAGATAGCCGGGGGCAGCGTGTCCGTCAAAATGATGACCCGTTTCAGTTACTGGATGCGGCGCTTGCACAGTGCGGGCTGGCTCCTCAACCGCACGATGACTATCCGTTTGCGGGCGGCGCGATGGGATTATGGGGATATGATCTCGGGCGGCGAACCGAGTCTCTGCCGTCACTGGCACGTAATGAGCTGTCTGTGCCGGATATGGCCGTTGGCATTTACGACTGGGCGGTGATTGTTGACCACCGGCGCCTCCGCGCCACATTAATCACCTATACCGATCCCGCCGAACGTCTGCACTGGCTGGAAAGTCAGAAAGCTCCGGACAGCCGGCCTTTCGCCCTGACCGGCCGCTGGCAGTCCGATATGACCGAAGCGGAATATCACGAAAAAATTGCCCGTATTCATGACTACCTGCAGGCCGGCGATTGTTATCAGGTCAATCTGTCACAGGGTTTTTCCGCCCCGTATGAGGGGGATGAATGGCAGGCGTTTCTGCTGCTGAATGACGAAAACCGGGCACCGTTTTCCGCGTTTCTCCGTCTGCCGGAAGCCGCCATTCTGACTGTTTCACCGGAACGCTTTCTGTGGCTGAAAGACGGCACCGCAGAAACCCGCCCGATTAAAGGTACCCGTCCGCGTCATTTGGATGATCCGCAGGCCGACGATGCTGAAAAACAGGCGCTGGCCGCATCAGAGAAAGATCGCTCGGAAAACCTGATGATTGTGGATCTGATGCGCAATGATATCGGCCGGGTGGCACTTCCGGGCTCGGTCAGTGTGCCGTCGCTGTTTGCAGTTGAGCCGTTCCCGGCAGTCTGGCATCTGGTCAGCACCATCACAGCACAGTTACCGGCGGCATGCCGTGCGGCACAGTTGCTGCGCGCCTGTTTCCCGGGCGGTTCGATTACCGGCGCGCCGAAAATCCGCGCGATGGAAATTATTGAAGAGCTCGAACCTGTCCGCCGCCATGCCTATTGCGGCTCCGTCGGTTATATCAGTGCCTGCGGCACCATGGACACCAATATCGCGATCAGAACCCTGATTGCTGAAGACAACCATCTCTATTGCCGGGCCGGTGGCGGGATTGTCGCAGACAGTCGTGCCGCAGATGAATACCAGGAAACGTTCGATAAACTGGGCCGAATACTGACAGTTCTGCCGGAGAAAACATCATGAGTCCGCTTGAGCGCTTTATTCCCCGGTTTCAGCTAACCCGCCCTTCCGAAGCGGAAATTGCCGGTGAGCGGGATCGCCGGGCGGCGGTTTTGCTGCCTATCACCAATAAAGCCCGGCCCGGGATCCTGCTGACACAACGGGCAGCGTCACTGCGCTCCCACCCGGGGCAGATCGCCCTGCCCGGCGGCGCGGCAGATCCGGGCGAAATTTCCCCCATCGCCACCGCACTGCGCGAAGCACGTGAGGAAGTCGGTATTCCGCCTCAGGCCGTACAGGTACTGGGACAAATGGCACCGGTAGACAGTGTGACCGGCTTCCGGGTCACCCCGGTGGTCGGGATTATTCCGCCGTCTCTGCCGCTGGCCGGCAACCCGCAGGAAGTGTCAGATATTTTTGAGCTGCCGCTGGATGCCGCCCTCGATCTGAACCGCTACCGCTACATTGATATGACCCGCAATACGGTGGAGCGCCGCCTCTATTTTTACCTATATGAGGGACGGATGATTTGGGGGTTAACAGCGGGTATTTTATATCGTCTCGCAACGCAAGTGAAAAATGATTGATTTGTAACCGAATTCACACTTCTGCCCTATTTCCCCCTGCTTTTTTTCATCAGGTATGCCCGAATTTTATCCGAAAGCGCTGTTCCGCAGTGAAAAATGCGATAAACTACTTTATCCGTGTGAGCAAATAACAGTAAAGTAACGCGCTTTACGATAAATCACTATTACATTGTTTTTTAAGGAGTCTGACGTGATTAGCGTTTTTGACATGTTTAAAGTGGGGATTGGTCCTTCCAGCTCCCACACCGTAGGGCCGATGAAAGCCGGGAAGCAGTTTGCTGATGAGTTGGTTGAAAAAGGTCTGATTTCCCGCGTGACCCGCGTTTCTGTTGATGTCTACGGATCACTCTCCTTAACCGGGAAAGGTCACCATACCGATATCGCCATCATTATGGGTCTGGCCGGTAACTTACCGGCAACTGTCGATATCGATGGTATCGCCGGTTTTATCCGCGATGTCGAAGAGACTGAGCGTCTGTCCCTGGCCAATGGTCAGCAGACGGTGGACTTCCCGCGTGAAGGCGGTATGAATTTCCACACCGGTAACCTGCCGCTGCACGAAAACGGTATGAGCATCACCGCATTTGCCGGTGATGAAGAGCTGTACACCAAAACCTATTACTCCATCGGCGGCGGTTTTATCGTCGATGCCGAGCATTTTGGTCAGGATAACGCCAACGAAACACCGGTGTCCTACCCGTATGCCTCAGCTGAAGAACTGCTGAACCACTGCCATCAGACCGGGCTTTCCGTCTCCTCCCTGATGCTGAAAAATGAACTGGATATGCACAGCCGTGAAGAGATCGACGCGTATTTCGCCGATGTCTACAAAACCATGACTGACTGTATCGCCCACGGTCTGGAAACCGAAGGCATTCTGCCGGGGCCGCTGCGTGTGCCACGCCGTGCCGCTGCACTGAACCGCCTGATCAACTCCGCCGGTAAACTCTCCAAAGACCCGATGAACGTGGTTGACCTGGTCAATATGTTTGCACTGGCGGTCAACGAAGAAAACGCCGCAGGCGGCCGTGTGGTCACCGCACCGACAAACGGTGCCTGCGGGATCGTCCCTGCGGTACTGGCGTATTATGATCACTGCATCGAGAAAGTGACACCGGAAACCTATCTCCGCTACTTCCTCGCCTGCGGCGCGGTCGGTATTCTGTACAAAATGAACGCCTCTATCTCCGGTGCGGAAGTCGGTTGTCAGGGCGAAGTCGGTGTGGCCTGCTCAATGGCGGCAGCCGGTCTGGCTGAAATCCTCGGCGGCAGCCCTGAGCAGGTCTGTGTGGCCGCAGAAATCGGTATGGAACACAACCTGGGCTTAACCTGTGACCCGGTTGCCGGTCAGGTTCAGGTGCCGTGCATCGAACGTAACGCCATTGCCTCAGTGAAAGCGATCAACGCCGCCCGTATGGCAATGCGCCGTACCAGCGCACCGCGCGTTTCTCTCGATAAAGTCATCGAAACCATGTATGAAACCGGGAAAGACATGAACGCCAAATACCGTGAAACATCACGCGGCGGTCTTGCAATCAAGGTTCAGTGCGACTGATTTTGTGAGTTAATTCACAAAACATAATTCGCTAACATTAATATCCCTGCAACATTGCAGGGATATTTTTTACCTGAAGCGCATCAGCACCGGTCACTTTTCGATCGATTTGTGATGTTTTCAGATGAAAATGTTTATAATATGTAAAATACCACAGTGTATAACTCTGCCAAATAATCAAATAACACCTCATCACTCTGACAAATAACTCATTCAACACAATAATTAACTATAATTAAGTGTTTAATGTTTCTGTTTTGTTGTTTTCTGACGGAAAGCAAGTTTTTTTACCTTCATAGAATGTTAACCTTCTATTTAATTAGTGCCCCGAAATTAATTACCGCTGTTTAAACGTAAATAATTAGCGGTATCACGGGCCTGAGACTATCTTTACACCGGAGTCTTACGGTTTTTTTCTGACCCATAAAAGATTCTGTGTAATACACAAGAACCATCCTGACTGATGTTAAGGGGGAACAGAGGTGAGTATAGCCATTATGATTGGCACCCACGGCAAAGCCGCTGAGCAGTTACTGCGCACGACGGAAATGCTGATCGGTGAACAGGAGAACGTCTCCTTCATCGATTTCGTACCGGGGGAAAATGCCGACACACTATATGCGAAGTACAATGAGAAGCTGCCCGGTTTATCAACCGCTGACGGGGTATTATTCCTCGTTGATACCTGGGGCGGCAGCCCGTTCAACGCAGCAAACCGTATTGTGACTGAGCAGGATCAGGCCGCAGGCGGCAACAGCAATTATGAGATAGTCACAGGCGTTAACGTGCCGATGCTGGTCGAAACCTTTATGTGCCGTGATGATAATCCGTCATTACAGGAACTGGTTGCGGTGGCGCTGGAAACCGGCCGTGAAGGGATACGCGCCCTGAAAGCACAGGACGAACCGGCACCGAAAGCGGCGCCTGCACCAAAACCGGCCGCACAGCCGGCGGCACCGGCAGGCCCGGGCGGACACATGACTATCGCCCTCGCCCGTATTGATGACCGTCTGATCCACGGCCAGGTCGCCACCCGCTGGACCAAAGAAACCAACGTCAAACGCATTATTGTTGTCAGTGACGAGGTTGCCAAAGATACCGTCCGTTCAACACTGCTCAAGCAGGTTGCTCCTCCTGGTGTAACCGCGCACGTAGTGGATGTGGCGAAAATGGTGCGTGTCTGGAATAACCCGAAATACGCCAATGACCGCTGCATGCTCCTGTTCACCAACCCGGCGGATGTTCTGCGCCTGGTGGAAGACGGTGTGGAGATTAAATCAGTCAACATCGGCGGGATGGCCTTCCACGAAGGTAAAAAACAGGTTAACAACGCGGTTTCTATCGATGAAAACGATATCGTGGCATTCAAAGCGCTGAATGACCGCAACATCGAGCTGGAAGTCCGCAAAGTCTCCACCGATTCAAAAATAAAAATGATGGATTTAATCAGCAAAGCTGAAAGTTAATTTGACCCATTACTCAATACAAAATTTGTTGTCTGCAAAATGACTGGTTAAAGGAGAAACACAATGGAACTTTCCGTTGTACAAATCGTCCTGGTCTTCATCGTTGCCTGTGTTGCAGGTATGGGGTCAATCCTCGATGAATTCCAGTTCCACCGCCCGCTGGTCGCCTGTACGCTGATGGGGATCGTACTGGGTGACATGAAAACCGGGATCATGATCGGCGGTACGCTGGAAATGATCGCACTCGGCTGGATGAACATCGGTGCGGCTGTGGCACCGGATGCGGCGCTGGCATCCATCATTTCCACCATCCTGGTTATCGCCGGGGGCCAGAACATCGGTGCCGGTATCGCGCTGGCCATTCCGCTGGCGGCTGCCGGTCAGGTGCTGACCATTATCGTCCGTACCATCACCGTGGCCTTCCAGCACATGGGTGACCGTGCGGCTGATAAGGGGAATCTCACCGCGCTGGGGATGATCCACGTCGGTGCCCTGCTGTTACAGGCAATGCGTATCGCTATCCCGGCTGTCATTGTGGCCGTGTCTGTCGGTACTGATGTTGTCCGTGAAATGCTTGACTCGATTCCTGACTGGGTCACCAACGGTCTGAATATCGCCGGGGGCATGATTGTTGTGGTCGGTTACGCGATGGTTATCAACATGATGCGTGCCGGCTACCTGATGCCATTCTTCTATCTGGGTTTCGTTACCGCGGCATTTACTGATTTCAACCTGGTTGCGCTGGGTGTGATCGGTGCGGTTATGGCTGTGCTGTATATTCAGCTCAGTCCGAAATACAACAAATCGGAAGTCGTTGTCGCTGCCGGCAGCAAAAACGACCTGGATAACGAGTTAGACTAAGTAAGGTGAGCAACATGGTTGATACTACAAGCAACGTAACCGGCAGAAAACAGTTAAGAAAGAGCGACATCCGGGGTGTATTCATCCGCTCAAACCTGTTTCAGGGTTCATGGAACTTTGAACGTATGCAGGCAATGGGCTACGCCTTCTCCATGGTACCGGTGATCCGCCGTCTTTATCCGGAAAATAATGAAGAACGCAGACAGGCTATCAAACGCCATATGGAGTTCTTTAACACCCACCCGTATATGGCTGCGCCTATCCTCGGTGTAACCTGTGCAATGGAAGAGCAGCGCGCTAATGGTGCGGCTATCGACGATGGTGCCATCAACGGTATCAAAGTCGGTCTGATGGGGCCGCTGGCCGGTGTCGGTGACCCGATTTTCTGGGGTACCGTGCGTCCGGTCTTTGCCGCCCTCGGTGCGGGGATTGCCATGACCGGCAGCCTGCTCGGGCCGTTACTGTTCTTCTTCCTGTTTAACCTGGTCCGCCTGGCAACCCGTTACTACGGCGTGGCTTACGGCTACAAAAAAGGCCTGGATATTGTTCAGGATATGGGCGGCGGCTTCCTGCAGAAACTGACAGAGGGGGCGTCAATCCTCGGTCTGTTTGTTATGGGTGCGCTGGTGAACAAATGGACAAAAGTGAATATCCCGCTGGTGGTGTCGGAAATTAAAAACCCGACCACCGGCGAGATGGAAATCACCACTGTCCAGACCATCCTCAACCAGCTGATGCCGGGCCTGATGCCGCTGCTGCTGACATTCGGCTGTATGTGGCTGCTGCGTCATAAAGTGAATGCCCTGCTGATTATTATCGGCTTCTTTGTGCTGGGCATTCTGGGTTATGTCTTTGGTTTCCTGGGACTGTAACCGGCAAAAAACACGTTCTGACGAACGCGTATTTTCAGAAAGAGTATGGTAGTTTAAACGGGAGGCTCGCCTCCCGTTTTCTGTTTCACCTCAGGGGAAAAGAACCACAATGACTGTAAATGATATTGTTCTGCTGGCTGTGATTGTGCTGATGCTGCTGTTTGCCGTCTACGACGAATTTATTGTTAACACACTGAAAGGCAAAACACAGCTGCGGATAAAACTGCGCCGTAATCACCGCGCTGACGCTGTGATCTTTATCCTTCTTATCGGTATTGTTATTTATAATAATATAACCGGACACGGCAGCCCGTTAACAACTTATTTACTTTCCGGCTGTATTATCATTGCTATTTATCTGGCTTTTATTCGTTCACCGAAGTTATATTTTAAGCAGGACGGATTTTTTTACGCCAATGCATATATTAAATATGACAGAATTAAAACAATGAATTTATCCGAAGACGGCATTCTTCTTGTGGGTTTGGAAAATCGTAAAATTTACATAAAAGTTACGCATCTTGATGATTTACAAAAGATTTATAATTTTATGATTAATAATAAATAATAACCCCTCTTTTTTATCCCCCTACAGAAATAAAGACTAATGATGATATTAGTCTTTATTATCTTATTAAAATATCAGATAATGAAAATCATTCTCATTAGCATCTTTTAAAATCAAAATATATATTCTTGCCTTTTTTATTTTCTGTGATATCTTTCCGGTCACGTCATTGGGGAGTAGCCTGTTCTGTTATTAACCTCCCGGGGAAATAACAGAAAATCCGTATCAACATACTTGCGTGATATTATATCAGCATGGTGCGGATGCCGTTTCGGTTGGCAAGACCATAGACACGCAGTTCACCGGAGGTCGGGGTTGGATTGTGTGTATATGGATAAGCTACCCGACCGAGACTGAGTTTATGAGTTTTTACGCCACCCTCGTCCTTGCCCTGGCCCTGTCTATGGATGCCTTCGCCGTTGCTGTCTGCAAAGGCGCTACCCTGCACAAACCACCTTTACGTGAAGCACTGCGCACCGGTTTTATCTTCGGTATAATCGAAGCAGTCACCCCGCTGATCGGCTGGGCTATCGGTATTTACGCCAGCCGCTACGTGATGGAATGGGATCACTGGATTGCCTTCGCACTGCTGTTTATCCTCGGTGCCCGCATGATCTACAACAGTGTCACCGCCGGTGATGACTGCTGCGCCCGTCATGAAAAACCACAACGTCACAGCGCATTACATCTTGCCACCACAGCTGTTGCCACCAGCCTGGATGCGATGGCGATTGGTGTCGGTCTTGCGTTCCTGGAAGTCAATATTGTCCATACTGCGATGACTATCGGGCTGATGACTATGATTATGGCCACCACCGGGATGATCCTCGGGCGTTATATCGGCCCGATGCTGGGTAAACGGGCTGAAATTATCGGCGGAATTGTGCTGATCCTGATCGGATTTACCATTCTGTATGAACACATTGGTTAATCGCTTAATCACTTCTGATGACCCGCTACGGCGGGTCTTTTTATTTCCGGATTATGCTTCCCGGCGGTAAACCCGGATCAGAAAATCCGTTTCGCAGGAAAAGGCCGTTTCTGCTGCCAGCTGATGTTTAACAGCCTCTGTCGCTTTCCAGGCAAACGGGGTCATTGACAGCAGTGCGAGTGCATCCGTGCCGTTCAGCACCATCGGATAAGCCACCTGCTGCTCCTGCGCCGGACCAAATCCCGGGAAATGCTCTTCTTTCAGCGGGTGCAGATGCACTTCATCATAAATAAGGGATTTCAGCTGATACAGATGACGCGGCCCCGGGGTCACGGTAATCACAATGCCGCCCGGTTTCACCACGCGGGTTAACTCCTCCGGATTACACGGCGCATAGATCCGCAGCACCCCATCCAGACTATTATCCTCAAACGGCAACCGCTGGCTGGATGCCACACTGAAGCTGACCTGCGGATAGCGTTTTGCGCCGTAGCGGACAGCAACCTTCGCCACATCCAGCCCGTACACCGTTACCTGCCGTGCCGCAAGGCTTTCCGTCAGTGCGCCGGTGTAGTACCCCTCACCGCAGCCGATATCCAGTATCTGCTCCGCCTGTGCCGGTAAATGCTGTTCAAATGCCGCGATTACCTGATCCCGCATCGGGCGGTAATGGTGATTATCCAGAAATGCCCGGCGCGCCTGCATCATCTCCTTACTGTCACCCGGCTCTTTCGAACGTTTGAACTGGACAGGCAGGAGGTTGATATACCCCTCTTTCGCGAGATCAAACTGATGATGGTTTTCGCAGCTGTAACTGCCGGAACGGTGCGTCAGCGGCTGCTGGCAAAGCGGACATTGGTAAGACATAATCATTCACTGTGAAATAATGTAAAGGTGCAACCGGCAACGGCCTGTGCCGGTGACGGAAAATCTGATGCGAAACCATATCATGAAAACCTACTGGTGGCAGGATAAAATTGATGATTATCAGCAATGGCACAGCCTGCTGGTCAGGGTTAATCCTGAAACGGTAAATGAAGATGCCCCTGCGCTGCTCAGCGGCCATAACAGCCGGATGCAACTGCAGTTGCGTGGTTATCCGCTGTTCTGGGCAACCGTACTGCATGATCACTGTGGTGTCTGGCTGATTTATAATCAGGACCATCCGGCTCAGCAGAATCTGTTATCACCGCTTCGCTCACAACAGGCTGAGAAAATTGCCGCTCTGCCGGCAGAAGAACAAACCCCGCAGTGGTGCCGTTACTTCGCCCGTGATTTACAGGAACGACCTTCCCCGCTGCTCGCAGCCGGAGAGTGGCTGCTGCGCCCGATGAATATTACACCGCCGTCTGCCCCTTATATTGTCAATGCCCCCTGTCCCCGGGAAAAATGGTGCTTCCGTTCACCGTCTGCCAAAGATATCAGCAATGCAGACTGGCTGTTATACAGCGAAGATCTGCCGGATCTGCAATCGCCCGGACGGGTTATGTTTGCGGACTGGTGGTTCGGCGGTTACCAGCTGCTTCCGCGTTACGCGGTTGAGCCGCAAAGCAGCCGCCTGAAATACTGGCGCAAAGTTGCCCGCGAAGGAAAACTGCCGCCGGTGCTGATCTGGTACATCAGCGGTCTGGCATCCTACATTATACTTGATGGCCATCTGCGGTTGCAGGCAGCGTATGATGAAAATATTCCGCCCGCTTTCATTGTACTCAGCCAGTACCATGAATGCAGCTATGAGCCGGATTCTGCCGCGATTGAAAAAGTACAGCAGGCAATAGCGCATCAGATGGATAAAAATCCGCATCCGGATATCCGCGGAATCAACCAGACATTAATCAGCCTGTATCAGAACCGCTACGGGCGCCACTCCACCCGCAGCAGGGCAATACTGGGAGACGGCCGTTCATGGGAAGAAGATGTTTCCCGTTATCTGCGCCGCCACGGGGACACCCGGCACCTCACGGCCATCCTGCAGCGGACGGAAGAGACAGCGTGATAGTTAATCAGATAAATCTGCTGTGAATATTTTTTGTTCACCTCAGAATACATCATTATCCGTCGTGTAAGCCTGTCAGAAATAGTATAAGGAATATCTATGTTCAGACTCTCCCGTACCTTTATTACATCACTCCTGTTGTTATTTTCCGCCTCGCTGTTTGCGGCCACAGAAACCAAACCTGCAGCACCGGCAGATTTGGATCTGGTCTTTGTTCTGGATAAAAGCGGTTCCATGTCCGGTTTTGAACAGGACACCATCGGCGGTTATAACTCCGTTCTTGCCGAAAACCGTAAAAAAGAAGGCAATATTTACGTCACTACCGTTTTATTCAACCACGAAAACAGCACGCTGCATAACCGAGAGCCTATCAGCAAAGTCAAAAACCTGACACTGGATGACTATTCTGTCGGTGGTAATACCGCATTATTGGACGCTGTCGGTATTACTATTAATAAGATCCGCGAAAACCGCAAAATTACCAAAAATAATAATGTGTTATTTGTGATTATTACTGACGGCGAAGAGAACAGCAGCCGTAAATACAGTCGTGACAAAATTAAATCAATGATTAATTCTGCGGAAAAAGAAGATAAGTGGGACTTTATTTTCCTCGGTGCCAATATTGATGCTATTGCAGAAGCCGGTAATATCGGGATTAAAAGCGACAACGCCACCGGTTATGTGCAGGATAAAGCCGGTTACGGCAAAGCGTATGACGCCATAAATAAAGCTGTTGAAGTAAAACAGCAATCAAAACCGATTACTTCCGAATGGAAAGCGGAAGTCGAAAAAGATAACAACGAACGCAATAAAAAATAACAAAACACCTCTTATTTATTCACTAAAACAGTACGGTCCGCCGTACTGTTTTATTTTATCGCTCCGCCGTTCTTTTTTCCTCTCAACTCCTCTCATGATGAACATGGAACGATTAAAGTTCAGCCAGATAAATATCCTGATTTAAGTATATTAATGCTAATAACAATCACGAGGTGTAATTATGTTTAAAAAATCCTGTCTTTTTTTAGCATTAATTCCGTTTATTTCTGTTGCTGCTCCTGTTGATGAAAATGATGCTGCTGACGGTGAATTTATAATGTCCGCAAAATATTTATCCAACAAAAAAATTGAACAAATTGACGGCGTAAAACTGGGCTCAGGATTTATCAGTACTGAGGCCAATAACACCATTATCATCGGTAACACTGCCGATAAAAATGAAATTCCGCCGGAAAACCCGAACAGCAAAATACCGGTAAATCAGCCGAAACCGCCGGTGGCAAAATCTGATTCTGATATTGCTATCGGTAACAGTGCTTATGCAGACGGTTCCGCTGACGGCCAGGCCGGCGCTCCGTCAATGGCTGTCGGTAACGCTGCGGTTGCCAAAGGTGAAGGCTCTGTTGCCCTCGGCAGCAAAGCCGTTTCTGACGGAATGGGTGGCGTGGCCATCGGTGATGCCGCCAAACAGAAAAACGGCGGGATCAGTATCGGCGGCAATGCCAGCGCCGGTGCGGGCGGCACGCTTGATAATCCGTTCGGTGGTTCGGTTGAAATCAACAACAGCGTTGCTATCGGACGTGATGCAAAAGTGACCGGCGGCGCCATTGACTCCATCGCGCTGGGTTCCGGCTCCGTTGCCGGCAAAACCAGTGGTGATGCCCGTTTCCTGGATAAAACCGATGCGGCAGCGCAGTACACCGGTGAATTATCCATCGGAAAAAAAGCAGAAGCACCGCAATGGGGTGAGAAAGATACCTACCGCCGGATCACCAATGTTGCCGGTGGTTCAGAAGATACGGATGCCGCGAATATTGCTCAGCTGAATGTCGTGAATGAAACCGCCAAAACAGCGGATACAAAAGCAACCGAAGCCCAAAAGACAGCGGTAACGGCCAATACAAATGCGATTGATGCGCGAAATACGGCTTACACTGCCAATAATACAGCAAATACGGCGAATAAGACGGCGAACATCGCCAATAACACCGCAAATACGGCTTATAATCTGGCAACACATAACTCAGCCCGTATTGATAAGCTGGAGCTGCGTTATGATGAGCTGAATGACAAAATGCAGCGCGGCTTTGCAATGTCTGCCGCCACATCAAACCTGTTCCAGCCGTATAACGTCGGCAAATTTAACCTCAGTGCGGCCGTCGGCGGATATAACTCCGAAAATGCGGTTGCTGTCGGCAGCGGCTACCGTTTCAATGAGAATGTGGCTGTCAAAGCAAGCCTGGCGACCTCAACATCAAACGGCGGTGATGTCATGTACGGTGCCGGTATGAATCTCGAATGGTAATATACAGATAAAATAACGCAGGCCGCCTGACAGGCGGCCTTTTCATTATTCAGCACCGGAAAATCCTCACCGGCAGGCTTATTTCCCGGAAAGTGATAGTGCAGTAAAATATAAAATCAAAAACACCAGTATTGTATAAAATAAACAGCGTTAAACTCTCAAAAGCAGTCGGAAACCAAACGCTGAACCGGGGTCGTTCAAAGCACAGAAAAGAGAATAACCGAAAATAAAAATACAATTATAACTGCCGAGAGTAATACCCTGAATATCCCCTTCACCGTCTGTTCAAGAAATACCAGTCCGTGTTTGTTACCCATCTCGTTCAAGATCCATCATTTTACTCATTTTATTTTTAGTTATGTGAAACCCATCACGATATGATGATATTACTTACTCATTTAGTCAATAAATATACTGTTACCGGACTCTTTTTTTGATGACCATCAGTGTCACTTACTCTGTAAGCAAGACAGTGCCCTGCATTCGGATCTGACGTATTTTCTGTCCGTTTTGCATTTCTCCGGGGGAAAACATCTTCCCGGCGACCGGGAGTGAAGCAATCCATAAGATGTCGCTAATCAGTTGATAATGCTTTATCACTGAAAATATGACGCAACTCAATAAAACGCATATCCTCATGTTATTATTGTATTTTTACCTTAACAATCACATGGCAACCACACCGCTAATCTGACATAAACACAATAACACCTGAAAATAATATCGACATTTAATGAATATACAGAATTTTTATCCAAAAAATCATTCTCCGGCACCACCCGGGCAGTTTATCTGTTTTTTTTACTAAAAAAATGAGTTTAAGCGCAATTTTTATTTGCCTTAAGATCGAAAACCCAATAAATTACGCCTCAAATTGGTTTAACCCAAAATTTTCATGCAGTCATCCGCAACGATACAGGCGTGCCTGACACGACCTGGTTTGCATCCCCATTTTTTATGATGGACACATATTATTAATATAATTAACTAATCTGATTTTTTAACAAAACTTTTGATTCAACACCGGGGTTATTGCTGACACCGCAATAAGTCACATCATCGTATTACCTGAAAAGAATAAATATCACTATGGCTTACGCACATAAAAAACACTTTAATAAAACATTACTGGCATTATTACTGACTTCACAAAGCACACTGGCATTTTCCGCAATGGATTATGAAGTTGCAAAAATAAAAAATGTCGGCCAGACAGCCGCAGTTTCTGCTGATGGCAAAGTCATTGCCGGAACATACGAAATCTCTGATAATAATTACCGCCCGTTTATTATTATCGATGGTAACGCCATCGACCTGAGCAAACATTTTACCGATAATAATGATATTTATGTTTCCGGACTGTCTGCTGACGGTAATACCGCCACAGGTTATGTCGTTGACGCGCATGATAACTCAAAGTCTAAGATGTATATTTATAATGCCGATACCGACACGGTAGATACGCCTGATCAACAGGCATTTACAAGTATTGCTTCCCTGGGTATTTCCGGTGATGGTAAAACCGTTATCGGTATTGCAGATGAACACGCCTTTCGCTTTACCAGACAGGACGGTATCACATTATTAAATCCGTCAGAAACCGCAACCTCCACCGCAAACGGCGTTAATTATGACGGCAGTGTAATTGTCGGCCGCTACGTTGATGGTAATGGTCAGGCATTTAAATATACCCATGACAACGGCGTGGTTTCATTGGGGACATTGATGGAGGGTAATGCGGGTGAATCCGCGGCTAATGCGGTATCCGCTGACGGGCTTGTTACCGTGGGCTGGTCGAATATCAATGAATCTGATACGCACGCTATGCGTCATACCGATAAAGAGGGCATGCAGGATCTCGGTACGCTGAAAAAAGATAACAGCGGCTATTCCAGTGCATCATCTGTTTCACATGACGGTCAATTTATCGTGGGGTCATCCTCATCCGATAACGAAAATGATATCCCACGCGGCTTTGTCTATGTTTCAAGTGAAAAAAAGATGTACGAGCTGAAACCTATACAGGGAAGCTCCGCCGGTGAATCCAGTGCGGAAGCTATTTCTGCCGATGGCAAAGTGGTCGCCGGTTATGCTCAGATTGAGAATAATGAGACAGCCGCTGTTTTATGGAAGCTGGACTATAAACCACCAATGACCCCACTTGAGCCGTCAAAACCGGTTAATCCGTCTGAACCACTGACTCCGGTTGAGCCATCAAAACCGGTTGACCCGACTAAACCGCTGACTCCGCTGGAGCCATCAAAACCGGTTACACCAACTGAACCACTGACACCGCCTGAGCCAACAAAACCAGTTAACCCGGCATCAGATCCTATTTATATTATTAAAACCCGCGATACGTTGACGAAAATGGCTGACAGCAATTACCAAATTTTGGATTTATACCAGACTGCGCTGTATAACCTCGCGGAAAGCCGTTGCCAGATGGGTGACGATAATTACTGCGCCGGCCTGTTCACCCAATACGATAATGTTCACCAAAACAACCGTGTAGCTACCGGGGTATTTGGTTCATTCCGTTTACCGGCAGAAAACTGGACACTGGGCGCATCTCTGAATTTTGCCGTGAATACCCGTCTGGCCGATGGCTACGACACCCGCGGAAATAATCATCCGGGTGTTGGCGCATGGTTGCGTTATCAGGAAAATAAAGACAATTCCGGCTTTAACAGTGAACTTTCCGCTGCATTTTTACAACAGGATCTGGAAATTACCCGTCAGGAACATCTTGGTACAGAAAACGGAAAAGGTAATTCTGATATCAAGGGTTACTATGTGAAGTTCACCACCGGTTATGGCATTACCGTCAGTGAAAATACCCTGGTGACACCACTGGCTGCCATTAAATATCATAATGTCACCCGTGCCGGATATACAGAATCAAATGGTATCGATTTTCCGGCGACCTATGGTCGTGCCGGAAATAAAAACCTTGATTTACAACTCGGCGTGGATTTAAAACATCAGTTTAATAAGAGCACAGAACTGGATGCAGGTATCGGTGCAGATATTAAACTCAGCCACCAGCGTGATGCCTTTACCGGCCATATTCAGTATGTGAACGATGGTGCTTATATTTATGATCGCGGAGACAGCCAGAGTGTAAAACCGTATGCCCGTGCCGGTGTGAATTACTTTATCACTGAGAACTCCACTCTCCGCGGCGATATTGGTTATCACACCACGGATTACCGTAATGATGGCTTACAGGTGGGTCTCAGCTATTCATACCACTGGTAATCGCTGTTTCAGCTAATTAATATTATCCGGCAATAATCATTTATTGCCGGATTTTTATTATCTGCACAACCTGTTTTACTTCTGTTTTCCGGTATCCGCAGAATATGAAAGATAATGCACAACCGTTTTGCTCCGGATAATGGCATTTAACTGAGTGTCAATCCGGCGATCATCCACGGTTGCCCGTTTATGCTGACGGTGATGTTCTGCCGGGGATGACACCATAAATGTCTCCATAAATTCATCCTGCGTACCGGGAACCGAAAACAGCCCTCTGGAATAGCCGCCATCCCGTAACCGGATCCGTTTTAATTGCTCCATCAGTGCAAAAAATTGCGCCTGATGTTCCGCATCCACTTTATACTGAATACACACCATTACCGGTTTTTTATCTTCCTCAGAATAAAACGGTAATTCCTCCGGCATTGTCAGATGTTCAGACGGTGATAAATTGATATTGTCGTGGTCAATTTTCACTTTCAGCACACATAACCAGACAACAATAATACCGGCTGCCGCCGCAAGCAGCGCGGTTGTTATTGATGTGTGTGAGGCAATCTGCCCCCAGATTAATGACCCCAGCGCCATTGACCCGGAAAATACCGTCAGATACAGCGCCAGCCCTCTTGCCCTGACCCAGTCCGGCAGTGCTGTCTGTGCCGACACCATCAGCGTGGAGAGCGTGATCAGCCAGCTGAACCCGGCGATAATACTGCCGGCGATTGCCGGGTATTTTGATGTGGTCACGGCAAATATCACCAGTACAATGACCGTTCCGGCAGTTCCGGCAGTCACTAATATTCCGGTACTGAACCGGGCCCGCAGCGCAGATAAACTGAATGCCCCAGCGACCGCACCGATACCGATACTGGTGGTTAAAATCCCGTATAACGTGGCATCCCCCTGAAGTGACACTCTGGCAACCAGCGGCAGCATCGCCCAGTACGCACTGGCGAACACAAAGAAGGCAACGGCTCTGATAATGGTTTTAATCAATGCCGGACTGTAACGGGCATAGCGCAGCCCGGAAATCATAGCGGCGACAACAGATTCCGCCGGTAAGGTATTTTCTTTGTGTTTCTCCCCTTTCCACCACCACACCGCCACAATAATGGCAATAAAGCTGAGTGCATTAAGCATAAAAGGAAGATAAAGCCCCACCTGTGAAATCAGCACACCGGCCAGTGCGGGACCGATGGCACGGCTGATATTAATCCCCATGCTGTTCAGTGCGATCCCCGCTTTTAATTCATGCGGTGCCACAATCCCCGGGACAATTGCCTGCCATGCCGGGCCTAAAAAAGCAGCACCGGATCCGAGAATAAAGGTAATTAACAATAACCAGCCGATACTGACCACATTGAAATAAACCAGAACAGCCAGTAATGCGGCGGCAAAAAACATCATGATATTGACAAAAATAAGCAGCTTACGCTTATCGAAAATATCGGCAATTGCCCCGGCCGGTAAGGCTAATAAAAATACAGGTAAGGTTGTCATCGCCTGAATGGTGGCAATCATGACAGGGTCAGGACTAAGATTTGTCATCAGCCATCCCGCACCGACATCATTCATCCATGTTCCGATGTTAGAAAATAATGTCGCCATCCATAACACAAAAAATATACGGTTACGCAGCGGCGACCAGGCTGATGATTGCGGATTAGTCATGTGAATATAATCTCCGGTTTACTATGGCCGGTGTTTTACCACCAGCCACGGTATTAACATGTACAGCAATAATTAAAATGCAAAACAGGAACAGCCCAGCGCGCCCCAGAAGGCATTATCATCCGCGACCGGCACGGACGATTTACGGGCGATATCATGCTGGTGTCCGTGAACATGACATGAGCCACAGCACTGGTGTAACTGGTTCAGAATCGCAGCTTTATTTTCCTGCTGTAAATAAGAGTAGTGTCCCGGCACTTTAATAACCGGTGACCAGTCAGGTAATACCGGAATTGACAGCGGTGCCAGCGGCCCGAAAATACCGTTGCCGTAAACAATATCTCCGTTTACCACCGTCAGCAGGGATTCAATCGCTTTAATTTCCGCTTCCGGTACACGGAAATAATCATCAGATAAGGCAATAAAATCCGCAAACTGTCCTGATTTAATCTGCCCTTTTTTGCCCTGTTCATCAGAGAACCAGGAGCTGCCGATAGTCCATAACTCTAACGCGGTATCTCTGTCTAACCGGTTATTGTCGTCATACATCTTCATGCCGCCGACTGTCCGGCCTGATACCAGCCAGTAAAGGGCTGTCCACGGGTTATAACTGGCTACGCGCGTCGCATCTGTTCCCAGACCGACCGGCACCTCTGCGTTCAGCATTTTCGCCACCGGCGGCGTGTGTTTCACCGCTTCATAACCATAGCGGTCCGCAAAGTATTCCCCCTGGAAGGCCATACGATGCTGAATTGCCAATCCGCCGCCCAGCGCTTTTACCCGTTCAATATTTTTCTCACTGATGGTTTCTGCGTGATCGAAAAACCAGTGCAGGCCGTTAAACGGGATCTCTTTGTTTACTTTTTCAAACACATCCAGCATACGGCTGATGGATTGGTCATAAGTGGCATGCAGACGGAACGGCCAGCGGTGTTCAGCCAGGTGGCGGATCACGGCTTCCAGTTCCGCATCCATATTGTCCGGCAGATCCGGTCTCGGCTGCAGGAAATCCTCAAAATCAGCCGCAGAAAATACCAGCATTTCCCCCGCACCATTGTGACGGAAAAAATCAGTTCCCTCTCCCGGCGATACCATCGATGTCCATTCGCGGAAATCCTCCAGCTCCTGTTTCGGGCGCTGGGTAAATAAGTTATAGGCGATACGGATAGTCAGCTGATTCTGTTTTGCCAGTTCCGCGATCACCTCATAATCTTCCGGATAGTTCTGGAATCCGCCCCCGGCATCAATCGCACTGGTTACCCCGAGACGGTTAAGTTCGCGCATAAACTGACGGGTTGAGTTAACCTGATAATCCAGCGGCAGTTTCGGGCCTTTCGCCAGCGCGGAATACAACAGCATGGCATTGGGTTTGGCAATCAGCATCCCGGTCGGGTTACCGTGCTCATCCCGCTGAATTTCGCCGCCCGGCGGATTCGGGGTATCTCTGGTATAACCGATCACCCGCAATGCCGCTTTATTCAGCAGCGCACTGTCATAAAGATGCAGCACAAAAACCGGCGTATCCGGTGAAACCGCATTGATTTCGTCTAATGTCGGCATCCGTCTTTCGGCAAACTGGAATTCACTCCAGCCGCCCACAACGCGAACCCACTGCGGTGCGGGTGTCACATCGGCCTGTGCTTTTAACATCGCCAGGGCATCCGATAATGACGGCACCCCTTCCCAGCGTAATTCGAGGTTATAATTCAGTCCGCCGCGGATAAGATGAAGGTGGGAGTCATTCAGGCCGGGAATAATCACCTGCCCTTTGAGATCAATAATCTCTGTTTCTTCATTCCGGAACTGCATAACTTCATTGTTGGTTCCGACAGCAATAAATTTGCCGTCACGGACAGCGACGGCCTGAGCAACGGGATTTTCACGATCGAGTGTATGAATATCACCGTTGTTAAATATTTTTGATGCGAAGCGTTTATTCATGATGATGTGTTTCCTGTTTATGAGGAACTCACTGCTTATCAGATACTGTTGCGGCAAGCGGTATAGGAAAAAATAACCGGAGAGTGGCCCCTCCGGTTGTTACGCTGTTATTTGATAACGCGCTGAGGTGCTTTATGAACCATAGTATAGGCGTAATCGACACCCATGCCGTAAGCACCGCTGTGCTCCTGAACCAGCCCCATTACTGCATCATAGGTTTCTTTGCGGGCCCAGTCGCGCTGGTACTCCAGCAATACCTGCTGCCAGGTCACAGGAACAGCTCCGGCCTGCACCATACGGTCAATGGAACGTTCATGCGCATCAACTGACGTACCGCCGGATGCATCTGTCACAATATAAACTTCATAACCGGCTTCAATCGCCATTAAGGTCGGGAAATTTAAGCAGACTTCTGTCCATAATGCGGCCATGACTAATTTTTTACGCCCGGTGGCTTTAACGGCTTCGACAAATTTCTGGTCTTCCCAGGAGTTCATGGAGGTACGTTCGATAGGTTTTGATTCAGGATGGACGGCGAGTAATTCAGGCCAGATATATCCGCTGAAGCTTTCTGTTTCAACAGAGGTATAAATTGTCGGCACATTGAAAATTTTTGCTGCTTTTGCCAGACCAACGGTATTATTTTTCAGTTGCTGGCGGTCAATATTTGCCACACCAAAGGCCATTTGCGGCTGATGATCAATAAAAATAACGGCAGAATTTTGCGGGTTTAACAGTTCTAATTTAGACATAATGTGTTCCTGTTCAATTGGTTAAATTGATAAAAATAAATATTAATCTTGCTCACTGACAGGAAACATAATAGGCCGGCACCGGATAATGACCAGATGTCAAATTTGACTTTAGAAGTCAAAAAAAATGAACGACATTTGTTATCTGTTGATTTGGTTAGTTTTTATGCTGGTTTGTTCAGAATAAATGGCAAAACACCCGTTAAGATGAAGCAATATTGAGCAACACAGAAAAAGCGATCTGATAGTGATAATTAACACCGGTCAGACCGGTGTTTTTTGCAGGCGTTTACATATTTAAAGCATCAACAGCTTGTTTCTCACCATTAACTTCTTTTATGAAAAACGTAGCCATAATTGTTCGTCTGTGGGGGTTAATTTTCTTTGCCTGTTTTTTCTGTAAAACCGTAGAGGCTCTGTATGCATATTTACCATTTACCTCATATTGAATATCAGGTGATGGCAAACAATTTTTTTCATCTAACTTAACAGGGTTTGCACTAAAATCGATAGTGGCTATGTCTTTTTGTTCTTTATAATCAAAAAGATCCACATAAAGAATATATTCATCATCAGATACATCTGGTACTTTAACACATAATTTACCAGCGTTAGTGCTCACATCAGCATTAACCATTACTGGTCTTGGATCATTTGCATGCCAGCATGCACCCAGCATGAATACCATGGGAATAATAATAAATTTACGCATTCCTCCCCCTATAGAATAGAATTCGGCAGCACAGACCTATAGATACTCTCTATAGTATTAGGGTCTATCTTATTATCTATACGAACATAGTCACGCTGAATACCCTTAATAAGCCCGGCGACACCATACGTTTTCAGAATAAAATAATCAGCAACTATACTGGCCTGCTGTTCCATGCCGTAATCACTTAATTTTTTCTTTCTATCAAGTGAATAGTTGTAGTCAACAAAGTTACTAAACAGTCCTCTTGTTCTGACCCACATCCCATTTTGATGCTGCCATACATGTGTTAACTCATGTATAAAAAGATGTTTAAATTCAGGGAAATCTTCTGAAAAATCGTGACGATAAAGTGCTTCTCTAAAATAAATATCCCCATTCGGTGCCATTGCTACATTATCTGACTGCATGCCGAATGGGAGATAACTATCGCAATGAACCCAAACATTATATGACATTGAATTTCCGAATATGGTTTTAGCCATTGCCATTTCACCAAGCGTTATTTACCTCAGCATCGGCTCTTTTATTTCTTTCTTCTTATTTTCCTGCGTAATAATACCCATACAAACTCCTTTTATATGTCATTACTCATATCGTCTTTAGTTATAGCCTTTTTAATTTATTACTTCCAGCGTTTGTTTTTCGTACACAATTCAATCCGGATAACAAAAAAGCCACCAGTAACTTACTGATGGCTTTCGGTTTTCTGATAATTACCGGTAGTTAAAAACTATTGGTATATCATTCCCACTCAATCGTCGCCGGTGGTTTGCCGCTGACGTCGTACACGACACGGGAAATGCCGTCAACTTCATTGATGATGCGGTTGGAGACGCGGCCTAACAGGTCGTATGGCAGATGTGCCCAGTGAGCGGTCATAAAGTCGATGGTTTCGACGGCGCGCAGTGAGACAACCCAGTCGTATTTACGGCCATCGCCCATGACACCGACAGAGCGTACCGGCAGGAAGACAGTGAATGCCTGGCTGACTTTGTGGTACAGATCCGCTTTGTGCAGTTCTTCGATAAAGATAGCATCGGCGCGGCGCAGGATGTCGCAGTACTCTTTTTTCACTTCGCCCAGTACGCGGACACCCAGGCCCGGGCCCGGGAACGGATGACGGTACAGCATATCGTATGGCAGACCCAGCTGCAGGCCGATACGGCGGACTTCGTCTTTAAACAGTTCGCGCAGCGGCTCAACCAGTCCCAGCTCCATATCTTCCGGCAGGCCGCCGACGTTATGGTGGGATTTGATCACGTGCGCTTTACCGGTTTCAGAGGCAGCAGATTCAATTACATCCGGATAAATAGTGCCCTGTGCCAGCCATTTGATCTGCTTCTGTTTTGACGCTTCTTCATCAAAAATTTCAATGAATGTGTGGCCGATAGCTTTACGTTTGGCTTCCGGATCCGCAATGCCTTTCAGGGCATTCAGGAAACGGTCTTCCGCTTTGGCGTGGATGATATTGAGGTCAAATTTGCCCGCAAACATCTCCATAACCTGCTCTGCTTCGTTCAGGCGCAGTAAGCCGTTATCCACGAATACACAGGTCAGGCGCTTGCCGATAGCACGGTTTAACAGCATGGCAGTCACGGATGAGTCCACACCGCCGGAAAGTGCCAGGATGACATGATCATCACCAATCTGCTCACGCAGACGGATAACGGTGTCTTCGATAATGGCTTCCGGGGTCCACAGCGCTTCACACTGACAGATATCCAGCACGAAACGTTTGAGGATTTCCTGACCCTGGTGAGTATGGGTCACTTCCGGGTGGAACTGTACGCCGTAGAAACGTTTTTCGTCGTTTGCCATGATCGCAAACGGACAGGTTTCGGTACTGGCGACAGTCACGAAATCAGACGGGATAGCAGTGACTTTGTCACCGTGGCTCATCCACACATCCAGCAGCGGTTTGCCGTTGTCATCCAGCATATCCTGAATACCACGGAACAGTTCGCAGGTTTCGCGGATTTCGACCTGTGCATAACCGAACTCGCGCTCGTCAGAAGTTTCCACTGCGCCGCCGAGCTGCATAGACATGGTCTGCATGCCGTAGCAGATGCCGAGAACCGGCACACCGGCGCTAAAGACATATTCAGGTGCACGCGGGCTGTTGTGTTCAGTGGTACTTTCCGGGCCGCCGGAGAGAATAATACCGTTCGGATTGAAATTACGGATCTGTTCTTCAGTGACATCCCATGCCCACAGTTCACAATAAACGCCGATTTCACGGATACGGCGCGCGATCAGCTGAGTGTACTGCGATCCAAAGTCGAGGATAAGAATGCGGTGCTGATGAATATTCGTTGTCATTAATGTATGTTCCAAGAGCAAACAATTATAGGCTGGCGGTCCGCAGACCGCCGCATGAATCAGAGACCTGAACGGTAGTTTGGTGCTTCTTTGGTGATAGTCACATCATGAACGTGACTTTCCTGAATCCCGGCACCACTGATACGGACAAACTCTGCTTTAGTATTCAGTTCATGAATAGTTGCACAACCGGTCAGTCCCATGCAAGAGCGCAGGCCGCCCATTTGCTGGTGAACGATGGTTTTCAGCACACCTTTGTAAGCCACACGGCCTTCGATACCTTCCGGCACCAGTTTGTCAGCGGCGTTATCGGTCTGGAAGTAACGGTCAGAAGAACCTTTTGACATCGCACCGAGTGAACCCATCCCACGGTAAGATTTGTAAGCACGACCCTGATAGAGTTCCACTTCGCCCGGAGATTCCTCGGTACCGGCAAACATCGAACCGACCATCACGCATGCCGCACCGGCTGCCAGCGCTTTCGCGATATCACCGGAGAAACGGATACCGCCGTCAGCGATGACCGGAATACCGGTACCTTCCAGCGCCTCAACAGCATCGGAAATAGCGGTTAACTGCGGTACGCCCACGCCGGTTACGATACGGGTGGTACAGATAGAACCGGGGCCGATACCCACTTTCACTGCGCTGACACCGGCTGCCGTCAGGGCTTTCGCGCCTTCGGCTGTGGCGACGTTACCACCGATGATGTCGAGATCAGGGTATTTTTCACGGGTTTCACGGATGCGCTGTAACACGCCTTCGGAATGGCCGTGAGAGGAGTCGATTAACAGAACGTCCACACCGGCCGCCACCAGCGCATCAACACGCTCTTCGTTACCGGCACCGGCACCGACTGCCGCGCCGACACGCAGACGGCCGTGCTCATCTTTACAGGCGTTTGGCTTGCGCTCTGCTTTCTGGAAATCTTTTACGGTGATCATGCCGAGCAGATGGAAGGAATCATCCACGACCAGCGCTTTTTCCACGCGGCGCTCATGCATTTTTTTCAGAACCACTTCGCGGGCTTCGCCTTCGCGGACAGTTACCAGGCGCTCTTTCGGGGTCATAACGGCAGTCACCGGCTGATCCAGGTCAGTCACGAAACGCACATCACGGCCGGTGATGATACCGACTAATTCGTTATCTGTCGTGACCACCGGATAACCGGCAAAGCCGTTCTGTTCAGTCAGGGTCTGAACTTCGCGCAGTGTGGTGCACGGAGTAACAGTCTGCGGATCAGAAACCACTCCGCTTTCGTGTTTTTTCACACGGCGGACTTCATCAGCCTGACGCTCAATGGACATATTTTTGTGAATAAAACCGATGCCGCCTTCCTGGGCAAGGGCAATCGCCAGACGGGCTTCCGTTACGGTATCCATCGCCGCCGAGATCATCGGGACGTTCAGACGGATTTTCGCGGTGAGTTGCGTCGATAAATCGGCAGTGTTGGGCAGAACTGTGGAGTGTGCAGGAACTAAGAGAACATCATCAAAGGTTAAAGCTTCTTTTTTAATACGTAACATGTGCAATATCTCACCAGGCAGCAGGATTGAAAGAAGATAAAATATTGCCGCGGCATTATACAGGTGGTAATCGGTTGCGCCTAGCCTTTTTTTCAAAAATTCGTTGCTAATCTGTCAGAAGGCGGTAGTATCGGACAATTAAGTCCTTGTTTTATTATTTGATCTGGCTCACATGTTGCTACCTGAAAATACCGCAATTTTTACTGTTACCCGGTTAAATACGACTGTCCGGCAGTTACTCGAGCTGGAAATGGGCCGGATTTGGATCAGCGCGGAGATCTCCAACTTTTCGCGCCCGTCTTCCGGCCACTGGTATTTTACCCTGAAAGATGAAAAATCCCAGGTGCGGGCAGCCATGTTCCGCGGCAACAACAGCCGTGTGACATTTGCGCCGCAGAACGGGCAGCAGGTGCTGGTACGTGCCGCGATCACGCTGTATGAGCCGCGCGGGGATTATCAGCTGATTGTTGAGTCCATGCAACCTGCCGGTGAAGGTCTGCTTCAGCAGCAGTTTGAACTGCTGAAAGAGAAACTGAAAGCCGAAGGACTGTTTGATACCCATCTGAAAAAGCCGCTGCCGGTGCCTGCCACCTGTGTGGGGGTGGTGACATCCGCCACCGGGGCCGCCCTTCACGATATTCTGAATATTCTGCGCCGCCGTGATCCGTCACTGCCGGTGATTATCTACCCCGCTCAGGTTCAGGGTGCTGATGCACCGGCACAGATTGTCCGTGCAATTGAAACCGCCAACCGCCGTAATGAATGTGATGTGCTGATTGTCGGGCGCGGCGGAGGTTCACTGGAAGATTTGTGGAGTTTCAATGATGAGCGGGTGGCGCGGGCGATTTTTGCCAGCCGTCTGCCGGTGATCAGTGCCGTCGGCCATGAAACAGATATCACTATCGCTGATTTTGTCGCGGATTTACGGGCACCAACGCCGTCTGCGGCGGCAGAACTGGTCAGCCGTGACCTGACAGAGCGCCTGCGGCAGATCCAATCCGTACAACAGCGGCTGGAAATGGCGATGGATTATTTTATTGCCCGAAAACAGCGGCTGTTCAGCCAGTTACATCACCGGTTGCAGCAACAGCATCCGCAACTGCGTCTGGCGCGGCAGCAACAGCTGATTCAGCGCCTGGAACAACGGCTGATTCAGGCCGGACAGCTTATGCTGACTCAAAAATCCCGTCAGCTGACACAGGCAGAACAGCGTCTGATGCGCCGGGATCCGCGTCCGCAATTGCAACAGCAGCAGCGCCATGTTCAGCAGTTGCAGTACCGTCTCTCCTCTGCCATGCGTGAACAGCTCAGTCAGCAGCGCGAGCGGTTTGCCCGTCTCTGCTCTACACTCGAGGGTGTCAGCCCGCTGGCAACACTCAGCCGGGGCTTCAGTATCAGCCAGACAGACAGCGGTGAAGTGCTGAACAAAACCCGTCAGGTAAAAGTCGGGCAGAAAATCACCACGCTGTTACAGGATGGCAGTGTGGAAAGTGAAATTATCGCCGTGCACAAAAAAGCGGCTGCCCGTAAACGAAAAGCCGCTGAGTAATATACGATTTTACTGGTGACGCTGTCACATATTAAGTGACGGTGTCACGGAACCTGTTGTTCATCCACCATCAGCAGGAACACATAACCGAGTGCCACATCCCACAAATAGTTGAACCGTCCTGACTTACCGCCGTGCCCCGCTTCCATATCGGTATAGAGCAGCAGCAGATTGTCATCCGTCTTCAGTTTCCGCAGTTTTGCCACCCATTTTGCCGGTTCCCAGTACTGAACCTGAGAATCATGCAGGCCGCTGGTCACCAGCATATTGGGATAGGCTTTCGCCTCAATGTTGTCATACGGGCTGTAGGCGCGGATATCACGGTAAGCTGATTCATTTCCCGGGTTGCCCCACTCGTCATACTCACCGGTAGTCAGCGGAATGGACGGATCAGACATGGTAGTCAGTGCATCCACAAACGGCACCTGTGTCACGATACCGCGATACAGCTCCGGCGCCTGATTAATCACCGCTCCCATCAGCAACCCGCCTGCACTGCCGCCGGTGGCGTAGATCCGGTTTTCCGCGCTGTAACGCCGGGCAATCAGTTCGCGCGTCACATCAACAAAATCATTAAAGCTGTTGATTTTATGCTGCATTTTCCCGGCATTGTACCAGCGTTTGCCCAGCTCACCGCCGCCGCGGATATGCGCCTGAGCATAAACAAAACCGCGATCCAGCAGGCTCAGCCGGTTGGCATCGAAATCCGGATCCATACTGGCACCGTACGCGCCATAACCTTCAATCAACAGCGGATTGAGTCCCGGCTGATAGTGATCTTTATGCCAGACCAGCGAAACCGGCACCTGTACGCCGTCACGGGCAGTGATCCAAATCCGTTCACTGTGATAATTATCCCGCTGAAAACCGTTTACCTGTGCCTGTTTCAGCAGTGTCCGTTCTCCGCTGGCCATATTCAGCTCATACACCGATGCCGGTGTGGTCATCGAGGTATAACCGTAACGCAGCAGCTGGCTGTCCGGCTCCGGGTTCAGCCCGAGCCACGCGCAGTAAGCACCGTCATCAAACGCAACCTGTGTTTCTTTCCCGCTCTGCCGGTGAATAATGCGGATCTGCGGCAGCGCGGCGTGACGTTCCTGTAATACCAGCCAGTCACGGAACAGCGTGAAATCTTCCAGATCGGTATCCGGCTGTGGTGCGATCAGGGTTTGCCACGGATTTTCCGGTGCATTCGTCTGATAGAGACCAAACAGTTCGTTTTCATGGTCAGAGCGGATATAAAACTGACCACCCAGGTGATCAATATGATACTCACGCCCGTCCTGACGCGGCGAGAAACAGACCGGTGGCTGTAGCGGGTCATTGGCATTGATCAGATGAACTTCAGAGGTGACCGGGCTGTGACAGCCGATAAAAATCCATTCACGGGAGGATGACAGGGATAACCCGGTATAAAAACAGTCATCGTCCTCACGGTATACCAGCTCATCCTGTGCGCTATCAGTACCGAAACGGTGGCGATATACCTCAAACGGCAGCAATGTCTGCGGATCCTGACGGACATAAAACAGAACCGAACCGTCGGCTGACCAGACCAAATCGTCGGCCACTTCTGTCAGCACCGATTCCTGCCAGTGATTATCGGTCAGATCACGATAAGCCACCTGATATTCACGGCGGCCGACTTTATCCTCGGCAATTGCAATACGGCGGTTATCCGCGCTGACCGCCAGAGACACCAGCTCATAATAGGCCAGCCCCTGTGCCCGCACATTGCCGTCCGCCAGCACTTCCCACTGATCACACTGGTCACTGTTTATTTTGCGCCGCTCATACAGCGGATACTCTTTGCCCGCCTCAAACCGGGTGCGGTAAACGTAACCATTGTAACTGTATGGTGCGGATTCATCCGCCTGCGGCATGCGGGCGACCATCTCCTCATACAATGCTTCGCGCAGCGGCTCTGCGGCCTGCAATTTTTGTTGTGTATAGCGGTTTTCATCCGTCAGATACTGAATCACCTGCGGATCACTGCGGGTATCATCCCGCAGCCAGTAATAGTTATCCGTCCGGGTTTCACCGTGTGCGGTGAACTGTACCGGCTGTTCCGGGGCTTGCGGGATAGTCATTCCGGCTCCTGATAAGATTTTTTTTGTTGTGATGTCATAAAAATTTACTAAATTCTGCTCTCTGTTCCGCGATTCCGCACTATGATAATAACGTTTTCATTTGTTTTATTGCTTATTTATCACCGGATTTTCACCGGTTCAGGAGGTTACAATGAAACAGTACCGCGTTGCTGTTGTTGTCGGTTCGCTGCGTGAGCAGAGTTACAACCGTCAGCTGGCGCATGCTCTTGTCTCTCTTTTCCCGGCACACATTCAGTGTGAATTTGTCAGTATCGGCTCACTGCCGCTCTATAATCAGGACTGTGATGCACAACCGCCTGCTGAGGTGCTGGCATTCAAACAGCAGATTTCACAGGCCGACGGTGTGATTTTTGTTACTCCGGAATATAACCGTTCTATCCCGGGTGTGCTGAAAAACGCACTGGATCAGGGCTCCCGTCCGTGGGGACAAAACAGCTGGGATAACAAACCGGCCGCTGTAATCGGTACTTCTGCCGGCGCGATGGGTACTGCAATGTCACAACAGCATCTGCGCAATGTGCTGGCATTCCTGAATATGCCGACACTCAATCAGCCGGAAATGTATCTGCAATGGTATGACGGCATGATCGGCGAAAACGGTAAATTCAGTGAAAAAACCGGTGCGTTTGTGCAGAAATGGGCAGATGCCTATGTCCGTTTCCTGGAAGCACACCACGGATAAAAACTGCGGGCAGACTCAGCGGAATATCAGCTGCTGCCCGGTATTAAAATCGTCCGCATTCAGGGCATTGCGCCCTCTGGCACCGGTACAGTGACAGCCGTACACCCGGGTTTGCGGATCCACAGCCTCCTGTGCGCGGCGCAGTGCTGCCGGTGTTGCCCGGCGCAGATGCAGCCCGCCGACCACCGCCTGCACCGGTGCATTATCTGTCAGGGCGCGCGCATGCTGTATCACTGACTCAATGCCTGAATGACTGCAACCGGTGATAATCACAATACCCTCTTCCCCGCGCCAAATCAGAAAGCTGTCATCACGGACATAATCCGCCTCTCCGTTACTGAGCAGTACCCCGTAACGGCGCACCACGGCCCGCTGCGTGATTTCTCCGGCGAACAGAAAACGCGGTGAGATGGCATACGGTTTTTCCGTCAGCACAAACTGATAGTCACGGCGCAATGTTTCTTCACAAAACAGCGGTGATAACCGCTTGAATTTCAGCGGGTAACCGCCAAGCCACAATGCGGCCCGGCGCGGTTCGAAAATATGCGGGTGTGCAATTACCTTCAGCGGTGACGGCAGATTATGTCGTTCTGTGCGGGTTAATCCGCCGAAATGGTCATAATGACCGTGCGACAGCACCACCGCATCAATATTTTCCAGTGAAATCCCCAGCGCCTGCGCATTGCGGATATAGGTATCATCCGCGCCCGTATCAAACAGCAGCGAGGTTTCCCCGTCCTCCAGCAGCAGGCTGAGACCGGCGTGAGAATCCAGTTTCGGGTCAGTATTCGTATTTTCCAGTAGTGCGGTGATGCGTAACATGGATGATAATCCCTGAAAGATAAATGTATTCTGCCGTTATATATAACACAGTGTTTTCCTCTATAACGTATCTGTATTGTACCGCAGAGCGCAGATTATGGTTTAATTCAGGTAATGTTAATAAATCGGCATGACCCGGCTGTAAAATTGTTAAATAATAGCCGGCCGACACAGACTTTCAGGAGTTCCGCATGGGAATTATTACCGCTTTTGCAAAAAGCATCGATAACAGTCAGCTTTTACGCCTTTTGCATCAGCAAATAGAAAAACAGGATGCGCCGGTAGCCTGCCGTGACGATCTGGACGATCAGCTCACCGATATCGCCGCCTATATGCATGATGAACATTATCCCGCCCTGGCAACACGCCGCAAAAAAGTGAATATCCTGACCGGGTTACTCGCCCTGCCGGTATTACTCTTCTCCCTGCTGCTGTTTTCACAGAAGATTATTGATGCCCTGTCACTGAATATCGACATCAGCTATTTATCCCTGACCCTGCTGGATTACAGCCTGACCTACATCTGGGCAGTATTTATTTATGCTGCCGTGCTGTTCGGCACCATTTTTTATTTTTATTTCCTGCAAAAACAGACAGAAAAGTATGCCGGTCATCTGATTGATGATTTTATAAACCGGATATCACATTAAGCGGGATTGATTAAGGGTACATTAAGCCCCGTTGCCACAATAATTTGCCTGCGTTGTCACAGTAATCGTCAATGCTATACTGCAATCCGCTTTTACAGAGAGAGAGAAAACGTGCAAATTCTATTAGTCGAAGACGATTTACAATTAGGCAAAGCACTGTGCCGGGGACTGGAACTGGCCGGTTTTCGTGTATGCTGGCTGCGTTTACTGGCCGATGCCCGTAAACGGCTGACAGAACAGCATTTTGACCTGATGCTGCTGGATCTGGGGTTACCGGACGGCGACGGATTTGACTCTCTGGTGGAGTGGCGTAACAGCGGGGAACAAATCCCGATTATTATTATGACCGCCCGCAATCAGCGCGATCATCTGGTCAATTCCCTCGATTCAGGGGCTGATGACTTTATTTCCAAACCGGTTGAACTGCCGGAACTCATTTCCCGGGTTAAAGCGGTTTCCCGGCGTATTGCCGGTTTTTCCTCACAATTATGGAAAGTGGATAATATTACCCTGAACCCGATGAACCATCAGGTGACACTGAATGACGAGTTATTACTGCTCTCCGGCAAAGAGTATCAGCTGTTATATGAATTAATGCGCAATACCGGTAATGTGGTGCGTAAGCATGAGCTGGAGCAGCGTTTATTCGGGCTGGACGATAAAATCGAAAGTAATTCCCTGGAAGTGCATATCCATAATCTGCGCCGCAAAATCGGTAAAGAGAGAGTGATTACCGTCCGCGGAATCGGCTATCTGCTGAAAAAGGACAGCGAATAAGTGAGAATCCGCTCATTCTTTGTTTATACCGTTCTCCTTCAGACCTTTTCGATGCTTCTGCTGTGGGGCGTCTGGATAGCCTGGCTGAAATACGCATATCTGCCCGGTTTAAGTGAAGATTTTAATGCCCAGCAGATGGTGATTGCCCGTGGTGTATCTGACACGCTGCGGGAAACTCCCACAGATTCCGCCACTTTTCCGCAGATTGCCCGTGCTCTGGAGAGTATGTACGCCAATGCGATGAAAAGCGGCCTGGAAGAGGAGAATTATGATCCGCTGGTCGCTATTCTGCACAGTACAACGGGTGAAGTGCTGTACAGTAATAAACCGGATGTTCATATTCCGCTGAAACCGGACGGAATCGAGCGTTTTACCGAGGACGGTGAAACCTGGTATCTCGCTTACCATACCGACCCGGATATGCAGCGCACTTCGGTTATCGGGGAATCCGGTACTGACCGCCATATGCTGATCGGCGACCCGGCAACCGGCACCGCCGTCCCGCTGCTGTTTATTCTCGGCACCATGCTTTCGTCCACGATTATCACCACCTATCTCAGTCTGCGCCCGCTGCGTGAAACCACCCGCAGTATCGCCACCCGTAACCCCGGCAACCTGACACCTATCAGCATGAAGTATCAGTACAATGAAATGCGTCCGGTACTGCATGCTATTAACCAGCTGATGCAGCGGGTGGATGCTGCCAATCTGCGGGAAAAACAGTTTATGGCAGATGCAGCTCATGAACTGCGCACGCCGATTGCTGCTGTACTGGCACAAATTCATCTGCTCAAACAGATTGATGACCCGGCGGAACGTAACGAAATTACCGCGGATATGGAAATCAGTCTGGATCGCGCGGTATCACTGTCACGGCAGCTGATTGATCTGGCCCGGCTGGAAACGGAAGATTATCCGCTGAAAATGGAAGAGATTGACCTGACCCAGGCACTGAGCCACACCATTGCCATGCTGGTGCCCTATGCTCTGCGCAAAAACATTGAGTTGTCCTTCGACGGCCCGGAAAGCTGCATTGTTGTCAGCGATAAACAGGCGCTGTTCTCCATCATCAACAATATTCTGAATAACGCGGTGAAATACTGCCCGCCGGACAGTCAGGCAGAAGTCTCGCTGGATACAGGCAACCCGGATGAAGTGCAGATTATTATCCGCGATAACGGCAAAGGTATCAGTGAGCAGTACCGCCACCGCCTGTTCTCGCGCTTTTTCCGTGTGCCGGGCTGCAGTGAAAACGGCAGCGGTCTCGGTCTTGCCATTGCACAGAATCTGGCGGAAAAAATCGGTGGTTATCTCTCTGTCACCGACGGATTGCAGCAGCGCGGTATCGGATTTGTGATCCACATTCCGGCAAAAAACCGTGAAATTCCCACTGCTTCCCATGACAGTTCTGAAACATAAGGCTATGCTGAAAAAAGTCAGAACAGGAGGGACAGATGAAACAGGCACTGATTATTATCGACCTTATTAATGACATTACCGGCAAACACGGGCTTTCCAACGCCTGCCATGAGCAGACCGCCGCCCGTAACCTGATTGCGGCGACGCGGGAAACCGCCCGTCAGGCGCGGCTGCGGGACATTCCCGTAGTGTGGGTGCGGGTCGGGTTTGCGGATGACTGGCATGATATCCCCGCCGGATCACCGATGTTTCAGCGGGCAAAAGAGATTGGTGCCCTGAAACTGAGCGGCAGCGGTTGTGACTGGGCAGACGGCACGGATGTGCAGAAAGAGGATGTCTGTTTTGTGAAGAAAGGCGTCAGTGCCTTTGCGGGAAATGATTTGCTGATCTGGCTGCGTAAAGCCGGGATTGAACACCTTGTTCTGGCCGGTGTCAGTACTGTGATGGCGATTCAGAGCACCGCGCGTTATGCTCACGACAGCGGGTTTTATGTTTCCGTGACGGAAGATTTGTGTGCCGCGCCGACAGCGGAATTGCACCAGATAAGTCTGGAGATGCTCCGCCCGATGGCAGCTATCACCACATCCGCCGCCTGGCTGGCACAATAACTTTTTATTATCCGCGCAGTGATGCTGCTGCGCGGATCTCTCTGTTTACCACAGCGACAGCAGATAACGCAGCAGCGCGGTCACAATCGCGGCGGCCAGCACAATCACCAGAAACGGCTTTTTATACCACGTCAGTATTCCCGCAACCGCCACTCCGGCCATTTTCGGCCAGTCTGATAATTCCTGTCCGCTGAAAATCGTCATCGTTACCGCCACAGCAAACAGAATGACAATCGCCCCCATGGAAAGCAAATTTTTAACGTGTGATGACACCGAGAAACGCCCGCTGAGCAGCGCCCCGGAAGCCCGCATGGCATACGTACCGACCGCCAGCAATACGATCCCCGTCAGAATGGATAATGTATCCGGCATTACGCTCTCCTCAGGCTGACCACCAGCCCCAGCAGTGATAACAGTACCGGGATCCCCGGCGGTAAAAATGGTGTGGCAGCCAGGGCAATTACCGCTCCCGGCAGAGCAGCGCGGCGTGTTTTCGCCTCACGCAGTGCAGGCAGACACAATGCCAGGATAATCGCCGGGAACATGGCATCCAGCCCCAGCGCTTTGGTATCCACAATAAAGGTACCGAGAAACTCGCCGATAATCGTTCCCAGCGGCCAGCACAGAAAAATCCCCAGCCCGCACAGCCAGAATGCGGCTTTCTGTTTGTCTTTCTGTTTTTCCGCCAGACCGAACACCACACTCTCATCATTAAGAATATGGAAGCCCAGCAGCTTTTTCGGGCCTTTACCGGCAAGGTCATGCACCGCAAGGCTGAACGGCACATGACGGGCATTGACCAGCAACCCGGCCAGCGCCGCAGACACCGGACTGCCGCCGGCCGCCACAACGCCGATAAACAGAAACTCTGATGCCCCTGCCAGCACAACCAGAGACAGTGTCAGCGGTACCCAGAGCGGAAAACCGTTGGCATGCGCCAGCGCCCCGTAGGAAACGCCGACAATTAAATCCGCCACACAAACCAGCAAAATATTGCGGATCATGGCATTATCGAGTGGAATAGCGAGTTTCATTGCGATAGACTTATAAATTGAACGATACGTTCATTATGTCGAACAGCTTGAATTACGCAAGTGTTAATTCCGGGTTATTTCCGTTAACCAGCAGAGAGTGTATTTTATGGATTCACCTATCACCCCGCCCCTGCAGATTATGGCGGTCAGGCTGACCGAAGAGCGCCAGCGCCAGGGTCGTTCTATCGCCGATGTCGCGCGCAGTGCCGGTATTGCAAAGTCCACACTGTCGCAGCTGGAATCGGCACAGGGAAATCCGGGAATCGAAACGCTGTGGTCGCTCTGCGTGGCACTGAATATCCCGTTTGCCAGTCTGTTTGAAACCCCGAAAAGTCGGGTAACCGTTCTGCGGCGCGGGGAAGGCATTCAGGTCAGTGCCGAGAATGCCTATTACCACGCTTTTCTGCTCTCTTCCGCCTCTGCAGTTAACCGTCGTGACCTGTACACCATCACAGCACAGCCCGGCAAAGACCGCGTGTCCGAGCCGCATATGGCACAGGTCACCGAACATATCCTGCTGATGACCGGCAGTGCCGTCGTCGGTACCCTTGATGAACCCGCCACACTTTTGCCCGGCGACTATATTTCCTACCCCGGCGATGTCCCGCATATTTTTAAGGCGCTGGAGCCCGATACCACGGCAGTCATGATTATTGAGCACTGATTTTACGCATTTGGTATTCACAAACACTTACTTATCGCAAATAATGTAAAGTGAAGTTTATCATTTCGGGTATATTCCGCATCCGGTATCGGGCTGCTCTGTCATGCTCTGATGCCGCTGTAACGGGCTTACTAAGGAAAAACCATGCTTGATTTTAACCGTCAGAATTTAACTCATATGACAGCCGATGCCCTGAAGAAACAACGGGGCTACCTGTGGATCATCGCCATTCTTCTGCTGGCCGGTGGTGTGGCCTGTCTGATGAACCCGCTGATTTCCGGTGTCACGCTCAGTTATATCATCGGGGGACTGCTCGTGATAAACGGGCTTTCCATGTTGTTTGTGACACTCAGCAGCCGGCTTTACAGCGGCGGCAGCAAGCTGTTTTCCGTTCTGGTTGCGGTCGCCTATCTCCTTCTGGGTTATGTGTTCCTGACCGAACCGCTCACCGGGATGCTCAGCCTCGCTATTCTGCTCGCCATTCTGTTTATTGCCGGCGGGATCCTGCGTCTGGGTTCAGGTCTGCGTCAGATGTCTCAGGCGCGCGGCTGGCTGAACATTATTATCGGCCTGCTCGATCTGTTTATCGCTTATCTGCTGGTCGGTAACGGTCCGATTGTGTCTGTCACCCTGATAGCGACCCTGGTCGGTATTGAACTGCTGTTCAGTTCTTTCGGACTAATCGCAGCCGCTTCTGTCCTGAAAAAGAATAATTAACCGCATCCGGTGGCGCGGGCAAATGATTTGCCGCGCCACATCCCCTTTTTCTGTTTTTTCCGCTTTTCCCGCAATTTTACATACCCTTTCAGAACCCGTGCCTGAAAAATGGTACAGTATTCAATGTGATCCCATTTTTAACATTTTGCTGCTCACTAGGGAGTCTGTAAAAACCACGTCACAGGAGACATTTTTTATGGAGCAACAACTACGGTTATGGCTGCAACAACAATTTGAACTCAGTAATGACTACGCCTCATGGGCGGCCATTACCGGGGTTATTGTTCTGATTCTGGCTATCGCTGTTATTCTGCATCTTGTCCTGCACAAAGGCCTTCTGCCGTATATTGAACGCCGCACCGGTGGTACTCAGCGTCCGTGGGGCTCATTAATTACCCGCACCCGGCTGTTTAACCGTTTTGCCTTTCTGATTCAGGGGATAGTATTTAATATCCAGGCACTGATTTGGCTGGGACGCGGGTCTGCCGCACAGGAGATCCTCACGACCGGCGCACAGGCATGGTGCCTGTTGTTCGGCATGCTGCTGCTGTTTTCCGTGATGGACATTCTTCAGAGCCTCTCCCGCCATACGCCGTCTCTGAGCCGTCTTCCGCTGCGCGGCGTGATGCAGAGCCTGAAACTGCTCATCGCGGTGCTCTTCAGTATCCTGATTATTTCGCTGCTGATAGGAAAATCCCCGCTGATTTTGCTGAGCGGACTCGGTGCCATGACCGCGGTGCTGATGCTGGTCTTTAAAGACCCGATCATGGGTCTGGTGGCCGGTATTCAGTTGTCGGTCAATGATATGCTTAATGTCGGGGACTGGCTGGAGATGCCGAAATACGGCGCAGACGGTGCTGTAACGGATATCGGGCTGACCACGGTCAAAGTGCAGAACTGGGATAATACCATCACCACCATCCCGACTTACGCCCTGATTTCCGACTCTTTCAAAAACTGGCAGGGAATGACAGCATCCGGCGGACGGCGTATCAAACGCAGCATGAACCTGGATACCACCAGCATCCGTTTTCTGACCGATGAAGAGATCAGCCGGCTGCGGCAATCAAACCTGATTGCCGGTTATATCGATGCCAAATTACAGGAAATCGCAGAATACAATGCGCAGGAACCCGGAGATACCCTGCTTAACCAGCGGCGGCTGACCAATATCGGGACATTCCGTGCGTATGCGGAGGCGTACATCAAAGCCAGTCCGCATATTCACAAGAAGATGACGACCATGGTGCGTCAGCTGGCACCGACACCGGACGGGCTGCCGGTGGAAATCTACGCCTTCACCAATGTGACGGCGTGGATAAGCTATGAGCAAATTCAGTCCGATATTTTTGATCACCTGTTCGCGATCCTGCCGCAATTCTGGCTGCGGGTGCATCAGACACCAACGGGCTTTGATATGCGCGGTATTGCCGCGCATTTCGCCCGGGAATGTGAATCAGAACGCCGAGCCGGGCTGTAACAGGAACTCTGCCTCTTCCGGGGTGGAGTTCCGCCCCAGAATCTCATTGCGGTGCGGGTAGCGGCCGAAACGGTCAATGATCGCTTTGTGCCGCCGCTCAAAATCCTCGGTGCTCTCATCAAGCCCTTTAAACAACAGTTCCGCCTGCTGATGGATCAGTGCGGATTCCGAATGCATATACGGCATCAGCACAAATTTGCGCTGAACCGGAGGCAGTTGCAGATAATCCGGTGTTTTCACCGCCTCCTGCGCCAGCACCAGTGCCATCGGGTCCTGTGCAAATGACTGCGCGTTCCCGCGCCAGAGATTACGGGAAAACTGGTCCAGCACGAGGATCTCCGCCAGACGCCCGCCGATGTGCGCCCGCCAGCTGAAACATTCTCCGGCTGCGGCCTGTTCCCATACCTTAAGAAAACGGCGGCGGATCAGGTCATCAAATTGTGTGTCTTTCTTAAACCATTGTTCCGGAGTGGCTTCATTAAACCAGAAATCCAGAATCTGTTGTGCTTCCATCATCAGTCTCCTTTTCAGTCCGGCCATGAGGATCTCTCCCTTTGCCCGGCGGTCATATCACGGTATGCTGGGAAATCATTATTAGTTTAACGCATATATTGTCAATTATTTATCACAGGCCGATATTCATGGGAAAACTGTCCGCACACACCGCCACATTTTACGGCGTTCTGGCCATTCTGTTCTGGAGCACCATTGTCGGATTAATCAAACGGGTCAGTGAGGATTTCGGGCCTGCTTTCGGTGCGGCACTGATATACACCCTCGGGTCAGTGATGTTACTGCTGGTCACCGGATTTCCGGCCATCCGCCGCTGGCCGCGCCGCTATCTTATCTGGGGCACACTGTTGTTCGTCAGTTATGAGATCTGTTTTATTCTGGCGCTCGGTTTTTCTCAGAACCGTCAGCAGGCAATTGAACTGGGTATGGTGAACTACCTGTGGCCTTCCCTGACCGTCGGACTGGCTGTACTTATGGGCGGGCAGCGTCTGCGCCTGCCCCTGATAGCCGGGCTGGTGCTGGCGGTGCTCGGTATCAGCCGGGTGATTGGCGGAGAAAACGGGTTATCACTCAGCTCTGTCGCCGCCAACGTCGCACTTAATCCGCTGAGTTACGGCCTGGCATTTACCGGTGCAGTGATCTGGGCCTTCTACAGTAATTTGTCCCGCAGGCTGGCGGACGGTAATAACGGCATTACCCTGTTTTTTATCATCACCGCCCTGATGCTGTGGGTGGTAACCGCCTTTGACGGCATCACACTGCCCGCTGAATTTTCCGTTTCAACCGTTGGTTTTCTGATTGCCGCCGCTGCACTGTCCTGTGCCGCAAATGCACTCTGGACCATCGCAGTACTTCGCGGTAATGTTGCCCTGATAGGCACACTCTCTTATTTTACCCCGGTACTTTCCACTGCGTTTTCCGCATTATTACTCAGCACTGCTCTCTATTTTGCATTCTGGCAGGGGGTACTGATGGTTACCGGTGGTTCCTTATTATGCTGGCTCGCCACCCGCCGGAAATAACATGAAAATGAACCGGCGAATTTCCGGAGGAATATGCTAAATTAGCGCCATGCTATTATTGGTCGCTTTTCAGGAAATACGATGTCCAAAAAACTTAAACATAAACTGGTTAATTTATTCTTACAGCTTTATACGCGCCGCCGTGATTTTTCACACTCCGTCACGGCCTTTAAACAGCTGGAGACTATCGACTTCCGGAATATTGTTATTTATTCGACAACGGCACTCGGGGATTTTCTGATGAATACCCCGGCGATTCATGAAGTCAGAAAACGTTTTCCTGACGCCCGAATTACCGTTGTTTCCGGCAATAAAATGGCACCTTATATCCACACCGGTATCGGTAAAGACTGGGACGATGTGGTGTGCTGGAACAGCAAAGTCAATACCGTACTGAAACTGGTCAGGGATTTAAAAGCGCACGGAACGCCGGATCTGGTTCTGATTATGCACTCACATAACCCGTATGATTATCTGAGCGCAGTCATGACCGGAGCACCGTTTGTTTTTCGCTGTAATTATCCGGCAAACCCGTATATGGAGCGCTGGCTGACCAACTATAACGGTAGTGGTCATCGCCATACTATTCAGTCCCGGCTGGACCTGATAGCGCCATTACAATGTCAGTTTACAGACAGCAGTATTGAAATGCGCGTCCCCTGTGATGTCACCAGAGAACCGTCTCCGTGGCATAATGTCGGTTTTCAGATGGGAGCATCCAGTGAAGAGGCGCTGGCCGGTCTCTTACTTTGTACAACTTGCCACCGCGCTGATGTCAGCAGACGACAAAATCAGGATCGTCCTGTTCGGTTCTCCCGGTGAAGTACATCTTTCAGAACAGTTTATGGCGTTACTGCCCGCAGAATTTCATCACCGCACCGAGTCTCTGATCGGTAAAACCGCCATGACAGAGCTGACACAGGCAGTCAATAATGTTGATGTTCTGGTCACCGGGGATACCGGAACTATGCACATAGCCGTTGCTCTGAAAGTCCGGACTGTCAGTCTGTTTGTCAGTGCCGCAGCACATGCAACCGGACCTTATCAGGATCCTCATCTTCACCGCGTACTCACCGGCTTTACCAGTCCGCTGATGACTCCGCCCGGAAGTCATGAAATGACGGCCATCAGTACTGACCGGGTCATTGCAGCTGTGCAGGATGCACTGACAGATGTTTATCCGGACACACACGAATCCTGATTAAGCTGAATTACTTACGGAAAACCACGGTCTCACACCCGGCCGTAAAATACAGTAGACTGACAGAAAAAGGAGGATCTATGTCAGAGAATATGCAGAAACCGAAAATGACACAGGAAGAAGAGGACGAAATTGAGTCCCTGACAAAAAGCCTTGTCATGCGGGATAAGATGAAACTGCCGAGAATTGACAGAGAAGTCGAGCAGCAGCGCCCTGAACGTTTACGTCCCTGGTTCCGGGAACGTCTTAAATTCCACCGTGATGCAGCCAGAAACAGTTAACTGTAAAACTGAGCCTGCCGGCAGCAGATAAACCGGCAGGCTGAAAAGGCTTATTTTGCCATTTCAATAATTTCTTTTGCTGTTTTACCCTGTAATTTTTCTTTCAGCAACGCCATCATTTTTTCTTCATCACCACCGCTGGCAAAAGCCACCTGGAAGCTGATTTTAGTAATAGCGCCTTTCAGCTCACGGGATTGCTCCGGGCTCAGATCTTTTTCCATTTTTGCGATGGATTCCTGCGCTGCCTGCTGGGAAGACATATCCAGTGTTGCATCACCACAAGCGGTAAGAGCAAAAGAGAGCGCGATAACTGCCAGTAATTTTTTCATTTTCCACCTCGTTAATAATATCTGCGGTATTTTACATTGCCGGACAGATAAAACCATGTTTATTACAGGCAGAATTAACCGTTTATTTATACAGTTATAACCATGTTTTCCCGCCCGGTAAAAACAGGAAATTTATTTGTTATTGTAAATCAGCTGTTTTTCAGTACCGGTGCCGATATAATACCTCCGTCTGAGAAATACACGGAAAAGCTATGTTTAACGAATGCGTTGTTGATGAAATTTTAAACTGGATAGAAAACAATCTCGAGTCTGATCTTTCATTAGAGGCCGTGGCCGGAAAAGCCGGTTATTCCAAATGGCATTTTCAGCGTATTTTTAAACAACAGACCGGCTATACCCTGGCAAATTATGTCCGTGCACGGCGTTTATCCTGTGCGGCCATCGCCCTGCGCCTGCTGCCGCTCAACCTGATGCATTTATCCATGAAATACCGCTTTGATTCACAACAGACATTCTGCCGTGCCTTCAAACAGCATTTTGGTATTACCCCGTCAGGATACCGTAAAAAAAGCGGCTGGCAGCCGGGGGGCTTTGTACTGCCGAAACGCTATGCCGGAAAACTGCACTCCTCGGTTGAGATGACGACACTGCCGGAAAAAGTGCTGACCGGAACGTCGAATGTGTATCAGGCGGCATCAGATACCTGGAATATGCGCCTGCCACAACTGCGCAAATATTACTGGCAGCCTTTTTTACAGCGGCTGACCGCTTTACCGGAAGCGGTTTATGCCATACACGGTGTCAGTAAATCTGCCGGGGACACTTTCTCAATGTACTATGCCACTCTGGCAGAAGCACATTGCCTGAAAAATACGATACCACAGGACATTGTTTATACGCCCGGTCATGCCCATTACTTAAAAATTATTTTTACCGGTGATTTTTCTGATATTGATTTTCAGGATATTACTTATGATATTTATAATAATATTTTGCCGGAACTGAATATAATCCGCCATCCGGAGCATCCGGATACGGAAGAGTATATATTTCAGGAAAACATCACTGAATTAAACCCGGAAAACCCGAAACTGGCTGTCCGGGTGATTAATTATTACATTCCGGTGATGACTGATACCACAGGCTGGTGATCATGATCTGCCAGCGTCATACTATTGCGGCTATTCTGCTCTGCGGTCTTCTGTGCAGTGATAGCTTGTTGCCGGGTATCATTAAATCCGAGAATAAAAGTAAACAATACAAACCCGCAGACGACCTTTCGTTTTGACGGCACCCGTTTACTGACTAAAATATAAACAATCAGAGCCGCCGAAATAACCACCCCTGACATATATACGTAGTTTTCCATAATAAAAACTCCCCTGATTATATTCCAATCGTAGTTTATCTTACCTGTCCGTACATTATTCTGATAGTCATCTTAAAATAACAAAATTAGGAATTGACCGTTATTTATTTTCTGTTTTTTACACATGAACCGGTTACTATGAAAAAGAGTATCTTCTGATTTGCGGAGGTAACCGATGTCATCATATGCAGAACATATCACCATGGCGCACATTCAGTGTGATGCGGAAGAAGCGCTGCTGCCGCTGTTAAAAGAACTGACTGATAAGCAGATGCTGGGTGGCTGGCGGTTGCGCAAGCATGAAATACCGCCAGCCGGGGCAGTTTCCCCCTGGTATCTGCTGAAAGATAATGCACAAATCGCATTGCTGCCGACATATCCTTTCGCTGCTGTTTCTGTCGCGGATGCCGCTATTGCGGATGAAGCCGAAATCACGGCGCATAATGACCGGATTGAACATCTCAGTAATGCCATCAACTCCACTTACGGGATTTTATATTGTCATCTGTCGTTTAAGGCATTGGCGGTATAGTAAATATCAGATAATGCACCGGGATTGTTACGTATTTCCCGATTATTCTGATACAGACTATTCCCGAACAGGACTATGTTGTAACACGCCTATTGTTCAGGAGTTTATGAGATGAAAGTGAATATTAAGAGAGTAAGCGCAGTGACTTTATCTGCAGTCCTGCTGCTTGCTGTGGCCGGTTGTTCAAATATGTCGAAACGTGACCGGAACACTGCTATCGGAGCCGGTGTCGGTGCTGTCGGTGGTGCAATCCTGACCGACGGCAGTGCACTCGGAACCGTCGGCGGTGCGGCAATCGGCGGCCTTATCGGACACCAGGTGAAAAAATAATTTCCGGAGCCGGCATACCGCCGGCTCTTTCATTCCTTCCCGGCTTTATACCGGTAATGTCCGGTGATTTTCCAGCTGAACAGCACATCCTCACTGACCTGCCCGCCGCCAATATTATGCATGACCAGCGGATTTCCGCTGAACAGCGCGGTTTTACCGATCACAATACCGATATGCGGACGACCATTATCCAGCTGCCAGGTCACAATATCGCCGGCCACATAATCCGCCGCATTCTGTGTGACCGGTTTGGTTTCCCCTTTACGGCTGAAAAAAACCATCAGATTGGGCACCCTGCGGTGATCAATATTCGTATCCGGCCGTGTCTGTCCCCACAATTTACGGCCCGGGTAGAGAGAAAACGCCGTTTTGATATCCTCATGCACCTCTTTTTGCAGATCGATACCTATTTTCCGGTAACTGCGGATAATCACATCCGAACATACCCCTTTCCGGGGTGAAACATCCCCGCCGGGATAAGCGATTTTTTCATAGGACGGATCATACAATACCAGCCTGTCAAGCTGCTGAGCCGCCTGATTCAGCGAGCCCGCACCGTAACCAGCGGGGATTATAGCAACAGACAGTAAAACAGCGCATATCCCGGCAATATCATGACGCATTATTTCCTCCGCAACCGCTCAGAAAATCCCGTCCCTGCCCCAGATGTAACGTAATACCCCGGCAGCATCCCGCGGACTGAGCTGTAATATACTCTGATACAGCGCTGATTTTATTTCACAGGCCAGTATGGCATCCTTTTCCAGAGTTTCGGCTTGCTCTTCATCCAGCAAATCACCATAGGTATGGCGCAGCCGGAGAAAGATGCCGGTATATAATGCGTCAGTTTCTGCCTGAGATAAACCCGGCACTGTTTTTTTTGCGGGTAAAAATGTAATAGCGGTTCCGTTACCCAACTCTGCCGGGTAAATGAAACTGAAGCAAAGCAGTCCGGAGGGATCTTTATCCATCGCACTGTTAAACAATGCCAGCCGGTTTTCTGCATATTGTAATATCCATTCATCCGGTATTTGCTGCAGCAATACTTTTCGATCCTCGGTATTGCTCATATAAATCATGCGGTAAAAATTCCGCAGTTTAATACCGGATAAAAGGTAATTTCGCCCTGATATATTGCTGTACGTTGTTTCTGCTGCAACCGCTTTTGGTGACAGAAATAAAATAAGAAGAAAAAACAGAAAGAAGACAAAAAAATACACTGTAATACGTAAACGGGGCATTACAGTTAACAGCAGAACAGCCCCCGGCACCGGAGCGGAATGTCCGGATAAAATGCCGGTCAGCATCAGTGCTGTCATATCAGCAGGTTACCGGGCTCATTCCAGTACCAGCTTATCCTGCCCGGCCCGTTCAGCCCAGACATTATATTCTCTGACCAGCGCCATGACTTCATTATTGGAATCTTTCATTTCCCGCATATGCGCCTGAAGCTTTTTCAAATCCCCCGGAAATTCCCGCTGAATTTCCTGTGTTTTTATCCGCAGGCGCTGCATTTCTTTATTTCGTCTTTCCAGCGCCACCATCAGCATATCTCTGATTTGATTACACTGCGCAATCGCTTCAAAATCGAATTCTGAATACTCCCGCATATCGTCGTTGTCAGTCATGAAAGCATTACCTTATCTGAAATATACTGATCACCGATTATAGCGTTTTACTGCCGTGATTGTTCCCGTACCTTGCGGCCGGTAAAAGTATTACCGGCTTTTTATCCGGCAGAATATTTTCACCGGCAGTCAGATTCACTGGTTACTCATCCGGTGATAAAACAGATTAAGTATAATTATGTGTGTATTCGTAATAATCAGTCACATCAGGCTATCAGTGCTGATATTGTTTTCTCAAAATATAATTAATTATACAACTCAACATACTGATTGATTTTATTTGCAGATCTTTATATCTGATAAATTAAATGAAGATATTTTTATATATCCGAAAATATTGCAATGAGAACACTATATACCATAAAATTTTTCAAAAAAAAACAACACTACGGGGAAATACATGCTATAATAACATAGGCTAATAATCGCTTTATGCGTATACAGAAGAGTCACTTATGATTAAATATTTCTGGTATTCTTTAAAGAAAAAAATCTCTCCCCGTCAAGCCGTTATTTTTTTCAATACGTCAACTTTATCCAGAAAAAAAAGATGTGAAATACTTTTAAAATCAGGAGTCATCGCTGAAAAATCTGTATCAATTACGTCTCCGTTATATTTTGAATTCGGAAATATTAAGTTAATTGGTGATGTCTTTATTAATGCAAACTGTAATTTTCTGGATAATGCACTAATTACTATTGAACATAATACAATGATTGGCCCTAATGTCACTATCAGCACTGTCAGCCATCCGGTATCTCCGGAAAAAAGACATAACGACAATATCATATTGCCTGTTAATATCGGAAAAAATGTCTGGATTGGTGCAGGGGCAGTTATTCTGCCCGGCATAACAATCGGGGATAACAGTATTATTGCCGCGAACAGCGTAGTCAACCATGATATTCCCGCTGATTCTCTTTATGCCGGTACCCCCGCACGCTTTATTAAAACAGTATAATTATTTGGTTCTGTACCAACCCATTAATGTGATGTAGGCGTTGACGACTGAAATTAATGAACCGCTGCCTGTATTTCCTGTTGTGCCGGAAATAGTGTGGGTATGTGCGCCAATTGCTACGCTATGAGCATGATTTCCTGCACTCCCGGTTTGTTTTGGCCCTTTACGATCACTAGTACCGCCGGGACCGACCGTTCCGGCTGTATAGTTATCATTATAATCATGTGTATGTGCTCCCGTTGTATTCGTCGTTTTAGTTCCGTAATCAAAACTCGACGTAGTTCCGGAGAAACTATGGCTGTGTGCCGGTAAATGGGCAGCAGTTAATGTAATATTGTCACTGCCGCCGCTGGTCAGCACATTACTGCCGCTGCTGTTTGCCAGCCGGATTGTTTTATTTTCACCGATATAGGACCAGGATGTTCCCGGAAATAAGTCATTCGGGTTTTTATTTTGCGCAAACCAAATGACGACACCGACAGGATAAATCGTGTCGATATTTACCGCGTTTTTCAGTGCTTCCGTTACAGCATTCTGACTCATGACTGATGTGGACGAATTGCCGGTATTCTGCACAACCGCGGTTTTATCCACCTTTTTATTCAGATCAGCGTTAAGCGCATATTCCCCCGCCGGCTGATAATTCCCTTTCGGCTGATAACGGCCATCACCTTCTGTTTTGGTATAAACATCGGTTTTTAAGGCGTAATTCCCGGCCGGGGCATAATTGCCTTTCGGCTGGAAGTGAGTATCAGATTCTGCTTTGGAATAACTGTACCCTTCCGGCAGATAATTCCCCGCAGGCTGGAATTTCTGATCAGATTCCCCTTTGCTGTAAGCGCCCACCTCTCCGGCGGTCAGATCTGCTTTCAGTTCTGCCCATGCCGTTCCGGTAACCGGTTCGGTGGTGTTATTTTCAACCTTTGACTGCCAGGTTTTGTTTTTGTGGTACACAACGCTGCGGACAGCATACGGTTTACCGGCTTCCTGCCAGACCGGAGCACCGAAGGACTGCATTTCACCGACCGCTTCCGTGATATCGTGGAACAGGCTGTTCATCTTCTCACGCTCGATATCTTTGGCCGCCGGATCCGTGGCCTGGTCACGCTCGTAGTCATACCCGTAACCCTGGGTATAGGAAACCGCGCCATCGGCCCGGACTTCATCAGGAATAGCAGTGCGGTCCCCTTGTGTTGCAAAGGGGACTTTAAATAATTTAGTCATACGTTTTATGCTCCGAAGTTACTGCTCAGGAAGTTTTTCCGGTTTTCACCGTGACCAAAGGCTTTTTTGGTCACAATCCGGTATTTGACGCCGACACCGGACGGGCGCGGCATAAGATCGAAGTTCTCCAGCAGAACGCGCAGGCGTTCATCCGGATTAAAATTAAACACGTAATACAGATAGGTCATATCCAGCGGATCGAGCACAAATACCCTGCTGTCTTTATTGCCGAAGAACCGTTCGAGGAATTCATTAATATTGCTGACGGTCGGGCTTTGCGTCAGATTGAAATAACGCATACGGATAATCAGCCGTTTTTGTTCCTGTGTCAGTGACAGTGTGTAATCACTGTTACGCCGGAAATTCGCCCTGAAATTGGCCTTTTTATTACCGAAACCGGTACCGATTTTTGTTTTATCATCCGGCGGGATATCCACACCAAGCGGGACATCCAGGATCCGCGCCCAGATACCAAGGCCAAAATCAGTGGCGGTATCGATATTAAACACATCGTTATACCAGTTCTGCCAGAAACTGACGGTCGCCCGCTCAAACCAGTCCGATTTATGACGGGCCAGTGCTTTCAGGTTTTCCGCCTCTTCGTACTGCCATAACAGTGCCCGCAGCAAATCTGAATGAAATGAAAACGACTGAATGGAGTCTGTCATACAAACACCACCTGAACCGCACTGCGGTTAATTTTGGCGACTTCCGTCAGTTTTACCGGATAAATATCCGGTGACCAGCGTGTGCCGTCTGCGGATAATTCAATACGGGTGATAAACAGCCGCGGCTCAGCGGCATTAATACCGGCAGAAATCTCAAACGGTGAAACTTCCCGCCCGGCCACCAGCCCGCCATCCCCTTCGGTATCGCCGTTTGCCCAGGCTTCCACTGCTGCCGGGATAAGGGTTTGTGCATCCAGAGAGGTTTTTTTGACCGTCACACGACAAAACAGCACCACTTCTTTTGCGCGATCGAATTTTACCGTGTAAACCTGCCCGCTGACCGGCTCCGTCACCTCAACTTCCTCACTGCCGTTATAGGCGGCACCGATGGTTTTGGTCCGCAGCAGTGCGGCGGCAATTTCCTGACTCTCCCCGCCCTCAACGCAGACATACACACTGTGCGGTACAAGCGTGATGCCGTCCGCTGCCATCGGGGTATTGGTATAATTTTCCCGGTATGCCAGAGAGCGGACACCCTCCAGTTCATACAATGCGGAAGTCATGGCCTCCCCGACACTGACCGTATTTTTTGCCAGCGTCAGTTTACGGCGGCGGCGGGACTGCAAATCAGACTCCGCAATCCGGCCGGTAACCGCACCGGACGGGTTAGTGACCGTTTCCCACCCGAGAACAGAGCTGGCCACCGTCATCAGCTGCCCGGCCGGACACTCCACGGGACCGGTTTCAACCGCACGCATATCGCCGCTGACAGTCCCGTTTTTACCGATAATCAGCGATTTTGTGGTAAAAAATGCGTCACCGGCCAGTGTTTCCGCCAGTGCCCCTTTCGGAATGATGGTGCCCGGCACACCACCGAACTGCACCTGCGTCAGAATCGAGCGGGTGGCATCCCGGCGCTCCCCTCCCATCAGTGCCCAGATAGCGTCCAGAAACACGCCTCCGGCAAGATCCGGGTTTATCTGATTTGCCAGTTCCGCATTATTACGCACAATGGCATCACGATTCTCCGTTTCCATCGTGATCAGCACCCCCTGCGGGGTTTCCGGTGAGACATCCAGATCCTGACCAAACACCGCCTTAAACTCATTTTCAACGGCTGTGCGCTGCTCAGCAGTATCCGGGATAATCACGCCGGATGAGGTAATATAATTATATTCAGCCATTTAACCTGATACTCCCGTATTCAGTCTGTAAAACAGCGGTATAGCTCAGATTGTTATCTTTCAGCACGGCCGCGAATGAAATCACTTCTGTGACCTGCGGGATCTCCCCTATCCGTTCACGGAATGCGGTTTCAAACACCGGCAGATCTGCCTGCCGTCCGAACGTGGTTTTCCAATACGGAATGCCCTTGTCCTGCTTATGCAGCATTTCACCGCGCAGTGTTTTGATATACTGAGCACAGCTGTTTTTTACTGCCTGTTCATCACGGGCGATGGCGAGGTTACCGTCCCCTCCGGTGAACAGATCATTATTTTCACTGACATCAAATGTCATCATAGCGGTTCTCCTGAATCCTCATGTCCGCGCTGAATACCGCTGTGTTTGTGGGTTGAACCGATGTTTTTACCGTTATGTTTCAGGGTGCCGCCCGCTGCATTACTGTCACCATTCACATTGTGATTACCGTTAATAGTCACATTCCCGGTATAAATGGTTTCCGGTGCATTAACCTCAAACAACGGCGTATCCAGTACGGCTTTATCCCCGTGCAGCGATAAACACACAGCACCATCCGCAGACTGCACCACCAGGGCATCCGTATTTTTGCCGTCGATTACCCAGCCTTTGAGTGTGTCGGGAAAAAACATGGCATCACTGAATGTGTGCAGACGTGCGGTATTGGGTTCGTCTTCCAGTCCGCCGCGCTGGAAAACCAGACTGATATCCCGGTCATTGGCTTTCAGCCAGCCGAAATCCCCCGGTTTTACCGGCATACGGATAAAAAAACCGCCACCGCCGAAACGAAACACCGGAATATTAGCCAGCGCACCGCGCCCGACTTTCTTTCCGGCGGTCGTTACCATCATCACCAGCGGTTTCACCACAGCCCGGTTACTGGTGTCGTCATAACTGACCACCGTGGCCGGCAGCATGTCGTCAATATTCATCAGCAGACTGCGGAACGCAGCCGCAAATTGCCCGGCCAGACTGCCGTCACTGGCCATATCACTATTAGGTTTATTCATAGTTTTGCCCGTGTCGTCAGGCCCGTTTGCAGATTGCCGTATAAAAAAAGGCATCCTCATGTGAGGCGATATCGAATTTCAGCTGCTCGATGATGTAATCCCCGTTCAGCGACGGGTTGAATTTGCTGTTCAGCCGCAGCATACCGCCGAGGCAGGATTCGCCGTCGATCAGATATGACACTTCAAGCCCTTTCTCCGTCGCTTTCGGGATCCCGATCATGCCGGTTTTCTGACTCAGAATGCGCAGTTTCCCGGACAGCGCTTTATCCCTGTCTTTCACATACAGCACATCGTCATCAATAAAGGCTTTCACATTCCCGGCATCCTGCAACCGCTCAATCTGCTTCAGCGCGGGACCGCAAAAATACCAGTTGGCGACATTTTTATCGGTCGCCTGGAAATCCAGTGAAACGTGACAGTCTTTTGCGATTTTTGCAGCGATCTCACTCATTTTTGACATCGCCTCCCCGCCGGAGGTGACAATATCGCGGGTACCGGCATTGCCGGTTTTGGCTTTCAGCGTCAGTGTTACCTCCGGCGGTGACGCAATTTCCGCGCTGACAATATCGCCGGTAAAGATGCGGAATACGCCGGTACTGCGCCGCCCGGCTTCCAGGATGATCCGGTGCGGCGTTTTACTCTCCGTAAAGGGACTGGTTTCCGTCAGCAGCATGTTGCGGGTTTGTGTATTCAGGCCATCAATGCTGAATGAACAATCATTCTGTAACGGATTGGCGTATTTCGTGCCCGAAGCATGCATGCGCATGCCCTCATACCATTGCAGACGACCGTTAACTTCGATGGCACAGCGGATCCTGCGTAAGTCAATCATCATCCCCCCGCCAGACCAGTGTCTGTGTTTTTCCGAACTGTTCCCACCAGGGTAATGCGTCCCCGCCGGTCAGTAACGTAAAATTGCCGCCGGACGTAAGATAGCGGTACGGGATCAGCAGCTGATCCGGCAGCATCCGCATCCCCTGCACAACAATCTCATCATCGCAGCGGATATCACAGCACATCACTCCGTGCGCGGTTTTGATTGTCAGTTCCCATTCCTGTTCACCCAGCGTGACCCGCAGGCGCTGATTCGGTACGGTATTCAGTGGTATAATTTTCATTTGCCCCCCGGTTTACCGGCAGTCCCGTCAGCGACGTTGACGGCAACAGAACTTTTTTTCGCCGGTGGCGGTGCCGCCGTCTGAGCCTGCACTTTGCCGCAGTTCATCGTGCTGCTCTGTTTTTTCTTCACCACCTTGCGCGGCGGTAGTTCGCCGTATTCCGGTTCAATCACCCGCCACTCGGTAAAGGTCAGAGAGAGACTGAGACCATCAGCCATTTCCGGATTTTCATCATGGGTAAAAGAGGTGATCAGCATCGGCCCGTAGGCTCTCACCCTGGTCTGAATACACACCAGTTTGTGATTGTCGTACGCTTGCTGTATTGCCTTAAACTCATCTTCTGTTTCACCGGTGAGCATTAAATCCATACTGATAGTCACCGCATTAACCACAACATGATCACTGCGGGTTTCACCGGATTCCACCTGAAACGATGTGGCTTTATGGGTATCAGTAACCGTCAGTTTCACCGGGCTTGCTGAATCAAACAGCGTGGCAAATGAGTTCACATCAAAGATTTTGACTTCTGTTATCATTTCTCCATCCCCGAATTATATTCATGTCCCATATTTTCGATGTGCTGCCGCAGTACCTCAACGATATCTGCCGCAATGGTCTGCGGATCACCGTCTTTGGCAACGATACGGAGCTCACCGATAGAGACATTACTTTCATTGCTGACCGCAGACTGATTACTGATCGTTCCGCTGGTCAGGGATGCCATCGGATTGGCTGCCAGCGTGGTGACATGGCCGGTGATTTGTCCGGCAAGTTTCAGTGTTTCCTCTTCACTGAGAGGCGGGGTTTCCGGGATGCTGTACTCCAGTTTGCCCTTCGTGGTGACAGTACGCTTAACATTCTGCTCAATCTCTGCCGAATCCCCCATACCGACCCAGCCTTTCACTGTACTCCAGCCCTCTTTGACCAGATCCATCCCCTTACTGATCCAGCCGAGGATCTCTTCAATCTGCTCCCACAGCCATGTGAAGATACCGACAACCGCATCTGACACGGTATCAAAGACTGCCTCAAATTCAGCGCCCCAGGCCATCACCCCCTGAATACTGACGGTCAGCCAGTCAATAAACTCATTGAGTGCCGTGTTCATGGTGTTGTAAGCCGCGACGACAATATCCGCCACAACGCCAATCACCGACATAATGAAGTCAAACAGGACGACAAACGCCTCCCACACCGTGAGAATGACCGCTTTCAGCCCCGGATAACTGTCGAGTATCCGTCCGATCATCGAGTCGTTACCGTCGATGAAATTCATGATGTCGTCATACACCAGTGCAAAAACCGCCGCCAGCAAAAGGATCCCCGCCACCACCGCCATAACCGGCAGCATGGCGGTCCATGTACTGATCTGTGCCAGTTTCATAGCGTGAACATATTTGCCTGTCACGACGGCGGCCACCGCGATAAAAAAGCCGGTGACAAAGTTTTTGTTTTCTTTCGCAAAAACAACGATTTTTTCCAGCCAGTCCAGCCCCTGAGCCAGCACCGGGATCAGCATCCCCATCAGGCTGTTTTTCAGGAGACCGGCGGATTGCTCCAGGCTCAGCATGGCATTGTTAAAACTGATGGATTGCTCAATACTCTCGCGGGTGATACCACCATAGTCTTTCTGCGTTTCCATCATCCGGGATAGCTCTTCCCGCCCTTTCATCAGCAGTTCAATGGTGCCGTTATCCTCAACACCCAGTCCGCCGAGCGTTTTTTTGGCCTCGCCGAATGACATCCCCTGCACTTTATCCGCAGTCTGCAGCACTTTTTCCATCGAATCCCCGGCAAAACCGAATGATTTTGCCATCGCGGATAAATCAGCCTGTGCGGCACTGCGTGTTCCGCCAAGCGCAGCGACCGAACCGGAAAACGCATCCACATCCTGCGTGGTGATATTGATTTCTCTGCCCAGCTTATCAATGGATTCAATTTCAGCAGCGCGGGCTGCCGCATCACTGATAAGTCCGGTGATTGTCGTTGAAATACCGGCGAAATTGAGGGATTTTTCTGCCAGCGCCGCAACGTTATCAAATGCACTCTGCCAGGCGGCATCCGAATCACTGAGAGCGCTCTGTACTTTTTTCTGAGCACCTATTTCTGCCGCTGCTGCTGCCTCGCCGGTGCGCCGGGTTTCAGAGATGCTGTTCTGCAGCTCATCATGATTCTGCTTCAGCGCCTTAAATACAGAGTCCGATTCCCCGCCGGTAAACTGCACCAGCGAGGTTACAATAGCACTCAGTTTCGTACTCATTTCACCGGTCTGTTTTGTCACTTCCCCGGCATTACTCTCAAACTCAATATATTGCCCGCCGCTTACCTGCTCCTGCCACGGCCACATCTCTTTCAGCAGGCTGCCGAACGTCAGCGTGTTTTGCTGCGCCTGTTTTATATCGTCAACGATGTCATCCGTGGAACGCCGGAGATTATCAAGTGCGCCGTTTGTCTGACTGATATCAGATTCAATTAACTGAACAAAGGTTTCCGTCAGAGACATTATCTATCCTTTAAAGCGGCCAGCGCTTCGTTATATCTGTTGGTAATGGCGATTTCCCACAGATCCAGTGCCTCCTCCAGATCTACTGAGGTTTTGAGTTCGCTGAGGGTGGCGAGTTTTTCACTGATGATGACTGCAAAGAAGCTATCAGCGTTTTTATAACCGACGGGAGTGAACTGCCTGCCCTGCTGAGCAGGGAGGGGAGGAAACCTTGGCTCCCGCCTTTGCCGAAAAAACTGGTGTTGTACTTCAGCATTTCCAGCTCAAGGCGGATCAGTGATTCCCCGTCCGGCACATGGTTATCAATCAGGGCCTGTGTTTTCAGCGGGATCTCTTCACCGCTGACCGGCACACACACATAGGCCATCATTTTCAGCATGGCATCTTTACTGACTTCGTAGTCACCGATTTTCGGGGCATTGGACAGCGGATATTTGGCGAGAATTTCCCGCCCGGTAATTGCCGGAAGACGACTGATAATGAATGTTTTCTCAATACCATCGGCATCTTTTACCGCCACTTCTTTAGGTTTGATCAGCATATTTTTTTCCCGTAAAAAAAGCGGGCCGCAGCCCGCTCAGAATTAACGATTACGTGTAAAATCAAAATCCTGGAATACAAATATGTATTGTTTGGATTTCAGACGACCCGCACTGGCGACAGAGCTTCCGCGGCTGCCGTTAGTGATACGGCCGTTACGTGCGGTGGTGGTCGAACCGTTACCGTAAGAGGCAACCATCGTGATGTTATCCCCGGCGGCGCGGCGGCCTCTTTTCGCTGTATTCGCGTCCAGCAGGATAGCCAGGTTCTGATCTTCCTCACTGCCCGCCGGTACGTTAATTGTTACCGTCTGCGGTGCCGGTGCTGACCAGCTCAGCAGGTTACCGTTGATATCCACACCCGTTTTAACAATCTCTGTCGCCGGAAAATCCAGCGGGTCCGCATCATCCGCAAAAGCGGTGATAAGAATACCGGACGGAAAGGTTTTGCTGGCTTTTACCACCAGCGCGAGACCGGTTGCTGATACTTCAATCATATTTTTTTCCTTACTTACACTAAGTTATGTGAGCCTTCGACTTTACGGATCCAGTCGCCTTTGCCGTAAATCAGCACGTATTTCATGACATACTCCGGCAGACCACTTTTGCCGGTGTTTTCGGTGATTTTCGCGTCATACCAGTAACCTTTGTCCTGCACATCGTGCCAGGCCAGATCATCACCGGAAGCATCTGCCACTGCGATTTTCTGTACTTCCGTCAGGTTTTTACCGGCCAGAATAGTGCCGTTATCCAGTGCTTTGGTAACTGCACCGGCAATCACCATCAGCGCCTGTGCCTCGCCGTCTTTATTGGCAGGAACACCGCGGGTGGCCAGCAGAAGGCTGAACCACTGCTGTGCGATATACGCTTTTAGCCACTGCTCGTTGGCGTGAACACTCATATCCAGCGGATCAGATGCTCCGCCGCACAGGAAGCCGCGCTGATAAAAACGGATTTGCGAGCCGGCCACCGCCGTTTCGCCGTAATAGTTCACGCGCAGCTTGTCGAAGCGATCCGCATCCGCGTCTTTGGTCACCTGTGCCGGAAAGGTCACACCCAGCTGACGGAACATGTAGTTTGTTGCGGCATTCGTCCGGTCATAATCGGTCGCCGCCATCACCGCCATCGGCAGCGCCTGGATGAAGTAACCATTGTCCGTTTTCAGGTTCAGACCAACAGATGCCGTACCTGCCAGCGCGGAATTTAATTCCTCTGCATTGCCGGCGGTCACACTGAGATGCAGCTGATATTTCACATTCTCACCGGCGACATACTGCGCCAGCGGCACAGCCTGCTCCGCGGGTAATTCAGTAAGGAACGCCGCACTGCCGAATGAATCAGATACCTGCTCTGCCACCATAAAGGCTTCCAGTGGTGTCTGCGCCGGATGCCCTTCAGATGACAGACCGGAAGAGAGACCCATGGCATCCGCGAGGACAGAATACGCCACACCGGCGGAGACATGCTCCTGTACACCGCCGTTCAGTTCGAACGCATTCTTTTGCGCATTAAACGTGAGATAACTGCCCGCGAACTGCGGCTCGCTCTCAGCATTCAGTTTTGCCTGGATCAGCGAGGCAATATCGGCATAGGATTTGGCCGCCGATAAATCCAGATCCTTATAGTTTTTGGTAGTCTGACCGATGGTTACAGACAGTGTGCCGTCGGTGACGGCAGTCAGATCAGCCAGCGCGGCCGCTTTGACGCCGAACAGTGCCGGTGTGCGCCCGACCGGCGCGTATGAGGCAATCTGCAGCTCTTTCGGTTTACTGACCGGTGCCGGACTGACATAACTGAAATACTGACGGGCAAACTGAGCTTCCGGTGAATCAGCGCCCAGCAGTTCATCAACCTGACCCGGCGCAAACTCCAGGACATGACCGGCCGGAATTTTCGGATCAGCAGAAAATAACCGTGCGGTCAGCTTACGCTCAGGCACAGCAGAAGCGCCGATGACCGCAGAGGCGATATCGACATAGTGTGTTTGTTTAATTGGCATAGTAAAACCTTATATGCAGTAAATATCCGGGAACAGCGCTGAAACAACGCCGGTCTCCGGGCGGAGTGTACGGGTAAACGTCACATTGAAATCAAAAGAAGGTGCCTGTCTGTAATGCCCCTGGTCGTCAGCCAGATACGGCACCCGGATTGCACCGGCGCGCTGAACACCGATTCCCTGTTTATTCAGCACACCGGTAAAGGGCAGTGAATTCACAATCATCCTGACTGCGGCCACAATATCACCGGCGGTATGTGTCTGAGATTCAGTAATAAATCCCTGAACCCGGTATTTTTTTTCAGTTATCTGGCTTTCGGTATGATTAGCATTCTGCCCGCGGACGGCATAGCTGCGTTTCTGCCATCCCGCAGGTGTCTCACCAACGGGATAAAAGGCAATAAAATCCTCTCCGGAGATATGATTTTCCGGAAAGAAACCAGCTTTAACCCCCGTGGTAATACCGTGACTTTTCAGCTCAGTAACCAGCTGGTTATAAATAATTAATTCAATGTCTTTATCATTCATTCTTACCTCAGTGCCTGTGAATAATATCTGCCTCCTGTCAGGCCATAAAAAAGCCCTGCTCTCAGGCAGGGCCGGACACACCGTATTCCGGTGCAGTGATATAATGGCAAATAAATAATGATTTAATTTCCGTCAGGAAACCGTATATTAACGGCACCCGCCATATATCATAAGACCGGAGCCGGCATAATGAATAACGATTACAACAGCAAATCCGTACAGGAACTGGCTGATGGTTTAACACTGTACCTGAAACAGGGTTATATCAACCCGCTATATATCAACTGCGACTGTGAAGACGAGGGTGCAGAAGAAGCGGGTTTTTATCTGGATGTACTTTCTGTACGTGACCCGGATTTATCCTGTGATTTCCGGAAAAGAATAATGGAATCGCCGGTAATCAGTAATGATTATTTTAAAGCCCAATGTATGGAGTGGTTACTGCTGTCATCAGATAAATACCACGAATATGTTATTCAGTATTTATCCTGCCATTACGATGTATTACCGGTTTCTGTCCTGCAAAAAGCGATGTTTTATTTTTATTGTGCAAAGCGTGATCCTGATGACAATGATGTTGTCCCGGATTCATTGATAGTAAAACTCAAATCCCGCTATCATGCCGTTAAAGATAATAAAGACGTTATGGCTTATGAACTGACTGAATTAAAAGAAACCTGCGATGACTTTTACGCCGCATATCCTTCACCGTGAAGTGCAATTCGTCATTTTTTACAGATTAGCATGCAGTTTGCGACCGCACCAATGTGCTCCGGACAACGGAAAAATATCCCGTCATAACGACAAAAAGGCATTCAGAATCTGAATGCCTTTCAATATGTAATTCGTCATTTTTTACAGATTAGCACACTGTTTGCGGCCGCACCAATGTGCTCCGGACATCAGGATACGCTTTATATAGAATATCCATATCCAGCTGCACCGCCAGCATTTCCAGACAACCAAAAATAAAGCTTTCCGCGCTCTGTACCTGTTTACGGATCTCATCCTCGCGGACTTTATATTTACGTCCGATCGCCCGCTTGCTCATCCCTTTCACGTAATAATCCGTAATATAGTCGCGTTCACGTTCCAGACCGGCCGTACCCAGCATGGATACACAACGGTCGATAACCCGGCCATCCTCATCACTGCATGAGGCTCTCTGTTTACTGCTGTTCTGAGCAAGCTCCCTGAATCCTGATGAAACACGGGCCCAGCCCATGCCCGCACAGTGATCACCCGCTGCCCAGCCGCCCCAGTGCAACAGTATCGTCTGAATGTCTCTGCTCATAATATTCACCTGTATAGTATCCGTATTATTTCCCGGTATCAGCTCCTCTTCAGTGCCCGTTCAGGCGCCGGTACACTGACAGAAAAAGCCCGCCCCGGAATTTTCATGTATAGATATACAGTATTTTTACAGGTAATGTTAATCTGCTCCGGAAATAACAGGGAGATTAACCTTATGAATATCCGGAACAAATATCAGTGAAACACAAAATTAGTGGTTATCTGACGGTGAAATAACTTTCACGCCTTTTATTACTGTCACATCGATTAATACCGGTGTATGGTGATGCCCGGTTTCGGCATAAAACATTTCGCCGGTAACAGAGACCTGCTGATTCAGATAACGCTGGTTTTTGCTGTAAAAATCACCTCTTACTATCAGCTGAAACTGGTCATTACTGCCCCAGTCCGGACTGTCTTTTATACAGGCCAACGGTGCTTTGGTAAAAAGAACCCAATACGGTTCCGGTTCATCCCCCTCTTCCACGCTTTCATAATTTGGCGGCCCCGGAAATACAACACGTTTCAGCGTACCGGTTAATGTCACCTGCTGCCCGTCCTCATAGCATGTCTGCGCTGATGCCGGATTTTTACTGTCAGCAATATTCCGGAACAACACAGATGATTTTTTATACCATTCCAGCTGGCATGCTTCTGTATCACAATTCTGCAATCTCAGTTTCCGGTTTTCTCTGACTGTCTTTTTAAACTCATCACTGTTTCCGGTGATTTTTTTTGCCTGCAGATAATCTGCATATAATTCATCATCCGCCTGAGATAATGACGGACTATCGCACACCAGTTTTTCTGTTTTACTCTGTGCTTTGCTGCAATCAAAACTGACCGCAAAAGACGAAGAAGAAAATAACAAACAGGTTATAACCACCACTTTTTTCATACCAGACCTTCTGTTTCCCGGTGACAGCTTACAAAGATAAAAACCAGACATCAACGGCTGTTGTCCCTTAACTCTCCGTTATTGTGCCACAGGATAAATCGCATTTAACGCAGGTCAGGTCACAGATAATCTTTGTATGATTTATTTTTAAGCATGAATACCCTATTACGGCATCCGGCTGGCAGCATAAAATATATCAATGATCACGCCCGGACTAACCGGTATGGCAAACAAAAATAAAAGAATCAGTGATGATGAAATCATATCCGTACTCTCCGTGATTATCGTTCCGCCACTCTATCATTTTACCTGATGGCCGGAATCCGCTATTTCAACAGAAAAATCTGAACGCATCACATAATGATTATCAAAAAGAACCAAACCACTAATTAGTTCTGGTTGGTTGTTCTATTGCGTGACCTGGCAGCCACATTTTCACAGGTCTCCGGTTTACCTGAATCACAATGGATCCAATTTCTTAGCCAGATAGGGCAGATAGCTGATGAAGAGTTCAATGGGGTTGTACAAAGGAACTTTGTCACGTCCATTTATCTCACCCGCAAACCGCCCGTTTCACAGTATGAAAATATTTAGCGGGAAGAAATCCCGCCATCAGAGGGTAATAATGGCATTTTCGGACAACATGTAAACACAACTGTATATTTAGACACATACCATATAAATCTGCACTTGATTATACTTAAGCCAAATTCTGAATCCCGGGTCTCACCGGGCTGAATGTTTATTTAAAAACCGCAACGACCAACATGGTAAATAATAATTATATGTCAAGGAAAAATATGTTGAAAAAACATCTGTTTGTTTGCGTCATGATAAGTTCATTATCCGCTTGTTCAGTCAGTCTCAGTAAAGCACCTGACGATTATACAGGTCCTGATGCTTCAAGAATCAGGGCTAAAAATTACATGCCGCCGCTTTCAATGGAAATATATGAAAAAGAGGGAAGCTGTTACAAAAAAGTATCAGACAAAAGTCTGGGACCTGGTTTTAATATCGTTGGTATAAAATCAACATTTAACAAAAGACTACCAGAGATGCTTCCGCCATCAGAGCAATTAAAGGGGGCTGATGCCCTTGAATACAGGCTCAAAGCGAACCAAAGACTTAAAATAACTTACACTCGTGAAACATTCAGAAGTCAGTACAACCAAGAATATACAACTTATACATATAACTTCATTCCCCTGGAAGGGCATGATTATGATTTGTATCCAACCAATACAGGAATAGGAATAATTGATTTAAATACGCAGCAGTCCGTTCCGAATAGCTGGGGTGATGATAAAGAATGTGAGTTTGAAAAGAACTGGTTTACCGGCGGTAAGAGTTACAAATAAATACATGACAAACTTAATCCAATAAATTCAATATATTGTATTAACCAGGCAAGGCGAAATATGTCCTTGTTTGGTTATACTCTATAATCATTCATTTTAACAGCATGATAAAAATCTGCTCTGCCTGACTTTCCTTACTATGACATTTCCCCGTCAGCCCCTCATAAAGCCGATTATGCCGGATGGTGGTGTTACTGCCCGGTTGCAACGGACAAAACCGGATAAAACCGGACAAACACACACCTATTTTTTAACGAATAAAGAAAATAGTCTGCTCTTGTCGCACCTTAGTGGACAATAACGGGCTTTAATATGGTACCGGCTATGGAGATCACTTTTTGACGTTATTGGCAATATCAGGAGTGGGCATGGGGATTAATGGCACGAGTATGGCGCGCGCACTAATAAAATCAGTCTGATACATAATTAGACATAGAAAAAACCCGCCATATCAAAGACATGGCGGGTTTTATATGGTGCCGGCTACCGGAGTCGAACTGGTGACCTACTGATTACAAGTCAGTTGCTCTACCAACTGAGCTAAGCCGGCGAATTTGGCGGAAGGATAGAGATTCGAACTCTAGGACGGTCTCCCGTCGGCGGTTTTCAAGACCGCTGCCTTAAGCCACTCGGCCATCCTTCCATGGGGCGCGATTATGCTGAAAAATGAGGAACCTGTCTACCCCTATATGCAAAAAAATCCGATTTTTTTGTCTGCCTGCTCAACATTCATGCATCATACCGCCCCTGCGGCGGAATACTGCTGTTATTGTGACGGGAATTAGTATGATAGAATTAATTCCCGGTGAATTTACAGTCAAGTACTTACTATAAGGTCGCAACGGAACATATGTACAGACAGTCACATTCCAAGCCTTATGCGATACCCGGCTTTTATGCATCATTTGTTTCGTTATTAGTCCTGTCTCTCTTTTTATACGGATATAACTATTACGATGCCTGGCTGGGAAACAAAAAAGGCGCACTCTACAGTTTCAGCAGCCGGATAGAGCATCAGGTTGAAACGTACCGCTATCAGTCCGCTGAACTGTTCCGGCTCGCCAATACCACGGACACCGAGAAACGGCCTGAGCTCGTTCCGCCACATAAGATCCTGAATGATATTTACTGGATTGACAGCCGTGTGCCGGTTGTGGACGCCATCCTGTTCGGCCAGACCAATGATGAGACCTACGCCATCGCACGGCGTTTTTCGGACTATCTGACCATTCTGTGGGGCGGCGAAAATCAGTTTAATTCTGTGTATTACCTCAACGGGCTGGATAACAGTCTGCTGCTGGTGACATCTCATTCTGCCCTGCGTCCGGAGCTGCGTTACCGCGAAAGTCCGCTGACACTGGGTGCTGATGAAAAACGGGCGGAAATGCTGGCGGATTCCACGGCGCTGGATGAACGGGAAACCCTCTCCTCCTTTACCAAGATGCCGTCAGAATCAACCTATTACTATACCTACCGCGCGATGTTTAATAACCCGGGTCAGCTGACCAGTGTGGTGGCGTTTGATTTACCGGTGAATAACCTGGTGCCGGATAATCTGGATTTATCCAATCTGTCACTGATCCCGGCTGAGTCCCATACTCTCAGCAACCGCCCGAATGCGGTGCAGATCAGTATTAACGGCCTGTCACTGAAACTCAGTTACCGTCTGCGTGAAATGCCGTATCAGGTGGTTTATCAGCTCTCACTGCTGTCTCTGGCCGAAGAGATGCTGGCGGCCAATATCTGGCTGTTAATTTCTGTATTCCTGTTCAGTATGCTCTCCGTCGGCGGTCTTGTTTATATCCGCAAGCGGTTCATTTCCCCGCTCAATACATTGGTCCGCCAGGCCAGAAACAGTGAGGCGATAACCAATGAAATTGTGGCGCAACTGCCTATCGGGCTGGCGATTTATGATTTTGCCGCCAACAAACGGCTGGTCAGTAATACCATCGCCAGTCAGCTGCTGACCCTCAGCGACCTGAATAAAACCCGCGATATGGCCCGCGAGCATCAGGGCCGGATCCAGACCACCATTGATAACGTAGTTTATGAAGTCAGTATGAATCCGGTCCGTAATATGAATGATACTTATCTGATTCTGTTCCGGGATGTGGATCAGGAGGCGCTGACCGCGCGCCGCCTGCAACTGTCTGACCGTGAGTATAAGAAAAGTATCAAAGCCCGTCAGTCTGTGCTGTCAAATATCCGTTCCGAGCTGGTGGTACCGGTCAAACAGCTTGGTAATGACCTGCATACACTGGCACCTTATGTGACTGATCCTGCCGGCAGCATGCTGATGGATAAAGTGGTGACGGAATCCGGTTATCTGTGCGAGTGGATCGAAAATATTATTCTGCTGGCTGATCTGGAAAGTGATGACTGGAAACCGACCAATGATGAGTTTTTGTTGTCACAGACCGTCGAGGATATCGTTAAACAATTCTCACGTCAGATAAATGACAAAGGTATTCCGCTTTATTTCCATAACAGTATTAATAAACAGCTGAATTACATTGGTGACGGCCCTATTATCAGTAAGATATTTTTATTATTACTGAATTATGCTGTCAGCAATTTAAAATACGGAAAGTTAGTTATTCGCCTTAAGAATATATTTAAAGATGAACATAATAATATCAGATTAGAAATAATCGCCAGCGGCTCCGGTCTGCCGCAATCTGATCTTGTTAATCTGCACGACCCGTTTATGTTTCAGGTCGCAGAGACGGAGGGGCGTCCGAACTCGGGGCTGGCATTCTATTTGTGTGATTTATTATGTAAAAAACTCAGCGGAGAGCTGAAAATAGACAGTAAACCGGATATCGGCACACACTACACTGTCGAGTTGCCGCTGCCTGCCACCGAGATGATCGGTGAGTCGTCAGAGGTGCTGGAAGATACGCTGTTTAAGATCAATATCATTAATCCGAGTATTCGGGAAATAATTAACACCATTATAATTGAAAATGGCGGAATTTTATTTGATAAAAATCGCGCATTATTGCAAGATGAATATGACATCCTGATAACTGACTTTGATAAGAAAGCGAGAAAGCCAATACTCTTTTTACGAAATGACATTATTGAACACAGAATGATTACGCCTTCCCTGGTGGAGTGTAATTATAATTTCAATGATGAAATTCTGAATGCTATTACGCTGCTTATCGAACAAAGCTTAACTTCGGATGAGTTTGATGATAGATTCTTACCCGGGAATACGGGTATTAATACAGCAGCGCTTTCCGTCAGGGAAGTTGTTGCGTTATATAAAAATCAGCTGGCACAAAGTACGTATAAAGACTTGTTTGCCACCACAGTCCCTCCTGATATAAGTAAGATGTACACGGAAGCAGAATTAAGTGAATTGCAGCCACTGGCGCTGACAGTACATCGGGTCAAAGGGGTCTTTGCTGTGCTCGACTTTGATTATCTGAAATCACGCTGTGAAGATATAGAACGCTGTATCGCTGACAAAAACAAAATGAAGGTGGATGAAGGTATCCGGGAAATTGATGCCATTGTCACTGAATTGCTGCAGCAAGGTAACCAAGAGTATGAATAACCTGAATGTTATTATCGCTGATGACCATCCTATTGTTCTGTTCGGGATAAAGAAGTCTCTGGAACAGCTGGAAACGGTTAATGTTGTTGGTGAATTTGAAGATTCCACTTCACTCATCAATAACTTAGCACGCCTGGATGCGGATGTTCTGATCACTGACCTCTCCATGCCGGGAGATAAATACGGTGATGGTATTACGCTTATCAAGTATATCAAGCGCCATTATCCTGACCTGGCGATTATTGTTCTGACGATGAACAATAATCCGGCGATCCTCAGTGCCGTACTGGACCTCGATATCGAAGGGATCGTACTGAAGCAGGGTGCGCCGGCTGATCTGCCGAAAGCACTGGCCTCTTTGCAGAAAGGAAAGAAATTCACCCCTGACAGCGTTTCCAAACTGCTGGAAAAAGTGAATGCCAACGGGTACGGCGATAAGCGCCTGTCTCCGAAAGAGAGTGAGGTTCTGCGTCTGTTTGCCGAAGGACATCTGGTCACTGAGATTGCGCGTAAACTGAACCGCAGTATCAAAACCATCAGCAGCCAGAAAAAATCCGCCATGCTGAAACTGGGTGTGGATAACGATATCGCTCTGCTGAATTACCTTTCGTCTGTCACTATTGACAGCCACAGAGACGAGTAATCCGGACACGTTTTACAGTACTGATACAAAACCGCCATTCATCTGAACGGCGGTTTTTTTATGTGTCCGGTTATTCCTCCACAGGCGGCGTGACCTGCGGGATGTAGTACTGCATCATGGTGCGCAGCGCCTGCATCGAGACCGGTTTGGAGAGACAATCATTCATGCCGGAAGCCAGACAGCGCTCGCGCTCTTCCGCCATCGCGTTGGCGGTGATCCCGATAACCGGCAGTGTCATCCCCTTCTCTCTCAGTGTGCGGGTCAGGTCATAACCGTTCATATTCGGCATGTTGACGTCTGACAGAATAATATCCACTTCATGGGTTTCGAGGAAATTGAGTGCATCCAGCCCGTCATCCGCCGTTGCGGTGTGGAAGCCGAACAGATGCAGCTGATCGGACAGCAGATGGCGGTTAATCGGATGGTCATCCACAATCAGGATCCGGACATGCGCGGCCTGCTGGCTGTCCGGCAGTGGCGGCGGCGGCAGATCATCCGCTTCCTGACGACGATTATTCAGGCGGTCAGAGACAAAATCAAACAGCCCGTCGAGCTGATGGGTGTTATGCCGCCAGTGATTGCCGCCCAGCGGCACCGGTTTGTCGGTATAACCGGCATCCAGTTCAATCAGCAGACGTGCCTGTTTCATTGCCGGGGTCACCACGTCCGTGATCACCACCGCACAGGCAATATCAGGGCATTCAGACAACGGAACCGGTGCCGGGGCAATATCCTGCCAGTAACGCTGCATATAATCCGCCAGCACGCCGTTGCGGAACTCAAAGACCAGCGGTACGGTCAGCGGCACAATATCCGCATGATGGCCGGACGGATAGGCGGTATAGCACGGGAAGCGGATCCCGAACAGACTGCCGACCTCTTTCTGCGATTCCACCATCATATCGCCGTCCATCAGTGAGATCAGTTTTTCACAGATAGGCAGCCCCAGCCCGGTGCCCTGCGACGGGCTGTCAGTGTTCGGCATAATCTGATAGAACGGATCGAATAACTGGCGCAGCTCATCTTCACTGATACCGCCGCCGGTATCCTGAATATCCACATGCAGATATTCACCGCAGACATAGACATGAATGCACACCATCCCGACATGCGTGTATTTAATCGCATTATTAAACAGGTTAGCGATCACCTGCTGCATCCGCACCGGGTCATTACAAACCAGCTCCGGCACATCTTTTTCAATAAAGCAGTACAGAGAAAGGTGTTTTTTCGCCACCAGTGGCAGATAGTTTGCCACCACAAAATGAATATGTTCGCGGAAGTTAAACTCTCTCGGCTCAATTTTCAGCTGTTTGGATTCAATTTTGGAGAAGTCGAGAATATCACTGATAATTTTCAGTAATAATGAAGATGAGTTATTCATAGTGCCGAGCAGGCGCTGGGCATCCCGCGAATGTGCCATGGACTGTAACAGCTCCAGGTTACCGATAATACCGTACAGCGGCGTGCGCAGCTCATGACTGACCGTGGCAAGGAACATGGATTTTGACTGGTTGGCCTGCTCTGCTGCCTGTGCCGCATCCTGTAACGAGCTTTCCAGCTGCACACGGGCGCTGATATCCACCAGAACGCAAATCGCCACTTCCTCGTTCTGATAGCGGGAATGCACAAAACTGACCTGAAGATGCCCGCCGTTACGGGTCACCATATCTTCCATCCCCTGCCGTTTGTCTTTTATCAGCAGGCCGATGCGGTTGCGATCCTCAAACGAAAGCATACGCCAGTAATTATGAGCCAGTTCATTACTCAGCAGTGCCGTACCGTCGAGTGTGCGCAGAATGCAAATCCCGACCGGGGCGGAGGCCACAATTTTGTGGTTGAACTGCTCGTGCTCCTCCAGACGCATTGCGCTGTTTTCAGCCGGCATAAATATCCGCCGTTCCAGCAGCCAGGTAAACAACCCGATAATAATGGCGGAGATCAGATTAAGAATCGCCCCGTTGAGGATCTGAAATTTCAGTTTTTCATAGATTGAACTCAGCGGCGTGGTATATACCACACTCAGCAGCGACGGCGTCAGCCTGCGTTTAAAGACCAGCTGAGTGAATTCGTCGTCATAACCGAAATAATTATCGTCCACCAGATAACGGTCTTTATTTTTCTGTGTGTTAATTTCTTCCGGATAAGAGAGCACGACATCATCCTGCTCATTAATAATCACCATATTGGCCGGGAAACCGCGCAGACGGTTAAAGTTTTCCAGCTGCAGATTACGCTCAATGCCCATCAGCGCCAGAAAACGCCCGTCATAATACAGCGGCATCATCACAAACAGGCTGGCCATTCCCTGATTACTGCCCGGTGCCGCCCAGTAAATGGTGCGCTCTTTCCCCTGGCTTTTCAGGCGGAAATAGTTCTGAGAATAATCATTGACCATTCTGCGCAGCGTTTCGCTGCTGGTGGAAAGGTTGCGGATCGGAAATGACACCATACACAGGGTTTTTGAGCCGACCAGAAAGACCTGATTCAGCCCCATCGGGGCGGCGATATTGTTCTGCCAGTACGTCAGGAGATCTTTGAATGCGATAATATACGGGCCGCTGCCGGTTCGGAAGGCCGCGCAGTCGCCTTTGGTATTCAGCGCCCGGTAATCAATAAAAAAGCCGTCAGTGGTCCGGTCTGCGGGCTCTCCCGGCCGTACTTCTTTATTTTCGACAAACCGTTCATTCATATAACGGATATCGCGGGTCATATCGGTGGATTGCCGGAAATAAGCTAATAAGGCATCGTAATCGGAATAATATTGCTGGCGGATATCATTGCGCATCCCGTTATAGATATTCAGTAAATAGAATACCGTCACCAGCGCCCCCAGCCCCCATAACATCACACCGACGATCCGGAACAGGTAACGCGAAATTTTCAGTGATGTCTGGAAAGATGAAAAGTATCTCAAAGGGGCTCCGCCAATAATGAATCTGATATATTCAAGAGGTTTCAGACTGTTATGTCTAGGATATACCACTGTGCAATGTTTACAAAACCCCCGGGGTAAATAAAAAGCAGGAACAATATTATTGTTCCTGCTTTATCGGTTTTTCTGATTTTATATTACCGGAAACCGGTGATATTAATCGTTATTCTCTTCTGCATTATCATCAGATGCCGCATCTGTCACTTCACCGTCTTCAGAGAAATCATTTTCATCCTCTTCCGGCTCCGCAACACGCTGCAGACCGACCACTTTCTCTTCTTCTCCGGTACGGATCAGCGTCACACCCTGGGTATTACGGCCCACGATACTGACTTCAGAGACGCGGGTACGGACCAGCGTACCGGCATCGGTGATCATCATAATCTGATCATCCGCACCGACCTGGATTGCCCCCACGACTTTCCCGTTACGCTCACTCACTTTAATGGAGATAACCCCCTGAGTGGCGCGGGATTTGGTCGGATACTCTGCTTCCGCAGTCCGCTTGCCGTAGCCGTTTTCGGTGACCGTCAGAATTTCACCTTCACCGCGCGGAATAATCAGTGACACGACCGCATCGTCGTCACCCAGACGGATACCTCGCACACCGGTGGCGGTACGCCCCATGGCACGGACAGCATCTTCCGCAAAGCGGACAACTTTACCGTCAGCAGAGAACAGCATCACTTCGTTGCTGCCGTCAGTCAGGTCAACGCCAATCAGCTCATCCCCTTCATTGAGGTTGACAGCGATAATACCGGCGTTACGCGGACGGCTGAAGTCCTGCAGGGAGGTTTTCTTCACGGTACCGCTGGCGGTCGCCATAAAGACAAACTTACCTTCTTCATATTCGCGGACAGGCAGGATAGCGGTAATACGCTCGTTCTGTTCCTGATCCAGCGGTAATATGTTGATAATCGGACGGCCGCGCGCACCACGGCTGGCTTCCGGTAACTGATACACTTTCAGCCAGTACAGCTTCCCTTTGTTGGAGAAGCAGAGAATGGTGTCGTGGGTGTTCGCCACCAGCAGACGTTCGATAAAGTCTTCTTCTTTGATACGGGCGGCAGATTTACCTTTCCCGCCGCGGCGCTGGGCTTCATAGTCGGTCAGCGGCTGATACTTCACATAGCCCTGATGAGACAGTGTCACCACCACGTCTTCCTGACTGATCAGATCTTCGATGTTGATATCCGCTGTATTTTCTGTGATATCAGTACGGCGCTTATCGTTGAACTGCTCTTTCACTGCCACCAGTTCTTCACGGATGACTTCCATCAGACGCTCAGGACTTTGCAGGATATGCAGCAGACCGGCAATCAGTTCCAGTAACTCGCGGTATTCGTCGAGCAGTTTTTCATGCTCCAGACCGGTCAGTTTCTGCAGACGCAGATCCAGAATCGCCTGAGCCTGAACTTCGGTCAGATGATACAGACCATCGCGGATACCAAACTGCTCATCCAGACCTTCCGGACGCGCGGCATCATCACCGGCACCGGCCAGCATGGCGGCGACAGTACCCAGTTCCCATGCCTGTGCCAGTAACCCTGCTTTTGCTTCCGCAGGTGTCGGCGCACGGCGGATAAGCTCAATAATCGGGTCGATATTGGCCAGTGCAATCGCCAGACCTTCGAGGATATGGGCGCGTTCACGGGCTTTGCGTAATTCGTAGATTGTCCGGCGGGTCACCACTTCACGGCGGTGGCGCACAAACGCACTGAGAATTTCTTTCAGATTGAGGATCTTCGGCTGTCCCTGATGCAGGGCAACCATATTGATACCAAACGTGGTCTGCATCTGTGTCAGCAGATAAAGGTTGTTCAGTACCACTTCACCGACCGCATCACGTTTGACTTCAATCACAATGCGCATACCGTCTTTATCAGATTCATCACGCAGTGCGCTGATACCTTCCAGACGTTTTTCTTTAACCAGCTCGGCGATTTTCTCAATCAGGCGGGCTTTGTTCACCTGATACGGAATTTCATTAACGATAATGGTTTCGCGGCCGGTTTTTTCGTCCGTTTCCACTTCAGCGCGGGCACGGATATGAATTTTGCCGCGTCCGGTGCGGTAAGCATCGAGAATACCGCGGCGGCCGTTGATAATCGCTGCAGTCGGGAAGTCCGGCCCCGGGATGTGCTCCATCAGACCTTCGATGCTGATATCTTCATCATCAATATAGGCCAGACAGCCGTCGATGACTTCGCCCAGGTTATGCGGCGGAATATTGGTTGCCATCCCGACAGCAATGCCGGATGAACCATTCACCAGCAGGTTCGGGATGCGGGTCGGCATCACATCCGGGATCATTTCGGTACCGTCATAGTTCGGTACAAAATCCACGGTTTCTTTGTCGATGTCGGCTAACAGTTCATGGGCAATTTTCGCCATACGGACTTCCGTATAACGCATTGCCGCTGCGGAGTCACCGTCGATTGAACCAAAGTTACCCTGACCATCCACCAGCATATAGCGCATTGAGAACGGCTGAGCCAGGCGGACAATCGTTTCATACACAGCACTGTCACCATGGGGGTGATATTTACCGATCACATCCCCGACCACACGGGCAGATTTTTTATAGGCTTTATTCCAGTCATTACCCAGTTCTTTCATCGCGAATAATACGCGGCGGTGAACCGGTTTCAGACCATCCCTGACATCGGGGAGCGCGCGTCCGACAATAACGGACATGGCGTAATCCAGATACGAGCTTTTCAGCTCCTCTTCGATGTTAACGGGCAAGATTTCTTTGGCATTGTCGCTCATGGAGCCAGTATCCCTCATTACTCCGGATTCAAGGTGCGGAACTATACCACAAATCGCCAATGTTTAAAAAAGGAGATATAAAAATCGGAAGAGTATTTTATTTCTGACGCATCCGCGCCCGGCATTGTATACTGACGCCATCGCGTATTCCGGCAGGTTCTGCCGCAGCAAGAGAGAGAAAGAGACCATGAATGACACAGCTTCCCCGCTGACAGCCAATGTCGATCCTGCGGAAATTAAAAAGTTTGAGGATGTTGCCTCACGCTGGTGGGATCTTGAGGGTGAATTTAAACCGCTGCACCGGATCAATCCGCTGCGTCTGGCCTATATTCAGCAGCGGGTTAACGGTGTGTTCGGGAAGAAAGTGCTGGATGTCGGCTGCGGCGGCGGAATTCTGGCAGAAAGTATGGCGCGGGAAGGTGCGGACGTCACCGGGCTGGATATGGGCGCGGAGCCGCTTCAGGTTGCGCGTCTGCATGCACTGGAAAGCGGCACGGATATCACCTATGTGCAGGAAACGGTGGAACAGCACGCCGAAAAACATGCACAACAGTATGATGTGGTGACCTGCATGGAGATGCTTGAGCATGTGCCGGACCCGGCATCTGTGGTGCGTTCCTGTGCCCGTCTGGTCAAGCCGGGGGGCGATGTGGTGTTCTCCACCATTAACCGCAACAAGAAAGCCTGGTTTATGGCGGTTATCGCAGCAGAATATATTCTGAAGATGGTACCGCCCGGCACGCACGATGCGAAAAAATTTATCCGTCCGGCAGAACTGATTGACTGGCTGAATAATACCGGTCTGCGCGAGCAGCATATGATTGGCTTACATTACAACCCGTTAAGCGATAAATTCTGGCTGGCACCCAATGTGGATGTAAATTATATGTTGCATACCCGTTTTATTTTATAGTGTCAAGTTAATTACTCCGGCGATTAATAAAACGCCAAACAAATCGCATTTTTCTAAAATTATCGCTTCACGTAATAAGGTAAGCACAGTTTCATTTTGTCAGGGATCTCAGTGCTTACCACTCTGTCAGCGGGTGACTATCCTCAAGTTATCCACAAAAGATCCTGATTTTATACACTTGATCCTGAGCGCATTTATCATTATCTTGTTACCCATCTTTTACAGACACACTACATCTTGTGTTTAAATCGCTCAGCACCCGCTATTGACTTTCCCGGAACATTTGTTTCAGGGATCGTTTTTTTTCGGGCAGATACACGTTATCAGCGCGTTAACCACAACAGGGTGTCATTTTCAAAACAGGGTATATCAACTGATGAACCAGAATCTGCTTGTTACCAAACGTGATGGTCACAAAGAACGTATCGATTTAGACAAAATCCACCGCGTCATTACCTGGGCCGCTGAAGGTCTGAATAATGTCTCTGTCTCCCAGGTCGAGTTACGTTCCCAGATTCAGTTCTATGACGGGATCCGTACCGCAGATATTCATGAAACCATGATTAAGGCCGCCGCAGACCTGATTTCCGCTGAAACGCCGGATTATCAGTATCTGTCTGCCCGCCTGGCTATTTTTAACCTGCGCAAAAAAGCCTACGGCCAGTTTGAACCGCCGGCGTTATATGCCCATGTACAGAAAATGGTGGCTGCCGGTAAATATGACGAAAATCTGTTAACCGATTACACCGAAGCTGAATTTGACCAGATGAATGAGTTCATCGATCACTGGCGTGATATGAATTTCTCTTACGCCGCCGTCAAACAGCTGGAAGGGAAATATCTGGTTCAGAACCGCGTTACCGGCGAAGTGTATGAAAGTGCACAGTTCCTGTATATCCTGGTTGCGGCCTGTCTGTTCTCACATTATCCGAAAGAGACCCGTCTGGATTATATCCGCCGGTTTTATGACGCTACGTCAACCTTCAAGATTTCCCTGCCGACCCCGATTATGTCCGGTGTCCGCACCCCGACCCGCCAGTTCAGCTCCTGTGTGCTGATCGAGTGCGGCGACAGCCTGGATTCCATCAACGCGACTTCCGGGGCGATTGTCAAATATGTGTCCCAGCGTGCCGGTATCGGTATCAACGCAGGCCGCATCCGTGCGCTCGGCAGCCCTATCCGCGGCGGCGAGGCATTCCACACCGGTTGTATCCCGTTCTACAAACATTTCCAGACCGCGGTGAAATCCTGCTCTCAGGGCGGCGTGCGCGGTGGCGCGGCAACGCTGTTCTACCCTATCTGGCATCTGGAAGTTGAAAGCCTGCTGGTACTGAAAAACAACCGGGGTGTTGAGGGCAACCGTGTCCGCCACCTTGATTACGGCGTCCAGATCAACAAACTGATGTATGAACGCCTGATCAAAGGCCAGGACATCACCCTGTTCAGCCCGTCCGATGTACCGGGGTTATATGACGCGTTCTTCGCCGATCAGGATGCGTTCGAGCGTCTTTATGAGCAGTATGAGAAAGATCCGTCTATCCGCAAACAGACGCTGAAAGCGGTGGAACTGTTCTCCCTGATGATGCAGGAACGTGCCTCTACCGGCCGTATCTATATTCAGAACGTCGATCACTGTAACACCCACAGCCCGTTTGATCCGTTTATCGCGCCGGTGCGCCAGTCCAACCTGTGTCTGGAAATCGCCCTGCCGACCAAACCGCTCAACGACATGAATGATCCGAACGGGGAAATCGCGCTGTGTACGCTGTCCGCGTTTAACCTGGGTGCTATTGAAAACCTCGATGAGCTGGAAGAGCTGGCTATTCTTGCGGTACGTGCCCTGGATGCCCTGCTCGATTACCAGGATTATCCGATTGAAGCGGCACGCAAAGGCTCAATGGGCCGCCGTACCCTGGGTATCGGGGTGATTAACTTCGCTTACTACCTGGCGAAACACGGCGTGCGCTATTCCGACGGCAGCGCCAATAACCTGACTCACCGCACCTTTGAAGCTATTCAGTATTACCTGCTGAAAGCCTCCAATGAGCTGGCAAAAGAGTATGGTGCATGCCCGTGGTTTAACGAAACCACCTATTCACAGGGCATTCTGCCGATCGATACTTATAAGAAAACCCTGGATCAGCTGACGAACGAACCGCTGCATTATGACTGGGAAGGCCTGCGCGAAGAGATCAAAAAACACGGTCTGCGCAACTCCACCTTGTCTGCCCTGATGCCGTCAGAGACATCCTCGCAGATTTCCAATGCTACCAACGGTATTGAGCCGCCGCGCGGCTATATCAGCGTGAAAGCCTCGAAAGACGGCATTCTGCGCCAGGTCGTGCCGGAGTATGAGCGCCTGAAATCCGCCTATGAACTGTTATGGCAGATGCCGGGTAACGAGGGCTATCTCCAGCTGGTGGGGATTATGCAGAAGTTTGTCGATCAGGCGATTTCGTCCAACACCAACTATGATCCGACCCGGTTCCCGAGCGGCAAAGTACCGATGAACCAGTTACTGAAAGATTTGCTGCTGGCCTATAAATACGGTGTGAAAACACTTTATTACCACAATACCCGCGATGGCGCGGAAGATACCCAGGAAGACCTTCCTGAGGAAGTGGTCATCGCCGACGATGATGGTTGTGAAGGCGGCGCGTGTAAAATTTAAGGTGAATAAATAATGTCTTATACAACATTTTCGCAGGTACATAATGATCAGCTGAAAGAACCGATGTTCTTCGGGCAGCCGGTAAACGTTGCCCGTTATGATCAGCAGAAGTACCCGATTTTTGAATCACTGATTGAAAAACAGCTCTCTTTCTTCTGGCGTCCGGAAGAAGTGGACGTATCCCGCGACCGCATTGACTACAATGCCCTGCCGGATCACGAAAAGCACATTTTTATCAGTAACCTGAAATACCAGACCCTGCTGGATTCCATTCAGGGCCGCAGCCCGAACGTAGCGCTGCTGCCGCTGATCTCCATTCCGGAGCTGGAAACCTGGGTGGAAACCTGGTCTTTCTCGGAAACCATTCACTCCCGTTCTTACACGCATATTATCCGTAATATCGTGAATGATCCGTCGGTGGTATTCGATGACATCGTGGCAAACGAAGAGATCATCAAACGTGCGGAAGATATTTCCGGCTATTATGATGATCTTATCCGTATGACCAATGAATATCATATGTTCGGTGAAGGGACGCATACCGCGAACGGTAAAACCTTTACCGTTACCCTGCGCGCCCTGAAACGTCAGCTGTATCTGTGCCTGATGAGCGTCAACGCACTGGAAGCGATCCGTTTCTATGTCAGTTTCGCCTGCTCTTTCGCCTTTGCCGAGCGCGAACTGATGGAAGGTAATGCGAAAATCATCAAACTGATCGCCCGTGATGAAGCACTGCACCTGACCGGCACCCAGCATATGCTTAACCTGCTGCGCAGCGGCCAGGATGACCCGGAAATGGCGGAAATCGCCAAAGAGTGCGAGCAGGATTGCTACGACCTGTTTGTCCGTGCGGCGGAGCAGGAAAAGGAGTGGGCAGATTACCTGTTCTGCAACGGCTCTATGATCGGTCTGAATAAAGATATCCTGTGTCAGTATGTGGAATATATCACCAATATCCGCATGCAGGCGGTGGGTCTGCCGCTGCCGTTCAAAGTCCGCTCAAACCCGATTCCGTGGATCAACGCCTGGCTGGTATCCGATAACGTCCAGGTGGCACCACAGGAAGTGGAAGTCAGCTCCTATCTGGTCGGCCAGATTGACTCTGAAGTCAACACTGACGAACTGAGTAACTTCGAACTCTGATGCCCCGCTATAAAATCACCCTGCATGGCAACATGCAGGGTATTCAGCTGCATTATGTCAGTGAAGAACACAACAATCTGCTCAATACACTCGAACAATCCGTCCCGGTGGAATACCAGTGCCGTGAAGGCTATTGCGGTGCCTGCCGTGTCCGCCTGAAACGCGGTAAAGTCGGTTACCGGCAACGGCCGGTTGCGTTTATCAATGACGGTGAAATTCTTCCCTGCAGTTGCTACCCGCTGAGTGATATCGACATCGAATTGTAAGCTGTTTTGTGACCGGATCTGCAATCCGGTTTTTTTACGCCATTAGTGTAACGATATCTTTACGATATACGTAATTTAAATTTGACACTTTTCCTGTTTTTCATTACGCTTTGCCCACATATTATTGATTGAAATATCATGAGGTTTTGGTGAAAAATCGTACACTCGGCAGTGTTCTGATTGTTGCGGGAACAACGATCGGTGCCGGTATGCTGGCAATGCCCCTGGCGGCTGCGGGGATCGGGTTTCCGGTCATTGCGGTTATTCTGATTGGCCTCTGGGCTATCATGAGCTACACCGCCTTACTGATGGTTGAAGTGTATCAGTACAGTTCACCGGACACCGGTTTAGGCAGTGTTGCCCGTGAATACCTCGGATTACCTGGCCAGCTCCTGACCGGCTTCAGTATGTTATTGCTGATGTATGCCCTGACCACTGCCTATATCGGCGGTGCGGGAGAAATGATCTCTGCCAGCCTGCAAAACTGGTGGCAAATATCTGTTACACCGGGTACGGCAACCATTATCTTCACCCTCGTCGGCGGCCTGGTGGTATGTGTCGGAACGCACTCTGTTGATTTTATCAACCGTATCCTGTTCACCGGTAAAATTATCTTCCTGATCATTATGCTCGCCGTCATGATGCCGCATGTGAATATGACCAACCTTGTCAGCATGCCGATTCAGAACGGACTGGTGCTTTCCGCTATTCCGCTGGTATTCACTTCCTTTGGTTTCCACGGCAGTGTGCCGAGCCTGGTGAATTACATGAACGGCGACAGCAAAAAGCTGCGCTTTATTTTCCTCACCGGCAGCGCCATTCCGCTGGTGGCGTATCTGCTGTGGCAGATTGCCACGCTCGGCGCGATCCCGTCCGATACTTTCTTTGGTATTCTGGCGCAGAAATCCGGCCTTGACGGCTTACTGACGGCACTCAGTGAGACTGTGGCCAACAAATATGTGGATATCGCGGTCAGCCTGTTTATGGATCTGGCACTGGCTACCTCATTCCTGGGGGTGGCACTGGGATTATTTGATTACCTGGCCGACCTGTTCAGACGCAAAAACTCCGCCTTCGGCCGTACTCAGACCGGGATTCTGACGTTCGCCCTGCCGCTGGTCTGTGCGCTGTACTTCAAAAGCTTCACCGGCGCACTGGCGTACGCCGCAATGGCGCTCTCCTTCCTGGCGCTGCTTCTGCCGTCATTATTAGCGTGGAAAGTACGGCAGAACCCGAAAGCCGGCGCTTACCGTGTTGCAGGCGGGAACGGGGTTCTGATCTTTATCTTCCTGTTCGGCCTGCTGGTGATCTCCATCGAGTTCATCAAAAGCGCCGGTTATCTGCCGAATATTTAATATCTGCGTGGTTTGTAGCCTCAACCGCCCTTATTCGCCGGGCGGTTTTCCCGTCAGCTACGTTGATGATCCGGTATCATCTCACTATCTGCGCAGAGGATCATATTCCCACCACCACGCCACCGCACTGATATCCAGCGGACGGGTTTCTGTAAATTCAGATTCTGATAGCTGTGCACTCAGTGTTCCGCCTGAAAATGAACCTTCATCTGAACAACCACTCATTGATTTATAACGTCGTGTATTTTGTGACCAGATAACCGCACCGACATAGTAACGGATCACTGACTCAATATATTCATTCACTCCCTGAGAGGCCTCTTTTTCCACTTCAGCTTTCAACCGGAGAAAAAGACCCAGAACGCATTTTCGCATATCCAGATATTCTTCGATTGCCTCATCAAAACTATATTGACGCTCGCGCATCAATACTCTGATTAAATTATGTTCTTTATAATTTGCACCCCGGGTCATTTCTTTCAGATAAGCATGAGGCTCTGTTTCCCAGGCCATCAGATGTGATAGCATTTCAAACAATGCCCTCACCTTCCGGTGTTCATATTCATTTGCCGCAATATTTACATCTGCAATAATATGTCCCAGTGTCGGAAAAGACCAGGCACCGCCACCGGTTACCCGCATGCCGATATAATCATTTAATACGGGTGTCGCATTAACAGATTTCCACATTTCCGCCATCATATAAATACGCATTGATTCGACAAATCGTGCAGTTTGTTCCGGTTTAGCATATTTATCAAGCCGGATACGTAAATCACGGGCAGCCAATGCATAACGATCATCAGATAACTTATGTTCCGGGGATTCAAATTGCCGCCATATTTCCGCTGAATACCGGATCAGTTTTTCAGGTTGGCATGATACTTCCCCCTCATCACAATATTCATCATCATAAGCAAATGCCCACATACAGAAATCAATACCCACCTGTAATAATTCTTCCGTACCGGATGGATACATCAGTGATCCTAACCAGCTACAGTGAATATTAGCTAATCTTTTTCTTTGTTCATCCGTATCATAAAGCTCAAAATGATCTGCATAATTTCTCGTGACTTGTTCAAAATGATTATTATCATATTCATCAAGATCATTATACGGTGTTTTATTCCCCGGGGAATACGCCGGATGAATAGCATAAGAGAATGGCTGCGGTAATGAAGGGAGAATCAATTTCATAATATTAATTTCCTTTTTAATAAAACTGCTTAACCCAACGACGGTAAACTGCCATATTATTCCCCCCCGGAATAAGCCCTGGTTTATGGAGGTATTTTCTGTTTTGCCAGACAATAAAATCTTCTTTCACCGTCTCAACAAACCAGCGATGAATAAAAAAAATCAACGGTGCATAGACTATTTTCTGCATATATCGCGGCAGACCTGCGATACGGTTGATTCTGATCGAGTCTATCATACGGAATGTCCATGACAGAGGTTCTGTCTGAGTTCCTAACGCCTGTGTCCGTGCAGTTAATCCCAGACGGGAAAATGATGCTTCACCGACCGCATATCCCAGACCATAGCATTTCATCACCATATGTACGGGCTGCCCGAATACCTTCGCTTTCATACGGTATGTTATTTTGTAGCCATCCTGCTCACAACTTGTCGACACTTCTTTCAGTCCGTGTAAATAGGAAAAATGAGCAGGATCTGCACTATTTTCAGTCATATCCTGACAAAGTCCCCGTAATTGGTAAGTCTCATAGCGGTTTTGTGAAAAACCGGCGGTATTCAGTGCAGGCGGCATCCAGTCCGGCGGAGTATTCTTATCATTGCTCCAGACAAAAAGAACGCCATCAATCTCATGCAAATAACGTTTTGTCAGCGCTATTTTTGGTACTGCGGCGCCTTCCGGTGCACGGGAACAATAACCATCAGAGCCAAAAGACAACCCATGAAACGGACACACTATCTCCTCACCAACCACGGAAGCACCATATCCCAGATGCGCTCCGAGATGCGGACAATAAGGATCGATTGCACAGGCAACACCTGACATTGTCCGGTATAAAACAATATCCTGCCCGCAATACGGCACACGGATAATTTTTCCTTTTTTTAATTTATGGCTGAAATAAGCAGCAAACCAGCCATTAGGATAAGGTAATGGCGCCATATTGATACCATTAACACTATTAAACTGATTATTTTCGTTCTCTGAAAGATATTTAACGGGTATAGATTTTCGGACTCGTTGTTCATGGTTATTTTCACACATAACAATTACCATTGTGTTGTATCTTATTAAAGAGAGTAATATTATTTTTTCTCTAAAATGATGCTGTATGTTGACACCTTGTTTTTTAATAACGCGACAGACCAGTTTTCCGCAAGAACTCTTAATTCCTCCAGTGCACCATCAGTACCTTCAGGAAAATGACATTCAATATTTTTTTTTGATTCCATCAACCATCTGACAACATCAATATTTGAGGGTAACACTCTGAAGTCTGTGATAAAGAAACCACTATCTTCCAGAACCTTTTTAAAATATGCCGGTGACTTACGATGCCGGCAAGCCAGCCGGTCAACCTCATCAGGTGTATCTGATATATAGTGTTCCGGTTCTGTATTATATAAATTATCTGAAATAATCACTTTCCCGCCGACTCTCAATCTGGCATAGATTTTTTTCATCGTATTTTCATAAACATCATTCGGAAAATGAGAAATAACGCCACGGATGATGACAAGATCATAAGGTTCATCATAATCCGGCAAAAGATTAATATTTCCGGCATTACATAGATAAAGGTTAATCCTGTCCTGTAAGCTTTGTTCTTTATGATATTCTGAACAATATTGCAGTTGGCTGGCACTGACATTAATGCCATCAAGACAATCACATTCAGGGAAATTATCCGCCATCATTTTTAGTATATATCCCCAACCACAACCAACATCAAGTATTCTTTTCATGGCAGGTCAGTTATACCCTGTGACATTAGCAAGAAATAATTGCCTTTCAAAATAACGGATACCTGATTCATCTAATGATGCTCTGGTGTTTATTAAATGTGACGGGGATAAAACATCATAAATACCAAATTGAAACAGTAAGGTATTGCCTATTGCTTTTTCCATCTCTCAGGGCATTCATGATATGTTTCAATAACTTTACTTTCATATCCATCTGCAAATTCATCATTAATAATCTTATGCGGTAATTTACTCATATCTAATCAACCATTATGTTTGTCTGAAGTAGTCAATCACCACGAAAAATATAATAACTATAAAAAGAAATATAACGATCATATTTGACGGGAATTAAAAAACACTATCGTAAAAATAAATTATTAGCGAGAATAATGCCTGAGGATGGTTATACTATATTTAATGTAATAAATAAAATTCACGCAGGAAAATTGTTTATTATTTTTTAATGGTACAGATGGATTTATAATCTATCTGTACCATTATCCGTGTCTCAGTGCACGGCATTCAGCCGTTCAAATCCGGCGGTTAAATCCGCAATTAAATCTTCTGTGTCCTCCAGACCGATTTGCAGACGCAGCGTCAGTCCGCCCGGCTGCCAATGAGTGACGGTTCGGTAACGACTGCAGTCAAACGGGATAATCAGGCTTTCAAACCCGCCCCAGGAATACCCCATCGCAAAAATATCCAGTCCGTCGAGCATGCCGGCCAGATCACCCGGGGTGTATTTTTTATCCAGTACCACAGAGAACAGGCCGGAAGACCCGGTGAAATCCCGTTTCCAGACCTCATGGCCCGGACATTCCGGGAAAGCCGGATGCAACACTTTGCTGACTTCCGGACGTGACTGCAACCACTCCGCGACTTTCAGTGCCCGGTGCTGCGCTTCTTTCAGACGGATATGCAATGTGCGCAGACCGCGCAGCACAAGGAAACAGTCCTCAGCCCCGGGCAGCATCGCCATCTGATCATAGGTTTTTCGCAGTTCCGGCCACCACTGTGCATTGGCGGAAACCAGCCCCATCAGCACATCCGAATGACCGCCGGGGTATTTGGTACCGGCTTCCAGAGAGATATCACAGCCGTGTTCATGGGCGCGGAAGAAGAGCGGTGTCGCCCAGGTATTATCAATAACGGTTGTCACATGATGGCGTTTCGCCACAGCGGTGATCGCCGGAACATCCTGCACCTCAAATGTCTGGGAGCCCGGGGATTCAAGAAAAATCACGGCTGTTTCCGGGCGGATAAGCGATTCAATCCCCGCGCCGATCAGCGGATCATAATAGGTGGTGGTAATGCCCATTTTTGCCAGCAGACCGCCGCATAACTGCCGGGTCGGGTGATAAACGGAATCTGTCATCAGCAGATGATCGCCGCTTTTCAGGGTGGTCAGCAGCGCCAGTGTCACCGCCCCCAGCCCGGACGGGGATAACACCGTCCCCGCCGCGCCGGTCAGTTCACTCCAGGCATTTTCCAGTGCCGCGATCGTCGGTGTGCCGTCAGTGCCGTAATGAAATTCCGCCCGGCGGTTGATCAGGGCATCATACGACGGAAACACAACCGTCGAGCCGCGATATACCGGGGTATTCACAAATCCGTGCTGTGATGCGGGGTTACGGCCGCTCTGCGTCAGCCGGGTTTCTGTCCGCAAAGGACGGCGTGCATGTTCTGACATAATCACCTCAATAATAGTCTGACTGGTTATCCTGCTATCCTGCCATAAGGGGCGCGGCTTTCCTTAGTCGCTTTTCAGCTAAGATATGCCGTTATCCTCATGGTTCGTGGCGTAAAGAAATATCTGGCAATTTTGCTGCACTACTATTATTAATAAGTTACGAAACCTTATATTATCAACAGATTAATTTTCATATGACGGAAAGGATATGGAATCAGAAGAAATCAGGGATCGCCGTCCGATCAAAGCCCGGCAGACCCGCTGGGCGACCTCAGCCGCCCGTCTGCTGCAACAGCGCGGTGCAACCCCTAACGGTATTTCTGTCGCCGGTTCAGTCTGTGCATTCTTTGCCGCTGCTGCCTTTTACGGTGCCCTGAACTGCGAAATAACGGCACTTCGTATCATCCTGTTTCTGCTGGCCGCACTGATGGTACAGGGACGGCTCATCTGTAATCTGCTCGATGGTATGGTGGCGGTTGAAGGCGGCCTGCGCAGCCCTGTTGGCGCCGTATTTAACGATTTGCCGGACCGCGTTTCGGACAGCCTGATCCTCATCGGTGCCGGTTACGGGCTGGCCGGTTTTATCACTTATGCCCCGCAGCTCGGCTGGGCCGCTGCGCTGATGGCAGTGATAACCGCCTATGTCCGGGTGCTCGGCGGCAGTTGTGAACAGCCGCAGAAATTTTCCGGCCCGATGGCCAAACAGCACAGGATGGCGCTGCTGACCGCCGGTGCCGTTGCCGCCTGTTTTCTCCCGCTGTATCAGGCTCAGTGGCTGTTTCTTATCATACTGTGGGTGATTACCCTCGGCGCACTCTGGACCACCGTGCGCCGTACCCGCATACTGATAGCTGATTTACGTAAGGAATATAAAGGATGACCCGTAAAACGTTTTCGCCGGATCAAAAAATTGTCTCGGCGCTGCTGGTGTCGGTATGCCGGTTTCTGACCGGGATCCGCGCAAAGCAGAACGCTCCGCTGCCGGAAGGTAAACCCTGTATTTATTATGCCAACCACTCCAGTCACCTTGACGGACTGGTGATCTGGTCCTGCCTGACCGGTGCGGCGCGAAAACGCGTTCACCCGGTAGCGGCGCAGGATTACTGGGATAAAACCCGGTTCCGCCGCTATATTGCCAAACGTATTTTTGGTGCGGTGCTGATTGCACGCGGTAAAAAAATCGAACCGGCAACGGAAGATGAACAACAGGAGACTGCGCCGGCGGAGAATCCGCTGGATGTGATGCAGAATGTCCTCAATACCGGGGATTCCCTGATTCTGTTCCCGGAAGGCACACGCGGTGACGGTGAAAAAATTCAGGATTTCAAAGCCGGGCTCTGGCATTTATCCCGCAATAATCCGGATGCGGTGCTGGTACCGGTCTATCTGGAAAACCTTAACCGCGTACTGCCGAAAGGCTCACGGCTGGTTGTACCGATTATCTGCACCGCCACATTCGGTGCCCCGGCTGAACCGGCCGGGGAAGAAGAGAGCAAAGCGGACTTTTTAGTGCGGACCCGCCTGGCGTTAGAGGCAATACATCATGAAAGATAATGAATTATTCTGGATCTTCAGCGGGCTGTTCGGGTTCCTGGCGGTGGCAACAGTTATCGGCCTGATCCTGAAACAGATTAAAGGAAATACCTCTGTTATCAGTAACCTGAATGCCCGTATCCGCGCCTGGTGGCTGATGTGTATTATCGCCGCCGTGGCTATCAGCATCGGGCCCATCGGCTCTGTGGTGCTGTTTGCCTTTATGTCCCTGCTGGCACTGCGTGAGCTTATCACTCTGACACCGACACACCGCGCCGATCACGGTGCCCTGTTCTGGTGTTTCTTTATCATCCTGCCGGTGCAGTATGTCCTGGTCGGTATCCAGTGGTATAATCTGCTGGCGGTCTTTATCCCGGTATATGCTTTCCTGTTTATCCCGACCCGCATGGTGCTCTCCGGCGACACCCGCCACTTCCTGGAGCGCATGGCAAAAATCCAGTGGAGTGTGATGATTGCGGTTTACTGCCTCAGTTACGCCCCTGCACTGCTGGTACTGCCGATTCCGGATTTCACCGATAACATCAACCTGCTGCTGTTTCTGATGATCGTGGTTCAGATTTCTGACGTGCTGCAATATGTATTCGGTAAACTGTTCGGAAAACACCCGATTGTGCCGAAACTCAGCCCGAACAAAACCATCGAAGGCTTTATCGGCGGGATCCTCAGCGCAAGCTGTGTCGGGATGGCGCTGTGGTGGGCCACACCGTTCAGCCCGTGGGCGGCGTTTCTGCTCTCACTGATGATTTGCCTGGCCGGTTTCGCCGGTGGATTATGTATGTCCGCCATCAAGCGGGACAGCGGGATCAAAGATTTCGGTGCCATGATTGAGGGCCACGGCGGCATGATGGACAGACTGGATTCCCTCTGCTTCGCTGCCCCGATCTTCTTCCATGTGCTGAAATATTTTTATACCTGATGACTCAGGAAATTCTGCTGATCCGCCACGGCGAACCGGTGCCGGATAAAAAAACACCGCTGGCGCTGCGCGACCTTCGTGCCTGGCTGGCGGAGTATGATGCGGGCGGAATTATCCCGCCGGCAGCTCCGCCGTTATCCCTGTCCGCAGAAGAATTATCCCGTTATTTCCCGGTAGCCAGCCCGCTGTTCCGTACCACGGCATCACTGGACGTTCTCGGGCTCACGCCCCGCGCCATTGTTGACGAGCTGCATGAGGCGGTACTTCCCCTGTTTTCCCCTGCACTGCTGATGCCGGTAAAACTGCCGCCGATGTGGTGGGTAACGGCGTTCCGTCTGCTGTGGCTGGCAGGTGGCGGAAAATCTGTTCCCTCTGTGGCACAGGTACGCGGACGGGCACAATGCGCTGCGCAAATCCTCTCCGGCTATGCACAGGAACACGGTGCAGTACTGGTGATGGCACACCGGATTATCAATCACGCCCTGCGCCCCGCACTCGAACAATCCGGCTGGCGGATAACAGAAAAAACACATAACAGCTACTGGGGAATGATGCGGTTCACCCGCGCCACACCACACCTGTGATGCCTGCCGGTGTATTCTGAACCGCATTCCTCCGCACGTTCCGCCACATCCGCTCTGTTTTACTCACTTTCCCGTATATGACTCTGCCTGCTTTGTTCCGCAGGCTGATCATCTGCTGCCGCCTTGCTTATTTTTAAATAGTTATTGCCATTAAATGAATATTTATGTATTTTTAATTGAAAATCACGCATAAAAATGAGGTTATCATGTTTAAGAAATTAGTCTTTGCAGGCTGTTTATCATTATTAGCATTCACCGGGGTAAGCCAGGCCAAAGAAACCTATGTGGTCGGTGCGGGCGGCACCTATCGTCCGTTTGAATTTGAAAACAGTGAGAAACAACTCGAAGGGTTTGATATCGATATTATCAAAGCGGTTGCTGCCGCTGAAGATTTTGACGTCAAACTAATTAATACGCCGTGGGAAGGTATTTTCGCCACACTGTCCGCCGGGGATCGCGATATTTTAATTTCCGGTATTACCATCACCGATAAACGCAAACAGATGGTGGATTTCTCCGCCCCGTATTTCCCGGCAGAACAGGCGATTGTGGTGAATGAAAATTCACCGATCAGCGCATTATCTGAACTGAGTAAATATAATGTCGGCGTGGTGAACTCCAGCACCGGAGATATTGTGGTTTCTGATGTACTCGGAAAAAACAGTACAGCTATCAAACGGTTCGACAATACTCCGCTGCTGTTACAGGAATTATATGAAGACGGTGTGGATGCGGCGGTCGGCGATGTCGGTGTGGTGAAGTTTTATATTAAAACCCATCCGGATAAGAAATTTAAACTGATTTACGACAATCATTTTGAAAAACAGTATTTCGGCATTGCAGTCGCCAAAGGTAATACGGAATTACAGGAAAAAATTAACCGGGGCCTGGCCAAAATTATTGCTGACGGTACTTACGCCAAAATCTATCAGAAATGGTTCGATAACGACGTACCTTCCCTGCCCGCGCAGTAATTCATTATTTATCTGATTAAAAATCCGCTCCTGCGGCGGATTTGATCTGTTTTTTCAGGATGGATGTTATGTCAGCTTTCCGCTGGGAAATTATAGAAGAATACGCTCCGTTATTTATGGACGGGGCACTGATGACAATAAAATGTACCATTATCTGCGTCATCTTAGGGACTCTCTGGGGACTGACACTCGGCCTCGGCCGGACAGCCCGTGCCGAACGCGGCCCGGCAAAATGGCTGCTGCTGTTCTTTGTGCAGTATCCGGTACGGTTTTATGTCAGCGCATTCCGCGGTACACCGCTGTTTGTGCAGATCATGGTGGTGCATTTCGCCCTGGTGCCGCTGTTTATCAACCCGCGTGACGGTCTGATGGTCACCGGCGGTATTATCTCTTCCGACACGGCCAGAATGCTGCGTTCGGACTATGGCGCATTTCTCTCCTGTATTGTTGCTATCACACTCAATGCCGGGGCGTATGTTTCCGAGATTTTCCGCGCCGGGATTCAGTCCGTTGATCGCGGTCAGACAGAAGCCTCCCGCGCGCTGGGCATGAGCTGGGGGAAAACCATGCGCAAAGTGATCCTGCCGCAGGCTTTCCGCCGTATTCTGCCGCCGCTGGGTAACAATGCGATCGCGATTGTCAAAGACTCCTCCCTGGCCTCCGCTATCGGCCTTGCCGACCTGGCTTATGCCGCACGGACCGTGTCCGGCGCATATGCGACTTACTGGGAGCCGTACCTGGTCATCTCCGTTATTTACTGGATGCTGACATTCCTGCTGGCGCAGCTGGTTCAATACACCGAAAGAAGGTTGAGCAGAAGTGATTCACGTTAATAATTTACAGAAAAAATTCGGCAATACCCATGTGCTGCGCGGCATCAGCTGTGATATCCGTCCGCAGGAGGTTGTCTGTGTGATAGGGCCGTCCGGCTCAGGGAAAAGTACCTTTCTGCGCTGCCTGAATGCCCTGGAACGCCCGGATTCCGGTGAGATTGTGGTAAACGGTACCGATGTGTGTGATCCGAAAACAGATCTGAACAAAATGCGCGAGCATACCGGTATGGTATTCCAGCGCTTCAATCTGTTTCCGCATATGACGGTGCTGGATAACATTACAATGGCGCCGCTGATGGTGTCCGGGCTGAAAAAAGCCGATGCCCTGCTTAAAGCGGAGCGGTTGCTGGAAAAGGTCGGTCTGCCGGATAAAATTGATGCCTGGCCGGAGAGTTTATCCGGCGGTCAGCAGCAGCGCGTGGCCATTGCCCGTGCCCTGGCGATGGATCCTACGGTGCTGTTATTTGATGAACCGACTTCCGCACTCGACCCGGAGCTGGTCGGCGAAGTGCTCAATGTAATGAAAGCCCTGGCTCATGAGGGCATGACGATGGTGATTGTGACCCATGAGATGAATTTTGCCCGCGAAGTGGCAGACCGCGTCTTTTTTATCGACCAGGGGATCATTCAGGAGTCCGGCACACCGGAGCAGATTTTTAATCATCCGCAGAACCCGCGTACCGCCGCGTTTCTCAGCCGCGTGCTGTAGTTGCTGTAATGAACAAAGAAGAAGGACAGAGACATTCAGCCTCTGTCCTTTTCTGTTTATGCCGTTAACTCACTGTGTGTAAAAACAAATTTATTCACATCATATAGCCCGAGACTGGTGAGTTTCAGTGTCGGGATCACCGGCAATGACAGGAATGCCATCTGAATAAACGGCTCATCCAGCATCACCCCGCAATCGCGGCAGGCCGCTTTCAGTGACTCAATTTCAGCGGCGATTTCATCCGCCGTTTTATCACTCATCAGCCCGGCAATCGGCAGTGTCGCATGGCTCAGCACCCGCCCGTCCGCAACCACACACATCCCGCCGCCACCGGCAATCAGCTGATTCACCGCCAGCGCCATATCCATCGGATCAATACCGGCGACAACAATGTTATGGCTGTCGTGGCTGACCGTTGAGGCCAGAGCCCCTCGCGTCAGGCCGAAATTGTGCAGCAATGCCGTTGCCGGTGGTGTCTGGCGGCCATAGCGCTCAATCACCGCAAGCGAGCAGATATTATCGCAGTCATAGCGGCGTCCGTCCCAGCTGACCCGCTGCTCGCAGGTAATCAGCTCATTCGGGATCACACTGATAGCACGGTATTCATGACCGGCAACCGGCACAAAAGCAAGAGATTGCGCTGTCACAGCCTGACGGCGGACAGTATTCTGCACCGGCGGACGCGATTCTGCCTGTTTAGCTTCCCGCTCACGCAGCAGCGCCGCTTTATCCACCCAGCGCCCGCCGCACATAACCGCCTGAATATCGACTATCTTCTCATCCCGCAGCAGAACCAGATCCGCCTGTTTGCCCGGCGCTACCAGCCCGAGGTTTTTCAGCCCGAAATGCCGGGCGGCAGACCAGCTGGCAACACGGTAAGCAATATGTACCGGGATCTGATGCTGATTGATCAGACGATACACCAGCGCATTCATATGCCCCTCATGAATGATTTCCCACGGATTGCGGTCATCGGTGCATAACAGACACTGCGGGCTGCTCATCGCCGTGATAAGCGGTGCCAGCGCATCCAGATTCCGTGCCGCCGACCCTTCGCGGATCATCAGTGCCATTCCCAGCGCCAGTTTTTCCAGCCCTTCCTCATAACGGTGCGATTCGTGACAGTTTTCAATCCCCCCGGCAATATAGCCGTTGAGATCTTTCCCGGTGACCATCGGGCAGTGACCATCCAGCGTCATATCGCGGAATGCATCCAGTTTATCCAGCGTTTCTGCCTCACCGGCAATCACCGCCGGGAAATTCATCATCTCCGCCAGTCCCAGCACATGCGGATGATCCTTGTATTTCAGCATCTCTGCCAGCGGGAAATCCGCGCCGTTCACATCACTGCCCGGTAATGCCGGTACACAGGAACTCACCTGAACAAACTGATTCTGCTGTGCCTGTTCCGCGCAGCGCAGAAACCACTCAATTCCCTCTTCGCCCATGACGTTCACAATTTCATGCGGGTCACACACAATGGACGTGACTCCCAGCGGTAGTGTGGCACTCTCAAAAGTGACCGGGGTCATCATGCTGGATTCAATATGCAGATGCGCATCAATAAACCCGGGGACGACCACCGCGTTTTTACCGTCGATAACCTGATGCGCCGGTGCATCCTTATACACCGTACCGACACCGGCAATGGCATTTCCGCTTATCACTACAGGGCCCGGAAATTCCCCGCCGTTAATCAGATCCAGAATCCGGACATTATCAATACGATAATCCGCCGGTGCCTCACTGCGGGCCACGGCGAGGAGTGTTGTCATTTCTTCACGGCTGCGCGTGCAGGTGCGCTTATTTTTCTCACTGTTCATCACTGTCCCCTGTTTTTCTCTCACATTGATAATGCGAATTCGCGGTGTTCTCTCTGTGCTGTGAGGTGTACCGGAATAAAGGTGATCCCCGCCGCAATTGTTACAAATTATTGCGACACAACCGGATGATTACGGTTTCTCACGGAATGTCATTACGATGCTGGCATTGATTATGCATTTATCAGACCAGTTATCTTTTCCCCGGGAGACAGGAGCATAAAATGGATAGTCAAACACCGGAAACCATCCGGGAAACAGGTGTACTGGGACGTTTATTCCGTTTACAGGCACACGGTACCACTGCACGAACCGAAGTTATCGCCGGTATAACCACCTTTCTTACCATGGTGTATATCATTTTTGTTAACCCGCAAATCCTCGGCGCTGCCGGGATGGATACACAGGCTGTCTTCGTCACCACCTGTCTGATTGCGGCATTCGGCTGTATTCTGATGGGTTGTCTGGCAAATCTGCCGGTTGCACTGGCACCGGCAATGGGACTGAACGCCTTTTTTGCTTTCGGTGTGGTCAGCGCCATGGGTTACTCCTGGCAAATCGGGATGGGGGCTATCTTCTGGGGTGCACTCGGCATGCTGCTGCTGACTGTCTTCCGCATCCGCTACTGGATGATAGCCAATATCCCGCTGAGTCTGCGGGTGGGGATCACCAGTGGTATCGGGCTGTTTATCGCTATGATGGGGCTGAAAAATATCGGTCTGGTCGTGGCGAACCCGGCCACGCTGGTCTCCATGGGGGATCTGACCTCCCATTCCGTCTGGCTCGGCGCACTGGGCTTTTTTATTATCACGATTCTGGCCTCCCGCCGTATTCACGCGGCGGTGCTGATCTCCATTGTGGTCACCACGCTGATTGGCTGGTGGCTGGGGGATGTCACCTACAACGGTATTTTCTCCATGCCGCCGGATGTTACCAGTGTGCTGGGCAAAGTGGATGTGGCCGGGGCCTTTAACATCGGGCTGTCGGGGATTATTTTCTCGTTTATGCTGGTTAACCTGTTTGACTCATCGGGTACCCTTATCGGGGTAACCGATAAAGCCGGACTGGCAGATAAAGACGGTAAATTCCCGAATATGCAGAAAGCGTTGTATGTGGACAGTGTCAGTTCCGTAATCGGCGGGTTTATCGGCACATCATCTGTCACCGCGTATATTGAAAGTACCTCAGGGGTCTCTGTCGGCGGCCGGACAGGACTTACCGCCGTGGTGGTCGGGCTGCTGTTCCTGCTGGTGATTTTCCTCTCCCCGCTGGCCGGGATGGTGCCTGCCTATGCAGTCGCCGGTGCGCTGATTTATGTCGGGGTGCTGATGACGTCCAGTCTGGCGCGGGTAAACTGGAATGACCTGACTGATGCGGTACCTGCCTTTATCACCGCGATTATGATGCCGTTCAGTTTCTCCATCACGGACGGTATTGCGCTTGGTTTTATCTCTTACTCTGTGATGAAGCTGGGTACCGGGCGCTGGAAAGAACTGAATCCGTGTGTGATTCTGGTTGCCCTGCTGTTTGTGCTGAAGTTTGTGTTTGTCGATCACTGATGTCTTTTCCGGATGGCGGGTTTCCCGTCATCCGGACATTATTTTGTTTTCTCTTTCAGACGATGATGCAGCGCTTTAAACGGAATAGCCAGGCCGAGCGTCAGGAAAATAAGAAATACAAACCCTATATTGACATAATCTTCTTTACTGTTTTCAATCACCGGCTCCGGATCAACTGCCGCCGGTTCCCCTTCCTCATTAATCCCGAAATCTCCGTGATGATAATCCGCCAGAATCTCCTGTGCTCTGATTAACTTATCCTGATTAACCAGCAGCTTCACACCGCCGACAGCCTGAGCATACATCTGGTTATTCCAGACAATATTTTCATCCAGCAACATCACCTCAATCCCTTCGGATTCCAGCAATCCGGCTTCAATCCTGGCATCCAGCGGCGACAGATACTGAGCCAGTAATGCATAGCGGCTGCGTGTCGGGTGTATGTTCCACATAATACCTCCTTCGGTTAGCTGTTTTTATCCCTGCATTCCGGATGATGTTGTGGTTATGGATCTCAAAATTGGTAATACATACTGTAATAAATTGATTTAACAAAGATATCATTAATGCTGAACCTGATTATACAACAAGGAAACTTGTGATAGAATAGGTAAACGGCATTGCCTTAGATATAAGGTATTGATTTTAAATAAAACGGATACTACTTCTGCCAATATGAAAATTTTACATCTGATTAATTTACAAGGATTCGGCGGTGCAGAGCGCCTTTTTATTGAGTATTTAAAAAATAGTTCCTTTACTAACGAAGTGCTTTGCAGCAGTAATCAGATAAATGAAAATATTATTTCAGAATTGAAATCCTATAAAATCATTTATGCAAACCGTATTGGCAATACATCCGTTAAGTATCCTGCATTTTTGAGAAAACATATATTAAGCAGAAAAATTAACCGAAGAAATTCGGATATAACGTTAGTCTGGGATTTTGTCCCGAAGCTAAATAAAAAACCTGAAAATGGTGTTTTTCTGTATTATGACCACGGATGTTCATGGCGTTATCCGGACAATAAAAAAACATTTACCTTTTTGAATATGCTGGATGGTGCTATTTCAGTTTCTGTGGCATCAAAACGGATTATGCAATTACGATTCAATCCTGATTTTAAGATCAGTACTGTTATTAATCGGTTACCTATGAAAACTGCTGTCAGTTCTCATACTCCTCCGATAAAAAAGGTTATTCTGGGAACCGCCTCCCGTCTCGTTGGCCTGAAAGGCATCGGTGTTTCTATTCTTTGTCTGAAAGAATTAATAGAATCGGGGAAAGATGCAGAACTGATTATCGCTGGTGACGGAGAGCAAAAATGTCAGCTGGAAGAATTAGCTGCTAAATTAAATATTTCTGATAAAGTCAAATTTACCGGTTATCAGCATAATATGGAAAATTTCTATAACAGTATAGATATCTACCTGAGCACACCAGTGACAGAACCATTCGGCTTATCCTGTATTGAAGCTTTATCACAAGGTATACCTGTAATTTTCCCGTTAATAGACGGACAACCGGAAGCTGTTAAAGATAAATACTGCGGTATCGGGATAAAACCGTCATTATCTGTTGAAAAATATCAGGAACTGACCGGTTTGCCTGTTGATTTCCCCTATGATGTTTATGACCCGGTAAATGATTGTCTGTCAGAGACAGCATTAATTTCACCTTCAGATATACTTCCTGCTATTGCCGGTATCATTTCTGATTATGACTCCTACAGCGGGAATGCAAAAAAATGGTCATTGCAGACTACAGACTATAGTGCTTTCATCTGTGAATTTGAATCTGTCTTAAAAAAAATGAAATGTCATTAATAAGCAGTATATTCTGTAAGAAGAGAACAGAAATGTATAATGTGAGTTTATTTTACAACAAATCAAACCATATAAATCAATATATTTATGGGTTTTTATTACTCCAAAAACAAAAAATAATAAAAATTAATTCAATTAATAATTCATGCCCCGACATTACAACTCAGCATATACTCAGAGCAGAAATTAACGGAAAAAAATTCATCTATGATGCCAATGATGGTGATCATATTGACAGAGGATTTTTTTCATTATCTGACTATAACTGGTGTGACATATACTATAAACGTAGTTTTTCTCGTCAGCTATCCGAGAATTTTCCTAAATGTCAGCCTTTGGGATTTAATTATGACATCAAGCCGGTATTCAATCGATGGGAAGCTATATCGGTAGCCTGCCGGCGAATTTTAGGGAAAGACATCATTAAACATACTGATCTGGAAGTTGATCCAATTGTTACTGATAATCCTAAATTATTATTTTTAACCCGTTTATGGGATCCAGATACAGTAAGAAAAAATCATAATGGGGATACCATCATTACTGATGAGTATCATAAATTAAATGATTTCCGTTTGATGGTTTTGGATACTATAAAAGAAAGATTCTCATCTGCAGCCATGTTTGGTCTGAGTGATAATGAATACACCAGAAAAGTTGCTCCTGATTATATTTTACCATCGGAACTTACATCCCGTCGAAAATTTATCAAATCACTGAAAGAATATGAGATTTGTATTGCAACCACCGGCCTTCACGACTCAACCGGCTGGCGTTTCGGTGAATATATTGCATCTTCCCGTGCGATTATTTCTGACCCGTTAAGGTATATACCAACAGGAAATTATTCCCATTACCTTCCTTTTGAAAATAAAAAAGAGTTAGTTCTGTCAATAGAAAAATTGATGGGTAACAGTTCGTTACGGTTAGATTTAATGCAGAGAAACAAAAAATATTATTCAGAATTCCTTTCCCCTGACAGATTAATATTCAATACGATATTAAATATGAATTATTGATATCATAATGCGCTAAGTTTCAAACCAGAAAATCAAACTTAGCGCGTCTGCACAACCTTAAGTAAAACATTTAGTTAAAAATTCATCCATATTTTTAAGAATAATCTCTACCCCTGAATGTCAGAATCCGAAATTTTATTTAGCAACGGTTTAACCGCATTACACAATACTCTCCCTGTTTTTCGTAAACATCCTAAATTATCACTGTGACTCTTGTGTTACAGTCACCACACGGTAAATATACAGGGAACCGTATTTCCATGAAGAATTGGATATTTTTGGCCTGGATGCTGAGTTTTCCGTTTACATCCTATGCTTATACAAACACAGAACTTGCCCCGAAAGATCAGGCTATGTCGTATGTCATTAAATACTCCGGCAGCAAAACGGATGAGGGGAAGGAAAAAGCGCTGGATCAGTTTGATACCCTGATCCGCCAGTACCCTGATGATATTGCGCTGCGCGAGCTCTACAGCGATTTACTGATCGTGGACAACCGCTATGAGAAAGCGATCACGCAACTGAAAATAGTTTATCAGAATACCGGTGTTCCGTCGCTGAAACTGATGGAGTGCATGTTAACCGAGCGCATTAAATTGCCTCATAATATGTGCTACCGGGATGTTATTTCTGTATTTGAACAAAGTAATGTCCGGGATTTTAATTATCTTCTGGCGCTGTATCTGGGTGAATCCCCTGACTTTGAGAGACACAAAGCCCGCTGGCTGGAAACACACACATTATCGGAAGAACAGAAAAAGGTTATTGCTTTACAGCCGCGTATGCTGGTCAATGCCTATTATCCTTAATATGGTCCGGTGCAGATTATATCTGCGTAATAATACGCAATAAATAGTGACCATTCTGCCCCGGGAAATAAAAACAGGAGTGTTATCATGCCGTTTTTACACAAAAGAATGCACCTGACAGCAGGTGATACGGTGGTAGTGGATTGCGGTCGTCCGTGTAATGTTTTAATGATGACCAAAATGAATTTTAATCAGTACCGCAAAGGCATGCCGTTCCGGACACATGGCGGCAGTGGTTTCTTCCATGAACTTCCGGCCAGAATGGTGGTACCGTTTGATGCGGACTGGAATATTACCCTGGATATCGAGGAAGGAGCACTGACGGTTGAGCATTCCATTACCGTCGAGCCGCACGCTGATAAAGCGATTGCCAAAAAATAGCCCGCCGGTTCCGTCACCGGAATAATACCTGTCCGGAGAATTCCCCGCAGATAATATACACTGCGGGGATCGTTTTATATTGCCAGTAATTTATCCAGCCCTGCCGTTTTCACGGAGCCGTGTGAGATGAAACAGAGCTGATACCAGAGAGAGCCACTTTCTGACTGCAGTTTTTCCGTATAAAACGCATTGGCTGATAATGCACGGATAAGCAGCCCGGTCCGGTAAAGCATAACTGCAATAATAATAGCGGATAATCCCGCAAACAGGGTGGTCAGGCTGAAGGCATCCGCATTTGTCCGGATATACTGAACCAGTAACAGCACAATAAAACCCAGCTGGGTAATACCTTTCAGTAACAGCAACCGGAAGAAAAAATCCTTCATATTTTGTTCAAGTGCAAAGCACGGATTTTTTAAAATCGCCCGCTCTTCTTTCACCGGTATGCTGTAAACATACACTATCCAGTGACTGATATCATGGCTGCGGGAAACCAACCCCTTCTCTTTCAATGCATGTAACCGGAGAGAAACCACCAGCTGCCAGACAATTCCGTGAAATAACAAATAAAGCAGAAACGCATTCATGCCCGAAAAACCGGTAAGCACCGCGAGCAATATAAAAAAAGCAACTCTTCCTGAATAGATCCAAAAAGGAACAACCTGGTAATTCATCGTCGTTCCCTGTGTTTTTTTGTCCATAAATACCATTCCGCAATAAAAAAACGCCCCTGTGATATATCGTCAGTATAACCGGAAAATCCCCAAAATATACTATTCTGACCCGTTACCGCCGGTTTGGGTTTTCTTATTAATGTTACTGCAAAAAATGCCCTTTTCTGATGTTTCATAAACCGGCGTGACATTATTTTCACCCACAAAAAAACTAATGTGAAACAATAGCTTCAAGGCTATATTTAACACCAACCCCATGAATTTAACGGAAAATTTCTCGTTACTCATTCTGAGAAATGTGTCACACTATTCGCTTACAGCACCATTTTTGAATGAATAAAAATAATGGTTATTTTTTAGCTTAACGGATTTGTTTATGGACGAAAAAACGCCTGCCACGCCGCCCCGCGGCGAACTCAAACGTAGTTTAACCAACCGGCATATTCAGCTGATTTCCATCAGCGGGGCAATCGGCACCGGATTATTTATGGGCTCCGGTAAAACGATTTCACTGGCAGGCCCTTCGGTATTATTTGTCTATATGATCATCGGGTTTGTCTTATTCTTTGTCATGCGGGCAATGGGTGAGATCCTGCTGTCAAACCTGAATTATAAATCGTTCAGTGATTTTGCCGGTGACCTGATTGGCCCGTGGGCCGGTTTTTTTGTCGGCTGGACGTACTGGTTCTGCTGGGTAATAACCGGCATTGCCGATGTGGTGGCCATTACCGGCTATATCATGCACTGGGCACCGGATTTTCCGCGCTGGGTCAGCTCATTGCTCTGTATTCTGCTGTTACTGTCCCTGAACCTGGCAACGGTTAAATTATTCGGCGAAATGGAATTCTGGTTTTCCATGATAAAAATTGTCGCGATTGTGGCACTGATTATCATCGGCGGCATTCTTATCGGTACACATTTTGTTTCACCGGAAGGGCATGAAGCGGCGTTATCCAATATCTGGTCCGACGGAGGTATGTTCCCGAAAGGGATAATAGGGTTCTTTGCCGGATTCCAGATAGCGATCTTTGCCTTTGTCGGTATCGAGCTGGTGGGTACCGCAGCAGCAGAAACCCGTGACCCGGTGAAATCCCTGCCGCGGGCCATTAATGCCATTCCGTTCCGGATTATTGCGTTTTATGTGCTGGCGCTGATTATTATTATGTCCGTTACACCGTGGCGCTCCATTCCGGCAGATAAAAGCCCGTTCGTGGAACTGTTTGTTATGATCGGGGTTCCGGCGGCGGCGAGTCTGGTGAACTTTGTGGTTCTGACAGCCGCAGCGTCCTCTGCAAACAGCGGCGTGTTTTCCACCAGCCGGATGCTGTTCGGATTAGCCAAACAAGGCAGCGCACCAAAACAATTCTGCCGTCTGTCAAGACAGGCAGTACCGGCCACCGGGCTGATTTTTACCTGCATCTGTTTATCCGTCGGGGTGATTCTGCTCTATTTTATCCCTGATGTGATGCATGTGTTTACCCTGGTCACCACGGTATCGGCGATCCTGTTTATGTTTATCTGGAGCATGATCCTGTACAGCTACATTATGTTCCGCCGCCGTCGTCCTGAACTGCATGCCGCATCCGTTTATAAAGTGCCGTTCGGCAGTTGGATTCCGTGGGTTTGTCTCGCCTTCTTTGTTTTTGTGATTGTTTTGCTGACGCTGGAAACGGATACCCGTCAGGCACTGATTGCCACACCGTTATGGTTTATCCTGCTGGCAGTCGGTTACCGGAATGTCAGAAAACACCGCCTTGCACAGGCACAAAAGTAACGGACAAAAAAATCCCGGCAGCGCCGGGATTTTTGTTTTTATACTCTGTTACTCAGTCCGTCCGAGGTAACGGTCTTCCGCCTCAGCGAAACGTCCCTGAACTGATTTGTCCGGCTCACGGCCTGCCAGACTAACCACCACAATCGCAATACCAGCCAGAATAAAGCCCGGAATAATTTCATATAAATTAAACCACTTATATTCTATCCAGATAAGAACCGTTACCGCACCGGTAAACATCCCGGCCAGAGCGCCGTTACGGGTCATCCGCTTCCAGATAACAGAGAACAGGATAACCGGCCCGAATGCCGCACCGAACCCGGCCCATGCGTTACTGACCAGTCCCAGCACTTTGTTGTTTTTATCCATTGCGATGTAAATCGCAATCGCCGCAATCACCAGCACCATGATGCGCCCGACCAGCACCATCTCTTTTTGTGAGGCATTTTTGCGGAAAAACGGCTTGTAGATATCTTCCGTCAGCGCACTGGCACTGACCAGCAACTGACAGCTCAGGGTACTCATGACCGCCGCCAGAATCGCAGACAGCAGAATACCGGCAATCCACGGATTAAATAAGATGGCTGTCAGGCTCATGAAAATACGCTCACGGTTTTCAGTGACCGCCCCTGCCAGTTCCGGGTTTTGCTGGAAGAAGGCAATACCGAAGAAACCGACACAGATGGTTCCCGCAAGGCAGAGGATCATCCAGGTCATACTGATACGGCGTGCGCTGCGGATGGTGTGATGAGAATCCGCCGCCATAAAGCGCGCCAGGATATGCGGCTGCCCGAAATAGCCCAGTCCCCAGCCCAGCAGAGAGATAATAGCGACAATATCCAGCCCGCGGAACATATCCACATACGCCGGGCTTTTTGCTTCGATAATTGCCAGCGCAGTATCAAACCCGCCGACAGACACAATCACCATAACCGGTGTCAGGATCAGGGCGAAAATCATCAGTGTCGCCTGCACGGTATCGGTCCAGCTTACCGCCAGAAACCCGCCGAGGAAGGTATACGCGATAGTAGCCCCTGCCCCGAGCCACATAGCTTTTTCATAACTGATACCGAAGGTGCTTTCAAACAGCAGACCACCGGCCACGATGCCGGAAGCACAGTAAATGGTGAAGAAAATCAGGATCACGGCTGCAGAGACAATCCGCAGGATACGGCTTTTATCCTCAAAACGCTGCGTGAAATAATCCGGCAGCGTCAGCGCATTGTTGACTTCCGTCTGAAGACGCAGACGACCGGCAACAATCCGCCAGTTAAGCCAGGCGCCGATACACAGACCGATGGCAATCCAGGATTCGGAAATACCGGAGAAGAAAACCACACCCGGTAATCCCATCAGCAGCCAGCCGCTCATGTCAGATGCACCGGCGGATAATGCAGTCACAAAACTGCCCATCCGGCGGCCGCCGAGAATATAGTCGTCGAAGTTATTAGTGGAGCGGTAGGCCATATAGCCGATGAACAGCATCCCGGTGATGTAGACAATAAATGTCACAATCAGCGGTGTGGTCAGCGTCATTGTCATAATTAAGTTCCTGTACTGAATTTATAGTCCGTCACGTATCAGCATTGCGTGTACCAATCGCTGTACAGGATGCGCGTCACACCGGTGTTACTGTGTTGCACATCGCCTCAGTCATCCCTGGTCTGCACAGACAATGCCCCGTTAATTATCATTATTTGTTAAATCTGTGATGAGTTGTGTTCAGCCCGATAGTAACGACAACAACAATAAAACAACAATTAATTAACGATATTAAAGTGAAGATTTGTGATTTTTATCACGGGATATGTCATCAGAAAGTGATGCGGTTAATCACCTGATTTAATCATTATACGCCTTAAAACTGACAATATACTATTGTTATATAATGATTTTATTTTAACCAATACGGTTTATTTATTAATCGTTTTCTCAGATCAGTATAAAACAGCGACATTATTCACACTTTGTACATCTCTTTATTTAACAATGTTGCACAAAGTTGCAACCTCATGGATATTAATGTGCAACGCATGACCTGTTGCCGTTTATGAGGAGTGAACATGGTGAGTACCACAATGGGCGTCAGACTGGATGATGAAACCCGTGAGCGGATCAAAGCCGCTGCGCAAAAAATCGATCGCACACCACACTGGCTGATCAGACAGGCTATTTTTGATTATCTGGCTCAGCTTGATTCTCTGCCGGACGGCACACTGCCTGCTGCCGGAGCCCCTTCCGCACAGGAAGATGAAACCTTACCGGCTGAGCCGCCGGTCAGCTGCCAGCCGTTTCTGGAATTTGCCGGTGATATCCTGCCGCAATCCGTTACCCGCGCGGCTATCACATCCGCGTACCGCATTCCGGAGCCGGAAGCGGTCGCTATGCTGCTGCCGCAGGCGCAACTCTCCCCGGATGCCGCACAGGCCACCCATAAACTGGCTTACGGTCTGGCAGAAAAGCTGCGTAATCAGAAAAACAGCAGCGGACGCGCCGGACTGGTACAGGGACTGCTTCAGGAGTTTTCCCTCTCCTCCCAGGAGGGGATCGCGCTGATGTGCCTGGCGGAAGCACTGCTGCGTATTCCGGATAAAGCCACCCGTGATGTGCTGATCCGCGATAAAATCAGCCACGGTGACTGGAATTCCCATCTCGGTCAGAGCAAATCCATGTTTGTCAATGCGGCCACATGGGGACTGCTGTTTACCGGCAAGCTGGTCGCCACACATAATGAAGCGGGACTGAGCCGCTCGCTGAACCGTATCCTCGGCAAAAGCGGTGAGCCGCTGGTACGCAAAGGTGTGGATATGGCGATGCGCCTGATGGGCGAACAGTTTGTTACCGGTGAAACCATCGCCCGTGCACTGGCAAACGCCCGCAAAAATGAAGCCAAAGGCTTCCGCTATTCTTACGATATGCTGGGCGAGGCCGCACTGACAGCCGCAGATGCACAGGCGTATCTGGTCTCTTATCAGCAGGCAATCCACGCTATCGGCAAAGCCTCCGCCGGACGCGGTATTTATGAAGGGCCGGGTATCTCCATCAAACTCTCTGCCCTGCACCCGCGCTACAGCCGCGCGCAGTATGACCGCGTGATGTCCGAACTTTATCCTATCCTGCGCGACCTGGTGGTGATGGCGCGTCAGTACGATATCGGTATCAACATTGATGCGGAAGAAGCTGACCGCCTGGAAATCTCCCTCGATTTACTGGAAAAACTCTGCTTTGATCCGCAGCTGGCGGGCTGGAACGGCATCGGTTTTGTTATCCAGGCCTATCAGAAACGCTGTCCGGTGGTGGTGGATTACCTGATTGATCTGGCATCGCGCAGTCAGCGCCGTCTGATGATCCGTCTGGTGAAAGGCGCTTACTGGGACAGCGAAGTCAAACGCGCCCAGGTGGACGGGCTGGAGGGCTATCCGGTGTATACCCGTAAGGTTTACACGGATATCTCTTACCTCGCCTGTGCCCGTAAACTGCTGTCAGTGCCGAATCTGATTTATCCGCAGTTCGCCACCCACAACGCCCACACCTTATCCGCGATTTATCAGCTGGCGGGCAATAACTATTATCCCGGTCAGTATGAGTTCCAGTGCCTGCACGGCATGGGTGAACCACTCTATGAGCAGGTGGTCGGCAAAGTGGCGGACGGTAAACTGAACCGGCCGTGCCGCGTGTATGCACCGGTCGGCACCCATGAAACTCTGCTGGCTTATCTGGTCCGCCGCCTGCTGGAAAACGGCGCAAATACCTCCTTTGTAAACCGGATTGCCGACGGCACGATTCCGCTGGAGATGCTGGTGGAAGACCCGGTTGCGGTGGTTCAGGCAATGGCCGCCAAAGAAGGTGCTGTCGGCCTGCCGCATCCGAAAATCCCGCTGCCGCGCAATCTGTACGGCAATACCCGGGTCAATGCCGCCGGTCTGGATCTGAGTAACGAACACCGTCTGGCCTCACTGTCGAGTGCCCTGCTCAGTCACGCCGGGGATAATCTGCTCAGTGAGCCGCTCACCGGCGGCACATTTACACCGTCAGCACCGGCAGAGCTGCAGCCGGTCAGAAACCCGGCGAATCATCATGATATTGTCGGTCACGTTCGTCCGGCCACTGAAGATGAAGTGGATCATGCCCTTGCCACCGCATCCGGTGCAGCGGAGATCTGGTTCGCCACACCGGCACAGGAACGGGCGGACATCCTTATCCGTGCCGCACAGCTGATGGAAGATCAGTTGCAGCCGCTGCTCGGGATCCTGGTGCGGGAAGCCGGTAAGACCTTTGCCAACGCGATTGCCGAAGTCCGTGAAGCCGTCGATTTTCTCAATTATTATGCCTCTCAGGTCAAAACTCACTTTGCCGGTGATACACACCGCCCGCTGGGACCGGTAGTCTGTATCAGCCCGTGGAACTTCCCGCTGGCGATTTTCACCGGTCAGGTTGCCGCCGCTCTCGCCGCCGGAAACCCGGTGCTGGCGAAACCGGCAGAGCAGACTCCGCTGGTGGCAGCCGTTGCCGTTTCACTGCTCCATGACGCCGGTGTCCCGTGTGAGGTTCTGCAACTGCTGCCGGGTGACGGTGAAACAGTCGGTAACCAGCTGGTGTGTGACCCTCGTGTTCAGGGTGTGATGTTTACCGGCTCCACAGCGGTCGCGAAGATTTTACAGCGCAATCTGGCTGCCCGTCTCAGTACCGAAGGCCGCGTGATCCCGCTGATCGCCGAAACCGGCGGCCTGAATGCGATGGTCGTGGATTCCTCCGCCCTGACAGAACAGGTCGTCACCGATGTGGTCAGTTCCGCCTTTGACAGTGCGGGACAACGCTGTTCAGCGCTGCGCCTGCTCTGCATCCAGGAAGATGTGGCCGATCGCACCATTGAAATGCTGAAAGGCGCGATGGCGGAATGCCGTCTCGGCAACCCGGACATACTGGCAACCGATATCGGTCCCGTGATTGATGAAGAAGCCCATAACGGCATCCGCCAGCATATTCAGCAGATGCGCGGTAAAGGCAGACCGGTGTATCAGTCCGCTTTCGGGATGGAAACCGGCTCACCGGCGATTCTTAATGGTACCTTTATCCCGCCGACACTGATTGAGCTGGATGATGTCTCTGAACTGACGCGGGAAATTTTCGGCCCTGTCCTGCATGTAGTCCGCTATCCGCGCGATACCCTGCCGGCACTGGCAGAGAAAATTAATGCCGCCGGTTACGGGCTGACATTCGGTATCCACACCCGTATCGATGAAACCATTGCACAGCTGACACAACAGATTGAAGCCGGAAATATTTATGTTAACCGCAATATTGTCGGTGCAGTGGTCGGGGTTCAGCCGTTCGGCGGCGAAGGGCTTTCCGGCACCGGTCCGAAAGCCGGCGGACCGCTCTATCTCCACCGTCTGCTGGCGGAACAGCCTGATGATTCGGTGGTCAGTCTTCTGGCAGAACAGGATGATCTCAATCCGCCGGATGTCACTCTGCGCGCACAGTTACTGGCACCGTTTGATACTTTCCTCGCCTGGCTGGAAGCGCAGCGCCGCCACGATGTGCTGACAGCGGTTACCCGTTACGGTGAGTTATCCCAGGCCGGTACCTGCCGTCTGCTGCCGGGGCCGACCGGGGAGCGCAACAGTTATTATCTGCTGCCGCGCGGAACCATTCTCGGCCTGAATGATTCAGAACAGGATGCTCTGCTGCAACTGGGCGCCACGCTGGCAGCAGGCTGCCGTCAGCTCTGGCCTGCGGCGGAACATACCCGTTCACTGTATAACGCTCTGCCGGACAGCGTCCGTGCGCAAATCACGCTGACAGAAGAGTGGTCAGCGGATGGTGTGGCCTTTAACGGTGTGATTTTCCACGGTGACAGTGATCGCCTGCAGGCGGTAAACCGGGATGTGGCTGCTCGCAGTGGTGAGATTGTGCCGGTTGCCGGGCTCAGTCACGGTGATACACAGATCCCGCTGATGCTGTTACTGCATGAGCGTGCGGTCAGTGTGAATACCGCTGCAGCGGGCGGAAACGCCAGTCTGATGACTATCGGCTGATAATCACAGGGTCTTAAAACGGAAAAAGGGAACGAAAGTTCCCTTTGTTTTATCAGTAAATGATAAAAAATGGTCTGACTGATAAATCAGTGTTTACCCTGCCAGTCAAGATACTGTTCGTACTTGCGCAGTGCGATGTTGTAGTTGCTCAGGGCAGAGTCAGATAAATCTTCACTCAGCTGTGCCTGGATAATTTCAGTGGAGAATTCCGTGGTGGCCGGGAAGGCTTTGGAGGACAGCAGTTCATCGAGACGGCGCAGACGGACAACATATTCGCGCACGGTGCTGTGGCTCATTTCCGTTTCTTCAAACAGATACTGTTTGAATGCCATGATATCGAAATAATCGGTTGCACTGTTGCAGTAGATCTCGCTGCAGAAACGGCAGAGTGCCACAAATTTGTCCTGTAATCCCATCCAGGTGGTGTCATCGATCATATCTGTCATTTCAGAAATAGCTTCTTTATTGATCAGCTGACCGTTGAACACCAGGGAGATACGATCGAGGGTTTTGTGACAATGACTGCAGTGAGTCTGACTGTGTTTGAAGTCTTTAATGTAACGGCTTACGGGCCGTTTCTTTTGTTTTGAAACAGACATATTCTGGCGCCTTGTGTAGTCTAGTCTAATAAAAATAAATCAAAGATAAAGTCAAAGTTACTTCATGGATTTTAAGCGCGCCCGCAGCCTTTTGATTGCCTGGCTGTGTAACTGGCTGACGCGGGATTCCCCCACTTCCAGCACTGCGCCTATCTCCTTGAGGTTCAGCTCTTCCTGATAGTAAAGAGTCAGAACCAGTTTTTCACGTTCAGGCAGTTGTTTTATCGCTTCAACCACCTGGTGACGCAAACTCTCGTCTACCAACAAACCGAGCGGGTTGCCCCCGTCATCATCATCACGGACGGGTTCGCAACTCTCACCGTGGATTTCGTGCCACTCATCGTAAGAAAACAGCTGACTGTTATTGGTATCGGTTAAGACCTGACGGTATTCTGCGATATCCATCTGTAACGAATCAGCGATTTCCTGCTCTGTGGCTGCACGCCCCAGAGACTGTTCGAGCGCACGCACGGCTTTGGTTATTTCCCGCGCCTGACGGCGCACACTGCGGGGGGCCCAATCTCTTCCCCGCAATTCATCCAGCATTGCCCCGCGGATCCGTTGTACCGCATAGGTTGCAAAGGTGGCACCCTGCATGGCGTCAAAACGCTCCACTGCATGCAGCAAGCCGATACCCCCGGCCTGAATTAAGTCGTCAATATCAACGCTTGCCGGTAATCTCACCTGCAACTTCAGGGCTTCGTGCCGGATAAGGGGATAATAACGCTCCCACAGGCTATTTTTGTTGATAACACCTTCGGCGGTATACAAATCACTCACAACCTGAAACACCCTTCGAGATTCATGAAAGGCTTTTATTATCGTGCCCTGAAAAGAATTCAATCCGGTGAGTAGTGAGGTAAATCACGCCTTATTTGCCTTATCCTAAATCACCTCATTAACAAATAGCAATACTCTCTTTCATTTTTATCATAAATTTTGCAAAATTCCGGTTATTTTATATGACAAAAAGAAAAATAGGCGTTCATTAATAGAATAAAAAAACAAATAGTTAGAATATTATTTGCTCTGTTATGGGTAACACCTATAAAAAAAGGCCAGAATATTCTGACCTTTTAAATACGTTAAAGCAACTACGTAAATTAACGTAACAGGCTCAGAACACCCTGAGGAACCTGGTTTGCCTGTGCCAGAACAGCGGTACCCGCCTGCTGCAGGATCTGACCACGGCTCATGTTAGACACTTCTGTTGCGAAGTCAGCGTCCTGGATACGGCTGCGTGCTGCGCTCAGGTTGTTAACAGAGTTGTTCAGATTGTTGATGGTAGACTGCATACGGTTCTGGAATGCACCCAGTTTTGAACGGTATGAATCAACAGTTTTCAGTGCGTCGTCCAGTTTTTTGGTGGTTGCAGAATTAACTGCATCAGCATCTGCTTTAGTTTTAATATCAGTAAGTTCTTCTGTACCGACAACTAACTTACCGACAACTTTATCAGCCGCAGATGTACCTTTAGCTTCGAAACCTTTCACTTCGTAATATTTGCCGCCTTTTGCAGCGACATAACTACCACTTTCAGTTTCGAACAAGTCATGGCCATCAACTTCTGTAGAAGTAAAACCAGCATCAGTTTTCTTAGCCAATGCCAGTGCTTGAGGGTCAGTAAGCTTAGTATCTGATTTCAGAGCAGTATAAGTCGGCAGTTCGAAATCTTTCAGACCCAGTTTATCCAGATCGATTTTCTGCATATCCAGTTCAATGATTTCACCATCGTTTGCACCAACCTGGAAATTCATTTTAGTGCCCTGCTCCAGCACTTTAATGCCGTTGAACTGAGTTTGTTCAGAAATACGTTTGATTTCTGACAGACGCTCGTTCACTTCTTCCTGGATAGAACCGATATCGCTCTTGGAGTTAGTGCCGTTTTTCGCCTGAACAGTCAGTTCACGGATGCGCTGGATGTTGTCGTTGATTTCGTTAACAGCACCTTCAGCGGTCTGTGCGATAGAGATACCGTCGTTAGCGTTACGGGAAGCCTGTGCCAGGCCTTTTACGTTAGCGGTGAAACGGTTGGCGATTGCCTGGCCTGCAGCGTCATCTTTTGCGCTGTTGATGCGGGCACCTGAAGACAGACGCTCAATTGCAGTGCCTAATACGCCCTGTGAACGGTTTAAGTTGTTCTGAGTAACCAGAGACAGAACGTTAGTATTGATAACCTGTGCCATGATATATGTCCTTGTTATTGAAAATAATAAACAGCGTTTATCTGTTTGGCTTTCTGATTTTCGCCAGCAATAACACTATCGGCACCCTGAGAGACCACTTTAGGTTTTTTGGTAAATATTTTTAGAAAATCGTCGCAGAAATGGTTTCCTCAGACATAAAAAAAGCCGGAACAACAGTTCCGGCCAAATCATAAAACAGAGGAATTGCCTGATTTATAATGAAATAATGATTAACGCAGTAAGCTCAGTACTGACTGCGGCACCTGGTTTGCCTGTGCCAGAACAGCAGTACCCGCCTGCTGCAGAATCTGACCACGGCTCATATTAGAGACTTCAACCGCAAAATCTGCATCCTGAATACGGCTGCGTGCAGAGCTCAGGTTATTGACCGAGTTGTTCAGATTATTGATAGTGGACTGCATACGGTTCTGGAATGCACCTAACTGGCTGCGCTGGCTGTCAATTTTTGACAGTGCTTTATCCAGTGTGCCCAGCGGACTTCTGGCATCAAGCACTTTTTGATCAGCAGCATCTAATGCAGCTACATTTTCAATCTTCAGTTCTGCAGGGGTTGCACCTGCCGCACCTGTTGCAGCAGTCGCGGTAATATCTGCTTTTAATGTAACGTCTTTACCGTCAACCTTACCCCGGATATATACTTTTGATTTATCAACAGAACCATCAGCTTTAACCTGGTAGGATACTTTTGCCCCTTCGACGTCTTTACCGCCAAGTTTAATGCCTTTCAGTGCGTCTTCTGCAACCTTTTGTGCATCGGCTTCAGTACCTGTACCTTTCAGATCTGCAACAAAATCACCTGCTGACAGTGTTGGTCCGAACCGGGAGGCTGCGATATCCAGTTTATCCAGGCCCAGTGCTGCACGGTCCACCTTCTTCAGGTCGATATCAATGGTTTCACCGTCGTTGGTACCGACCTGGAATGTCATTTTGTTATCGGAGGACAGCACTTTAATACCGTTAAACTGCGTCTGCTCTGAAATACGGTCAATCTCTTTCATGCGCTGATCAACTTCTTCTTTAATAGAGTTGATATCGCTTTCAGAATTGGTGCCGTTTTGTGCCTGTACGGTCAGTTCACGAATACGCTGGATATTGTCATTGATTTCATTCACTGCGCCTTCTGTTACCTGCGCCAGGGAAATACCGTCGCTGGCATTACGGGAAGCCTGAGTCAGACCTTTTACGTTGGCGGTGAAACGGTTGGCAATCGCCTGACCCGCGGCATCATCTTTCGCACTGTTAATGCGGGAGCCGGAAGAAAGACGCTCAATCGCAGTACCTAACGCGCCCTGTGAGCGGTTTAAATTATTCTGGGTAACCAGTGACAGAACATTGGTATTAATAACTTGTGCCATAATGATATTTCCTTTTTTTGTATGAAATAATGTGAATTATTTTCTGCCGCCGCAGCGGGGTAATACTGTTAACGGGAGATAATTCACTTTATTTACAGACAAAACGCCGCCATATTATCAATATCAGGCATATTTATCCGGATAACGCATTTTGTGAGTTTTGTAACCACATTGCAGCTCCCGATGCCCTTTTTTGTTTCCTTATCTTAATGGTGACAATAACCCTGCTTTCCCTGCGCAACTCCGCCCATCATTTTTTGCTGTTAACGCTAAAATTCTTCCGCTGCCAACCGATAACTATGTAAAACCAATTAAATTCAGGAGAAGTACATGGCAGGCATAGCATCGTTAGGCGTCGGCGCCGGAATGGATCTTAATCAGCAGCTGGACATGCTGGAAAAAGCAGAAATGCGCCGTCTGGAGCCGTTAACTGCCCAAAAAACAGCATGTGAAGCACAGATTAGTGCTTTTGGAAAATTACAGGCCTCACTGGAAAAATTAAAATCCGCCGCTGAAGCACTGAAAAAATACGGTGATATCAGTACAACCAAAGTCAGTGAAGAAAATAAATACTTTGGTGTGTCCACCACAGGTAAAGCACAGCCGGGCCAGTATGATGTCAGCATCGAACGGCTGGCTAAAAACCAGACCTTATCCGGAAAAGGTGTTGCTGACGGCAAGACATCAATGGGTAACAGTAACGCTGAACGAACTGTTTCCATTAAAATCGGTGACGGCAGTGATGCGAAAAAGAATTTTGATATAAAGCTGAGCAGCGATAAAACATCGCCGATTGAAGTCGCTGATGCCATAAATAAAGCGGATAAAGGCGTCTCTGCCAGTGTGGTAAAAGATAAACAGGGCGAATACCACCTGGTGTTAATCAGTAAAACCCAGGGAACCGATTCCGCTATCAGTATTTCTGTTACCGGCGATGATGATCTGGATAAAGCCATCGGCGGAAAATCAGAAAAACAAACCGACGGTACCGTTAAATTTACCGGTAATGGCGGAATGAAGCAGACGACCGCACCGGAAAATGCCCTGTTCACTGTAAATGGTATCGAGCAGGAATCACAGACTAACGAAGTCAAAGATGCTTTTTTTGGTCTGACACTGACACTGAAAAAAACCACTGAAAAAGACAGCGCCGGAAAACCAGTTACTGAACCGCTGGTTGTTTCTTCTGATATTGAACCGGCCAAAAAGAAAATCAAAGAGTGGGTGGATGCTTATAACGAGTATCAGAAACTCTGTAAAGATCTGACCAAATATACCAAGACAGAAAAAGGTGAGGTGGCAGATAAAAGTAATGGTCCGCTGATTGGTGATTCCACGGTACGCGGTATCCAGAACACCATCCGCGGGCAAATCAGAACACCGAATGGTGACGGTACACTCAACACCATGAGCAAACTCGGTATCAAACAAAAGTTAGACGGTACCCTGGAAATTGATGACAAAGTCCTCGATAAAGCATTAAAAGAAAATGGTTCCAGTGTAAAAGAATTCTTTGCCGGTGACGGAAAAGAGACCGGTTTTGCTACTGAAAACTTTAATTATCTGAAAAAGATATTAGACAGCCGTGAAGGTACGATTCATAACGCCACCGATGGTCTGGAGAAAAAGAAAAAAGGTATCGATAAACGTATCGAACAAACCAATAAACAGATCGAAAACACCATGGATCTGTATCGCCGTCAGTTCCAGAATCTGGACAAAATGATGAACTCCCTGAGTGGCACCACACAAGCACTCGGCAGAATGTTAGGTTAAAAATAATGTATCAGCGCAAGGCAAATCAGGCTTATCAGCAAGTTAATCTTGAAAGTGAAATTACCAATGCCTCGCCTTATCAGTTGATCCGGATTTTGTTTAACGGGGCGCTCAGCGCCCTTCGCCGCAGCGAAATCTTCATGGAGCAAAATGATATTGCCGCCAAAGGTAATGAATTATCAAAGGCTATTAATATTATTGATAATGGTCTGAAACAGGCTCTGGATTATGATGCCGGCGGTGAGCTGGCACATAATCTGGCCTCTCTGTATGACTATATGATTATGCGGTTACTCAACGCAAATATCGAAAATAACGTGGCCTACGTAAAAGAGGTCTATCAACTGCTCTCCGATCTCGCGGCAACATGGCAACAAATCGGGGCAAATGTGGATGAAAGATAATCAGGTGAGTATTCAAACAACCATCAATTTACACGATATATATCAACATGTACTGACACTGAGTGAAGAACTCGTTACCCTGGCCAGAAACAGTGAATGGGATGATTTGATTGCCCGTGAAACTGATTATGTTTGCGCGGTTGAACACCTGACACAGTTATCTCATGAACTGGAAAAAGAACAGCCGGTTACCGGCGAACTGGTGGAAATACTGCAGGCAATCATTGAGAATGAGCGGGTAACAAAAATTTGTTTACAGGATCACCTCAACTTTCTGAGTAAAGAAATAAAACAGCTTGACCAACAACGGGTGATTAATAAAAGTTACGGGCAATTCAGTGACCCGGATTATTCCATTAATATTAAACCAGCAGAATAAATTTTTTTGATCAGTGCAGTGTCTTAAAATAATGAAAAAATAGCCTGATCTGTTCCGGCCGGACAGTCGTTCTCTGCCCGGCCGGAACGTTTTGCTATTCAGCGGTATTTTTTTCACCGGGTTTCACACAATTTCCCAGATATAACCCTGCCATAACAGCTGCAAATCCGCCAATCATACTGACCAGTAAATACGTTATTCCGGTACCCAATAGCGCCGGGGATGACATAATTTCAAAGGTTCCGTACACAAAACTGCTGAACGTGGATAACCCGCCCATAATACCGGTTGCCACCAGCGCATTGACATACTGATTAATCCGGTTGCGCTGTAACAATGCTGCCGTTATTCCCAGCAGGAATGAGGCAATAATATTGGCCGCCAGAATATCAAGCGGAAATCCGTCATGCAGCGATGGCACACCAAGCATCAGTAATTCACGGCAGATTGCACCGAAGGCTCCGCCAATAAAAATAAGAATCACCATATTCATATTGTTATCCTTATGCCGCCAGCCAGACACCCAGTGCGGCAGCCGCCAGACCCGCCACAACAGAGATAAGCAAATACCCGAAAGCCAGCATCCGCTGTTTGGAATTCACCAGTTTGGCTGCATCCAGCTGCATACTGCTGAATGTGGTGTAACCGCCGAGAATACCGGTCAGAACAGCCGCATGCAGGAATGAACCGAAGCGATCATGCCAGTCAATCACGAATAACGTGCTTAAAAAACCGATAATAAAGGCACCCGAGATATTAATAATAAAGGTACCCAGCGGAAAATGGCCGTGATAACGTTCGCCTGTCAGTTTACCGACCCACCAGCGCAGTAATGAACCGCTGCCGCCGCCGATACCGACCCAGAAAATATCAATTGCTGTCATATAACCTCACCTGTAAATACCATCGTCAGGAGAAATACGTACAGCGGATAGTGTAGATCCTCTCTCTTTACTTCACAATTACCGGATTGAAACCAACTGAATTTGTACAAAGATGCCGGATCTGAAGTCCGGTTACAGGTTATCCCCTGCAATATTCTGTGACTATACGGAGAACGGATACCAATAACTGACGGTCAGCAGAAAAATAGCCACACCACCTGCCAGTGCGGTAACCGTCAGATAAAAACGGGTCTGTGATGCAGTTATTACCGGGTTACGCCGGATATTGCGGTAAACACGGATCAGATCCCCTGATAATATCAGCAGCAGAATAACCAGCAGGAATTTACTGACCAGATATAACGAATCCCAAAAATCAGCGGAAACCGGCGGCTCCCGCAGATTATTATTTATCCATTCTGCCAGTATCATACCGGTTGTTGTATACAGCCATACCCGGAAATAAAAACCGGCCAGTATTATCACGCTTGTCACTGATATTTTATATCTCTTCATTTATACTCTTTTTGCAGATAAAAAACCACCAATGCGGAACTAATTCCATTTTTATGCTGTCATAAACAGAGTGAAAACACACTATTTTAATATACACATTAAGGACAACTGATGAAATCAGCCTATGTTATTGCTCCGCTCTTCTTATTAATGGCAGGATGCAGTCAGAGTGCACGGACAGACCAGGCAGCAGAAAACACCAAAACATTATATATTGACTCTGAACTCGCCGACTGCACAGGTGTCGCACCGATGAAGTGCATGAAAATAAAAGAATCTCCGGAAGCAAACTGGGAATTCTTCTATCAGAATATTGACGGTTTTACTTACGAACCGGGGTACCAGTACCGGGTATCTGTCAAAACCACCCATGTTCCGAATCCGCCTGCCGACGCACCCAATATCCGTTATCAGTTAATCTCCGTGCTGAATAAAGATCCTGTACCGGCGAAAGACACAAAAATTGGCATGGCAAACCCGGCATCCGTGTATTGTGAACAATCCGGCGGTAAAACAGAAATCGTGAAAGCGCCATCGGGCTGGACCGGTTACTGCAATTTACCCGGTGGTGAACGGGTTGAAGAATGGACTTACTACCGTAAGAATCATAAATAAACAGATCAAAAGGAGCGGGACAACCCGCTCTCTTTATTTATCCGGTATAAAAAACGGTTTTTATTATTTCACTAATTTACAGGTACGGCCTTTATCTTCCGCAACCTTGCCTTTCACCGCATCATCCTCAGAAATGCTGGCCAGGTTCAGCTCATTTTTTCCGTTTGACCAAAGCTGGAAATTTTCGCCGACATAACGGGCACCGCTGGCAGCAACCGCTTCTTTCAGAACAATAATTTCATCGCTGTATACCATCACTGCTGTTTTGGCATCCGGGAAAGCAACTTTAATTTTTTGCCCGTCACAGTTATAGGTATCCGTTTTGGCAGCAAATGCAGGGCTTGCCAGTAATGCAGAAACTAACGCGACAACAGACACAGACAGAATTTTACGCATAGAATGCTCCTGAAAACGAGTAATACAACCGTTAATATTGTTGCGCTGTAATTATGCACCCGCCATCAGGAACCAATATAGGATATCTCTGTAATCCTGTTGTTCCGGTTAATTTCCCCGCTGTTACCTGATGATATTTAAATCGCTATTCTGCGGAATGGTGCTATTATCAGTATAATTACGCAGACATTATTTAATCTTTATTACGGGCGGAGTTATACCAATGATAATATTCTCATCTCTGCGGCAGTTTATGCGTATTTATCAGTCACCGGCAGTATTGATATTGCATTTCATTATCATTATCTCCGTTATTCTTCAGATTGTGATCAGCAATTGGATGTCTGTTTCGGTCACCGGCGTTATTCCTGCTGATGGCTATCGCTTATTTTTTACCTGGCTGCATATTATTACCGGCCTTTCATTCTGGGTTTCCGGTACCCTGCTTATTGCTCTCTGCTTTCATCAGCGGGGAATAAAGCACTATTATCCGTGGGCTTTCGGCTGTTTTTCACAGATAGCGGCAGACTGCCGCGCCCTGTTGCACGGGAAATTACCGGAATCCTCTCCCGGAGGTCTGGCAACCAGCGTTCAGGGGCTGGGTCTCGGGGCTATGGTGCTGGTCGTGCTATCCGGTACCGCCTGGTTTATATTATGGGCGGCGGGCTCAGTTTATGCCGGTGAAATACGTAATCTGCACAAAACACTGACGGGACTGATTGAAGCGTATATTATTGGTCATGGCGCAATGGGGTTATTACACTTTATACTCTGGTTGCGAAAGAAAAACATTTCAGACAACAACCAGCCGGGCTGATTTTTATTACAGGATGTAATGATGAAAAGATTATTATCCGCTTTACTTATTATATTTTCACTGAATGCTTATTCAAATGAAAATCAGGATTTTGAAGGGACCTGGGCAATGGTACCGCTTAAAAACGGGATCGCCAATGTTGTACAGTATAATACTGACGGAACATCTTCGTTGTATTCGTTTAATTGTGCAAAACCGGATGAGAAAGAACCGGTTGAAACATACACCTACACCGTCGATAAAGAAAACAAGACTATCATACTGACATCCGGCACTTATCAAACCAGCCTGAAAATAGTCAAAATAACGAAAAGAACAATGGCGCTGGAACAGAAAATTAATGACGATTTCAGCGTATCACTGCTGTATGCAAAAGTCTCTGACATCGCCCCGCTTTGCGGCCTTTATACCGGTGAAGTTAATCCGCCGCCGAAAACAGCCTATCAGGCTGCGGATTTTATTCCGGATCCGGTTATTCCGCCACATCCGGAACTCAGCCGCTTTGAAGGAAAGTGGATGTACGATAATGTCGTTCAGATTGAAGTGACAAAAAACCGTGACGGTAATTTTATGCTGAAACTTGACAGTAATCAGAACTGGAATCATCTGTATAATCAGGTTCACTGGGTGGGTGACGAACTGCATTTTAAATCCTATGCATATTCGGATAAAGAATCATTATATGAACATCCGTATCATAAATCCCGGTCTGATAGTATTCTCCGCCTGACATCAGACACCACCATGACACATTCCCACATTATCGGTAAAGAACGCTACGATACAGAACTGATAAAACAATAAGCCCGCATCCATACAGGCTTCTGTTATCAGGCTGACTCTGACAGACTGTAATACAACTGCCGTAATTCTTAAATATGAATAAAAAAACCGCCGGTAAATACACGGCGGCGGATAACGGCTGACTGCCGCGGTTAATCTTTCTTCAGATTAGCCACTAATTTTTCCAGCATCTCTGCTTTGTATAATACCGGTGCGATATTGCCGCTCTCAATTAACGCATTAGAAACGTCAGATAACTTAAAGCGGACTTCTTTCCCGGCGATACCCACACGGCTCGCAATCAATGGTTTATTTTTCGCTTCCGTACCGGTCATGAACACACTCATCGCCGCAATATCCGGGATCGGTAATTTACCTTTTTCCAGCACCAGCGTCATTTGCAGTTTCAGATCACCGGGAGAAGATTTTTTGGCCGATTTCAGGCGTTTAATCGCTTCAGGGGTGATCATCACTCCGGCATAGAGTTCATCATTTGATAAGATATAAATCTCGGCATTTACCGCCTTCATATCATCAGCGATAAACCCGACCCCGACAGGAACGGTAAAACTGGCATAGGAATTAAATTTCTCTTTATAACATTCCTTGTATTCCGCACCGGAGAAGACAGCCGGCATCTGTTCTTTAATTCTGATCAGACTTTTTGATTCTTTCCGTGAATCTTCGAAATCATTGCAGGCCGGTACTTCCACATTGATATTACCGGCGACCAGTTTGTGTTCATGAGAAACCAGGTCATCCGTATTTACCGTGGTTTCAACATCTACTTTACACCCTGCCAGCAATGAAACAGCAATCAGAACGGGAAGAATTTTTTTCATTTTTTTACCAAAATGTGTTTATGATTTATCTATTTAAACATATACCCAGTAAAATTACAGGGATAAGCGTGATTTTTGTGATGAGATACTCCCCCGGCTGTACAGTGACCGGATTACCGCTATAAACAGTTGATGTTATAGATAAATAATGACACTATTCCTGAACAAAACAGTAAAGGAGAAATAATAAAAACGATACCGCACATAACGACCTTTGGAACATGAACTATCCGGAAATCCCGGAGAACTGAAGCCTGAGTTATGTCATAGCGGAATTTAATAACTTAATGTAAATGGAATTTATTATGAATATAGCCAAAGTTTCTTTTATTATTTCGATGGTCAGTCTGGTACTGATGCTTGTCACCTTCAATATCAATCCGACAGTTATAACCGGAGTTGCCGGGGTACCGGGAAGTCATGTTTTTCTTTTCTTCGCTATTTTCATTATTTCACTCTTAATAAGCATCCTGGCTATTATTGTGAGAGCCGTTTCGGACAAAGTGAAAGAAAAAAACAGGTAACAAAAAAGATGTTGGTCTGCTTTAATTTGGCGGTTAATGTCTGCAATATTTTCCAAACTTCCGAAACCGATCCGGCACCGGAACAATATCAATACGCCGGGTATAGAAAAGCCTCACCGGTGTGAGGCTCATAAAAATACATTCACACCGCTACACCGGCATTGACATGATTTCCTGGTAAGCAGCCACCAGTTTATTACGCACCTGAATGCCCATTTGCAGGCTCAGGCTCGCTTTCTGCATGTCCACCATGACATCATTAAGGGAAATATCGGCTTTGCCGAGTGTAAAATCTTCCACCTTTTTTGCTGAATTAACACGGGTGGTATTGATCTCATTCACTGCCGAGATCAGGTGATCACCAAATCCCGGCGCTTCAGCGACCGGTTTAGTCTGGCTTGCTGCCTGTGCTGCTGTTACATTCAGCTGGGAGACGACTCCCTCAATTGCCTGAATTGTCATGTTTTTTCTTCCGTTTACAGGGATAAATGTGTACTGAGGAAGCCATTTTCTGCTGAAAAAGACACCGGCCACATCCTATTGCCTGCATACCCTAACATACCCTTTTTAACTTGAAGCCCGTAAATAACACCAAAATCACGGGCTGATTCTGTCATTAGATTTGTTATTTGCAGGGAATAATAGCAGCGTAAAAAAGTGACGTTACAAAGAGGGAAATTACGTTGTTTCGCCAAAACTATTTTCACCCGTCAAATCTGCAAGGCAGGGAATGTTTATGAGTGCCGCACCACAAGACACCGGAGATACCAAAAAGGGATTCGCCCTGATTATTGACCGTATTAAGGCTGATCCGAAGGTTCCGCTGATGGTCGCCGGCGCGGCTGCAATCGCCGTTATTGTTGCGCTGTTCCTCTGGATGCGCAGCCCGGATTACCGCGTTCTGCTCAGTAACCTGAGTGCCAAAGACGGCGGCGATATTGTCAGTCAGCTGACACAGATGAATATGCCTTACCAGCTCGCGGATAACGGCAGTGCCATTCTGGTACCTGCTGATAAAGTGCATGAGCTGCGTCTGAAGCTGGCGCAGGCCGGTCTGCCGAAAGGCGGTAACACCGGTTTTGAACTGCTGGATAAAGAGCAGTTCGGTATCAGTCAGTTCAGTGAGCAGGTGAACTATCAGCGCGCCCTCGAAGGGGAATTGTCACGCACGATTGAATCACTCAGCCCGGTTCAGACCGCGCGGGTGCATCTGGCGATCCCGAAGCCGACCCTGTTTGTCCGTGAACAGAAATCACCGACAGCCTCCGTCACCGTCGGATTGCTGCCGGGCCGCGCACTGGATGAAGGTCAGATCAGTGCGATTGTACATATGGTCTCCGGCAGTGTATCAGGATTAACCTCCTCCAATGTCATTATTGTTGACCAGACCGGACGTCTGCTGACAAACAATGATAACAGCCAGCAGTCTGTCAGCACATCCCAGATGCGCCTGACTCAGGAAACTGAAGCCCGCCTTAAACAGCGTATTGAAGATCTGCTTGCCCCGCTGGTCGGCCGTGCCAACGTACAGGCGCAGGTAACCGCTCAGGTCGATTATTCCAAAGTCGAACAGACTGCCGAAGAATACAAACCAAACCAGCAGCCGGATTCCGCCGCTGTCCGCTCGCGTCAGAGCAGCCGGAGTCAGCAGAACAGCAACGGCGGCCCGGGCGGCGTACCGGGTGCATTATCCAATCAGCCGGTCAGTGCCCCTTCCGCCCCTGTTGAAACAGCAAAAGCGGATACAAAAGATAACAAAAATGCATCTCCTGCCGATAATAAAAGTAACAGCAACATTAATTCGCAGAGTGATGAGACCACAAACTACGAAGTGGATCGCAAAATCAGCCATACCCAGCGCCAGATTGGCGTGGTTGACCGTCTCTCTGTCGCGGTGATCATCAACTGGCTCCCGCAGAAGAAAGAAGACGGCACCGAGGAAATGCAGCCGCTGCCGCCGGAGATGATTAAAGAGATTGAATCGCTGACCCGCGAAGCGATGGGGTATTCCGTCAGCCGCGGCGACAGCCTGAGCATCACCAACTCCCGCTTTACCGATGAAGGTCAGCTGACCGAAGAGCCGTCGCTCTTCACAAGCCCGGTCATCATTGCGCAGGCACTGGAGTACGGCAAGATCCTGCTGTTGTTACTGGTGGGCTGGCTGTTGTGGCGCAAAGGTATCAGACCGCAGTGGCAGCGCTACCGTAAAGCACAGCAGGCGGAAGCAGAAGCCCGTATGTTTAAGGCGACTCAGATGAAAACCCCGCTCGTGGCTGATGATGTTATCAGTGACGATATGGACGAGAAAACCCGCCGCCGCCTGACCCGTCAGCGTGTCAGCGCCGAAATTCAGAGCCAGCGTATCCGTGAGATGGCGGATAAAGATCCGCAGGTTGTGGCAATGGTTATCAGTCAGTGGTTAGGAAAAGCACAATGAATTTAAGCGGAACAGAAAAGAGCGCCGTCATGCTGATGACGCTCGGTGAGGACCAGGCCGCCGAGGTCTTTAAACACCTGAACAATAAAGAAGTTCAGCAGCTGAGTATGGCGGTGTCCAACATGCGTCAGGTTTCCAACGCTGAACTGGCGGAAGTCCTGACGGAGTTTGAGGAAGCGGCGATTCAGTACGCGGCGCTGAACATCAATACCAATGACTATCTGCGTTCCGTACTGGTCAAGGCGCTGGGTGAAGACCGCGCTGCCAGTCTGCTGGAAGATATCTTCGAGAAACACGAAAGTGCGTCCGGGATCGAAAGCCTCAACTATATGGAGCCGCAGACGGTGGCCGATATTATCCGCGACGAACATCCGCAGATTATCGCCACCATCCTGGTGCATTTAAAACGCAACCTGGCCGCCGATGTACTGGAGCTGTTCGACGAACGCCAGCGCAACGACATCATGCTGCGTATCGCCACCTTTGGTGGTGTGCAGCCGGCAGCACTGGCGGAACTGACCGAAGTCCTCAACAATCTGCTGGACGGCCAGAACCTCAAGCGCAGCAAAATGGGTGGCGTGAGAACCGCAGCCGAGATCATCAACCTGATGAAAAGTCAGCAGGAAGAAGGTGTTATCGGTGCAATGCGCGATTACGACGGCGAACTGGCACAGCGGATTATCGACGAAATGTTCCTGTTCGAGAACCTTATCGAAGTGGACAACCGCAGTATCCAGCGCATCCTCCAGGATGTCTCCAACGACTCGCTGGTTATTGCACTGAAAGGCTGCAACGAAGAGCTGCGCGAACACTTCCTGCGCAATATGTCCACCCGTGCGGCTGAGATTGTCCGTGATGATCTGGAATCCCGTTCACCGGTACGTATGTCGCAGGTTGAGAATGAACAGAAATCGATTCTGCTGATTGTCCGCCGTCTGATGGAAACCGGCGAAATTGTGATTGGTGGTGGTGACGATGTCTATGTCTGATAAGGAAAATACCGGTCTGCCATGGAAGCGCTGGCAGCCGCGGGAGCTGAATCAGTGGGATCTGAATTCCTCTGTGCTCCCTGCCCTGTCCGATGAGCCGGAGCCGGAAAAGCCGAAAGTACCCTGCCTGGAGCCGAAAGAGGTACTCGAGCAGATCAATCTGCTGGATAACCTGAAAGAAGAAGCGCAGCGCAGCGGTTTTCAGTCCGGCCATGAGCAGGGACAGAAAGCCGGTTATGATGCCGGATTTGCTCAGGGGCTGCAGGAAGGCGCTGAACAGGGCCGTCAGCAGGTACTGGCAGAACAGCAGCCGGTCACAGAAGCATGGCAGAAACTGTTATCCGAGTTCAGTTATTCTCTCGACAGTTTTGACAGCGTGGTAACCACCAAACTGCTGCAGATTGCCCTGACCGCTGCACGTCAGGTGCTCGGTCAGCCTGCGGTCTGTGACGGTACCGCACTGCTTGAAGAGATCAGCCGTCTGCTTCAGCAGAAACCGCTGTTTGCCGGTCAGCCGGAGCTGCGGGTCAACCCTGCACATATTGAGATGCTGGAGCAGCATATCGGTACCCAGCTCAGTCTGAACGGCTGGCGTCTGGTGCCGGATCCGCAGCTGCATGCGGGCGGATGCCGTGTGGTGGCGGATGACGGCGAAATCGATATGAGTGTCGCCACCCGCTGGCAGGAGCTGTGCCGGTTGTACGCGCCGGAGACCCTATCATGACCGCGCGGATTGGCCGCTGGATAGGCGCGCTGGAAGGCTTTGAATCACGGATATCCGGAGTGGCGATGACCCGCCATTACGGACGTCTGACCAAAATTACCGGGCTGGTGATGGAAGCCGAGGGCATCAAAATGCCGCTCGGTGCCACCTGCTTTATCGAACGGGTGATCAACGGGAATACCGAAGAAGTCATCTGCGAGGTGGTCGGTTTCAACGGACCGCGTATGCTGCTGATGCCGCTGGCGGAACTGGAGGGGATCGCCCCGGGTGCGCGTGTCTATGCGCAGTCCACCGGAAGCGGCGGGCAGACCAGCCGCCAGCTGCCGCTGGGTGATGAGCTGCTCGGCCGTATCCTTGATGCCTCCGGTAACCCGCTGGACGGCAAAGGGCCGCTGGAAGCCAAAATCCGCGCCCCGCTGATTACACCGCCGATCAACCCGCTGGAACGATCACCGATTAACAGTGTGCTGGATGTCGGTGTCCGCGCTATCAATGCCCTGCTGACCGTCGGGCGTGGTCAGCGTATGGGCCTGTTTGCCGGTTCCGGTGTCGGGAAAAGTGTGCTGCTCGGCATGATGGCGCGTTTCACACAGGCGGACATTATTGTGGTCGGACTGATTGGTGAGCGAGGCCGTGAAGTAAAAGATTTTATTGAAAATATCCTCGGTGCCGAAGGTTTAAAACGCGCCGTGGTCGTCGCGGCACCGGCGGACGTTTCCCCGCTGCTGCGGATGCAGGGGGCTTCTTATGCCACGCGGATCGCGGAATATTACCGTGACCTGGGTCGCAATGTGCTGTTAATTATGGATTCACTGACCCGTTACAGTATGGCACAGCGTGAAATTGCGCTCGCCATCGGAGAACCCCCGGCGACAAAAGGCTATCCTCCGTCGGTGTTCGCAAAATTACCGGCACTGGTCGAACGGGCAGGTAACGGCAAAAACGGCGGCTCTGTTACCGCATTTTACACTGTACTGACCGAGGGGGATGACCAGCAGGATCCGATCGCTGACTCCGCGCGGGCCATTCTTGACGGCCATATCGTGCTTTCGCGTTCCCTGGCGGAATCCGGACACTACCCTGCTATCGATATCGAAGCCTCCATCAGCCGGGCCATGACTGAGCTGATTGAGAAAAGCCATTACCGGAAAATTCAGCGTTTCAAACAGCTGACCTCGGCTTACCAGCGCAACCGCGATCTGATTAATGTCGGTGCTTACGCGGCGGGCAGTGACCCGATGCTGGATGAGGCCATTCAGCTGTTCCCGTATATGGCGAAGTTTCTGCAACAGGATATCGATGAGCGCTGTGACTACCCGGCCGCCTGTGAGCAGCTCAGTCAGGTGATACCGGACGCATAACGAGGTCGTCAATGTCAAATACGCATGCACTCACCACGTTGTTAAATTTAGCTGAAGAGGCCGCCGAAGAGGCGGCTAAAGTGCTGGCTCAGGTTCGTCAGACCCACACACAGATGAGTCAGCAGCTGACCATGCTGGAGAATTATCAGGCCGATTACCGGCAGAAGCTGAATCAGACACTGCATACCGGGATGGCTGCCGATAAATGGCAGAACTATCAGCAGTTTCTGGTCACCCTCGAACTGACCATTGAACAGCAGCAGGGTCAGCTGAACCTGTGGGAGCAGCGCGTCAGTGATGCCAATCGTCACTGGCAGGAAAAACAACAGCGCGTCAATGCCTTCGATACTCTGATCCGCCGTGCGGATCATGCAAAAAATCAACGACAAAACCGGCTGGAGCAAAAACAGATGGATGAATTTGCCCAGCGCGCGACTTTATGGAGAACCCGCTAATGGATGTCAATGCCGGTACCAAAGTGGTCAGTTCTGCTGACAACGCATTGAATAAACAGGAATCACCGCGTGCGGAAGATGCACAGGCAACCGCCCTGCCGTTTCAGGCCGTGATGGATGCGCAGCAGCCGCGCCCGGAAAAACCGGCACAGGCCGTACATGCGGTAAAACAGACCCGTAATGACACTGCCGCGCATAAACAGGCTGCGGAAGGCAAAGCGGCTTCCGCGCAGGAAAAACAGACCGGTGCCGATACCATGGCACAACTGAATTTCTCCCGCCGCCTTGCCGGGGATGCTGCCTCTCCTGAGCTGGATGCAAAATTGCTGACCTCCGGGGATGATGCCCCTGCATTACCACAAACAGAAGGTGAAACGGACAATGCCCTGCTCGCGGCACTGAAAGAACGTCTGAGCGGACGGGGCAGCCGCACAGCGGAAAAACCGGCGGCGGATACAAAGCTGCAAATCGGTGACAGCGGGAAAAACATCGCCAAAACCGCAGAGTTGCCGGAAGACGCACTGGCCAAAACCGGTGATAAACCGCTGATCACGGATGAAAATAACGATGCCCGCACCCTGTTTGCGGATGACAAATCCAAACCGCGCGTGGATCAGCCGCGTTTCTCACTGACCGATGCCCAAAAACCGGATCAAAAAGCGCTGCCGGATGATTTCCTGCCGCTGAATAAGAAATCTGCTGATACGTCTGTGCCGTTATCGCTGGCATCCGCCACCGATACCGCCGGTGCGGATAACAGCAAAAGCGCATTCAGTATCAAAACAGACAGCAGCGCCTTTCAGACTGTCACCGCGCCGGGCAGCCATACTGCCGTCCAGAGCCCGGTACTGATGCCGGCGGCGGCACAGAGTACCGCTGCCCAGACCAATGCGCCGGTGGCACAACCGTCCATGCAGTTAACCGCACAACTCGGCAGCGAACTGTGGCAGCAGCAGGTCAGCCAGAATATGATCTATTTCTCCCGTCAGGGATTGCAGCAGGCACAGTTGCGTCTGCATCCGGAAGAGCTGGGCTCACTGAATATCCATCTTAAAATTGAGGATAATCAGGCGGTGATGCACTTTGTCTCCCCGCACAGCCACGTCCGCGCGGCGATGGAATCCATGATGCCGGTACTGCGCAACGCCCTTCAGGAGAGCGGGATCCACCTGGCGCAAAGCTCCGTCGGTCAGGAGTATCACGGTAATCAGCAGGGTTCCGGTGATGAACGTCACAACGGCGGCAGCGCTGATGGTATTGCTTCCGCCGGAAGTATCAGCAGCGTGAATATCAGCACAGATACCCTTGTCCGCCCGGCGGCACTTCATGAGGCCCGCGCCCGCGGCGGGATCGATACCTTCGCCTGATTCCTGTACATAACGGCGGTACGAGGGACTAAAGCCCCGAGTTACCGCCTTTTTGTTTCGTTTTTCCCCCCTTTAGTCCTTCAGAACCACGCCATAATGGATGGGCTTACAGAGTATGAAACCCCTGCCGGGTTTTGCTATCAAGAAATAGGAATTCAGTTAACATGTCGTCTTCACGCAATGCCTCAAAAGGTTCCAATACCGGGTTACTGGTTATTTTCGCCCTGATTGCCCTCGCAGGAGCAGGTTTCGGGGGTTACAGCTGGTGGTCTTCTCACCAGGAGAGTACCACCGCCGGTACCGCAGACGAGAAACGGGCCAATATGCCTGAGCCTATCTTTATGGGCATTGAACCGTTTACCGTGAATCTTCCCGGTATGAATAACGGCCGTGATCGTGTGCTGTATATTGATATGACACTGCGTCTGGCCAACGAGCGTTCCCGCAAACAGCTCCATGAGTATCTGCCGGAAGTCCGCAGCCGCCTGTTACTGCTGCTCTCACAGCAGTCCCCGCAGACACTCGGAACCCATGACGGCAAACTTCAGCTGATGAAGGCAGTTAAAACCACCTTAGCCCCGACCGTGGTACAGGGACAGCCGGATCAGGAAATTTCGGATGTGTTATTCACCACCTTTATTCTCCGGTAAAACTGATGAGCGATAATATTTTATCTCAGGCAGAGATAGACGCGCTGCTCAATGGTGACTCGCCGTCAGAGCCGCAGCCTGCCGACACAGCACTCAATAAAAGTAAGGACAAAGTCCGTCCTTATGATCCGAATACCCAGCGCCGCGTTATCCGCGAGCGTATGCAGTCCCTGGAAATTATTAACGAGCGTTTTGCCCGTCAGTTCCGGATGGGATTGTTCAATATGCTGCGCCGCAGCCCGGATATCACTGTCGGTGGTATCAAAATTGAACCTTATCATGAATTTGCCCGTAACCTGCCGGTGCCGACCAACCTGAACCTTGTGCATATGCCGCCGCTGCGCGGAACCGCACTGTTCACCTTTGAACCGGCACTGGTCTATATCGCTGTCGATAACCTGTTCGGCGGTGACGGCCGTTTTCCGGTCCGTTCCGAAGGCCGGGAATTCACCAACACCGAGCAGCGCATTATCCACCGCATGCTGAAACTGGCACTGAACGCCTACCGCGATGCCTGGAAGCCGATTGCCGAAGTGGATGTGGAATATGTGCGTTCTGAAATGCAGGTGAAATTCACCAATATCACCACCTCCCCCAACGATATCGTGGTCACCACCTCCTTCCTGGTGGAAATCGGCAATACCGTGGGTGAGCTGAGCATCTGTATTCCGATTGCCATGATTGAACCTATCCGCGAGCGGCTGATTAACCCGCCGATGGAGCACGGTCACCAGGAAAATGAAGCCTGGGTATCCAGCCTGGTGACACAGGTGAAGCATTCCGAGCTGGAACTGGTCGCAAATTTTGCTGAAATCCCGCTGCGGATTTCAAAATTACTGCAACTGCAGAAAGGGGATGTGATCCCGGTGGAGAAACCGGATCGCCTGATAGTCAGTGTGGACGGCGTACCGGTACTGACCAGTCAGTACGGCACACGGGACGGCCAGTATGCATTGCGTGTGGAACATTTGATTAATCCTGTATTAAACACTCTGGACGAGGAAAAAACCAATGAGTGAGGCGAACAACACTCCTGATATGAACCCGGAACACGATGGCGAGTCTCTGTGGGCAGAGGCAATGGAACAACAAAAAAAAGCAGAAACCGGGACCAGTCAGGCGTTTGATAATCTCGACAGCCAGAATCCGCTGAATCAGCTGTCTGATATCAATCTGATTATGGATATCCCTGTCCGTCTCTCTGTGGAACTGGGCCGGACAAAAATGACCATCAAGAAGCTGCTGAGTTTATCCCAGGGCTCTGTGGTGGCACTGGACGGGCTGGCCGGTGAGCCGCTGGATATCCTGATCAACGGCTATCTGATTGCCCAGGGTGAAGTAGTGGTGGTCTCCGACAATTACGGTATCCGCATCACGGATATTATCACCCCGTCTGAACGTATGCGCCGCCTGAGCCGCTGATATGACACCGACCGCTTCCGGAAAACCCGTTTTACCGGCCGCAGAGAAAACGGCAGACAGTGCCGTTTTTTCTTCCGTCGCCCTGCCGCCGCCCACCGCCGGTTCTCAGGCGATTAACAGCACGGACAGCCTGCTTCAGGTATCCGGTGCCCTCAGCGGCATTATTCTGCTGATCCTGGGACTGACCTGGTTTGTCCGCAAATTCGGCTTTACCGCAAAACTGGCCGGCAAAAATCCGCTGCTGAGTATCAGAAGCACCTGTTCTCTGGGAAACAAAGAACGGCTGGTGGTGGCGGAGATTCAGGGAGAATGGCTGATTCTGGGTGTGACCGCGCAGTCGGTTAATCTGCTGCACCGCTGCCCGGCTGACCCGGCGGCGGTAACTGATGCTCCTTCCGCCTTTCAGGCGCTGCTGAAAACCAAACGTGCCGCAAATAAAGATGCGGTACCGGCTGATGAACCACGCTGAGATTTTTCATGATGTCATTGCTCAAACGCGCCCTTCCCGCACTCGCTCTGTTTCTGCTGGTTCCGCAGGCACAAGCTTCACTGCCGGGGGTCGTCAGCCATGTGCTGCCGGACGGCGGCCAGAGCTGGTCTCTGCCGGTTCAGACCCTGCTGTTCCTGACACTGCTGGGCTTTATTCCTGCCCTGCTGCTGATGACCACCAGTTTTACCCGCATCATTATTGTGCTGGGCTTATTGCGAAATGCTCTCGGCACACCGTCCGCACCGCCGAACCAGGTTCTGCTGGGACTGGCCCTGTTTCTGACATTTTTCGTGATGTCACCGGTGTTCGATAAAGTCTATGACGAAGCTTACCGTCCGTTCAGTGAAGACAAAATCAGTCTGGAAACAGCACTGGATCGCGGTACCGCACCGCTGCGCACCTTTATGCTCGGCCAGACACGGGAAAGCGACCTCGCACTGTTTGCCCGTATCGCCAAAACAGGTGAAATTCAGGAAGCCAAAGATGTGCCGATGCGCATTCTGATCCCGGCCTTTATCACCAGTGAGCTGAAAACTGCCTTCCAGATTGGTTTCACGCTGTTTATTCCGTTCCTGATTATTGACCTCGTGGTTGCCAGTGTACTGATGGCACTCGGGATGATGATGGTACCGCCCGCCACAGTTTCCCTGCCCTTTAAGCTGATGCTTTTTGTGCTGGTGGATGGCTGGCAGTTGCTGCTCGGTTCGTTATCACAAAGCTTTTTTTAGCCGGGAAATAATATGAGTCAGGAGAGAGTATGACACCGGAATCCGTAATGGCGATGGGCACCGAAGCCATGAAAATCGCCCTGATGCTGGCCGCCCCGCTGCTGCTGGCCGCCCTGGCAGCCGGTCTGCTGATAAGTCTGTTACAGGCCGCAACCCAGGTGAATGAGATGACCCTGTCATTCATTCCGAAAATTCTGTCTGTTATCAGTGTGATTGTGATTGCCGGTCCGTGGATGCTCAATCTGCTTACTGACTATATGCGCGCACTGTTAACCAATCTGCCGTTTATCATCGGCTGACCTATGTTAAGTATTACCAGTGAAACACTGACGCTGTGGCTGAGCCAGGGATTTTACCCGTTTATCCGGGTGCTGGCTTTGCTGGGTACCGCGCCGTTTTTCAATGAAAAACAATCAATCAGTAAGGTGCGGGTGATGCTGGCCTTTTTCACGGTTCTGATTGTGTCCCCGCAGTTGCCGGTGGTGAATATCCCGCTGTTTTCCGCTCCCGGTCTGTGGGTGATTTTACAGCAGGTGGTGATTGGTGTGGCGATGGGGCTGACCATGCAGATGGCGTTTGCTGCCGTCCGTCATGCGGGGGAAGTGATCGGTCTTCAGATGGGCTTATCCTTCGCCACCTTTTTTGACCCGAGCGGCGGGCCGAACATGCCGATTCTGGCACGTATTCTGAACCTTATCACCCTGCTGCTGTTTCTCGCATTTGACGGGCACCTGTGGCTTATCCATATTGTGATAAGCTCATTTGATCTCATTCCGGTACAGGTCACCCCGCTTAACCGTGAAGGGTTCCGCATGCTGGTGCAGTCTGCTAACCATATCTTTCTCAACGGATTAATGCTGGCGCTGCCGTTTATCACCCTGTTCCTGATTCTTAACCTTGCATTGGGGATTCTGAACCGGATGACACCGCAGCTTTCTGTTTTTGTGGTGGGTTTTCCGCTGACGCTGACCGTCGGCATCAGCATGCTGGGTCTGATCATTTCTGTCCTGCCGGGCTTTACCGAGCGCGTGATCCATCAGGCATTTGAGCAGCTCTCACTGATTTTCAATCTGTTTGCCTCTCCGTAACCGGATCCAACTCATATCCGGTGTCAAAACAGTATAAATATCCGGTTTTCTCCCTTAAATAAAAAACCGGTAATCACCGAGAAAGTGATTACCGGATCCGGTAATGGCGTACAAATGAATATTGCTGTGTATAATCCGGAAAACGACTTGAGAAATAACACGGTTACCAGTTTCCTGCTGAATAGCCTCCGTCAACCGGCATAACAGTGCCGTTAATATAATCAGACTTCAGCAGAAAACGAATACTTTCTATAATATCATTAATGGTTCCGACTTTATCCGCCGGTGAAACTAAATTAATAAAATCCTGATTGAGTTCTGTATTCAGCGGGGATTCAATATACCCCGGTGCCACAGCATTAACACAGATGTTTTTCTTCGCGTACTCCAGCGCCAGCGCTCTGACCAGTCCGTGCACACCTTCCTTTGCCAGGACACTCAGTGCAGCCGGTATTTTCTGTGACGGCTGCAGGGCAATACAGGAGGTTACCACGATAATTTTACCACCGTGATTTTTCAACATGTTTTTAATCGCCAATTGACTCAGATTAAATAAACTATAAATATTGCTGTTTATTAAATGCATGAAATCATCCGGCGTCGTTTTTTCATAAGTTTTGCTGAGAAAAGCACCGGAATTATGAATAATAATATCGATATTTCCGAAGTGAATAATCCCCTGTTGTATCAGTTGTCCGGCAAAATCGACACAATGGCTTTCACCGGTCACGGGCAAAAATGCGGTTTTATTATCCAGTTCCTGTAAAAAATGTTGCTTGTTTTCATCACTGCTGAATATACCGATCACGTTATAATCTTCATCAAGCAGTGTTCTGACTAATGCTTTCCCCAGACAACTTTCTGCATCAGTGATGATGGCAGTTCGCTGTTGTGGTTTCATAAATAGCCTGTGATTATGATTTAATACTTGCAATTGATGTAAATTATTATATTTCTTCGCTGCGTGAAATAAACTACTCTGATGTCACTTCATTACCAACCTGAGGTTAATAATGCCGCGCCATTTTGATGACCTGATGCTGGGAACCCTGGAACTGTTCTGTTGTGCCGCTGAACAGAAAAGTTTTACCGGCGCTGCCAAAGCCATGAATATTTCACCGGCGGCGGTCAGTAAAACCATTTTACGGCTGGAGCAAAAACTCGGCAGTACGCTGTTTCTCCGTTCCACACGACATATCCGCCTGACAGAAGCCGGAGAGCAGTATCTCAGTTACTGCAAAACCGCTTTACAGGCCATGTACACGGCTGAAGAAACGTTGCTGGATATGCGCACCATCCCGGCCGGGAAAATCCGCGTCAGCCTGCCGAATGACTATGCTTACCGCAAAGTGTTTCCGCTGATGCCGAAATTCCGCCACCGTTACCCGCAGATTGAGGTCGATTTCCATCTGCGCTTCCGTATTCTGAGCCAGGAAACCACCGAGTGTGATGTGGTGGTCACCAGCTGGATTGACCGGCTGCCGGACTGGGTTGCCACAAAAATAGATTATGCCCGGTTCTGGATCCTGGCCTCACCGGACTATCTGAAACATGCGCCGCCGCTGAACACCCCGGATGATCTGGTGCATCATAATTGTCTCCAGATGCATCTGCCGGAACATACCCGCCCGCTGCCGTGGCCGCTGGTGATCAATGATGAGGTTGTGCATGTTGAAACCACCGGCGATATGGCTTTTTTTGAGGATGTGATGGCGGCCTATTATATGGCGGTTGACGGTAACGGCCCGGCAATGATGCACGATTTTATTGCCCGTAAGGCGGTGGAAAGCGGAAAACTGGTGCGGGTGCTGGAAGATTATGCCAATGTCTCACACATCTATTATCTGGCCTGTCCGGCGGATGCCCGTCATTCACCGCGTATCCGTGCTTTTATGGATTTTCTGACTGAAGAACTGAAACCGGAAGGGGATTTTCCGGATCACTGGGTGATAGCCCCGGTACGCTGACCGGTGTCCGGCATAAAAAAAGGCCGTCGCAATGACGGCCAAAGGAATTCAGTACTGCATCCGGATAGTTTAACGACCGAACAGCGACATGCTGTTGAGATCCTTAAAAATATCCTGTGAGGCCTGAAACAGCGCCATTTCTTTTTGGTAATCCGATACCGTACTGGTCCAGTCGGTGTGGAGCAACTCGCTCAGACGGCCTTCATTCTGGATCTTACGGGTCTGTGACAGGAAATCCAGGCTGTCAATTTCCTGTAATTGTAAGCCCTGTTTCGCTTCAATATTGGAGATTTTTTCCATCCCGGCTTTCACACCGCGGTTTGCTTCCTCCATCCCGGCTTTGGCTCTGTCCAGATCAGCCTGTGAGGCATTCTGCTGAGGAATTTTCAGTGCTTCCAGGCCTTTGTTGATCGCAGTAAACATATCAGCGACTTTTTCACCTCTCGCGTTTGTCGTGGTGGCAAACACCTCCGAACCGGCAAAATAGCTTGTCATTTCACGATCACTGCCCACGTTCTGGGTAATGGATTTATCGCCGCCTTTGTAAAGCACATCACCGGTCGTTGCATCCGCTTCAAACGGTGGCGTGTCTGATTCATAACCACCGAAAATATAACGACCATTACCGTCAGTCGTGTTGCCCAGCGACACCAGTTGATCCTTCAGCCCCTGCAACTGTTCTGCCAGTGAGGCGCGGTCATTGTCACTGAGTGAGCCCTGGTTGGATGCCTGAATAATCGTGGTATCCATCTGCGTGGAAACGCTGTTCATCTGCGTCAGAATACTCATCTGCAGTGTCATCCCGGTTTTGGCATAACCGCGTGTGGAAGCATACTGCTGATTACGGCTCTCAGACTGAGTGACACGCACCGCCTGCGCGGATGCCTGCGGGTCATCAGACGGTTTACTGACACGTTTACCGGAAGCCAGTTTACTGCCCGCTTCCATCCAGCGGGCCGTGGCATTGTTCATATCCGACACACGCTGACTGAACATTAAATTGGTGCTGAAACGCATGATAATTTCCTTCTTAACTCAAAATCAGAATGCACGCATCAGAACGTTGAATAATTCATCAACGGTTGACAGCACTTTGGCGTTGGCATTAAAGAACTGCTGCATTTTCTGCATCTGCACACTTTCTTCGTTGGTGTTAACACCGGAGATGCCCTGCTGCTGCTCATAGAAGCTGACAGTCAGTTTGTTCTGCACTTCAGAATCAATCTGTGCCTGGCTGGCCTTGCTGCCCACCTCATTCACGACTGATGCATAGAAATCAGACAGCGTGGATGTGCCGCCGACCAGTTTCTGATCCTGCAGTTTTACCAGCTCTTTGATGTTTTCATTGTTGCTGGCACCACCGGTGCTGTCTGCCGCCGCAAAATCCGCCGCATTTGTCACCAGCGTGTTCAGGCCGCCGATCACATTATCCACCGGCTTAAGCAGGAATTTGTCACCAGCCTGTGCGGTGTTATTGCTGATTTTGATATCCATGCCATCAAAACTTAATGTTCCGGAGGTGGCATCAAAATTCGCATTCACAACTGTACCTTCCGGTAATTTGGTCACATTCCAGTTGGTGCCGTCATAACTGACATCGTAGTTATTACCTGTGACTTTGGAGACATCGTTGTATTTGATATCAAAATCGGCTTTGCCTTTGTTGTGGGTATTGCTGACCACACTCCCGTTGCCGACCGCAAAGAAATCCTTGCCGGTGTTGCCGTTGGCATCATAACCTTTGCGGTGAACCTCATTGAATTTCTCTGCGAAAACCAGCGCCATCTGGTTCAGTTTTTGTCTTGCCGGGTCGATAACTTCACGGCGTGAGCGCAGAACACCACTCAGTTCACCGCCGCGGATCTGGTCATCTTTGATTTCACGGACATTACCGGCAGAATCAACAAAACCGATGCTCAGACGGCTGTCATCCGCTCCGGAGGCCACTGCTTCCAGGCGGTTAGCGCGTCCGCCGGTCACCAGCGGCAGGCCGTTGGCGAACGAGACGTTGAAATTGCCGTTCTGCTCGATCACTTTGATGCCGATAACAGAATTGAGCTCGTTCACCAGACGATCACGCACATCCAGCAAATCATTCGGCTCTGCACCGTTCACCGCGCGGGAGTTGCTGATCTGCTCATTCAGTTTGGCAATTTTTTCCGCGTAGGTATTGATATCTCTGACTTTATTATCGATCTGATGGTTAACATCATTATCCATCTCACGCAGACGGCGGTCAGCTTCTTTCAGCTGGCTGACCATGGTTTTGGCTTTGCCCAGAAACACGTCCACCAGGGTTTTATCACTGGCGTCGCTGGCAGCTTCGTCCAGTGCAGTGAAGAAACTGCCCAGCATCCCGGCGATATCATCGGTGCTGTTGGATAACAGGTCATCCACCCCGGAGGCATTTTTCATAAACGCTTCGTAGTCGCCGCTGCGGGAACGCGCATTGTTATACTGCATGTTGACGAACTCATCGAACTCACGGCGGACATGGCTGAAATAAGTGCCGTTACCGAAGTAGCCGTTGGTTGTCATGGTACCCGGGTTTTCACCGAATACCGCGCTCTGGCGGTGATAATAACCCACCCCGGCGTTGGCCAGGTTGTTGGAAATAACACTCAGCCCGCCCTGGGCCGCGTTAATTCCGCTTAATGCGTTATTCATTACATTATTCAGCATGTGCTTTTCCTTTCTCTGGCGACTGCTTTCCCGGCGACTTACTGAAAATGCAGCGCAGATAGCATCCGTTTAAAATTATGTCTTACCTTGTTATCGGAAAGACGGCGCAAAAATTTAGTGTTCACTGCATTTTTTTACGCCGGAAATGTTCAGAAAATGTCACTCAAATCGAGGGTGTAAGCCTGTACCGCCCGTGAAGCCACCGGTGCGGCTGCGGGTGTGCCGCGGATTTGATTTATAAGGACAATCAGCTTGTCGGAATATCCCGGGTCGGTGGCATATCCGGCCTTGTGCAGACGCTGTGCCGCCTGTTCCGGGCTGGCCGCCTGTTTCACGCCGTGATAACGCGGGTTTTCGGTCAGCAGGCGGATGTAATCGGCAATCGCCTCTTCATAAGAGCAGTAAACCCGGAAGTTATCGCGCATTTTGATGGTCTTGCCGTTAATAACCTCGGTGGTCATAATATTGGTGACCGGCCCTTCCCAGCCTTTCCCGGCTTTGATACCAAACAGGTTGTGACTGGTTTTGCCGTCTGCAGTCAGAATTTCCCGCTTTCCCCAGCCGCTTTCCAGCGCCGCCTGTGCCAGGATCAGCAGATGATGTACACCACTTTTTTGTGACGCGGCTTTCGCCGGTTCTGTCAGTTTTGCAATGAAATTCTGACTGTTAAGCCCCAGTTCGCGCACTTTTTTCAGCGGTGAACTCAGTGCATCCCCCGCTGAACTGAATTTTCGCATCAGCTGCGCCATTGCCTGTTGCGGCATCGACTGAATCATCGTGGCATCATCCAGCGCCATCATTGACGAACGCAGCGGCAGATCCGGTTCATTATCCGCAGAAAGCTGCTTAAACATCATATCGCCGAAGCCCAGCCCCTTTTCTGACAGGTTCTGGGCTATCTGCTGGTCATACATGCTGGTCATCATCCGGGTCTGATCGCTGGAGAACAATCCGTCCTGCGGCAGTGCCGCGCGCATACTTTTCAGCATCATCTGAACAAAAGTCGCTTCCAGTTGCTGCGTCACCTGACGCAGCCCCTCCTGCGGTTTTTCATTCAGCTGCTGTTTCAGGCTGCCCAGCGACTGCACATCATAGGCTGCACTCTGCATCAACTGTATGTCGCTCATCAGATGATCTCCAGCTTCGCCCGCAGACAACCGGCACTTTCCATCGCCTGTAAAATCGACATCAGGTCAGTCGGTGTGGCTCCTAGTGTATTGAGCGCCTGAATCACCTGGTTAAGATTCGCCCCGGCATTGACTTTTTTCAGGGTGCCGTCCTGCTCGCGGATGCCGACATTGGTATTGCGGGTCACGACAGTCTGACCACCGGCAAACGGCGTGTCCGGCTGGCTGACCTGTGTCTGGCGATCGACCGTCACCGCCAGGCTGCCGTGGGCAACCGCGCAACTGTCGAGCGTCACTGTCCGGTTAATCACAACAGAACCGGTACGGGAATTCAGGATAACTTTGGCTTCATTCTGCGGCGGACGGATATTCAGATCCTGCACCCGCGCCAGGAAACGCACCTGATCACTGCTGCTCTGCGGCACCCGTAACTGCACGGTGCGGGAATCCAGCGGCGTTGCGGTACCAAAACCGTTCATACGGTTCACCGCATCACTGATATCCTGAGCCAGCGCAAAACTGTCTTCATTCAGCTGAAGATTAATCACGCCGCTCTGACCGAATGCGCCCGGCAGTTCACGCTCAATCGTCGCCCCGCCGCTGATCCGGCCACCGGCCAGCTGGTTCACTTTGACACTGCTGCCCCCGGCACTGACACCAGCACCGCCGACCAGGATATTGCCCTGCGCCAGCGCATACACCTGACCATCCACGCCTTTCAGCGGGGTCATCAGCAGTGTGCCGCCACGCAGACTTTTGGCGTTACCCATTGAGGACACCACCACGTCGATTGCCTGGCCGGAGCGGGCAAACGGCGGCATTTTGGCGGTAACCATCACCGCAGCCACGTTTTTAAGCTGCATATTGGTGCCCGGCGGTACGGTGATCCCCATCTGCGACAGCATATTATTCAGACTCTGCGTGGTAAACGGTGTCTGCATGGTCTGGTCACCGGTACCGTCGAGGCCGACTATCAGCCCGTAACCAATCAGCGCATTTTCACGCACGCCCTGTACGGTGGTCAGATCCTTAATCCGCTCACTGTGTGCGGGAAGACTCGCCACACCTAAAACCGCAATCAGCAGGCCGGTCAGTACTTTTTTCATTCTCACTTTACCTCTGCTCAGTACGGTGACACATTCAGGAAGAAACGTTGTAACCAGCCCATATTCTGCGATTCGTTGATGTAGCCGTCGCCGACATACTCAATACGGGCATCCGCCACCTGAGTGGAGCTGACACTGTTATCCGCCCCGATGGTGCGCGGGTTCACCACGCCGGAGAAACGGATGGATTCCGTGCCCTGGTTGATGGCGATCCGTTTTTCACCCACCACGTGCAGGTTACCGTTCGCCAGCAACTGATCGACCGTGACTGTAATCGTGCCTTTAAAGGTGTTCTGGGCGTTAGCGCCGCCTTTGCCGGTAAATTCACTGTTACCTTTTACGTCCAGTTCCGTGTTACCGCCGCCGAGCCAACCCTGCATAAAACCGGGCAGGATTGCCGCGAGAAACCCGGTTTTCCCGGCACGGTTAGCATTAGCGGAGGAGTTTTTGCTGGCGCTGACGTTTTCCTGCAGATTGATGGTGAGGATATCGCCGACGTTACGCGGGCGTCTGTCCTCAAACAGCGGCTGGTAGCCGTAGTAGGCAGGCTGCGCACTCTGAAAAATAGCACCGTTCGCGGCCGGGGCAGTCGGTGCGACCGGCAGCGCGGTGGTATGGGTATCCACCAGCGGTTTGGGTTTGATGTAAGCACAACCGCTGAGTGATACGGCAAGCACTGCCGCTGTCACCAGTCCGCGCCCGCAAACAGAAGTGGCAGGAGAACTTGCGCAATCCTGCTGCCGTGGAACAATGCCGCTTTCAGTCATCTTAATACTCTTGCTGTTCTGTGCGTGTCTCAGTAAAAAGCCCCGGCGGCGATAACCTCAGCGCCGGGACAGGGATTACAGTTGTGTCAGACGCTGTAACATCTGATCAGAGGCGGAAACGGCCTTACTGTTGATCTCATACGCGCGCTGCGTCTGGATCATATTGACCAGCTCTTCCGCCACATTGACGTTAGAGGTTTCCACCATGCCCTGATACAGACGGCCTGCGCCGTTGGTTTCAGGGGCACTTTCTGTCGGTGCGCCGGAGCTGGCGGTTTCCATGTAGAGGTTTTCGCCGATACTTTCCAGGCCCGCATCGTTAATGAAGGTGGTCAGGGTAATCTGGCCGATCTGCTGCGGCTGGCTTTCACCGTACATGGTGACAGACACGGTACCGTCACGGCCGATTTCCATCTTCTGCGCCCCTTCCGGGATCATAATGGCCGGGACAATCTGATAACCGGATGAGGTCACCAGCTGACCGTTCTGATCCGGATGCAGTGAACCGTCACGGGTATAGGCATCAGAGCCGTCCGGCATCTGGACATGGATAAAACCCTGTCCGCTGATGGCGATATCGGTCGAGGTACCGGTTTTGTTCAGCGCCCCCTGGGCATGAATACGGGTGGTCGCCACCGGACGCACACCGGTACCCAGCTGAAGGCCGGTCGGCAGAGAGGTTTGTTCGGAGCTCATGGCACCCGGCTGACGGATGTTCTGATACAGCAGATCTTCAAACACCGCACGCTGGCGTTTAAAACCGTTGGTGCTGACGTTGGCCAGGTTGTTGGAAATAACATCCAGGTTCGTCTGCTGGGCTTCAAGCCCGGTTTTGGCAATCCATAATGAACGGATCATGATAATTCCTTACTGAATATTAACTCACAGAAAGCAGCTGATTGGCCCGCTGGGCATTCTCGTCCGCACTGTGAACCACTTTCATCTGCATCTCGAAATGACGCGCGTTGGCGATCATTTCCACCATCGCCTGTGCCGGGTTGACGTTACTGCCTTCCAGTACACCGGACGATACTTTGCCGCGTTCACTCAGCGGCAGTTCATTACCGTTGGCGTTACGTGCCGCCGCCGTGAGATGAAACAGCCCGTCTTCGCCGCGCAACACATCCTGCGGTTTCGCTTCCACCACTTTCAGGCGTCCGATCTGGCCGAGCATAGTCGGCGGATCGGTCGGGATCAGTGCCGTAATCGTACCGTCACCGCCGATGGTCAGTTCCGCGTGCGGCGGCACATCAATCGCTCCGCCGTCACCCTGCAGAAGGTGTTCGCCCAGCATCAGCTGACCGTCCGCTGAAATCTGAATGCTGCCGTTACGGGTATAGGCTTCTTCCCCGCCCGGCAGTGCCACCGCCAGGAAATGACCTTCATTCAGCGCCACATCCATCTGACGGCCGGTGTAGTTCAGCGGCCCCGGAGTCATGTCCGCCCCGGGGGTCGAAGAGACCACCAGTGTCCGGGTCTGCTCTGTATCACCGTTTACCGGTACCGCCCGCATGGCGGATAACTGTGCCTTAAACCCGGACGTCGAGACGTTGGCAATGTTGTTCGAGACAATGGCCTGATTTTCCAGCGCATGTTTAGCGCCGCCCATTGCCGTATAAATAACGTGATCCATGGCCACCTTCTGTCTTTATGCTTAACGTAAGTTAACCAGCGTCTGCAGCATCTGATCCTGCGTTTTGATGGTCTGTGAGTTGGACTGATAGTTACGCTGCATCACAATCATGTTGATCAGTTCCTGGCTCATATCCACGTTGGAGGCTTCCACCGCGCCGCCGGTCAGGTTACCGAACTGCCCGGTGCCCGGAACGCCGTCCATCGGGTTACCGGAAGCATTGGTCGCTTTCCAGACGTTACCGCCCTGGGATGCCAGGCCGTTATTGTTGGCAAACGTAGACAGTGCGATTTTGCCGACAGTCCGCTTCTGCTGGTTGGAATAACTGGCGGTGATGGTGCCGTCATTCTCAATTTTAAAGCTGGTGTATTCGCCGGACTGATAGCCGTCAATATCAATTTTGCTGACAGATGATTCTGTGACTTTCTGCTGACGGGTTTTGCCGACGTCCAGTGTAATACTGCCGGCGTTAGCGCCATTCAGCCCGTTAAAATCAAAATTGAAGTTATTGATTTTAACCTCAATAATTTTACCGCCGTCCAGGACCGGATTACCGCCGGCATCCAGAATCGGGTTACCGTCCTTATCCAGTACAGGCTTACCGCCATCCAGAACCGGATTTCCGTTGGCATCCAGAACCGGTTGATTTGTCACCGGATCGAGAACCGGGTCACCGCCATCACGGATAGGTAAACCATTTTTATCTACAGCCGTCATTTGGAGTAACTTACCGTTACCATCAAATTCCATATTGCCAAGATGCTGAATAACTGCGGTGTTATCACTGCCGTCTTTCGCTTTGACGGTCCATTTGTTATTGTCAGTTTTGATAAAATAAACCGCGACTTCATGGGTATTGCCCTGACTGTCGTAGGTTGTCATTGTGGTACTGAAGTTGTAACTGTCCGGATTATTCGGATCAAACGTGCTGACTGACGGCACTTTGTCGTCCGAATTCAGGTTGATGGTTAATTCGCCTTTAGCTGATGCTTTGGCATCCATCATATCAGTCGGAATATTCAGGATCTGCGGAATGCCGCCGGTCTGGATAGTGGCGTTACCGGCGGCATCCAGACCCGCCGGGAAACCGGTGACCATCATGCCCTGGTTGTTAACCAGGTTACCGCTCTTGTCACGGTGGAATTCACCGTCACGGCTGTACACCACGTCACCGTTACCATCCAGCAGACGGAAGAAACCGTTACCGGAAATTGCCACATCGGTCGCACGGTCAGTACGGGTGATTGCACCGTCTTTGAAGTTCTGGGAAACCGCAGCAACGTTAACCCCGAGACCCACACCGGAACCGGCAAACATATCAGCAAAAGAAGCATGCGCCCCTTTAAAGCCGTTGGTTGCGGAGTTGGCAATGTTGTTACCGATCGAATCAAGACCGGATGAAGCGGCATTCAGGCCGCTGACTGCTTGTGAAAAAGACATGTCACCTCCATGACAATTAAACTTTAAATATTATTTGGTCGGATAGACTTTAAAAATTGCTGCCAGCGGCACACTGTTGCCAATCCCGACATCCAGCAGTGGTGCACTTTCACCGGGAGTTACGCCATTGACAGTGGCATATTTCAACCGGGTAACCTGTGAAGCCGGAATTTCTTCCCCTTTCATGGTGGCTTTGACCTCAAAGGTGTATTTTCCTTTGGTATCGGCAACCAGCTCACCATTATCATTACGGCCGTCCCAGGTTTTGTCGTAGATATCCGGTTTGGTTTCACCGTCAATCGTGATGGTTCTGACAATCCCTTTATTTTTATCGCGGATGGTTATCTCAATTTTGTCCGCCGGTTTGGCGAGGAAGAAACCGAACGGCGAGGATTCAAATCCGCTGCCGCTGCTGTCATCACCGCCGTTATCATCGGCAAACGGGGCAATTGATGTGTCATCACCCGGAGGCGGATTATCGGCTTTCACGCGGGTTGTATCGTCACCGGCTGGTACCAGAACCAGGTCACTGCCCGGGATCAGGACATGTTTCCCGACCAGTTGTGTCGCCTGTAATGACTGGCCGGAGTTAATCTGTTTTGATATACCGCTGACGCTGTCATTCAGGCTGTTCATACTTTCCAGGGTGGCGATTTGCGCCAGCTGGCTGGTCAGATCCGTGTTATCCATCGGCTTGGTCGGATCCTGGTTCTGCATCTGCGTGACAATCATTTTCAGAAAGGTGTCCCGCATATCGTCACTCTGACTTTTCTGCGGCTTTTTCTGCGTATCAATGTCGTTATTGACCGGATCATTGGTTGCTGCATTAATCCCCATGACTCACTCCGTTACTGTCCGAGGGTTAACGTCTTCTGCAACAGCACCTTGGCTGTGTTCATCACTTCCAGGTTTGCCTGGTAGCTGCGGGAAGCAGAAATGGTGTTGATCATCTCTCCCACCGTATCCACGTTCGGCATACGCACATACCCTTTTTCATCGGCCAGGGGATGGCCGGGTTTGTACTCCAGACGTGGTGGTGCCGGGTCTTCAATCAGCTGGCTGACCTTCACGCCGCCGATGTCATAGCGCCCCTGCGGTGCCGTCTGAAATACCACCTGTTTCGCGCGGTACGGTTCGCCGTCCGGTCCTGCGACACTTTCGGCGTTCGCCATGTTACTGGCGCTGACGTTCAGACGCTGGGACTGCGCGGTCAGTGCAGAGGCGGAAATATCAAAAATACTCAGTAATGCCATGGTGATTACCCTTGCTGTAAGACAGCCAGCATGCTTTTCACGCGGCTGTTAATAAAGGTCAGGTCAGCCTGATATTTCAGGGTGTTATCAGCAAACTGACTGCGTTCAACATCCATATCCACGGTATTGCCGTCCATCGATGTCTGATACGGAACCCGGTATTTGAGATCAACTGCTGACGGTATTGCGGCACCGTGTCCGCTGATATGACCTTTTGCGGTCACAGTCATTGCCAGGCCGCCGTTTTTCACCGTGCCGTTATTCATCGCCTGTTTCAGCTGGCGGCTGAAATCGATATCCCGTGCCTGATACCCGGGGGTATCCGCATTGGCAATATTGGATGCCAGGATTGTCTGACGCGTTTCCCGCAGCGAAAGTGCCTGCTGCTGAAATGCAAACGTGGCATTTAACTTATCAAGCATGTCTGCCCTCTGTTGATGTGTTACGCCTGTTTTAGTGACAGGTATATTATCCGCCCCGGGAAAATCTAATGGCGGGATAAACGCGAAATAACCAACCTATTTACCGGATTCAACAGTGCGGAAATTGCGTAAACTGCGACCATCAGAAATAACCGTGTTTGTGCAAGGAGAAGAAAATGATATCCCGTTACCGCACCCTGTTTATCAGCGGATTACTGGTGTTTTCCGCCTCCGCACACGCCGGTTTACCGGAAGATATCAACCGTTACTTCCGTCAGCTGCATCCGAAACCGATGCAGGTATCTGTTGAGATAAAAACCCCGATCGACCGCTGGCCCGCCTGTAAAGACCCGGTACTGCAACTGCCGGCGGGCGGACGCAACACCGGCAATGTTTCACTGCCGGTGTTATGCGGAAAAAAACGCACTTTTATGCAGCTGACCGTAAATGTCACCGGCCAGTATTACGTGGCAACCCGTCAGATTCAGCGTGGTGAGACTGTTCAGCTTGTGGATATCGGCACAAAACGCGGTTTGCTTCACAAATTGCCTGCGGGCGCGGTTACCGATAAAATAGCCCTCCGCGGTGCCATTACCCTGCGCAATATTGATGCCGGACAGACTTATGTCGCCTCTATGACCCGCAAAGCCTGGGCAATAAAAGCCGGACAAAGTGTGTTTGTCATGGCGGATGGTGATAATTTCTCGGTAAAATATGAAGGCCGTGCCATTAATAATGCCGCCGCCGGAACCACTATCCGGGTCCGGCTGGTGAATGGTCAGGTGGTCAGCGGTGAAGCCCTTGAAAACGGCAGCGTGAAAGTATCACTGTAGTTATATGCTGCGTGATGAATTTAGTTATAAAGTTTCAGATAAGATTGCCGATAAACAATGAGCACAAGGGAGGCGCCCCTCCATCTCATACAGATCGGGAAAAGGAAAACAGATATGGCAATTGAGCAAACATCCGCGATTTCAGCACTGACCAAAGTGACTAACCGCGACCCGAAAGAACTGACCGCGCCGGTGCGCGATAAAAAAGTTCAGGCCGAAGAGACTGTCCGCGAAAGCGCATTTTCGCCGAGTGAACTTCAGAAGCAGCTGCTTGCGCCGGGTAAAAACGACATTAATACTGCACGGGTGGCAGAAATCAAACAGGCGCTGAAAGACGGCACATTACGGATGGATGCCGGTAAAATCGCTGACGGTCTGCTGCGCGATGCGCATGAGTGCATGTTATCCATGGACAGTGCCGATAAAAATGACTGATCAACTTCTGCCGCTGCTGGATCAACAACTCTCTCATTTACAGTCACTGCATCAGGTGATGAAAAATGAAGAGTTGTTACTCGGCTACCCGCGTGTTCCGCAATCTCCGTTTCAGGAAGCCACGGAACAAAAACGGTTTCTGGTCGCCGCTATCGGCCATAATGAAACCCGCCGTCAGGCACTTGAGCAGGAAGCCGGGCTGTGTGCGCCCTATGACAATAATGAAACCATGCACACTGTCTGGAATGCGATCAAAGACCTTACCCTGACGCTGAAAGAGATGAATTACCGCAATCATCAGATGCTGAAAATGCATATGCAGTTTAATCAGGAGCGGCTGGATTTTATGAAGAAACATAATAACCAGGCGACTTACGGCGCTGATGGTCAGGAATCCCGCACACCGGTACTCGGTAAAAAAATCTCCGTCTGATAATTAACTGCCCTTCCCCGGCAGTTAATCTCCCTCCTCGTATTATTACGCTGTTTATCATTCCGCTTCACTGCTGTATTTTCCTGATATCACTCAGATAGACAGGACACGCTCACCTTATGTCTTTATTTTCTTTCTGGCAGCCTGAAATGCTGGCTGAACGCTATCAGCACCGGGATGATGTCATGGTGTTACAGGAACTTCGCGGATTATACGGCGATGATTTTTATTTTGATTTCCCGCCGGGCCCGTATTTCGGTCCGCTGAAAACCGCAAAAGTGGTATTGTGTTATGCCAATCCCGGCGCAGATAACCCCTCAAAGGACACCGTTTCTCAACATCATAACCGCCACTTATTGTTCCGGCAGTTACAGGGCGATCAGTCTTATCCGCATAAACTTCCCGGCTGGGACCGCTGGTTCACGCCGCGTGCCAACAGTTTATTCGGCGGTGACATTGATACAGCCGCGAAAAATACAGCGGTGTTAAATCTTCTTCCGTACGCCTCGGAAGATATGAGTAAGGCGGAGAAAATAGCTAACTGTTTGCCCTCTGCATGGGCTGCTCAGCGCTATCTGCGGGAAACCTTAATCCCGAAAGCACAACGCGGTGAGATTCTACTGATAATGTGCCGGTCGGCGCATTTATGGGGATTAATGTCATCGCGGGGAAGTGACAATATATTGATCAACCGGGTCCGCAGCGGGTTTTCGGCAGAGATAAAATCACAGGCACAAAAATGGATTGCGGAACATATTCAGCCCGGCTGAATATAAAAAAAAGGAACCGGCTTACGCGGGTTCCTTTTATCGTGATTATATTGTCCGGCCTCAGCCGCCGATCATGGAGGTCATCCGTATCTGACGGCGGTCATTCAGTTCAAGGTTGGACATCACCGCCAGCTGCGGCAGACTGCGGCGCAGGAAGCGGGATAAAATCAGACGCAGTGAGTGATTAACCAGCAATACTGTCGGTGCTCCCATAGCTTCCTGATGCTGTACCGCGCTCATCGCCTGCATTTCGATATTCTGCGCCAGATTCGGCTCCAGACCGCCGCCGCTTTTCGCTGCCTGCAACAGGATCTGTTCCAGCCCCGCATCCAGACCAATCACCTGAATTTCCCCTGATGCCCCGAACCACTGCTGAGTGATTGCGCGTCCCAGTGCTATCCGCACCTGAGATGTCAGAACATCGGTATCTTTCTGCTCACCATTCTCACCGACCTGCTCTGCCAGGGTTTCAATAATGGTACGCATATCGCGGATCATGACATTTTCGGTCAGCAAATTTTGCAGCACACGGTGGAAAATCGTCAGCGATAAGGTATCCGGGATCAGATCATCAGCCAGCTTCGGCATCTCTTTCTTCACGCGGTCATACAGCATCTGTGCTTCCTGACGGCCGAACAGCTCACTGGCGTATTCCAGCAGGATCTGATTAAAGTGTGTCGCCACCGCCGTACTGGCTGAAACCACGGTGTAACCCTGAATCTGAGCCTGCTCACGCAGATCATCATCAATCCACACTGCCGGTAAACCAAATGCCGGCTCCTGTGTGGCATCCCCTTCCAGAGAGCCTGCCGCATTGCCCGGATCAATCGCCAGCCAGCGGCCCGGCTGAGCCTCGCCGCGTCCGGCTTCCGCTCCTTTGATCAGGATGCGGTAAGCGGTCGGTGCCAGCTCAAGGTTGTCACAGATATGCACCACCGGCGGCAGATAGCCGACTTCCCGGGCAAATTTTTTGCGCAGTCCGCGGATCCGCCCGAGCAGCTCGCCCTGCTGGTCATTATCCACCAGCGGAATAAGCCGGTAACCGACTTCCATCGCCAGCAGATCTTCCGCCACCACATCATCCCAGGTCGCTTCCGTGACTTTATTGGCCTCACGGAACTGCTGCTCCTGCACATTGTTTTCCGTCTCTTTGACCGGCTCTTTGCTTTTCTTCACCAGATACCAGCCGAGAGCTGCCAGCGCCACTGTGAACAGCAGGAACACAAAGTTCGGCATGCCAGGGATAAGCCCCAGCAGACCCAGAACCCCGGCACTCAGCCACATCACACGCGGGTTATTGAACAGCTGGGTGACCATCTGTTCACCGGCATCTTCATCCGTCGCCACGCGGGTCACAATCACACCGGCTGCGGTTGAGATAATCAGTGCCGGGATCTGCGCCACCAGGCCATCACCGATGGTCAGCAGGGTATAGGTGCTGGCCGCATCGCCCAGCGCCATATGGTGCTGAGCCACACCGACAATCAGGCCGCCGATCACGTTAATCACCATGATCATAATCCCGGCGATGGCATCACCGCGGACAAACTTACTGGCCCCGTCCATTGAACCGTAGAAATCGGACTCCTGGGTCACTTCCGCACGGCGGCGTTTGGCCTCTTCATCATTGATGATCCCGGCGTTTAAGTCCGCATCAATCGCCATCTGTTTGCCCGGCATGCCATCGAGCACAAAGCGCGCACCGACTTCGGCGATACGTCCCGCACCTTTGGTGATAACCATAAAGTTGATTAATACCAGGATGATAAAGACCACAATCCCGATAGCAAAGTTACCGCCGACCAGGAAGTGCCCGAACGCCTCCACCACCCGGCCCGCAGCGGCAGGACCGGTGTGCCCGTCCATCAGGATGATACGGGTGGATGCCACGTTCAGTGACAGACGCAGTAAGGTGGAGAACAGCAGGATAGTCGGGAACGCGGCAAAATCGAGGGTACGCCGGGTGAACATCGCCACCAGCAGTACCATAATGGACAGCGCGATATTAAAGGTAAACAGCAAATCCAGCACAAACGCCGGCAGCGGCAGTACCATCATTGACAGGATCATCAGGATGAGGACCGGCCCGGCAAGTAACTGCCATTGTGCTCCCTGCATCGTTTTCGGTAATCTCAAAAGTGCAGCCAGATTAGCCATTTCGGGTATTTTCTCCAACAAAATCAAGTGCCTTTGGCACCGGTAAATTCTTCGGTTTTTTCGGTTTCAGGCCGCCTTCACGACGCCAGCGGCGCAGCTGAAACACCCATGCCAGCACTTCCGCCACGGCGGAATACAGTGCCACCGGAATTGACTGTCCCACCTCGGCATGACGGTAAAGTGCCCGCGCCAGCGGTGGTGCTTCCAGCAGCAGAATGCGGTTCTCCGCACCTATCTCTTTGATCCGCTGTGCCAGCACCCCGGCACCTTTAGCCAGTACTCTCGGTGCGGTCATTCTTTTCTCGTCATATTTCAGGGCAACGGCGTAGTGAGTCGGGTTGGTCACAATCACGTCCGCCTGCGGCACATCCGCCATCATGCGGTTACGCGCCATCGCGCGCTGCTGCTGACGGATTTTGGCTTTTATCTGCGGATCACCCTCCTGCTGTTTAAATTCATCCTTGATTTCCTGGCGGCTCATCCGCAGCTTTTTCAGGTGCGAACGGAACTGCCAGAACACATCAAACGCCACCATCGGGATCAGCATAAAGATGATGAGGTAACCGGCAAAAATCACTTTCTGCATCGCGTTTGTCATTGCCGTTGACGGGGATTCCATCGCCAGATGCAGCAGTGACGGCCACGCCTGCCATAAAAAAATCCATGCACCCAGGCCAATCAGCAGGGATTTAAGAATCGCCTTGAATAATTCGGCCAGCGCATTCATGGAAAAAATACGTTTAAAGCCCTTCAGCGGACTCAGTTTTGTCAGGTCAAACTTGATGGATTTGGTGTTAAACGCCAGTCCGCCGACCAGTGCCGACGCAGAAATACCGACCAACGCCAGTCCGCCGACAACCGGCAGCATCGCAAATAACGCTTCACCAATGACTTTTCCGAGAAAACGCAGCATCAGCCCCGGATTCTGCAGATAAAAGTTATCAAAGAGAAATCCCTGACGAAAAATATCACGCAGTTGTCCCGCCAGATGGCCGCCGCTTAACCACAGCAGGCTGACACCGGCCAGCATCATCATCAGTGAGCTGAGTTCTTTGGAGCGGACAATCTGTCCGTCTTCTTTGGCTTTCTGTTTTTTGTGGGGGGTGGGTTCTTCTGTTTTTTCCACATCACTTTCATCAGACACTCACACCTCCGCCGTCTGCCGGGATTTTGCTTATGGCTATAGCATGACAGAGTGCGGCAAATTCAATGGTGGAAAATGACCAGTCTTAACGGTGTAATTCCCTGATTAAAGCAGAAGTGACGAATTTATCAGCAGAAAATCACTTCATGACACCCGCAGGCAGTGGTCAGCAACGCAATATAGTCAAATTAAGCCGCTGAACCTGATGAAAGCCCGTATTTCGCACTGAGTGTTAAATTAGGAACAATTCCGATAGGCAGTTGTTACCGGTACTTTATAATTTGCCACTGTTTTATTCCACGATAATCACAAGGTACTCACTGATGAAAAAAACAATTTTAGCCTGCTCTCTGGGTTTAATGGCTCTGGCTCTGACTGCGTGTTCCGGCGAAGAAAAATCAGCATCATCCGTTCCGGGTGCAACTGAAACCTGTAACAAATACTTTGCTGAAGTCGATGATTTAGTGAAGAAAGCAACTGAGAAAGCCGGTGACAGCGAAGCGGCTAAAGCACAGTTAGAACCAATGCTGAAACAGTTTGACGACGCGAAAAAACAAATCGCAACACTGCCGAAAGAGCAGCAGGACGCAGCATGCAAAGCAGGCAGCGACGCAATGGCTCAGATTAAGCAGGCAATGGGTATCTGATTTCCGTTGTGACAGACTGACCATTCTGAACCGCGGCATCCCTGCTGCGGTTTTTTTATATCAGAAACCCAGCTCATCGAGCAGATCATCAACCTGTGACTGTGATGCCATCACATTGGTCCCTTTCGGATCAATCTGCGGCCCGTTTTTCAGACTGTCGGCCGGATGTTTTGCACGGATTTCCGCAGGGGTGTTCTCCATCAGCAGAAACAGCAGCTGTTTCTCTGTCTCTTCCACCACTTCCATCATTTTTTTCACAACCTGACCGGTCAGATCCTGGAAATCCTGAGCCATCATAATTTCCAGTAACTCACTTTTGGTCACCGCACTACCGTCAATCACCCGGCGGATAAACGCCATGGTGGATTCCTGCAGGGCCGGATCGACCTCCGCTGACGGACAGGATTGCCAGCGCGCCTGCAAATCCAGCGCGTCCTCGTGCATTTTTACCTGCAGCGGCTTGATAGTGTCGATGCCGTTGAGTGTTTTTTCCGCCGCCTGTGCAGTCATCTGAGCGATGTAGCGCAGCCTGTCTTTTCCGTCCGGAATTGTCGCGACCGCCTGCTGCACGCCCTTTTCTAATCCCAGTTCACGCATGCTCTCTCTTAACATCCTCGTTAAAAAACCGACCCGGGTGATGATCTGTTTTAAATCATCATCACTGTTTTTGTTTCTGTCCGTTGATTTATTTTCCTTCATCCTGCTTTCCTTCTGCTGAAGCCCCTCAGTTCAGACCCATTTTTTCGAAGACTTTATTCAGTTTTTCCTCGAGGATCGCGGCAGTGAACGGCTTGACAACATAGCCGCTGGCACCGGCCTGAGCGGCGGCAATAATGTTTTCTTTTTTCGCTTCAGCGGTCACCATCATGACCGGGATGTGTTTGAGTGCATCATCCGCGCGGATGGTTTTCAGCAGCTCCAGCCCGTCCATATTCGGCATGTTCCAGTCCGCCACCACGAAATCAATCTGACCCGCACGGATTTTCTCCAGCGCATCCACACCGTCTTCCGCCTCTTCAATTTTGTTGTAGCCCAACTCTTTTAAGAGGTTACGCACAATACGGCGCATGGTGGAAAAATCATCAACTACCAGAAAATTCAAATCTTTAGCGGCCATAACCACTCCTGCAATAATACAATGAATAATTGCCGGTTCCGTCAGGCGGAAACGGCAGCAAGTCTGCCCAGCACACTGGGGGCAATTTTGACGAGATCCTGAATTTCATCGACCGCATTCAGTTCAATCGCCGCTCTCGGCATACCGAAGACCACGCAGCTGCGCTCATCCTGGGCATACGTGACCGCGCCTTTCTGACGCAGATTCAGCATGCCGCGCGCACCGTCCATGCCCATACCGGTCAGCAGGACCGCGATGCATTTGCGGGCGGCACATTCGGCCACAGAGTCAAACAGCACATCCACGGACGGACGGTGACGGTTTACCGGCGGTGTCTGCTGAAGCACCACCTGATAACCCTGACCTTTATCCGCGATCAGCATATGCGCATCGCCCGGGGCAATATAAGCATGCCCTTTGCGCAGCACATCACCGTGTTCCGCCTCTTTTACCGTCAGCGCACAAAGCTTGTTCAGGCGCTCGGCAAACGAACGGGTGAAACCGGCCGGCATATGCTGGGTGATCACCACCGGCGGACACTCCGGCGGCAGCATCTCCAGGAACTGACGGATAGCTTCTGTTCCGCCGGTCGATGCCCCCACCGCAATCAGACGGTTATGGCAGACATACGATGACAGCGGTTTGCTTATCACCGCCGGTGCCGCTGTCACTTTTTCCTGACGGCGGAAGCGGTTACCCTGCGTGATTTTTGACATCGCCGCGGCACGGATTTTTTCACCGATAAGGTCACGGTAACTCATCATGGTTTCGCGGATCCCGATTTGCGGTTTGGTGACAAAATCCACAGCCCCGAGTTCCAGGGCTTTCAGCGTCACTTCCGAGCCTTTGGAGGTCAGTGTGGAGACCATCACCACCGGTACCGGGTGCAGGCGCATCAGTTTTTCCAGAAAATCGATACCGTCCATCCGCGGCATTTCCACATCCAGCGTCACCACATCCGGTTCATGCTGTTTAATCAGATCACGCGCAACATACGGATCCGGTGCCACGTCCACCACGGTCATATCCGGATGGCTGTTAATAATTTCACGCATTAACTGGCGCATCAGCGCCGAGTCATCAACGCAAAGTACTTTTATTTTTTTCATCACTTCTCCCGGCCGCCTGAATGCTGTACACAGTCTGTCCTCTGATGACATAACGCGAAGATAACTGTGATAAGTTCTCCGAGTGCCCGATAAACAGCAGCCCGTCAGGCTTCAGTAGCGGAACAAAACGTTCCAGTAGTTGTTTCTGCATATCCTTATCGAAATAAATCATGACATTACGACAAAATATGGCATCGAACTGCCCCTGGAATTGCCAGTCGTTGTCCGTCAGATTCAGATAACGGAAATCAATCATCCGGCCGAGCGCCGGTTTGACCCGGGCATAGCCTTCATATTCCCCGACCCCTTTCATAAAATGGCGCTGACGCTGAAGGGCGTTGAGGCTTTTCAGCTCTTCGATACGGTAGACACCCTTGCGGGCCTTCTCCAGAACTTCGGTATCGATATCACTGGCGATCACTTTGGCATTCATGGCGTTCGCACCGAGAACATCACTGAGTGTCATGGCGATCGAATACGGTTCTTCCCCTGTCGAGGCAGCCGCGCACCAGATAGTGATCGGCTGGTTACGGCGGGGACGGATAAAGTCAGTCAGTGTCTGAAAGTGATGCGGCTCCCGGAAAAATGCGGTCAGATTGGTGGTCATTGCGTTAATAAATGCCTGCCATTCCGGGTGCAGCGGCTCCCGTTCCAGCAAACGCAGGTATTCGGCGAATGTGCTCATATTGCAGTCTCTGAGCCGCTTTAACAGGCGGTTGTAGACCATATTCTTTTTATTCATGCTAAGGACGATGCCTGACTTTTTATGAATAAACCGGCACACCCGACCAAACTCATCATCTGTGAGTGGTTCTATCTGTGGCGCAAAAAGCATCGTACTTGTTGTCCTTTCGGTAAAAACGATTCACTGACAGTCTTCAGTACAAACCGATCAGTTACCCCCTGCCACCGGTGTCTGCGATACGAACCGGTGTCAGGTGGTGATCAGGACTGTCAGCCGGCAAAGCCGGACTGAGTGCCCCTGTTATCCGGCAGCTCAAAGAAAGCGACCGTGTCGACCAGGTTATTCGCCTGATCTTCCAGCGCGGCTGTTGCACCTGTTGACTGCTCAACCAGTGCGGCGTTCTGCTGGGTCACCAGATCCATCTGGCTGACGGCGGTTGCCACCTGCTCGATACCACGGCTCTGCTCGTTGGAGGCAGACGCGATTTCGCTCATCAGTTCCGTCACCTGGTTCACCGCGGTGACCAGTTCTTCCATTGTTTTACCGGCGCTGTCCACCAGTTGCGTTCCCTGGCCGACGCGGTCAACTGACTCATCAATCAGAGATTTAATCTCTTTCGCGGCATCCGCACTGCGCTGTGCCAGCGCACGCACCTCACCGGCAACCACGGAGAATCCGCGCCCCTGCTCACCGGCACGGGCGGCTTCCACGGCGGCGTTCAGTGCCAGGATGTTGGTCTGGAAGGCAATACCGTCGATCACGCTGATAATGGCGCTGATCTTCTGCGAACTGTTGGCAATCGAGGTCATGGTCTCAATCACGCTCCCGGTGATCTGGCCACCGCGGCTCGCCGTTTTCGATGCTGTTACCGCAAGTTCACTGGCCTGACGGGCGTTATCGGCGTTCTGTTTCACCGTCGCAGTCAGCTCTTCCATACTGGCGGCGGTTTCCTCCAGGGATGCAGCCTGCTGTTCTGTCCGTGATGATAAATTATTATTGCCCAGGGCAATCTCCCGAATTCCGGTATACATTTGGTCTGTATTCAGGCGAAGGTTTGTAACAGATTCTGCCAGTGACTCCTGCATCAGTTTAAGCTGGCCGAATACCTCGCCGATTTCATCGCGGGTGGTCACTTCTATCTTCTGGTTCAGTTTGCCCTGTGCAACCTGCATAAAGTGCTCGCTCATACTGGTGAGCGGATTAATCACTTTGTAACGCATCCAGAAATGAGCCAGACCGGAAATCAGCAGAATGGTGGCGGTAACGCCGAAGAACATGATCCACGCCAGCCGGTTATAGAACGTACCGGACTCAATCGCACTGCGGCTCTCTTCATCCAGCAGTGCCAGATAATCATTCACCACTGCCCCCATTCTGTCCTGATACATCTGGGTCGGGTGTTCCACATAGGCGGGGATATTGGCGTGATCAATGTAACCGCGCAGTTCTTTAATCACACCGAGGTAAGACTGATACTGTTCTTCAATACCGGCAAAATCCTCTTTTTCACTGAGAACCGGCTGGGATTTGAACTTACTGTAATCTTCTGCCGCTTTATCCAGCAGCAAATCAAACGCCGCTTTGACCTGGCGGATATCGCTCTCTTCAGAGCCGACTTTGATATGTACAACAACCTGGGTAAGCAGGTTACGGGCCTGCATCAGATCTTCATAAGAAGACACCAGCAATGCCCGTTTTTTTGAGCCGAGATCGACCCGTTCCAGTGACGATAATTCAGATGAAACAATCCCCAGCGATAATCCGCTGGACACTATCTGCATGCCGCAAAAGAAAATAAGCAACAGATATAAACTGACAGAAATCCGTATTCTCTTACCAAACATAATGCTATCCCCACTGCGTCCGGCCGGGCTCACCTGCTTCGGTTGTTATTATCGCTGTGATGCACAAAAGCGCCGTCAGGTTTCCCTGACAGCGCAAAGCACAGACGCGTCGTTAAAAAGTTTCCCAATTGTCATCATCTTGATGGTTCTTCGATGATATTTTGCTGAGATCCGGGGTTTTCACGACATTGGAAATCGTTCTTGCCGCCGGTTCAGTGTGTTTATCGTCCCTGTGCTTCAAGGCCGGTAAGCGGAAAATGGCTATCAGCTGTGACAGTTTCGCCACCTGTTCTTCCAGCACATTTGCCGCCACCGCAGACTGCTCAACCAGTGAGGCGTTCTGCTGCGTCACTTTGTCCATTTCAGCAACTGCAATACTGACCTGTGAAATACCTTTGCTCTGCTCATCGGATGCCGTGGCAATGTGCGCCATGATGTCGGTGACGCGGGTAACGGACTCCACGATTTTGGTCATGGTTTCACCGGCATCTTCTGCCTGACGGGCACCGGTTCCGGTACGGGATACCGAGTCTTCGATGAGGATTTTGATCTCTTTTGCCGCATCCGCGCTGCGCTGCGCCAGGTTACGGACTTCATCCGCCACTACCGCGAAACCACGGCCGTGTTCACCGGCACGGGCAGCTTCAACCGCCGCGTTCAGAGCCAGGATATTGGTCTGGAACGCAATGCTGTCGATAACGGCTGTGATATCGGAAATTTTCTGTGAACTGTCAGCGATATTCAGCATGGTATTCACCACGTTGGACACCACTTTGCCGCCTTCACGGGCGATGTCGGAAGCCTGACCGGCAAATTCACTGGCCTGATGGGCGTATTCGGTGTTCTGTTTCACCGTCGCGGTCAGCTCTTCCATGCTGGCAGCAGTCTGCTCCAGACAGGCAACCTGTTCCTGGGTACGGGCAGACAGATCATTGTTACCGGCGGCGATTTCGCTGGTACCCTGATAGATGTTTTCGCTGCCGTCGCGCACACCACGCACCGTATTAATCAGCTCCTGCTGCATGTGCTGCACACCACGGCCCAGTTCAGCGATTTCATTATTACCGTTCACCGCGACTGTCGGGGTCAGGTCACCGGCAGCAAAGATTTTGATGCGATCAACCAGACCATTGAGCGGGAGAATAATACCGCGCTGTACATAGCGGTAACTGATAAGACTGATCAGCGCGAGGATAATGGCCAGCGCAATCAGCATATACAGAGATTCACTGAAGTTATCTTCCGCGCTCTGCACTTCTTCCTGAAACGCCGCAGAAATACTGTCGAAGTAAGCATTAAACTGCTCCTCGAACTTCATCTGATAGCCGGATGTAGCGTAGGTGTAGAATTGTTCCAGCTGATCCTCACGGACATAGGACATCAGCCGGGTCAGTGCATTACGGTAGGTTTCATAGGTGGAGAGCAGCTTTTCAAACTTCGCCTTGTCATAACTGGTGCCCTCCATCATTTTCATGTAGCGGGCATACGCAGCATCTGCATCCGCTAACTGACGGGTGGCCTGTTTGATCAGCTCATCCGGGGTGGCATCGTCTTTAAAGGTGTGCTCTCTGAGCAGAAAGCCGTTTGCCGCCCGGTTTAAATTGGCACGGGCCTGGATCAGGTTAACCCAGCTCTGGGTCAGAACCTGTCTCTGGCGCTGGAGTGAGTCCAGAAAATGAATACTGTCGCGGTTATCACCCAGCTTGCTGAACATCAGCCCGCTGGATGCCAGCTGCATCAGTACAAATATAAGAATAACGGATAAAAGCCCTGATACAATTTTAATTCTGCTATACATAATTTTCTACTGGCATAGTGTTATTGTATTTTTGATATCGGTCACACGACAAAAAACTTTAGTGATGGATTAACCAAAACTATCCGGCTGAATTATCATTCAGCCATGCTGTCGATGAGTGCCATTTCCTCGCTGGAAAGCAGCTTTTCGATATCCACCAGGATCAGCATCCGGTCACCGATGGTGCCCAGGCCGGTCAGGTATTTGGTTGATAATGTGACCGCGAAATCCGGTGCCGGAGCAATCTGCTCATCTTTGAGCACCAGCACGTCAGACACACCGTCCACCACAATCCCCACCACACGATCTTTCAGATTGACCACAATCACCACAGTGTTGTCGTTGTAAGTGACGTTCTGATGGGAGAACTTCACGCGCAGATCGATAATCGGGATAATCACACCGCGTAAGTTAGTGACACCCTTGATAAAATCCGGGGTATTCGCAATACGGGTGACCTGCTCATAACCACGGATTTCCTGTACTTTCAGGATCTCAATGCCGTACTCTTCTTCGCCCAGGGTAAAAATCAGGTACCCTTCGCCGTTTTTCTCTTCATCGAGTTTGTTTAAATCTTCATCCATCATCGACATGGTTATTTACCTTTGTTTATTGCATCACGACGTGTGACGTGTTCAGTTTCTTTTTGCACAAAATTTCGTTGTTCATCCGCTGCAGTTCCGCCACATCAATGATCAGTGCGACAGAACCGTCGCCCATAATGGTAGCGGCAGAGATCCCCGGAATTTTGCGGTAATTACTTTCAACATTTTTCACCACCACCTGCTGCTGTCCGATCAGTCTGTCAACCAGCAGGGCGTAACGGTTACCGGCGTTCTGAACAATCAGGGCGATACTTTTCGCCAGATCACGCTCCGCTTCTTCAATACCGAAGACCTGATGCATTTCCACCAGCGGCAGATATTCGCCGCGTACCAGCAGCATTTTTTCCTCTCCGGCAAGGCGGTAAATGTCTTCCTGGCGCGGCTGGAGTGTGCTGATAATGGCGCTGAGCGGAACAATAAAGACATCGTCCGCCACTTTGACGGACATACCGTCGAGGATAGCCAGGGTCAGCGGCAGCAGAATGCGGGTGATAGTGCCGCGTCCTTCAGTGAAACCAATCTGAATGCGGCCGCCCATATCCTGAATGTTCCGTTTCACCACATCCATGCCCACACCACGGCCGGAGACATCGGTGATCACTTCGGCGGTGGAGAAACCCGGCGCCATAATCAGCATCGCGATTTCATCGTTGGTCATGTTGTCATGCACATCCATGCCCTGCTGGCGGGCTTTGGCCAGGATCCGTTCCCGGTTCAGACCGGCACCGTCGTCCCGCACTTCAATGCAGATATTGCCGCTCTGGTGTTCCGCCGTCAGGGTCAGTGTCCCGGCCTCCGGTTTGCCGTTTGCCGCGCGGACATCCGGTTTCTCAATACCGTGGTCGAGACTGTTGCGCACCAGGTGGGTCAGCGGATCAATAATCCGCTCGATCAGGCTCTTATCGAGTTCGGTGGAGCTGCCCTCCACTTTCAGTTCGATTTTCTTATTCAGTTTTGAGGCGATATCGCGCACCATGCGAGGGAAGCGGCTGAAGACATAATCCATCGGCATCATGCGGATAGACATGACAGATTCCTGCAGTGCCCGCGAGTTGCGTTCCAGCTGAACAATGGAACTGAGCAGTTCCGCATATTCCGCCTGATCCACCTGCTGGCTGTGCTGGGTCAGCATTGACTGGATAATCACCAGCTCACCGACCAGGTTGATCAACTGATCCACCTTTTCCACCGCCACACGGATACTGCCGCTGTCACCTTTATTTTTCGCCGCCGCAGCCGGTGCTTTGCGCGCAGCCGGAGCAGATGACGATACTGCTGCCGGTGCCGCAGCCGGTGCGCTGACGATTTCTTCTTCCGGCTCTGCCGGGGTATTGTCTGCGGCCAGCATAGCGGTTAATTCCGCTGCCGGTGTTTCCTCATACGCAATCTGAGAATCATCCACCACAAAGCAGAGCACGCCGCTGATGTCATCAATCGCAGTATTGGTGCCCAGCCAGACTTTCAGGGTATCGGTGCCCTGTTCGGTTTTATATACCGTGCCGAACAGTGACAGCTCATCGGCCAGCAGAGCGACTTCGCTCTCCTTTAACTTACTGAGTGTAAACGTGAAATGATGTGAAAAACCGGTTTCCGGTACTGTGCTGTTCTCCTCCGGCGCGGCGGTAATTTCTGCGGTTTCACTGACCGGCTCCGGCGCGGCACTTTCCGTGACAACAGCGGAATCTGCCACACTCTGCTCCACATGCCCCAGCACTTCGCAGATACGGTTGAAGCTTTCTTCATCCGGCAGTGTGTCGCTCTTGTAGGCATCCAGCTGCGAGCCCATCACATCTTTGGTATCAAGGAAGACATCAATGATATCCGGCGTCAGTGTCAGCTCATCATGGCGGGCTTTATCAAGCAGGTTTTCCAGGGTGTGCGTGGTTTTCTGCAACAGCGTGAATCCGAATGTTGCCGCACCACCTTTAATGGAGTGTGCGCTGCGGAAGATAGCATTGAGCTGTTCACTGTCCGGATCCCGGGGGTCAAGCTCCAGCAGGTGCTGTTCCATATCCCGGAGCAGCTCGTCGGCTTCATCGAAGAACGTTTGATAAAACTCGGTTATATCCATCGCGGTTATCCAATTTTTTTCTTGTGTTACGGCTGACAGGTACTGCCGGCAATCCGGCAGTACCTGTCCATCCTGTTTATTGTGTTGTATCCGCCGCCGCAGCGCTGTTCTGCGGCGGTGTCTGATCCGGTGCCGCCGGTTCCGGCACCCTTTCCGGCGGGATCTCCGGCGGAGCCGGTATCTCTGTATGCGGCGCCGGTAACTGCTTCAGCTGCTGTAAATCGGTAATAGGAACAGCACCCTCATATTCATGGAGAATATTTGCCATCTCCGACTCATTCAGAACAATGATGCTGATACGGCGGTTCACCGGTGCAAGTCCATCGTTTTTATCCAGATGGATGGAAGATGCCATTCCGACCACCCGCAGAATTTTGTTCTCAGCCATCCCGCCGCGTACCAGTTCACGGCGCGAGGCATTGGCGCGTTCGGCAGACAGCTCCCAGTTGCTGTAATTGCCGCCGTTGGCATACGGCAGATCATCAGTATGTCCGGAAATACTGATGCGGTTCGGTACATCATTGAGGATCGGCGCGATAGCCCGCAGAATGTCACGCATATACGGCTCAACATGGGTGGAGCCGACCATAAACATCGGGCGGTTGGCACTGTCGACAATCTGGATACGCAGTCCGTCATCGGTGGTATCAATCAGCAGATGCGGTTTCAGTTCATTCAGACGCGGATCTTTGAGAATCGCCTGCTCCAGATCCTGTTTCAGTTTCTCAAAACGACCGGCTTCATCCTGCCCCTGCTCTTCCTGCATGCTGTCCGGATCCGGCAGTGTATCGCCGTCTTTATAAATGATGTCTTTGCCGCCGCCCGGAATCGGGTTGGTGGCATCTCCGGTTTTTGTTCCCGGATTAATGGCCGTTTTCAGCGGCGTGCGGAAGTATTCCGCGATCTGAGTCAGCTCCTGCGGGCTGGAGATAGAAATCAGCCACATCACCAGGAAGAACGCCATCATGGCGGTCATAAAGTCAGCGTAAGCAATCTTCCATGACCCGCCGTGTCCGCCGCCGTGCCCGTGACCGCCCCGCTTTTTGACGCGGATAATATGCGTATTGCCCGGTTTCATCGTCGGTTTACTCCCCGTCCTGTGCTTCGGTACGGTGGCTGACTTTTACTTCACGGACTTTATCTTCCAGCTCGGTAAAGGACGGACGATCGGCGCTGAACAGGACTTTACGGCCGAATTCAACCGCGATTTGCGGCGGATAACCCTGTAAGGATGAAAGGAACGTGACTTTGATACATTCCAGCATTTTCAGCTGTTCACCGCTGCGCAGGCGGATCAGTGACGCCAGCGGCAGAATAAAGCCGTACGCAACGAGAATACCGAGGAATGTCCCGACCATGGCATGAGCAATCAGCGCCCCCAGTTCACCGGCCGGACGGTCAGCAGAACCCAGCGCATTGACCACCCCGAGAACGGCGGCAACAATACCGAATGCCGGCATGGAATCCCCGACCATGTTCAGGCCGGAAGCCGGCACTTCACTCTCCTGACGGAAGGTTTCCAGCTCTTCATCCATCAGGGCTTCAATTTCATGGCTTTGCAGGTTACTTGTGATCATCAGACGCAGATAATCCACCAGGAACATCAGTGCAGCCGGATCTTTAAGAATGCGCGGGTACTGGGAAAAAATATCGCTCTCCTGCGGATTTTCGATATCTTTTTCCAGGGCAAGCAGCCCCTGCTGGCGGGATTTATTGAGTAACTGGAACAACAGCGCCATCAGATCCATTGACATCGCTTTGTTGTAAGAGGAGCGCCGGAACAGACGCGGCAGTACTTTACCCAGGGCAACAATGGATTTCCCGCTGTTACCGACGACAAATGCACCAAAACCGGCACCTAAAATAATAACAAATTCAGCGGGTTGATAAAGTGCGCCCATATGGCCGCCAACCATCAGATAGCCGCCGATGACCGTGCCCGTAACAATGATGTATCCGATGAGTATTAACACACTATTCCCTTTAACTCAGTTAGGTATCGGATGGCAGTCAAAGGGAATTTTCAGGAAGGACAGGCAAAACGGATTTGCCTGTTTACCAAATCAATCCAGTCACATTACCGCTTTGGCAATGCCATCCTCTCGATATAGCGTAATATCGGCGGGAAGTGCGGAAAGTTTACGTTTTTTTATTGCCCGTGACGGCGGCTGGCACAAACTGCAGGTAAAACTGTTTTCAGGGATGTGCGCGTAGGTGACAAATGACCCGCTGCAGCAACTGCAGACTGAACGCTGAAGCATTCCGCTCTCCACAAAACGCACCAGGGTCCAGGCGCGGGTCAGTGCCAGCAACGGCTCTTCACCGGGCGCCGGAGGACACTGCTCCAGGTACAGCCGGTAAGCCTTTACTATCACATCAACACCGGTGCACTGTCCGCTGTTCATCAGGAACTCGTAGGCGTTATAAAACATGGAGGCGTGAATATTCTGTTCCCACGTCATAAACCAGTCGGTGGAAAACGGCAGCATGCCTTTCGGGGGCGGACATCCGCGCAGCTCTTTGTAGAGGCGGATAAGGCGTCCGCGGCTGATTTGAGTTTCACTTTCCAACATCTGAAGACGAGCACCCAGAGAGATTAATTCCATCGCGAGACGGATATCCTGAGCCTCTTTGATGATACTTTTTTCGGCCATGATACTTATCTTTTTCTTGCGTGTGAGTCAGTGCCAGCCGCGCCGTGCGTTTGCAGCAGACGGGTTGACAGTAAAATTCCGGTGTGAACCTGTTGTAATTCATCCACGCGGGAATCGCGTGTGAGTTTTTCAATGGTTTCGCTGCTTTCAAATCTGAACTGACAGATTAGCTGATTGGTTTCTGCTAATTTGACCAATTGAGAGAGCGTAAGGTTTGCTAACGTAGTTGCCATTGCATCGTTAATGCCTAAGCGGAACATGGCAGAAGCTTTTTCCTGAGCAATAAGTTTTTGGGCTAACAGCAGGTATGAGAGGTTAATATCATAAATATGCTTCAGAAAATCAGTCGTCTGGCTCATTTTTTTTCCTTTCCGAATATCAGCAGCATCAAAGTACAGCAGAAACTATCTCCGGCGCTGTGTGATACCGGAGATCCTGTTTTACGTAATGTTATAAATACCGGAGAAGCTCATTCCATTGTTTACTGCCAATCCATATAAATATCCGGCATGCGTGCGAAACACACAAAAGTAAACTTAAATTAAATACATATCAGGAATACCTGTAAACAATAAAAGTAACGATTAAAATCAGCACAAGCTTATTTAATGTCTGAATCATCTTATATCATTTATAGACGTTATTTATTATGCACCACAAAATTAACTATTCAAGCCACTGATGTTTGTTTTTGACAGAGAAAGATGAACATCCCATTATGCATTAGTACAATTTTACTATTAATTATATTTTGTCTCACCATATCCCAAATACTCACCGCACTTATAACTCCCATAAGCCAAATGTCAATAATCTTCAGGCAAATATGACTCAAAATGTGTGTGACTCAGGTTCATTGCACCAATCATATAATGTGACTGTCTATATTGATCCAGATCAATGAGCTTTATTGGGAAACTCTGCTTTACCCTATCTTCCGAAGGTATACTTAGCAAAAATAGCGGTACAAAACTCTTATTTTTCACAAAAACGGTTATATAAAGTTCGATTTAGTTCATTTTCACCCGGTTTAAGACCATGCGACAACAATGTGAAATTGTGAACATCGCATGATGCCCACATGGATCAATGTTTAGTTATTTTTAACAAAAAATAGCCGTTCATGATGACAAAACATAAAATTATCTTATGTTAATGCCGGGTGTTTATTTGGCGGGAAGGTACCTGAAGATTAAATGAATTTAATTCATTGTTGTGACTTTCTATTCAGGTTGTCTTTATTTCTTTTTAAAAAATAATGCTTCTCTCTTTTTATACGCTCACTTATTTGTCTTTCCGGAGAGGATAAGGTTATGTATATACCTTCGGATGATACTTTTATAAACCCGGGGGCCTCTCTGGTAAGCCGGTTATTGTTCTGAAAAATACACTGACATCCTTCTGTCACAGAAATGGCATCATGCCATCACAATCCCGGCATTTTCCTATTAGCAAAGTCGTTAATTAAATGTAGCATTGTCATGTGATAACGTGCCTGAAGTAATAACCCAAAATATAGTAACATTGTGTTACTATATACTTTTGTTTTTACAAATTAAAAGTGTACCTCGTTCTTGTGACGATTCAGGGTAATTATTTCACGCTATTCAGGCTCGCAGAATAGTGTTCTTTGTCCCGCAGCAGTGAAAATCAGTAAGCAGATCAAAATTTGCGATCCTGCGCTTTTTACACCATCGCCTGATTACAGATAAAATGTTATCAGATTGTGATTGTCATCACGGTTTATTGCTGTTTTTCTGAAAAATTTCTGAAATCAGGGGCGATATTTATGACAGGTATCACGCTCTCCGCTCCGGAACCCACTTTATTGCCACAAAAAAATCTGCCGTAGTGTGACACTAATCCGGCACTTTCCATCAGCCGGACAGCTGAGGATTTGGTGCTTTATTCTTAAAATAAGTAAAAAACACCCCGCCTTCCCCATCAAAAATTATCACTAAATATAAATATTCTGTTGATACACAGAATAAAGCCGGTGGAATAACCACCGGCATAAACCTTAAGACTTTATTAAAATAATAGCGATAGTTACTGATTACGCACAGAAAGGCATCAGACCGGCAGTTCAGAGGCAATCATCCAGTTGACCGCACTGACACTTCTTTCCAGGCTGACCCGGCAAACAATGCCTTCTATCTCCTTCTGCTCTGCCGGTGTGGCACGCACTTCCGCACAAACCTCCAGTTTTCCGCCGGAAGTATCCGCACTGCTGAGTGAGTGCAACCGGACATGTGAACCATTCAGCGCCTGCAGGATCACGGTTCTGACCAGAATTTCATCCTTTTCATGACAGACGGCACGGATTTTATAATCCTGCACCAGATCCGTGGCGTGAATGACCGGCCGGGCATTGATGCGCTGCGCGGCTTCCCGCAGCAAAATATTGGCACATAAGATAACCAGTGCCGCCGTTACCGCAGGGCCGAATTCCCCCAGCCCGCACAACACACCTATACCGGCTGAACACCACAATGTCGCGGCGGTATTCAGCCCGCGGATATTCATGCCTTCACGCATAATAACGCCGGCCCCGAGAAAACCGATCCCGGAAACCACCTGTGCGGCTATCCGTCCCGGACTGTCCGGTGATGTGGCCACCGAACTTAAGATAAATACAGCGGCACCTACTGCCACCAGAGCATTGGTGCGCAGACCGGCCATCCGCTGACGCCACTGACGCTCCGCGCCAATCAGTGCGCCAAGTGCCAGCGCCGCCAGTAAATTGAGTAAATAAGGAATTGCAAACATAGTAACCTCCACCCGAAAGACGCCATGGCATCAGGTGTTAACAGCAGAAAAAAGTAAAAATCACTGAAAATTCTGCTCAGTAACCGGGAGGAAAGAGTGCGTGAGAAACAATAAACATACTGCATACCTGTAGCAGTGATACGACCGGGAACCGGCAGATCATCTGTATCAATAAAAAGGTGCAGTACCGCAGAGAGGTGCTGCCCGCCATCATCATTCCGGCAGACAGTTTCAGAAGAGAAAAGTGTGCCGGATCAGTTAATTGAGTTATAACTGTGACTGTCCAAATCCGGGTCCTCTGTTCAGAAAAGATGCGCGGAGTATAGGATGTCCGCGAAAATATGTAAAGTCAGAAATTATTTTTCGGCGTGATGAATACACCATCCCCGCCCTCTTTTTCATTGAAAAACCAAATCCCCTCCGGATATTCCGGCAACGCCACCAGATACATCACACCTTCACTAAACGGTTCGATCAGTAATATCCGGCCTTCACGCGGCTCATCCGCATCGGTTTTGACATAAACTGTATCGTCAATCTGCATCATCCGGCTCCCGGTTGTCACGATAGCGTGATCAGTATAAAAATCAGGTATAAAAAAAGCCCGCCACTTACGCGGCAGGCTTGGAATTCGGTTTGGCTATATCTTACAGCGGAGTTACGTTAGCTGCAGCCGGGCCTTTAGCACCATTCTCGATGGTGAATTCTACTTGTTGGCCTTCGCCCAGGGTTTTGAAACCTGCGCCCTGAATGGCAGAGAAGTGAACGAAAACATCTTTGCTGCCATCAGCTGGAGTGATGAAACCAAAGCCTTTAGATTCGTTGAACCACTTAACTTGACCTTTCATTTTGTCAGACATGTGACTTTCCTATATATAAATAAATGCATTGCCATTTTGGCAGGTACTGGCCGGAAGCAAAAACTAAATGGAGGCACACAGCATATGAAACGGTCAAAGGCTATCCTGGATAACACTCAACTTAAACGCTCAAACTCAGTTGTCATACATAAAGCTGCTCTTTTTAGGGCCGCAAGCATTAACTCATGAGTGGGGATGAATAGCAACTGATTTATTACCGTGAATTTTAAAAAAAGTGAAAGAGCTCATATTTATTAACTTTTGTTGGGTTAATTGTCTGCAATTTCAGCGTATTGAACCGGCAATCACACCAGACTTAAGTCAAATAAGACTATTCTTAATAATCCCCGCATCATAACAGTTCCCCCTCACAAACCCCGCAACTGTTCTGCGCGGTTGTGTACCGGACATGTTAATATAATGTATCAGAATAGTCAGCAGACCTGCGGAGGTCATTCATATGGATGTCGTCAGAACACTTATTACCGGCGCTCTTGATAATATCAACCAGCGTGAAAAGCGGGACGGAAAACCCCGCTTCAGCAGTCATTTTATCCGCACCTATCCTTATTTATGTCTGGCGATGGTGGTGTCCTATCTTGTTCTGGGTGTTCTTATTTATTATGCGCCCTACTTCGGCTTTTACTGGCTGCTCGGTTTCAGTGCTCTGTTCCTGGTGATGGCCGCGGTTCTGCTGTTTGAGGTCAAACCGGTTTACCGCTTTTCGGATATCGGCGTGCTGGATCTGCGGGTGTGCTACAACGGCGAATGGTTTGTCAGTGAAGTTGTGCCCCCGGAAACCCTGGCGGCGTTACTTGACCACCCGCAGGTCAGTGATTCACTGAAACAGGAGATCCGCCACATGACAGAAACAAAAGGTACCGTGTCATTTTATGATCTTCATCTGATGGCGTACCCGGAAGCGCATCCGGAAAAACCACGCTCCCACTGGATGAAAGGTGCTGCTTAACCCACTGTTTATGCCTGTTTTTCACCCATCCGGGTTACTTGCTGAACAAACAGAATAAAATTGTCTTTTTCCCGTTGACACAACCGGGGCACCCCGTTAATATGCGCCTCGTTCCCAAGGGAACACGCTTCCTCCATAGTTCAGTCGGTAGAACGGCGGACTGTTAATCCGTATGTCGCTGGTTCAAGTCCAGCTGGAGGAGCCATATTTAAGAGCCCGCTCACTGAGCGGGCTTTTTCGTTTTTGTCCCTGCTTATCCGCGATTGCTCAAGCCTTAGCCACTCAGTCATTTTTTTGCATTTTGCCCTTTACAAGCCGCCGCAGGATAGCTATGATTCACCCCGTTCTCACGAGAACGCAATTCCTCCATAGTTCAGTCGGTAGAACGGCGGACTGTTAATCCGTATGTCGCTGGTTCAAGTCCAGCTGGAGGAGCCAAATTTAAAAGCCTGCTCAGTGAGCAGGCTTTTTTCATTTCAGCCGCCCCCTCCTCTCCCGCACTGTTTTTGATTAATATCCTGCAGATGAAAATCCGGATTTATACCTGTTAACCCCGTGATTTTGATGATTATTCCGCCGGAATGCTCATAAGTACGGCAAACAGATCACAATCTCTGATTTTCGCTTTGACAATCCGTTCTGACCACATTATTATGCACCCCGTTCTCACAGAGAACACGCTTCCTCCATAGTTCAGTCGGTAGAACGGCGGACTGTTAATCCGTATGTCGCTGGTTCAAGTCCAGCTGGAGGAGCCATATTTAAGAGCCCGCTCACTGAGCGGGCTTTTTCGTTTCTGCCATCCGGTAATTTCTGTCTGCCTGTTTTTATTTTTCATGACTGACTGATTTACAGGCAGAAATTATGCTTTTTGCTGTTATTTCCTGCAAAGTGATCACAAACAAAGCAAACGATTCAAAAAGTTATTTTTTCATTTTGACAAACCCGCCCCGCCGCACTACTATGCACCCCGCGTTGAAGATGTTCCTCCATAGTTCAGTCGGTAGAACGGCGGACTGTTAATCCGTATGTCGCTGGTTCGAGTCCAGCTGGAGGAGCCAACGTTTACTTCTCCTGTTTATTTCCCTGTTTTATCCGCCGTATTTCGTATCAGACCCTGAACATATAATGTGTGCCGTCCGGCAGTTCAACATCAATATTCAGTTTTCCGCCGATAGCGTCCACGTAGCGTCTCAGTGTGGATAATTTGACATCGCGCCCCGGTTTTTCCATCCCGGCAACCGTCGGCTGTTTGATCCCCAGCGCCTGTGCCATTTCCACCTGTGTTTTGTTCACTTTCTCCCGCAGTTCCGCCAGATGGATATTCAGCAGGATCTCGTCCGCCTGAACCCGTGCTGCTGCCGCGACTTCCGGCTTTTCCTCAGCCAGCAGTTGTCTGAGTGATTTTCCCATTGTTAACTCCTGTTTTCCGGCCTGTTCAGCCATTCTGTATACTCACGGTCAGCCTGCGGGATCATCTGCATATAAAAACGTTTTTCTTTGCCGGTTTTATACCCCGCGCACAGCAAAACACCTCTCCGTTCAGGATCGAATGCAAAAAATGCCCTTATCGGCTGACCTCTGCTTTGTATACGTAACTCTTTCATATTCGTATAACGCGAACCCTTAACAGTATCCGCATACGGTCTTGATAAACCGGGACCTGTCTTCTCCAATACCAGCATCGCTGCCAGTATTGCTGTACGATCTCCGTCATCCTGCTCAGCAAACCACGCTGCAAAATTATCTGTTGTAATTATCTTCCACACGTTATGTCCTTATAATATAGATCACATGCTATATAGGTGCAAAGCAATAGTGAGGATTTTACAACAGACGCCAAAAACAACCGATCAATGATCCCGCTAATCCCGGTACACCTTCAGAATTCCCCCGCCTGTTTCTGTAACAACACCGCCGTTTTTCCGCCGGTCACGCAGAAATGCAAATTAACATGGTATTTACCGGCGAATCGTTCTATCATTCTTTTCCGGCTTATGGCACCCGCCATCAGGTTATCCTTTACTTATTTCGGAGCCGGTTCAATGACTCATCCTGTTACTTCCCTGAAAATCCGCCGTCCTGACGACTGGCATATCCATTTCCGTGATGGTGCGATGCTCGGTACTGTTGTGCCTTTCACCAGTGAGTTTTTCGGGCGCGCCATTGTGATGCCGAACCTGGTTCCGCCGGTCACCACTACTGATGCCGCCATTGCGTACCGTGAACGCATTCTGGCCGCCGTACCGCAGGGGCACAGTTTCACCCCGCTGATGACCTGCTATCTGACCGATAACGCAGACCCGGCTGAGATTGAACGCGGTTTCCGCGAAGGTGTGTTTACCGCCTGTAAACTGTATCCGGCGAATGCGACAACCAACTCCGCACACGGCGTGTCAGATATCCGCAATATTTATCCGGTGCTGGAGATGATGTCCCGCAACGGTATGCCGCTGCTGGTACACGGCGAAGTGACACACGCCGATATTGATATTTTCGACCGTGAAGCCCGCTTTATTGATGATGTGATGATCCCGCTGCGCCGTGATTTCCCGGCACTGAAAGTGGTGTTCGAGCATATCACCACCAAAGAAGCTGCTCAGTATGTGCTGGACGGGGATGATAATGTCGCCGCCACACTGACACCGCAGCATCTGATGTTTAACCGCAACCATATGCTGGTCGGCGGTGTGCGTCCGCATCTGTTCTGCCTGCCGATCCTGAAACGTAATGTGCACCGGGAAGCACTGCGTCAGGCAGTAGCCGGCGGCTGCAAACGGTTCTTCCTAGGCACGGACAGCGCCCCGCATGCCCGTCACCGTAAAGAGTCCTCCTGCGGTTGTGCCGGGGTGTTCAATGCCCCGACCGCGCTGGCCGCATATGCCACGGTATTTGAGGAACTGAACGCACTGGAGCACTTTGAGGCATTCTGTTCACTGAACGGCCCGGCGTTTTATGGTCTGCCGGTCAATGACGGTTTTATCGAATTAACCCGTCAGGAGATTATCACCCCGGAAACCATTAACGGTGCAGAGGATATTTTAGTGCCTTTCCTGGCCGGAACCGATGCCCGCTGGGATGTTAAAACCTGTCGTTAAGCAAAACAAACCCGTTATAACCCCCGGGCTTTTAGTGCAATAAGGCGAAAACCATCTTATTGCACTATTATTATGTTCAGAGAAGGCATTTTTGCCGTTTTTTGCATAATAAAAGTTTGATCCCCCCCTTTTTACTTTGCAAAAAGACCTTATACTGATATCACCCGTTGTTAACGGGACGTTAGCTCTTAGTCAGAGATACTTAACCATCTTGCCGTATGATTAGGAGGTTCCATGAACGATAAAAAAACCGTGATCCAGACTCATCCGGTTATCGGATGGGATATCAGTACCGTCGACAGTTACGACGCCATGATGCTGCGCCTGCATTATCTGCAGGATCAGTCCCAGTCTCCCGAACATGCAGAAGTGGATAAAACCATGTGGCTGACGACCGATGTCGCCCGCCAGTTGATTGACATACTTCAGGCCGGTATCGATAAAATTGAGTCCGGCGAATATTATAATCAGTCAGACAATATCAGACACTGACACGCAAAGACCGCACAAGAGGGACACCATTCGGTGTCCTTTGTGTTTTCTGCGGCAAAAAAAAAAGACCACCCGGAGGTGGTCAGAGGTATTGCATTACGACTTATTATAATTGTTGGATGATGGGTTGAGGCAGACAGTGTTATCAGGCTGCGGAAATCCGTTCCACTTTCGCCGGCAGTCCCTGCCGCACAGAGGCTCCGGTTACCCAGTCCAGCCAGGTGTTCGCCACCTGACGGGTCGGGTCAGCAAAGCCCAGATCGTTGATATTAATGCCGGACGCGATGCGTTTATCCATCGCCAGCGCTTCGCCGTCAAGATAGTGCTGACGTGCGCCCATTTCGTGATGTCCGTAACCGTGTTCAATCGCCACCACGCCCGGCATCACACCGGTCAGCAGGCTGATTTGCGCTTCAACACTGCCGCCCGGCGTGGTGATGCGAACAAGATCCCCGTGCTGCACGCCGAACTTCTCGCCGTCCGCCGGGTTGATCGCCACCAGGTTTGACGGTTTCACATGGTGCAGACGCTCAATCATGGTGGTTGAACTGCTCATCACATGGGATTTAAAGGACATCAGTTTCAGCGGCCAGCTTTCCGCCGGATAAACGCGGTCAATATCGCTGCCGTCAGACAGGCGCGGCGGATAATAGGCCGGACACCCGCTGAAACGCTCGCCGGTGATGGCATGGCGGTTCTGTGCCACTTCCGCGTTCCAGATCTGCAGCGGCTGTTTCCACTGCGGCCCGGTTTTCTCCCCGTCCCAGCCTTTTTCATACGGCGCAAAACGACCACCGCGGCTGAAGAGATAAGCCACACGGCTGATTTCCTCTGCTTTCAGCACCTGCTGCATGGCAGGCATGATGCGATCCACCCCGGACAGACGGATATCCGCTTCTTTGGCTTCCGGCCCCGGTTTTTCGCCCATAAAGGCGGTATTGGCAGCCACACGCAGATAGTAATCCTCTGCTGTGTTCAGCGGCCAGGTGTTGCCGTCATTGTCCGCGATAGCGTTGTCGCCGAATCCCGGCAGGTTCAGGGCTTTCGCCACCGCAATACAGAAGGATTCCATGGCGACCGGCTGACCATCCGCCGTTTTTGCCACACGCGGCTCAACAACCGGCCAGCGGGCGGTGGTGGCTTTGGTCTGCACCCCGGACCACGGCGCACTGAATCCCCAGCTTTCAAAGTTGTGGGTATCCGGCACAATGTAATCCGCCAGCGCGGTGGTTTCATTCATAAAGGCATCGATACCGATAATCAGCGGCAGATGTGCCGGGTCTTTCAGCTTCTCTTCCATCACCTGACGGATCCCCGCAATACCGTACAGCGGGTTAGTCATATTGGTGATCCAGGCTTTCAGTTTGTGCGGATACCCTTCCAGCGCAGAGCCGAGCTGCTCAGTCAGCTGACCGGCTGCCAGCGGATACCACGGTGCTTTGGCCGGATACGGGTTCTGACCGGCAGAGACTTTATTTTTGTACTCATCAGATTTTTCATAGACCGATTTACTGCGTGCCAGGTTCATGCCTTTCGGCTTCACTTTGCCCGGGAAGCTGTCCATTTTGTAGCACGGGCCGTCATTGGCACCGTTAAACTTACCGCCGCCGACAGAAACACCACCTTTCAGGTTCATGTTACCGATCAGCGCGTTGAGCATGATCACCGCCCAGGCGTTATAAAATCCGTTACCGGACATCATCCCGCCGTGTGAAATGACTGCCGCCTGACGGCCGTATGAGGTCAGTGTTTTCGCCAGTGCGGCAATTGTTTCTTCCGGTACGCCGCAGCGGGCGCTGTATTCTGCCGGGGTAAAACGCTGTGCGGACTCTTTCAGCAGCAGGAAGCTGCTCTTGAGATTCACCGTGGTGCCGTCTGCCAGCGTGACCGGCTGACTGGCTTCCAGTACTGCGCGGTCGCAGTTGTCCGCCGGAACCAGCTCACCCTGCTCTGTCAGCACCATATACACCGGTTCTTCAGATGTTTGCCCGTTCAGGGCTTCAGCAGTCAGATGCTGACCGGCCAGCGGATGCGCATCATCGGTAATGACAAGGTGAGTCGCGTTTGTCCAGCTGCTCTCACCAACACGCTTCATGGAGGCTTCCCCCGGAACGGCGAGATACTCCGCGTTATAGCGGTTATTCTCAATCATCCAGCGGATCATCCCCATCACCAGCGCGGAATCCGTGCCCGGTGTGACCGGGATCCAGTGCCCGTGGTCATTGGCAAGCGTGGTGGTCAGCGGCAGTGCCGGTGAAACCACCGCATAGTTAAAGTTGTCGCGGATCCGCGCATTCGCCAGCTGACGCCCCTGGCGTTTGAACGGGTTACCGGACTGTGCCGGAGAAGTGCCGAGGAACAGGGCAAACTTCACATAATCCCAGTCCGGTTTGACGTGGGCGTTTTTATCGAGGTCGTTCATCAGTGCACCGGAACCGGCGCGGTAAGCCAGCCCGCAGTATGAACCGTGTGCACCGAAGTTTTTGCTGCCGAAGGCATTCTGGGCAAAACGGCGGATAAAGGTATCGCGCCCGTCATCCCCGGCGTTGGTCACCAGTAACTGGTTTGCCACCGGGCCGAGAGCAGGCTGTGCCGGGTCAATCAGCGTATCGAGGTCACGGATCGCACGCAGCCCGTCAACATGGCCTTCACCAAACAGATCACCGCCTTCCGTCACTTCTTTTATCAGTTGTTCAAAGCTGATGCGCTGCCATTTACCTTCGCCGCGTTTACCGGCGCGTTTCATCGGCTCCAGGATACGCAGCGGGCTGTGCAGCCCTTCCATCAGAGTTGCGCCACGGGCACAGGCGGTGGAACGTCCTTCCAGGCCGCTTTCGCCGCCCATATTTTTCAGGGCATCCGCCAGCGGCGTGTTATAGGCGATATGGTGGTCGTGAGAGAGCGGATGATACGGGTTACCGGCAATACGGATCACCTGATTGGTTTCGCGGTCAACACGGGCGCGGATCCCGCACTGCGTCCAGCAGCCGAAGCACTGGGTCATTGAGACCGCCTGTGCGTTTTCCGCCTGCCAGCCTTTCAGGGCATTCCCTTCCGGGATCAGCGAGTTGCCGTTAATGCGGTGCAGCGTCACTTTACCGGAAGTACCGTTCATCAGCCCGTCGACGGCGCGTTTCGCCACATCGCGGTAACTGTAACCGAACGCTGCCAGTCCGCCGATCGCCAAACCTGCTTTTAACCACTGACGTCTTGTTGACTTAGCCATGATGTACACCCCCGTCCTGCGCGACTTTCTGTTGATTCTGTACTTTGTTATTAACCCAGCGGATACCTTCACGGAATATAATCACCAGGGCTATCCATAAACCGATCGTACCGATAATGGCCTGAATACCATCCGTGCCCATCGGCAGGCTGTACGGATTGTGCATAACATTGTATTTCGGCAGCGTCTGTACCTGCATCAGCAGCAGCCAGCGCAGCGACCAGGTCAGGAACAGTGTCAGCAGCGTATGAACGGTGATATACGCGACTGAGCCACGGCGGGTCAGCAGACGGACGGCCAGCACCATCAGGGCAATCCACAGAACGATTTCACCCATCGCCAGTGTCCACCCGGTTGTGCCGAAACTTAGCTGAGCGCGGATAGCGGCACCGGAAATAGTGTCACCGGCGATCCAGAAGCCCATGCACACCGCCAGCAGCAGTAACGAAACCACCTGCAGACGCGCCAGTTGCGCCTGATACTGCGGCTCACGGCGGGCACCCAGCATCATCAGGGCAGGCAGTGCCTGTAATGCACTGAAAAAGAGCAGCACCGGGATCCAGTAACTGAACCAGATAGGATGCGCACGCACCACGGAAACCTCACGTCCGGTATACAGCAGCAGACCGATGGCGAATGCGGCACTGCCGAGTGCCACCCAGCGGGTCAGTTTAAATTGCTTATGCCAGATTTTGTCCGCCACCAGCGCCAGGAAATAGAGACCGATACAGCCGGTAAATGCCGGCAGGAACAGAGCGCCCCACGGCATCCACGACCACGGCGTCGGATAAGCATAGAAATGCCAGACACGGGCGGTCTGATGCAGATCCGCTGTCAGTGCCATCGGCGCGGCGATCCCGAGAGTGATGCTGATAAAGACGGCTAGCATCTCGAGGCGGGCATCCCGTTTGTCCCCGCGCCAGCGCTGCCAGCAGGCGTACAGAGCTGCACAGGCGGCGATCCCTATCATAAAGAAGTATTGCACCGCCCACGGCAGCCAGGTGATTTCCTGCGGCCGGGCCAGCACTTCCTGAATTAACATCGTTTGTTCAGTCATCAGTGGATCTCCTGCCATAATGCGGACTGTCCGCGGTTTTCCAGCGGACTGACAAAGGCGTCATCCAGTCCCAGATAGAACACCTGCGGCAGTGTGCCGTTTTCCGGTTTCAGTACTTTAATGGCGGCTTCATGCTCTCTGAGCATTTTGCTGATGGTACTGGACGGATCTTTCAGGTCACCGATAATACGTGCGCCGCCGACACAGGATTCCACACAGGCCGGTAACAGCCCCGCTTCCAGGCGGTGGGCGCAGAAGGTGCATTTATCTGCGGTTTGTGTGCTGTGGTTAATAAAGCGGGCATCGTACGGACAGGCCTGCACACAGTAGGCGCAGCCGACACAGCGGGTGTTATCCACCACCACAATGCCATCTTCACGCTGGAAAGTAGCCTGCACCGGACATACCGGCACACACGGCGGGTTATCACAATGGTTGCACAGACGCGGCAGCAGCACGTTGGTGGTCGCCTCTTCATTGCGGATCTGAATCTGATACTGGCTGACACTGGTGCGGAACTGCCCCTGCGGGCTCTGGTTTTCAACAGAACAGCTGACAGTACAGGACTGACAGCCGACACAGCGGCGTAAATCAATCAGCATGCCGTAGCGCTTTGACGGGTCGCCTTCACGGCGGGTCGGCGAAAAATGCAGACCTGCCTCCGCCATCGGAACCAGGGCTGTACCTGCTGTCAGGACGCCCAGGTTTTGCAGAAATTTTCGTTTGCCAAGATCCATACTGCTCTCCGGTGTATTTGGAACTTCATTGCTCGTCGTATTCAAACTCAACCAAAAAGGAATAAACATGTTGTTGAGTAAAGGGATATGTCATTATGGAGATTGTAAAAATTGCCGGAGAGTCCCCCTATTGTGGTTAACCACATAACGGGGAATACATTGATCTAAAACAACAGATTTTTCTCTGAAAACAGACACAGGACGCACTGCCCGGGGACACATGCAGATAGCCGCACGCACAGGTTTGCTGACCGCACTGTTATTTTTCACCTCTTTTTCATTTGCCGCACAGTGGACTATCGGTGTGCTGGCACTGCGGGGGGATGCGCCGACACGTCATTACTGGGAGCCGCTGACAGAGCAGCTCAACCGCGCCCTGCCCGGCGAACAGTTCACCCTGCTGCCGCTGACGCTGGATCAGATGCGGGAAGCGCTGCACAATAATGAGATACAATTTGTCCTCACCAATCCGGCACAGTTTATCCAGCTGGACAGCAACTTTCCCCTGCGCTGGCTGGTTTCACTGCGTTCGGCTTATGAGCCGGATAACGCCACCCGTAACGTGATCGGCAGTGTGCTGCTGGTGCGCAAAGAGAGCCCTTATCAGACTCCGGCAGATCTGACCGGTAAAAAAGTCGGGGCTGTCGCGCCGGATGCCTTCGGCGGCTATTTATTAGGTTATAAAGCATTGCGTGATGCGGGTATCGATCCGCCGCGTGATTACCACCTTCAGTTCTCCGGTTTTCCGGCTGATGCCCTGCTTTATCTGCTGCGGGACAAGGCGATTTCCGGTGCGATTGTCCCGGCATGCCTGATTGAATCCATGGATAAAGAGGGACTCATTCACCAGGATGATTTCCGGCCGCTTCTCGGACGCGACAGCACCATTCCCTGCTGGACCAGCAGCGAATTATACCCGAACTGGTCATTTGCGGCGGGCAGCGGTGTGCCGGATGAACTGGCGGATGAAGTCACGCGGGTGCTGCTTAACAGCCACGGCGAAGAAACCATGCGCTGGGGTGCGCCGTCATCCACCCGCCAGGTGGAAAATCTGCTGAGGGAAGTTAATCAGCACCCGCAGCAACGACAGTTCTGGCAGGAGATTATCAGCTGGAGCCGGAAAAACAGCTGGCTGTTAGGCTCGGTTGCCCTGGTTTTTCTGCTTCTCGGTATCAATCATGTGTGGATCGCTTTCCGGGTACGCCGCCGCACCCGCCAGCTGGAAGCTGCCCATTCACAGTTACAGCGCCAGCAGCAGGACCTGGAAAAAGCACAACAGCTGAGTGTGCTCGGGGAGATGGCCTCCGGTTTTGCTCATGAGCTGAATCAGCCGCTGTCTGCTATCCGCCATTACGCCCAGGGCTCGCAAATCCGGCTGGAGCGGGAAGATCCCGCACATCCGCTGCTGCCGGTTATGTCACAGATTGACAGCCAGGCCGAACGCGGCGCCAGTATTATCCGTAACCTGCGGCTGTGGGCGGGAAACAGCCCGTCCTCCCCGGAAGGCGCACCTGTGCCGCAGAATGTGGCGGCGGTACCGGAACTGGTCTGGAAACTGCTGCGGGTTACGGAACGATATCCTTCTGCGGTTTTATATAACACCGTTGCTCATGATGCCGTATTACACTTACCGCCGGCACTGCTGGATCAGGTGCTTTCCAATCTGTTCAGTAACAGTTTGCAGGCCGGGGCTGACTGCATCCGTGTGACGCATCACCACACCCCCGGCGGGCAGATTCTGGTGGTGCAGGATAACGGCGGCGGCATGGGTGAAACACAGCTGACGCAACCTTTTGCCCCGTTCCGCTCCACCCGGGCGGAAGGTCTCGGACTCGGACTGGTGATCTGCCAGCGTCTGATGCGCAGCCAGGGCGGTGATATTCATATGGAAAATTGTTCCGGGCCGGACGAACAGCCCGGCTTATGTGTTACCCTTATCTTCAGTGAACCGACAAAGGAATCCCCATGCCCGTGATCCACCTGGTTGATGATGATGTTGCTGTGACACAGGCGTGTCAGTTTTTACTGGAGAGCCTCGGTTATGAGGTGTGTGTCTGGAATGACAGCCGGACATTTATTGCACAGGCACCGCTGCACACTTACGGTATTGTATTACTGGATATGCGCATGCCGCATTTTGACGGCTGCCGTGTGCATCAGATCCTTCAGGAGCAGCAAAGCACGCTGGCGGTGATATTCCTGACCGGCCACGGCGATCTGCCGATGGCGGTTGAACAGATGAAACTCGGTGCGGTGGATTTCCTGCAAAAACCGGTTGCCACACAGCCGTTACAGGCGGCGCTGACTCTGGCGGAGGCGGCGACCGCCAAAGCCGTGGCCTGCGCGCAAATCCGCGAACGTTTTCAGACTCTGACACCGAAAGAGCGTCAGATCGCCGGTTTTGTGGCACAAGGGCTGATGAACCGGGAAATCGCCGATATCGCCCATGTCGCGGTAAGAACCGTCGAAGTACACCGCGCCAAAGTGATGGAAAAAATGGCGGCGGGCAGCCTCGCGGAGCTGGTCACGCAGCTCAACAGCATTACGGACGCTGAAAACAGCACCGCAGAACACTAACACCTGCGGCCGATACCACGTATAATTTAGTGTTATATCATTTACATGAACCCGCATCAGCTGATGCTTTAAACAATAACGATGTCTGACTATGATTACAGCTCCTGAATTTCAACGCTCGTTTCTGCATCCCCGCTACTGGCTGACCTGGCTTGGTCTGGGCGTGCTGTATGTGCTGGTGTTGCTGCCGTATCCGGTGATTTACCAGCTGGGCACCCGTCTGGGTCGTCTGTCCATGCGTTTTCTCAAACGCCGCGCGGAGATTGCTGACCGCAATCTGCAATTGTGCTTTCCGGATATGCCGGAAGAAAAGCGCAAAGCGATGGTGGTGGCGAATTTTGAATCCGTCGGCATGGGGCTGTTTGAAACCGGTATGGCCTGGTTCTGGCCGGACTGGCGGGTAAAACGCTGGTTTAAGGTCGAAGGCCGCGAACATATTCAGAAAGTACAGGCATCCGGACAAGGTATTATCGTGATAGGCATCCATTTCCTGACCCTGGAACTGGGCGCACGGATTTTCGGTATGCTCAATCCCGGCATCGGGGTTTACCGTCCGAACGATAACCCGGTGATGGACTGGATGCAGACCACCGGTCGTTTGCGATCCAACAAATCCATGCTCGACCGCAAGGATGTCAAAGGGATGATCCGCGCCCTGCGTGACGGACAGATTTTGTGGTATGCACCGGATCACGATTACGGCCCGCGCAAAAGTGTGTTCGCCCCGCTGTTTGCCGTGGAGAAAGCCGCCACCACCACCGGTACGTCTATTCTGGTCAAAGCCGGCCGTGCAGTTCTGATCCCGTTCACACCGCGCCGCCTGCCGGACGGAAAAGGCTATGAACTGCTGATCCAGCCCCCTGCGGACGGTTTTCCGGAAGATGATGATGTGGCTGCCGCAACCTTTATGAACCATGTTGTGGAAAAAGAAATTTTGCGCGCCCCGGAGCAGTATATGTGGCTGCACCGGCGCTTCAAAACACGGCCGGAAGGCGAACCGTCCCTCTATCATGACCGGGATAAAGTCCATTAAAAAGGAATTAAATTACTACCCTGATGCAGAACAAAGCCCCCAACCGTAACTGGAAACGAAATCTTTATGTTGTGTGGTTCGGCTGTTTTCTGACCGGCGCCGCCTTCAGCCTGATCATGCCCTTTCTGCCGCTCTATGTGGAAGAGCTCGGGGTGACAGACCATGAGGAACTCAATCTGTGGACGGGGGCGGCATTCAGTATTACCTTCCTGTTTTCTGCCATCGCTGCCCCTTTCTGGGGCAAACTCTCTGACCGCAAAGGCCGTAAGCTGATGCTGCTGCGCTCCGCGCTCGGTATGGCGATTGTCATGCTGCTGATGGGCTTTGCGCAGAATGTCTGGCAATTGCTGTTCCTGCGCGCTCTGCTCGGGCTGCTGGGCGGCTTTGTGCCGAATGCCAATGCCCTGATTGCCACCCAGGTGCCGGTCAAACGCACCGGCTGGGCGCTGGGCACACTTTCCACCGGTGCTGTCAGTGGTGCACTCATCGGCCCGCTTATCGGCGGTTTTCTGGCCGATCACACCGGGTTGCGCCCTGTCTTCTATATCACTGCCACCGTGCTGTTTATCTGCTTTTTTGTGACACTGTTTTTTGTCCGCGAAAACTTCACGCCGGTGTCACGCAAAGATGCTCTCAACACAAAGCAGGTTTTTGCGGCGATAAAAAATCCGCGCCTGGTAATCTGCCTGTTTTTCACCACCATGTGTATTCAGATAGCAGCGGGCTCGGTCAGCCCGGTTATCACCCTGTATATCCGTGAACTCGGCGGACATACTGAAAACCTGGCGTTTATCAGCGGGTTAATTGCCTCTGTGCCCGGGCTGGCCGCGCTGATCAGTGCCCCGCGACTCGGAAAACTGAGTGATCGGATAGGGCCGGATAAAGTGCTGATTACCATGCTGGCGGTCTCTGTGTTTGTCATCCTGCCGATGGCCTGGGTCACCCATTACTGGCAGCTCGGTGCCCTGCGTTTCCTGCTCGGCGCCGTCAATGCCGCTCTTCTGCCCGCCGTACAGACCCTGATTATTTATCATATCACCCATGAAATTGCCGGGCGGATTTTCAGCTATAACCAGGCACTGCGCGATGCCGGTAATGTTACGGGACCGTTAATGGGTGCCTGGGTGGCAGCTCATTTCGGCTTCGCATCTGTCTTTTATTTCACCGCTGCGGTTGTACTGTTTAATCTGTTTTATTCGTGGTGGTGCATAAAATCGCAGAGCGTTCAGAAAATTAAACCGGCCGATATCGGGTAGATATCGCCGGTTTTCATCCGGTTACTTTTCACTGTCAGCAATTTGTTACTGAAATTTCATCTTTCCGTTATGAGTCAACTTTAACTGGTTGATTTAAAATAATTTTGTAAATATACGTAAGCCTCATAATCCACATCTTCTGTCAATAGACCTCATCACATTTTGTATAAATAAGTCTTGTGAAATGAGATTTTTGTCGACATTTCATCTAAAAAATGGTTTATAAAATAGAAAACGTGCTTTAAGTGAATACGATTCACGGTAAGTGTGTTAATAATACTTTAATAAGACAGGATGTTTATTGATACGCAAAAGTATCATTTTGTTAACAGGAACTGTTTATCCTTACCATTTTCAGGCTTATTCTCCGGAATAAACCTTTGGGAAATTACAGATGCAATCAACAACAAACAAAAAACGTACTTTCTTCGGGCACCCTTACCCGCTCAGCTCGTTATTCTTTACCGAAATGTGGGAACGTTTCTCCTTCTACGGTATCCGTCCGTTACTGATCCTGTTTATGGCTGCCACCGTCTATGAAGGCGGGATGGATATTCCGCGTGAACAGGCTTCCGCTATCGTCGGTATTTTTGCCGGTGCAATTTACCTGACCTCCCTGCCGGGCGGCTGGCTGGCGGATAACTGGCTCGGACAGCGCATGGCGGTCTGGTACGGCTCCATTATCATTGCACTCGGTCACCTCTCGATTGCCCTGTCGGCAATCTGGTCACCAAAGCTGTTCTTTGTCGGTCTGCTGTTTATCGTTATCGGTACCGGGTTATTTAAAACCTGTGTGACGGTGATGGTCGGTACACTGTATAAAGAGGACGATACACGCCGTGACGGCGGTTTTTCCCTGTTCTACATGGGGATTAACATGGGCTCCTTTATCGCGCCGCTGGCGACCGGCTGGTTAGTTCCTAACTTCGGCTGGCACTGGGGCTTCGGTATCGGTGGTCTGGGAATGTTAGTGGCACTGCTGGTGTTCCGCTTCTATGCGGTACCGCTGATGCGTCAGTATGATGGTGAAGTGGGTCTGGATTCCAGCTGGGATCGCCCGACTGTCGCGCGCAAAAATGTCGGTAAGTGGGTTGGTCTGGCGGCTGTGGTTATCGCTGCGGTCACTGTCCTGATCGCCTCCGGCGTTATCCCGTTCAACCCGATGCTGGTTGCCACCAACATGGTTTACCTCATCTCCGGGATGGTTATTCTCTACTTCATCTACCTGTTTGTGTTTGCCGGTCTGGAAAGCAGTGAACGCATCCGCTTGTTTGTCTGTTTTATTCTGTTAGTCACCGCTGCCCTGTTCTGGTCTGCGTTTGAACAGAAACCAACATCATTCAACCTGTTTGCAAAGGATTACACTGACCGTAACCTGTTCGGTTTTGAAATCCCGACTGTCTGGTTCCAGTCCATCAACGCCCTGTTTATCATTATACTGGCTCCGGTGTTCAGCTGGTTATGGCCTGCCATGGCGCGCCGTAATATGAATCTGAGCAGTATCACCAAATTTATGTTCGGTGTCCTGTTCGCTGCGGGTGGTTTTGCGGTGATGATGATGGCGTCTGAGCGCGTGATTGAAACCAGCGCTGGTGTTTCCCCGATGTGGCTGACCTTCAGTATCCTGCTGCTGACCCTGGGTGAACTGTGCTTAAGCCCGATTGGTCTGGCGACCATGACACTGCTCGCACCGATGAAAATGCGCGGTCAGGTGATGGGTCTGTGGTTCTGTGCCAGTGCGCTGGGTAACCTCGCAGCCGGTATCATGGGTGGTAATGTCCGTCCGGATCAGCTGATGAATCTGCCGGACTTCTTCTCACACGTTTCTGTTGCCCTGCTTATCTGCGCCGCCGTTCTGTGTGTGCTGATTGTGCCGGTACGCAAAATGCTGCAAAGCGCAGACAACAAATCTGCCTGACAGCAATAATATACAGTGTTAAGAGGGTGGGCTCCGGCTCACCCTTTTTTTATGCGCAGACTGGCCGGTGTATCGCCGTAAAAGCGGCGGAAAGCACTGGTCAGGGAGGATTGGGTACTGTAACCGCAGCGCAGGGCAATTTCCGGCAGCGCCAGCGGAGTATGGCAGATAAGATGATGTGCCCGGCGCAGGCGTATTTCTGTCAGAAAAACCGCAGGGGTTTTACCGGTGGCCGCCAGCAGACGGCGTTGCAGTGTACTGGCCGACAGCGCGCAGCAAGAGGCCATTTCACTGACCGTCCACGGGTAATCAGGACGCGCGGTCAGCTGTTGTGTCAGTGTATGCAGCCAGCGCCTGTTCTGTCCGCCCGGCTGCAACTGCGCCGCGAGTTGCTCTGCCAGCAGGATACGTGTACTTTCCGGATGCTGTTCAATCATCTGCGGATAACAGATAAGCCAGTCCACATAAGCACGGGTGGCATCCGGCAGCACAGACCACAGGGAATCAGGGGAAGTGAAGAAGAGGCTGTCCGCAGGCAGTTCAAGTACCACCTGGCGGTTATGACCGGTGCCGCAGAAACGATGATGATATCCCGGCGGGATCGCCGCCATCCGTCCCTGCTCCACCGAACCGCTGTCGCTGCCGACAGTCAGTTCCATTGCGCCGCTGCCGCCCAGCACCAGTTGCCACATGTCATCATGACTGTGCTCCAGTGTCTCCCGGCTGTAGGTGCGTAATGAGATAACAGGTCGTTTCATGAAATGCCCCTGAGAGTGCGGAAAACGACAGGTGGCGGGGTGTTACATCAGGCGGTGACCGGCAGGTACCGGCAGGGAAAACTCCGCAAGAACGATATCCCCGTCCGCATTAGCGGCACCGGTGATCAGCACTTCTGATTTCACTCCGGCCACCCGTTTCGGGGCAAAATTGCACACACATAATACCTGACGCCCGATTAATTCTTCCGGTTTATATAACACGGTAACCTGTGCGCTGGAGGTTTTCACACCGAACTCACCAAAATCCACAGTAAAGATATAGGCGGGTTTACGGGCTTTCGGATTAAGCTCTGCGGTCAGTATCACACCGGCACGCAGTTCCACTTTTTCAAAATCGGCCCATTCAATTTCTGCTGATGTCATCGGTCTCTCCGGCTGCTGTACAACGGTTAATCAGGGTAATATTCCGCACTATTATACCGGTGATCAGCCACCGCCGCTGTTGCCGGACAGTCAGATTTTATCGCCGGACAGGCAACTCAGCGGTAAGCCTCTGAGCCCGGCAGCGATTCACGGGTCAGCCCGAGGGAGCGCATCATCTCCTCAACCTCTTCATCCAGACGGCTGAGATGCAGCACACGATCCACAATAATGTCTTTCTTATCATTATTCAGCAGAACCACCGGCACCGCGCGGTAGCTGTTGATCATCTCAATTGCTTCTGACAGCGGGATATTATTCAGCACCAGTGAGCCGGATAACCAGTCGATATCGGTATATTTGCGCTGAAACACTTTCGCCCGGCCTTCCGGCAGAATTTCCAGACGCTGTCCCGGCCCCACGGTTTCGGTTTTACCGTTAAAAAACGTGGTGACCGTTTCATCCAGCGGGCAGACAGAGACTTTATTATCCGCAATATCCACCACAAAGTTACCGTTACCGGATTCCACCCGCACACCATTGGCGGTGACCCGGAACGGACGCTGCTCCTCACGGTTTTCGCTGACAGCAAAACGCGCCCGTCCGGACAGCAGTTCTACCGCCCGGCTGCCGTTATCATAGGCGACCACAGCGCGGGATTCGGTATCCAGCTTCAGCTGGCTGCCGTCGCGGAGAGAATACTGTTTAATCTCTCCCCGGTGAGTGTAATGTTCTTCAACGCCTTTTGCCTTCATCAAAATGGCGTTGTATATCCCGTAACCTGCCAGAATCGCCAGGAAAACAAGTAATGTGATGAGCAAACGGCGTCGCCGCTGTCTGAAAAATAGGCGTTTCAACTGCAATCTCCTGCGGATTGTAAGCGCCGGAATCTGTTTTTCCGGCGTCACATATATCGTCCGGTAACCGGCGGCTTCCGGTTACCCGTTGATAAGAAATTCCGATTAATCACTGCCGTTATTGTCGTAAGCTAACAGTATCAGGCTGTTATTATTATTTATCCGCAGAAACCGCGCATACAGTGATAAGTATCAGATTATTATCATTTACAATGAAAAATAAGTTCGCAGATATCCGGCGATACCCACAATAAAAATAAGGCCAAAAGTAAAATATCATCTTTTAATTCAGCTAATTAATTGATGAAACGGTACCATTGGTGCAGCTGAGTATAATACACTTTGCCGGATGTAAAGCTGTGCTTTTACGTTTTGTTACACTATCTGCCATCCGGAAACACTCTTTTGATGCGTACTCTTTTTCCGCCTGTTTTTTACATTGATAAATTATAAAGTGAGTAATTCATTATAAATATTGAACAAGTTTATATAATTCATCAAATCAATATACGCGTATAAATAACCGGCAAAAATGTCATTTGCCAGCGGATCATACTTAATGGCATTATATCCGCCATAATATAACGTTTTTTCTGACTCAGGAGGGCTGTCACATGCTGGATATTATCCATTACCCGCTGTTTTTACTGTCCGTTTTTATCTTTGCAGTAACGCCGGGGCCGGATATTGCCTATGTTCTGGGACAGAGCCTGGCCAACGGCCGCAAAGCCGGTATTTTGTCCGCACTGGGGGTGATGCTCGGCAGCAGTGTGCATGCGATTGCCGGGGCTGTCGGGCTGGGGGCGATTATTGCCGCTTCCCCGACACTGTTTACCGTGATTAAGTATCTCGGTGCACTCTATCTCGCGTTTCTCGGTGCCAAAATGATCCTCGGCACACTCAGAAAGCGCGGGCAGACAGCTGATGATAATGAAGAAGTGGTGATTCAGAAGGCAGCCGCAAAATCGATTCTGATCCGGGGATTTATCACCACGCTGACCAATCCGAAAGTGCTGCTGTTTTTTATTGCCTTTTTCCCGCAGTTTATTGCGGCAGGCGGCAGTTATTATGCGGAATCTTTCCTGCTGCTCGGCGCAACCTATGCCCTGCTCGGGTTCTGCACTGATACCACCCTGGCACTGATTGCCGGGACACTGGCTGCCCGGATCTCCGGCAGCCCGAAAGCGCATTACTGGATTGACCGCCTTGTCGGTACCACCTTTATCGCTCTCGGCCTGCGTCTGGCATCAGTGGCCCGCTGAGGATTCAGCCTGCGATATTCACATCCAGGTGAGCCAGATAGCGGCAGATATCCGCATCAATATGCGGGTTTTTAACCACGTCAAAACAGGAAAATGTCGGCAGTGATGTCATCCCGGTAAACTGGTTGGTTTTGTGGAGCGGGAAATACACACTGTCGATACCCCGCCCCTCAAAGAACTGTTTTTCATCCTCAAAGGCTTCCTGCGGAGCGTTCCAGGTTACAGATAACATGTATTTTTTACCGGTCAGCACACCGCCGGAGCCATATTTTTTGCTGCTGTCACGGCGGCTGCGCCCGTCATTAATATGAAAACGGTCGTCAGACTGCGTAAATACCTCATCAATATATTTTTTCACAATCCACGGCCCTTCCATCCACCAGGCCGGCATCTGATAAATAATGACATCCGCCCACAGGTAATTCAGTACTTCCTGTTCATCGTCATAACCGTCATCAATACGGGTAACGCGGACATTCATGCCTTTTTCTGTCAGATGGCGGCGGGCGATATCCGTCATGTGGTCGTTCAGTTTGCCGTCAGAGCCGCCGAATTCTTTTGAACCGTTAATAATAAAGATGTTTTTCATTGTGTTACTCACTCAGGAATGATGTCGTCAATCCCGTTATCCTAACCGGCCTGTCCCGCAAATACGTTAGCCTGTCCGCTCTGATGTTTGCCTGATCCTGTCATTTTGCACGGAAATCACACACAGGTCAGAGAAGAACCCGCTTTTTATCCTGTCCGGGGGGTAAGCCGAATAACCGCCGGTATTCACGGTTAAACTGAGAGGCACTTTCATACCCGACCCGGAACGCCGCTTCCGAGGCATCCGCAGATTCCACCAGCAGCAGACGGCGGGCTTCATTCAGCCGCAGCCATTTCTGATATTGCAGCGGACTCATACGGGTAACCCGGCGGAAATGGCGGTGAAATGAGGATCCGCTCATCTGAGCATGGCGGCAGAGCGTCTCCACCGATACCGGCTGATCAAAATGCGCTTTCAGGTAGTTCAGTACGCCGCTTATCTGGCGGCACTGTTTATTATGTGCGGCCATCAGCTGAAGCCGTGCCCCCTGACCGCTTTTCAGCAGGTAATAAAGAATTTCTTTATGGATAAGAGGTGCCATGACCGGGATATCATCCGGTTTGTCCAGCAGCGCCACCAGGCGGCAGACCGCACTGAGCAGCGCTTCTGTGACCGGGCATACCGCCTGCGGCATGGCAGGTTCTGATGTCAGCAGCTGAAAGCCGCTTTCCTGCATCAGTGCCGGCAGGTCGCTGAGATTAAGACTGACCAGCAGTGCCAGAAACGGTGCCTGTTCTGATGCCTCACAGACCTGCGCAATTGCGGGAATATCCACGGATGTCAGCAGCACATCCCCGGGACGGTAACAGTATGTATTATCCCCGAGTGTGATCCGTTTTGCGCCCTGAACCGCAAGCGCGATACCGGGCTCATAAGTCCAGGTTTGTGCCTGTGACGGGGAAGTCCACCGGCATAATGCGAGACCGGGAACGGCTGTATCCCACCCGCCGCTGCGTTCTGCGGTGTGAGTCTGTAACAACTGTTTCAGGCAGTACAGGCGATTTTCCGTTTCCATTATATTCTCAGCAACCGATTGACAGGTCTGCAGCATAACGGAAAAGACCGGCACCGTCTGTGTTTTACACTGCAGTGCCGGTTATCAGACTCAGCGGAAGAAATTATCCCCCTGCGACATCAGGGTGGATTCTGTTGCTTCCAGCAATTCCAGCATATTCGCCATATGCGCTTTAATTTCACAACTCGCCGCATCCAGCAGGGTGCACATATTGGTGACTTTTTCGACATAATGCAGGCTTTCATGAAAACTCATTGCCAGATCCGTCAGCTCTCCCCGGATCATGGATAAATCATGGCTGCCGAGATGATTGTGGCTATGAGCATTCACCATATCGATCCGCTGCTGTGTGCTTTGTCCCCGGCTCTGTAACACCACCACGGACTGTTTCAGCTTATACAGATTGCGCTGTAAATCACCGCCGAGCTTACTGAGGGTTTTACAGCTCCATTTGGCAGATTTGCGCTGTGCCTCAGTCTCACCGATTTCTGCAGCGACATCTTTTTTATCATGAATATAATGTCTGATCTTGCGCATACGGCGTACCGCTTTCCCCTGCTCCATCACTGACAGTGCACAGGATGCGACCATCTTGCTGATCCCGCCGTCCGGAATAAACGCCAGCGGTGCGGTCAGCCCGGAGGCCAGGTTCCGTTTCAGCTGCACGCGCCCGATATCCGCTGCTTTGCGCATAAAGCGGTAAGAGAGATGCTCCCGGCCTTTTTCATAATAATCCGCCGTTTCCGCCAGAAGATTTTTGCCGCCGATAACCTCTCTGTCGAGGTGTGTGCGCTGTGTGCTGTCCGTACCGACCATCACCGCGGTATGCGTCCGGATGCTCAGCGCCTGAGAAATATAGGTCGAATACATTTTCTTTACCGACTGCGCAATTTTGGTGCGCTCTGCGGCCATGATTTTTTCATCCAGAATGACCAGTCCGCCGTTCAGCGCCCCGCTTCCGGCGATAGTATTTACGTATCCGAGACCGGTTTTGACATCTGCTGCTGATATTGCCATAAAATTCCCTTTTTATTGTTGAAATCAGATTATCCGCCGATCAGCACTGACGGCAGACCGGTGATAACCGTGCCGCCGTGTGCCGTGCTGTCGCCCAGCCGGGCGGCGGGTTTGTTGTTGATAAGCACCGTCATACTGCCGGTGATGATGCTGTCCGGCACACCAATACACAGACACATCTGTCCCAGCGTGGCCGCCGGTAAACCGCCAATCAGTACTGTTGCCGGGGCAGGCAGTACCGGGCCGCCGACATGCGGCACCGGTACAGGTGGTGTCTGGGCCGGGCACAGATGCATATCGCCGCTTCTGGCCGCCGGTTTCATTGTTTATCCCCCCGGGCCACGGCCAGCCCGTGTGCCAGAAAAGTCCGGTAGTTTTCCGCGATATGTGCGCCATCCGGCATCACTGCCATCAGATTTATTGCGCCGCTCAGTGCCTGCGCATATAAAAACGGCGGTGCCGGTAACGGGGGCTGTCCGGCATCCAGCATGCTGCCGGTGCTCCAGAACACGGCCTGTGCCAGCCATCCGGCCGCCGAGGATAACCCCTGCTGCTTTGCCGCATCACCACAGGCACGACGCTCAGGTTCACCGCAGCGGGTTATCCAGTCCCTGACGCTTTCCAGCACACTCTGCTCCTGCTCACTCCATTCTGTCAGTTGCTGTGCACAGTGATATCCCCACCAGAGCGCCTCCTTCAGCGGCAGACCGTGCGCCAGGAAAATCACGGCATCCCCGTAATGCGCCTGCTGCTGCGCGGCGATCAGAAAATCTGCCGGTGCCGGATATTGTGCCGCCAGCGCCGTGGCTTCTCCGGAAGGGGTATAATTTTTCATCACCAGCATTGCGCTGCTGTAAGGCATTTTGTTCAGCATCGCCGTTCCTCAGTTAATTTTTGTCAGCGCACCGCTGATTTGCACCATCGCCCCGGCTTTGACTTCCGTCATTGCCGAGCCGCTGATTTCCACCAGTGCACCGCTCAGTTGTGCTTTTGCCTGCGCGGACATCGCCAGTACCGCACTTTCCAGGCCGATTTTGCCGTTCCCTTTCAGGGTAATTTGCGGTGCCTGTAACGTGATGCCGGAAGCAGACAGCTCAATTTTGCTGCCGCCCGCCGTCAGTGTCAGTGTCTGTGATGCGGATAAGGTGATCGTTTTCGCATCTGCGGAGAGCGTACTGTCTGCCTGTAATGTCAGGTTCTTTCCGCTGTTCTGGGCGATCCCTTCCGCTGCTTTCAGCTGCCACTGTTTATCACTCAGATGCTGCGTGTTTTCTTTACTGCTGATGGTCAGATTTTTCTCCGTTTCACAGCGGATGTTGCCTTTAATCAGGGTTGTCCAGTCATTGTTGGCACTGAGGGTCAGATCCTTCTGTGCCGCCAGCGCCAGACACTCCTCATCCCGTTTATCCTCGAAGCGCAGCTGATTGCCGTCCCCCTTTGCACCCGCCGGGGATGAGCGGCTGTATATACCGCCGGTCAGCGGGTCGGTGAAAGGCCGGGCGTGATTCTGATGCCAGAGTGCACCGGTCACCACCGGCTTATCCGGGTCGCCGTTGAGAAACTGTACCACCACCGCATCCCCGGCACGCGGCAGGAACTGAATCCCCGCCCCGCCACCCGCACTGTGTGAAAGCACCGGCAGCCAGGCCTGAGATAACCCGCTGTCCTGATTATCCTCTTCCCAGTGGAAACGGACTTTCACCCGTCCCTGAGCGTCATAACAGGTTTCGTCTCCGTCACGGGCAACGACGGTCGCCGCCTGAATGCCGTCATAACGGGGAGCAGAAACCGGCGGCAGACGAAAGGGTGTACGGGTCTGATGACAACGGAACGTGTTGCTGTATCCGGGGCTGCCGCTGCTTTCACTGCAGTCAATGGCGTGTGTAATCTCACTGATATAATATTCGCCGTTATATTCCGCCGCCGGATGATCATTCAGCCGGAAGCGCATACCGGCACACAGCGCCATCACCGCCGACCCTGCCTCATAGTATTGCGCGGCAGCCGTCTCAGCCTCACAGGCAAACCGCGCGGTAGCAGATTGTCCGTCATAATAGTACGTCTGTTGTGAGGTACCGCTGCAGGAGAGCGTATGCTGCTCTGTACGGCTGTGATGCTGTTCCTGTGACCAGCTTTCTGCGGAGAATACCCCGCTGCTGACCCGGCGGCAGGCACGGAACGGTGTGATAAGGCGGGCGGAGATCTCTCCGGCGGACGGGGTATGCTGTAACCCGTCCGTGATTGTCCACCGGGTGATGTTGTCCGGATTGCGCAGGCAGAACCAGCCCTGTCCTGCCATTATACGGCGGATCATGGCGCTGTCGCTTTCATCCATCTGGCACATACAGGGACGGGTTTCACCTTCGCCGCTGAGGGAAAAACGGATAAACGCCGCCAGCTGATGCAGACTGAGCAGTGTACTGATCTGCCCCCTGCTGTTCTGATTCTGAAATAAGCGCCGCTGCCGCCCGTGACGGAGAAACGTCAGCGGATCCACCGCTGTGATGCGGTAAAAATAGAGCTGTTTATCCGGATGAAAACCGTCACATTCAATCTGTTGTGCCAGCCCGGCAAAGGTCCGCTCATGACAGGTCACCACCACCATTTTGCCCGGCAGCGCCTGATCCGGCGGTGACGGGCTGATAAAGTGCACTTCCAGCCATGTGCCGTCTGATAACGACTCCTTTGCATTCAGACGGGTCGCCACATACGGTGCGCTGTTATCCAGTGTCACGGTAAGCGGACGGGGCTGATCGGCATAGTTTTCCATAACATCATACTCATTATTCAGCCTGACAGAGCACACAGTGTGCCACAGCGCCACAGTTCTCTGCCTTCACCGAACAGCGGGATTTTGTGGATTTTCAGCGGGATTTCCCCGGCTGAGCAGTGACGGCGGCAGACGGTAATCCGCAAACAGCGCCGCCGGTGACGATACCGGTCTGCCGTTGATCCGGCTGCGGAAGCGGAACATATAACCGTTTTCCGTGATAACACTCTCCGGTGAGGCGGCACGTCCCTGAGACTGCGCCGTCAGCAGCCAGCGCAGCAATCCCCACTCCCCCGGATAAGAGGCGGAGTAAACCGGTTTGCCGTGACGGAAATAGTCCGCCGTCAGCGGCTCTGCATCCGTGGCAGGCGGCCAGTAAAAATCCCGCCAGACCGCCGGGCCGTGCTGATAAATCAGCGCATCATTGCCCTGTGCCAGCCTGATCCCCGACAGTTGCGGCGTCAGTGCCACCGGACGCAGTGAAATCCGCATATTCAGTGCCGTACGGTCATCCGCATAAAACAGCTGTCTCAGTTGTTCTGTCTGTGTTTCCGGCTGATTCAGTGCCGCATACAACGGGTCTCTGTGATGCTCCGGCGGCAGTGACTGCATAAAGGCATCCATAACACCGCCGGGAGCCAGAAAAGCATGGAGATCATCCGGTTTCACGCCCTGTGCATTGTGGCTGAACGGATAATAAGGGGCGATACGATCCCGCCAGAACGGGTACACCGTCGTCTGCCACTGTCTGTCGAGATAACGCGCCGCCAGAACGGCCTGCAATTGTGCTGCGGTCTGCCGCCACTGCCGCAGCAGGGTCTCCGGAAGCGGCGGAATATTTCCCGGCCCGGTCTCCGGCGGTTCTCCGCCTTGCATGAACTGCTGATAACTCCATTCCTGCGGGTCAGCGGATGCCATTCCCTGCTGCCAGTGCTGCCGGAGTGATACCACTGACTGCTGCCATGCAGCCAGTGCCGGTGACGGTGTTCCTTCCGCTGTCAGTAAGGCGTGCCAGGCGGAAAAAGCACGGTTAATATGTATTCCTGCCGGTTCATCCGCTTTTTTATATTTGCTGAAGGCGGAGTGCAGCCGCCCGGCTTTTTTCAGTTTGCTGCTGATTTTACTCAGCCCGAGCAGAGAGGCAGTCTGCTGTCCGGATTTCAGATCCGGCCCCGTTTCCGCTTTCGCCGCCGAAAAGGTGGTATTGCTGTTGATCCCCCGCACCAGCGCCATCAGCGGATCACTGAACGGCTGCTCTGTCAGCTGCAGTGCGGCGATCAGTGCTTCCGGTGTACCGGCACGATGCGGTGTCAGCGATGACAAAAACTGCTGCCAGTAGCGGATGTATTCCTCATCGTACTGCCGGTTGATTTGCACAATGACACTCTCCGGTGCCGGTTGTGCATTGTCCGGCCAGTGCTGCATGAGGACAGAAAACTGCGTCTGAAAATCCGGATTGTCCCACTGTGCCTGCCAGGCGCTGTAGCCTGCTTTGGTCATAGTGTACGGAACCGATAAAAATCGGCTGTCCGGCTGAAGCAGCGGAGTGATATCAGCCGGAAACAGCGTTGCCAGCGGCACCGCTGCATGCTGACGGAGAAACTGCTCCCGCAGCACCGGATAGAGATGCTGAGCAGGATCTGACACGGCTACTTTCTGCCGCGCCTGTGCCACCACCCCGGCATGGTATAACCGGCGCTCCTCTGCTGTCAGCGGCTGTACGGGGTAATCATCCAGCAGGGAAATAATGTCATCGCCGCTGTCTGCATCACCAATGTCTTCCCCCCGGTGTTCATCCGCAAACAGCTGCCGGTAATCGTCAATGGCCTGTAACAACTGCGGGGATGATTCTGCCACCGCCCTCTGCAGACGCTGTTCCCGCTGTTTTGCCAGCTGCGGGAAGAGTGCCTTGCGGATCTGCTGCTGATAATCCCGGTACAGCGGCGGCAAAGAGGATGAAAACCAGCGGCTGTGGTATTCACGGCGGATTTCCGCAATTACCGGCTGTAAAAGATGCAGGCGGTGAACCCGCTCTCCGGCCGGAGCTGCCGCAACCCGCGACAGATAATCCATCTGCCCGTTCAGTGAATCTCTCTGCACCTGAAAACTGCGCCATTGTAAAACCCCGGCGGCAGCGGTACCCGCCAGACATAAAATCACGGCCAGGCAATAGCCGACCAGCCTGCGCCGTTCCCGTGCCTGACAAATAACGTCATCACGGCCATGAATGACCCGTTCAAACAACGGCGTGGCAATATGCTGATGCGCACATTCCGCCGCACACAATAATGCCGATGACAGCACCAGATGCGTGCCTGCTGTGCGCTGGTGCTGTAATGCCGCCACATAGCGCGTCCGCTGATGAAGATGCACCGCCAGTTGAGCGGGAAATGACAACACCGCCGCATTATGCGCAATCTGTTCTGCTGTCAGCGCAGTGAATTGTTCCTGCTGTAATGACAGCATTAAATCAGCGGTAAACTGTGCAAACGGGGCATCCGGCAAGACCTTCCGCTCGCGGCTGAAATCCGTGCTGTGACAAAACTGTGCCCGCTGCGGATCCGCAAACCAGCGGCGCAGTGAAGGTACACTGCCGAGCCCCGGAAGCATCAGATGCAACGGCGGACGGCACCCGAGCAGAACAGAAAACCCGATACAGGCCGCATGATGCTGCTGACCGGCCTGTATTGCCTGTTCATCACTGAGTTCGGCAAATGCGGGAGCCGGAGACAGTAAAATAAACCCGTTCAGCGGCTGAGACGGATTCAGGCGTACCAGCTGCCGGGCACTCTCCGGCCCGCCGTCACCGGTGAGCCACGCCGGTGTGCTGATACGGATCACCGTCTTACCCGCCTGATAGCAGAGCGGCTCCTGCTCCTGTGCCACCGGGGTAAATCCGTGCTGACGCATACAGGCCTGTGCCTGCGGCAGATCCTCACACAACAGCCAGTAAGTACTGATCCGGCCGGGATCCCACCGGGACGCACCACCGCTGCGCCGCAGACGGCGGCAGGTCTGTTTCAGATAATGGCGCAGTTCACGGCACTGCTGCTGCCGCTGTAACTGCTGCACATCCGGCTCTGTCTGCCACGCGGTTTTGAGCAGCCCGTAAACCGCCAGACTCAGGCTCAGCAGAGAAACAAACACCGGTAACAGCACACTGCCGCCCTGAGTCAGCCAGTAATACCAGGCGGTTGCAGTCAGTCCGGCAAGCAGCAGGATCACCAGTGCGTACAGCATTGCGGTTCTGATTTTCATCACCAATCTCCGTTGTTCAGAACAGGGCCGTCAGCGCGTCACTCAGTTGCTGTAATAGCTGCTGATAACTGAGATCTGCCGCCATCCGGCATGCTGCATACAGCAACAGTGAACCGGAAAAAATCAGTGACAGCGGGATCCGTTTCGCCGGACGATTCCGGTCCGCGCAACGGTTTTGTGGTGCAGACAGCACTGCCGGTCTGCTGTTCATCAGAATATGACGCAGCCGGGTATAACAGGCTGCCAGCGCCTCCGGCCGGGTGCGGTACTCCCCGCGGAAGCCGAGTGATAACAGATAAAACTGTAATTCGAGGAAATCCCGCAGCGGGACGGGGTTATGCAGCGCGAGGTGCAGATAGCGGAAAAAGGCTTCCCCGCCGCGCCGGTTCTGAAACACCGCGCCGGTCAGAGTGTGTTCCTGCCAGACCGATTCCGCCCCCCACGATGTGCTCAGTACCGCCTCATCAAGGGCGGCACACCAGACAAACGCACTCTTTCCGGTCAGAGAAGGATGGAGCTGACGGGCGGTGCAAATCCGGTAAAACCGGCTCACGCCCTGTAACATCTGCTGACGGAACAGGGCGAGATCCGGCGGTGTCCCCCCCTGTGCCAGCATAATCAGCGCCTGAAGTAACGGCTGCCCGGCGCTGATCAGTACATTGTGTCCGGAATCTGTTTCCATGATTGATTACCTCAGTGTGATCAGAACGGCATTCAGCCGGGCATGCGGCAGCTGGCCGTCAATATGCAGCGCCAGAACCGGGTCATCCGCTGTCCACAGCGGGCTGCGGGTATCCGGCTCAAAATAAATCGTCCCGGGATGTGGTGTGATCCCGTCCGGGGCACTGTTCAGTGACAGCAGCGGAATGCCGGTCAGCCCGTTATTGACACAGGCCGCTATCTGATTATTTCCGGCCAGCTTCAGCAGACGCGCTGTACGTGCCGCATCCGGTGGCCTGCCGCTGTCATCACGGTATTCCAGGATCAGACGGCTCTGCTCCGCAAAGGCGGATTCCGGCAAAGCCAGCCGCAGTAAACGCCGGGAAGCCAGCAGCCGGGTGTCCCAGTTCAGCGGCTGCACATGCTGCCGGGTCAGCGGGGCAAGAAGCTGTTTCAGTGACTGAATACAGGGGGAAAACAACCCGGCGTGATCCTCATTACGCCACGGCGGCGGTTCCGGCGGCGGAGTGGCAGACAGCGCACACAGTACGGATTGCAGATGCAGACAGAAGCGGTAAAAATCCCGGCTGGTGATGCGATCCCCCGCCGCCAGGCTTTGCAGCTGTGTCAGCAGCGGCTGTAAATGAAGACAGGCCGCCTCACCGTCCGGCGTGCTGTACAGCCGCTGTAACCGCTGTGCCAGCAACAGCCGCACATCCTCCGCGCGGCGGGTCAGCCACGGGTTGTCCTGCACAAACAGGAACGGCGCACAGAATTCCGGCTCCGGCAGCGGGTATCCCGCACCGTCCCGGCAGTGCAGACGGGCGACCGCCAGCCCGGTTTCATCGCCACGGCACTGTGACAGGCATTTCAGTTGCAGATTCAGATACGCGGCACTGATCGTCACCGGTTCACGGGTCTGCCCCACCCGGTTTTCACTCACGCTGAGCGGTTTTGCGGTAAAGCGATCCGGTGCACTGCTCAGCGGCAGTGTCAGCAAAAAGGTCATATCGCCGGACAATCCGTCCAGACTGAGACTCAGCGGAACATCCGTGACAAACGGTGTGCCGTCCGGCATCACACCGTGTGCCTGTAACAGGGTCAGCTTTCCGGCTCCGGTCAGAGATTCATCCGTCACCAGCCGGGAAAATCCGGCCATTCCGCCGCTCAGCTGCTGTGTCACATCCCGCAGACAATCGCTGTGCAGGCGGCTCTCGCGGATAAAATGCTCCGGCTGGAGAAATAATCCTTCCTGCCACCAGACACCGGCGGTTTCATGATTCATCGTCTGCCCCCGCCGAGAGTAATAACGTCTGACCGTCCAGGAACAGTGACACCTGCATCAGCGGCAGCGGTAACACCGCAATCACCTGCTTATTTTTCGCCTGCGCCGCCGCAGAGAAACCAGCCAGCACACCGATATGTGTGGTACCGGGCTGCAGTTGCAACAGCAGTGTTTCGCGGCTTCCGGGATAGACCGGCTCCGTCACCTTGCGGGCCAGAAGCTGTTCTTTGAGCAGCGCCTGATCCTGCTGCCACAGCGGCATAAAACGCTCGCGCTGAAAAATTTCGTCACTGCTGAGCTGGTAGATCCGCAGCACAACCGGCGCGGGCTGGTTGTCGGCATTCGGGTTGCTGTTTTCTTCTGCCCGGATCAGCACCCGTAATATCCCGGTTTCCGGCAATGTCCCGAACTGACAGGATACCGGGCCGAGAAACAGAAAAATAAATATAAACAAAGGAATACGGTGTTTCATGATGACTGAATAATTTGGGTGTAAAATTCACTGCGGAAATAATCCGTCAGTTTACTTTTCAGATGGTCATCCGCAATCTGCTGACTGAAAAACCGTTTGTAGGTCTGCCAGTAATCAATTTTTCCGGCAATTTTCTGGTCGCGGTGCAAAGTTTCCAAATGCTGCGGGGAGATATCGCAGATGATTTTTTCCGCCGCCACACTCAGTGCCTGACTGATTTCCGGCAGCAGCGACTGCAGCAATGCCAGTTTGTCACCGGTCAGTACCGGCGGCAGCGGGGGTTCCGGTGGTAAAACAGCCGGAGGCGGTGCCATGATCACCGGTACAGCCTCCGGTTCCGGAGCCGGCTCATAAGCCGGACTTCCGTAAGGCCGGGCCACCGCCGAAAAATGGTAGCGGATATCATGCGGTGCCGTTTTTTTCACCGGCGCGGTACCGAGAAACGGGTCATCATCAAAACAGGTGTTATCATCCGCCGGTGTAAACAAACTGCGCAGTGCTGTTTCTTCATCAGCGGTATTCAGCGGCTGCGGCGCACGGCTCAGCGGGGAAAAGCAGGACACCAGCAGCCGGAACGCCCCGATGCCGAGCATATCGCCGTCCTGCAGCAGATAGTCGGTGCCGTGCCCGAGTGTCTCCTGCCGGTTGTTGACAAAAACCCCGTCACGACTGGTGTCCGTCAGGATATAACCGGCGGTCGTGCAGCGGAATGTGGCGTGCGTATCCTCAATGCGGGAATGCGGGTCATCCAGCACTATATCAGACTGTGCATCCCGCCCGATGGTGCCGTCTCTGCCGTCAAAGCAGTATTGCGGCAGTGTGTTACTGTGCTCCGGTGCGCTGACTATCCGAATCGTCAATGACATAACGGTGTTCCTGGTGTTAATCAATAGAAACAACGGGTTTATTATCCGTGACTGATAATAAAACCCGGGTAATGGCAGTCTGCTGTCTGCGTTTTTCAATACAGGCTTCGGCAATCTGCGGCAGAAGTTTACCCGTTACTCCCTGCTCAATGGCTCTTGCGCCGGTTTCTGCTGAATAAGGCAGTGATAACAGATAAGAAATTAATTCATCTGAATAACTGAACTCACACTGATGGGTTTCATGAATGCGTTTACCCACTTTGTCCAGCGCCAGCCGGGCAATCGCCGCCCTTTCCGTATCACTGAGCGGGTAGTACGGAATAATGGTGGTGCGTCCGAGAAACGATGGCCGGAAATGACGTAACAGCGCCGGAAAAATCAGCGGCACCAGTTCTGTCACCCCGGGGCGTTCATCACAGCAGTGCGCCACAATCTCATCCTCTGCCGCATTGCTGGTCATAATGATGACCGTGTGACGAAAATCGACCTCCCGCCCTTCGCTGTCTGTAATGCGGCCTTTGTCGAAAATCTGATAAAACACGTCATGAATGGCCGGATGGGCTTTTTCCATCTCATCGAGCAGTAAAATAGTGTACGGGTTGCGGCGCACCGCTTCGGTCAGCACCCCGCCTTTGCCGTAACCGGTATAGCCCGCCGGGGCACCCAGCAGCATGGACACTTTATGCGGCTCTTTAAATTCGGTCATATTGAGCGTCACCATCCGTCGCTCGTCACCGCAGAGTGCCTCACACAGCGCCAGTGCGGTTTCGGTTTTTCCGGTACCGCCCGGGCCGCACATCAGGAAAACACCCTGTGGCCGCTGCGGGTTATTCAGTCCGCTGCGGGCGATACGGATAGCCTGAGCCAGTGCCGCCACCGGCGCGGTCTGGCCGATCACCCGCTCCGCAACTTTCGCTTCCAGGCTGCTGAGGCGGGAAATATCATCCGCCGCCAGATGCCCGGCCGGAATGCCGGTCCACAACGCAATCACCGCTGCAATATGGTTGTCATCCACAGCCTCTGCCGCACTGTCCGGGGTAACCGACTGCGAAACCGATAACCCGGCACAGGCGGTATCCAGCAGGCTGATGGCTTTATCGGGCAGTTGCCGTTCCGGCAGATAGCGGACCGAGAGCCGTACCGCCGCCTCACAGGCCGCCTCCGTCACCGGCAGGCCGTGATGCTGCTCCAGTACCGGTTTCAGGGCACTGAGAATAGTCAGGGTGGTGCCCTCATCCGGCGGCGCAATTTTGACCGGCTGGAAACGCCGGGTCAGCGCGGGATCCGGCTCGATAAATTGCTTGTATTCAGACCAGGTGGTGGCGGCCAGAGCTCTGAATTCCCCTCTTGCCAGCGCCGGTTTGAGAATATTGGCGGCATCCCCCTGTCCTGCCGTGCCGCCTGCACCGATCAGGGTGTGCGCCTCATCAATAAAGATGATTTTTTCAGCGCTGCCGGAACGGATCTCCGCCAGCAGGTTTTTCAGGCGCTGTTCAAATTCGCCTTTCATAGCCGCCCCCGCCTGCAATGCGGTCAGATCCAGTTCCCACACCTCACAGCCGCGCAGACGTTCCGGCACATTGCCGTCACAAATCGCCTGAGCCAGCCCTTCGGCAATTGCAGTTTTCCCTACCCCGGCCTCGCCGACCATAATCGGGCTGTTCTGGCGGCGGCAGAAGATATCGAGGATCTGACGGATTTCACTATCACGGCCAATCACCGGATCCAGTTTTCCCGCCCGCGCCAGGGCAGTCAGGTCACGGGCATACGCAGAAAGCAGCGTCTCACCACCGGTACTGCCCGTTGCCGGTGCGGATGCCTGCGGCAGTGCAGTTATCTGCTGTGCCAGCCATTGCGGATCCAGCGATTGCGCCCATGCCGTCACCGCAGGCGGAATACCGCTGCATGCCGTCTGGCGCAGCAGCTGTAAAATATGGATTTCACTGATGTGCTGTCCGCCCTGATTCAGCGAGACATGCAGCCAGAGCTGTTTCAGCAGTTCTGTCAGTTCCGGCGCAAACACCGGAGATACATCCGCCGCCTGCGGCAGCAGCGCCAGTGCATCATTCAGGCTGTATTGCAGCGCACTGTTGTCCGCCGGTGCCGCACACCAGGCCAGTTCGCGGCAGCCTGCTATCACCAGCAGCCAGTGCAGTGGTGAAACCGCGCGGTGACGGCGGCGGACGCATTCCTGTGCCGCCTCCTCCAGCGCCGTCATCAACGGCGGTGTTAAGCGGCAGATAAGTTGATGTAAATCGATGGTCAGCATAGTCATTCCTTGTCAGAGGCGGGTATTTTGTCCCAGCCGTGATGTCATGGCGGCAAGTTGCACGGGCATCATGCGGGTGTCATCCGTCCGGAAAATGACAGTAAACGTCAGCGGACGGCGGAAAAAAGTGCGGATAAACTGCCCGAGGTAATGATGATATTCCCCGCCGGGCTGCCAGGGAGCACGGGGTTGCAGCGGATCAGCAAACACCAGCACACGCAGATGCGCTGCCCGCAGATAGCAGTGTGTACCGAGTACGGCACCGCCGCCGAGGCGGTTGCCGGTTCCGGCGGGCGGGTGATACGGCATACGGACCGGCGGGGCATACTGAAATTCCGTGCGGCAGGCAAAAAAGGCGGAGGCCGCCCTGCTCAGTACCCGCAGCCGGGTATTTCCGCCCCATAGCTGTGCCGCCGCCGGATAACAGAGTGCCGGTTCCGGCAGCAGTGTCTGCATCAGCTTTGTCAGCGGTAAACCGGCAGCTGCGGATTGTCCGGCGTGCTGCCTGTCAGCCAGCCGGCGGCAGACAGTATCAAAAACCAGAAAAAAGTCCTGCGGAGCGGTCTGCTGATGAGCCTGTGCATATTCCGCCACCGTTCCGGTGATATAGCGCGGCAGCACTCCGCCGGTACCGAGCAGCCCGGGCCGGTCAGAACGGTTCATCGGCTATTCTCAGCGGACCGTGATACAGCGCTCCGCTGTCATTACGGCAGCGCAGTATGAACTGAATAAATTCATGATCATCACTCAGCACCGTGAAAACTGCCTCCAGCAGCGCGGCAAAAAAAGCGGTTCCTGCCACCGGGGTATGCTGTGCCAGTGTGACAGTGATGTGCCGCCCCGGAATAGTCAGCGGCAGGTGATGATAAAAACGGACAGTTACACCGGGGGAGGATGTGATCGCTTCAACAGCAGCAATCAGCCCGGAAATCACCGGCGAGTTCTGCCGGTCATACAGCGACAACAGTGCCTTCAGCGCTTCCGGAGAATCCGTAAGATCAGATAACCGGGCCTGCCGGAGCCGCAGAAAGAGCGCGCACGGATCCGGCTGTACCGGCAGCGGCAGCCGCATTGCCCGCTGAGCGGCAACGGTGTGATACATCAGCGGATCAGCCTGCTGTGGTATCACGGTTTCTCCGGCAGCGGCCACCGCCCGCTCCCCCTGAATACCGCGCCCGTGTACCACCCAGAGCCGGACATGTTCCGGTTCCGCCGCTTCGCCGGACAGCAGACAGTTAAGATGTGTCACCTCTCCCTCTGTACCGCACACCGGCTGCCAGCAGCAGGCGGAATGCTGCGTGATCAGCTGGTGATACAACTGCGGCACCGGCTGTGCAGGCAGTGCAGTGATATCTGTCACCATCTCAGCGGAGTGCAGAAGCACATCATATTGGGTATCCGCGCATACCGGGTGCGGATTGCTGTCCGGCGATACCCGCAGCGGTTCACTCTGATGGGCGAAACAGTTTGTCAGCACTGTGCGGAACAGAACAATGCTGTCCTGACGGGCGAAACGTGCCGGTTGCGGCGGCATGTCGCGGAAGAAAAATGTCAGTGTGAAGATTTGTCCGTTACAGTGCCTCAGCGGATCCGCAAGTGAGATCACTGCACCGGCCGCCTGTTCCGGATACCACAGTGCGTCATACAGCAGCATATGTGCATCATCCTCCGCATCAGGACGATACGTCAGCGGCAGCCGCTGACACGCGTCCGGCGGCAGAAAAATCTCCGTTTCCCCGGCGTTCAGCCGGATGGCGGCACACTGCCGGTGTACCGCATCATCCATCAGCCAGGGAAGATCCCCGTCGCCGGTAAAATGCAGTGTCAGTGATGTCAGATTCAGCTCTGACAGGGAAACTCCCGGCACGGTCACCGAAAATGTCAGTTGCAGGAAACAGGCAGCGGTACGGGACGCTTCCTGCTCCGTATAGCCTGCCGCCTGCGGGATAAATTGCTGTGTCGTGATCGCCAGCGGCATCAGTGTCAGCGGGTGCTGTGTGCGCCAGTGAATGGTTTCCCCGGCAGCCGTGTGTGTGGTGAACGGTGTCTCCGCCGCCAGGATCTGCGTTTGTGCCGCCGCCTGCGGTGTAAATACCACCGGCAGCAGCGCCGGTACCGGACGCAGATAATCAGGAAACACCGTGCGGACCAGGGTTTCCGTCAGTTGCGGCGCGGTCAGTGACAGTTGCTGAGCGGTCAGCCCGGTCAGATAGGCCACGCCGTCGAGCAGTGCCCGCAACTGCGGATCGGTTATCGTCTGCCCGCTGATCCCCAGCAACTGCGCCTGATGCGGATGCCGGCGGCGGAAGGCTTCCAGCCCGTCCAGCAACAACTGCCGCTGTTGCTCAAAATAGTGCAGTGTATTGTCATGCACCGGCAGCCTCCGGGTTTATCAGTTGTCCGGCATTGAAATCCAGGCAGACCGGCAGGCACACTTCGTGAGCGCCGCACAGCGCCGCTATTTCAAAGTGAATCTGATGCTGGCGGTATGAGTGCGGCACGATAGTGACACTCACCCTCTGTAACCGCGGTTCATAACAGCGGATCAGACTTTCAATTTCCTGAGTGATCGCCGTGAGATGAAATTTCCCCTGTGCCCGCAGCAGATGGCTCTGGCCGAACCCGGCGATACCGCCGCTTTTTCTGCCGCCTGCCCAGACCGGCGCACGGGCGTTGATGATCCGGTACAGATGTGCCGTCACCGCACGCTCTGTACAGGGCTGATATGGCAATTCATCCGCTTCGTGGCACAATCTTTCCAGCAGGCTCATGACAACACCTCACCCTGCGGCCGCGAAAACCAGAGTGTGAGATCCACATTTGCCTCGCTGATATCGTACTGATACTGCGGCTGCAGGCAGATACGGCACTGATAGCGGGCCGGATCCGCCGGGTCCGCACTCATCACCACCGCCGCGCGGCGCAGCGGATAGTCGGCCATAATGGTATCCTCGCCATAATCCACATCACTTACATAGCGTTTCAGCCACTTTTCAATGCTGCGCTGACAGGCTGACAGAGAATCAAAATTACCGATTTTGTCGCGGATTTGTGTCCGGATAGCATGAGCAAACCGGCACGCCATCAGATTCACCGGCAGCATAGTCAGTTGCCGCCAGCGCGGCTCCGGCGGCTGCCAGACGCTGTAATAACTGAAAAAACCGGACTGCCCGCTGAGATACAGCGAGGTGCAGGCCGTCAGCCCCTGCTCTGCCCAGAAATTATCCTGCTCACAGGCCAGATTGGTTTCCGTGATAATCTCCGGCGGCGTAAGGCTGTCCCCGCCTGTCAGTGCAGCCACAATCGCTCCCTGTGTGCCGCTGCTGTTATAACTGCGCAGAAAGCCGAACCAGCTGATCCGCTCAAACTCGCGGATAACATTTATCACCACCAGCCAGGCGGCATTACCCCATAACTCCCCGCCGCGGTAATCGTCCGGCTGATAAACAAAACCGCAGCGTGGTGTTTTATGCGGATAACGCAGCAGAAAACGCGGCAGTGCAAGGTATAAAAAGCGCGCCTGTTCGTGACAACGTAACTTTTTCCACAGACAGTAATCCGGGCTGTTCAAAATCCGGGCAATTCTGTTTTGATCTGCCGAAAACCAGTGCAGGTCATCCCCGGTAAAATGCGGGTCGGTCCCTGTGATCACCGGACATAACGATACCTCACCCAGTTCCGCCAGCCGGGTGGCGGTGTAGAGTTCGTCATACTCACCGCCGCCGGTGAATACCATCTGGTGATCCACCAGCAGCAGCCCGAACGGCAATCCCCCCGCCGTGTTCAGCTCACGCTGATACAGCAGGCGGTACAACAGAGTATGGCGGATATCAAACGCGGTATTCAGCTCACGGGCCAGTGACGGCCAGGAGAGATCCAGCAGGCGGATGATCACCCGCCGGGATGATGAAACCCGGGCTGTGAGATGACGCAGACTGCGCCAGCGGGCTTCCAGCGCACAAAAGTCCGGGTGATGCAGCACCTGTTGCAGCTGTGTACTGCACAACCGGTCGATGCCGTGAATACAGTGATTTATCAGCGTACAAAACTGACTGTGATCCTGCTGTGCCGCTGCCTGATGCAGCGCGGTCTGAACATCTGCTATCCGTGACATTCCGCATTACCCGCCCGGAATATCCGCCACCATCCGCAGCGAAGCAGTGAGGGCTTCCATTTGCAGCCACGGACGGATCCAGGCCACCGCCGCATACATCCCGGGACGGCCCGGTAAATCCGTCACCGTGACTTTGGCTTCCGCCAGCGGGTGAGTCGCTTTGGCCTCATTGCCGATAGCATTGGGATTGACATACTGATGCAGCCAGCGGTCGAGGGATTTTTCCACGTCTGCCGCCGACAGGTTTGATCCGACACGGTCACGCCCTATCACCTTCAGATACTGTGCAATACGGCTGCTCGCCATCACATAGGGCAGTCTGGCGGAAATTGCCGCATTGGCGGTCGCTGCCGGATCGGTATAGATTTTCGGTTTATGCACCGTCTGTGCGCCCATGAACACGCCATGAGCGGCATTTTTGTAATGCACCAGCGGCAGAAAGCCCAGGTCACTGAGCTCTTTTTCCCGCTCATCGGTGAGGTTGACCTGTGCCGGACACAGCTGAACAGCATCACGGGCATCATTGCGGTAGATATAATTCGGCAGATTATCCACTTTGCCGCCATTCTCCGCCCCGCGCACTGCGGTACACCAGCCGAAGCGGCGGTATGCCTGTGTCAGCAGCAGCCCGTAGGCATACGCGGCATTGCTCCAGACAAACTGATCCTGTGACGACACCTGTGCCGAGCCGTCCGCCCGCTGCGGCAGTTCCTCAAATTCAAACCCGCTGATACTTTTACCGCCGGTGCCGTAAGGCTGGCGCGCCAGGGTTTTCGGCAGTGTCAGCGCCACATAGCGCGACTCATCGGCAGCACGGAACGCATTCCACGACGCATATGCAGGGGCATCAAACCCGGCGGCGACCGGTTTGCCGTCAGCAAACTGTGTTATCGACTGAAAATCAAACATCGACTGCCCGGCCGCCGCCACAAACGGCGCATGAGAGGCACTGGCCACTTCGCCGATGTAACGCAGCAGCGCCACGTCTTCATCACCGTAACCAAATTCAAAATCCCCGAGCAGTACGCCGTACGGCTGACCGCCTGCGGTACCGAACTCCGCCTGATACACACAGTTAAAAAACGGGCTGCGGTCAATCGCGGGGGCATTTTCAAACTGTTGCAGCAGCTCGCTTTTGGTGTAATCCGCCATGCGGATTTTCAGATCAGCGCCCGGGTCACTCTCCCTGACCAGTTTATGCAGCCCCAGCCAGCTTCCTTCCAGGCGCCGGAAATCCGGAGCGGTCATAACTTCAGATAATTGGGATGAAATTTGTTTATCAATCAGTGTGATAGCCTTACGCAACGTCAGCGTCAGGTTTTTATCCCAGCTCACCGTACCCGCCATTGCCTGACGGGTCAGTGCGGTCATCAGATCACGGGTGGTATCCGGCGGGGTCTGCATAGTGGCCTGTACCGCACGATCGAGAAAACTGAGTTCCGCCGTGCTCTGCGGTGCCGCCGCCTGGTGCTGCGAAGTGTCACTCATCAGCCCGCCTCCGGCACAGCCAGTTCAGCATTCAGGGAACTGAGTGCCTCCGTATTCTGCAGGATTTCTTTGAGCAACTGTTCGAGGTCGCGGGAACGGTCGGCTTTACTGAGCAGGGTTTTCAGCTGGTTACGGGTTTCAACAAGGGATTTGAGCGGTGCTATCTGGTTCACCAGGTTTTCCGGATGAAAATCCGCCATCGATGTGAAAGAGAGCTCCACCGGAAACTCACTGTCGTCATCGCTGAGGGTATTGGTGACGTTAAAGGTCAGTTCCGGGTTTATCTGCGCCATCACATCATTAAAATTGTCATTATCAATGCCGGTAAATTCCCGGTCTTCCGGCGCACATTTTTTATCCGCCGGTTTATGTCCGGAAAAATCCCCGACCACCCCGACGACAAACGGCAACTCCCTGTTTTCTGATTCACCATTGACTTCAACATCATACGTAATACTGACGCGGTTTTTATTCACCCGCTTGTGCTGTGCATTCATTGCCATAACAATTTTCCTGCGGTTATCAAAAAAATCGGGAAGCCCGAAGGCTTCCCGTTAGGTATTATTTCGCGCCGGACAGCAGTTTGCCCTGCGGCAGGTTGTAGGTGACAATACCACCCTCTTTCAGCTCGCCGCCTTCCAGTTCATAGGAATGTTTCTGAGAAATTTCCACATAAGAGAAGGTGATCATTTCATGCGGCTGTGCGCCGTCATAACCGCTGACGTTATAACCGGTCAGGCGGGCATGAGAGAGTTTGATCTGAAAATATACTGATGCGCCCGAGCCGTCGGCTTCCGGTTTGGTGAAGGCGATTTCCACCGTTTTGCCTTCTTTACCCGGATTAAACAGGAAAGAAAGCAGATCTTCCGATGCGCCATCAATCTGTTTTGCCACACTGACCGGCTGAATTGCGACCATACCGGAGTCGGCATTATTACCGTTACCGATATCCATCGCCACATTGCGGGAGCCGCCCCAGCTGTAGGAATCCACCGCAAACCAGTTCGCGCCGTCCAGGCCGATAACCGTTGCGCCGCCTTTAATATCAACGCCATCAATTCGCATATAAATACTTGCCATAACTATCCTTATTATGTGTGTAATGATTACCAGCGCAGTGCGGTATTGCCGCGCTCTGCCGGTAAGGTCGGGTTTTCATCTGCGGATGCCGTATTACTTTCCGGCTCCGGTAATTCTGTCATCTGCATATCATTCAGACCGGTCAGTGAAAAAATCCGGTCCAGCAGTGTGCTGTTGTCTTCCAGTAATATTTCCTGCCATAACCCGGCCAGAGACATTTGTCCCCAGCGGATGGCTTTTTCCAGCAGGTAAGAGATCGGGCTGTGTGGTTCGCTGTCCCTGAAATAGCGTGAAATTTCGCGCAACTGCCGCAATGCGGTATCACGGTTGTGGTGATTACGCTGGCTGAGTGCCGGAAAATCCGGTCGTCCTGAGGGTTGCGCAACCGGAGAGGCCGTTTTCTCCGGCGGATGTTCCGGCTCTGCCGCCGTAACCGGCGGCGCAGAGAGAGCTAACCCGCTGACAGCCATCACCGCATTGCGGTAACCGGTCAGTAATTCCGTAAAAAAGACGGGTGATACCTTGCTGCCCGCGCCCCGTTCAGCAAAAAATGCCGTCAGCGGCTGTAAGTGCGCCAGGCACTGCGTCAGCACATCAATGCGCTGCCTGGCATCCGCCTGTGATTGCGCAGAATGCGATGGGCTGTCCGGCAGCATTCCCCGGTGCTGACATTGCAGATAGTGGTAATACGGGATGTCATCCGCCACCGGCAACAGCAATACCGCACTGTAAAACAAACAATTTTCGGTACCGGAGCCCAGAATCAGATTCAGTTCCTGTAATTTTATCTGCTCCGCCTGCGGGTCTGCTTCATGCTGCGGGGGCAGTTGCTCCCAGTGTTCGGTCATCTGAACGGAGAACCAGGCGAGCGACTGCTCAAGGGCACGCAATGACGGATCCTGTAACATCTGACACCAGAGATACCAGCCGGAAAGGCTGATATCACGTGCCGTGCCTGTCAGGACAGGGAGCAGCGCATCCGCCAGCGCAGTCTGATCGGCGAGCATCTGCTGCCGGTGCTGTGCTCTGCTTTCTTCATCCGTCTGCTGTAACAGGCGGCGCAGCGAGGACTGGGCAATATTGAACAGATTACGCAGCGGCCGGTAACGGGCACCATCTGCCTTTAAATATTCCCCCTGCGGCTGTCTTTCACAGACAGGTAACCACAGTGTTTTCTGCTCATCCTGAGACAATGGCATACCTTTCCCTTTGCGTTCCGCTGCTGTTTTCCGATGCGGTAAGTAAACCACATTGAAAGTATCGCCACTGTCAGCAGCCTCATTGATTTTTTTAGCTTTACGCCGGACCGCAGCAGCATATTGTGCAGAGAGAGACAACCGGAGGGGTGTTTACTTTATCTTTTAAAAACAGAAATATACCCGAATTTACAGCAAATACTACCGGATATCTTTCATTGTCCGACTTATTATTTTAATTTTATTCATTATTTTGCGATCCCGTGCTGTGTATTTTTATTGAATTTAAGCGGCAAAATAAAAATAATAATCCGTCCTGTTTGATTATTCAGGACAAAAACCTGATGAGCGGTGAGATGATCACCGCGTTTGCATAATGTGGTTAACTATCATGAGCAATGTTATTGCGTTTACTGATGCGGACACCAATCCCTGCATGCAATGCGGGGCATGCTGCGCCTATTTCCGGGTCTCGTTTTATCACGGGGAAACGGACAGTACGGGCGGCGTGGTGCCGGCAGAGATGACTGAAAAAGTGAATGATTTTATGGCCTGTATGAAAGGCACTGACCAGCCATCCCCGCGCTGTATCAATCTTCAGGGGGAAGTCGGTCAGTGTGTGGCGTGCAGCGCTTACGCACAACGCCCGTCCCCGTGCCGCGAATTTGATCAGTCGTGGGTCAGCGGTGTACACAATGCCGCCTGTGACCGGGCAAGAGCCGCACACGGCCTGCCGCCGCTCAAACCGCCGTCCCGCCATAATGATCACGCTGCCTGACCACCGCCGTTTTGCACTAACGTTTTTACGGCTGTTCAGGTAGGATAACCGCATTACTATCAGACTGAATAAGGACAGCCGTATGAGCGATTATGCACAGAGTGTTGCTGACGTGGAAAAAGCCATTGAGAGTAACAGTATCACTGAAATGAATGAGCTGATGGTCAGCCTGGGTGACAGCAACCCGCTGCCGTATGAACAGCGTTATGAGTTACAGCAGCGCCTCCGTCAGGCGATAATGGATCACGGAAAAATACATCACTAGTTAATTCTTATTCCGTACCGGCTTATTATAAGAATAATATACCGGTACGGAGTGTCATGTTTATTCCGTTAATGTCAGCTTTTGCAAAAGTCGCGTTCATTCCTGTACTAACCGCCTTTTAATCCGCTATGCTTTTCCTGTCAGCTATCTCATTCATTCATCTGATTATTATTTATAACAAATCAATCTTATCTGCCTGTTAATTAAAAACCGGAAATAAAGCACCCTATTCCATTGTTTTATATGACAGTTTTATGAATTTTTTAATTTTTTCACCGACTGAAAAATTCCTTATTTATCTGTAGAGGAAAGAGAATAATCGGCATATGATATTGAATACGTTTCACTGACGTGACTATTTACACGTGCGTTGTATCCGGGTATGTAAGGAATGCTTATTATGGAAGTATCAAACTATTCACCGTTACTGAGCTATTACGCGTACATCAAAAAGTTTATTGCATCGCCGGCCACGATGGGAACGATTACCCCTTCATCACGCTGGCTGTGCCGTGCTATGGTCCGTCACGTCGACTGGAGCGGTGTGCAGCATTTTGCTGAGCTGGGTGCCGGTACCGGGGTGATTACCCGCCAGATTCTGGATCAGATGGATCCGCTGGCTAAACTGGATGCCTATGAAATTGATCCCTATTTTGTCAGCCTGCTGAATAAATTTCAGGATGGCCGGCTGGGGATTTTTTCTGACTCAGCAGAGAAACTGAACCGCCCGTATAATGTGATTTTCTCCGGTCTGCCGTTCCTGTCAATTGACCGCCGCACCGGGCTGCGTATTCTGAAAGCGGTGCGTGACAATATTGAACTCAGCGACGGGCAGTTTATTCTGTTCCAGTACACCACCAAATTTGAGAAATACCTGCGCCGTTATTTCCATTTCCGTAAAGAGCGTGTATTGTTCAACGTTCCGCCGGCCTGGGTGTATATCTGTACCCCGAAGAAACGTTATACCAATAACTGATCACCCGCAGCGTGTCCCGGAATACCGGGACACCGGCCATTCTCAATACCCCTGATTTACGGATCCCCCTATGTTAATTATCGCCCCCGCCAAACCGGAGCATTTCCCGCGCCTGGTCGCCATCTGGGAATCATCCGTCCGCGCCACACACGATTTTTTATGTGAGCCTGATATTGAAAAACTGCGTCCGCTGCTGCTCAATACCTATCTGCCGAACCTGAATGTGGTGGTGGCACAGAATGAAAACGGTGAGATTCACGGTTTTCTCGGCACAGACGCGAACCGGATTGAGATGCTGTTCGTGGATGCGGAAATCCGCGGCAAAGGCACCGGCAAATTCCTGCTGAATTATGCGGTTGAGCAGTTACAGGCCGATGAGCTGGATGTGAATGAACAGAACCCGCAGGGCGCTGGTTTTTACCGCCATATGGGCTTTACACAGACAGGCCGTTCTGAACTGGATGGGGAAGGAAATCCGTTCCCGCTGCTGCACATGAAATACACCGGCAAAACAGCGGGATAATGTCTCAGCCGAAAACGCCGGTCGAGAGATAACGGTCGCCGCGATCACAGATTACGGCGACAATCACCGCTCCCGGGTTCGCTTTTGCGATTCTCAGCGCACCGGCCACTGCACCGCCTGAACTAACCCCGCAGAAAATGCCTTCCTGTTGTGCCAGCTGTCGCATGGTGTCTTCCGCTTCCTGCTGTGTGATATCCAGAATATCATCCACCAGCTGCGGCTGAAAAATCCCCGGCAGATAGCCCGGTGACCAGCGGCGGATCCCCGGAATCTGGCTGTTTTCCGCCGGTTGCAGACCGGTGATACTGATCTGCGGTGCCACCTCTTTCAGGTAACGCGCGACTCCGGTTATCGTACCGGTGGTGCCCATCGCTGAGACAAAGTGCGTGATACGCCCGTCCGTCTGCTGCCAGATTTCCGGGCCGGTTGTCCGGTAATGGGCCAGCGGGTTATCGGGATTATTAAACTGGTCAAGCACATAACCTTCCCCGTCCTCTGCCATCTGCTGCGCCAGGTCCCGCGCACCTTCCATACCCTGCGCCCGGCTGACCAGTACCAGTTCCGCGCCGTAAGCTTTCATGGCGGCCTGACGTTCGGCACTCATATTTTCCGGCATCAGCAATTTTAATTTATAACCGCGAATCGCTGCGATCATCGCCAGCGCAATACCGGTGTTGCCGCTGGTGGCTTCAATCAGCGTATCCCCGGGACGGATCTCCCCGCGCTGTTCGGCACCTTCAATCATACTTTTCGCCGCGCGATCTTTTACCGAACCGCCGGGGTTATTACCTTCCGGTTTGACCCAAATTTCTGCGCCACTGCCCGCCCCCAGCCGTGCAAGCCGGAAAAGCGGGGTATTGCCGATCCCATTACTGATAGATGCCACGTTGTTCTGCCTCCTGAGCCATAAACGGAAACCATACCGCCGCCGCAAGGCAGTATGCAACCGGAATTATTTTCATATTTATGCGCACTGTGCCTGCGGCAGCAGCGCCAGTTCATCTTCGCCGCGAAACAGCCGCAGTTCCCTGATTGTCAGCCAGACAGAATCACCGGCAGCGGCCCGGGTGTCCGGTGGTAAAATGACCGTCACTTCATCTTCAGCCGCTTCCGTGGTCACCACCGCAGTGCGGTAATGCCCGTGTGAACGGATGGCCACAACCCGGGCGGCAACCGCATCGGCAGAAAAGGTATGCTGCAATGTCAGCGACCAGGGACGCACAAATACTGACACCGGCCCGGAACCGGCGGTCAGTGCGGCAACCGGCTGGCGTACACCGCCAATCCGCACGCCGCCATCCGCGCCGATATCACCGCGGAAAATATTTATCTGACCGAGGAATTCTGTCACAAAGCGGTTGCTGTCATCATTTCCCAGGCTTTCAGGTGCCGCGATCTGCTCAATATGCCCGCCGCGCATCACCACGATGCGGTCAGCCACTTCCAGCGCCTCTTCCTGATCGTGTGTCACAAACACGGCGGTAAATCCCAGTGACTGATGCAGCTGACGCAGCCAGCGGCGCAGTTCGGTTCTCACCCCTGCATCCAGGGCACCGAACGGTTCATCCAGCAGCAGGATCTGCGGCTCTGCCGCCAGCGCTCTGGCCAGTGCCACCCGCTGTTGTTGTCCGCCGGAAAGCTGTGCCGGATAGCGATCCGCCAGGTGCGGCATCTGAATTTTTTCCAGTAATGACATCACCTTAACGTGGATTTCTTTTTTTGACGGACGTGTTTTGCGCGGCAGTACCGTCAGCCCGAATGCAATGTTGTCAAACACCGTCATATGCCGGAACAACGCATAGTGCTGGAAGACAAACCCGGCCCGGCGCTCCCCTGCCGCCAGCCCGGAGACTTCTTTCCCGCTGATATACAGCTCACCGGCGGTATGAGGGGTCAGCCCGGCAATAATCCGCAGCAGTGTGGTTTTCCCGGAGCCGGATGGCCCCAGCAGCGCCACCATTTCGCCGTCCGCCACCGACAGCGAGATATCCTGTAATACCGGCTCCGCACCGAAATAGTGTGTCAGATGGCGGATCTCAATGCTCATATTTCCTCCGGGATCCCTGATATGCCATCACGCCATGGCGGATGCACAGGGTCACAACAGCCATCAGTGCCAGCAGACCGGATGCGGTAAATGCCGCCACAGTCTGATAATCCTGATGCAATAATTCCACCTGCAACGGTAAAGTAAAAGTCTCCCCGCGAATTGCGCCGGAGACCACTGATACCGCGCCAAACTCCCCGATAGCCCGGGCATTCGTCAGTATCACACCGTAAAACAGAGGCCAGCGGATATTCGGCAGTGTCACCCGCCACCAAATCTGCCATGCACGGGCGCCCAGTAACACGGCGGCCTCTTCTTCCTGCGCCCCCTGACTGAGCATGACCGGCACCAGTTCCCGCACCACATAGGGACAGGTCACAAACACAGTGACCAGCACAATCCCCGGCAGCGCAAACATAATTTGGGTATCCAGCGAGCTTTCAAGAAAACCGCCAAGCCAACTATTTGAACCGTATAAGAGCAGATACAACAGCCCGGCAATCACCGGTGATACCGCAAACGGCAGATCTGCCAGTGTCAGCAGTAACTGACGGCCGGGAAAACGGAACCGCGTCACCAGCCACGCCAGCAGTGTGCCGAAAATCAGGTTTACCGGCACGGTGATCAGCGCCACAATCACGGTCAGCCAGATAGCGTGCAGCATATCCGCTTCCGCCAGCGCCCGGATCACACCCCCGATGCCGTCAGACAGTGCGGTCACAAAAATCCACACCAGCGGAATTACCAGGATGAAAAAGGTCAGCAGCAGACCGGCAGTGATCAGCAGCCACTTCTGCCACGGAAAACGCCTGCGGCGCAGAGAATCAGCCATGAGACCTCCCGGTGCGCAATCCGGCACGACTCTGGATAATATTCACCGCCAGCAGCAGAACCAGTGAGGTCATCAGCACCACCGAGGCAATCGCCGCTGCCGCCGGGTATTCAAATTCCTGTAAGCGGACAAAAATCAGGAATGACACCACTTCCGTCTGCCACGCCAGGTTACCGGCGATAAAAATCACCGCACCAAACTCGCCGAGACTGCGGGTAAAGGATAAAACGGTTCCCGCCAGCGCTGCCGGGGCAATTTCCGGCCAGATCACACGGCAGAATATCTGAAAACGCGAAGCCCCCAGCGTTTCCGCCGCTTCCTCATATTCCGGTTTCAGGGTTTCCAGCACCGGCTGTACCGTGCGGACCACAAACGGGATACTGGTAAACATCATCGCGACCGCAATACCAATCCAGGTATTCACCACGGTGATATTAAACGAATCAAAAAAACGGCCGTACCAGCCGTTCGGGGCAAAGAGAGTGGCGAGAGTCAGCCCCGCAACTGCCGTGGGCAGTGCAAAGGGCAAATCCATCAGGCCGTCGAGAATACGGCGGCCGGGAAAACGGTAACGGGTCAGAATCCAGGCCATCAGCACACCGAAAACGGCATTAAACAGGCTGGCGGCAAGCGCGGCGAGCAGTGTGACTTTATAGGCGGCAACCACCTGTGGCCCGGTAATGATCTGCCAGTACTGCGCCCAGCTCATCTGCGCCAGCTGTAATACCAGTGCCGTGAGGGGCAGCAGCAGGATCAGCCCGCTGTAGAGCAGCGTAAACCCGAGGGACAGGCCGAATCCCGGCAACACCCGCCTTGCCATATCAGCGTCCCTGAACCATCAGGGTGTCAAATTCACCGCCTGAATTAAACCGGCTTGCCATCACTTCAGACCATGAACCGAACTGATCTTCCACTTTAAACAGGGTGACAGACGGAAATTGCCCTTTGGTCGCCGCCATCACATCCGGATCAGTGACGCGGTAATTAAACTGTGTCATTTTGGTCTGTGCCGCCGGGCTGTAAAGGAAAGTCAGATAAGCATCGGCAACGGCCTGAGTGCCGTTCTTTTCTGTGTTTTTATCCACCCGTGCCACCGGGAATTCCGCCAGGATATTGGATGCCGGGACGATAACGTCATAATCATCCGCGCCATATTCATTACGGATATTATTCACTTCGGATTCAAAACTGATCAGCACATCCCCCAGCCCGCGATCAATAAATGATGTGGTAGCGCCCCGGCCACCGGTATCAAATACCGCGACATTACTGAGGAATTTTTTCATCTGTTCCTGTGTTTTAGCACTGTTTTTACCGTTTTTCTGCTGCCAGAAACCTTCCGCAGCCAGATAGGTGTAACGGCCGTTACCAGAGGTTTTCGGGTTCGGGAACACGATTTTCACATCATCACGCAGCAGGGAATCCCAGTCTTTGATCTGTTTCGGATTGCCTTTGCGTACCAGGAAAGCCATGGTGGAGTAATACGGGGAACTGTTATTCGGCAGACGCGCCTGCCAGTCCGCTGCCAGCAAATTGCCTTTGTCATGCAGAACCTGTACATCGGTCACCTGGTTATAAGTGACCACATCCGCCCGCAGTCCCTGTAATATCGCCAGCGCCTGTTTTGAGGAGCCGCCGTGAGACTGGCGGATAGTCAGCGGATCGTCCGGGTGTTCCGCATTCCACTGTTTTTCAAACAGCGGGTTGATTTCCGTGAACAGCTCACGGGCAATATCATAGGAGCTGTTCAGTAACTGAGCAGCACCGGCAGCGCCACTCCATACAGCAGAAAGCAGCAGCAGACCGGCAGGTAATACAGCGTTGACAGATAGTTTCACGGCGGAGAACCTCATTATGATGATGCATGTCAGGTAACTCCGGCCAGTGTGCATATATCGGGAAAGTGATACAAGCCATTTACTTATATCATTATGGAATTATATATAGTGATTATTTACTTTCCGATATTATGCATCGATATGTTTTTTTCTTCCTGCGTTATATATACACGCAGGATAGAGGTTGCCCTCAGGGGAAAGTACAGCGGGATCGTGTTATTTAAGCCGGTAAAGTCCGGGGAGGGCCGCCACAACGGATAAAACGAAAAGTCGCTGTAAATACATCCCTGTACGCTCAGGCGCGTCATCCATGACGCGCATGCTTTTCGTTCTTTTATCCGTTGTTTCAGCCATACATCAGCAATGGTGTTACTTACAGTATGGCCTGAGGTTTATTACAATGCACTCAGTTGTGCCAGTGATGGCGCGTAGTAATAAGCACCGGTTTTCGGTTTACTGAAACGCAGCAGATCATCAAATTTACCGTCAGTTTCACCGAACATACTCAGCAATTGCTGCTCAATATTGTGCAGACGACCGCAGTACGCGATAAAGAACAGGCCGTGCTCACCACTGGCAGTGCCGTACGGCAGGCTCTGGCGCAGAATGGAAAGCTCTTCGCCCTCCTCCTCAATCACCACGCGGGAAACGTGGGACGTCACGTTACGCACATTTTCATCCAGTTCGGTGCTGTCTGCTTTGGTGCGGCCGATCATTTTTTCCTGCTGCTCTTCGGAAAAACGGGTCCATTTGTTCAGGCTGTGCGCCCAGCGCTGGGTGAGGATATAACTGCCGCCCGCATCTTCCCCATCCGCGATCAGTGCCACGTCCGGACGCTCATCCCCCTCCGGGTTTTCGGTGCCGTCGATAAAGCCGCTCAGGTCACGCTCTTCCGTCCAGCGGAAGCCGTGGGTTTCGCCCTGAATCTCAACCGCATCCGCAAATGCCGCCACCGCTGCCTGTGCCAGCGAGAAGTTGATATCGTGACGCTGAGAATGAATGTGGATCAGTAAATCATACTGCGTGGCCGGCGCCAGGCCGCGCCCCAGTTCACGGAAGTTTTTCAGTTCCGGTGCACTGCTCTGACTGCCCAGCTGACGCCACAGGTCGTGACCGAATGCTACCGTGGCACTCAGCTGATCAGCCGGAAACTGAGTCTGTAACTTTTTCAGTGCTGCCAGAAAAACCTGACAACCGCGCCGGATCGCCGGTAAATCACCTTTGGTGTTTGCTTCAATAAAAATACCGAAACGGCAGTGTTCCGGCAGAATACCGCTTTGTGCTTGTGACATGTTGCTCCCTTTGCATCGTCAGTCTGATCAGGAAATGGCCTTATCATAAATCACTGACGCGGAATTACTTTGTTATTCCGCAAGTTCATTTATTATTCCGGGTTATTTATTTGCCCAGACGATATAACTGACTGTCCAGTTTTTCAGAATATCATCTGACGGCATCAGTGTTTCAGGACCGTTCCAGGTTCCGCGGAAAACATAGGAAACACGCGGGGTTTGCGGTGAGCTGCAGATAACCTGAGCACTGTCATCAAATTCAGTGGTCAGGGTACAGGCTCCGGCAACGGCCTGCGGATAGATGTCAGAAAAGAGGGTTCCGGTTTTGGTGTCCCATTCCGTGCGGATATCCGCATCATTGGCGACAATGCGCTGCACGGTGCCATTTTCCGGCCCGGACAGACGGATAACCGTTTTATCATCTTTCCGGCCTTCAAAAATTTTAACGATCTGCCCCTGCTCGGTCTGCATACCACCGCGCAGTGTGTATTTATCGTCCAGTCCCTGACTGATCGCCGTTTCGGTCAGCGCAGTCTGATTATTCACACCGCCGACACCCTGTGCCGTTACCGTCAGCGCACTGCTGCTGAACCAGCTTACCGGCGATAATGATGACCATGAAAACGAACTGCACCCGTTCAGCATCAGTACGGCACCGGCCACGGCGGCCAGTTTCATTGCCTGATAACACTTCATTCATTGCTCCTTTGCATTCGGTTCAGATATCAGACTCCGGAATTGACAAAACATTCATTCTGAATTATTACATCAAATAATTTTAACGAAATAGGTATGTTTACCAATTCAGTAACATAACATTTCCGATAAGATATCTCCTGGTACATACCGACATTTCCATTTACCGGCGTCGTAAGCTATGGCTGAAATGACATTCACATCATCAACTTTTTACCTGTTTTCAGCTGTTGTTCTGACAGGTACATTCTGGTTTCAGCCTGCCACGGCTCTGCCGTCATTTTCTGCCTATGAGTATCATCAGAGCACAGTAAAATGTGAAACGCCACAGCGCTTTATCATCAAGCAACTACCCTATCTGCAGGATAACAGCCGGGTGATTCTGGAAGGTAATATTCAGTCTCAGATTTCAGCTGAGCACTATCTGCTGGGTGATTACAGCGGTATCGTCGAGGTAAAAATCCCGGCGGATTTATGGGGGAAAAAGATTATCACCCCTAATGATACCATCCGCATTGAAGGCGGAATGGAAAAAGACCGCCATGCGATTGTGGTAACCGCCGATACACTCAGTGTGGTCAACCCCGGCAGTTAATATTCCGGATCTGTGATCAGCCTTTTGCTGTAGGTCAGGCTGTCCTGCTGACACTCGTCGTAAGCCAGTTTGTCAAACATACTCAGCGTGGCGGTATTATCATCCGGAATCGCCAGCAGTAACTGCGGACATCCCCGCGCCAGCAATTTTTTCTCGAGCCTCGCCACCATAGCATTGGCAATTCCCCGACCCTGAAATTCCGGATGCACCGCCAGATAATAGGCATAGCCCCGGTATCCGTCATAACCGCCCAGCAGTGTGCCCACCACCTCGCCGTTGACTTCCGCCACCAGAAACAGTGCCGGGTCGTGTGCCATTTTCCGCTCAATCACGGTTTCCGGGTCATCCGGAGGGGTGACCAGATCACAACGCTCCCAGAGCGCAACAACCTCTTCAAAATCGCCTTGCTGAAATGTGCGAATGTCCATACCGTTACCTGTCTGCCGGTTGTCTGCCCGTGTCCGTGAGGAAACGGGTGTGATATCTTATAAAAACAAAATGATATACTAAAGTTTATCAGCAGCTCAATGGTCGTGATGTAATGAATATCCCTGATAGTGACAGTGTTAAAGATTTTTTTCTCAGATTACAGGATTCCCTTTGCGGGCAACTCGCCGCCTGTGACGGCGGTGCTGAGTTTACCGAAGATAAGTGGCAGCGGGAGTCCGGCGGCGGCGGACGCAGCCGGGTACTGAAATCCGGTGCACTGTTTGAACAGGCCGGTGTTAATTTTTCACATGTCAGCGGGGACAGCCTGCCGCCGTCTGCCACGGCACACCGTCCGGAACTGGCCGGGCGTCACTATCAGGCCATGGGCGTTTCGCTGGTACTTCATCCTCATAATCCGTATGTCCCGGCTGCACACGCCAACGTACGCTTTTTTATTGCCGAAAAAAACGGATGTGACCCGGTCTGGTGGTTCGGCGGCGGTTTTGACCTGACCCCTTTTTATCCTTTCACTGAAGATGCCGTACACTGGCACAGCGTCGCCCGGGGTATCTGCACCCCGCTGGGCGAAGATGCCTGGCCGCGTTATAAAAAATGGTGCGACGACTACTTTTATCTGAAGCACCGCAGCGAAGCGCGCGGCATCGGCGGCCTGTTCTTTGATGATCTGAATAAGCCCGGTTTTGAGGAATGCTTTGCCTTCACACAAGCTGTCGGCAACGGCTTTACCCGGGCTTATCTGCCGATCGCGGAAAAACGTCGTTCCATTCCTTATGGTGAGCGCGAACGCCAGTTTCAGCTTTACCGGCGCGGTCGCTATGTGGAGTTTAATCTGGTGTGGGATCGCGGCACACTTTTCGGTTTACAGAGCGGCGGGCGGACCGAATCCATCCTGATGTCAATGCCGCCGCTGGTGCGCTGGGAATATGACTACCAGCCGCAGGCCGGCTCCCCGGAAGCCGCACTGAGTGATTTTCTTATCCCCCGCGACTGGGTCTGATAACCCTTCACAGTGTGCTGACTGAAAAGCAGGCTGATAATCTGCTGTGGTAAGTATTTTTCTCCGCAAAGATGGCGGCTCCAACAACAGGAGAACCGCCTATGTCAGCACATGCCCCGCGTTATTCATTTTTACCGCCCTGGATCCTGAAAAAACGCCTGCTTCATGAGGGGGATCACGAAGAAACTCAGTTATGTTATCAGCATATGCAGCGCTTGCTGGGTTACCAACGCCTGCCGGAAACAGAAATGATGCCTCTCAGTTATGCCGCCCTGCCGGATGCCGGGTGCCATTCTCCGGCACACCGCCGGGTGATGCATCTGAAAAATCTGACCATTATTCCGGATCTGTATTACCGTGAGGACCGGAAAGCGGAAAACGCTCAGCCGCATATGGCTATCCGGCAGGATACCGATACCGACAATATGTTTGAATATCTTGATATCATTTACGGCTTTTTTGATGATGTCTTTGATTACAAATCTTTTAATAACAGCAATGCCACCATCTCCGCCATGACACATTACGGACGCGGCTACTGCAATGCCTTCTGGAACGGCGCACATCTGGTGTTTGGTGCCGGCGATGCAGGGATGAGTGTTTCTCCGCTGTTTATGAGCTTTGCCCAGCTCGATATCGCCACGCACGAGTTTTCCCACGCCGTGATTGATCACCTTTCCCCGCTGACCTACAGCCACCAGTCCGGAGCCCTGAATGAATCTGTCTGTGATGTGTTTACCGTTATGCTGGGTCATTACCGCAGCCGTCACGCCAGCCATCAGGGGGACTGGCATATCGGCAGAACCTTGTTCAATAAACAAAGCGGAATTAAAGCACTGCGTTCCCTTTCGTCACCGGGAAGTGCCTATAACCATCCGATGATCGGCAAAGATAAACAGGTGGCACATATGCGGGATTACATTGCGCTGCCGGATGACCCGGAGAATGATAACGGCGGCGTGCATTGCTACTCCGGTATCCCGAACCATGCATTTTACCATTTCGCCTCTGCCCTCGGCGGGTACAGCTGGGAAGTAGCCGGACAAATCTGGTTCGACACACTGCGCAGAGGCAATCTGCCGCCGGAGTGTGATTTTCTCACCTTCGCCCGAGAAACCCTGACCGTTGCCGATGAAAATTATGATGAGGAAGTTGCGGCCATACTGCTGAGCGCGTGGAAAGCTGTCGGGCTGGAGCCGTGATAATGTTCAGATATAAAAAACCCGCATTTCAATGCGGGTTTTCCTGATTAACGCCCTTTCTTAATATGAGACATCAGGCGTTTACGTTTCCGCAGCTGGGTGGCTGTCAGCACGTTTTTCTTATCCGCAAACGGGTTTTCACCCTCTTTAAACTGGATGCGGATAGGCGTGCCCATCACTTTCAGGGACTGACGGAAATAGTTCATCAGGTAACGTTTATAGCCATCCGGTAAATCTGACACCTGGTTACCGTGGATAACAATAATCGGCGGGTTATAACCCCCTGCATGCGCATATTTTAGTTTGACACGGCGGCCGCGAACCAGCGGCGGCTGGTGATCTTCCGCTGCCATTTTCATGATGCGGGTCACCAGTGCGGTACTGACACGGCGGGTCGCGCAGTCATACGCTTCCTGTACCGAGTCAAACAGGTTACCGACACCGCTGCCGTGCAGCGCGGAGATAAAGTGGATACGGGCAAAATCAACGAAGCCGAGACGCAGTTCCAGCATATCTTTGACGTGTTCGCGATCGTCTGCGGTCATTCCGTCCCATTTGTTGATGGCGATAACCAGAGAACGGCCTGCATTGAGGATAAAACCCAGCAGTGACAGATCCTGGTCTGAAATCCCTTCGCGGGCATCAATCACCAGCAGCACCACGTTCGCATCTTCAATCGCCTGCAGTGTTTTGATAACGGAGAATTTTTCAACCGTTTCAGTCACTTTACCGCGTTTACGCACACCGGCAGTATCGATAATAATATACTCGCGCCCGTCGCGTTCCATCGGGATATAGATACTGTCACGGGTGGTACCCGGCATATCGTAAACCACCACACGCTCTTCACCGAGGATACGGTTGGTCAGTGTGGATTTCCCGACATTCGGACGACCGACAATCGCCATTTTAATCGGCTGATCAATCGGGTTGAAATCATCTTCTTCTTCGCTGTCTTCCGTTTCTGCTGCCTGAGCCAGGGCTTCCTGCTCTGCCCAGTACGCGGCGTTAGCCTCTTCTTCGGTTAACTCGCGCTCATCATCCTCACTTTCCGGTTCGCCATAGAACGGCACCAGAGCGCGGGTGATCAGCTGGCTCACACCACGCCCGTGTGAGGCGGCGATAGGCACCACTTCGCCCAGGCCCAGGCTGTAGAATTCACCCAGCGCCTGATCCTGATCGATACCATCGATTTTGTTCGCCACCACAAAGGTGGTTTTGTTATCGCGGCTGCGCAGATGTTTGGCAATACCGCTGTCCGCCGGCATCAGGCCGGAACGGGCATCCACCATAAACAGCACGATATCGGCCTCTTCAATCGCCAGCAGTGATTGTGCGGCCATGTGGGTTTCAACACCCTCTTCCGTACCGTCAATACCGCCGGTATCGATAATAATAAATTCCTGTCCCTCAACCTCTGCACGACCGTACTTACGATCCCGCGTCAGGCCGGGGAAATCAGCAACCAACGCATCGCGCGTACGCGTTAAGCGGTTGAATAATGTGGACTTCCCGACATTGGGACGCCCGACCAGAGCAACGACAGGTATCATGCTTTTACTGCCTCATAACACTGAAAAAATCCCCTGCACCATACAGGAGATTAAAGACGAAACGGCCCCTGTCATTCAGGAGCCGTCAATGAAACCACTCCGCAGTCAGTTACCCTGCCGGAGTGATGCCGGAAACAGCGGTTTACTGTCAGCGGCGGAGCAGGTACAGGCGTCCGTCACGAGCCTGCACCATCAGTTTATCACCGGCAATCGACGGACGGCTGAGAATACCGGAGCTGTTGAGCTTATTCTGTGCCACGAACTGTCCGTTAGAGGTATCCAGCCAGTGGAGATAACCTTCACCGTCACCCACCACCAGATAGCCGTTAAAGATTTCCGGTGCAGAGAGATTACGGTGCAGTAATTTATCCTGTGACCACATAGTGACACCGTCTGCTGCACGCAGGCCATAGACGTTATCATCCTGGTCAACAACATAGAGGGATTCGCCATCCAGCACCAGTTCGTTGACTGAGCCGAAATCGCGTTTCCACAGGATTTGTCCGCTGCGCATATCCATCGCTACCAGATTGCCGTTATAGGCGATAGCGTAAACACGGCCATCAGCAACAACCGGGGTCATATCCACGTCATTCAGACGGCTGATTTCGGTGGTACCGGTTGTCTGAGAAATACGCTGCTGCCAGATAATCTGACCCTGACCAAGCATAACCGCACTGACACGACCGTTGTCGCCACCGACAAATGCCGCACCCATTGCCACAGCCGGGGCAGATTCTCCACGGACGGACAGGCTCGGGGTATCCAGGTTCAGGCTCCAGCGCTGTTCGCCGGACGCGGTATCAAATGCCTGTAACAGGCCGTTACCGGTATGCACCAGCACCAGACCGTCACTGACTTCCGGACGGGACAGTACTTCACCACCGGCGTTGGCGGTCCATGCGATTTCACCGTCGTTTGCGTTCAGGGCGATCAGCGTACCGCGCTCTGTACCCACATAAAGGTGTTCACCGGAAACGGTCAGACCGCCGGATAACATCGCCGGGATATTGGCGGATAAGAAACCGGTTTTTTCCGCCAGATTCACTGACCAGATTTCAACGCCGGAGTCGGCATCCAGGGCTTTGACCAGGCCATTGCGGTCAGCCGCATAGACGCTGGATCCTTCCCATGCCGGGGAAAGATGAGAATAGTATTTACCGATACCGTCACCGACGGATTTATCCCACACGGTTTCCGGAGTGAACTGACTTGTCACTTCCGGCAGTGGTGACATCACGATAGTATCCTGTTCACTTGAACAGCCGGCCAGCAGCACAGAGGCGACTAATCCTACCAGCAGTGTTTTACGCAGTTGCATTATCGAGAGTCCCCTCACCCGGCTAAATTATCGAGTTTGAATGTCATAACGGATTTGATAGTCCCGGCACCTTCACTCTGAATACCGGTGGTGTAGGCTTCCTGCGCGCCTTTCACATCCCCTTTCTGTAACAGGGCGTCACCGCGGATATCCTGTGCGTAAGCCGCCCAGCCTTTCCCTTTCACTGCCGCAACGGTTGCCAGCGCGGCATCCGGTTTTTTCTGACCCAGCTGTACACGGGCCAGACGTGCATTAATCAGATCTTTTAAATCTTCATTATCGGTTTTTGTCAGCGCCTGGCTCAGGGCATTTTCTGCCGCCGGGAGGTCGTTGCTGTCAACCGCTTTCATCGCCAGATCAAGACCGGCGATAGCACCGTAGTTGTTATTGGCTTCTTTCGCAAAAGCCTGCAGACGTACTGTCTGCTCCGCCGGGGTGCCTTTTGCTGCGATCGCCGTTTCATAGGCAATTGCCGCATCCTGTAATTTGGTGACCTGGTGAGACTGATAGTAGTTCCAGCCGGCAATACCGCCGATACCGATGATCAAACCTGCCGCGATTGCTTTGCCGTTTTCGACAAAGAAATTCTTCAGCGCTGATACCTGTTCATTTTCTGTGGTATAGACTTCCACACGTCTCTCCTTAACCTAAAAGTTCGCTCAGACGAGCGGAAAGCCCGCTCTGTGCCAGCGTCTGCTGCTCACCGGTGGCCAGTTCTTTGACAGTGACTGTCCCGTTGGCAATTTCATCCTCACCTAAAATCAGGGCGATGCGCGCACCGTTTTTATCCGCACGGCTCAGTTGGCGCTTAAAGTTGCCGCCGCCGTAGTTGGTCATGATACGCACATCCGGCAGGCTGTCGCGGAGCTGTTCCGCCAGCATCATTGCCGCGACCTGGCTGCCTTCACCGAAGGAGGCCAGATAAATATCAGTCACTGCGGTTTCGCTCACAAAATCAGGATTAACGGACTGAACCAGCAGCACCATACGCTCCAGACCCATGGCAAAACCCACCGCCGGGGTATTATGACCGCCGAGCTGTTCAACCAGCCCGTCATAACGGCCGCCTGCGCAGACTGTTCCCTGCGAACCCAGTGCAGTGGTCACCCACTCAAACACAGTGCGGTTATAGTAATCCAGACCACGGACCAGACGCTGGTTGATGCGGTACTGAATACCGGCAGCATCCAGGATGGCGCACAGGCCGTCAAAGTGGGCTTTTGATTCTTCATCAAGATAATCAAACAGTGCCGGAGCATCGTTCAGGAGTTCCTGAACAACTCTGTCTTTGGAATCCAGCACACGCAGCGGGTTGGTGTACATCCGGCGTTTGCAGTCTTCATTCAGTTTGTCTTTGTGCTGTTCCAGGAAGGCCACAAGTGCTTCACGGTAGTTTGCACGCGCCTGTAACGAACCGATTGAGTTCAGTTCCAGGGTGACATGCTCCGCAATGCCCAGCTCACGCCACCAGCGGGCGGTCATCATAATCAGCTCAGCATCGATATCCGGACCGCTCAGGCCGAAAACTTCCGCCCCCAGCTGATGGAACTGACGATAGCGGCCTTTCTGCGGACGCTCGTGGCGGAACATCGGCCCGATATACCAGAGGCGCTGTTCCTGATTGTACAGTAAGCCTTTCTCGATCCCGGCACGAACACAGCCCGCTGTTCCTTCCGGCCGCAGTGTTAAGCTCACATTTTCTTCGCGGTCCTGAAAAGAGTACATTTCCTTTTCAACAACATCAGTCACTTCACCGATGGCGCGCTGAAACAGGGGGGTATGCTCGACAATCGGCGTACGGATTTCACTGATCCCGTAGCTTGTCAGAATGCGTTTAAGCGTGTTTTCAATACGCTGCCATACCGCAGTATCAGCAGGCAGATAATCATTCATACCACGAACAGATTGGATTTTTGTCGCCACGTTAATTCTCTTAACTCAATGAAATATGTTTCCGATTATAAAAGCGACCCTGTGCGGGTGCAATATCGGGAGGCGGATATATCGTCTTAAAACAGCATATCTGCCAAAACAGACAAAACCGGCCCGTCAATAATGAGCCGGTCCGCGATTATTCTTTCTCAACCAGACTGATATCAATCCGGTTATTCTGATCCAGCATGGCCGCTTTGGCACGGATTTTCGCTTCCAGCTGATCAATCATATCCGTGTTATCCAGACGCTCTTTCTGACGGACACCGTCTTCGTAGAATCCGCTGCGGGTTTTCGCACCGGTCACACCCAGTGTGGAGACTTCCGCCTCACCCGGGCCGTTGACCACACAGCCGATAATCGATACATCCATCGGTGTGATGATATCTTCCAGCCGCTGTTCCAGCGCATTGACGGTACCAATCACGTCGAACTCCTGACGGGAGCAGGTCGGACAGGCGATAAAGTTAATGCCGCGTGAACGGATACGCAGCGATTTCAGGATATCAAAACCGACCTTCACCTCTTCCACCGGATCCGCTGCCAGCGAGATACGCAGCGTATCACCGATACCTTCCGCCAGCAGCATACCTAATCCGATAGCGGATTTCACAGAACCGGCACGTGCACCGCCCGCTTCGGTAATCCCCAGGTGCAGCGGCTGATCAATTTTCTGCGCCAGCAGACGGTAGGCACCGACCGCCAGGAACACATCAGACGCTTTTACACTGACTTTGAATTGGTCGAAATTCAGGCGGTCGAGAATATCCACATGACGCATGGCAGATTCCACCAGCGCTTCCGGTGTCGGTTCGCCGTATTTTTCCTGGATATCTTTTTCCAGTGAACCGCCGTTAACCCCGATACGGATAGGGATATTATAATGACGGGCGCAATCCACCACCTGACGGATACGCTCTTCACTGCCGATATTGCCGGGGTTGATACGCAGACAATCCACTCCGTATTCCGCCACTTTCAGTGCAATACGGTAGTCAAAGTGAATGTCCGCCACCAGCGGCACAGAAACCTGCTGTTTAATCAGTTTAAACGCTTCCGCCGCATCCATGGTCGGTACTGATACGCGGACAATATCCACGCCGACGCGTTCCAGGGATTTAATTTGTCTGACGGTCGCCTCAACATCCGTTGTCCGGGTGTTTGTCATTGATTGCACGGCGATTGGTGCACCATCACCGACCGGCACATTTCCCACATAAATTCGGGTGGATTTGCGTCTTTTTATCGGGGATTCATTATGCATAAGTCTTTCTCCGGAACATCCTTGTGTCCTTAATCATTGCTGTGTTTATTGTGTAGTAAAGATTTAATTTATAAACCAATTATTCACCGGCTTTCGGCACACTCAGGTTTGCCACCCGGTTTGCCTTAACAAAATGGCTCAGGTCAACACTCTGACCTTTGAACTGCACATCCACGGCAGCCGGTGCGCCGATTTTCAGACGGTAAGGTTCTGCGCCCGCAAATTCCAGGGTATCCCCTTTCTGTTTGGTGCCGCTGAAAATTTTTGTTCCTTTATTATCTGTCACTTCCAGCCAGCAGGTGTTTTTAAAGGTCAGAACCAGACCATCCTGTGTCTGTGTGGTGGTCGGCAGCGTGCCGCCTTCGCTGTCCACGGCGCGGTTAACAACCGGCGGTACGCGGTCACTGCCCGGCAGCGGCACGATTTTACTGCTGTCAATTTCCTGATCCTGCGGGGTAGCTGCCGATAATTCCAGTGCAGCGGTATTGGTATTACCGGCCGGTACGGTATCCGGTGTCCCGGCAGGGGTATTCAGTGTCTGTGGTGCGGTGCTGTCTGCCGGATCGGTCCCCGGAACATCTGCCGGGGCATTCACAGTGACATCATTCTGTTGTGCCAGTGAGGCAATATCGGCCTGTTGTGCCTGATACTGTTGCCACCACCAAACGCCCACCAGGGCGAGAACCACCAGCAGCACCAGCCAGGTAAACTTCATCAGCCAGCCTTCGCGTTTTTTACGCTGGCGGCCGATAGTCACACTTTTCATCGGCTGAACTTTGGTCATCTGAGCGGGAGCGATTTTATCAAGATAAGGCATGATTGCAGATTCAGGGATCTGCAACAGCTTGGCATACGTGCGGACATAACCGCGGATAAAGGTCGGGTTACCTTCTTTCAGTGCATCTTCTTCGATTTCACGCACTGTAGTCAGTTTAAGACAAAGTCTGTCGGCGACTGTTTCCCGTGATAACTGAAGTTGTTCCCGACGTTGTGTTAAGAATTGGCCAAGAGTGAGTTGGAGATTATCTTGAGATTGAGAGTTATTCATGAGTTTCAGGACACAAACAGTTCTGGTTACGAGAAAGCGCGGAGATCTGCCCTTCCGCGCACCGAAGTTCCGTATTCCGGCATACTGCATGCCACCCGTAATGATAAAAATAATCCTGAAAACAACATCACTTTTATATTGTTTTACAGACTGTTATCCGGCGGACACTCATAAGCCAAAATGTACTGTACCACACTATCACTGCCTGACGGGGAATTCACGGCTAAATTCAGGTATTTTTCCGCAATTTCAGGCCGCTGATCGCATTTTGCACTCAGCGCCGCACCTGTCAGCGCACCGGTATGCTGCGGCTGTGCTTTCAGTACCCGGTCAAAATGATACCGGGCGGCATCATACCGGCCGGCCTGAAGATAAGCCTCACCCAGTGCAAGACGGATACCGGTCGCAGCCGGTACTGTCTGTGTCACGGGTACTGTCCGGCATCCTGCCAGCAGCATTACTGCAATTAAGCCCGGGGAATACGTCCTTATCATACTGCCTCCTTGTCTGTAAGGCAGGTATATTAACGTAAAGTGTCACCCGGGAGTGTTACTTAATATTACTGTCAGACTGCTTTGACAGAAATTGGTTCACCGGCCATGCGTTTTTTCAGTGTCCGCTTGGTCCGGTCGATAACATCACCGGCCAGCTGTCCGCAGGCAGCGTCAATATCATCACCGCGGGTCTTGCGGACAATGGTGGTGAATCCGTATTCCATCAGTACCTTGGCAAAACGGTCGATCCGGCTGTTGGAGCTGCGCCCGTAAGGGGCACCCGGGAACGGGTTCCACGGGATCAGGTTGATTTTGCTCGGCGTGTCTTTCAGGCAGGCCGCCAGCTGATGCGCCTGATCAGTGCTGTCATTGATATGATCCAGCATGACGTATTCCACGGTCACACGGCCGCCGTTCGCATTGGATTTTCCGAGATAACGGCGCACAGATGCCAGGAATGTCTCAATGTTATATTTTTTGTTAATCGGCACGATTTCATCACGCACATCATCCGTCGGTGCGTGCAGGGAAATGGCGAGCGCCACATCAATCATATCACCGAGTTTATCCAGTGCCGGGACCACACCGGAGGTGGAAATCGTCACGCGGCGTTTGGAAAGCCCGAAACCGAAGTCATCCAGCATGATTTCCATCGCCGGGACAACATGGGTCAGGTTCAGCAGCGGTTCTCCCATCCCCATCATCACCACGTTGGTGATAGGACGGCGGCCGCTGGATTTCAGGGAGCCGATAATTTTCGCAGCACGCCAGACCTGGCCGATAATTTCAGAGACCCGCAGGTTGCGGTTAAAGCCCTGCTGCGCGGTTGAGCAGAATTTACATTCCAGCGCACAACCGACCTGGGAAGAGACACACAGGGTGGCGCGGTCATCTTCCGGGATATAGACAGTTTCCACTTCCTGATCGCCGACCCGGATAGCCCACTTGATGGTGCCGTCCGCAGAGCGCTGTTCTTCCGACACTTCCGGGGCACGGATTTCCGCCACCGCTTTCAGTTTGGTGCGCAGCACTTTATTGATATCGGTCATCAGATCGAAATCGTCATAGCAATAGTGGTAAATCCACTTCATCACCTGATCAGCACGGAAAGGTTTCTCACCCATATCGGCGAAAAACTGACGCATCTCTTTACGGGTCAGGTCGAGTAAATTAATTTTTCCGTTGATTTTTTCAGGAGCAATCGGTGCGGAGCCTGTTGCACAGGCATCTTGGGTGGTCAGTTCTGACATTGTTAACATTGCCTCGTTGTTACACTTTCGGCGGTGACACGCGACGCGCATCACAGATACAGGAATAAGGATAGCCGCTGAAACGGACTGCGTCACGGATACGGCGGAAATATAAAAGCCCCGTATCATAACGGGGCGCGGCATTGTACAAACATTAATGGTGATATGGCAAATTAAAACACGTAAATGTAAATCGATTTATTGAATAATAGTGCTTGTTTAAATCATTTTTTCAGATATTAATAATATTAACACTCATCTTTTACAGGTCATTTAATCTGAAACAAAGGAGTTGTTATGCATAAAATTATACTGGTTCCGATCGATTTGAATGCCGGTGCGTTATCTCAGAACGTCATTACTGAGATTAACGACTATGCCAAAGATAAAAATGTGAAATTTCATTTTGTTACGGTAATTCTTCCGTCTGAACAGCTTTTTGACTATGGTCTGACATTCCCTGTGATGACCGAAAATGCCAAATCAGAAGATCAGCGTATCAAAGCACTGCTTGAAAAACTGGATTCCACCACCGAAAAATTTGCTGTACAGAAAGAGCAGATTTCCACCGGTGTCCTTATCGGAAGTGCAGCAGAAGCCATTCTTGATAATGCAGAAAGAATTAAAGCCGACCTGATTGTTATCGGTTCCAAAAACCCGACCATGAAGAGCCGTTTCCTGGGCTCCACCGCGTCCGCACTGATCCACTACGCCAATATCTCAGTCCTTGTTGTCCGGTAAAAAAGCAAAAGCCCGGTAATCCGGGCTTTTGCGATTGCTGATAAAACAGCCGTCTGATACAACGATCAGCGCGGACAGATCTCATCTTCAGTGAAGAAATAGGCAATTTCACGGGCGGCGGATTCTTCCGCATCAGAGCCGTGTACCGCGTTTTCAGTGAAGCTGTCAGCGTAATCCGCACGGAGCGTACCGGCCAGGGCGTTATCCGGATTAGTGGCGCCCATCAGATCACGATGGCGCTGCACGGCATTTTCCCCTTCCAGCACCTGTACCATAATCGGCCCGGAGGTCATAAATTCCACCAGACCATCAAAGAACGGGCGGCCTTTGTGCTCAGCATAAAATCCTTCCGCCTGTTCACGGCTCAGATGCAGCATTTTGGCGGCGATAATACGGAAACCGGCGCTTTCAAAACGGTGATAAATAGCCCCGATAGCATTTTTCTTTACGGCATTTGGCTTAATGATAGAAAATGTGCGTTGTACAGACATTTAATTGACCTCAAATGTGCGCATGTGCGCTGTTGTCATTGTTATTTGCGGCTGACGGCAGACCGGTCCACACCTTGTGGTAAGGCGGTGATTATACGGGCTCACCTCTGTTTTTCCTACAGTTACGCAACATTTTTGCAAAGTATTCCGCATAACAGATCACAGATTTTCCGTCTGTATCACACTTTTTCCGCTGCTGTTCCCGCCGTTTCTGCTATTTCAGGGTAAAACTGACTGAACTGATCTGCCCGCTGAGATCCAGTACTGTTAACTGATAACGCCCCGGAGTATCCAGCGTCAGCAGCAGCGGCTCACCGGCTCCGGTACTGCCCGTCTGGTCGCCGTTAAGAAACCACCACTGTGTGCCCTCTCCGCCCTGTGTCATCACCCGCAGATCAAGGGTTTTCGCCAGCGGCAGACGACGCAGCACATCCCCTTCGCGGATCCCGGAAATCAGCAGCGGCGCGGCTTCCACCCGCAACGGCGGACAGGTTTTGCTGACAGGCGGCAGGCGATGACTGCGGCGCTCACCCGGCGGCAGCCAGCTTTCCAGCGCAATCGGCCACAACGCCACGGTTTTCTCCTGTGCATCCGGACAATCCGGTGACACCCGCTCCCCCTGCCCGTTCACCCAAATCACGGCATTGGTGCCGGACAGGCTTTCCTGCCCTGCGGACGGCAGTGTCGGCGGTACAGTATTATCCAGCACCAGCGCTATCCGCTGCTGACGGCAGTTCGGATCCTGCTTATCCGCCGCCAGCCCTGACGGCCAGCAAATCATTTTACTGCTGACACTGATGGGTTTCGGATCCGGTAATTTTTTGCCGCCGCGTGCCCGCAGATAACTATCCACCTGATACAGGATCGGAATGGCGGTCGCAAATCCGGCCTGTCCGGCCACCGGAGTACCGTCCGGACGACCGACCCACACCCCGATGGTATAACGATTATTTACCCCCAGCGCCCAGGCATCACGGTAACCGTAACTGGTGCCGGTTTTCCATGCCAGCGGCACATCCTGCGCCAGCCGGTCATCCGCCAGCGGACGCGTCTCTCCGGCCATCACCCGCCGTGTGATCCATGCCGCGCCCGGGGATATCAGCTGCCGCTCTGCCAGCGGATCCTCCGGACGAAAGCGCACCGCTGCCACTTTCCCCTGACGTGCAAATGCGCTGTAGGCGGCGATCAGCTGATCCATCCGTGCCCCTGTCCCGCCCAGGATAAGCGACAGGTTCGGATCACTGCCGAGCGGAAAACGCAGTTCCAGACCGACATTGCGCAGTTTGGCACTGAACCGTTTCGGACCATAAACATCCAGCAACTGAACCACCGGCAGATTCAGGGAGCGGCGCAATGCCTCACTGACACTCACCGGCCCGCTGAATCCGGTATCAAAGTTGCCCGGCCGGTAATCATTAAAGCGGCGCGGCACATCCTGTAACAGGGATTCGCTGTGGATCAGCCCCTCATCCATCGCCAGAGCATATAAAAACGGTTTCAGTGTGGAACCGGGCGAACGCCAGGCGCTGTTCACATCCACATGGCCGAAACGGGTGTCATCAGAGAAATCGATAGAGCCGACATAGCCCTTCACACTCATATCACGATTATCCACCACCATAATGCCGAGCGAGGTTTTTTCCGGAAGCTGATACTTGCGGTTACGCGCCATCTCTTCCAACTGACGCTGAATGGCCGGATTGATGGTGGTACGGATCACCGGGTCTTTCACCCCCTGCGCCACACGCCGTGCCAGCAGCGGCGCGGAATGCGGCACCTGGCGCGGTGCCAGCCAGATACTCTCCTGCTTTAAATCGTTCACTTTTGACTGCGGCCACACCTCAAATTCCGCCAGCCGGTCAAGCACTTTATTACGGGCCGCTTCCGCGCGCTGCGGATAACGGTCAGGCCGCAGACGGCTCGGTGCCTGCGGCAGGACCGCCAGCAGTGCCGATTCTCCGGCGGTCAGTTCCGACGGCGGTTTACCGAGATACATCCAGCTCGCCGCGCCAATACCCTCTACCGTGCCGCCGTACGGGGCGCGGTTAAGATACATCTCAAGAATCTCATCTTTGGAATAGTGCCATTCCAGCTGAATGGTGCGGAAAACCTGTTTCAGTTTACCGGTCAGCGTGCGGTCATGGGGGTCAAGCAGACGGGCGACCTGCATGGAGAGCGTGCTGCCGCCGGAGACAATACGTCCGGAGGTCAGATCCTGCAACGCCGCGCGGCCGATAGCCACCGGGTTGATGCCCGGGTGCTGATAGAAATAGCGATCTTCGTATGTCAGAAGTGCTTCAATAAATTCCGGTGATACATCCTTCAGTGTGACCGGGTAGCGCCACACACCGTTACTGTCGGCAAAACGCCACAGCGGTGATCCGTCCTCAGCCGTAACCGTACGCGCCATCACCACCTCATCCAGCGGCAAAGGCCAGATTTTATCAGCCAGCCAGAGCAGCGGCGGCGTCAGAACAATTGTTATCAGGCCGGTCAGCGCGAGACGTTTAAACCACACTTTCATGTATCAAACCGCATTATCAGAGTTCTTAAGATAAAAATGCCCTTATAGTTTGTTATAAGGGCATAAAACCTGTTTTGCTGCCGCAGCCCGGAGGCTGCGGACAACAATCGTGCTGTTAACGAACCACTTCCAGTGTCGCCGGTGTGACACCGGTGGCGCGCCAGGCCGGAATATACATCGATTCCACCTGTGGTGCCGGAACACTGTATTTACCCGGAGTGACCGCCCGGGCCAGATAGACCAGCGTTACCGGACGGTACTCTTCCACCGCCACCTGGGAGACAAAGCGATCATCACGGTACTCGGTATGGCGGATATTGGCCTGCTGCATATCCTGGATAGCTTCAGCCAGGTTTGGTGCGCTGTCTGCCAGACTTGCACTGGCTGCCGCCAGATTCTGGTTTTCCAGCTCCAGACCGGCCGGTAACAGATCCACCACCAGCGCATCCGGCACGTTGCGGTCAGCCTGAATATCCAGACGGACAGCCACCAGGTCACCACTGCTCAGGCGGTCAATGCTGATCGGGTTACCGTTCAGATCCATATACGTCCGCTTGATTTTCAGCACTTCCGATGACGGCGCCGGTGCCTGTAACGGATAGCCGGTGATATTCACACGGCCGAACAGTTCCGTATCTCCCCGGTTCGCGACACTGATGCCGTTGTTAAGCTGTGCGGCCGTGAGGGTTTCACGCAGCGCGCTGTCACGACTGACTGCCGGGGCCTGTCCGTTGATCAGGGCAGACCACGGTTTTTCGCTCTGATTAATGTACTGACGGCCTGCCAGATACAGGGCGTTGCTCTCCTGAGTGGAGAAGTAACGGTTATTCTGTATTTCCGCAGAGAGTGCCTGCAACTTGCCGTAACGCTGATCCGCATTGGAATCCGCCTCACTCAGCAGGGCAATAATCATCGCATCATCACGGATGGTGCTGCCGTAATCACCGGTATAGACGCTGTCACGGTTCTTCATCACACCCAGACGGATGGCTTCATTACCGCGATCCGCATCCCCCATTTTCTTCAGGGCGATACCCAGCTGTACCAGTGCCAGTCCACTTGCGGCATCATCACGGCGCTGATACACCTGACGCAGTGCGCCGAGCGGTGCTTTCTGCTGTTGTGCCAGCACATAACCGGCATACGCCTGTACCGCAAAGCGCATCTGGTCGCTGTTGCCGTAATAGTTACTGCTGATCACCGAGCGATCCTGCAGATAACGCAGCAGGCGGTTATTTGCGTTACTCAGGGCATCCGCCGGAACATCAAACCCGCGCTGTCCGGCACGGAACAGGAAGTCTGTCGCATATGCGGTCAGCCACGGCTCTTCCGCACCACTGTTATCCCACAGAGAAAAACTGCCGTCACTGCGCTGCATACCGAGCAGATGCGGGATACCGGTCATCACTGCCTGGCGGCGTCCGGCATCAGTCTGGGTTTTGATGCCCAGTTTTTTCAGTTCCGCTTCAGAGGAGTACAGGGACGGATACAGCCCGCTCACGGTCTGTTCCAGACAGCCGTACGGATAGGCATAGAGTTCACGGATGTAACGCGAGATATCCAGCGGCGGACGGCTGGTCAGCATCATTTCACCGGACACAGTATTGGCGTCCAGATAGCCGGTTTGATCTGCCGGTAACGCCCATTCCCCGCCATTGCCGAGTGACATCGAGTAAGAAACGGTTTCAGCCGGGTATGCCGGACGGACACCGATTTTCCAGCTGTTTTTATAGGTGTTGCTGCTTTCATCAGGCAGTTTCAGCCCTTTGACGGTCATAAACACCTCGCCCTGACCAAAGCCGTTGGCAGCTTCAACCGGGACATTCACAGATGTGCGCTGACCTTTCGCCAGCGTGACTTCTTTCTCTGCCGCCCCTTTGAGATGCACCATGCCGTCCGCACTGAAATTCACGGTCAGATTCTGTGTTTCATCGGTCAGGTTGGTCAGATCCAGTGTCAGCTGCGAACGGTCACCGCCGGCCATAAAGCGCGGCAGCGCCATCTGGCTGATCACCGGTGCGGCAACAATCACTTTATTCTGCGCATGACCGAAATCCTCATCCGTCCAGGCCTGTGCCATCAGGCGCAGTTCACCGTTGAAATCCGGAATTGACAGGGTAACAGTTCCTTCGCCCTGCGCATTCAGTTCCACCGGTGCCGCCTGCTGCGCGATAATCTGCACTTCGGTCAGCGGTTTCAGGCCGCCGCGATCGAGATCATCGCCGCCGTCACCACCAAACCGCAGTGTGCCGAGACGACCACTGCCCTCAATCAGCTGACCATAGACATCATACTGATCCACGCTGTAGCGCTTACGACCGAAGAAAGCATCATACGGATCAGGTGTTTTGTAATCGGTGATATTAAGCACACCGGTATCCACAGCGGAAATCAGCACATTGACTTTTTCCGGTGCCGCTTTGCCGTCCTGTGCTTTCGCTTTTATTTTAACAGTCAGATCCTGATTCGGACGGATGCGGGCCGGAGTATCCAGTGTCACATCAATCTTACGGCCCGGGTCGGCCATCGGGATATGCAGGATACCGACCGCACGCTTGACGGTCGCCTGACGGGAGCTGTCCCCCGGACGGACAACCACCGCAGTCGCGTACAGGTCGTGGCGTGTCCACTCTTTGTTCAGCGGTACTTCCACATCGGTGCCGCCTTCCGGCACATCCACTTCCTGCCACCACAGCGGACCGTCACTGGATTCCAGCAGGACATAGCCTTTACCGGCCTGCGGTGCGGTCACATTCAGTTTAACTTTATCACCGGCGTGATAATTTGGTTTATCCAGCTTCAGTTTCACCTGGTCCGGGCGAACCGCGCCGGTGCCGCCGGTGTTATCCTGCCAGGAATAGCCCGCCCAGAAACGCACACTGGTGGTCAGCCCGGTGGACGGATCCACCACTTCCAGACGGTATGCACCCCAGGAGACCGGGACGGTCACTTTTGCCGTGCCGTCTTTGGCAATACTGATTTTGTCATCAGACATCACGAGGTCTTTCTGATCATAACCGGATGACCAGCCTTCGGAGTCAGACCAGCGCCAGTAATAATCACGGCGCTCATAAATCAGACGCGCATTCAGATCATCCGCTTTTAACTTATTACCCTGACGGTCGGTATAGACAATTTCAAATTCAGCCAGTGAATCTTCATCCATGCTGTACTGAGATACATATTTGTCTGTACGGTAGTCATACACCTCTTTTTTGGCGAAGACCGGACGAATACCGGCCATTTTCGCGGCTGGCCATACCGCAACATCCGCACGGCGGGTCACCGGACGGCCGCCGGTCTCCATCAGGCTCGCCTGGAGGATTAATTTAAACGGTGATTTCACCTCTTTCCAGTAATCATTACTGATGGTGAAAGCCAGCTCGCCGCCGTCATCCATGGTTTCGTCGAACTCATCCAGGGTGCGGGTCAGGCTCTCTTCCTGAATATCACCGAATTCAAAGCCCGGCAATTTGGCGGATGCCTCACGATCCGGACGCATAAACAGCTGCCCGGTCAGCTGATTACCGGCAGCAGGCGCACCGTAGAGATAATGGCCTTCAATTTCAAAATCAGCGGATTGCTGTGTGGTGATCGGCTGTTTGTCGGTTTTGATTTCCATCGCCATGCGCTCAGGCATGAAATCTTCCACATTGACGCTGTAGAAGCGCGGCGTGTTATCCCCCAGATCAAAACGCAGCGTCAGCTTACCGGTCTCGATATTTTCCGGAATCGCATACTGGTACTGATAGAGGCCGTTTTCCGGCTGCCAGACGAAGGTGGAGGCCACCTGACCGTCATTTTTCAGCACATCCACTTTGACCGGCTGATCTTTGACCGGATGGCCGTCGCCGTCGCGCAGCAGACCGTTAATCACCAGGGTTTCCCCCGGACGGTACAGATCACGCGGACCAAAGACGAAGAATTGTTTTGCATAGCCCTGCGGACCGGCGATATCAAACTCTGCCAGGTCAAGTGCCGGGTTTTTCAGGTCGATCATACTGGTCTGGCCGTTATTAATCGCCAGTAACAGCGCGGCATCCGCCCCGCGATCCAGTTTTGCATGACCGCTGCTGTCGGTTTCTGCTTTGCTCAGAAGCTGGCCTTTACTGTCGAGCAGACGGATTTCCACGCCTTTCAGCGCGCTGCCTTTCGCCAGCGACTGCGTAAAGACATCCAGCTCATTAAGATAGCTGTGCATGGAAACGCCGATATCGCTCAGGGTAAAGAGTGTTGCCGGCATGGTATAGCTGTAACGTCCCGCCTGCTGCATCACCGCCAGGTACACGCCCTCTTCCTGTAACGGCTTGATATCCTTCAGCGGGATCTGCATATTTTCACGGGTGTTTTTCTGCGGATTGAGATCAAAACGCCCGGTATAGACCAGGTCGGTATTGTTCAGCAGATCATCCGAATTCCAGTACTGGAGATTGTTGCCGTACTGCCAGCTTGCGAGGAAAGAAGCCAGGGAATCCGGTTTTATGCGGTAGAAATTAACATCAATACTGTCCACGTTCAGCGCGAATACCGGCAGTCCCTGCAGGACATCTGCCGGGAACAGTGAGCCGCGGCTGGCAAAGCCGACACTCGGTACCACATCCGCAGTGGTCAGTTTTAAATCGTAACCGTTAACCAGTGTGCGCTCATTGATACCGCGCACGCCGCGATCGATACTCAGCTGCAATTCCCGTGACGGCGGCAGATGGCGCATACGCAGTTCCATCAGATTATCCGACAGCTCCCAGGCACCTTCCAGCTTGCCGTTTTTCACGTCCACCAGACGGGCAAACTGACTGAAATCCTGGTTCGGATCCAGCGGAACGGAGAAAGTCACCACCATCGCATTTGCGCCGTCGAGCTGAATCTCAGAGGCGTCGATGATAGTCACATCTTTTCCGGCATAGCGCTTACTCAGCTCTGCCAGTGATGCGGCATCCTGTGTTTTTTTCGCAGACGGGGAGGAAGCAGATGAAGAAGACGAGTTTTCTTTATTATTGGCCCGCGCACTGTCATTACTGCCCGCCGCGGTGGTGTTACTGCCGGTGTCATCACAACCCGTGAGCGCCAGCGCTGATGCAAGAAGCACTGCAATGCAGCGTTTTTTGCCGGGACCCTGTCCTGCAATCGGAGAACGCATAATCAATCCTTTCTGGTGAGCCCGGAAAACGGGCACTTGTTCGGTATTATTTCACGAAGTGTAAACAAAGCCTAAACAAGCGTATAGTGCATTATTCTGAATATATGCACTATACATATTCACCATCCGGATAAATTATTGTTACGCTTCTGTTACCGGAATGGAGTTGCGCAGCCAGCCACCGAGACGGCGCTGATAAAATGCCTGAATGTGCTGTGTCAGGAAGTGCGTCAGCCCGTCATTTTCATCCGGATTTAACAGACAAAAATCAATATGCTCCCCGTCAGCGAGGTGCTCCATCGCAGCCTCAGCCGCCTGACGGATCACCGTATCCGCCTCCTGCTCTTCACTCAGTTCCAGCACAATCAGCAGTACCGGTTCATCAGCGACAGTATTGTTTTTTTCGGCTGCCATTACCCAAAATGCACGGCGCACCGGTTTGTGCTGTTTAAACACACCGGTCAGCGCATCAAGCACCGCGTCCGGTTTGTTCTCCGGTACGCTCAGCAACAGTGCGCTGCCCTGTTCAATCATCACTTCCTGTACCGGTAGTGTATCCGCCATTACAGAACTCCTTATTTCAGCATCTGTCTTCTTAAATATCACAGAAAAACGGCCACATGTTTATGTGACCGTTTTACAGCAGAATCAGCAGGGCAATGCCCGGTTACTGTCCGGCTTTTTTCAGCAGCAGTGCCGCCACAGTGCGGACACCATAGCCGGTTGCTCCCGCAGACCATAAGTCTGACGGCGCTTTGCGGTAAGTGGCTGAGCAGTCAATGTGCAGCCAGTTTTTGCGGTAATCTTCCACAAAGTGAGACAGGAATGCCGCTGCGGTACTTGCCCCGGCAGTATTCGGTGCCCCGGTGTTGCTCAGATCAGCAAAGGAAGACGGCATCTGACGGCGGTGGAATTCTGCCAGCGGCAGGCGCCAGAACATCTCTTTTTCCTGATCAGCAGCTGACATCAGTTCATTGTACAGCGCGTCATCGAAGCTCATGACAGAGTGATAATCGTTACCGACGGCAGTTTTCGCCGCCCCGGTCAGGGTCGCTGCATCGATGATAAATCCGGCGTTATCTTTGTCCGCTTCAATCAGACCATCCGCCAGTACCAGACGCCCTTCCGCATCGGTATTCATAATTTCAACCGATTTACCGTTGCTGTAACGGATGATATCACCCAGTTTGAATGCATTACCGCTCACCAGGTTATCCGCGATGCACAGGTACAGTTTAACGCGTTTTTGCAGGCCGCGGCTGATAGCCATTGCCAGCGCACCGGTCAGTGTCGCCGCGCCGCCCATATCGGACTTCATGGAATCCATGGAAGAAGACGGTTTCAGGCTGTAGCCGCCGGAATCAAAGGTGATCCCTTTACCGACCAGGCTGGCAAACACCGGTGCATTTTCCTGTTTGCCCGGATTGTAATCCAGCGCCAGCAGTACCGGCGGACGTACAGAACCACGACCGACAGTATGGATCCCCATATAGCCCTGCTCGCGTAAATCGTCCCCTTTGATGATACGGTAACCGACGGAATTGCAGGAAACGCCGCACAGCAGATCAACCGCACGCTGCGCCAGCTGTTCCGGGCTCAGTTCTTCCGCAGGGGTATTAATGATATCGCGTACCCAGTCGATGATACGGATACGGTGTTCCAGTTCGGTTTTATCCGCTTCCGGTAATTCCGGCCATTCAATCGAGCGTGCGCCTTTCGGACCACGGAAGCCCTGCCAGAAGGCCCAGCTTGTTTCCAGATCCCAGTTGCTGCCGCTCAGCACCACATTGCGGATGCCCTGACCGTCGATTTTACGGCCCGCGCTCTGTACAGCGCACAGCATCCCTTTACGGCTTAAATGAACCGTCATTCCTTTGTCAGTCGCGCTGACCAGGGCTTTCTCTCCCCACGCCGGAGAAGCTGGTTCATACGATAAGGTTACAGGCATGATGAGTTGCGTCATTTCGTTCTCTCTTTTGACTTTTAGACTGCCGTAACAGTCAGATTTTATTTGAGGAATGCACGGCGTGCCGGTCTGCACAGGAGGCGGTAACAGCATACGCGCATCAGAGACCGCACGCTAACACAATTGTGCGGCCTGATGCGCGTAACAAAAGACATCATTCAAATTCGTCGAGCCAGACTAACAAAATTGCTTCTAACACTTTTTCGTTAGATTTTTCAGGTGCATCGTCAAATTCTTCCAGTTCGCAGATCCACTGGTGCATATCGGTGAAACGCACGGTCTTCGGATCCGTATCCGGGTACAGATCATACAGAGCTTCGCCGATTTCACGGCTGTCCTGCCATTTCAGTCCCATTTCAGGCTCCTTTATCAGTGCTCACGCGCATGGTTGATGGTGTATTTCGGAATTTCCACCACCAGGTCTTCATCCGCGACTTTCGCCTGACAACTCAGACGGCTTTCCGGCTCGAGTCCCCAGGCTTTGTCCAGCATGTCGTCTTCCAGCTCACTGCTCTCTCCGAGGGAGTCAAACCCTTCGCGGACGATACAGTGACAGGTTGTGCAGGCACATGATTTCTCACAGGCATGTTCAATTTCGATACCGTTACGCAGGGCAACATCCAGAATTGACTCACCTTCATTTGCGTCGTATACCGCACCTTCAGGGCATAATGACTCATGCGGTAAAAAAACAATCTTAGGCATAATCTTCCCGTTATATCTCATCCACAGAGTGGCCCGCGAGTGCCTTGCGGACAGAATTGTCCATCCGGCGCGCCGCGAATACCTGTGTTTGCTTGTCCAGTTGTTTAATTGCGTTTTCAATGGCGGCTGGTGAGTCGCCTTCAACGCTCTCAATAAGCACACCGACTGCCGCATCAATAGCAGCATTTTCGTCGTCGCTCAGTAAATTGCCATCCTCTGAAAGCGCCTGAGTCAGGCTCTCCAGCAGGCGGGCGGCTTCCACTTTTTGTTCCGCCAGACGGCGGGTGGATAAATCATTTTCTGCGTTTTCGAGTGAATCTTTGATCATCCCGGCGATATCGGTATCGCTCAGGCCGTAAGACGGTTTGATCTGGACGGAGGCCTGCACACCGGTGGATTTCTCCAGTGCGCTGACACTCAGCAGCCCGTCCGCATCCACCTGGAAGGTGACGCGGATATGGGCGTTACCGGCGGCCATCGGCGGGATGCCGCGCAGGGTGAAACGCGCCAGGGAACGGCAGTCGCTGACCATTTCCCGCTCGCCCTGCAGCACATGAATGGTCATGGCGGTCTGGCCGTCTTTAAAGGTGGTAAATTCCTGGGCACGGGCTGCCGGAATGGTGGTGTTGCGCGGAATGACTTTTTCCACCAGGCCGCCCATGGTTTCCAGCCCCAGCGAGAGCGGGATCACATCCAGCAGCAGCATGTCGCTGTCCGGTTTGTTACCGGCCAGAATATCCGCCTGAATCGCGGCACCGATAGCAACCACTTTGTCCGGGTCAATCGAGGTCAGCGGCTCTTTGCTGAAAAACTCACCGACCAGCTCACGCACCAGCGGTACGCGGGTTGATCCGCCGACCATCACCACTTCGCGGACTTCATCCTGATCCGTTCCCGCATCTTTCAGGGCACGGCGGCAGGTCATCAGAGTTTTTCTGACCAGCGGACGGATGAGTTCCTCAAACATGTCACGGGTCAGTACGCCCTGCCAGCCATCCAGGGAAATGGTGGTTTGTGCGGCATCAGAGAGTGCAATTTTGGCTTCCGCCGCCGCATTCAGTACTTCGCGGTGCTGCGAATGGCCCTGTGGCTGAATGCCGCGCTGCTCATAAATCCAGTCAGCAATCAGATTATCGAAATCATCGCCGCCGAGCGCAGTATCACCGCCGGTGGCCAGCACTTCAAACACACCACGGCTCAGACGCAGCACAGAGATATCAAACGTACCGCCGCCGAGGTCATAAACCGCAATCACCCCTTCCTGACCGGAATCCAGCCCGTAGGCGATAGCTGCCGCTGTCGGCTCATTCAGCAGACGTAACACATGTAATCCGGCAAGACGGGCAGCATCTTTCGTGCCCTGACGCTGAGCGTCATCGAAATAGGCAGGGACGGTGATCACCACGCCATCCAGTTCACCGCCGAGGGTTTCCTGCGCGCGCTGTGCCAGCACGGACAGAATATCCGCCGAGACACGGACAGGATCCGTCAATCCGGCTGCTGTGCGGATGATTGGCAGGCCGTTTTCGCCTGCCTGTAACTGATACGGCAGATCAGGATAGCGCTCAGTGATATCGGTCAGCGAGCGCCCCATCATGCGTTTGACTGAAATAATGGTATTCTGAGGATCTGCCGCTGCGTTTGCACGGGCATCCCAGCCGACCAGGCGGCTGTCCGCGCTGTACTGCACGACAGAAGGCAGTAAATAACGCCCTTCGTGATCGGGCAGCACATCGGTTTCACCACTGCGCACAGTGGCGACCAGTGAATGAGTGGTGCCTAAATCGATACCCGCGGCAAGGCGGCGCTGATGCGGGGCGGGAGCCTGTCCCGGTTCGCTGATTTGTAACAGTGCCATATTTTTCCCCTAGAAACTGTCGAGCAAACGTTCTTCAAGATTTTCAATTTGTTGCGTCAGTTTACTCAAAAAACGTAATTTACGCACGCTGTCTGCCGCAGCAGTCCAGTCTTCGCCATCAAGCTGGTGAACCATCTCTGCCATCCGGGTTTTTGTCATTTTAGTGATAGTGGCAGCAAAACCGGCCAGTGCATCACTGTCCTGTTTCTGTTCAATGATATCGAGGGCTTCGCGCAGCTCCAGCTGCTCCATCAGAAATGCGGTATCATGCATTGTGTGCTGTTCATTATTGATATCAATATCATGTAACAGCAGCATGTACTCCGCACGTTTCAGGGGATGTTTCAGGGACTGGTAGGCGTCATTGATGGTCGCGGCCATAGTCAGTGCCTGCGCTTGTTCTTTCGCATCACCGGCAGCAAATCTGTCCGGGTGATACTGGCGCTGCAAATCCTGATAACGACCGGCAAGTGCCTGTGTGTCAAGGTCATAACGCACAGGCAGGCTGAACAGGGAAAAATAGTTCATCGTGTTCTCTTCGCGGATAAATGGATCAGTTAAACGTGGAAACTCTCGCCGCAGCCGCATTCGCTGTTGACGTTCGGGTTATTGAATTTAAACCCTTCGTTTAACCCTTCCTTCACGAAATCCACTTCCGTGCCGTCAAGATATACAATACTTTTTCCGTCGATGATCACTTTTACGCCGTGATCTTCAAAAACGACATCATCTTCATTAATGACATCGGCAAATTCAAGTACGTAAGCCATACCAGAGCAACCGGAGGTTCTCACGCCTAACCGCAGACCTACTCCTTTACCACGGTTTGCCAGAAAACTGGTGACCCGGTTTGCCGCACTTTCTGTAAGAGAAACGGACATTACACACCTCGCTCTATAAACCAGTATGGCGGATGACCGATGGGATCAGTATCCGCCATTATTTTATTGTTTTACCTGCTGCACACCGGCAGCGGCGGGCTATTAGTTGCCCCGGCGTTTACTTTTGTAATCCGCAATTGCTGCTTTGATCGCATCTTCAGCCAGAATAGAGCAGTGAATTTTCACCGGCGGTAATTCCAGCTCTTCCGCAATCGCGGTATTTTTGATGGCTTCCGCTTCATCCAGGGTCTTCCCTTTCATCCACTCAGTCACCAGTGAGCTTGACGCAATCGCCGAGCCGCAGCCGTAGGTTTTGAAACGTGCGTCTTCGATCACGCCGTTATCGTCAACTTTGATCTGTAACTTCATCACGTCACCACAGGCCGGTGCACCCACCATGCCGCTGCCGACAGTCGGGTCTTCGTTGTCGAATGAACCGACGTTGCGCGGGTTTTCGTAGTGATCGATTACTTTATCGCTATAAGCCATTGTTTATACTCCTGAAACCGTCTGATTAATGGTGTGACCATTCAATGCTGTTAATATCAACACCTTGCTTGTGCATTTCCCACAGCGGGGAAAGATCGCGCAGGCGGCCAATTGCGTTATGGATAAGTTTGATAGCATAGTCAATCTCTTCCTCAGTCGTGAAACGACCCAGAGAGAAGCGGATTGAGCTGTGCGCCAGTTCGTCGGTCATACCCAGGGCGCGCAGAACATATGACGGCTCCAGGCTGGCGGACGTACAGGCAGAACCGGATGATACCGCGAGATCTTTCAGCGCCATCATCAGGGATTCACCTTCAACATAGTTGAAACTGACGTTAAGAATATTCGGTGCGGAGTGCTCCGGGCAACCGTTCAGATAGGTTTCTTCGATATCTTTGATACCGTTCCACAGACGCATACGCAGTGCGGACAGACGCTCAGCTTCCGCCGCCATCTCTTCTTTGGCGATACGGTAAGCTTCACCCATACCGACAATCTGATGGACTGCCAGTGTACCGGAACGCATACCGCGCTCGTGACCACCACCGTGCATCTGCGCTTCAATGCGGATACGCGGTTTGCGGCGGACATACAGTGCGCCGATACCCATCGGGCCGTAAATCTTGTGGCCGGAGAAGGACATCAGATCCACTTTCAGTTTGCTTAAATCAACCGGGACTTTACCGACGCTCTGAGTGGCATCCACATGGAAAACAATCCCTTTGCTGCGGCACAGTTCACCGATTGCTTCGATATCCTGAATCACACCGATTTCGTTATTCACATGCATGATGGAAACTAAAATGGTGTCTTCGCGCATTGCGGCTTCGAGTTCAGCCAGGTCGATCAGGCCATTACGCTGCGGCGCAAGATAGGTTACATCAAACCCTTCGCGCTCTAACTGACGGCAGGTATCGAGTACCGCTTTGTGCTCAGTTTTACAGGTAATAATGTGCTTGCCTTTTTTCTCATAGAATTTGGCTGCACCTTTAATCGCCAGGTTGTCAGACTCGGTGGCACCGGAAGTGAACACGATTTCACGCGGATCAGCACCGACCAGATCAGCAATCTGGTTACGGGCAATATCGACAGCCTCTTCGGCCTGCCAGCCAAAACGGTGGGAACGTGACGCCGGGTTGCCGAAGATGCCGTCCATTGTGAGGCATTGCATCATTTTTTCAGCAACACGCGGATCAACCGGGGTGGTTGCTGAGTAATCTAAATAAATCGGTAATTTCATCGCTCAATTGCTCCATGAACTACGGTTGCGTTGTTAACGCAGGTTTCTGCTTATGCTTGCAGATTGATAATCGTTTCGTTAATTGCCAGATTATGTGCACGACGTTTATCATCCTGGCGATCAGCAACATCAATCACTTCTTTATGATTTACTAACTCTTCCAGACTGATACTGCTTAAGAAATCAGTAATGCGGTCACTCAGATCGCGCCACAGCGCGTGTGTCAGACAGCGGTCGCCGCCCTGACATCCTTCCCGGGTTCCCTGACAGCGGGTCGCATCAACGGATTCATCGACGGCTGAGATGACCTGAGCAATGAAAATCTCACCGGCACCGCGTGCCAGAAGATACCCGCCGCCCGGCCCGCGAACGCTGGAAACCAGCTCGTTTTTACGCAGACGGGAGAAGAGTTGCTCAAGATAAGAGAGGGAGATACCCTGACGTTCAGAAATGTCAGCCAGTGGTACGGGCCCCTCATGGGAGTGCAGCGCTACGTCGAGCATAGCGGTTACCGCATAGCGCCCTTTTGATGTCAGTCTCATAACCGGATCCCCGTGATAAATGGTGAAGAAATTGTGTCATTCCTGAGTAATTTAGTCAACTATTTAACCCAGTAATTTACTCAACTATTTTTTCGCCCATTTCTCAACAGAAGTCAGGATACCCCGCAGGATATTCAGCTCCTGCGTTTCCGGATGCGCGCGGGTAAATAAGCGGCGCAGACGGTTCATAATCTGACCCGGATGTGCTTTGCGGATAAAACCGGATTCATTGAGAACCGATTCCAGATGCGTGTAAAACCGCTCCATATCATCCGCCGGCGGATAGTGTACCTCATCTGCCTCATCATTATTTGCCGGTTCGCTCTCATTCTGAGAGGCAAGAAATGCCATCCGGATCTCATAACTGACCAGTTGCACCGCCATCGCCAGGTTCAGCGAGCCGTATTCCGGGTTGGTCGGAATATAAAGGTGATAATTACACTTCTGTAATTCATCGTTGGTCAGCCCGACCCGTTCACGGCCGAAAATAATCGCGACCGGTGCGGTCTGTGCGATTTTAACACTTTTTTCCCCGCATTCACGCGGTTCAACCATCGGCCACGGCAGCGTACGCGACCGGGCACTGGTGCCGATCACCAGTTCACAGCCGGCAATCGCCTCATCCAGAGTACTGACAATTTTTGCATTGCCGATAACATCACTGGCACCGGCAGACAGCGCGATGGCGTGCGAGTCCGGTTGTACCTGCGGATTGACCAGATAAAGGTTGGATAACCCCATTGTTTTCATAGCCCGCGCAGCGGAGCCCATATTGCCTGTATGTGAGGTTTCAACCAGGACGATTCGGATATTTTCGGACATAACACACTTTCTTTGAGAAATTATCGCAATATCTTAACACAAGAATAGTCAGATTGACGATCACCTGTTATACTCTGCCGCGTTTATTTTCGTTCTTTAACATCCCGGTGGACAACCCCATGCATCCGATGCTTACCATCGCCATACGTGCTGCACGTAAGGCCGGCAACCTGATTGCCAAACACTATGAAATGCCTGACACTGTTGAGACTACTCAGAAAGGTTCCAATGACTTTGTGACCAACGTGGATCGCGAAGCCGAGCAGATGATTATCGAGATCATCCGCAAATCTTATCCGAAGCACACCATTATCTCCGAAGAGTGCGGTGAATTACTCGGTGAAGAACATGATATGCAATGGGTGATTGATCCCCTGGATGGCACCACCAACTTCGTCAAACGTCTCCCGCACTTCGCTGTTTCTATCGCATTCCGTATCAAAGGCCGCACTGAAGTGGCGGTTGTTTACGATCCGATGCGTAACGAATTATTCTCTGCGGTCCGTGGTCAGGGCGCACAGTTAAACGGCTACCGTCTGCGCGGCGCCACTGCCCGTGATCTCGACGGAGCGGTGCTGGCGACCGGCTTCCCGTTCAAAGCCAAACACCACGCTGATACCTATATCAAAATCCTCGGCAAACTGTTCACCCGCTGCTCAGATTTCCGCCGCACCGGCTCTGCCGCACTGGATCTGGCGTATCTCGCTGCCGGCCGTGTGGACGGTTTCTTTGAAATCGGTCTGAAGCCATGGGATTTCCTCGGCGGTGAACTGCTGGTCCGCGAAGCGGGCGGTATCGTCACTGATTTCACCGGTGACCACCGTTATATCGACAGCGGTAACATCGTTGCAGGCAGCCCGCGCGTGGTCCGCGAACTGCTGGCAGAAATGCGTGATGAGCTGACTGAGTCACTGAAACGCTGATTTATTTGTCTTTACGGGTAATAATCTGACGGTTATTACCCTGTTATTTCCTGCTCTTCATTTCCGCACTGTTATTTATTACCCTCCGGTTTATTCTGCTGTTCATTTATTATTAATATTCTCTTTTCTTATGATGTTGTTATTCACCTGTAAGAATATAGTCTTATCTGTGGCATTTATAATCCCCACACTTCCACAGAATAAGGCTGACGTTATGTTACTAAACAATGAAATTACATTATCGGATTTGCATGAACAATCAGAAGATATTGAAACCTATCAGAGCAGCATTAAAGAAATGCCGTATCGTGAACAATTAGAGGACATTAATCACTATCTGAAAAGAATACATATTACAATAGAGCGCGGATACGACAATCTTCACCGGGAACTTAATTCATTATCCGGAGAGGACTACCCTGTTGATATTCTGAAATATATGCAATCCGGTACCAATGAATTGTATGCAATCAATCATCATTGCTATAACGCCATGAAAATAAATGAACTAACCGAAAGAAACAGTGACTATATTTATAAACTGTCAGAATTAATTGATGAATATACCCGGCAACTGGAACAACTGAAAAAAATGACGTCAGTGCATACCGGCAGCGACCATACTGATGATACCATTGACGTACTGAATAAAAAAATTAATGATCTCCGGTATACTGTCAGTGATGCCGTCAGATTTGCCATTCTGCTGAGCAAGATCAATACGTATATGCTGAATACCTTATCTGTCACCGGATTCTGGGTTCAATTAATGGCCCTTTACGAACCTTACTTTAAACAAGGTGCACCAACGGATGGTCTGAATGACATTATTCAGCAGCAGCTCGATTATTTTCATGCTTTCGGACATTAATATTAATAAGGATACCGATGATGCGGTATCCTGTTAATACACTGACATCTTATAATATTGTCACCGGCGTATAATCCGGTAACCATGCTGTCGTATTTACTGAATACCTCCCCTCTAACAGCAACCAAGGGAAATCTTATTATGATATTACCTGAAAAAATACGACTGGCTGATATTAATACACTGTATCACCAAAACAGAGCAGATGAAGCCGTTATCCCGCTTGTCCCTTACCGGGATATTTTTGAAAAGATGAAAGACTACGAACGTCGTCTGCGGGATGCGATTGATGCTGAATATGTCTATCTCGATCAGCAGATGAAAGCGCTCACGGAACATAATCACTATCTTTCTGTTCTTCCCGAAATATATGACAACATCACAGAATATAACATTGAAATTAACGGATATTATGATCAGCAAAGAATTTCTGATCTGAAAACCGTTATTAAACACCTGATAAGTGATACCTCAACCACTATAGACGGATACTATAAACAAATAGCGTTACTGGAAAAATTAAAAGCTCCCCGGCAATTGTATACTGCAATACCGGCCAATACGCTGATTTCCGGTATTGACGATATTATCAATATGCTGCATCAGAAAATTGCTGACCTCAAAACCACGCTGGAGAGTTACACCCTGTTCACTGCCCTGCTGGACAATATCAGTAATCTGTCACAAATGTGTATCACCGTCAGTAATGTCTGGCAGCAAAAAATGGCCGATATTGCGCCATTTTTACTGCCGGATGCCTCAGCTGAAGCGCTGGAACTGCGGGTACAGGCACTGATCAGTTATTTTAATTATTTCGGTAGCTGACAGGATTCTGAACGGATAATAGTTCCCCTTTATCCGTTCAGATGATCATCTTATGACTGAGGGCGGATTTTAGGCCGCAGAAACAACGCCGGCAGTGCTGTCAGCGCCATCAGATAAAATATCCCGCCATGAATACCTTCATACAGATACCCCGCCACCAGCGTCATTACCGCAATCGCCCCGCCCATCGCCAGCGCGGAATACGCCGCCTGTAACGGAATGATTTCCGTGGATTTGCGCGCACCGATAAAGCGCATAGCCGCCAGATGACACACGGTATAGGTGCCGCTGTGCAGGATCTGCGCCACAATCAGCACCGGCAGTGCCGCCGACATGCCCAGCAGTGACCAGCGCAGAATACCGCAGATACCGGAAAGCAGTAACAGGTTGGCCGCACTCCAGCGGCGGAACAGTTTATTACTGAAGGTAAAGACGATCACTTCCGCCACCACGCCCAGCGACCAGAGATAACCAATCGCGGCATCGGAATAACCGACTTTCTGCCAGTAAATCACGCTGAAGCCGTAATAGGCGGCGTGTGCCCCCTGTAACAGACTCACACACAGCAGAAAGCGGACAACCGCATTATCTTTCAGCAGGACACGGAATTTCACCTGCGGCCCGCGCTGTTTCATTTCGCCGGCCGGCATAATACGCGGACGCAGCAGCGAGGTCAGCAGCAGTGAGCCGGTACTGACCACCAGTGCCGCCAGAATCACCTCATGCTTCCAGATATCCATCAGCATCCCGGTAACCGAGGTGGCAATGATAAATGCCACTGAACCCCAGACACGGATCGAGCCGTAATCCATCGGGAACTGCTTTTGCCAGGTTCCGGCGAGGGAATCCCCCAGCGGGATCATCGGCGAGAAAAAGAGGTTAAATCCGGCCATAACAAAAAAGAGCCAAAGCCAGTGCGAACCAAAATAAAACGCCACCGCGAACAGGAAAGAACAGAGTGCCATCAGTCTCAGGGCAAAAATCAGCCGTGACGGGTCTTTAAACAGCGGCGTGATAAACAGGCTGCCGACGAAACGCGCCACCAGCCCCACACTGAGCAGCATACCGACCGTTGCCACATCATGCCCTTCACCTTTCAGCCATGCGCCCCAGTAGGGAAGAAAAATCCCGTAGGAAAAAAAATACGTAAAATAATCAAGCGCCAGCCAGAGCGATGACGGAACAAACATCTGCCTCTCCTTTCAGGAATACAAAAAACCCGCTCGCGGCGAACGAAGCGGGTTTTGGTTACATCAGATTGGTAACGCGATTATGCGTAAACCGGATATTTCGCGCAGATAGCCAGAACTTTTTGTTTCACAGCTTCAATGGTCGCTTCATCATTGAGGTTATCTAACACGTCACACATCCAGCCGGCCAGTTCACGGGCTTCTGCTTCTTTGAAGCCGCGGCGGGTAATCGCCGGGGAACCGACACGGATACCGGAGGTCACAAACGGGCTCTTCGGATCATTCGGCACACTGTTTTTGTTCACAGTGATGTTTGCACGGCCCAGTGCCGCATCCGCATCTTTACCGGTGATGTCTTTATCGACCAGATCCACCAGGAACAGATGGTTCTCAGTACCGCCGGACACCACTTTATAACCACGGTTCAGGAAGACTTCAACCATTGCTTTGGCATTTTTCACAACCTGGACCTGATTTGCTTTAAATTCAGGCTCCATTGCTTCTTTTAACGCCACGGCTTTACCGGCAATAACGTGCATCAGAGGACCACCCTGGTTGCCCGGGAATACCGCTGAGTTCAGTTTTTTGTACAGATCTTCATCACCGCCTTTCGCGAGGATCATCCCGCCGCGCGGACCCGCCAGGGTTTTATGCGTGGTGGTGGTGACAACGTGAGCATGCGGAACCGGGTTAGGATAAACACCCGCAGCAACCAGACCGGCTACGTGTGCCATATCAACAAACAGATAAGCACCGATGCTGTCAGCGATTTCGCGCATTTTCGCCCAGTCAACCACACCGGAGTAAGCAGAGAAGCCGCCGATGATCATTTTCGGCTGATGTTTTTTCGCCTGTTCAGCGACATCGTCATAATCGATTTTACCGGCAGAATCGATACCGTAAGGGACGATATTGTACAGTTTACCGGAGAAGTTTACCGGAGAGCCGTGAGTCAGGTGACCGCCTTCCGCTAAGTTCATCCCTAATACTGTATCGCCCGGAGACAGCAGTGCGGAGTACACTGCGACGTTAGCCTGGGAGCCTGAGTGCGGCTGAACGTTGGCATAGTCTGCACCGAACAGTTCTTTTGCACGGTCAATCGCCAGTTGTTCCACGATATCCACATATTCGCAGCCGCCGTAATAGCGTTTGCCCGGATACCCTTCCGCATATTTGTTGGTGAGCTGGGAGCCCTGAGCTTCCATAACGCGCGGGCTGGTGTAGTTTTCAGAGGCAATTAATTCAATGTGCTCTTCCTGACGACGATCTTCGTCTTTCATCGCCTGCCAGAGTTGTGGGTCGTAATCTGCAATATTCATTTCACGCTTTAACATTCGCTTCTCCTGACTCGCCTGATGCCGATAAAAAAACACCCCTTTCCGGGGACGAATGCCCTACAGTGTAAACCCTTTTTCTGAATTGAGATAGCCCCGAAAACAAAAAATACGCAAACGATTGCATGTCGCTAAAATCAGGTAATTAGCATACTTATTATTTCATAAGAATATCCTGTCCATCGGACACAATACCGGATTTGTGATCCCCTCTTACCCACGCTCACTGATCAATTCCGCTATTTTCACCGGATTTTCAGAAACAGCAGAAAAATTTGCGCTTTACAAATTCTGCCCTGTATTATAAGTTGCATAAAAAATACATGTTATAAATTTCACACTGATGTGATGCTTTTTCAGGAGCCCTGCTATGCTCGATGCACAAACTATCGCCACCGTAAAATCCACCGCCCCGCTGATTGCCGCCACCGGCCCGAAACTGACCGCGCATTTCTATGACCGCATGTTTCGTCAGCATCCGGAATTAAAAGATATCTTCACCATGAGTCACCAGCAGAACGGTGCACAGCGTGAAGCCTTGTTTAATGCGGTCTGCGCCTATGCCATGAATATTGATAACCTCGGCGCACTGGGTGCGGCAGTGGAGAAAATTGCCAACAAACACGCCAGCCTGATGATCAGACCGGAACATTACCCGATTGTCGGGGAAAACCTGCTGGCCACCATTGAAGAGTTGCTCAATCCGGGTGAGGAAGTCCTGACCGCCTGGGGTAAAGCGTATGGCGTGCTGGCGGATATCTTTATTCAGCGCGAAGCCGGGCTGTATCAGGAAAAGGCAGCCTCACAGGGCGGGTGGCAAGGTTTGCGTGAATTCCGCGTGATCTGCAAACAGCCGCAGAGTGAACTTATCACCAGTTTCGAACTGGCGCCGGTTGATGGTCAGCCTGTCGCGGATTACCGCCCGGGGCAGTATATCAGTGTCTATATCAATGATGATGCGCTGGAAAATCAGGAAATCCGCCAGTATTCCCTGACACAGGCACCGGACGGTAAAACCTACCGGATTGCTGTCAAACGTGAAGATAAAGGTACGATTTCCGGCTGGCTGCACGCCAATGTGCAGGAAGGTGATGTGGTCAGACTGACACCACCGCTGGGGGATTTTTTCCTGGAGGCAGAAAAAGAAACCCCGGTGGTTCTGATTTCAGCCGGTGTCGGCTTAACACCAATGATGGCCATGCTGCAAACTCTTGCCGCACAACAGCATCCGGCAGATGTTACCTGGCTGCATGCGGCAGAGCACGGCGGCGTGCATGCCTTTGCGGAGGAAGTAAACCGGTTTGGTGCTCAGTTGCCGGCATTCAGTCAGACCGTCTGGTACAGAGAGCCGCGTGCAGATGAAGCTCATCCGCACCTGACCGGGCTGATGGATTTAACCGCTCAGCAGGATGCTCTGCTCAGTAAAATCCGCCACTATTACCTGTGCGGCCCGGTAGCCTTTATGCAGCACATTGCACGTCAGCTGACCGCAATGGGCGTCAGTGCAGACCAGATCCATTATGAATGTTTCGGTCCGCACAAAGTTTTATAATCGCGACAGAACAACAATAACAACACGCTGGATATTCAGCGTATGTGCTTAAGCTGAAGCACATTTGAGTAACAGTGACATAACCGCCGAATTTATATCTATCCCATCCTTTCGCCCGGTTCACTGTTACTCTTTTTTTTGCCTGCACACTCTGCGTCTTTTACTGACCGGTAAAAAAATCCGGCGGTGTCAGAAATAACAGCCGCCGGATAAGTATGATTTGCAGGGATGCTCAGCAGAACTCAGATAGCATCTTCATCCTGTTCCCCGGTACGGATCCGGACAACCTGTGCCACATCAAACACAAAGATTTTACCGTCACCGATTTTGCCGGTCTGTGCCGTCTGCATAATGGTTTCTACGCAGGTTTCGAGAATGTCATCGGCGACAACAATTTCAATTTTTACCTTCGGCAGAAAATCCACCATATATTCCGCACCGCGATACAGTTCCGTATGCCCTTTCTGACGGCCGAACCCCTTCACTTCTGTCACGGTCATCCCGGTGATCCCCACTTCAGCCAGAGCTTCGCGGACATCATCGAGTTTAAACGGCTTAATAATTGCCTCAATCTTTTTCATTGTCAGATCCTGTTACCAATTTTTGCGGCCAAACCCGGATGTAATCGGGTAACGGCGATCTTTGCCAAAGTTCCGGGCGGTAATGCGCGGTCCCACCGGTGACTGGCGGCGTTTGTATTCATTGATATCCACCAGCCGGATAACCTTGCGGACCACCGCTTCATCAAACCCGGCGGCGATCAGTTCATCGGCGGACATGTCTTTTTCAACATACCCGGCCAGCAGGGCATCGAGGATGTCATACGGCGGCAGACTGTCCTGATCCAGCTGACCCGGCGCCAGCTCTGCTGACGGCGGACGGGTGATAACCCGCTCCGGAATCGCCGGAGAGAGCGTATTGCGGTATCTTGCCAGCTCAAATACCATGGTTTTCGGCACATCTTTCAGAACATTAAAGCCCCCGGCCATATCCCCGTACAGTGTGGAGTAACCGACAGCGCACTCGCTTTTATTACTGGTGGTCAGCACAATGCGGCGGCGTTTGTTGGACATCGCCATCAGGATCACTGCCCGGCAGCGGGCCTGTAAATTCTCTTCGGTGGTATCCACCGGCGTTCCGGCGAATTTCGGTGCCAGTTCGTGCATAAAGGCTTCAAACACCGGCTCAATCGACACCACATCAAATTCCACACCCAGCAGCTCTGCCTGCTCACGGGCATCGTGGATACTGATATCCGAGGTGTAACGGAACGGCATCATCACTGCCTGCACTTTGTCTTTACCCAGCGCATCAGCGGCAATGGCGACCGTCAGGCCGGAATCGATCCCGCCGGACAGACCCAGCAGCGCTCCCTGAAAACCATTTTTGCGGACATAATCCCGTGTTGCCAGCACCAGCCCCTGATAAACCTGAGCCAGGACAGGTAACGACGGTGCCGGATCTGCCATCGGCGTGATGGTTAAATCCGTAAACTGACACTGCGCGATTTGCTCCGAAAACGCAGCAAGACGATGTGTCACACTGCCATCTGCGGCAAAAACGGCAGAATCACCATCAAAAATCAGTTCATCCTGCCCGCCGACCTGGTTGAGATAGACCAGCGGCAGCCCGGTACGGCGGCAGTGCGCCTGTATCAGTACATCCCGGGTATCAATTTTATCAGTGGAATACGGTGACGCATTCAGTGTCAGAATGATTTCAGCACCGGCCGCTTTCAGGGCATCCACCGGACCGTCGGTCCAGATATCCTCACAAATGAGTAACCCGAGACGATAACCGCGAAAATCGATTACACAGGTTTCTGTCCCTGCCGTAAACCAGCGTTTTTCATCAAACACGCCGTAGTTCGGCAGTTCCTGTTTGAAATAGCGGGCGCGGAGTGCTCCTTTCTCAAAGAACGAGAGGGCGTTATAAATGTGACCGTTTTCCTGCCACGGATGCCCCACCAGCACAGCACAGTCACCACTGGCCTGTTGGATCCGGGTGAGGCTCTGCACTATCCGCTGATGAAAATCGGGACGGAAAACCAGGTCTTCCGGTGAATACCCGGACAAAGCCAGTTCGGAAAACATGACCAGGTCAGCCCCTGCCGCCTGCTGTTCCGCCATGGTTTCCAGAATACGTTCACCATTGCCTTCGATATCTCCGACCAGAAAATTCAGCTGGGCCAGGGCGATATTAAGTGTACGACGCATAAAATCCTGCTCTCCCGGGATAGATCTCACCGTATGTAAAAATTAATAATAAAACAGCTAATAATGAAGATGATAGCAAAATGTGCCGGTTCGCACCGATTCTTTGCTTATTCTTTAAAGTCGGCCGCATCCAGCTCATGACGGGACAGTAATTTATAGAACTCTGTCCGGTTACGCCCCGCCAGACGGGCAGCGTTGGTTACGTTACCTTTGGTCATCTGGAGAAGTTTGCGTAAGTAATTGAGTTCAAACTGGTTACGGGCTTCCGCAAAGGTCGGCAATGCTGTGTTTTCCCCTTCCAGCGCCTGAGTCACCAGCGCCTCACTGATCACCGGCACGGTGGACAGCGCCACACACTGCTCGATAACGTTAAGCAGCTGACGGACGTTGCCCGGCCAGCTCGCGCCCATCAGGCATTTCATGGCATCCGGAGAGAAGCTGCGGACAAACGGCTTATGTTTTTTCGCCGCTTCGCGCAGAATATGATTGGCCAGCAGCGGGATGTCTTCAGCCCGCTCATGGAGTGTCGGAATTTTCAGGTTAACCACATTGAGGCGGTAGTAGAGATCTTCACGGAATTCGTGTTTTTCCATCGCCTTGGGTAAATCGCGGTGTGTCGCGGAAATGACGCGGACATCAATATCAATGTCGCGGTTACTGCCGAGCGGGCGCACTTTGCGCTCCTGCAGAACACGCAGCAGCTTGACCTGCAGCGGCATCGGCATATCCCCGATTTCATCGAGGAACAGTGTACCGCTCTCAGCTGCCTGGAACAGCCCTTCCCGGCTGCTCACCGCGCCGGTAAAAGCCCCTTTGGCATGGCCGAACAGCTCGGATTCCAGTAACTGTTCCGGCAGCGCGCCGCAGTTAATGGCAATAAACGGTTTTTTCGCTCTCGGGCTGGCTTTGTGAATGGCCTGCGCCAGTACCTCTTTCCCGGTACCGCTCTGGCCGTTGATCAGCACACTGACGTCGGATTGCGCCACCATACGCGCCTGCTCCAGCAGACGCAGCATCAGCGGGCTGCGGGTAACAATGCTCTCACACCAGGATTCATCACTGACCGTGGTGGTAGAGAGCGCCAGCGCATCGTCAATTGCTTTATATAATGCGTCACGATCCACAGGTTTGGTCAGGAAGCTGAACACGCCCTCACGGGTGGCGGCCACAGCATCCGGAATAGAGCCGTGAGCCGTCAGGATAATCACCGGCATACCGGAATGGGTTTTCTGGATCTCGGCAAACAGTGCCATACCATCCATTTCATCCATCCGCAGATCGCTGATGACCAGATCGATTTTTTCTTTATTGAGTACCTTCAGCGCTTCAGGGCCGCTTTCTGCCGTTGATACCCGGAAACCTTCACTGCTCAGGCGCATACCCAGCAGTTTCAGTAAGCCCGGATCATCATCAACCAATAATAAGTTTGCGCTGCGGCGTGCTGTCATGCCGGGGTTACTCCTTTTTTTCCTGTGCCGGTTTTGTTTCTGCGGCTTTTGTTTCAGCGGCAGCCGGTTTGGCTTCTGCCGGTTTAACATCAGCAGGTTTTGCTTCCGCCGGTTTCGGCTCTGCTGTACCTGCCGCCTCTTCTAATGCCTCACGGCGTTCCTCGAGAGCATTTTCCAGTTCCGCATCCGCTTTGGTCGGCTGTTTGCGGCCGGCCAGCTGGCGTTCAATGTTGCTCAGGTTATCCAGTTTGCGGGTAGTATTTTGTAATTCAAACTGCAGGCGGGAATTAACCGCACGCAGCTGATCAATTTTGCCGTCTGTATCGCTCTGCAGGCGGCGGTAACGCTGGCGTTCGTCACTCAGTGCAATCGCCTGTTTCAGCTGATCACGCCACAGGGTCATCAGCGGACGCAGCGAGACCGGGAACCCGGCACTGTAGGCATTCAGAGTCTCGAGCACCTTACGTTTGTCATTGGCGGAGGTACCGGTGTTATTAAGCAGAATACTCTGGCGCAGTGCGGTATCCCAGCTGTCCGGGGTGATTTTTCCCGCCATAATCCGGGCAGTGTCACTGCTGAGCAGATCAGCACAATCCATCATCCGCAGCCAGTAAAGGGCGTTTTCTGTCGCGGCCGCAGAGTTGAGTTCCCAGATAGCGTGGCAATCCGCAATCCGGTAATCCGCCGTCCGCTCCTGCGGCAGAACGACAGAGGCCAGCGCGGAGAGATCCGGCGGCGTTGCGGTTTTTACGCAACCGGCCAGCAACAGCGGGACGGCGGCAATCAGGGACTTAAATGTCATTTTCAAGTTAATGCTGACCTGTTATTCCAGTAAGGTGTGGAACGGAAGCTGAATACGGAAGCATACATCCGCACCTTCAGAACCGATTAATATCAGTTCGCCGCCCATCCGGTTAATACAATCCCGGGCAATACTCAGTCCCAGCCCGCTGCCTTTGACAGCACCTTTGCGCTGAAGCGAGCCCTGATAGAACGGTTCGAAGATCATTTCCTGCTCTTCTTCCGGGATCGGCGTACCGGTATTGGCGACATCAATCTGTATATGCTGACCGGCTTTCCGGCTGGTAATCCGGATCTTACCCGATTCAGCGCCATAGTGTACCGCATTTGAGTAGAGATTATCGAGTACACGTGTTAATAAGACGGGTTCAGCCCAGACACTTGTTTCATCCAGAGCAAGGTCCGTAGTGATTTCTTTGCTTCTCGCCGGTAAGCTGTGGGCATTGACCACCTCATGCACTACCGTATCGAGGTTAACCCATTTGGCTTCAGTCGGGCTGTCCACCAGCGTGCGGTTATACTCCAGCAGCTGTTCAATCAGCACCTGTAAATGGCGGCTGCTTTCACTCAGTATTGATACCACATCTTTCTGATCCGCCGTCAGCGGCCCCGCGACTTCATCCGCCAGCAGTTCGGTACCTTCACGCATACTGGCCAGCGGGGTTTTCAGTTCATGGGAAATATGACGCAGGAATTCATGACGCTGGGATTCCAGCCAGTCGAGACGCTCACTCAGCCAGACAATCCGCAGTGCCAGCGAGCGCAGTTCTCTCGGACCGTTAAAATTATCAAGACGCTGAATCAGATTACGGCCTTCTCCCAGGCGGTTAACCATCCGTTCAATCACCTTCACCGGCCCGATAATCATCCGGGTAAACAGGATGATAAGCCCGGTGCTCAGAACAAACACCAGCAGGCTCTGCCAGCCGAACGACTGGCCTTTGCGGGCGATGGCATTCTGAAGTTCCTCACCGCGCCGGAAATTCGCCTCGCGGATAGCCTGCACCAGATCAGCATTACTGCGGGCAAAGGCTTCCAGATGAGTGGTCATCGCCGCGACCGGCTCACCGTTCTCACACTGCAGGACAGACAACTGTCCGAGACTGTTGGCGATATCATCAGTATAACGCGGATCCGGGGTGGATTGCTTCTGGCGGGCGAGATAGTCCTCATAGCGGAGATACTGTTTGTGCCAGACATTTTTCAGGGTTTCATTACCCAGCACACAGTACTGGCGGTAGCTGCGCTCCATTTCCAGCGCCAGGCTCGACATTTCCTCACTGCGCCGCGCATCCTGTACGGTTGAAATACTGATTTGCGCCGCCTGATTACTCAGCTCATCAAAACTCTGATACGCCTGCCATGCCAGTCCCAGCAACGGCAGCAATACCAGACAGAATGCCACCACTACCAGCTGACGCAGCGAGCGCGGAAATAATCGCCATTTTTTCAAGATTGTCATCTCTTAACCTGTTGTCATGTGCATGATGCTAACCGGATCCGGGATAAGAGAAAAGGATCAGGATGCATCTGTGCGAAAAAGAGAACAGAAAGAATGCAGGGAAGGTATAAAATGATGACGGGACGACAGTTTCCTGCCGTCCCGTCAGTGAGATTAAGGTGGTGCCTCACTCAACGTGTCGCCCTGTGTCTGATAAAGCTTGCGCAGTTATCGGTATTAACGGACGGTAGGCACCTTACTCTGGCATCATTCCCGGGCTTATGTGGCATGTTTCCGCCTTATTGCGGGCCGACATAAAAAATTGAATGAGCAACTGCAGGGGATATTGCAACTGCTGTGCCAACTTTGAAAAATAAATATCAACCAACTGTTATTAAAGAGAAAATATTTTCACCCCCTGATAAAAATAGTCCTGAATACCGTTATCAGTGCATTATCTTCCGGTTTATTCACTGTTTTACAAAAAAATGTCTCTGATTTGCGACAGTCTTTTTTGCTCTTTTTTACCCTCTTATATATCAGTAAGTTAAATGTCCCCTTTTGACGACACTCAAAAACCCTGTTGTCGTCGTTCTGTGACACACTGAGCATTTATACGGCAGAGAGATAAAAAAAACGGCGGGGATAACCCCGCCGCCGCGATGATAACTGAATGAAAAATCAGCCTAATTGTTTACGGGCATTACGGAAGATCCGCAGCCACGGACCGTCCTCACCCCAGTTCTCCGGATGCCAGGAGTTGCTGACAGTACGGAAAACTCGCTCCGGATGCGGCATCATAATAGTGGCACGACCGTCATCGGTCGTGACCGCCGTGATACCGTCCGGTGAACCGTTCGGGTTGGCCGGATAGCGTTCGGTGACCTGTCCGTAGTTATCCACATATTGCAGCGCCACCAGGCCGCGTTCCGTCAGTGCCTGCTGATGTGCCGCATCACGGAATTCCGCCAGCCCTTCGCCGTGAGACACTGCAATCGGCATCCGCGAACCGGCCATGCCGCTCAGCAGCAGAGACGGGCTTTGTGCCACTTCGACCAGACTGAAACGCGCTTCAAAACGTTCAGAGCGGTTACGGGTAAAGCGCGGCCATAAATCCGCCCCCGGGATCAGATCCCGCAGATTTGACATCATCTGACAGCCGTTACAGACCCCGAGTGATAAGGTATCCGGACGCGCAAAGAACTGTGCAAATTCATCCCGTACCTGCGGATTGAACAGAATCGATTTCGCCCAGCCTTCACCGGCACCCAGCACGTCCCCGTAAGAGAAGCCGCCGCAGGCAACCAGCGCCTGAAAACTGTCCAGCGGAAGATGCCCGTTCAGCAGGTCGCTCATATGCACATCGATGGCATCAAACCCGGCACGGTGGAAAGCAGCCGCCATTTCCACATGGGAGTTAACCCCCTGCTCACGCAGCACCGCGACTCGCGGACGCACACCTTTTACAATATACGGCGCGGCGATATCCTCATTCTGATCGAACGTCAGTACCACGTTGAGACCCGGGTCTGTCAGATCCTGTTTCGCTTCGTGCTCTTCATCCGCACAGGCCGGGTTATCGCGCTGACGCTGCATCTGCCAGGTGGTTTCCGCCCACATGATGCGCAGTTCACGGCAGGACTGATGATAGACTTCTGTATTGTGGCTGCGGACAATAAAATCATCCCCCGGTACAGCTTCACCGAGAACATGCAGCATATCTGCCAGCCCGGCATCGGTGAAGGCCTGCACTACGCCATCCAGATCCGCTTCACGCACCTGGAGCACAGCACCCGGCTCTTCGGTAAACAGCGCACCGAGGATATCCTCATCAAATGCACTGATATCCGCATTCACACCGCAGTGTCCGGCAAACGCCATTTCCGCCAGTGTAACAAACAGACCGCCGTCTGAACGGTCATGATACGCCAGCAGTTTTTCATCCCGCACCAGCGTCTGCGTGGTGTCAAAGAATGCGCGCAGCGCCTGCGGATTACGCAGATCCGCGCCTTTCTGTCCCAGCTGTCGATACACCTGAGCCAGCGCAGTTGCGCCGAGGGTATTACGGCCTTCCCCCAGATCCACCAGCAGCAGACGGTTCGCCACATCGCTCCGCAGTTGCGGCGTGACGGTCCGGCGTACATCATCCACACGGGCAAATGCGGTGATCACCAGCGACAGCGGCGAGGTCATCTCGCGCTCTTCGCCCTGCTCATTCCAGCGGGTTTTCATCGACATGGAATCTTTACCGACCGGGATAGTCAGGCCGAGCGCCGGACATAACTCCTCACCCACCGCTTTTACCGCCGCATATAACCCGGCATCTTCGCCCGGATGCCCGGCAGCCGCCATCCAGTTAGCGGATAATTTAATCCGCTTAATATCGCCAATCTGCACACCGGCAATGTTCAGCAGCGCTTCCGCCACCGCCATACGCGCTGAAGCGGCAAAATCAAGCAGTGCGACCGGCGCACGTTCACCGATGGACATTGCCTCGCCGTAGTAACTGTCGAGGCTGGCGGTGGTCACCGCGCAATCCGCCACCGGGATCTGCCACGGACCGACCATCTGATCGCGGGAAACCATACCGGTCACCGTACGGTCACCAATGGTGATCAGGAAAGTTTTTTCCGCCACCGCCGGTAAGTGCAGCACACGTTTAACCGCTTCATGCAGATTGATATCACGGCGGTCAATCGGTGTGCCATCCGCAGTCAGTGTGGTGACATCGCGGCGCATTTTCGGGGTTTTACCCAGCAGGATATCCAGCGGCATATCAATCGGCTGATTATCAAAATGGCGGTCATTCAGGATCAGGTCACGTTTTTCTGTCGCTTCACCAATCACCGCATACGGCGCGCGCTCGCGCTGACAGAGTGCCTCAAACAACGGCAGCTGCTCAGGCGAGACCGCCAGCACATAGCGCTCCTGGGATTCGTTACACCAGATTTCCAGCGGGCTCATGCCCGGCTCGTCACTGAGAATATCACGCAGCTCAAAACGTCCGCCGCGCCCGCCATCACTGACCAGTTCCGGCATGGCGTTGGACAGGCCGCCCGCACCCACATCATGGATAAACAGGATCGGGTTGTTATCACCCAATTGCCAGCAGGCGTCGATCACTTCCTGGCAGCGGCGTTCCATTTCCGGGTTATCGCGCTGCACAGAGGCAAAATCCAGATCCGCATCCGACTGACCGGATGTCATGGAGGAAGCCGCGCCGCCGCCCAGGCCGATATTCATCGACGGGCCGCCTAATACAACCAGTTTCGCGCCCGGCGGGATCTCCCCTTTCTGTACGTGGTCAGCACGGATATTGCCGATACCGCCCGCCAGCATAATCGGTTTATGGTAACCGCGCAGTTCCTCGCCGTTGTGGCTGCTGACTTTCTCTTCATAGGTCCGGAAATAGCCGAGCAGTGCCGGGCGACCGAATTCGTTATTAAATGCCGCGCCGCCGAGCGGGCCTTCGGTCATGATGTCATAGGCGCTGACAATGCGATCCGGTCTGCCGAAATCCTGCTCCCACGGCTGGGTAAAGCCCGGGATGCGCAGGTTGGAGACAGAAAACCCGGTTAATCCCGCTTTCGGTTTGGCACCGCGCCCGGTCGCACCTTCATCACGGATTTCACCGCCGGAGCCGGTTGCCGCCCCCGGCCACGGGGAAATGGCGGTCGGGTGGTTGTGAGTTTCCACCTTCATCAGGATATGAGTCTCTTCCTGATGATACTGATAGCTGCGCGCTTCCCCTTCAGGGAAGAAACGCCCGGCAGAGGAACCTTCCATCACCGCCGCATTATCTTTATACGCGGACAGCACATGATCCGGTGTCTGTTCGAAGGTGTTTTTAATCATCTTAAACAGGGATTTCGGCTGCTCTTCGCCATCAATCACCCAGTCAGCATTAAAAATCTTGTGACGGCAGTGTTCGGAGTTTGCCTGGGCAAACATATAGAGTTCCGCATCGGACGGATTGCGCCCGAGCCTGGTGAATGCATCCGCCAGATAATCAATTTCATCTTCCGCCAGCGCCAGCCCCAGCGAAATATTGGCTTTTTCCAGTGCCGCACGTCCCTGACCGGCGAGGTCAATAACGGTCAGCGGTGCCGGCTCATGACGGGCAAACAGTGCCTGTGCCTGTGACAGTTCGCTGAAAACCGTTTCTGTCATGCGGTCATGCAGCAGTGCACTCAGTTGCTGATGTTCATTCTCTGTCAGCCCTGTGGTAGTAATATAGTAGGCGATCCCCCGCTCCAGCCGGGTAACGGCTGACAGACCGCAGTTATGCGCGATATCCGTGGCTTTCGATGACCAGGGAGATAATGTTCCCGGGCGCGGCGTGACAAGAAACAGGATCCCTTCCGGCGCATGTTCCGCCAGCGACGGGCCGTAGCGGAGCAGTTGCTGTAATTTGGTGTGCTCATCGTCGGTCAGGGGTGCGGAAAGATCAGCAAAATGCACATATTCCGCATAGATGTTGGTCACCGGCAGGTGGTGTTCAGTGAACGCGCTGATAAATTTTGATACGCGAAACGCAGATAACACAGGTGAGCCACGCAAAATTTCCATAGTTGTCAGTTCTCTCTTTTTAACACGCAGAGCCATCGGCCCGGAGGGGAAACGGGCACATTATAGAGCAATACTGACGCAGACGAAACCGTTTGCGTGACGTTTTTTCCCGGGGGGATTTTTTCCGGATTTCAGCCCCGGAAAACGGAATAAAGTTGCACAGTGACAAAATGTTGAGCAAAATGTCCGATTACTGGAAATATAACCATGGTAATTTATGCCTCAGAATGAACTTTTTTGTGTAACCGGTGAGATGCGCCTTTGGTACATAAAAAGCTAAATTATGTCGTTATCGTCGTCGTCGCGCTGTTCGCTGCGGCGCTGATCGCCATCAATATCAGCTGGCCATCGCAGCAGCCGCAGCTCAACCGTATTCTCGCGCGGGGGGAACTGCGTGTCAGCGCGGTAGCATCACCGCTTATCAGCTTTAATAAGCAGGGACAGGCCAGCGGTTTTGATTACGAACTGGCGCAGCGTTTCGCGGACTACCTCGGTGTAAAACTGGTGGTGCGGGAACGCGACGGCGTCAATGACCTGTTCAGCGATCTTGCCAATAATGATGCCGATCTGCTCGCCGCAGGGCTTATCTATAATGAAGACCGCCTGGATACCGCGCTGAGCGGCCCGGCGTATTACACCGTCGCGCAGCAGCTTCTCTACCGCATGGGTAACAAACGTCCGCGGGATTTGGGTGATCTCGGCTCTCCGGTCTGGGTCACAGCCGGCAGTGCTCACGCCCGTCTGCTCCGCCAGCTCAAAGCGGATAAATATCCGGATCTGGATATCCGCGAAGTTGCCGATAAAAACAGCAGCCATCTGCTTCAGCGGCTGGCGAAAGGTGAGATTGATTATGTCGTCAGCGATTCTGTCAGCGTGGCACAGGAGCAGCATATTCATCCGAATGTCACGGTGGCCTTTGAGGTCACGGAAAACCAGCCGCTGACCTGGTATCTGAAGCGCAGCGAAGACAGCAGCCTGAACGCCGCCCTGCTGGATTTTTTCAACCAGACACGGGAAACCGACACTCTGGCGCGTCTGGAAGAGAAATATTTCAGCCACATGAATCAGTTTAATTATGTGGATACCAAAACCTTTATTAATGCCATCAACACCCAGCTGGCCACTTACCGCCCGCTGTTTGAAAAGTACGCAGGGAAAATGGACTGGCAGATCCTGGCGGCGATTGCCTGGCAGGAATCACACTGGAACCCGACCGCCACCTCACCGACCGGCGTGCGCGGCATTATGATGCTGACACGACCAACAGCGGATTTCTTCGGGATTGAAGATCGCCTGGACCCCGAACAGAGCATCAAGGGCGGCGGGACCTATATAAATTATCTGATGGACAAACTACCGGACTCCATCCCTGATGATGAAAAAATCTGGTTTGCCCTGGCCGCTTATAATATGGGCTACGGTCATATGCTGGATGTCCGCAAACTGACCGAGATGCAGGGGGCGGATCCGGACAGCTGGCTGGATGTGAAATCCCGTCTGCCACTGCTGAGCAAAAAAGCCTATTATCAGTCTCTGCCGTACGGCTATGCGCGCGGTTACGAAGCCTACCGCTATGTGGAGGGAGTGCGCCGTTACCAGCTCAGTTTACAGGGCTATCTCGATTTACATCAGGAAGAGCTGCTGTTACAGCAGCCGCAAGAAGAAACGGCAGAGATTCTGACCTCTGCCGCACCGGACTGATCACTCATTCTCTGTCTGCGGATTGTCCGCATGCTGTTTTTTCAGGGCTTTTTTCTCCGCACGGCGGCGGCGGAAAAATTCACTGAGCATAGCTGAACACTCCTCCCCCAGCACGCCCCCCGTCACTTCCATATAATGATTAAGACGCGGTAAGGTCAGCAAATCAATAAATGATCCCGCAGCACCGGTTTTCGGCTCTGCCGCGCCGTACACCAGACGTTTGATCCGGCTGTGGATCAGGGCCCCGGCACACATCATGCAGGGTTCGAGGGTGACATACAGTGTGGCATCGGTCAGACGATAATTTTCCAGCACCGCCCCGGCCCCGCGCAGCGTGACAATTTCAGCGTGGGCCGTCGGGTCATGGCTGAGGATCGGCTGATTAAAGCCACCGGCAATACGCTGATTATCTTTCACCAGCACCGCCCCGACCGGGATCTCCCCGGCCAGCGCCGCCTCTTCCGCCAGCGCCAGCGCCTGCCTCATCCAGAATTCATCATTATTATAAGGTGTTGTACTGTCAGTCACGTGAATACCTGCTTGTTTAAAATCAGGCACAGTATAGCGTCACTTTCAGCAGACAGGCAGTGTCTTTACGCCGTAAACAGCGCCAGTTTGGCGGCAAATCCCATGAAAAACAGCCCGATGGTACTGTTACCCACTTTTGCCGCCTGCTTTTTGTGGCGGAAGAACTGCGATAACTTAGTGCCGCTGTAAATTAAAAAGGAGAGATACAAAAAGCTGACCGTTTCCAGAATCAGCGCCAGCACACCATAACTCACCGCAGGATGAGAATAATTAAAATCAATAAACTGGATAAAGAAAGAGACATAAAACAGAATCGCTTTCGGGTTTGTCAGACTCAGGATCAGCGCTTTATTAAAGGCATTTTCCGCTTTCAGCGGTTTATCCTCATGATGCCCCTTCTTCTGCATAAAAGTGGCATAGAGGATTTTCAGTCCCAGATACAATAAATATGCAGCACCGAGGTAACGCACGGCGGTAAATAAAGCCGGAGAGGCTTTAATCACTGAGGCCACACCCAGAAATGACAACATGATCAGTACCGCATCACCGGTAAATACGCCCAGTGCGGCCTGATAACCTTTTTTATACCCGAATGTCGCACTGGATTTAAGGACATACAGCGAGTTCGGCCCCGGCACAAGAATAATAAAAATAACGCCGATAATATAAGTACCGATATTCAGTATGCCCAGATTTTCAAACATAACGCCTCCGTGGTGTGTGCAAATTTGCTGCTGTTTTTTATTATTTTGTGTTCAGATTAATAAATCACAAAACAGATGCCACGGATATACCCACTCTGTTATAAGGTTATTTTCCCGTTTTCCTGCGGCATTTTGCGGCGGCGGGGATAAAATATCAGGATAAATACCCATACTGCCGATAATGCTGCGCCTGCCATTGCCAGATTAAATCCGCCCGCAAAGGCGTCATAAACCGTATTCTGCACTGCAGCCGTCAGTTCTCCGCTCTGTGCACCGGTGATAATCTGCTCTGCGGACGGCAGCTGACGGTACTGCGCAATACTGACCGCCCGCTGTATCATCAGTGTGCCGAGCAGTGCCACCCCCAGCGTCATACCGGTCTGGCGCATCATATTCAGTGTCGCCGATGCCACGCCGGAACGCGCCGGGTCAGCAGCATGCATAATCAGCGCCCCGGTGGCGGGAATCGATAACCCCATACCAGTGCCGAGCATAAACAACATCAGCCCGGTCAGCGTATACGGCGTATACGGTGTCAGCAGAGTCATCAGCCCGCAGGATGCTGCGGTCAGCAGCAGACCGGTACCGAGGATCAGCCGGATACTCAGTTTGCGGGCGATCCGTCCGAAAGAGAATGCAAACAGCGCCATCGCGATAAATTCCGGCGACATCCGCCATCCCGCCTCCAGTGCATTCCAGCCCTGCGCTTTCTGTAAAAACAGGGCGATAAAAAACACATTGGTGTAAGCCGCAAAACCAATCACAAACGAGGCCAGATTATAGTGCAGATACTCGCGGCGTCTGAAATCCGCCAGCGGCATCAGCGGTTTTGCCACCCGGTTTTCAGTGTACAGAAATAATAAAAGAAAAATAATACCTCCGGTAACAGTAAACAGCGTCAGCGGATGCAGCCAGCCATGAATACCCGCCTCTGTCAGCCCGTACGTCACACAGCCCAGCGCTGCGATACTCAGCACCTGTCCTGCCGGGTCAAACGCTGCTTTCTCCGGGTCTGCACTTTCGCGGATACCGTACTGCCCGAGCAGAAACGTGATTATCCCAACCGGAATATTGATCAGAAAAATGCCTTCCCAGCCGGTGGTATGCACCAGTACACCGCCAAGGATAGGCCCGGTAATCAGTGACAGCGCACTGACCGATGACCAGATACCAATCACACGGATACGCTGCTGATTATCCGCAAAGGTATGTGTGATCAGCGACAATGCGCCGGGGATCAGCAGTGCTGCCGCGATTCCCTGTACCACCCTCCCCGCCAGCAACAGCGGCAGTGTATCCGCCAGCGCACAAAGCAGTGAGCCGACAGTAAAAATCAGCACACCCGCCAGCCACATCTTTTTGCGCCCGTAACGGTCACTCAGCGGACCGGCTGACAGGATCAGGGCGGATAAACACAATGCATAAGCATCTATCAGCCACTGCAATGACACCATCGGCGCATCCAGATCATGCTGAATGGCCGGCAGTGCCACATTCACAATACTGATATCCAGCGTTGCCATAAAAGTGCCCAGGCAAATCGCGGTGGTAAGGGCAAAATAACGAAGTCGGTTCATCGTGTTCTCCTTTCACAGAGGCAGAATACACATTGACCGACCGACGGTCAATTGAAATGAGAACGTATTTCATTTGCGTGTTTTTTTCGCCTTCATATCCCGGAAATGGCATAATCAGGGTTTTCCGTTATACAAGGCGCATTTATGACTCAGTCAGCAGAACAGAAACCCCGTTTTAAACCTGCCGACGTCCGGATCAATGAACTGATGGATGCCGCCGAATCACTGTTTCTCGAAAAGGGATTTGATGCCACTACAGTCAGTGATATTGTGGCGCGGGCCGGTGTCGCCAAAGGAACCTATTACCACTATTTTGCCGCCAAACCGGATATTTACGAGGCATTGCGCCACCGTTATATGGACTGGTTTTTGTCACAGACACAGCAGGCGATGGATGCCTGTACGGCGGGTGATGCGGACGCCAGACTGGCCGCCTGGTGTGACCGTTCTGTCACGGCCTATACTGAGAAACAGAAACTGCATGATGTCCTGTTCCATCAGGGGTTTCACCAGCAGGGCAATGACCATGAGAATGCCGTGCTGAATCAGCTGCTTGCCCTGATTGCGGAAGGTGAGAAGCACAGCCACTGGCGGGTGGCACATCCGGATATCACGGCCATGATTATTTATCACGGCATGCATGCAGCGGTGGATAGCCTGCCGCAATCCGGACAGTACACCGCACAGACGCTGGGCGGCGTGCTGTATGAACAGTTTCTGCGCTTTCTGAAAGGCTGACCACCCCGGATAAAAAAAGCCCGGTCGCAGCCGGGCTTTTCACACTCTGTTGTTTATACAGATAAAAATCAGCGTAATGTTTCATCCGCACGCAGAGTTAACACTTCATAGCCGGTCGCGGTCACCAGAATGGTGTGCTCGGACTGCGCAGATAATTTTTTATCCCGCGTCACCACCGTCCAGCCATCTTTTTTGGTTTTAATTTTTGCGCCGCCCTGGTTAATCATCGGCTCGATAGTAAAGGTCATCCCCTCTTTCAGTTCCGTTCCTTTACCGCGCACACCATAGTGCAGCACCTGCGGGGCTTCATGCATCTCACGGCCGATGCCGTGACCGCAATACTCACGCACCACGCTGTAACCGCGTGACTCGGCATAATGCTGAATAGCAGAACCGATATCCCCCAGCGTCGCGCCCGGTTTCACCTGCTGAATACCTTCCCACATGGCATCATAGGTGGTTTTCACCAGTTTACGGGCCAGCGGTGACGCTTCAGGCATCACATACATTTTACTGGAATCGGCAATAAAGCCGTTCTTTTCCAGAGTGATATCCACGTTAATGATATCTTTGTCTTTCACCAGTTCGTCCGCTTTCGGAACGCCATGGCACACCACTTCATTCAGCGAGGTATTCAGCACATACTGAAACCCGTACTGCCCTTTACTGGCAGGGCGTGACTGAAGGGTATTCACAATATAATCTTCAACTTTGTCATTAATCGCCAGCGTGGAAACACCCGGTTTAATGAAATCGTCCAGCATGGCAAAAACGCTTGCCAGCAGACGGCCTGATTCCCGCATCAGCTCAATTTCTTCAGGTGTTTTTATAACGATACTACTCATGCTGTTCTCCTTTCCGGCTGACAGATTCTTTTTCCAGCATTTCGCTGACAAGCATTGTGAAGGTTTTATCCGGATTCATTTCAGCCTGCATTCCGATTTTGATCCAGAATTCTGCCTGAGCATTGATAGAGCGCGACATCACTGTGCTCGCCCGGCGCAGATATTCATGTAATTCATCGGAGATTTTAACAATACCCACGTGAAATCCTTAACTGATAAACCATATATAAAACAGATATGGTTCATATAGTAGACCTCCCGCAAACGGGAATCAATCGCATCCTGCTTATTCAGCATAATCCGCAAAAAAAAACGCGGCACTGCTTAAGCATATGCCGCGCTGTTGCGCAGGAATAAAATTACCAGCAACCGCCGCGACGGTGATAACGGCCGTTATCATAATCATCGTTGTAACGGTATGACTGATTTCGGTTCTGCCGTGATTCCGCCCGGATTTTTTCGCTGAGTTTATCCAGGTCATTAATCAGTGCAGCGGCTTTATCATCCGTTTCCGCCACACCTTCATCATACAGCCGGTTGAGTTCGGCCCGTTTCTGACGGAATTCCTGTACTGCCTCAGAATTGTTATCAGAATAACGGTTGTGATAACCATTATTATACTGGTTATCACAGTACGGGCAGGCCATTGCCGCTGCGGAGAAGAAGAGCGGCAGTGCTGCCAGTACCGGGATCAAAATTTTTGCTTTCATCATTATGCTATCCGTAAAAGTACCTGTAATTCATCAGGTTGATGACCGCCGGATGATAGAGCAACATGCATAGCAGAAAGTGACAATTCGTGCGATCCGGTTCAGAAAACAAGCAGTCCCATTCCTCTTTTTACCTGGTCCAGCGTCTGCTGTGTCACCTCTTGCGCTTTTTCTGTCCCGCTGCGGATCACCGAGAGCAGATAAGGCTTATCCGCCATCAGCCGCGCCCGTTCCTCACGGATCGGTGCCAGCAGTGCCTGCAGGCATTCGTTCAGCACTGACTTACACTCTCTGTCACCTAACCCGCCCGCCTGATAACGGGCTTTCATCTCAGCAACCAGGGCTGTATCCGGATGAAACGCATCAAGATACGCAAACACCACATTGCCCTCAATCCGGCCGGGGTCAGACACCCGCAGATGCTGCGGATCGGTAAACATAGCATTGACGGCACGCGTCAGGTCATCCGCACTGACAGAGAGATTAATGGCATTTCCCAGTGATTTGGACATCTTACCGTTACCGTCAATCCCCGGCAGACGGCCGGTTTTACCTATTTCAGCACGGCAGTAAACCAGTAATTCCTGCCCGGTAATATGATTGATTTTGCTGACAATCTCATTGGTTTGTTCAATCATCGGCAGCTGATCTTCCCCGACCGGCACCAGATCAGCTTTAAACGCGGTGATATCCGCCGCCTGACTGACCGGATAGATCAGAAACCCCGCAGGCAGTGTACGGGAGAACTGCTTCTGAATGATTTCCTGTTTAACGGTCGGATTCCGCTCCAGCCGGGAAACGGTCACCAGATTGAGATACAGCAAAGTCAGTTCAGCCAGTGCGGGCAGCGCCGATTGCAGGCAAATCACCGAACAGGCGGGATCGATGCCTGCCGCCAGATAATCCGCCGCCACATCATAAAAATAACGGTTTACTTTTTCGGGTTGCGCACCGTTATCCGTCAGTCCCTGCATATCCGCCATCAGAATATATTGCACTGCAGAATGCTGGAGTGCGACCCGCTGTTGCAGCGAGCCGGTATAGTGTCCGAGGTGTAACGGCCCGGTGATACGGTCGCCGGTCAGAATAACGGATTGGGTGTGATGAACAGACATACGATTTCCTCTTTTATTGTGATCAGAGGCCGCCGGGGTGAATGCAATATGTCTGAAATGAAATCGCCGCACTCCGGCGGCGATTTTTGCAATTAAAACTGAATAACAAAACCGGCGCCGCACGTTGTGCGCCACCAGAAAGCATTGTGTGATAAACAGCCTGAAATTTTATTATTCATCATGCTGACAATGTACAACCTTTATATCTTATTACCAATCTTTTTTTGGCTGTGACGGATATTTTCATTTCTGCTGTTTTTATTTACATACTTTTTTCTTTGTCAGCACACCCCGGACAAAATGACAAATCATGACAATAAATCAGTTTTCTTTCATTGAGTTACCGGTTTTATCCGGTAGAATCAGTCAGTGAGAACACATTATGATTTATCACCCTCTGCCGGAGAATGTTTATCGGATCAGATTAAAGTTATATTAAGGAGAATATATGTTTTTACTGACACTCGGATTTATTATCTTATCCTGTCTGTTTGCCACCGTCATGAGCCCGAAATGGGATGATTAAATGAACGCAGACGTATTGTCTCTCTGAACGCCTTTCAGTGTTATATCAAAACTGAAAGGCGTTTTCATTTATGATTCCGTGCAATACCCTATTCTCCCTTTCCTTCCCGGCAAAAGCACATTTTCAGACTAATCACTTTTTGACTAATTCATATAATTTAACTATCTTTAAGATGTTACCAAGCTGAAAGTAACACCTGACGCCTCTGAACCGGTTTCATTTGTTCAGAGGCTTTTTTATTTTCTGCGAAAAACCCTGATCAGCATCCCGCCATTATATTGTATTTAATGAATAAATCATCCATCAATACATATACCCGGCCTGATACAAACCACTACGTGTAAATACTAAAAATAACCGTGAATACATTTTTATACTGTACATCTTCCGTACAGCGGCTATATTGATAAGCAGTTTTAATTAATTGATATTCACATTACTGATCTGCTCATGACTGTGCAGGTACACGTTCTGACATGATTTACCCGCACACTAACCTGTGCGGGTATTTTTTATTCCCCGGATGACGGACAGCAGCAGGATTTTTTACCTGTCAGTGCGGCTTCCTGCACCGGCGGACAAGCCACCGTGCCGTAAGAACAAAATACGCAGCAATCACCCTGAAGTGGTTTTAATAATGTATGGCAGTGCTCACATTCATAAAACCACTGACAGGCATTCACCGGCATCGTTTCTGTTTTTTCTGATCCGCAAACCGGACAACGCAGTGTCGACTGCAATTCAATTGCTGCTGAATTTTCCATTTCTTTATGCCTCTGATTATGGTGTGACATCGTATAAGACAACACCCGCCACCGGTTTCCCTGTAACGGCCTTGTGTTGTGTTTTTGTTTAGACAGCCTCCTTTATTATACACACATGAACTTTCCATACTGTTCATGATTATCATACCTATATCCTTTCCGCCCGGTCACATTTTGTGTCCGGGCTTTTTTTATTCCTTCCTCTTTCTTGCGGCCACAAAAAAAGGTCACCACAGTGACCTTATTTACTACCTTGCATCAGCGGGGAATTTTGACAATCCCGCCAATAAAAACACCGATGATAAACGGGAATACCCCAAAGCCGAGGCCGATTCCCCCGCCGATAATCAGCTTACCACCAGTTTTTTCCGGTGTTACCGGCGGAGAAACATCACCGGTTCCCGGCCGGAAAAAATCAGCGATTCCGCTGCCGCTGACAGCTTCACATTCATGAACAGATAATTCTTTCATACGGATATCCTTATCAATAAAAAAGTCATATAACGACATACCGGTTTACAGGTAAAGTCATGGTATGTGCATATATACTCCATATTATTTAAATATTAATCAAGAATTCATTTGTTATACCACAAAAAACAGAGAGTAATCCGTATATACCGGTATTCATGTTAACTAATCCGTAGTCTTATTTCTTATTCATAGCGATAATATAATCAGAAATTACCTATTACCACCCTCTTCAATAAAAAGTAATTCCATTATTTATCTTACAACTCAATTTTAATTACTGACTGTTATTAAATAACACATTACTTACACGGACTGAATCGTTCTTTATTAGCCTGAGACAGTGCCGATACTGCAAAATCTTTGGTTTTTTTCATCATACTGATCACTTTTCAGTACATCAGAGGCCAGAGTTTCAATATCGCTCCGGTTTGTTTTTTAGTATTTGATTGTGCCAGTACGGATGTGGCCAGTTTCTTTATCACAGGAGATGAATTTCTATGTCCCGGAACCCTGCCACCTGTGATATTAATTTATCAAATAACCGGGATTAATGACACCCGTTATTATTTACCAATGGAAATAAATAAAAAATAACAAGCATCATACCCCTTTACTTTATCCCTGTTTTTTCGCAGAAGAACAAAAATAAATTCCGGATATAATTAAAGCACCACTTAAAAAATGGAAACTGTGTAATTTTTCACTGAGGAAAAGAACACCAAAGAAACCGCCACTCAGCGGGATCAGGTGAGAGAAAATCTCCCCTCTTGTTGCGCCGATAGTCAGGATACCTTTATTCCACAGTAAGTATGAGAGCCATGACGGGAAAATAACCAGATAGGCAAGCCCGGATATAAACAGCGGCGAGGCATAGTTACCTATATTACTGATCTGAAAATCGTGTGAAAACAGGTAAATAATCAGTATCGGTAACATCATCAGGCTGCCGGTCACTGAGCTTATGGCCACAAATGCATTACCCTTTACCTCGCGGGGTTTCAGTCTTAAAAAAGCACAATATAACGCCCAACTGATGGCTGACCCCAGCGCCCACAAATCCCCTTTATTCAGATGACTGATCACTTCTGAAAAATTCAGATTACCTTTGAATATCAGATAAATCACACCTAACGTACTCAATAATACGCCGATATAATTTTTCCCCTGAATTTTTTCTTTAAACACCAGCGCATTGATCAGTAAAACAATTGACGGTGTTGCCGACATATAAATAGCAGCATTAAGCGCTGTGGTATATTGCAGACCGATATACAATGTGACGGGGAATAAAACCTGTCCGCATAACGACAGAAACAGAATTATCCCTTTTGCCTTTTTCATGAATTCCCACTGCTGTTTCACCTGACTGAAATACAGCGTCATCAGTAAAACCGCCGTCACCAGCCAGCGCAGTTGCGATAAAATCACCGGGTCTGCTTCTGTCACCAAAAGATGCCCGACAACATAGTTCCCGCCCCAGAAACACGCTGCCAGCGTTAAGAATAAATAAGGCATATCCCGCTCCAGCCTGGTTAATATTTATCCGACCGTAACATGGTGACCACAATGCAGGCTTGTTATTTATCAAAATAGTTGTGGGTTTTAAAATAATTTTTAATGGATGTGAGCCAGGGGGATAACCGGCTCCTCTCCGGGGTCAGGCGGTGCAGTACGTCATATTCAAACCGGTATGATTCTTCTTTTTCATTGACCAGCGCTTTCAGCCGCCCGAAGCGGTCGTAACGGAAGCCGAGACGGTGTCCCGCCGGGTATTGTAGCGGTAACGGGTGATACTGCCGCCCGGATCGGTCTGCTGAAGATAGTCCCCCTGTTCATCCCATACCAGCCGTGTGGCATGCCCCAGCGGATCCATATACAGGTGGATATCCCCTCTGGCATTTCAGGCGGCATAGTAAATAACGCCCTGACAACAGAACGATTTTATACCGTCGTGTAAGTATCCCGGAAAAAAGTCCCATTCACTTTCAGAGATCTTCATCCATACTGATATGTATCCTGAGGAGATCGCTATGCGCAACTGAACATCAGATTATCGCCGTTCTGAAATCCGTCGAAGCCGGACGGACAGTCAAAGATGTCTGCCGTGAAGCCGGTATATCCGAAGCCAGCTACTATAACTGGAAAGCCAAATACGGCGGGATGAACCGGTGATACAGGCGCTGACAGAGGCGGCAGAACGTTATCCCCGTTACGGGTTTAAAAAGCTGTTTCAGATCCTGCGCAGGCAGGGCAACGGGTGGAATCATAAGCGCGTTCACCGGATCTATTGTCTGCTGAAGCTAAACTTTCGCCGTAAAGGCAAACAACTCCAGTGCGTAGCTGTTAGTCTTTGTGTCAATCCATAAATCAAGTACATCAATAAGCTTTGTATATTTAACATCACAGAATACTTCTCTTGCCCCGAATGCAGACTTAATTTGTTTCAGACGACAACAGTAAGTACCAAAACTTCCCTCGCTAAGCTTATGACGTTTTACTTTCGCCTCCATATCCGCCTCATAACGCGCTAAGACGCCATGAACTGACTCAGCTGACAAACCCTCCCTGCCAATCTCGTGTGCTTTTTCACGGGCCATTGCCAGCGATAATTCAGGCCATTGACCCAGTTTACGTCCTTTAAGCTGCATCCCTTTAGGAAATTCGGCATAAATGGTAACCTTACCGCCACGGCTGAAATCGAGCCGCAAAAAATTGTCTCTTTCATACTTCGTTCTGCGCGATTTTTTGAGATAATTCAGGATAGAGACCGCAGCAGTAACACAAACTTTCATATCTGTATTGGTATAAGGCGGTTTGCAGGCTTCCCACCGCGCTGAAGCGGTTAAGTATTCGGTGTTTCCTGCCGAAACGGGTGTCTGCGTAACACAACGTGACATAAAATATCCTTATTTTGCAGTGAGTTATAGAGAGGTTCACAAACCAGGGTATTTTCAGGCAGGAGTAAAGGCTTGTGTTGCTGATTTGTGTTCCTGAAACAGGAAAACCAAGGTTATAATACTGGTTATATTTACAGAAACCGGTTAGATAGTAACGTATAAGTGCAAGATATAAGTTACTGAATTTTAAATAATTTATATGGTGATGGCGACTATGGCGTTACTGATTACCGAACGTTGCATAAATTGTGATATGTGCGAACCTGAGTGCCCTAATGAAGCAATTTCAATGGGGGATTCTATCTATGAAATTAATCCTGATTTATGTACTGAGTGTGTCGGGCATTATGATAAACCGACCTGCCAGTCAGTCTGTCCGATTACCAACACCATTATTATCGATCCTGAGCATACTGAAACACAAGAGATGCTGTGGGATAAGTTTGTGCTGATACATCACGCAGATAAGATTTAAGCGCAATGATGCGCCCGCAGACGGGCGCAATTTCAGGTGTTTGTTTCGAGAATAACCGTTGCACAAGCGTAATGGCGCTCGTCGGCAATAGAGACATGGTAGTGTGTGACTTCACGGGCGGCAGCCAGTTCTCCGGCATAGCCGAGAAAGGTCAGGTTAGGTTTGCCGAGTGAATCATTACTGACTTCAAACTGGTTAAACGCCAGCCCCTGACGGATCCCGGTGCCCAACGCTTTGGATGCCGCTTCTTTAACCGCAAACCGTTTGGCCAGAAAGCGCACCGGCTGTTTATGCTGCCGGTACACGTCCCATTCCGCGTCACTGAGGATCCGTTTTGCAAAGCGGTCACCGGAACGCCCGATAACCGCTTCAATACGACTTATTTCAACAATATCTGTACCAATGCCGACAATTGCCATTAACGACGGGCTTCCCGCAGCAGAGTTTTCATATCTGCAACAGCAGCAGCCAGTCCGCTGAAGACCGCACGGCCGATAATAGCGTGGCCGATATTCAGTTCATAAATCGCCGGCAGTGCTGCTACGCGCTGAACGTTGTGATAGTTCAGACCGTGTCCGGCATTCACTTTCAGGCCCTTACCAGCCGCATAGGCAACCGCATCTTTGATGCGGATAAATTCTTTATCTTCTTCCTGAGACGTTTCCGCGTCCGCATAAGCACCGGTGTGGATTTCAATAAACGGCGCGCCGACATCATCCGCAGCATCAATCTGGGTATGGTCAGGGTCAATAAACAGGGAAACTTTGATCCCGGCTTCAGTCAGGCGCTTCACCGCACGGGCGATTTTTTCTTTCTGACCGGCGACATCCAGACCGCCTTCTGTCGTTACTTCCTGACGCTTTTCCGGTACCAGGCAGCAGAATGCAGGTTTGATACGGCAGGCGATATCGACCATTTCGTCGGTGACCGCCATTTCCAGATTCATACGGGTCTGAATGGTTTGTCTCAGCAGTTCCACATCACGATCCGTAATATGACGGCGATCTTCGCGCAGATGCACGGTAATACCTTCCGCACCCGCCTGCTCTGCGACAAATGCCGCCTGAACCGGATCCGGATAGTTGGTGCCGCGTGCATTACGGACAGTTGCAATGTGGTCAATGTTTACACCCAATAAAACTTCACTCATTTTTTATCATCCTCCGGGTAACTTTTGTTATTCAGTTTAACCTTTTTCAGACGAAGAGGAACCACCGCGGCCATTTTCTTTTGAAACCAACGGCGGGCGCACAAATTGACGAAATAATTCGCGGCTTTTCAATGGCTTTCCGCCAAGATAGGGTTTTAAGGCAATGCGGGTGAAGCGTTTAGCGGCACGTAAAGTTTCCGCATCCGGGAATTCCCGGGCGGCAAGTGCTTTCAGTTCGCGACCGGTGAAACTGCTGTTATCCACCACCAGGCTGGCGATAAAGCCTTTTTCCTCGCGGTAGCGGTAGGTCATGGTGTCAGAGACTTCCTGCCCGCTGCCTGCACAGTGAAGAAAATCCACGCCGTAACCGATATGGTGCAGCAACGCCAGCTCAAACTGACGCAGTGCCTGTTCCGGTGTGGTATCGCTGGCCGCGAGATACTGAAGGCAGCGCAGATAATCAAAAAACAGAGCGGAATAGGTAACGCCGTTAGCCAGCACACGGGAGAGCAGCTCATTGATATACAGGCCGCTGTAAAGGACGGTACCGCTCAGAGGTAATGCGAGAGAAATAGGATCCGCATCGCGCAGGGTTTTCAGTTCCCCGCGCCCGCCCCAGCGGATCAGCAGCGGCGTAAAGGGCTGTAATGCCCCTTTGAGACCGGAACGGCGGCGGCGCGCCCCTTTCGCCAGCAGACGCTGCCGCCCTTCCTGTTCAGTGAATACATCCAGCATCAGGCTGGTTTCACTGTAAGGGCGACTATGGAGTACAAATGCGCGCTGCCAGCCGTCCATTATTGCGTTACTTCAGGTCGTCAACATAACCCAGGCTGCGCAGTGCCCGTTCGTCATCGGCCCAGCCGGCTTTGACTTTCACCCACAGTTCGAGATGAACACGGGCATCGAACAGACGTTCCATATCAATACGGGATTCGGTCCCGATTGTTTTGATACGGCTGCCTTTGTTGCCGATAACCATTTTTTTCTGGCCTTCGCGCTCAACGAGGATCAGACCGTTGATCTGAAATACGCCGTTGTCCTGGACAACAAACTGCTCGATTTCCACCGTTACTGAGTACGGCAGTTCATCACCGAGGAAACGCATCAGTTTTTCACGGATGATTTCAGAGGCCATGAAACGCTGCGAGCGGTCAGTGATGTAATCTTCCGGGAAGTGGAACGGCGCCTGCGGAATGTGCTGACGCACGATGTTCGCAATGGTATCGACGTTCATTTTCTTCTCGGCACTGAGCGGCACTACGTCGAGGAAATCCATCTGCTGGCTGAGGAACGCAATATGCGGCAGCAGTTTGGTTTTGTCTTCCACGTTGTCCACTTTGTTGATAGCAAGCAGCACCGGGCAGCGCAGAGAGCGGACTTTGTTCAGTACCATCTCATCATCCGGTGTCCAGTTAGTGCCTTCAACCATAAAAATCACCAGCTCAACGTCACCGATGGAGCTGCTGGCCGCACGGTTCATCAGGCGGTTGATCGCCCGTTTTTCCTCAATATGCAGCCCGGGGGTATCCACATAGATAATCTGGTAATTATCCTGTGTATCGATCCCCATAATGCGGTGCCGCGTGGTCTGCGGTTTCCGCGAGGTAATAGAGACTTTCTGACCCAGTAACTGGTTCAGTAAGGTGGATTTGCCCACATTGGGACGTCCGACTATCGCGACAAAGCCGCAATAGGTGTTTTCTTCGCTCATTCAAGCTCCAACAAAATTAATGCTTGTTCCGCCGCGGCCTGTTCGGCTTTCCGGCGGCTGGAACCGGTTCCTTTTACCGGCTGTTCAACACCGCTGATTTGGCAGTGAATGGTGAACTCCTGATCGTGAGCTTCACCTTTTACCTGAACAACCAGGTAGTTCGGCAGAGGCAGATGCCGCCCCTGAAGGTATTCCTGTAACCGGGTTTTCGGGTCTTTTTGTTTATCCCCGGGCGAGATTTCGTTCAGTCTGGATTCATACCAGCTGAGGATAATCCGCTCAATTGTCTGAATATCACTGTCGAGAAAAATCCCGCCAATCAGGGCTTCGACAGTATCCGCGAGGATCGATTCACGGCGGCTGCCACCGCTTTTCAGCTCCCCGGGCCCCAGGCGCAGACATTCGCCGAGGTTAAATTCGCGGGCCAGTTCCGCCAGGGTATTTCCGCGCACCAGCGTGGCGCGCATCCGGCTCATATCCCCTTCATCCACTTTCGGGAAGCGGTGATATAAATCATTGGCAATAACAAAACTTAAAATAGAATCGCCGAGAAATTCCAGGCGTTCGTTATGTTTGCTGCTGGCACTGCGGTGAGTGAGTGCCTGCATTAATAAGTCCTGACGGGTAAAAGTATAGCCGAGTTTTCGCTGCAGCTGGTTTATCACTATCGGGTTCATGTGCGACCAAAAATTAGGATGTTTATAAAACGCACACGCAACAGACCTGTAGCCGCGAAAAGCCGCGATACAAAACTGTTGCGTTTGCACTGGCTCCCCGTATACCGGGGAGCCAATCATTTTGCGGGGCATATTCTACACTGTGATTACAGGTAATGCTCAGCAAATTCTGTTTTTTCTATTCTATCCGTCCGAAACGGCTCAGGCGCAGACCGGTAGGCCATTCACCTTCCTGTTTTTCAAGGCTTAACCAGATAAAGCTGGCACGGCCGACCAGGTTTTGTTCAGGCACAAATCCCCAGACGCGGCTGTCCGCACTGTTATCACGGTTATCACCCATCATAAAGTAATGCCCTTCCGGTACCACCCAGGTGTATTCCGGTAATCCCGGCTGACGGAACAGACGCTGCCCGCTGATGCTGTCCGGGGTGATTTCCGGAACAGTCAGAATATGGTGAGCCACCGGCCCCAGGTTTTCAATCCGTTCCGCCTGACGACGATAACCGACTTCCATATCATCTTCGATCGGGAACTGACGGGCACCGCCGCTCATAAAGGAGCCGCCCAGCGGGGATTTTTCCCAGCGGATAGCCCACTCGCTTTCATATTCCTGACCATAAGTAACCGGCAGAGTTTCACAACCGCTCTGGTCTTTGGTGCAGCCCGGATAGACCTGTAACTCTTTGGCATACGGGTCATAAACGACTTTATCGCCCGGCAGACCAATCACACGTTTGACATAATCGACACGCGGATCCTCCGGATATTTAAACACGACAATATCACCGCGCTTCGGCTCCCCGGTTTTAATCAGGGTGGTCTGCGTGATCGGGTCTTTTAACCCGTAGGCATATTTTTCCACCAGCATAAAGTCGCCGATTAACAGTGTCGGCATCATGGACCCGGACGGGATCTGAAACGGCTCATAAATAAATGAGCGCACAATCAGGACAATCGCCAGCACAGGGAACAGGGATGCAGTACCTTCCACCCAGCCCGGTTTGGCCACAGTCTCAGCCAGATGTGCCTGATCCATGGTTCCTTCAGTCAGCTCCGCCATGCGCGCCAGTTTTTTCTTACGGGCCGGCTGAATTTTAAATTTATTCACCGCCCAGATGATCCCGGTAACCAATGTTGCCAGGGTCAGGATCAGCGCAAAGGTGTTCGCCATTATGTCTCCTTACAACCTGCTGAATGTTTAATCTTTGCCGACATGGAGAATGGCTAAAAACGCTTCCTGTGGTAACTCAACATTACCAACCTGCTTCATGCGTTTCTTACCGTCTTTCTGTTTCTGCAACAGTTTCTTCTTACGGCTCACGTCACCGCCGTAGCATTTCGCCAGGACGTTTTTACGTAACTGTTTTACTGTTGAACGCGCAATAATATGCATACCGATGGCAGCCTGGATTGCGATATCAAACTGCTGACGCGGGATCAGATCTTTCATCTTCTCCACCAGTTCACGGCCGCGGTACATGGAGTTATCACGGTGTGTAATCAGTGCCAATGCGTCAACCCGCTCACTGTTGATAAGGATATCAACACGCACCATGTCAGACGCCTGGAAACGTTTAAAGTTGTAATCCAGTGATGCATAGCCGCGTGAGGTAGATTTCAGACGGTCGAAGAAATCAAGCACGACTTCTGCCATCGGGATTTCATAGGTCAGAGCAACCTGATTACCGTGATAAACCATGTTGGTCTGCACACCGCGTTTCTCAATACACAGGGTAATCACGTTACCGAGGTACTGCTGCGGCAGCAGCATATGACATTCCGCGATCGGTTCGCGCAACTCTTCAATATTGTTAAGCGGCGGGAGTTTGGACGGGCTGTCAACATAGACGATTTCACCGCTGGTGGTTTCCACTTCATAAACAACCGTCGGCGCGGTGGTGATCAGATCAAGATCATATTCACGCTCCAGACGCTCCTGGATAATCTCCATATGCAGAAGACCCAGGAAACCGCAGCGGAAACCGAAGCCCAGCGCGGTAGAGCTTTCCGGCTCATAGAACAGGGAAGCATCGTTGAGGCTCAGTTTGCCGAGCGCATCACGGAAGGCTTCATAGTCGTCAGAACTGACCGGGAACAGACCCGCATAGACCTGAGGTTTGACTTTTTTAAAGCCCGGCAGCGGTTTATCCGCCGGTGCGCGTGCGCCGGTTAAAGTATCACCGACCGGCGCCCCGAGAATGTCTTTAATTGCACAGACCACCCAGCCGGCTTCACCGCATCTGAGGATATCTTTATCGACCTGTTTTGGTGTGAAGATCCCGAGGCGATCGGCGTTATACACCTGACCGGTGCTCATCACTTTGATTTTGTCGCCTTTGCGCAGTGTGCCGTTTTTAATCCGGATCAGAGACACAACGCCTAAATAGTTGTCAAACCAGGAGTCAATAATCAGTGCCTGTAACGGCGCATCAGGATCACCTTCCGGCGGCGGAATATCACGCACCAGGCGTTCGATCACATCGTTGACGCCCACACCGGTTTTTGCCGAGCAGCGCACGGCATCGGCCGCTTCAATCCCGACGATGTCTTCAATCTCTTCCGCCACCCGCTCCGGGTCGGCAGCAGGCAGGTCAATTTTATTGAGAACCGGGACAACTTCCAGGTTCATTTCCATCGCTGTATAGCAGTTCGCCAGTGTTTGTGCCTCAACACCCTGCCCCGCATCAACCACCAGCAGCGCTCCTTCACAGGCGGCCAGTGAACGGGAAACTTCATACGAGAAGTCAACGTGGCCCGGGGTATCGATGAAGTTGAGCTGGTACGTTTCACCATTCTGTGCGGTGTAATCCAGCGTCACGCTCTGGGCTTTGATGGTAATGCCGCGCTCACGTTCCAGATCCATTGAATCCAAAACCTGCGCCGCCATTTCACGGTCGGATAAGCCGCCGCAAATCTGAATAATGCGATCTGATAACGTGGATTTACCGTGATCGATATGAGCAATAATGGAAAAATTTCGGATATGGTTGATTTTCAAGATAAAATTCTTCTTTGTAATGCCCTATAAAACTAGCTTTGGACACCTGTAAGGACTCAAAGCCAACACTCTATATTGCTGGTTAATAGACTTATTGGCAGCATTCTACATGCTACAGACACTCAACTCAAAGAAACGTTCATTTTACCGCAGAAAAAACCGCGTCCGGCGAATAATCCATACGGATCGCATTCATTTTGTCATTTCACTGACACCACTTTTTTCATAAAAAAAACTGATAATAAATGTAAACGATAAAATCAACTCATTATTACCGCCCGCGCAATATATTTTTTATGATTAATAATCATATAGATAATTAGTTTTCATCAAAATAAGCACATCATGCTAGTCGTTCTGATTGACTATCCTCATTCCCAAACCGACACCCAATACTGGTTACATATATCGATATTTTCATTATTTAAGAAATATAATATTAGAAAATAATAAATTAAAGGTGTATTGTTAGGTACACATTCATATCATTAACTAAATTTCACATTTATAAGGACATTATCGATGGATCAAATAACCCGAATTCTTGAAAAACTGAACCGGGGTCGTAGCGACCAGCAGCTAACCCTGGCAGACTTTATGCCGCTTTCCCTTGCTGAAGTCCGGAACATGGCAGGCAGCCGCCTATCCCGCGAAGAAACACAATTACTTTACCGGGCGGCAATCAAAGAGAAACAGAACAACATTCTGTATACCGCCCGTGCGCTGACCCGCGCCAACCCGCTGCTGAGAAAAGAGATGGGCGTTGCCCGCTATCACGGCGCGACGCCATATGGCTATGATGATATTATTGTGCCGCGTGCCGGTGAGTTTGCCGCACCGGGTGCCGTCTCTTCCATGTTTTCACCGGCCGGCTATCTGACAGAACTGTACCGCGAAGCCCGTGGCCTGCATCAGAAAGACAGTGTCAATAATCTGGACAAACGCCGTCCGGATCTGGCAAAGCTGGTGTTATCTCAGGAAAATCTGGACAAAGAGATCTCCACCCTGTCACTGGCTAATGAGCAACTGGAAACAGCGCTGATAGCTCAAGCCGGTCAGACAGACAAAAGCAAATATTATGAAACCCTGGCAACCTCCCGCCGCAGTGGTGTCACACCGTATAACGTACCGTTTGAGGGAATTCGTGAAGCCCTGATACAACAGAATTTTGTTCTGCCGGATAATGTTCTTACCAAAGGTACAGAATCTGCCGCACAGATAGCGTTATACGCCGGTATCTCACCGGAGCTGTATGCCATTCTGACAGAAAAAACCGATGGGTTAAGTGAATCTGAAACAGACACACTGCTGAAGAAAAACTTCCCGGGCATCAATACTGACAGCCTGATGGATTTGAATGCCCTGGCCGGTTATTACGGACTGCCGCGGGATGAGATTCAGGCGCTGGTTACCGGCGAAATTGCAGATAAATCACAAACACCCGATATTTATAAAAGTAATAAACTGGTGATACCGGTAATACATTCTGACGGGAAAATTGTACTCAGTGAACTGACCAAAACGCCGGATGGTAAAACACAGGCATACTATATTGATTTAATTCCGCAGGGCGGAAACCGGTTTTTGGTGAACTTTAGTTTTCAAACAAACTCCGGGAATAATTTCTCAATATTTTATATCGGTACTCATGGCGGCGACAGTAGTGATTTATATCGCAACGACAATTTTATTCCTCAGGTCGGCCAACATTACAGCCTGGCTATTACACTGGATGCCGACAGACTGAAACAAGGTACAGAACTCGGGATTTCACGAAAAAAACCCGCTGACGGAAGCTATCAATACACCTCCGCCTCCTTTATCCGCACCGATCCGAAACCCGGGATCTGGCTCCTCAGCCTCAACAAAACCCTGCGCCTGGCCAAAACCACCGGTATGACGCCGGCGGAAACACAACGCGCATTAACCCGCCTGCGTTTCAGCAATGAAGATACAGATGCCATCGTGTTACACCGGTTTACCGAAGCGCTGCTCTGCCGTAAACGTTATGGTATTGATACTGAAACCGCATTAATGCTGTGTAATGCCGATATCAGCACGGTCAGCGATAACGGCCAGCTCAGCCAGTTTGATCGCCTGTTTAATAACCCGCCGCTGAATGGTATCACCTATACCTTAGGTGGTGATGCAATTCCGATGCTGCCGGATGCCGAAGACCCGCGCCGCGAAGTCCTGAAACGTGCTTTCCGGGTGGATAATACCGGGTTATGGCAGATATTTGATATCACCGCCCGTGACGACGGCGATAAAAAAGACGGAAACGATATTGAAAACCTCAGTGATCTGTTATTGGTTCGTCTGCTGGCGGATGTGCATAACCTGACCGTGGCACAACTGGATGCCCTGCTGCGGATTTCGCCCTACAGCACAACCAATATTTACCAGATAACGGAAGAAAAACGCCGGGAGCTGATGACCTTCCTGTACCAGACCACCCAATGGCTGAGCACACACAATATCACCGTTGAACAACTGGTTATGTTGCTGACAACGGATGTTCCGGCCACACCAACCAAAGAGATGACCACTCTGCTGGATGCCCTGCGTAACGGTGGCATTGACAGTAACGCCCTGCATACCACCATGGCTCCCGTGATCGCCGCCGCTATGCAGATGGAAACCCCGGAACAGGGGGAAGCACTGCTGAGCTGGCTGGACAATAACCATCCCGGCGATGTGCTCACCACCAAGGATATCCGGCCGCTTATCGCCACCGAAAAACCGTCTGCCGGGCAGCAGAAAAAACTTGCGGCATGGTGTCAGCTACTGGCACAACGCGTACTGGTTATCCGTACCTTTGCACTCAGTCATTCCGAACTTCAGATGTTGTCACAAGGTGCACCGGCTGATTCTGTTGATGCACTGCGTAGCATCAGTGATTTCCATGACCTGATTAACCGCTGCGGTGACCAGGCCGGTACTGTACTGGGGGCACTGCAAAGCAAGACACTGACAGTTAAAATCCTGGCACAAGCACTGAATCTGTCAGAAGATGTGATTACTCAGGCACTAAAACAAGCCGGACAAAAACCGGAACTGACCACATGGTCACCGCTGGCTGCACTGCCGTCACGGCTGGATTTGGCAGACGCCCTGCATATCACCCCGAAAGATATCACCAATCTGCTGACGGTATCTGAAAATGCATCACCTTCTTATGCAGATCTCACCACACTGGCAGGCCTGTTACAGGCCGGTCTGAGCGAACAGCAGACAAAACAACTGCAAAACCAGTCTGAGCCGCGCCGCAGTGAAGCCCTCAGCGGGGAATACCGCACGCTGATTATGAAAAAACCGCTGGCAAACCGTGATGATATCTGGCGTTATCTGCTGGCGGACGGCAAAGTCAGTGCTGACATCACCACCACCCGGCTGGCAGATGCGATTGCAGGTATTCAGCTCTATATCAACCGCACCATTGCCGGTGATGAGCCGGGCGCAGAGAGTGCCGTACTGGAACGTCAGTTCTTTAAAGACTGGGATACCTATAATAAGCGCTACAGCACCTGGGCGGGTGTTTCTCAGTTAGTCTATTACCCTGAAAACTTCATTGACCCGACTATCCGTATCGGTCAGACCGGGATGATGAATACCATGCTGGAGCAGCTTTCACAAAGTGAGCTTAACAACGATACCCTGGAAAACGGCTTCCGCCAGTATCTCACCGCTTTTGAGCAGGTCGCTAACCTGAAAGTGATCAGTGGTTATCATGATGCCGTTAATATTGAACAGGGTAATACCTGGTTTATCGGTACCAGCCAGACTGAGCCGAAAAAATATTACTGGCGTAAAGCCGATCACAGTAAATGCCAAAACGGCCGTTTTAACGCCAATGCCTGGAGTGACTGGAAAGAAATAACCTGTGCTATTAATCCGTATCAGGATATGGTGCGCCCGGTGATTTTCCGTTCACGTCTTTATTTGTTATGGATTGAAGAACAAGTACGGAAAGATGACGAAGGTAAAAAGGATATTTCGTCTTTTACCCTGAAGCTTACTCATATTAAATATGACGGTAGCTGGGCGTCGCCATTCAGTTATGATGTGACCAATGAATTTGTTAAAATGAAAGAGGGTCGTAAAGGATTATATTGCACTGAGAATCCCGGGAAAAATGCATTGGCTGTTGCCTGCTACCTGGTTAAAGACAGCTACGATGACAGTCAGAAGAAAACCACGCAACGCGATAACAATAAAGAGCAGGGAAAAACAGAGCATTTCGGGCGCTATATATTCTCCGATATGTCTGTGGAAAATATACCGGATATCCTGAGTGTACTGGAGTACACCGTCCCACAACTCGATACAACTACTATCACCAGGGTAAATAGCCTGCTGCTGCACAGCTATGACTCAACACTCACCCCGGAAGATGAAACCGGCACATCTAATGCAAATATCAGCCTGAACGCAGAATATTATTATCTTTCAACATACGGGAACAAAACACACCTCGTATTTAACTCTGATGTAGACGTTAATATTCATGTGGATTTTATTCCGTCATTATTACGTCCTGAATTTATTAAACAAATGAGTTTCGGCGCCAGTTCTTACCGGACTGAAGGAGCTGTTTACTCGCCAATTGGTGATTTCCCGGGCGGTGAATGTACTGTCAGCCTGACTGAAAACATTAAGACTGGCATAAACATTATTTACCTGAGTGTACCAGGAAACGATAAAACATTACCATTTGTTAATAGCATAGCATTATCAATAGCAACACCTTACGGAGCCTCAATTTATGATTGCACACACTATGGCTCAGATAAAAACAGACACTATTTCACATGTAAAATAGATGAATTAACTTCAGACCATCCTGACGATGAAATAATCATTGCACTTTTTATTAAAAATAGAAATTCAAAAAATGAAAAAATAGGGTTAATAAAATATAGCAGAATTAATAAAAATCTGACTCCAAACAACCTGAGAAATTGCTCACTTGAATATATTCATAACAGCAACACAATTAGAACGTTTAAGGCAGAGTCTATTGACTTCTTAAGTATAAATGACGATTTTAATAACAATTATATTTTTCAAGAGCATAGGCTGGACATTACTGATTTCATTCATAACAAGGAAGTAAGCTTAACATTACAGGTTAAGTTTAAAAATGGCAGTGTTGATATAGCCCGTAAGTACAAACTAAATATTAGTGTTCCCGGGAAAAGCCTTCGTGCTATTTCCCTGCACACCACCGCAGACGGCGCCCAATACATGGAATGGGATGCTTACCGTACCCGGCTGAATACCCTGTTTGCCCGTCAGTTAATTGAACGTGCCAATAACGGGATTGATGCGATATTATCACCGAAAACCCAGGACCTGCGTGAACCGAAACCGGGAGAGGGGATGTATGTTACCCTGATACTGAAACCGTATGATCCGGCCATTCATGGCAGTGACCGGAAGTTTACGATTAATCGGTATGATGTCTTCGTTGACGGCGATATATATCCTGTTATTGACTCCACTGTGAATACAGAAACATCAACCATTGTTAATCTGTTTTTCCCGCATATAGGATATAATGATAAAAGAATATTACTTGGTGCTCGTTTCCAGAGCGGCAGTCAAGACTGGCTTAATTTTATTCCTGACGGAAACAATGGCTGGAAATTAGATACCAGCTATAACAACGGTACCTTCCCCGGTCTGGAATCCGTCTCCGGCCTGTCGCAACCCGATGAACCGATGGACTTCAGCGGCGCCAATGCCCTCTATTTCTGGGAGCTGTTCTATTACACCCCGATGATGGTGGCCATGCGACTGTTACAGGAACAGGACTTTACCGGCGCCAGCCGCTGGTTAAGCTATATCTGGCGCCCTGTCGCCAGCGGTGCCGGGGACTGGCGTGTGCGGCCGCTGAAAGAAGATACCTCCTGGAATGCCGATCCGCTGGATTCGGTTGACCCGGATGCCGTCGCCCAGAATGACCCGATGCACTATAAAGTCAGCACCCTGATGAAACTGCTCGATCTGCTGATTGCCCGTGGTGACAGTGCTTACCGTATGCTGGAGCGCGATACCCTGACCGAAGCCAAAATGTGGTATATGCAGGCGCTGGGGCTGCTCGGGGATAAACCGCTGACCCTGATCAACAGCGACTGGAACAATCCGTCACTGAGTGATGCGGCCGACCAGACCAAAACCAAACAACGGCAGGATGAAATCAGCCGTCTGCGCAGCGGTGGCCTGCTGCCGGAAGTCCGTACCGCCAATACCCTGACCGGGCTGTTCCTGCCGCAGCAGAACGAAAAACTGCTCGGCTACTGGCAGACCCTGGAAATGCGCCTGTTTAATCTGCGTAATAATCTCTCCATCGACGGCCAGCCATTATCGCTGCCAATCTTTGCCGCACCGGCAGACCCGGCCGCACTGCTCAGTGCCGCTGCCGCAGCCTCCGGCGGCAGCAAACCTTTACCGTCTGCTGACATCCCGGCCATGCGCTTCCCGCAGGCACTGGACAGTGCACGTTCACTGACCGGGCAACTGATGCAGTTCGGTTCCACCCTCCAGGGGCTGATTGAGCGCCGGGATGCGGAAGCCATGAGTGAACTGCTGCAAAACCAGGCCGGTGAGCTGATGCTCTCCTCCCTGCGGATGCAGGAACAGGCACTCACCGAACTGGATGCCGAGAAGAAAACCCTGGAACAGAGCCGGGCCGGGGCACAGTCCCGCTTTGACAGCTACCGCGCCCTGTATGATGAAAATGTCAGTGCCGCAGAAAAACGGACCATGGATCTGAATCTCTCGTCCGCCATACTGAGCACCTCCGTTGGCGTGCTGGATATGGCTGCCGCCGCGGCCGATATGGCACCGAACGTCTTTGGTATGGCCGTCGGGGGCAGCCGCTGGGGCGGTATCCCGAAAGCAATTGGTTCCGGTATCGGCCTCGCCGCCTCCGCCACCAAAATTACCGCGGATAATATCAGCCAGTCTGAGGCATGGCGCCGCCGCCGTCAGGAATGGGAAATCCAGAAAAACAATGCCGAATCTGAAGTGAAACAGATTGATGCACAACTGGAAGCCCTGGCTGTCCGCCGCACCGCCACAGAGATGCAGCGCGAACATCTGGAAATCCAGCAGGCGCAGACTCAGGCACAACTGGAGTTCCTGCAGCGAAAATTCAGCAACAAAGCGCTTTACAGCTGGCTGCGCGGCCGTCTGGCATCCATCTATTACCGCTTCTATGACCTGACAGCAGCCCGCTGCATGATGGCAGAAGCCGCTTATGCATGGCAGACCGGCGAAACCACCCGTTACATCAAACCGGGCGCATGGCAGAGCAGTAACGCCGGACTGATGGCCGGGGAGTCCCTGCTGCTGAATCTGACCGAGATGGAGCAGGCATGGTTGAAATGGGATCACCGTGGACTGGAAGTTACCCGTACTGTTTCGCTGGCAGAAGTGTACAGCGCTGATAAGGTCGATCTGACCGCGAAAATTACTGAGTTGCTGAAAGGCAGTGGTTCCGGCAATACACCGGCAGCAACCGGGCTTTCAATGACCGCGGATAAACAGCTGCATGCCGCATTTAATCTGAAGGCACTCAACATTGCAGATGACTATCCTGCCGGGCTGGGTCAAACCCGCCGGATCAAACAGATCAGTGTGACCTTACCGGCACTGACAGGTCCTTATCAGGATGTGCGTGCTGTACTCAGTTACGGCGGTGATGTGAAACTGCCGGACGGCTGCAGAGCCATTGCGGTCTCCCATGGTATGAATGACAACGGCCAGTTTCAGCTGGATTTCAACGACGGCCACTGGCTGCCGTTTGAAGGTATCCCGGTGGATAACAGCGGCAGTCTGACTCTGAGCTTCCCCGGATCAACAGGTGATAAACAGAAAGCCCTGCTGCTCAGTCTGAGCGATATCATCATTCATATCCGTTACACCATCCGTTAATTTTTATCCTGACCCGGGCGGCCTGCGGGCTGCCCGTTCTGGAGTCTATAATGCAACAATCAGACAATATCAGTCCTCAGGCGCCGTCTCTGCCGAAAGGCGGCGGTGCACTGACCGGACTTTCCGGACAAGCGGGTACCGCCGGTCCGGACGGCGCGGCATCGTTATCGCTGCCGCTGCCCGTCAGTGCCGGACGCGGCTATGCCCCGTCTCTCTCACTCAGCTACAGCAGTCAGGGCGGTAACAGTGCCTTTGGTATCGGCTGGGATGTAAATCTTCCTGCAGTCAGCCGCCGTACCCGCAAAGGGGTTCCTGCTTATACGGCCGAAGATGAATTTCTGGATCCTGCCGGTGAAGTCCTGCTGGCTATCCCCGGTACGGCGGATAAACGTCAGACCCTGTTTGGCGTGAAACTGGCGGTTTCTTATCAGATAACAACATACCGCGCCCGGACGGAACGTGATTTCAGCCGTCTGGAATACTGGCAGCCGGATGGCAGCACCACTGAGCCGGATTTCTGGCTGTGGTATGCTGCAGACGGTCAGGTGCATCTGCTCGGTTATGAATCCGCCGCCCGTATCAGTAACGGCAGCAATACCGCCCGCTGGTTACTGAACGCCTCGGTCTCCGCCACCGGTGAGCAGATTTATTACCGTTACCGTGCGGAAGATGACATCAATTGCAGCGACCGGGAAAAAACCGATCATCCGGGCAGCCACAGCCAGCGCTATCTCAGTGAAGTCCATTACGGTAATATCACCGCCGGACGCACATTTCCCTGCTTTAACGGCAACGATGCCACCAAAGCAGGCTGGCTGTTTGTGCTGGTATTTGACTACGGCGAACGCACCATTAAGCCAGAAGAAAAACCACTGTTTAACGCCGGTTCCGGCTGGCTCTGCCGTCAGGACCCGTTCTCCGGCTATGCTTACGGGTTTGATCTGCGTACCCGCCGCCTGTGCCGCCAGGTACTGATGTTCCACCGCCTGGAAACGCTCGCTGAAAAAGCAGAAGGTGAGGATGTACCGGCACTGGTCTCCCGCCTGTTGTTTGAGTATCAGGAAACCCCGTTTATCACCACACTGACCGCTGCACGGCAGATGGCCTTCGAGGATGACGGCAAAGTGCTGTCCCTGCCGCCGCTGACCTTCGGCTGGCAGACCTTTGATATTCCTGCATCCCCGCAATGGTCTCAGCCGGAGATGGGTAAACTCAATCCGCAGCAGCCGTGGCAGTATCTTGATCTGCACGGCGAAGGTATTTCCGGGATCCTGTATCAGGACAGCGGCGCATGGTATTACCGGGCACCGGTTCGTGACAGCAAAAGCGATGATGTCAACGCGGTAATATGGGATAAACCACAGCGGCTCGATAACATTCCCGCCCTGAAAGAAGGCGCGATGCTGACCGATCTTGACGGTGATGGCCGTCTGCAGTGGGTTGTCACACAGCCCGGCGTACACGGGCAATACCGTCAGCAGACAGATAATCCGGCGCAGTGGCTGCATTTTACACCGCTCAGTGCCCTGCCGCTGGAGTACAGTCACTCCGCCGCACAAATGACGGATATCGACGGTATCGGTGCCACCGATCTCGTGCTCATCGGTCCGCGCAGTGTGCGCATCTGGCCGGGCAGCAAAGACGGCTGGTTATCCGCCAAAAATATTCCGCAGGCAGAAAAAATTGTCCTGCCGTCACCGGATGGTGATGCGGCCACGCTGGTTGCCTTCAGTGATGTGCTCGGCTCCGGACAACAACATCTGGTACAGATCAGTGCAGACGGTGTGATTTGCTGGCCGAATCTGGGCCACGGCCGCTTTGGTCAGCCGCTGGCACTTGACGGCTTCAGCAAAAAGCAGACGGAATTCAATGCGGCTTATGTCTCTCTGGCCGATATTGACGGCAGCGGTACTGCCGATATTCTGTATGCCCATAGTGATTATATTGAAATTTACCGTAACCGCAGCGGTAACGGTTTTGATAAACCGGTTACCGTGAAACTGCCGGCCGGTGTCCGTTATGATAATACCAGTCGCTTACAGGCGGCAGATGTGCAGGGATTGGGTGTCGCCAGCCTGCTGCTGACGATTCCCCATACCGCACCGCGTCATTATCTGCTGAACCTGACCACCGAAAAACCGTGGCTTCTTAATCAGATCAACAACCAAATGGGGATGTCACAGAATCTGCATTACCGCAGTTCTGCACAGTTCCGTCTGGATGATAAAGCCCGCGAGCCGGTCTCATATCTGCCTTTCCCGCTGCACACGTTATGGAAAACAGAAACTACCGACGAAATCACCGGCAATAAACTGGTGAGCGAAGCCCGCTATCACCACGGTGTGTGGGATGCCCGGGAGCGGGAATTCCGAGGCTTCGGCTGTGTGGACGTTCTGGATACCGATACCGCCGCCGCCCGTGATACCAGCGGAGTCCTGACGATGCCGGTACTGACCCGTAGCTGGTATGCCACCGGTTATGCCCCTGTCGATACACAACTGAAAAATGAGTACTGGCAGGGTGATAAAAGTACCTTTGCCGGTTTTGTGACCCGTCTGACAACCGGCAGCGGTGATAAAGAATCTGTCTGTTCTGACGCTCTGGTGCAAAAACAGGCATTCTGGCTCTGCCGCGCGCAGAAAGGGATGGTGTTGCGCAGTGAGGTATACGGCAAAGACGGCAGTCCGCAGCAGGACTTACCGTACAGTGTCAGTGAACAGCGTCTGAGCGTCCGCCTGATTACCCCGGATGCCGATATGCCGGTGCTCTGGCCCTCCGTATCCGAAAACCGTGAATATCACTATGAACGCATGGCCGCCGATCCGCAGTGTTCACAATCCGTTGTGCTCAGTGCCGATGAGTATGGTTATCCGTTGCGTAAAGCGACCGTTCATTATCCGCGCCGTCCGAAGCCGGCGAAAAACCCGCTGCCGGATACGCTGCCTGCGTCGCTGTTTGATTCCGGTTATGATGATCAGCAATTACAACTGGTGATTGCACTGACACGGACTGCGCAGGCGCATATTGGTGAACCCGCCCGTGAGTTCTGGCAGACCGGTCTGCCGCTTCGCGTGCGTAATGATATTTACACCGGCAGAAATACACCTGCTCAGGGATTCACCGCCGAAACGCTGCAAACGCTGCTTAACGGCGGCTCCGGTCTGTCCCGGTGTTTTGCCGGTCAGCAGCAAATCTGGTGGTATGATGATTCAGGTAAGCCGCCGACAAATACCACACCGTTCTGGCCGCCGCGTCAGTATTACACGGATACCGCAGAGTTTGATGATGCGATCATTGCTTCACTGGGAGCTGCTGAGGATATGACCGCTCATCTGGAAAAAGGCGCTTATCGTCAGTCTGATTACCTGTTTGCTGACAGCACAGAGACGAATAAAAAACTCTGGATTGCCCGTTCCGGTGATGTCACATTCGGTGAACCGGAACAGTTCCGGCTTCCGGTTGCCGTCCGCGATAACCCGCTGGTCGGTGAACGTCATCTGACCCGCGATAAACATCACTGTGTTATCACTAAACACCGCGATGCTGACGGGCTGGAGATAACCGCAAAATATGACTGGCGCTTCCTGTCTGTCTGCGAAATCACCGATGCCAATGACAATATCAGTCAGGTGCAGACTGATGCGCTGGGCCGGGTGATCAGCAGTCGTCTTTACGGCACGGAAAATGGTCAGAAAACCGGCTACAGTCAGAAACCACTGATTCTGCCGGCGTCTGTACAGGACGCGGTGGATATGCAAAAACAACTGCCTGCTGCACAGTGTTTTGTCTATGCCGCAGATAGCTGGATGCACAGCGGTACAGATAAACTGCCGCCACATGTGCTGACACTGACAACCGATCGCTATGATGACGAACCGGCGGATAAAAACACGCAGCAAATTCGTCAGCAAGTTACCTTCAGTGACGGTTTTGGCCGGATAGTACAGCAATCTGTCCGTTTTGAGGATGGTGATGCATTTCGCCGTAATAAAAACGGCTCACTGGCGGCCGGAAACCGGAAAAGTGAGAAAGCAGCAGCCCGCTGGGCGGTATCAGGCCGCACAGAGTATGATAATAAAGGGCATGCTGTGCGGACGTATCAGCCTTACTTTGTCAATGACTGGAAATATGTCAGTGATGACAGTGCCCGGCAGGAACTGTACGCTGACACACGCTTTTATGATCCGCTCGGTCGTGAGCATCAGGTGATCACTGCTAAAAATTACCGGCGGCGCACACTGTACACGCCGTGGTTTGTGGTCAGTGAAGATGAAAACGACACCGCAGAATAAGCCATACCACTGCGGAAGATCAATAACAGCCTGAATGACAGGCTGTTATTTTTTACTCATATTGCAGACGGGTGATTTTTCCCGGCGTGCAGTCAAAATTGATCGCACGGGCGATAGCCCGCCCCTGCGCCTCAGAAAATGCGGGATTTGTTACCGGGCTGAACATATCTGCATAATCCAGGCTGGCTTTGCCGTAAATAAACCCGCCAATAAGGGGATTATTCACCGAATACATCTGCGGCAGCATGGCCATCATGGAGGATACCGGCACACCGATCAGGTGTTTTTCCAGATCACCCTCCTGCAAGGTATCCTGAGGATAAAACCATAATGGTGTGCTGATAAAGAAGCGGGCGTTGTCATTCATATTAGTCAGAATATATCTGACCAGCCCAATAGCGGTATCTCTGTCCAGATGTTCGATCACATCCAGCAGACAAATCACATCATATTTGGCAAATAACGCCTGCGGGATATCCTGTGCCAGTCCGTGCCAGACATTCCGGTAAATATCATCATTAAATAATGTCTGGTTATAGCAGTTCGGTTCAAATCCATCCACACCATCAACCGACCAGTAAAATGTATCCGGATTTGCTTTGATCATCCGGCCTAATGTTCCGGTACCAAAACCGATATCCAGCACATTAACAGAAAGCTGAGTCATCAGGTCAGTTAACTGAAAAACCAACCCGCGGGGAGAGGCGGAGCTCCCTGCACTGGTCCCCTGAACCATTTTTTGTCTGCCTGAAAAACGGTAATCCTTTACTGTCTGTACCAGCATTACTGCCCTCACTAATCAGTGATATTTTCTTATACGGAAGTTCTCCATGCTACCTGAGCAGCATAAGAAAAATATAGGAATCACCGACATTCTCACGGTAAAAAAAATGCCGGTCAAATCATGACCGGCATTTTTTACAGAGAAGAAAACAGAATCAATCAGGACTCACACATATCAATACTGAGTTCTGACGGCGGCAGGCCGATTTGCAGTATCACCGGCTCATAATCCTCAGAACCGCTCCAGTGACGGGCAATTTTTCGCGCCAGCAGGAACCCGGCTGCGCCACCCAGAATACCGCCGGCAAGAACCAAAGACTGGCTTTCCGCCACTGCCTGCACCACTCCCGCTCCGGCAAACAAACCCAGCAGCGGCGTGAGATATACCAGCATTGCCGAACGTAATAAGCTGCCTTCAGGGATCCCGACTTCCACTTTCTGACCGGTCACCAGCGGTTCACTGACCGGAATCTCAAGCTGATGCTCTGCTTCCGGCCCCAGTTTATTCAGCAGATAAGAGCCGCATGCCGCCCGGGCTTTGCAACTGCCGCATCCGGCAGATGACCCGTAACGCAGGACCGCGCGCCCGTCCTGCCAGCGCACCACGGTTGCCCACTCTTTGACCATATTAACCTCCGCTGAATGTCACACCGTCAGCTATCTGCCGGGCCGTCGCCGGAGGCAGTTCGCCGAAGACGGTGATCTCATTATCACCTTTACGTATGGTGTACAGCGTACGTGAACCCTGGCGCATTGTCTGTTGATTTTCTGCTGTCTTCACCGCTTTGGCGACATTCACAGAAAAAGAAAACAGACCATCGCTGAACATGACCGTCTCCACCCATTCCTGTTCCCCCACCTGACGGCGGTTACGGGTCATTTCTTTAAACCCGTTAGGAAGACGCATCACATCCCAGTCAAATTTGATCTTTTCCGGCTGCGGAATCGCCAGTACCGGCGGCATGGTAACAGACTGCACCGCTTTCAGTGCCTCTGTCACACTACTGTTATTCACGGAAGCAGAAACCACGCGGAACTGCTCAAGTGAAACATTATTCTGATCCAGCAGGTCCACCTGTAACGGCAGACCGGTCTCTTCATCTGCAACCACAATATAATTGTAGCGGGAGTTATCTTTTGAGGTGATGCGCACCACCCGGCCCGGATGATCACCGATGTGGATCCGCCCGACATCAATAAAATTGTAATAGGCTTTCAGCGCATTGAAGTCAGCGAAAATAATCGACGGCAGATAATCAACAATGTGATTACCGCTCAGACTGAATGAATCCAGCCCCGGCTCATAGTAGCTGATTTCCTGACCACGCTGGACAATTTCCCGGCGGGAGCTGTCCATCTGCATAATCTGGGCGACAGGCTGACCATCCATAACCGCATAGCGGTAACGGACCGGCGTGATACCTTTCGGGGAGATGGTGATAAAAGAGAGTTCATAACTGAGTGTACGGGAAGCGTTACCCATATTCTGCAGCAACGCCTCAGCACTTTGTTGTGCTGAGGCCGGTGCTGCGAGTAACAGGCTGCCCGTCAGAAAAGCAACGGATAACCAGATTCGTTTCATTACTACTGCTGTGGTTGTGAAGACGCGCGACCCTGTTCCGGGGTGGCTGTCTGTTTAACTTCAGGCTGACCATCCGTGTGTACACGGCGATCCAGTTCATACTGCTGGAAAATCGCATTCAGACGTGCACCGCGCGCCTGATCAAAACGGGTCTGCGGGGCAAGGCCGGCGCCGTTTTTCAGATCCAGACTGACCGGTGAGGCACTGCCCATAAACGGTACGGTATTAAATGCGGATGCATCACCGTTAACCACGCTCTCTGTGCCGTCAGTATTATAGTGCTGAACACCGATAATCACGGCCAGTGACACACAGGCTGCCATACCGATTTGTGTTAACTGACTGGCCCACGGGCGCAGTTTTGCCACAAATCCGTAATCACGCCATGTTTTCGGTTCAGGCTGAGACTCAGGGATCGCCTGAGGTGCGATATAAACCGGCTCCTGCGCCAGTGCTTCAGCTACCCGTGACGCAATATCAAAATGCATAACATCCGGCAGGTCGCCGCGCATGGTATCACGGATAAGGTGATAACCGGCCCATTCTGCCTGCAGATCTGCATCCTGTGTCAGTGCGGTAACCACTTCACTGTCAAGAGTTTCTCCGTCCATCAGTGCGGAAAGTGTCTCTTTTTGCATGCCTACGTTCCCTTCAGTGTGATTTAAGTGCTCACTGATTTTGTATCAGTGGCTGAACTTTATTATCGATGGCTTCGCGTGCGCGGAAGATACGGGAACGAACCGTGCCGACCGGGCAATCCATAATCTCAGCTATTTCTTCATAGCTCAGACCATCGAGCTCACGCAATGTAATCGCCGTTTTCAAATCCTCAGGTAAGGAATCGATCGTGCGGAAAACCACCGCTCTTAATTCTTCAGACAACATTAAGTTCTCAGGGTTCGAAATTTCTTTTAACGCCCCTGAGGATTCAAAATTCTCAGCATCTCCGGCATCCACATCACTGGACGGCGGGCGGCGCCCCTGAGCAACCAGGTAATTCTTTGCTGTATTGACCGCAATACGGTACAGCCAGGTATAAAATGCACTGTCACCGCGAAATGACCCGACTGCGCGGTACGCCTTAATAAAGGACTCCTGCGCCACATCCGGAACATCACTCTGCGGAACATAACGGGATACCAGGCTCGCCACCTTGTGCTGATAACGTACCACCAGCATATTAAAGGCTTTCTGATCCCCTTTCTGTACCCGATCAACCAGCATTTGATCCGTTAACTGCTCGCTCATTCGCAGTGTTATCTCCCGAAGCTCAGCTTCACCATTCTCTTTCCTGTTTCGCTTCACTTCATCATGAGCAAGCGATACTTTGAGTCAGCTAAAATAGCGAAGTTCATTTTTCTTTTAAAAAAATTACAAAAAAGGATCCTTTTTGTGATCCTCACTGCATATTTTCCGGATAAATCCTGCGTACTTGTCCGCAGCTTGTTTTTCCGGCGATTAACGTTACAGATTACCACGTTTTCAGCGGTAATCCCTCTGATAATCACGGAAAATTGCCGCAGGACAGTGTAAATATCCTGTAAAATCGGCTTTTGACTGAAAAAAGTACCGTCGTAACTGCCACAATGACGCAGTTCAGTATTTCAGATAAAAACCGGTGATAAATGATTTGAAATCAGTGCTGTAACTGCCTTCTTCCGTTTTAATACTCATCGTTTTGTGCAGCGCACTGACCGGACGGCGCGATAAAGCGATTAATGTCCGGTGAAAAGGGGTCTCCGGTTTATCTGACACCGCAATCTGTGTGTGCAGAAACCAGTTCTGCTCACCGGCGGCGGCGATAAAATCCTGTCCGGTGGTGTACGGCAGCACCACACAGAACAGACCGTCCGGTGTGATAAGCTGTGCCGCATGCCGCAGCAGCTGCGGGTGTTCCAGTGATGTGGTATAGCGGGCGGTTTCCCGCGCACTGTCACGGCAGGCGACCGCCGGGGCGAAATACGGCGGATTACTGACGATAAGATCATAACGGGATTGCGGACAGGCACCGATAAACTCACCGATATCCTGATGAAACACCTGCAGCCGCTCTCCCCACGGTGACGCGAGGAAATTTTCTGCGGCCTGCGCTGCGGCATCGGCATCAATATCCACCGCATCAATCCGTGTCTCCGGCAATGAGCGCTGCGCCAGCATCAGCGCCACCAGACCGCTGCCGGTACCGATATCCAGAATACGGCGGGCATTTTCGCACGGTGCCCAGCCGCCGAGCAGCACCCCGTCAGTACCGACTTTCATGGCACTGCGATCGTGGGCCACAAAAAATTGTTTGCAGGCAAAACCACGGCGGCGCGGTGGTTGTTTTTCGTTTGTCATCATCACGGAACTGTTTGTCTGTTAAAATAAAGAAAACCCGGCGACAGGATACGGACTTCTGCCCGCAGAAGAAAGTCCCGCACGCTGACAACTATTTTTGATGAAGATCCTGTCCAAGCCGTTTATAATCAGCGGTCCAAACAGAGGTATATAATGACTGCAACTACTTTTTCTGAACTTGAACTGAACGATGAACTGATCCGCGCACTGGATGCCAAGGGCTATGAGCGCCCGACCGCCATCCAGGAAGCCACTATTCCGGCTGCGCTGGATAATCGTGATATTCTGGGTTCAGCCCCGACCGGCACCGGCAAAACCGCCGCTTATCTGCTGCCGGCCATTCAGCACCTGTCTGACTTCCCGCGTAAAAAATCCGGGCCGCCGCGCGTGCTTATCCTGACCCCGACCCGTGAACTGGCTATGCAGGTGGCGGATCAGGCCAGAGAATTCTGCCAGTTCACCCATCACGATGTTGCCACCATCACCGGCGGCGTGGCTTATATGAACCACGCCGAAGTGTTCAGTGAGAACCAGGATATTGTTGTCGCGACCACCGGGCGTCTGCTGCAGTATATAAAAGAAGAGAACTTTGACTGCCGCGCGGTTGAGATCCTGATCCTCGACGAAGCCGACCGCATGCTGGACATGGGCTTTGCCAACGATATCGAAACCATCGCCGGTGAAACCCGCTGGCGCACACAGACCATGCTGTTCTCCGCCACCCTCGAAGGCCAGGCTATCCGTGATTTCGCCAAACGGATCCTGAAGGAGCCGGTTGAGATCGAAGCTGACCCGTCACGCCGTGAACGCAAAAAAATCCAGCAATTCTACCTGCGTGCCGATGACCTGGATCACAAGAAAGCCCTGCTCGCACATTTGCTGAAACAACCGGATGTCACCAAAACGGTGGTGTTTGTCCGCAAACGTGAGCGCGTGCGTGAACTGTCTGACTGGCTGCGCACACAGGATATTGTCTCCTGCTATCTTGAGGGTGAGATGGTTCAGGCGAAACGCAACGAAGCCATCAGCCGTATGACTGACGGCCGTGCCACTGTGCTTATCGCTACCGATGTGGCCTCCCGCGGGATCGACATCGAAGATATCAGCCACGTCTTTAACTTTGACCTGCCGCGCACTGCGGATGTCTATCTGCACCGTATCGGGCGCACCGCCCGTGCCGGACGTAAAGGGGTGGCTATTTCACTGGTGGAATCCCACGACCAGCCGCTGCTCGGCAAAATCATCCGTTATATTGAAGAGCCGGTTAAAATGCGCGTGATTGATGAGTTACGGCCGAAAACCCGTGCACCATCGGAGAAAGCGACGCACAAGCCGTCGAAAAAAGTGCTCGCCAAGCGCAAGGAGCAGAAGGCCGCTGAAACTGAGAAGAAGAAAAAAACCAAAATCCGTCACCGCGTCAGTAAAAATATCGGAAAACGACGCAAACCAGGCGCAGATCACACGGGACAAACTCCTGCGGCCGCTGAGCCACAGGAATAAACGGAAATCCTTCTCTCTGATAAAAGAAAACGGACTGTCACAGTCCGTTTTTTTATGCTTACTCTCGGGTTTCATCCATCTGTTCCATCGCGGTAACCACCTGCGACAGGGTATGTGCCTTCACGCCGAGAACCAGTTTCTGCAAAACGGAATGCGCATGCTGCGGCGGATAATAATTCAGCGCTATCCGCTGCCCCAGTGCTTTCGGAAGATCCAGCCCGTCCTGGATATGCGTGAGCCAGTCATGCTCCAGCACATAATGACGGATAAGTTCTGCCCCGCGCGCGCGCGCCGTCACCAGAGAAACGCCCTCTTCCGCCAGTGTGTTTTCTGCCAGCCCCGCCGCATTGAATATCACCGCCGGCTGCTGAAGTACCACCGCACAAAATGAGGCCAGTCCGCCGCCGAGAGAATGCCCGACAAACAACCACGGGCAAACGGATTGCGACAACAGATGTGCTGCCAGCGACACCGCCTCCTGATACTGCCGGGCCGGTAATCCGCGCCCCTGGCGGATATTGGTTATCATATCTGACATATCATTACTGCCCGCAAACGCCAGAATACCGGTATCGCGGTAATGATAAATCATACTCTGCAGGCCGGACGGGCTGCTTAACTGCTCTTTCGTAAGCGAAAGCGAGGCCAGCGTCTGTGCATCAGAACGGCTGACACCATCGATATCACCGCTGCCGGGCTGATAACTGTCAGAACACAACCGGGCCAGGGTAATATCATCGGGAAAACCATCCTGCCGGATCCCGGCGGGTGGCGGCAGTAATAAATCCGCTGCGGTTAAATGCTGCCGCTGCAAAAGTGACTGACAATGCGGCGTGGATGAGAAAGCCAGTAACTGTGAAAAATAGTGTTCGATCAACATAAGTATACCTCCCCGGATACAGAAGGCTTCACTTAACGCTATTCATCACACCGTAACAATATCATTTTTTATCAGTGAGTTACCGACATCCTTATCCGCCAGACATAAAAAAACCACGCCGGAGCGTGGTTTTCGGAACAAGGACTGTTGCCGGAACGATTACAGGCTGGCAGTAAAAGTACGGGCAATAACGTCGCGCTGCTGTTCAGGAGTCAGTGAGTTGAAACGCACTGCATAACCGGAAACACGGATAGTTAACTGCGGATATTTTTCCGGATGGTTAACTGCATCTTCCAGAGTTTCACGACGCAGAACGTTCACGTTCAGGTGCTGACCACCCTCAACACGGACGGTAGGCTGAACCTGTAAATTCACTTCGCGGTACTCGAAAGGACCTAATGCGGCACGGGAAACAACATCACCGTCTGCATATTGTTCTTTTGCACAGATGCAGCGAACTTCGTCTTTGCTGTCATCCAGCAGCCAGAAAGAGTTAACCAGTGCAGCATTTTCGGATTTAGTAATTTGAATACCAGTAACCATGATGACCTCCGGGTGATTCGTTATCAATTTATTGATTGTCATTTAACTTGGAATATTGGTCTAACCAATGTCTCTGCATCTTATATACCAAGAATACAGGGGTGATTCTTTGATATATATCAATAAAAATCATATCAATTTTTAACCGCCATGATAAAAGCCTGTTTTAAATCAATATTTCATTTTTATCATTTTCAGGTTTTTTTGTAAAAAATCAGCCATTTTCGCCCTGCCGTTGTGGTTATCAGAACCGGGCCCGCAAAAAAATCCCTTCTTATTTCCTAACAACGGATAAGTCAGGTAAGCTGAATGCAACTCTTGTAATAAATGAAGGATAACGACACGATGTCTGCATCACTGACCTGGCATGATGTCATCGGCCATGAGAAAACCCAGCCCTATTTCATTGAAACTCTCCGTGTTGTCGCTCACGAACGAGAAATTGGTAAGACCATTTATCCGCCACAGAAAGATGTCTTCAACGCATTCCGTTATACGGAGCTGTCTGATGTGCGGGTAGTGATTCTGGGACAGGATCCGTACCACGGACCGAATCAGGCTCACGGCCTCTCTTTCTCTGTGCTGCCGGGCATTCAGCCGCCACCGTCGCTCGTGAATATGTATAAAGAACTGGAAGCGGATATCCCGGGATTTACGCGGCCAAATCACGGCTGCCTCGTCAGCTGGGCGCAACAGGGGGTGTTACTGCTTAACACTGTGCTGACGGTTGAACGCGGCCAGGCACACTCACACGCCAAACTGGGCTGGGAAACCTTTACCGATAATGTGATTGCGGCTGTCAATGCCCATTGTGAAGGTGTGATTTTCCTGCTCTGGGGCGCACATGCCCAGCGGAAAGGCCAGTACATTGATCAGCAAAAGCATGTGATACTGAAAGCACCGCACCCGTCACCGCTGTCAGCACACCGTGGCTTCCTGGGCTGCGGCCACTTCTCAAAAACCAATGCGATACTGACAGAGCGCGACCAGGCTCCTGTCGACTGGCAGCCGGTGATCCCGGCAGAACTTCAGCCCGGCGCATAATACCGAAACAAAAATGCCGCCCTTGCGGCGGCATTCCGTTGCGTGTGAAACGATCCTTATTTGGAGACCATCACCATCGCCGGACGCAGCAGGCGGCCGTTTAAGGTGTAGCCTTTCTGCATCACGTTCACCACATGATTGGACTCATGATCAGCAGCATCCACCATACTGATGGCCTGGTGCACATCCGGATTGAACGGTACTTTTGTTTCTTCAACAACTTCAATACCGAATTTTTTCACGGCATCCAGGAAGGATTTCAGCGTCAGTTCCAGCCCTTCCAGCATACTTTTCTGTGTTTCATCTTCCGGATTCACCGCACTCAGTGCGCGCTCCAGGTTATCAATCACAGGTAATAATTCATTAGAAAAACGTTCTAATGCAAACTTATGGGCTTTTTCAACATCCTGTTCCATACGGCGGCGGTTGTTTTCAATCTCCGCTTTGGCGCGCAGCATCGCTTCACGTTCTGTTTTACGGGACTCTTCCAGTTCATGCTCCAGCTCCGCGATACGGGCCTGCGCCGCTGCGGCAGCATCCGCCTGTTCCGTTTCCGGCTGCTCTGCTGCCGTGTTCAGGGTCTCCGCTGCATCTGCAACAGGTTCTTCGTGCGTTTTTTGTTCGTGACTACTCATAAAATCTCCGCGTATTTCGCAATAATCCTGATTCTTGTTTATTATGGGGATCAAACTCAGAGATTCAAGGGAATGGCGATTAAGTGAGGCTAAAACGCACATGCTGACGGACAATACCGCAAAAAACAAATCGTTCCGCTGTATCGGAATTGTCGGCCATCCGCGCCATCCTGAAGCGCTGGCAACACACGAACTGCTCTATCACTGGCTGCTGAAAAAAGGTCTGCGTGTGATTGTGGAAAGTGATGTTGCCGCTGAAATGCGGCTGACTGATGCCGTCACCGGCACGCTGCCGGATATCGGGCAGCAGGCCGACCTGGTGATCGTGATCGGCGGGGACGGCAATATGCTCGGTGCCGCCCGTGTGCTCTCCCGCTATGGCGCGGATGTGATCGGCGTAAACCGGGGAAACCTCGGTTTTCTGACTGATCTCGCGCCGGATAACGCACTCCAGCAGCTTGACCGCGTGCTTACCGGGGAATATCACGTCGAAAAACGGTTTCTGCTGGATGCCGGGGTACTCAGCCCCAACGGCAAACTGCGCCGCAGCACCGCACTCAACGAAGTGGTACTGCACCCCGGGAAAGTCGCACACATGATTGATTTTGAAGTCTATATTGATGAGCGCTTTGCTTTTTCCCAGCGTTCTGACGGCCTGATCATCACCACCCCGACCGGCTCCACCGCCTATTCGCTTTCCGCAGGCGGGCCGATCCTGACACCCAATCTTGACGCTATCGCCCTGGTACCGATGTTCCCGCACACCCTCTCCTCACGGCCGCTGGTGATCAGCAGCCACAGTACTATCACCCTGAAATTCCCGCAGACCAATATTGATTATGAAGTCAGCTGTGACAGTCAGATAGCGCTGCCGATACAGGAAGGGGACGTGGTCAGGATCAAACGCAGCAGCAAAACACTCGATCTCATACATCCGATTGATTATAACTATTTCAATACGTTAAGCACAAAACTCGGCTGGTCTAAAAAAATGTTCTGATTTTTTTCATTCCGCCTCTTTACCGGATACAAATCCCGATTATACTGTATGAAAAAACAGGTATGTGTATATCCACAGGAGAGGCGGCATGTTAACCCAGCTCACCATCAGTCAGTTTGCTATTGTCCGCGAGTTAGAGATCGATTTCCGCGCCGGTATGTCAGCTATTACCGGCGAAACCGGTGCCGGTAAATCCATTGCGATTGATGCACTTGGATTGTGCCTCGGCAACCGCGCGGATGCCAATATGGTGCGCCCCGGCGCTAACCGCGCTGATATCTGCGCCCGCTTCTCCCTGAAAGATACCCCTGCCGCCCGTCTCTGGCTGGAGGAACATCAGCTGGATGATAACCAGGAATGCCTGCTGCGCCGCACTATCAACAGCGACGGACGTTCCCGTGGTTTTATCAACGGCACAGCCGTACCACTGTCACAACTGCGTGAACTGGGCACACTGCTGATCCAAATCCACGGGCAGCATGCCCATCAGCATCTGCTGGAAAGCAGCCATCAGAAAATCCTGCTGGATACCTATGCCAACCAGGGCTTACTGCTCGGTGAAATGAAAAAAGCATGGCAGCAATGGCACAACGCCTGTCAGGCACTGGCGCTCTATCAGCAACAGGCACTGGAACGTGAAGCCCGTCAGCAGCTGGTTGATTATCACCTGAAAGAACTCGGTGAATTTGAACCCCGTGAAGGGGAATTTCCGGATATTGATGCAGAATATAAACTCCTGGCGAATGCCGGTCAGTTTCTTAGCCTGAGTCAGGGCACGTTAAATATTCTCAGTGAAAATGATGAAAACAACATCATCAGTATGCTCAATCATGCCCGTCATGAACTCAGCGAACTGATCTCCCTGGATGAAAGCCTGTCCCCGTTACTGAACATGCTGGAAGAAGCCGCCATTCAGGTGGATGAAGTCAGCAATGAACTGCGTCACTACAGTAACCGGGTGGATCTCGATCCGAACCGGCTGTATGAACTCGAGCAACGAATCTCCCGTTACATCAGCCTGAGCCGTAAACACCACACCACGCCGGAAGAATTATATGTTCTGTATGCACAGTTACAGGAAGAGCAGCAGATGCAGCAGGAAAGTGAACAGCACAGCGAAGAACTGAGCCGTGAAGCGGAACAGTATTATCAGCAGGCGCTGACGATTGCACAGCAGTTACATATGGTCAGAGAGCACTACGCCGCTGAACTGAGTGAGCTGATCACACAGAGTATGCACCATTTATCGATGCCGCACGGCCGCTTTACCGCTGATGTAATTTTTACTCCGGAACAACTGAATATGGATGGCGCAAGCAGAGTTGAATTTAATGTCACCACCAACCCGGGACAGCCTCATCAGGCACTGGCGAAAGTGGCATCCGGCGGGGAGTTATCCCGTATTGCGCTGGCAATTCAGGTGATCACCGCGAAGAAAATGGATACTCCGGCACTGATTTTCGACGAAGTGGATGTGGGGATCAGCGGCCCGACAGCGGCTATCGTCGGAAAACTGCTGCGTGAGCTGGGCGAATCCACGCAGGTCATGTGTGTGACTCACCTGCCGCAGGTTGCGGGTTGCGGACATCAGCACTACTTTGTCAGCAAGCACACCAACGGCACTGAAACCGAAACCGCTATGCAGTTGCTGGATAAAAAAGCACGGGTACAGGAACTGGCCCGGTTACTAGCCGGTGCCGCCGTCACCAAAAATACCCTTGCCAGCGCAAAAGAATTGCTGGCAGCATGACAAACAAGCTGATTTCATCTAACTTTTATGCGATCCTGCGGTCATAGAAAAATGTAAAGGTTTTCAATTTGATTATTGTCGATTATCATCGTCACAAAGAATCCTAAAGGAATGAAATCACCATGCGTTGTAAATTGCTGATTGCCGCAACGACATCTTTGTTGCTGTTAACTGCCGGTTGTTCCACTCTGGAGCGTGTCGTTTACCGCCCGGATATCAACCAGGGTAACTACCTGACACCGGCAGACGTGGCGAAGATCCAGAAAGGAATGACCCAACAGCAAGTCGCCTATACACTCGGTACTCCGATGTTACGTGACCCGTTCGGAACACAGACCTGGTACTATGTCTTCCGCCGTGAACCGGGCCATGAGCCGGTGAAACAGGAAACGCTGACACTGGTCTTTGACTCAGCCGGTACACTGAGCCAAATCACGAACACCAATTACAAACCGGACGGTGGTGACGAAACAGCAAGTGAAATCGCCAGCGAGACTGTCACTGACTGATCTCCGGCTGTCACGCTGAAACAACGTGTGGTTAGCAACAAAAAACCCGCTGATATATTACGGATCAGCGGGTTTTGTTCATTTATTTGTTTCGGTTTGCTGTTACCGGCGTGGCGTTACTGATTGGTGTCACCGATTTATTGCCACATCCTGCCTGCTGCACACAAACCATTCACCACATTTATAACGAATAATTATTCATCACTATGATTTATCACTCTCCGGTATTTTCTCTGTTCCGTCCTGATAGTAATCAGGATACTCAAACATTACTTTGCTTATATTTCCGTAAATTAGCCGGAGATATATTACTTCTCAGGGTAACCACACGATAAAAATGGATATAAATCATTAGTATAATTAACTTTTCAGAAATATCTCACTGACCGATAGTATCGTGCTAGTATTCACGATTATTTCATTTTCACGCATGTTTAATAAGTAAGGTTAATGGCATGTCTAATCGCTTAAAGCTACAGGACGGAAAAACGCTGACTCTTGCGTCTTTGGGTGGTGCGCTGGAATTTTACGACTTTATCGTATTCCTCACCTTCGCACCCTTTTTGCAGACACTCTTCTTCCCGAGTGACTCACCGCTGCTTTCGAGCATCATGACCTATCTGACCTACGCGGTCGCTTATTTTGTCCGCCCGCTCAGCGGCGTGATCATGGCACATTTCGGCGACCTGATTGGCCGCAAGAAAATGTTTATGCTCTCCCTGTTCCTGATGGCGATCCCGACCCTGCTGATCGGCCTGCTGCCAACCTATGAGCAGATTGGCTATGCCGCACCGGTCTTACTGCTGATTATGCGTCTGTTGCAGGGTATCGCATTAGGCGGAGAAGTGCCGAGCGCACACGTCTTTGTCACCGAGCATGTCCCGCAGAACCGCATCGGCCTGGCGAACAGTATGATTGCCAGTGGCCTGACATTCGGCGTGGTTATCGGCCATTTCGCGGCTTACCTTATTTACACCAACTTCAGCAATGACCAGATCTTAAGTTTCGCATGGCGTTATCCGTTTATCTGCGGCGGAGTTTTAGGCCTGATTGCCGTATATTTACGCCGCTATCTGCGTGAAACACCGGTATTCCTGGAAATGAAAAAACGCAAAGAACTGATTGATATGCCGATCAAAGAAGTATTAAAGAGCTACAAACCGGCCACTATGATCTCTATTCTTGCCACCTGGCTGCTGACCACCGGTGTGGTTCTGGTTGTCCTGGCCCCAAACCTGATGAAATCCGATATCTTTAAAATCGACCCGGAATTTGTCAGTAAAATTGCTATCCTCGCCACCGTCATGAACATGGCCGGCAGTATTATCGCGGGGATTGTGTCCGACAAACTCGGCATCCGCAAAACCGTTGTGATATACAGCATCCTGCTCGCCGCCGCCAGTTACGCCTTCTTTAATTCCCTCGGCAGCGGTGACCACACCACTATCGGCTTCTTATATTCCCTGGCCGCCCTGTTCCTGGGTCTGGTTGCCTGTGTACCGATTATTATCATCAAACTGTTCCCGGCCAATATCCGCTTAAGCGGTATCGGGTTCTCCTATAACATCGGTAACGCTCTGTTCGCCGGGCTGACCACCTTCACTGTACCGGTCATTGCCGAACACGTTAACCCGATGTTTATCGCCTACTATATTCTGTTCCTCTGTGCTCTCGGCCTGTTTATCAGTTTCTGCCTCGGCAAAAAATCGATGAAGTTTTATGTCTGATAACGATATCTGATAACAACGCGCAGCAATAAAAAACGGGGAATATTCCCCGTTTTTTATATCTCCGTATATCGTTTTATTGTATATCTTCCGGATATATAGCGATATATCATTACACGATAGTGCCATTTTTATCTTAATTATTCTCTCAGATATAGTGTCTTGCCTTTCCCCAAAAAGGATGGAACGATGACTGTAAGTGAATACTCTCTCTGATTAAGGATAAACAGTGACACAATCACCGGCTGTTGCAGAAAAGACCGCAGCACTAATCGCATCCTGCTTATTAAAATATCGTCTTAAATCGGCAGTGATGGATTATTCAGAAGGATCGATGTTTACACTCTTTCGGCTGGCACCTTCCGCCGGAATACGCAGTTCACAAATTTCCGCCCTCATTCCTGAATTATGCCGCTCTCTGAATGTAACTGAAATCCGGATGATTGATTTTATCCCCGGAACACCGTACATAGGATTGCTTGTAAAAAATGAATTCCGGAAAATCGTCTCCTTCAGCCACTGTTTTACTAAATGGACAGAAGATAAATCACTGCCGCAACTTTCGATGATGGCGGGCGAAAATATAACCGGCGAACCAGTCAGTCTGGATTTAACACAATTACCACATCTGCTGATCGCCGGAACAACCGGCTCCGGTAAATCCATGCTGATGCACTCCCTGATACTGAGTCTGCTGTACAGGACATCTCCTGCGAATGTCCGGCTGGTGCTGTGTGATGCCCACCATCCTGAACTCAGCCTTTACCGTGATACGCCGCATTTACTTTTACCTGTTCTGTCTGACAGCACTGAAATAGCAGAAGCCCTTCATTTTCTGACCACAGAAGCAGAAATACGACGCAAACAATTCTCCGTAATAAATGCCCCTGATCTCCGGCGTTATAATGAAAAAATTGCTATAGCAGAATCATTCGGAAGACCGATTCCGGATCCATTTTGGCGACCGGAAGACTGTATGGCGGAACATCCCCGTCTGAGTCATAAACCGGCGATTGTTATCTGTATCGAGAATGCTGTTCAGCTGATTAATGATCACAGCAATATTGAAGATTTAATTTTACCTCTGCTGCAACAGGGAGGAATGACCGGTATTCATTTATTGCTCACAACACGCAGCCCGCTGCCGACAAAAATAAACCAGCAACTTAAATTTCATATCCCTGCCCGCATTGCAATGACAGTGACTTCCAAAGCGGACTCTCATTTTATTATCGGGCAACATGGTGCTGAAATATTATCCGGAGATGGTGATATGTTACTTATCACCGCTGATTCCGCAGAGCCTCAGCGCATTCAGGGAGCGTATATCAGCGACAGTGATATACATAATGCCGTTGATTACTGCAAAAAATGGGGGGATGTCAGCTATCTTAATACCGGAAAAACAGTTGTACAGAACACCTGTGATTTAGATCCCCTGTTTGACAGGGCTGTTCAGTTTGTCACAGAAACACAACTGGTTTCGATATCCGGCATTCAGCGGGAATTCCGCATTGGTTACAATCGTGCAGCCAGAATCGTTGAGGAAATGGAAGAGTCGGGAATCATCAGCGAACCATTTTCAGACGGAAGGCGGGAGGTTTTAGTTCCGGGGCTTTTTTGATCATAACCACCCGCATCACGGGTGGTTATGATTTACCAATGTAGCTGGGTTTTTATAAATCCAGTGACCGTTTCCACAGCAGAAAATCGAACTGCTCCAGACGGTCTGCTTTCACCTTGTATTCCCCGCCCGCCGTTTCAATCACGCGCTCAAACAGCCCTTTGCTGATTTCCGGTAATGGTACACCGTCTATCACCGGCCCGCAGTCGTAGTCAATCATGTCTGACAGACGCTGTGCGATGGCGCTGTTGGTGGAAATCTTGACGACCGGTACGATAGGGTTTCCTGTCGGTGTTCCCAGCCCCGTGGAGAAAATAACGACGTTACACCCGGCTGCCACCAGTCCGGTCACCGCATCCACATCATTTCCCGGTGTGCAGACCAGAGACAGTCCGCTGTCCGGCATCGGTTCCGCATAATCACACACAGCACTGATTGGCGATTTCCCGCCTTTTTTTGCCGCGCCGGTTGATTTAATCGCATCGGTAATTAATCCATCAGCAATATTTCCGGGACTCGGGTTATCCGCGATAGTGGTATTAAAGAAGTTCGCGGTTTTCTCATACTGTCCCATCAGATCGAGGAATTTCTTTTTATCCTCAAAACGGATGCAGCGCTTTACCATATCCCCTTCCGCACCACACAGCTCCGGGAATTCAGCCAGACCGGAAGCGCCGCCGAGTGTCACCAGCCAGTCAGATACCAGCCCCATCGCCGGATTGCCGGAAATACCCGAGAACCCGTCAGACGCCCCGCACTTCACCCCAAGCTTAAGATAGGACAGCGGCACATCCGTACGGCTCTGAGGTTTCACCGCCTTCATGCACTCATAGGTTTGCTTCAGCGCCGTCTGCATCATCTCTTCTTCGCTGTTCCATTCCTGCTGCCGGAAATAGAGCGCCGGTTTATCAAACGCCGGATTACGTGCCGCCAGCGACTCTTTGAACATCTTGCGCTGCGCTTTTTCACATCCCAGGCTGAACACAGTAATGCCAATCACATTCGGGTGATCCGCATACGCTGCCAGTACATCACACATGGTTTTACTGTCAGAAGTGGCACCACCGCAGCCGCTGGTCACCGTAATACAGCGCACACCCTCAATATGCGGAAACAGCTTAGGTTTTGTGGTCTGCACCTGTTCACCGGCGGTCAAATCCAGGGCGAAACTTTTCAGGCTGTTATTGGTGTAACCCAGCGCCTCATTCAGCGCATCCGTCAGTTTGGTGACATTGCGGTTTTCACAGAACACCAGCGGGAAAATCAGCCAGTAATTTGCCGTACCGACCCGCCCATCATCACGGACATAACCTTTAAATGTCCGGTCCTTCCAGGCTGATACATCCGGGATCTGCCATTCATAATCTCCGCTCTCCTCCAGTGATACCGGGGCGGCATAATGGCGGATATTATCCACGGTAATCACTTCCCCGCGGGCAATCGGCTTTGTCGCTTTTCCCACTGAAGTTCCGTACATGGAGACAATGCCGCCTTCCGGCACATCTTCCAGGGCAAACTTGTGTTTGGCTTTCACATCCGTAACCAGAGTGATTGATTCATCACCCCACTGATATACCTCACCGGCATACAAGTCCTTCAGTGCCACGATTAAATTATCAGTTTCATCAATACGTAATATCTTTTGCATAACTCACCTTCCGGTTATTGCCGCCAAAATGACGACAATGAATCAGGATTATTTTTGTGTGTTCTTTTTCAGTAAGGCAATCAGGAGTGCACAGCCGACAGTGATCACCGCGAGTGTGATAATCCCCGCCGTATTGCTGTTCATCAGTTTATCCATTTCCACACGGATGATCGGTGCGAGGAAAGAACAGAATGCCCCCATGGTGGTACAGAACCCGATGCCGGCAGCCAGCGCAGGACCGCTCAGTAACTGCGGCGGGAATGTCCAGAACACCGGCTGTACCGACAGGAAACCGACGGCACTGAGACACAGCGCGGCGATCGCAAAGACCGGACTGGCAAAGGCGGATAATGCCAGACCAACTGCCGCTGCCAGCATACACATCACGGAAATAGCCACACGGCGGGACGGATTTTTATCTGCCAGGCGCGGGATGTAATACACACCGAACGCCGAGCATGCCCACGGAATAGCTGCCACCAGAGATGCTTTAAACCCGAGACTTTGTCCCATCAGGGAAGCCACCTGCGACGGCAGGAAAAACATCAGCCCGTAGACCGAGATCTGGATGGTGCCGTAGATAAGTGCCAGATGCCAGACCTTGATATTTTTCAGCGCGGACAACACTGACGTGGTTTCTGTTTTCGCATTCTCACTGGCCAGTTGCTCTGTCAGGGCTTTCTTCTCTTCCGCTGTCAGGAAGCGGGCTTTCTCCGGGCTGTCATCCAGCCAGAAAAAGGCGAAGATCCCGATAACAACCGCCGGTAAACCTTCAATCACAAACATCCAGAACCAGCCCGGACGCCCCATCCAGCCGTGTAATTCCAGCAGTGCACCGGATAACGGCGAACCGAGTGTCAGCGCCAGCGGTACACCGAGAACAAAAATACCAATCACCGAGCCGCGGACTTTATTCGGGAAATAGATGGAGGCCAGTAATAAAATTCCCGGATAAAAACCCGCCTCGCCCAGTCCCAGCAGGAAACGCAGCACAATAAATTGCGTCTCGTTGGTCACGAACCCGGTCATTGCGGATAACACACCCCAGATAACCGTTGTAATACTCAGCCACTTTTGTGCGCCGATTTTATTGAGGATCAGGTTTGCCGGGATCCCGAACAGTGCATAAGCGGCGAAGAAAATCCCCGCCCCCAGTGCAAAGGCGGAATCGGATAGTCCGATATCCAGTTGCATGGCATCTTTCGCAAAGCCCACATTCACGCGATCAATAAATGCCACAAAATACAAAATAAACATCAGGGGTACTAAACGCTTCCACGATTTCTGAATCGCGGAATTTAAAGCAGGATTGTCATAAGCTGTGATAGTCGCCATGATAATATTCCCTGTCGGTAAGATGTTCTGTCGTTATAATCAGGAAAAATCAGCGTGCTGTTTCAGCATCCGCCAGTATCTGCATCAGCTGTTCAGTCTGCTCCGCATTCAGGCTGCTGAATGGCGCTGTACAGTAGTCTGACTGAATAATGCCCCGCATCTGTAATGCTTTTTTAAAGGTCGGGATAAACGGTGAGTGCACGCCGTAAACGGCCATCAGCTGATCCACTTTGCGCTGATGTGCAGCTACAGCAGCCATATCACCCTGTGCAAATGCCTCCATCCAGGAAGCGAAGAACTCAGGCACAATATTGGATAACCCGCCGATACAGCCATTTCCCCCCGCCAGCACAACATGGGCGAAGTTATTGTCATAACCGGCATAAACCTCAAAATGCGGGATCTCTTTTTTTACCGTCTGAATAATCTGCGACGTATGTAATGTATCGGGGATCGTATCTTTCAGCCCGATAATATTCGGATAGCGATCCGCCAGACGCAGACACACCTCCGGTGACACCGAGTAACCGGTACGCTCCGGGAAGTTATAGATAAAAATATTGGCTGACGTTTTTTCCGCGACCGCGCTGTAAAACCGGTAAACGCCCTCATCATCCAGCGGGAAATAGTACGGGCTGATAATCATGACCCCGTCCACACCCTGCTCATGAGCATAGTTCGCCAGCGCGGCGGACTCATTCACATCCGGGCGGCTGGTCCCGGCATACACTTTCATTCCCCCTTTGTCATAACTGCCGCATAACCTGATCAGTGTTTTTGAGCTTTCCATATCCAGTGAAAAAAACTCGCCGGTACTGCCCATGACGACAAATCCGGAGACATGCCCCTTCAGAGAGTCATACACCTGCTGGTTTTGTTCGGTATCAATCCGGCCTTTGTCATCAAAAATTGTTACAGCCGGCGTGATGTAACGGCTTTCCATACCCACATTGTTCATATATACAAACCTCGTTAATAAATAAAAACACCGGTAAGTAATCATGAAAATCAGAGTGAGTCAAATTTTGTACATTTGCTGAAAAAACAGGCTAACAGGCTGTTTTAATTGCGGTTGAAAACTATATCTGCGGAAAAACCCGATCCGGATTGCGGTTATTTATTATTTATCTGTGAGGAACAGCACATTACGGGAACAATAAAGCGGATTGCCGTGACACCGGCAGGCAATGTCACAAACGGACATCCGGACATGATTTACTTAGCGGGGCTTTGTACCTAGAATAACGGCATAAACTGTCAGGGAGGTGAATTGATGTCAACGGAGCATATGCCGACAATACGGGTGTTAGAAGTACTCAGTGTTCTGGCGGCAGAAAACACCGGGATTTCCCTCACGCAGCTGGCCGGAAAAACCGGTATCTTAAAAGGCACGCTCTACCCGATTCTGAAAACTCTGGCAGAACGCCGTTATATTAATTATGACGAAAACACCCAGCTTTATTTTCTGGGTATCGCCTGCTCCATTCTTTCCCGTTCTTTCTTTGAAAAATCGTACTGGCTGAAAATGGTGCACCGCGAGATGAATAATATTGTCAACGAGTGCAACGAAGTGTGCCAGATGGGTATATTAGATGGCCCGGATGTGTTGTATATCGATAAAGTGCAGTCTGTCCAGAAAGTTCAGTTAGTCTCCAATATCGGCACCCGCTTACCGGCGGTTTATTCCGCATTAGGTAAAGCGATGATATGTCATTACAGCGATGACGATATTCTCCGCTTATATCCTGACGGCTTTACCCCGCTGACAAAATACAGTATCACCACCATTGCGGAATTACGTCAGCAGCTGGAAGAGGTCAAATTAAATCATTACGCCACTGACAACCGGGAAATAAACGAAGAAACCCGCTGCTATGCCGTTTCATTACGTCAGCGCAATAAGATTATCGCCGCCATCAGTGTCTCCGTCCCGACATTCCGCAGTAATGATGAAAAAAATAACCAGATTATCAGTGTATTACTCCGCAGCCGCGAACGTATTGAGCAGGAATTGAATACATTGCAGGATGTGGAGTTTTATCAGTAAAGATTAATATCAAAAAGCCGCTTAGCGGCTTTCATCGTCAATAATATTAAGTAATTCATCAGTCAGGACGGAAAGCGGTAACGGATTCATTTCTGAAAATTCAGATAAATGGGTATATGAGCGCGGTGTTGCTATAGGTTTCTCCCTTTCGGGAGACCAGCAGATAATGTAAGCACACCCGTTTCAGTTCCACACACTTTTTGAGATTTCGTTATTTTCAGCTAATAACCGGTATTCTTCCGGTGTCAGATTATTCAGGAATTCATGTGGACGCTCCCGGTTATATTCCCTCAGCCAGCATTCTGTGATTTCCCGTACTTCATTCAGTGTCCGGAACAGATAAAAATCCAGTATTTCAGTCCGGTATGTCCGGTTAAAACGTTCAATAAAGGCATTCTGAGTCGGTTTAATAAATTCCAGTATTACCCCATGCTCTTCCGCCCAGTGTGCCAGTGTCAGTGATATAAGCTCCGGACCATTATCCATCCGCATTTTCACCGGGTATCCGCGTGTTGCAACTATTCTGTCCAATACCCGGACAACGCGTTGGGCCGGGATATTCAGATCAATTTCTATCGCCAGGGCTTCACGGTTAAA